>NZ_SSOB01000010.1 GCF_004801405.1 Cohnella fermenti
TCCGCTCGACTTGCATGTATTAGGCACGCCGCCAGCGTTCGTCCTGAGCCAGGATCAAACTCTCCATAAAGGGACTTTCGACGGCAGGGTTTCCGTGAGGAAATCCCGAGAGTCGAAATGTCCAACTGTGAAGAACCTTGAAGGCTCGTTCTGTACTGCTGGTTTGTCTCGCAAGAACCGAAGCTCCGCTCGACGATTTCATTACGCTCGATGTTCAGTTTTCAAGGAACAAGGTCCGAATCTATCGATTCGTTTGACTTGCTTGTCCGCCTCGTGTCCGAAGCAGGAATTCTATCTTACCGCATTCCGCCAGACATTGCAACCCTCAATGTTTTCCGGTTTGTCGTCTTCACGTTCAATCCAGAATCCATATTCTTCATATCGCTATGAAGCGATTCGTGCTCGGCCTCAGCGGCGCGAGAAGTAATGTACCATGAATCGACTGCACATTGCAACAGGTATTATTTTACATTATTAAATTCATTCTGAGCCTCCTCTGTTACGCCTGCAATTAACGCCATAAACAGTTGACTTTTATATTCCGATAGATTAAGTTGGTATTAATCTTATTTCTTTTATACGGAGGTGTTCTCCATGCGCGAGAATCCCATGCCTTATATTAAAGCGAACCAGACCGGAATCGTCCTCTTCGTCATCCTCGCGTTTGCTTTCCGGCAGCCTTGGCTGCTCGCAGCGCTATGGCTGATCGAGGCGGCCGGCTTGGCGACGGGCGGCCGATGGAACCTGTTCGTACGACTAGCCAAGCCTTATCTTCGTACCGAGGGGCGCGAGACGCAGGCGGAGGTATTGACCCGCTTCAACAATTCGCTCGCCGTCCTCTTCCTGACCGTCTCCGTGCTCTCCTTCGCGCTGGGGTGGACAATCGCAGGATACGTATTCGCCGCGTTCCTTCTGGTCGCTGCCGGCGCCGCGCTTCTCGGCTACTGTGTCGGCTGCACGATCTACTTCCAGTACAAGCAATTGCGCCATAAGCTCGGCCACAGCTAATCGGCTAATCCCCGTCGCCAATCCGAGCACAACTCCAAGGCTCTTGCCGCGCCCAAGCGACAAGGGCCTTGTTGCTGCTTGGATGTCCAAGACCAGTAAGCCGCCTCTCCCCGCCGATCCCTCCTGGAGAAGGGACGGCGAGCTCTTCCTGAGCGACAGGGAGAAGCCCCCTAAGCAACACAAACGGGACATACACAGCAAGCACCCCCTCCCCGTCGCTCCCCCATCTCTCTATATAAAAAAGCGCCCCCGGGACATCATTCCCCCGAAGCCGCTTCTCTTCCTCCTATTCCATCCCCAGCAATCGCAGCAGCTCGTCTTCATCCTCGAGCACCGCCACCCCAAGATCCCGCGCCTTCGTCAGCTTGCTGCCGGCAGCCTCGCCGGCGATGACGAGATGCGTCTTCTTGGACACGCTGCCCGCCACCTTCGCACCCAGAGCTTCCAGGCGCTTCGCCGCTTCGTCGCGCGTCAGCTTCGTCAGCGTGCCGGTCAGCACGACCGTCTTGCCGAACAGCGGATGGCTCGCATCCGCGACCTCCACGGCCGGACGCTCCGCTTCCGCCTTCAAGCCGGCCGCTCTCATCCGGGCGATGCTCGCCTGCATAAGCGGATCGCGGAAGAAACTCGCGATGCTCTCCGCGACGATGCCGCCCACATCCGGCAGCGCCGTCAGCTCTTCCGCTTCGGCCGCCATCAGCTTGTCGAGATCGCCGTAATAATCGGACAGCGTCTTCGCCGTCGCCTTGCCGGTATTCGGAATGCCGAGCGCGTTCAGGAACGACGCCAGGTCGCGAGACTTCGACTTCTCGAGCGCCGCGAGCAGATTGGCCGCCTTCTTCTCCCCGAACCGTTCGAGCCCGACCAACTGCTCAAGCGTCAGATCGTACAGATCGGCCGCATCTCGGACCCCGAGCTGGTCGTACAGCTGTTCGGCGGTCTTGCCGCTGAACGTCTCGATGTCCATGCAATCCCGCGACGCGAAGTGCGTGATCTTCCCGACGACCTGCGGCTTGCAGCCGAGCCGGTTGTTGCAGAACAGATGGGCGCCGCGCATCTCGAGCGGAGAGCCGCAGCCTGGGCAGACGGTCGGATAGACGATCTCCTGACCGACCTCCGACTCGTCCGCTTTCCCGAGAATCTCGGGAATGACGTCATTGGAGCGCCGAATGAACACCCTCGTTCCGAGTCCGTGCTTGAGATTCTTCCGTTCGATGTCTCCGATGTTGTTCAGCGTGCAGTTCTGCACCGTGACCCCGGCCAGCTCAACCGCCTCGACTCGCGCGAGAGGCGTAATCTTGCCCGTGCGGCCAACTTCCCAGGATACCGATTCAAGCGTCGTCGTCGTCTCTTCGGCCTCGAACTTGAAGGCGATCGCCCAACGCGGGAACTTATCCGTATAGCCGAGCGCGTCGCGCGTCGCGAAGTCGACAATCTTGACGACCGCGCCGTCGATAAGATAATCGAGGCCGTGCCGGCGTTCGGCGATCTGCTCCAGCTCCGCAGCCAGCTCCGAGAACTCCTTGAAGTACCGGACGTAAGGATTGACCGGGAAGCCGCTCCCGCGCAGAAAGTTCATCATCTCCCGGTGATCCCGGAAGCCGATTCCGTTCGTATAACCCGCATTGTAGAAAAAAGCGTCGAGCTTCCGGGAAGCGGTCACACGAGGATCGAGGTTGCGCAAGGCTCCCGCCGCCGCGTTGCGGGCGTTCTTGAGCGGCTCCGCCGCCGTCAGGTTGTATTGCTCCAGGACGGACAGGCGCATGATCCCTTCGCCCTGCACTTCGACCGTTCCTTCCGTGAACGGAATCGTCAGCGGCACCGAGCGAATCGTCTTCACCTGCGCGAGAATGCCTTCGCCGACGACGCCGTTGCCGCGCGTGGACGCTTGCTCCAGACGGCCGCCCCGGTACGTCAGGTTCAGCGTCAGGCCGTCGAACTTCAGCTCGACGACATATTCCGGGTCCGGCAGCGGGGACTCCGGATTCTTCGCGTTGTAGTCCGCGACAAGCTTCTTCACGCGAGCCTCCCAAGCCGCCAGGTCTTCCGCGTCCTGGGCCTTGTCGAGGCTCCATAAGCGCGTCAGGTGGCGATGGGGCTCGAAGCCCTTCAAGATGTCGCCGCCGACCCGAAGGGTTGGCGAATTCGGAAGCGTCGTTCCGCTCTCCGCTTCCAACGCCGTCAATTCATCGTACAGGAGGTCGTACTCCTTGTCGCTGATCGTCGGCGTATCTTCCGTATAGTAGCGATGACTGTGCTCGTTCAGCACCTTCACCAGCTCCGCCATCCGCTCCGTTATCCGTTGCAGCGAATCCGCCATGTGTCACGGCCCTCTCTTCGATTAAGAATCGACCCTCTTACATCTTCGTCACGGGGGCAAAAGCCGCCAAAAGCCGCTTCACCCCGATCGGAGCATTGAACGCAATCGTCAGCTCCGTGTCGTTGCCGGTTCCCTTCACCGCGACGACCGTACCCACGCCCCACTTGGCGTGCTGCACCTTGTCGCCCGCGGCGACCGCCAGGCCGCCTTCGCCGGCGCTCGCAGGCGAAGGCGCACCCGGCTGCGGGACGACCCGCGCGCCGCCCGCCGAAGCGCCGCTTCCCGGCTTCGCGAAGCGAGGCGCCGCAGACTGCCCGGCTCCGGCTCCGGCCCCTGCGGCAGGCCGGCCGCCGAAGCCGCCGAACCCTCCGCCGGCCGCGCCGCCGTACCCCGGTCTCGCCCCGAAGCCGCTGCCGCCTCCGGCCACTGAACCGCCGCCATAGCTGCTTTTCCCATAGCCACCGCCATAGCCTCCGCCAGCACCGCGCCCCTCGGACAGCTCCTTGAGCTCGTCCGGGATCTCCTGCAGGAAGCGCGACGGCAGGTTGCTGCTCGTGCGTCCGTACAGCAGGCGCATTCGGGCGCACGTCAGGAACAGCTTCTTCTCCGCGCGGGTGATGCCGACATAGGCGAGCCGCCGTTCTTCTTCCATCTCGTCGTTGTCCATGAACGCCCGGCTGCCCGGGAACACGCCTTCCTCCATCCCGATGATGAAGACGACCGGGAACTCCAGCCCCTTCGCGCTGTGCATCGTCATGAGCACGACCGCATCGCCGCTGTCCGCCCCCTCCTCGTTATTCATCGAGTCGATATCGGCGATGAGCGCCAGGTCGGTCAAGAACGCCACAAGCGACTTATCCTCGCTGCGCTTCTCGAATTCCTGCGTAACGGAGAGGAATTCCTCGATATTTTCCAAGCGGGCCTTCGACTCCAGCGTATTCTCCCGAATAAGCTCCATGCGGTACTCGGTCATCTCGAGCATCTTCTCCGTCAGCTCGGTCACCGACAGATACTCCACCATGGCCGTCAGGTTCGCGATCAAGTAGCGGAAGCCCGACAGCGCCGTCTTCGCCCGCCCCTGAATGTCCACATGGAACAGCCCTCCGTCGCCGAGAATGCCTTCCCCTTCGCTGATCAACGAGTAGATGGAGATGCCCCGCCGGGTCGCCTCCTCCTGCACCTTCGCCATCGTCGTGTCGCCGAGCGCGCGCTTCGGCACGTTGACGATTCGATTCAAGCTGATATCGTCGTCCGGATTGGAGATGAGCCGCAAGTAAGCGAGAATGTCCTTGATCTCCTTGCGGTCGTAGAACTTGGTGCCTCCTACGATCTGATAAGGAATCTCCGACTTGATCAGAATTTCTTCCATCACCCGGGACTGCGCGTTCGTCCGATAGAGAATGGCGTGATCGCCGTACCGCTTGCCGCTCTGCCGGCCGCTCTTGATCTGCCTCGCGACGAAGTACCCTTCCTCATGCTCGGAATCTCCCTGGTAAACCGTGATTTTCTCCCCGCCGGCCTGGTCCGTCCACAGATTCTTCGCCTTGCGCCCCATGTTGTTCTTGATGACCTGGTTGGCCGCTTCGAGAATGTTGGAGGTGGAACGGTAATTCTGCTCGAGCAGGATCGACGTCGCCTCCGGGTAATCCTTCTCGAAGTTCAGGATGTTCGTAATGTCCGCGCCGCGCCACCGGTAGATCGACTGGTCGCTGTCGCCGACGACGCAGATGTTGTGGTGCTTGTCCGCGAGCATCCGGCACAGCATATACTGGGCCCGGTTCGTATCCTGGTATTCGTCGACATGGATGTAGCGGAACTTGTTCTGGTAATGCTCGAGCACCTCGGGCTGGTCCTTGAACAGTTGGATCGTCATCATGATGAGGTCGTCGAAGTCGAGAGAATTGTTGCTCTTCAGTCGCTTCTGGTACTGAGTATAAATCTTGGCCACAATTGTTTGAAAATAATCCCCGATCCGAGACTCATACTGCTGAGGAGAGACGAGTTCGTTCTTGGCGGCGCTCATCATCGCCTGGACCGCCTTCGGCTCGAACTTCTTCGTGTCGACATTCTGCTCCTTCATAATCGTCCGGATAACGGACAACTGGTCGCTCGAATCGAGAATGCTGAAGTTCGAGGTGAAGCCGATTCGCTCGATGTCCCGCCGCAGAATGCGCACGCACATCGAGTGGAACGTGCTCACCCAGATGTCGCGCCCTCCCGGGCCGACCAGCTTCGAGACGCGCTCTTGCATCTCGCGGGCCGCCTTGTTCGTGAAGGTAATCGCCAGGATGCTCCACGGAGCGGCGAGCCGCTTGGCGATGATATAGGCAATGCGGTGCGTCAGCACGCGCGTCTTGCCGCTGCCCGCCCCCGCCATGATCAGCAGAGGCCCTTCCGTCGCCACGGCCGCTTCCCTCTGCTTCGGGTTCAGCTTGTTTACCGCATCGTCTATGTTGACCTGCCGATTCTCGGATGGATTCGCCGGTTCAAAAAACATGGTCTTGCTCCTTTGCGCTGATTTTTACCGCTTCGACCGTTGCCAGCGCCGCCTCCAGATCGTCGTAGATCACGTTGCCCACAACGACCGTGTCGGCCGCCTCGCCCGCCTGCCGCGCCTGCTCCAGGGTGCGGATGCCTCCGCCGTAGAACAGCCGCGCCTGCCGAAGCCCGCCGCGAACCTTCCTCGTCAGCGACATGTCGCCGAAGGTCCCGCTGTATTCCAAGTATACGACCGGCACGCGCCACAGTCGATCCGCCAATTGGCCGTATGCCATGACCCGGGACTCGGGAATGGCGCTGTCCGCTCCCGACACCCGCGCCGCCGTCGACTCCCCGTTCAGCACGATGTAGGCTTCGCCCGCGACCGATTCCCACGGCAGCAGGAAGCCGAATTCCTCGATCGCGCTCGTCTGGTGCCCGATCAGCCAGTCCTTGTCCCGCGCGTTCATCACCATCGGGATAAAGTAGCCGTCGAAGCCCGGAACCGCGTTCTCCGGATCGGTCAGCTCCAGCGCGCACGGCGTATCGTGCCTGCGGATGCGGGCGAGCAGCTTCGCCGTGTTGTCGTAGGTCACGCCGCTCGACCCGCCGACGAGAATGGCGTCGGTGCCGGAGCGGCACACGGCGGCCAGCGCCTCGTCCGGAATCGTCCGGTCCGGATCGAGCTTGAACACGTGCCGCCAATCGGCATAGAAAGAAGGAGATGCGATCATGCGTTCCTCCATGGCGTTTACCCCTAGTCTACAGGAATTCGACGAATAGGAAAAGCCGCCCGTACTCGCATAGCGAGAATCAAGCGGCATGGGCTTCATGCTTGGATTCGTTAGTCGATCAAGGCTTCAGGGCGAGGTCGCTCCGCAGCTTCTCGAGCAGGTACGCCCGCACATCCTCCCCGAGGTCCGGCCGGTTCAGCGCGAAGTCGATGATCGTCTTCAGATAGCCGAGCTTCTCGCCGGTATCGTAGCGAGCTCCCTCGAAGGCGTAAGCGTAGATCGGCTCCTGGCCGAGCAAGCGGAAGATCGCGTCCGTCAGTTGAATCTCGCCGCCCGCGCCGGTATTCTGCGTCTCGAGCAGATCGAAGATCGCCGGAGTCAGAATGTAGCGGCCCATAATGGCGATGTTGGACGGCGCGCGCTCCGGAGCCGGCTTCTCGACGACTCCCCGCACCCGCAGCAAGGAGGAGCCGAGATCTTCTCCTTCCGCCGGATCGACGATCCCGTAGCGGGACACTTCGCTCTGCGGAACGCGCTTGACCGCAAGCACGCTGCTCTGCACCTGGCCGAACACATCGATCATCTGCTTGAGGCAGGGATCATGATCGGATTGCACGATATCGTCTCCGAGCAGCACGGCGAACGGCTCGTTGCCGATGAACTTGCGGGCGCACCAGATCGCGTGCCCGAGCCCCTTCGGCTCCTTCTGGCGGATATAGTGAATGTCCGTCAGGTCGGACGCCTTCTGCACCTCGGACAGCAGATCGTACTTGCCCTTCGTGAGCAGGTTCTGCTCCAGCTCGAACGAGCTGTCGAAGTGATCCTCGATCGCCCGCTTGCCCTTGCCCGTCACGATCAGAATATCCTCAATTCCCGACGCGACGGCTTCTTCGACAATATACTGAATCGCCGGCTTGTCGATGATCGGGAGCATCTCCTTCGGCATCGCCTTGGTCGCCGGCAGGAATCTCGTTCCGAGCCCTGCCGCCGGGATAATCGCTTTGCGAATCTTCATGAAGCCCTGCACCCTTTCTATCCTTATCCTGTAGGTTCATTCGTCGCCCTGGGCAGCGCATCCGCAGCCGTCGACATTCCCGCGAACGCTCCCCGCGAATCGGGCAGTCGCCCCGCTCCGATGCAGACGACTCCTTGCGCATTAAGCAAGTCCGCATTCAGCGCGTTCCTTCCGTCCAGCACGATCGGACGCTTCATCCAGCGCTTGAACTGCTCCGCCGTCAGGCAGCGGAACTCCGGCCAATCGGTCACTAGAATCGCCGCATCCGAGCCGCACAGAGCTTCTTCCGCCGAGTCGCACAGCTGCACGGCGCCCGGGAGCGCCTGGCGGGCCGCTTCCCCGGCCGCCGGGTCGTACGCGGCGAGCTGGATGCCGGGATGGCGGCGGAGCAGCTCCGCGGCGAGGCGCACCGAAGGCGCCTCGCTCATCTCGGCGCTGCCCGCCTTATAGGCGAGGCCAAGCAAGGCGATCCGGCGGCGGGACGGGCCGGACAGCGCAGCCTCCAGCTTGCGGACCATCCGCAGCGGCAGCGCCGCATTGGCCCGCATCGCCGCGGCGAGCAGCGTCTGCGGAGCGCCCGCTCCCTCCGCCGTCCGCACAAGAGCACGCGCATCCTTGGGCAGATGGGGGCCGCCGAAGCCAAGCCCGGCTCCCAGATAATAGGAGCCGATCCGCGGATCGAGTCCGAGCATTCGCTCGACCGCCGCATAGTCGGCTCCGGTCTGCTCGGACAAGGCCGCCATCTCGTTCGCGTAAGCCAGCTTCACCGCGAGGAATCCGTTCACGGCCATCTTGCCGAGCTCCGCGCTCCGCCGATCCATCGTCAGAATCGGCGCCGCCAGGCGGCTGTGGAGCGAGCGAAGCTGCTGCTCCGTCGCTTCGTCGCTGGCACCGATTACAATCTGCGACGGCTCGAAGAAGTCGCGGACGGCCGAGCCTTCCCTGGCGAAGTCCGGAACGGATGCTACGGCGACCTCGCCTAGCTCCGGCAGCCGCCGGCGCAGGCGGTTCTCCAGCCGATCCGCCGTCCCGACGGGAACCGAGCTGCGAATGACGACGATCCGCCTGCAGCGCTTCTGCCCAGCCGGGAGCCTGTCCACGAACGTCCAGAGCCGGCCGAGCTGCGGATTGCCATCCTCCCCCGAAGGAGTCCCTTCCGTTAAGAAAATCACTTCCGCCGCACTCTCCGGCAGCTCCTGCCAGCCGCGGAACTTCAGCCTCTCCGCCTTCGCGTTCCGGGCGATCAGCGCCTGGAGCCCGGGTTCCTTGCTATCGACAGCGCCGCTGGCCAATCGTTCGATAAGAAGAGAATCGTCATCGTAACATTCCACTTCGTGCCCGAGCTCCGCAAAGCCCGCTCCTGTCACCAAGCCTGCGATACTCATGCCCACAACCGCCAGCTTCATGCGGCCGCCTCCTCTTTCACACTTGTTATTGTAGATGAAAAACTCCCGAATTGCGACAATTATGGAACCTAATCTTGATTTAAGGCGATTCCCCTCTCCCTGCCGAGGGAAAATCATAGACAAATTGTAGCACCGTCAAGTCGCCGAAGCTGTCGAGTTATGTTATCCAAGCGTTAACTCTTCGGCTCCTTAACGATTCTCATTCCAGCGGAGCTATGCCCGCATAGCCGCAAAAAAAGAGAGCCAAGCCGCAACGCCTTGACTCTCCCCATTCTTCTCCGGCCAACGAATCGCCGCAGTTACCCGAGCTGTACCGAATCGAGCAATCGCGCTACCCGGGCGACGTACGTATGATCTCTCATCGTGCGCAGAAGCGCCCGCCAGGCGATCTGCTGCCGCTCCTCCTCGTGCGTCAAGTAGTAATCGAGCTTGCCGAGCAACTCCTCGACGCTGCGGTACGTGACGATCTCCTCGCCGGGCACGTAGTAGCTGCCGATATCGTCCCGGGCATCCACGATCTGCAGCGTCCCGCAAGCCGAGATCTCGAACGTCCGCGGGTTCGGCGATACCGCGGGCAGAATCAGATCGCTCTCGTTGTGCTCTTCGTCGGGCGGCCGATGAATATTAAGCGAGATTCGGTGGGCGCTGTAGTTCATCGCCGTCTCGGGCGGCTCCATCCATTTGCCCGGCTCGAACGTGCCCGAGAATGAAGCGGGCAGCTCGAGCTGCTCCCACCAGAAGCCCGAGAGATGCAGCTTGCGGTGAGTCAGCGCGGGCAGAATTGCGCGGAGCAGCTCGAGCCGATTGCGGTACGCGCTCCCGATGAAGCAGATATCTCCCCGGCTCTCCAGCCGCGTCTTCTGCGGCCGGAAGGAGTTCGGGTGGACGCCGAGCGGGAGATTGAACACTTGAGCGGCCCCCAATTGCTGATAGACCGACACGCAGTTGCGCTCCGGCGTGAACACATAGTCGAACAAGGGGGCGTAAGCGGAGGTGAAGTTCATGTAATACGGATCGTCCGTCAGCCAGAGTGCCGTCCGGATGCCGTGCATCCTCAGCAGTTGCACATTGTCGGCCGCGAAGCTGGTTCCGTCCAGCACAAGCACCAGGTCCGGCCGTTCGGAGAGCGCGACGGGCACGACCGGATCGGTCGGCTGCATCGTTGTCGTTCTCTCCGCGAGCTCCGCCAGCGCCGCGACGATTCCTTCGTCGATCGGGCTGTAGGGCAGCCCCTTGCCCGAGGCCACATAGAGAATATGGTACGGCCGCCTCTGCGCGGGCGTCGACGTCGCCTGCAGAATCGCTTCGCACAGCCCTTGCCATCTCCCGTCGTTCGTTCCCTGAGCGGCCCCTTGCAGGTAGCCTTCATCGTAGGGATTCGTCGATCGGGAACGTCTTGTTTTGCGAATCGCCATCTTCGTCCCCTCCACCTTTCTCCCGGGTCGCACGGCCGCATGCCGACGCCTGCCATCTTCCGTTGTTACTATATGATGGCCAGCCCTAATAGGCATGGTCAGTTGCCCGTCCGCGAACAACCATTATTGATTTTGCTCATCTCAGCGCACCTTCTGCTCCGTTGCGTTTTGCGATTTTATGCGATTTTTCACATTCGTCGGCTTCAATTTACAGGGAATCGCAGCGTTTTATGCGGTTTTTAGCATACATCCGGCGCCTCGAGCCGGAATTTTCTCCATGTATGCTATTTTTCACATAGAATCGCCCAAAGTGCCTGGTTTCGGGCAGCGCCAATGTGATTTTTCACATAAAATCGGGCCAGCGGCTTCGGTGGAGGATTGGTGGTTGGTTTGTTGGTTGGTGGTCGGCGGGGTGTGGGCGGGTGTGATCTGCAGGCAGGCAATCGGCGATTGGCATGTGGTAGTTGGTTGGTGATCGGCGGGGTGCGGGCGGGTGATCTGCAGGCCGGCGGTCGGCGATTGGCACGTGGTGTATTGATTTTGCTCATCTCACGCGCCTTCTGCGCCGTTTCGTTTTGCGATTTTATGCGATTTTTCACATTCGTCGGCTTCAATTTACAGGGAATCGCAGCGTTTTATGCGGTTTTTAGCATACATCCGGCGCCTCGAGCCGGAATTTTCGCCATGTATGCTATTTTTCACATAGAATCGCCCAAAGTGCCTGGTTTCGGGCAGCGCCAATGTGATTTTTCATATAAAATCGGGGGCCAGCGGCTTCGGTGGAGAACTGGTTGGTGGTCGGCGGGGTGCGGGCGGGTGATCTGCAGGCCGGCGGTCGGCGATCTGGCATGTGGTGGTTAGTTGGTGGCCGGCAGGGGGATAATCGGCGGGTCGTTGGTGGTTGATAGGTGATTAGTGTTCAGTGATGGCTGGCGAGCAGGTTTGGGTGGTTTGGACGGTTTGGACGGTTTGGACGGTTTGGACGGTTTGGACGGTTTGGACGGTTTGGACGGTGATCTGCAGTTTGGGCGATGCGGGCGATGTGGGCGATGTGGGCGATGTGGGCGATGTGGGCGATGTGGCCAGTGTGGAGATGCGGGGAGGCGCGGGCAGCTTCGGCTTCCGGCAGCGGACAGCCGCACAAAAAAATCCCGGCCCAAATGGGCCGGGAATCTCTCCATGCACGATGTTCCATACCGTTATTCTCGGGCTCTCGGCTTAAACAAGTCCGTTCAGCCGCTGCCGCCCTTCCTCCAAGCCTTCGGCGAAGCCCTTCTGATAATTGGGCTCGTAGGCGTCCTGGAAGCCCTGCTGCCGCTGGGCTTCCCGAATATGCGGCGGCAGCGCGAATTGCCGCCGTTGCGCCCGCCGACGAACACGCGGCCTCAGCCTCCTGCGAGCCTTCTTCTTCGCGGAGCCGCCCTTCGCGCCGCTTCTTGCGGACAGGCTTTTCGCCGCCCGGCCTTTCCCGGACACGCTTCTCGAAGCTCCGCCAGTCGCGGATAATCCCTTCGCCGCCCTGCTTCTCGCAGGGATGCTCTTCCCGGATTTTCCTGCTGCGGATATG
This sequence comes from Cohnella fermenti, assembly GCF_004801405.1. Classification (GTDB taxonomy): domain Bacteria; phylum Bacillota; class Bacilli; order Paenibacillales; family Paenibacillaceae; genus Cohnella; species Cohnella fermenti. The sequence goes on from NZ_SSOB01000010.1 coordinate 11,944, forward strand.
CCTCTGGCGAGCGTTCCCGCCCCCGGCCCGCTCCCCGCGGAGCCTCCTTGCCCAGTTGGCACACGCCGCTGCCTGCGGACCTTCCCTTCGCCGTGAACGCCAAGATTCTTCTGCGCCACGATGCGAACCCGTCCCTGACGGAGCAGGGGAACGGACGCGCTTATGGCGACTTCCTTCTTCGATGATTGGATCGCGAACGCCTCCCCGCTAAGCTCGACTGTGTTACAGCTTATGACGGAGTTCGGCGAATGTCACATCCGGTTCCTCACTTTACCTGTCCGCTTCTTCAATTTACCAATCCATTCTTCACTTCACCAGTTGGCCGCGGGTGACGCCGAGCTGGTTCGTCGCCTTGAGCTTCTTCCACACCTCGGTTCCGGTCACTCGGCCCTCCAGCGCGTCGCGATACAGCTGGAGCACCTCATGCACCTTCTCGCCCGTCTCCTCGAGGAATTCGATGCGGTACGACGGGACTCCGAGCTCCAGGAAGTTCGTCACGTATTCAGCGCCGGATTGCTCGATCGCGTTGTATACCGTGTTGCGGCAGCCTTCGTCGACGCGCACCGGGTGGTTCATGCCGATCCGATCCTGCAGCGATGCACGCGACTCTTCGCACGGGCGGCCGCAGTTCGTGAAGTTCGTTCCTTCGCTCATGAACGTGCAATAGACGCAATGCTCGGTATGGAACATCGGCATGTGCTGATGCAGAACAAGCTCGAGGCGCGACGTGTCGGCCAGCCGCAGCATGTCGACCATCTGCTGGATGTTCAGATCGTAGGAAGGCGTCACCCAGTCGAGGCCGACGTCGCGGAACAGCTCGACCGTCTTGTGGTTCGAGACGTTCAGCGAGAAGTCGCCGATCAGCGTCGGGTGCTTCTCCCCCGGCCTTCCATCCAACTGTCGAGCGGCTCGTTCCTTCAGGTAATAATAGAGAGCGCCCGTATTGCGCACGAGCACCGCGTCCGGCTTCAGGTTCAGGATGTTGCGGTGGTAGCCGTTCTCGCCCGGCATGTGGATGCGCGGCGTCGCCAGCGCGATCGGCTTGCCCGCCTCGCGGCAGATCGCGATCGCATCCGGGAACTGCTTGATGAACTCGAAGTCGGCGTAGATCATCGCGACATCCGTCTGCACGGCCGCCTTCACCTGCTCCAGCGTGCGGCACAGCGCCGTCATCCGCGGCGAAGCGACGGCGACCGCTTCCGACTCGCGCCCCTCCGATACAACCGCCCCCGCGGTCGCAGCCGCCCTCGCAGGCGCAGCCACGCTCGCCCCGGGCAGCCGGGCATACCGCGGCGGCTGCTCGCGAAGCAGCTCAAGCTGCTCCGCCGCCTCGCGGCGAATCCGGTTCAGCTCGCTCTTGGGCACGATCACATCGCCTTCCAGCGACACCTGGAGCTGCTCCAGCCAGTAGAGCGAGCCGCCGAGACGGCCGAACTGCTCCTCGAGCACCTCTTGCCCAAGCGGGCGCTTCTGCGCCTCTTCGAGCGGCATCGAAGACGAGACGACAACGGTCGTCCCCTTGTCGAGATCGGTCCACAGCGTGCGCAGCGCAGCGCCGACGCGCCCTTCGACCGTAACCGCGACCGGGAACGTCCGGTACGGCTTCTCGGTCTCGAACGTGCTGCGCAGCCGGCGGTCGAGCGCGGGATCGCTCGTCTTCCAGATCCGGTCGCCTTCGTGCAGCCGGGTCAAGTCGACGTCGTTGCGCCCCATCACGATCTCGATCCGATTGCCTTGCTCCACTTCGCCGTCCAGCTTCAGCCCGCCGCGGCGAAGATCGTACACGCGGCCGCCCTCTTCCTTCTTCGTCGGATCTCCGGCGTCGAACACGAGGCCGTCGCCGCGCTTCAGCGGAGCCTCGATGGAGCAGATCACGCCGTCCTTCATAATCTTCTCGACGCGCCCAAGGTACACCCCGCGGCTCTTCGGGAACGTCCCGTCGACGAGCTGCTTGTTGTTCGTGCCTTCCAGGAAGCCGTGCGTGAAGCCGCGCGAGAAGCTCTGCTGCAGCTCGCGAACCTCTTCCTCCGTCGGTCCCTCGTCGTCCCCGGCGAAGTACTTGTCGATCGCCCTGCGGTACTTGCTCACGACGTTGGCGACGTACTCAGGGCTCTTCAGCCGGCCCTCGATCTTGAACGAGGTGACGCCCGCCTCGATGAGCTCCGGCACCAGGTCGATCGCCGCGAGATCCTTCGGCGACAGCAGGTAGGCGATGTCGCCCATCGGCTTGTGAACGCCGTCGACCATCAGATCGTAAGGCAGGCGGCACGCCTGCGCGCATTCGCCGCGATTGGCGGAGCGGCCGCCCCATACTTCCGACGTGAGGCACTGACCCGAGTATGAGACGCACAGCGCACCGTGCACGAACACCTCCATCGGAAGCTTCGCCTGCTCCCCGATCTTCCGGATCTGCTTCAGGTTGTTCTCCCGGCCGAGCACGACTCTCTCCAGGCCGAACGGCTTCGTGAACTCGACCGCCTCCGGAGAAGTGATTGTCATCTGCGTCGAACCGTGGATCGGGAAGTCCGGCGACATCTCGCGGATCATTTTCACCAGGCCGAGGTCTTGAACGATCACCGCGTCCACCCCGGCTTCGATGCAGGCGTCCACGAGAATTCGCGCATCGCGCAGCTCGTCCTCGAACACAAGAATGTTGAACGTCAGGAACCCCTTGACCCCGTAGCGGTGCAGGAACCGCATGATCTCCGGCAGCTCCGCCATCTTGAAGTTGTTCGCCCGCGCCCGCGCGTTGAACTTCTCCACGCCGAAGAAGACCGCGTTCGCGCCATTCGCCACCGCCGCCCTCATGCATTCCCAATCGCCCGCCGGAGCGAGCAATTCGATATCTTCACGCCGTATTCCGGCTGTATCCGTCATTAGCTTCCGTACCTCCATTCCGCCTGCGCGGCGGATCATTAACCCTAGTATAGCAAACCCTATAGCACCGGGACAAAAGAAAAGTCCGGAAGAAGCGCCGCTTGCGCCTCCCCGGACCGATTACTCGGACTCCCGTTATCTATCTTGAAACAACTTTAATTGGAACGATATCATTGGAACGCGAACGATTGAACGACCTTGTTCAGCAGATCGATCGTGTAGGCCGTCCCGCTCGCTACATTATACGCTGTTAGCAGAATATAAACGTTGCCGCCATGCTCGAATACCGTCACGGTGTTGCGATAAGGAACTCCGCTCAACTCCATCTCATACACGATCCGGGTCGCAGACTGGCCGGCAACGGTCGTGCTGCCGTACTCGAGCTGCTTGAAGCCCGTAACCGACTCCTGCTGCTGCTGCTGCTGCATATAGATCTGCGCGATCTGGCTCACGGATGCCGAAGGCTGTTCAATGATGCCGAGGGCAAAGGAAGAGCCGAAGTCCGAATACTGCACGAAATCGCTCTCGAAGTCCTTGGAGATACCCGTCCAATGGCGCGGCAGCGCCAGGCTGTAGCCGTACTTCTTGCTCGTCTTCGTTGTCGTGGCCGTCGCATCGAACAAGTCGGTCGTATCTTCGATGTAGCCGATGTTGTCCTCGATTGCGTCCGAATCGATCCGAATCGAATTCAGAATTCGATCGGCCATCGGCTCGTATATATCCTTCTTGCTCTGAGAATACGAATATTCCGCATAGAAGCGATGCTTGCCGGTCAGAGAGAACAATTGGTACTCATCCGACCAAGTCTTCGTGTCATTGGAGTACGAGATCTTCAGAATGATTGCCGGCTGGCCGTTCCACGTCACGTTCTTGCGTTCGATCTCCTTGAAGTACGGCGTATTGAACAATTGCTTCAACCGTTCCATGCGGCGGTCCGCCCACTTCTCGAGCGTATCCCCCGAGACGAGGGACGTCACTTTGGTGTACAGATACGCATCCTGATCGGCGGAATAATACGACGGATAGCTCACCTCGTCCTCATCCTGCCACCAGTCGACCGGCAGCTTCACGCTCATTCCGAACTCCTCGTGAGCGAACGAGATCTGCCCGTCCTTGACCGCCGTCAGGTCCTTCACCTTCGTATCCTTCGGATCGAACGACGTCTTGAAGCTGTCCAGAATGCCGGCTTCCTTCTCCAGATCGGCGGCCGATGTCGTCTTCTTGCCGAAGACGATCGTGTACAAGCGGTCGTTCGCCAGGTAGCTGCGGTATTGATAGAAGTAGCCGGTGCTTGAGTCCTTCGAGACGGCCTTGCTGTATGCCTTGCCCGTCTGGGTCGCCGGCTCGAAGCTCATGAGAGCCTCCTTCTCGAAGAAGTACGTCTCGATCGTTTCCCGGATCTCGGAAGCGGACAGCTCGTTCGTCTCATCCTCCACCAGAATGGCCAGGTAGTAATCCTTCGAGACATCGCGGAATTCCAGCGAATCCCCATTGGAGGATTGGTAGCTCTTCACCAGGCCCGTCGGATAATTCATCGTCCAGCCGTAGTAGCTGTCCCCGATCTTCGTCTTGCCCGCGTCGGAATCGATGCCGGAGACGCCGGACGAGCCGCTCGAGCCGGAGGAGGCTGCAGTCGCCACAGTAATGACGATCTCCTTCGTCGCGAAGTTCGGCGTCACCTTCGCCCCGAACGCTTCAACGACGCGCAGGGGAACCATCGTGACCCCCTTCACCACAACCGGCGCGGACACGAGCGTCGACTTCACGCCATCCACCCACACGGTCTTGCTGCCGATCGTCAGAACGACCTTGTGCGACAGGTAACCAAGCGTAATGACCTTGTTGTCCTTAAGCTGCAGCGTAGCGCCGAAGCTCTTCGTGATGACGCTGAGCGGAACGAACGTCGTGCCGTCCTTCTGGAACGGAGCCGTAATCGTAATCGGCGAGCCGTTCACCGTCATCTCGGTGCTGCCGACCTTCAGCTTGATCGTAATGCCGCCGCCGGCACTCGCGCTGTCCGCGTCCGCCGCGAGAGCGGGAGCGGTCAGGCCGAGCAGAAGCGCAAGGGATAGCAGAATCGGGAATAATGTCGCAATTTTCTTTAATGCCGTCACTTGGGTGTTCTCCCTTCTTATTTGGCCGAGCTTGTCGTCAATACGACCTTGCGCGTCACGAGATCCCCGTCGGAGAGCGCCGTGACCGTTGCCGTCTGCCCCGGCGTGCTCGCCTTAAGCAGCTCGTGCAGCTCCACCAGGGTGGATACCTGCTTGCCGTTCACCGAGTACAGCTCGTCGCCGACCTGGAAGCCGGCCGCGATCGCTTCCTTCGAGTCGACCGACGTCACGACCATCGGCTCCTCCGTCGGAAGCCCGACGACCGCTTCCCAGCTCTCCTCAAGCTCGACGCCGAGATCCGCCCGCAGCACCTTGCCGAACTTGGCGATCTGATTCACGATGTGCTGAACGGTATCGGCCGGAATCGCGAAGCCCATGCTGTCGATGTCGACGTCCACGAACTTCATCGAGTTGATCCCGACGATCTCGCCCTTCAGGTTGACCAGCGGACCGCCGCTGTTGCCCGGATTGATCGCCGCATCGGTCTGCAGCAGGTTGTAATAGGACGAGACCGAGCGGTTCATGCCGCTGACGACGCCAACCGTCGCCGTGTTCCGCAGCGAGAAGGAGACGGGCGTTCCGATCGCGATAACGGTCTCCCCGACCTCGACCTTAAGCGGAGTCGCGGCGAACGTGGCCGGCTTCAGTCCCGTCGCATTGATCTTGACGAGCGCCAGATCGCTGGACGAATCCATGTACTTGCGCGTCCCTTCGTATTCCTTGCCGTCCGCCGTCACGACGACGATATGGTCCATCTCGCTCACGACGTGGGCGTTCGTCAGAATCAGGCCGTCGGCCTTCAGGATAACCCCGGTGCCGTGCGCCAGGCTGAACCGATTCGACGCGCTTCCGTCCTGCGGCTTGCCGATGATGCCGACGACGGACGGCGATACTTGCTTGATAACGGCCGGCACGGGGTCCGGCGCCGTATACGTATATTTCTTCGTCGCGGCATCGTAGGAGCCCGTTCCCCCCGTCTGCGCGAGCAGCGAAGACGCCTTCACGTACACTTCTCCGTTAATGACAGTGGCATCCAGAGCCACCTTGGCCGGTGCGACGGCCTCCGCGCTGCCCCCGGCGAGCAGCAGCGAGACGACGAGTCCCCCAACCAGCCACTTGCGATTCCAAGCGGAACCCATTCCTCTCACTCCTCAGTCGATATTCCTATATATGGAATTCGACGCATATCAAATAACTTATCATAATTTAAGAGATTTGAGGACATAGGAATGATAGAATTGCAAAAATATTTTGCAGCCGTTCCCCTGCAACGCCAAACAAGCCGAGGGATCGCCCCCGGCTTGCCGTTCCGCTCTTATTTAAAAATACGCTAGGCCCGCTTCGTTACCAGCCGCTGACCATCTTCACGTCCGCGATAAGGAAGACCACCAAGGCCACGAGCGTGAAGCCGATCGCGAATACGTTCTTCTTCCCGCTGGACATAACCAGACGAACGAGTCCGATTACCAGCAATACCGTAAAAATAACCATGAAAACGTCGAACGGAGTGAACGTGCTCGTCGATTCTTCCGCCGCATTCGCCGCCAAGAACATGGGTGCGACCTCCTTTTATTCATAAGCTTCCCATTATCCTATATGTTATATTCCCACAGCCGTCCACGCAAGCCCGAACTCGTCCGCGCAACAGTTTTGTCACAACTTTGTCACGGAATGTCTACAGCCATTTGTCACAATTGGGATTATTTGAAGGGATGCCCGGATCGATAAGATGCCCGAATTCGCCATAATTTATAAGCGTCCGCTCTTCCGCCCGGCGAATTCGATGGAAAAGATTCATTTGACAGCGTCCGGGCCGCCCCCTATTCTACAGGTAATTCCAATGACGGGAGGGTTCCATCCATGAGAGCAAGACCGGGAGCAGACGAGTACGGCGGCCACTTCGGCCATTACATTGCCTTGGCTCCGGAAGGGGACTTGATCGAGGCGTTGAAGCGGCAAGGGGAAGACACCGTGCGGTTCATCGGCGGCTTGACGGAAGAGCAGGCGCTTCATCGGTACGAGCCGGACAAGTGGAGCATCAAGGAGGTGTTCGGGCATATCGCGGATACGGAGAGAGTCATGAGCTACCGGCTGCTGCGGATCGCGCGCGGCGACACGACTCCCCTGCCGGGCTTCGATCAGGAGCTGTTCGTCGCGGGCGAGCACTTCGCATCCCGCACGCTCGAGGAGCTGGCAGCCGATTATGCGGCCGTGCGCCAGGCGACGCTGACGCTGCTGCGCGGTCTGTCCGAGGAGGCGTGGCTGCGCAAGGGAACGGCCAGCAACACGACGATGTCCGCCCGCGCTCTTGCGTGCGTCATCTCGGGCCACGAGCTGCACCACCTTCTTATCGTCAAGGAGCGTTATCTGGCATAACCGGCTCGCGAGACTCGCACCGCTGTCCTCGCGCTTCGGCGCGGGGCAGCACCCGATACTTGAGGTCCTTCAACTGCACAACGATAATGATGCTGATGATGACGAGCAGGAACCACGAGCTCAGCTTCCCCCAGTGCACAACGTTCCAATGCCTCTCCTGATTCGGGTACGTCCACGCCCCGAGGAACGTCGAGATGTTCTCCGCCAGCCAGATGAAGAACGCGATGAGCGCATAGGAGACGAGGGCGTGCATCCGCAGCGTCCGCCCCCCGACCTTGAAGCGAACAACCGTCCGGTAGAAAACAACCAGAAGCCCTGCGAAGATCAGCCAGCGTAAATCCGGAACGTAGTGGTGGGTGAAGAAGTTGGCATAGATGACGACTGCGATCCCGACCGCCCGGATCGCCTTCGGCCAGTTGTCGAACCTGAGGTCGAAGCGCCGCCACGCCTGGCAGATGTAGCTCGCCACGCTCGCGTACATGAAGCCGCTGTACAGCGGCACCCCGCCCAGCTTGGTCCACGCCTCCTCCGGATACGACCAGGACCCCATATTCACCTTGAACAGCTCCAGGCCGAGGCCGATCAAGTGGAACATCGTGATGACCTTGAGCTCATCCGTCGTCTCCAGCTTGAAGGCAACCATCGCGACCTGCATCGCCACGCAGATGAGCAGAATGAGATCGTACCGGTGGATAAACGGAACGTCCACAACCTTGGTAACGGCCATCGCCGAGAAAATCACAACCGGAAACAAGCAGCACAGAGCTTGCGTCCATCCGAACAGCCACAGCGTGCGCAGCCTTAGCCTCATTCTTGGCATCTTCCGCACCGCTCCTTCTTCTTGACGGGCGCTTCGTTCGACGCCCCGAATGCCCCCAGCATAGCACGCCGGCCTCCGGCTCTCAATGACGGGATGGTTATATTTCCCTGAGCTCCGCCGCCTCCGGCTTGCCGTCGCTCGCCCCTCCCCATCTCCCGTTCACCCAACTGATCAGGAATGCAATCGCTCCGAGCGCGAGCAGCACTCCCGCCTTGAACAGGCCGTTCTCTCCGCTCAGATCGAGGAAGATCGCCTTCAGCGCGACAATTCCGAGAATAAACGAGCCGAACCAGCGGAACACCGCTTGCTTCCGGTATGAGCCCCACAGCGTGAGCAGCAGCGCGTACACGCCCCAACTGATCGACAGCGCAAGCTGCTTCGCCGTGTCGCCCGCTTCCGGGGCGTAGATATCGTACACGTTGACGATCTGCAGCGTCAGCAAGCCGCCGACAACCGCATGGGAGAGAATCGCGAACAGGTGCGACGTGCCTTGGCCCCGGCCGTCCGGCAGCGGGCCGGAAGCCGCGCGGGCCGAGAAGTAGAAGCCCATCGCCGCGAGCAGCATCCAGGCGAGCGCGCCGCCGTTCAGGAACGGCACGTAGACGCCGAACCAATCGCCGCGCGGGGTATCCCATGTCACCGCGAACCAGTAGATGCCGACCGCGAACCAGACGATGACGGCCGCCCCTTCCCCGAGCGGCCAGTTCTTGAGCCGGCCGATTACGGCGGCGGCAAGCGCAATGCCGATCCACAGGTATGTGTTAATGAGCGGCTTCGCTTCCCAGCCGTTGCCAAGCTGAGCAAGCGCGATGAGCAGAAGCAGCGCCCCGCCTCCGGCATGGCTCGCGGCATAGGCGGCGAAGCTGCCGGAGAGGCGATGAACGAGCAGTCCGGCCGCAGCATACAAGAGGCCGATCGCGGTCAACGTCACGCCGTACGGCACGTCGCCGTCCCAGATCAGGAGCGCCCAGCAGCCGAAGCCGACGCCATTGACCAGGCTGAGGTAGAGGTTCGCGCCGTCGAAGCAGCGGCCGTTCTTCCAGGAGGCGACCAGGAAGCCCGCCAGGTAGAAGACGAACGCGGCGATCGCGTAGCGGATCGGCTTGCTCCACAGCCCTTCCATCCCCGGGTCGAACGCAAGGAAGTATACCGCATACAAGGTCCACGTTCCGAAGAAGGCGACGACGCGCAGCTCCGTCCACTTCTTGTAGATGCTGAGGAAGAAGAACGCGGCGTTCACGATAAGCAGATAGAGGAACAAGGTGAACACCTGATCCGTCTCCGGACGCATCATCATCGGCGACAGGAGCGCTCCGGCCAGTGCGATGTTCATCAGCAGCCGGGAATCACGGCGCAGCGAGAACAGCACGAGCAGCACCGTGATTGCCGTCATGCCGAGCAGCACGGTCATCGGCGTCCACAGGCCGTAATAGATGCCTGCGAACGAGAACGTCGCGTACAGGATCGACGTGCCGAGACCGATGCCGAGCTCGCCGACGAGTTGGTTGCGGTTCTTCAGCACCCAGGCGTAGCCCCCGAGCGCGATGCCCGCTCCGCTCAGCAGCCCGATGCCGATCTTGAGCGTATCGGTCAGCCAGCCTTGATCGATCGTGTAGCGGAACAACGTAATCGCCGCGGCCAGCACGAGCAGCACTCCGAGCAGCGACGTCCAATGCTTGCTTAGCATCTTCTGATTCATGATCGTTCGACCTCTTCCGAATGGGATGGGACACCGGCGATCCGGTCGATCGCCCTTACAATTCCATACAGCGCCAGACACATCAGGACGGCGACAAGCTCAAGCTGGACGATGTACCACGGCCACGGCCCGAGCAGGTCGAGCAGCGAGCCGCCGGCCGGCTTGCGGGCGAGGAACATGAAGTTCGTTCCCGCCAGCGCATTCGCGATCGCGGCCGGGATCGCCAGCAGGTTCAGCCAGAGCACCGCCCGCAGCGCGGCGCCGATCGTCGGCCGGTACCGCTCGACGGCGGTCATGTAGACGCTTGCCGCCACGATGGCGATGTGGGCGGCGAAGAAGTGGAAGTAGCGGAAGTCCGGGAAGCTCTGCCTCAGATCCGGAGTCAGCAGCGCCTGCAGAGCGCCGAGGATGCCGAGGAAGAACGTCGCCTCGTAGAGCCTTCGGCTTCCGGTCAGCAGCAGCGCGACCGAGAACCAGAGCATCAGGCTGCACAACTGGAAGGGGAGAGCCCCGATCCCCCAGCCGCCCGACAGGCCGTACGACACCTGCAGAGCCAGCTCGCTGCCGACGAGCGTCAGCACGATTCCCCGCTTGAGGGCGCGCCCCGCTCTCGGCTTCCGAAGCCACGCCCGGAACGCGACGATCGCCGCAATCGCGACAACCGCCGCGGCCAGAGCCGCCCAATGCGCCGCATGATAAGCCTGGAATTCCATCGCGCTTCCGCCCCCTCGCTTCGTTAATCGCACTGCTGTTTACAACCCTTATTTTAGAAAAAAGACGCAAAAAAAATAGTACCATCTTCGCCTGGTACCATTCCTTCGCGCCTAGCATTCACCGGTCTCTAACCACTTAAACGTCTAATGCCGCAAAATTGTAACACCGTTAATCTCCGTCCCGCTTCTCCTCGCCGGAACGCTCGAACAAGCCCATCTCCTTCGCCTGCTGCGCCGCTTCCTTGGAGGAACCCGTCTTCAGCTTCCGCAGAATGTTGCCGACGTGGTTCTTGACCGTGCGCAGCGACAGGAACCGCTTCTCGGCGATCTGCGACTGCGAATAGCCCTCGTCGATCAGCTCGAGCAGCTCCAGCTCCGACGGCGTGATGAGGTCGCGCAGCTTCTTGGCCTCGAACTCCCGCTCGATCCCCTTCAGCCGGCGGAATTCCTCGCGCATCCGCTCCGCGGCGGCCGGGCTGATCGGCGACTGGTGGCTCGCGGCCGCCCGCACCGCCGCAGGCAGCGACTCGAAGTCGCTCTTGATCTGGTAGTCGATCGCCCCCGCCTGGAACGAACGGAGAATGAGTTCCTTCTCCTCCATCGAGGTGAGCATGACGACCCGCGCTCCGGTCGCGAGCGCCGCTTCCTCCGCCAGCCGGATTCCTTCGGGGACGCCGTCCAGCATGATGTCCATAAGAACGACGTCCGCCGCCGGGCTGCCGCCTTCCAGCGCCTCCCGAACGGCCGCCGGGTCTCCGGACGAATAGACGACCGCAAGGTCGCTCTCCCGGCTCAGATAGGCCGTCAGCCCTCGAAGCCAATCCCGGTCATCCTCGACGATCCATACCTTGATGCGCTCCAACCCTCTCGCCTCCTCCGGCTGCTGAATGCCCGATTTTCCCCGTTGCCGCAGCCTTCACCGCCTTCGCCGCCTTCTTCGGCAGACTCAGGTACACCGCCGTCCCCTTGCCGGGGCGGCTGTCGAGATGAAGCGAACCGCCGTGCTTGCGCATGACGTGATAGGCATACGGCAGCCCAAGCCCGAAGTTGGCCGCTCCGCCGCGGGTCGTGTAGAACGGCTCCAGCGCCCGCCGCGCCTGCGCCCGGTCCATCCCCGGCCCCGTGTCCCGCACCTCGACGATCAGTTCCCGCTTCGTCGCCGCGAGCCTCACGGTCAGCGCCCCTTCCCCGTTCAGCGCTTCGATTGCGTTCGACAACACGTTGTTCAACGCCTCGGCCACCTGCGCCGCGTCCAGCCGGCAGCGCCAGCCTTCTTCCGCTTCGACGGCCAACCTCGTCCGGCCAAGCCGCGGGACGACCGTCGCCGCCGCTGCCTTGACCAGCTCCCCGAGATCGGCTTCGCCCGGCCGCAGCACGAGCTCCTCCGTCCGGCGGTGCACGCGGGAGATCATCTCCTGCATATGGCTCGATGCACGCAGCACCGTCTCGATATCCTCGAGCAGATCCGGCTGGGAGGTGCTCTGTGCGTAGGCTTTCATTTTCTCCCCGAAGAGCTTGATCTTGCCCGCATCGTTCTTGATCGCATGGTTCAGAATCGCCGTCCCCGACGTCACGACCCGCATCGCGGAATCGAGCCGCCGCCTCTCCACGAGCACGCTCAGCCCCATGAAGCCGTACGTGAACAAGCCGAGCACGAACGCGGCGACGCCAAGGCCGACGAACCAGGTGTTGTACACCCACATCCGCATCATCCCGAGGCTGGGCAGGACGAAGTTCATCACCGCGAAGAAGACGACCGGGGGCAGCACGGATAAGCAGACGATCCAGTAGCCGGACGACCATGCGGCATGGCGGGGCTTGCGCATCAGGACAAGGACGACTCCGACTGCGATATACGGCACCGCCCACCAGACGGCAATCGTATACGAGATGGGCATCCTCTCGGTGTAGCCCGGCGTGAACAGCACGCAATAGACGATCGGCGCGAGCAGCAGAAGCGGAACGGCGATCGACAGCCTCCGGGAGAGCGCCCGCCCGCGATAGGAGATCGCGAACAGCAGGAAGAAGTACGGAACTCCATAGTAGGAGGAGACGGAAGAAGCCGCTTGAACGTGATAGAGCAGCCGGCCCCAGCTCTCGTACCGCCCCAGACCGTCCAGATACGGCAGGAAGCGGCCGTCGAGAACGGCTGCGAGAGCTCCCGTGCCGCCGAAGAAGGCGACTCCGCCGAGCCGGCGCAGGTCCGCCGAACGCCGGTCGGCAAGCAGCATAAACGCCGCGACGGCCCATAATGCGATCCACACGAACAGCATGCCTGCGCTCCTCCCGATCGTTGTCCTCGTACGAGCCTTTCCTTGCTTCTCCGACAATAGTTCGACAATACCTTACTTGTTCGACAATGCAGGCTATTCCCCTTCTTCGCGCAGCCTGGACAAGGCGGCTCCGATTCGGAGCGTGATCTTCGTTCCTTGCCCGCTCGCACTGTCGATCTCCAGCTCCGTCCCGTAGAGCGTCCGCAGCCGGCGCCGCACGTTCGCCAGGCCGACGCCGGTCCGGCGGAGGCGGGCACCTTCCGCACCGGCATCGTTCATCCCGGCAGCGTTATCTCCGGCCTCGTCCCCTCCGGCTTCCTCCGCCTGCGGCATTCCCGGCCCATTGTCCGCCACCTCGACGACGATGCCTCCCGCCCCCTCGCTTCTCGCGACGATGGACACGGTTCCGCCGGACAGCCGCTTCGTTGCGCCGTGTCGGACCGCGTTCTCCACGATCGGCTGCACGATCAGCGGCGGAACGAGCGCGTCCAGGCCATCCTCGATGTCGAACTCCAGCTTCAGCCGCTCGCCGAAGCGGGCCTGTTCGATGAAGAGATAGGACTTCGTCTGCTCGAGCTCCTTCGCGAACGGAATGAGCTCCTCCCGGCTGTCGAAGTCGAAGCTGCCGCGCAGGAACTGGCTCAGCCGGCCCAGCATCTCCCGGGATCGCTCGACGTCCGTGTAGCTTGCCGAGAGGACGGCATTAAGCGCGTTGAACAGGAAGTGCGGCTTGATCTGCGCGCGCAGGAAGTCGAGCTCCGAACGAACAAGCTCCCGTGCCGAGCTCTTCATCTCCAGCAGCGTGCGCACCCGCGCCTTCAGCTCCTCGGCTTCGACGGGCTTGCCCAAGTAATCGTTCGCCCCCGCTTCGAAGCCGAGCAGGCGATCCTCCATCCGGCTGCGCGCCGTCAGAATGAGCACCGGAAGCTCCGACAGCGAGTAGCGCGTGCGGATCGCCCGGCACACCTCGTAGCCGCTCATCCGCGGCATCATGAGGTCCAGGACGACGAGCTCGACGTCCTTGCGCTCCTCCAGAAGCTGCAGCGCCTCTTCGCCGCCGCAGGCCGTCAGCACCGAATAGCTCTCCATCGTGAGCAGATTGATCAACACCTGGCGATTCGCGGCATCGTCGTCGACGACCAGAATCGTCTGCGGATGCCGAGCCAAGACGCGCGGCGCGGCGTCCTGCCGCTCCGGCTGCCGGCCGTCCGGCACCGTCGCCGCCTCCGATCTCTCCAAGGCCGCCGCCACATATTCGGCAGCCGGGGAGGCAGCCGGGGAGGCGGCCGATGAGATGGTCGGGGATGCAGCCGGGGATGCGGTCGGGGAAGTGAGCGGAGATGCGATCGGAAGCGTAAAGGTGAAGGCGGCGCCCTCCCCCGGCTGCGAACGGACGGATATCGATCCTCCGTGCAGCTCGACCAGCTTCTTCGTCACGCTAAGCCCCAGGCCCATGCCGCCGTAGTCTCTCGCGATCGAGCTGTCCGCCTGCTCGAACGACTCGAAGACCGCCTCCTGCCGGTCCTGCGGGATGCCGACTCCCGTATCCGAGACAGTGACGGCCACCCATCCGTTCCTCGCCGAGGCGGAGACGGCGACCTCCCCCTCCGACGTAAACTTGAATGCGTTGCCGATCAGGTTGTGCAAGATTTGCGTCAGCCGATCCTCGTCCCCCCGGACCCTTGGCAGCGTATCCGGCAGCCGGTCGATCGGGCGGACCCGAAGATTGGAACTGACGGCGTGCATCTCCAGCACGACCTTGACGAGCGCCTTCAGATCGACGGAGTCCGCGCGCAGAACGATCTCTCCGTTGTTCAGCTTCGAGAAATCCAGAATGTCGCCGACGAGATGAGACATGCGACGGCCCGAATTGACGATGAGGGACAGGTTGTGCCCTTGGACGGAGCTCATCTTCCCGGCTGCCCCGTCCAGCATCGATTGGGCGATGTTGATCATGGCGTGAAGCGGCGTGCGCAGCTCATGGGACGTATTCGCCATGAATTCGTCCTTCAGCTTGTCGAGAGATTTTAGCTTCTCGGACAGCCGCTCCACCGTCGTGAACGCCCGGGTGAACCGTCGCGACAGGAACAGAAGCTGGCAGAGCATAAAGCCGACGAAGGAGATCGGCTGCAGGGAGTAAGCCGCCATCGCTCCGCCGTTGTACAGGAACGAGCCGAGGTTGATGAGGAAGATGAACAAGGCGCTGAGCGCCATGTACAGCGCGCCTTCATCGCGGCGAACGGCGCTTCTGCCCATAATTCCCATGCAATAGAACATGAGCGCGAAGCTGAGCAAGTAATACAGCCAATCCCAGGAGCTGAATACGGCGGACGGAGCGGCGAGAATGACGAGAAGACGAACCGCCAGCTCCGCTTCGAACGTCCGCACGATCCACCGCTGCGCATAGCGGGGGAAGGAGAGCCGCGTATACATGAGCAAGCTGTATTCCGAGGCAAGTCCCGAGAGGAACTGCAGCTTCGTAAACGCTATGTAAGACATATCCGGGAACATCAGACCGAACAGCTTGTCCCCGTGCGTCATCAGATAGACGAAGTTCGCGATGCACGTCAGCCCGAACCAGAGCAGCGCGTCCTGATTGCCCGATCGCATCCGATAGAGCACGATCATATAAGCGCCGAGCAGCAGTATAATGAAGCCGGTTACAGCATCCAGCGCAACCGTCTTGTCCCGGTAGCCGGCGATCGCCTTCTGTTCGCCGAAGTAGATCGGGTGCGTAATTCCGCCGGTCGTGTAATCGTAATTGGCCACTTGAAGCACGATCTGAAGCTTGCCGCCGCTTGCCTCCAGATAGCTTGCATAAGGGAGGTTTGCCGCTTCCGTGCTCGTCCGGCCCGCGCCGGGGATGCCCCCCGAGCCGATCTCCGCGCCGTCCGCGAACAGCCGATGGGCCGTCTTCACATTGTTGACGATTATCCCGTATCTGCCGTCGCCCGAAGCCGGAAGCCGGATCGTGAGGCGATAGGTTCCATAGCCGAAGGAAGACGGCTCGCCCGCTTCGCCGCCGACCTCCCACGCGGACGGAACGTCCTCGTAGCCGGTCAAGCTCGAAGCGGCTCCGCCGGCCGCGTTCGCCTCCATGAAGTCCTTCGGCTCCAGCAGCCTGCCCTCGTAGAACTCCCACTGCCCATTCAGAGGAACGATGCTCTGACCCTCCCGGTTCCACTCCGTCAGATCCAATACCCCTTGCACCGCTTCCGGAGCTTGTCCGTCAATCGAGCGGTAGGAGAGGAGCAGATACCAGCAGCAGCCCGCAACAAGCAAGCTGAGAAAAACAACAGGGACAACGGCTTGCTTCAAACGGTTCACGATACTCGGTCTCCTTCTGCCCGTTCAGGGCATAAGAACTTCGATGCTTCCATCCTTCCGTGAAGCGACGACGGCGGAAGTCATGCCGATGAAGAGGCCGTTGTCCACGACGGCCGGAATCTGGTTCAGCCGGGCGTTCAAGCTTGCCGGATCGACGATGCGGCCGAAGCGGCAATCCGCGATCCAATTGCCGTTGTCCGTTACGTAGCGATCGCCGCCCGGCGCCAGCCGAATGACGGGATCGCCGCCCAGCTCGCACAGCCGATTCAACGTAAGCCGTTCCGCGAACGGAACGATCTCCACCGGCAGCGGGAACGCCCCAAGCGTCGGAACGAGCTTGGATTCGTCCACGATAACGACGAAGCGATCGCTCGCGGCTGCCAGCACCTTCTCCCTCAGCAGCGCTCCGCCCCCTCCCTTGATCAGATGAAGACGTTCGTCCACCTCGTCCGCCCCGTCGATCGTCAGGTCGATTCGATCGATCTCGTTCAGAGAGACGAAGGGGATGCCCAGCTCGATCGCCAACTGCTCGGAGCGCATCGAACTGGCGACCGCCCGAATGGACAGCCCTTCCTTCACGCGTTCGGCGATCCGCCGAATGGCCCAATAAGCGGTCGACCCCGTTCCGAGTCCGACCGTCATTCCGTCCTCGATCCATTCGGCGGCTCTCTCCGCCGCTCTCCTCTTCAACTCGTCCGCGTTCATCGCATGACAACTCCGATCCCACCGCGTTTTATCGAAAAGTATACTACCAAAGCAACCGAAAGGATAGGGTTCCGGGCGCGCCCATGGCAAACAGAGCCGGTCCCCCCAAGGGACCGGCTCTGCCGCATTCCATTCATTCTATGCGATTCGTTCGCCTAATCTATCAATTCGGCCAACCGCGCGGCCCATCAGCGTCTACGCGCCTATGCCCCGCCTGACTTCACCCCTGCGCCGCCGCCAGCGCCGCTTCCGTCCGGGCGCGATCGCGCTCCAGAACCGGCCCCAAGTAGCGCCCGGTATAGGAGTCAGCGTTCTGCGCAAGCTGCTCCGGCGTGCCGGTGCCGACGATCGTTCCGCCGCCGCTGCCGCCCTCCGGGCCGAGATCGATCAAATAATCAGCCGTCTTGATGACGTCCAGATTGTGCTCGATCACAAGCACGCTCTCGCCCGAATCGACGAGCCGCTGCAGCACTTGCAGCAGACGGTCGATGTCGTCGGCGTGAAGCCCTGTCGTCGGCTCGTCGAGAATATAGAGCGTCTTGCCCGTGCTGCGCCGGTACAGCTCGGCGGCGAGCTTCACGCGCTGGGCTTCGCCGCCCGACATCGTTGTCGACGGCTGGCCGAGCGTCATGTAGCCGAGGCCGACGTCGAGCAGCGTGCTCACCTTGCGATGGATGCGCGGAATATTCTGGAAGAATTCCGTCGCCGCTTCAATCGTCATCTCCAGCACATCTGCAATATTCTTGCCCTTGTACTTGACCTCCAGCGTCTCGCGGTTGTAGCGCTTGCCCTTGCACACCTCGCAAGGCACATAGACGTCCGGCAGGAAGTGCATCTCGATCTTGATGATCCCGTCGCCCTTGCACGCCTCGCAGCGTCCGCCCTTCACGTTGAAGCTGAAGCGCCCCTTCTTGTAGCCGCGAACCTTCGATTCGTTCGTCATCGCGAACACGTCGCGGATGTCGTCGAACAATCCCGTGTAGGTTGCCGGGTTCGACCGCGGCGTCCGTCCGATCGGAGATTGGTCGATGTCGATGACCTTCTCCAGATGCCGGATGCCAAGCATCTCCTTGTACTCGCCGGGACGCATCTTCGCCCGATTCAAGTCGCGCGCAAGCGTCTTGTACACGATCTCGTTGACGAGCGTCGACTTGCCGGAGCCGGACACCCCGGTAACCGCCGCGAAAACCCCAAGAGGAATCTTGACGCTCAAGTTCTTCAGGTTGTTCTCCTTCGCTCCCTTGACCTCGAGCCACTTGCCGTTCAGCTTCCGCCGATCAAGCGGCACCGGAATGAACCTCCGGCCGCTTAAGTAGGCTCCCGTCAGCGAATTCTCGTCCTCCATGACCTCTTCCGGAGTTCCTTGCGACACGACCCTCCCGCCGTGCACGCCCGCTCCGGGGCCGATATCGATCAGATAGTCCGCCGCCCGCATCGTGTCCTCGTCGTGCTCCACAACGATCAGCGTGTTGCCGAGATCGCGCATATGCTCGAGGGTCTGGATAAGCCGGTCGTTGTCCCGCTGATGCAGCCCGATGCTCGGCTCGTCGAGAATGTAGAGAACCCCCATCAAGCTCGAACCGATCTGCGTCGCCAGCCGAATTCGCTGAGCCTCGCCGCCGGACAGCGTGCCCGCCGCCCGCGACATCGTCAGATAGTCCAGCCCGACGTTCACAAGGAATCCGAGGCGATTATTAATCTCCCTAAGAATAAGATTCGAGATTTGCAGCTCCTTCTCGTTCAGCTCGAGCCCGGCGAAGAACCGGCGAGCGTCTCCGATGGACAACGACGTCACATAAGAGATGTTCTCCCCGGCGATCGTCACGGCGAGCGTCTCCGGCTTCAGGCGATGCCCCTTGCACTTGCCGCACGGCCGAGCGCTCATGTACTCCTCGATGAACTCGCGGATGCCGTCGGACGCCGTATCCCGGTATCGGCGCTCCAGATTGTGCACAATGCCCTCGAACGGAACGTGCGCATCCCGGCTATGGCCGAAGTCGTTCTCGTAACGGAAGCGAACCCGCTCCCCGCCCGTCCCGTACAACAAGGTATTCAATTGCTTGTCGCCAAGCTCGGACACCGGCTTGTCCATTGGAATGCCGTAGTGCTCGCACACCGCAGCCAGGAATTGGGGGTAATAGTTCGACGTGCTGCCCGCCCATGCTTCGAACGCCCCTTGCTCGATGCTCCGGTCGCGATCCGGCACCAGCAGCTCGGGATCGATAACCATCTTGGCCCCGAGGCCGTCGCATTCCGGGCAAGCCCCGAACGGCGAATTGAAGGAGAACATCCGCGGCGCCAGCTCCTCGATCGAGAAGCCGCACACCGGACAAGCGAGCTTCGAATTGAACAGCAGCTCCTCCTTGTCGATGATGTCCACAATCACCTGACCGTCGGACAGCTTGAGCGCCGTCTCGAGCGAATCCGCCAGCCGCGTCGCCACGTCGTCCTTCACGACGATCCGGTCCACAACGACCTCGATCGAATGCTTCTTGTTCTTCTCGAGCTCGATCTTCTCCCCGAGATCGCGAATCTCCCCGTTGATTCGAACCCGAACGAAGCCCTGCTTCTGAATGTCGGCGAGCAGCTTGACGTGCTCTCCCTTGCGCCCGGAGACGATCGGAGCCAGAATCTGCAGCCGGGTCCGCTCCGGATACTCCATGATTCGGTCCACCATCTGCTCCACCGTCTGCGAAGTGATCTCCACTCCGTGGTCCGGGCAGTGGGGCCGCCCGATCCGGGCAAACAGAAGACGCAGATAGTCGTAAATCTCGGTCACCGTGCCGACCGTCGAACGGGGGTTGCGGCTTGTCGTCTTCTGATCGATCGAGATCGCAGGCGAGAGACCGTCGATCGAATCGACATCCGGCTTGTCCATCTGGCCGAGAAACTGCCGTGCGTACGCCGAGAGCGACTCCACGTAGCGCCGCTGCCCTTCCGCGTAAATCGTGTCGAACGCCAGCGAAGACTTGCCCGAGCCGCTCAGTCCAGTCAAGACGACGAACTTGTCGCGCGGGATGGTCACGTCGATGTTCTTCAGATTATGGGCGCGCGCGCCCTTGATGACGATGTTCTCATTGGCCAACGGTAAAGCCCCTTTCGTTACGGTCATTGCGAGCCGGCGCCGAGCCGCCGCGATTATCCGTTCATAAGAATATGTGTTCCCATCCATTATAGCGAAGCCCTCTTTAGGTTGCAAATGGCAATCTTCCCCCTCGGTTGTCCCGACCCCAAAACTCGAATACAATCACAGGTAGAGACCAACCTACACGGCACTCGCATTCCACATGAAGGAGCGACATCATCTTGGCTTATGACGAAGAAAGCTTGCTGTTCGCATTCGCCGAACGAGCCGATCTGCCCGCCATCGTCGACATCTATAACGGAACGATCTCCTCCCGCATGGTGACGGCCGACCTCAATCCGGTCACGGCGGAAGAGCGCTTGCCCTGGTTCGAATCCCACACGCCGGACCGCAGGCCGATCTGGGTCGCGAAGCGAGGCGGAGAACTGCTTGCCTGGGCAAGCCTTGGCGATTTCTACGGAAGACCGGCGTACAACGGCACGGCGGAGCTAAGTGTCTACGTTGCGGAGGCGGCCAGGGGAACCGGCGTCGGCACCCGGATCGTGCAGCATGTGTTCGCGGAGTGTCCCCGCCTGCGGGTGAACACGATTCTCGGGTTCGTGTTCGCTCATAACGCCCCGAGCATCGGGCTGCTTCGCAAGCTCGGCTTCGAGCAATGGGGCTACTATCCGGAAGTGGCGGAGCTCGACGGAGTCCTCCGGGATCTTGCCATCCTGGGCATCAAAATCGAAAGCGAGGAGAAGCCGAATGAATCTGGGATTGGAAAATAAATCGGTATTCGTCGCCGCAGCCAGCAAAGGCATCGGCAAAGCGATTGCGTTGGAGTATGCCCGCGAGGGCGCCAGAGTCACGATTGCGAGCCGCGATAAAGATCGGTTGCAGGCCGCTCGGGACGAGATTGCCGCAGCTTCCGGCCTCGTTCCGCACGTCGTGCAGTTGGACGTCAGGAGCCCGGAGGAGGTTCGTGCCGCCATCCAATCGGCCGTCGCCCGTCATGGCGGGCTCGACGTTCTTGTGACGAACGCCGGCGGGCCTCCCCAGGGAGGCTTCGAAGCATTCGACGATGCCGGCTGGCAGGGCGGCTTCGAGCTCACGCTGCTCAGCGTCGTTCGCTTGATCCGCGAGTCCCTGCCCCATCTGCGTGCGGCTTCGGACGGCGGCCGGATCGTGAACATCGCCTCCGTATCCGTCAAGGAGCCGATCCCGAACCTGATCCTGTCGAACGTATTCCGCGCCGGCGTGCAATCGCTCGCCAAGACGCTCTCGCTGGAGCTGGCGCCCGATCGCATCCTGATCAACACCGTCGCCCCCGGACGAATCGGCACCGATCGCATCGCCCAACTCGACAGCTTGCGAGCCGAACGAACGGGTCAGACCGTCGACCAAGTCCGCCAAGCCGCCAACGCAGCCATCCCGCTCGGCCGCGCCGGCATGCCGGAAGAATTCGCCAAGGCGGCCGTCTTCCTCGGCTCCTTCGCCAACAGCTATGTCACCGGCCAAGCCCTCCTCGTCGACGGCGGAACGGTCCGCTCTCTTTGAACCTCACATCGGGGCAGCGCGGCCTGAGCAGCCGTCTCCACCGCTGCCCCGATCCCTTTGACACACAACCCTCGTTCTAATCGATTATGCCTCCTCTCCCCTTCGTTCAGGAACCGTGCAAGGATGTTTGCTTCATAGAAGCCCTGCCGTTCGCCTTTTTTTTCGCCAATTTCCCACTGATAAGATTTGCATTCCTCCCATAAAATGCTATAATAAACAAGAACAAATGTTCTGTTTTTTTGGAGGGGGAAATGTTATGTTCGGTAGCTATGCGGAGTATCTTACGGCGCGCGGCGGCGAAGCGGCTTGTTTGGCTTATTTTATCCATTGCCGGTGGCCGGAAGGATTCCACTGCCCGCTCTGTGGTCATCGCTCAGCCTATACGATCACAACTCGCCGAATGCCTCTCTATGAATGCGTTCGCTGCCGCCTTCAGACTTCCGTGACTTCGGGCACTTGCATGGAAGGCACGCGGACCCCGCTATCGAAGTGGCTGATCGCTATGGAACGAATGGGTGATCCGCAATCTGGCATTAATGCCGTTCAGCTTGCCAAGCTGATTAACGTGACCTACAAGACGGCTTATTCCATGATGAATAAGATTCGCGAGAGTCTGCTTGGCTGCGGGACAACGCTTCTTAGCGGGCGCATCGAAGCTGGCCTGGCTGTATTCGGGACTCCCGGCAAGCTCATCCTGGAAATAGGCGATCGGCAGCAACCGTTAGCCATTGCCACCGAGATTGACGACTCCAACCGTCCTAAGCGCATGACTTGGGTGATGCTGGAACGCGGCCAGATGAATGGCCGCTGTATGATTAGGGACACCTGGCGTGAATTCAAACATCAATGCTTCGCTTCCGATCCCGTCAGCCAAGCCAACGAGGTGCATCGATCCTGGTTTCTGACCGTTCGTCATTGCCGGACGATGACTCCAATTATTCGCAAGGAATTCCAACGAATCCAGACGACCTATCACGGCATCGGACTGGCTTCTTTGCCTAAGTACCTGGCCGAGTCGGTCTTCCGTTGGAATGCTCTGCAGAACGAAGAAGATTTGCTTCGACTTACCGTTCAAGCCTGTCAGTCCAGTTGCCGTGCAGAGCGATCCGATCCCTTCCTCAGGCTTGCCTGCTAATCTAAAGACGAATGCGGAGGCGGGCAAGACTTCCTGCTGCCCCTGATGCGATCAATTATCGTTATATTTGCGTGCGTCGGATTGGCGTACCTTCGATTGGCGTGCGTCGGATTGGCGTACGTTCGATTGGCGCGTTCTCGATTGGTCCGTGCACGATTGGCGTGCCTTAGTTTGGTCTGCGTTGGCGAAGCTTCTTCAAGGTTGGCGAACCTTGGCCTTCCCAATGACGCAAGCGCTTCCTGAGCAAGCGGGAGAGGAGGCATAATGAAAAAAAAAGAGATAGTATTGCTCGGGGACGGAGCGGAGATGGCGACGAGGACGAGGACGAAGACAGAGCCCCTGCAAGCAGGTAAACAAACAACGCCGGAAGGACATTGGTGCAGGCGTCCGGCCGGCGCTTGGGTGCAGCGTCATTTCGCTTGGAGGCTTATTGGCTTACATGCCTGCCTTCAGTTCCAGCAGGGCGTCCCGGAGCTCGGCGGCGCGTTCGAATTGGAGGCTCTTCGCCGCTTCCTTCATCTCGGCTTCGATGCGCTGAATGAGGGACAGGCGATCCTTCTTCGTCAGCTTGTCGACGTTCTCCGCTCCGGTGAGGTACGTGCTCTTCTGCTCGGCGACCTTCGTCGCCTCGATGACGTCGCGCACCTTCTTGCGGATCGTCTGCGGCGTGATGCCGTGCGTCTCGTTGTAGGCAACCTGAATGGCGCGGCGGCGCTCCGTCTCTCCGATCGCCTTCTCCATCGAGTCGGTGATTTTGTCGCCGTACATGATGACGCGGCCTTCCGAGTTGCGCGCCGCCCGGCCGATGGTCTGAATCAGCGAGCGCTCGGAGCGAAGGAAGCCTTCCTTGTCGGCGTCGAGAATGGCGACAAGCGATACTTCCGGCAAGTCGAGTCCTTCGCGAAGCAGGTTGATGCCGACGAGCACGTCGAACGTGCCGAGCCGGAGGTCGCGCAGAATGGCCATCCGCTCCAGCGTCTTGATGTCCGAGTGCAAGTAATTGACCTTGATTCCGACCTCCTTCAGGTAGTCGGTCAGGTCTTCGGACATTTTCTTCGTGAGGGTTGTCACGAGAACCCGCTCGTCCTTCGTGATCCGGTCGCGAATCTCGCCGAGCAGATCGTCGATCTGCCCCTTCGTCGGCCTGACCTCGATGATCGGGTCGACGAGGCCGGTCGGTCGGATGATCTGCTGCACCATCGTCGGGCAATTCTCGATCTCATATGGGCCGGGCGTCGCGGAGACGTAGACGAGTTGCTTGGCCTTCTTCTCGAATTCCTCGAACTTAAGCGGCCGGTTGTCCTTCGCCGACGGGAGCCGGAAGCCGTGATCGACGAGCACGGTCTTCCGGGCTTGGTCCCCGTTGTACATCGCGCGAATCTGCGGCAGCGTCACGTGAGACTCGTCGATGATCGTGATGAAGTCATCCGGGAAGAAGTCCATCAGCGTATACGGAGTTGCTCCTCGTTCGCGGAAGGTCATCGGTCCCGAGTAGTTCTCGATGCCGGAGCAGAAGCCCATCTCCGCCATCATCTCCAGGTCGTAACGGGTGCGCTGCTCCAGCCGCTGCGCCTCCAGCAGCTTGCCGTCCTCGCGAAGCTCGGCCAGCCGCTCCTCGAGCTCGCGCTCGATATTGACCAGCGCAACCTTCATCTTCTCTTCGCCGGTGACGAAGTGAGACGCCGGGAAGATCACGATATGCTCGCGGTCGGCGACGATCTCGCCGGTGAGCGTGTCGATCTCGGCGATTCGCTCGATCTCGTCTCCGAACAGCTCGACGCGAATGGCGCGGTCGCTTCGCGATACGGGGAAGATCTCCAGCACGTCGCCGCGCACGCGGAACGTCCCGCGGACGAAGTTCATGTCGTTGCGTTGATATTGGATATCGACCAATTTATGCAGAATCGCGTTGCGGGACTTCTCCATCCCGACCCGCAGGCTCAGCCGAAGATCGCGGTACTCCTCCGGAGAACCGAGGCCATAGATGCAGGACACGCTGGCGACAATAATGACGTCGCGGCGCTCGAACAGCGACGAGGTCGCGGAGTGGCGCAGCTTGTCGATCTCGTCGTTGATGCTCGAATCCTTCTCGATATAAGTATCCGTCGAAGGAATGTAGGCTTCGGGTTGGTAATAATCGTAGTAGCTGACGAAGTACTCCACCGCGTGGTTCGGGAAGAACTCCTTGAACTCGCTGCATAGCTGGGCCGCGAGCGTCTTATTGTGAGCGATCACGAGCGCCGGGCGGTTCGCCTGGGCGATCGTGTGGGCGATCGTGAACGTCTTCCCCGTCCCGGTCGCGCCGAGCAACGTCTGATGCCGGATGCCTGCGTTCAAGCCGGCGACCAGTTCCTTTATCGCCTCCGGCTGGTCTCCTTGAGGCGTATAGTCCGATTCCACCTTGAAGTTCGCGGGCGCATACTCGTATGACGTCTCCGACATGAATGGTGCACCTCCGTGTTTTGGTTTATTTTCAGCCGATCGAATGTATGTTCCCATCCCATTATAACTATCGTCCGCATTCGCGTCAAAAGCGACCTACTGCAACTCTCCACCGTAAAGTATAATAGATTCAACCAGGTGAATGGAAATTATCCGACGGAGGTAACGCTATGGGACTGTTCTCCTTCTTAAAGGGCCAATTTATCGAGGTGATCGAATGGCTCGGCGACAAAGAATCGATGGTTTACCGCTTCCCGGCTTACGATAACGCGATTAAAATGGGAGCCAAGCTCGTCGTACGCGAATCGCAGACGGCCATCTTCCTGAACGAGGGGCAGATCGCGGACGTGTTCGGCCCCGGAACATACACGCTCAATACGCAAAATATGCCGGTGCTGACCGCCTTGAGATCGTGGAAACACGGGTTCAACTCGCCGTTCAAGGCGGATGTGTTCTTCGTCAGCACCGCAAGCTTCCCGAACCTGAAGTGGGGGACGACGAACCCGGTCATCATGCGCGACACGGAGTTCGGCATGATTCGGCTGCGCGGCTTCGGCAGCTACTCCATCCGGGTCGGCGATCCCGCACTCTTCCTTCGCGAGATTATCGGGACGAGCTCCAGCTTCGCTCCCGAGCAGATTGCCGGGTACTTGAAGTCGATTATCGTGACCGGAGTCAGCGACCGCATCGGGGAATCGAACATTCCGGTGGCCGACCTCGCCTCTTCCTACGAGGAGTTGGGCCGCGATATCTCCAAGCTGCTTCAACCGAAGTTCGGCGCCATGGGACTTGCGCTGACCGGGCTTCAAGTGGAGAACCTGAGTCTGCCGGAGGATGTCGAGAAGATGATCGATCGCAGATCCTCGATGAACATTGCCGGGAATCTCGATCAGTATATGAAGTATCAGGCGGCGGAAGCGCTGCGCGAAGCGGCGAATAATCCCGATTCCGGAGCGGCCGGCACGGGCGCCGGACTCGGGGCGGGCATGGCGATGGGCCAGATGTTCGCCCAGGCGATGAACGGAGGCGGAGCCGCGAATACGGGAGCCTCGTCCGCGGGAGCTGCGAATGCCGGCGCTGCGAATTCGGGCTCCCCTTCGGGCAAGAAGAGCTTCTGCTCGGAATGCGGGCAGTCTCTGGCCGCCGGC
Organism: Cohnella fermenti; assembly: GCF_004801405.1. Classification (GTDB taxonomy): domain Bacteria; phylum Bacillota; class Bacilli; order Paenibacillales; family Paenibacillaceae; genus Cohnella; species Cohnella fermenti. The sequence goes on from NZ_SSOB01000010.1 coordinate 38,197, forward strand.
GCGAAGTTCTGTTCCGGCTGCGGAACGAAGGTGTAAGGGACGATGACGATGGAAGCGACACCTCCTTCATCCCCGGAACCGATCACCTTCCCCTGCAAGAGCTGCGGGGGGCCGATGCACTTCGACTCCGAAGCGCAAGCGATGAAGTGCCAGTACTGCGGCCGCGAAGAAGCCATCGTCTCCTCGGACGAGCGGCCGGTCGAATACGATCTGGAGCTGGATGCGGAGGCGGACCCGAAGCGCAAGGACTGGGGCATCAAGCAGCAAGCCGTCAAGTGCGAGAACTGCGGAGGGGTGAGCCTGATCCCCCTCCTCCAGACCGCGACGCTCTGCGCGTTCTGCGGCTCGCCCAAGGTGCTCCTGCAAGAGGACGCCGCCGATGCGATCCGTCCGGAGACGATGATTCCGTTCCAGGTGTCCAAGAGTGAAGCCGTGAATGCATTCCGCGCCTGGAAGAAGAAGCGCTGGTTCGTGCCGAACGCGTTCAAGAAAGGGCAGATCGACTCCGCCCTGACCGGAATTTACATTCCCTACTGGACGTTCGATTCCGACACGTATTCGAATTATTCCGCGGAGCGCGGGGATTACCATTACCGGAACGAGACGCGGACAAGGGTCGTGAACGGGAGGCGCGAGACGTATACCGAGAGGGTTCGCTATACGGTCTGGCGGCATGTCTCGGGCGATTACGGACGCTCCTTCGACGATGTGCTCATCCCCGCTTCCGGCCAATACGACGGCGAGCTGCTGCAGAAGCTCGGCAACTTCCGCCTCGAGAAGCTGACCGGCTACCTTCCCGAATACTTAAGCGGCTATGTCGCCGAGAAGTATTCGGTGAACCGAAGCGAAGGCTGGCAGCGGGCAAGGAATCGGATGAGCAGCACGCTGCATAATGAGATCCGGCAACGAATCGGCGGGGACGAGATTCGGGGGCTGCGGGTCGGAACGAACTACTTCAATCGCACCTACAAACACATTCTGCTGCCGGTCTGGAACGCCAATTACAAGTACAGGAACAAGCCTTACCGGTATATGGTGAACGGTCAGACCGGCCTCGTGTCCGGGCTCGTGCCTCGCAGTGCCGTGAAAATCACGTTTTTTGTGCTTTTCTGCCTGGCGGTGGCGATTCCGATTATTTGGTGGTTCATGCAGAACGAATAGCACGGCGAGGGTCCGAAGCGCAGCTTCGGGCCCCTTGCAGCGGCTTCGGGACTCTTGCATAAGAAGCGACAATGCGATACACTTTATTTAGATGATTATCTAAATATCTAATGAAGAGGCGGCTTCCTATGAACGACACGTTCAAAGCGTTGGCCGATCCGACCCGGCGCCAGATTATCCAACTGCTGAAGGAACGGGATCTGACCGCCGGGGAGATCGCCGATCGGTTCTCGATCTCCAAGCCGAGCATCTCCCACCACTTGAGCACCCTGAAGAATGCGGGGCTGATCGATGACACGAGGCAAGGCCAGAACATTATTTATTCCCTGAATATGACCGTCATCCAGGAGACGCTGGGCTGGTTTCTCGGGATGATGGGAACCAAAGGAGACGATTCGCGTGTATGATCAACAAGCCCCTCGGCCGGACACGCCGCGCTGGACTCGCAACGACACCTGGCTGCTTCTCGCCAACGCTATTCTCTGCGCCGCGATGTACCTGATATTCGACGCCAAGCTGCCGAGCGAGGTCGCCGCACATTACAATGTCGCCGGCGAAGTCGACCGAATGATGGCGAAGCGGGACTTCTGGCTGACGTACGGAGCGACCGCCATCCTGTTGCCGGCGTTGATGACCGTGCTGCGCCGCATCGATCCCCGGAGGAGCAACTATTCGCGATTCCAAGGGTACTTCTCCCTTATTCGTTGGGGACTCAGCTTGTTTATCCATGTGATTTTTGTGCTGATGATTGCCGACCAGTTGGGTTATTCCCTCCCGATTCCGAAGCTTATTATCGGAGCGGTCGGAGTGCTGTGGATGGTGCTCGGCAACCGGATGAGCCAGGTGAAGAGCAACTTCTTCGTCGGAATTCGGACGCCTTGGGCGCTCAGCGACGAGACGAACTGGAACCGCACTCATCGCCTGGCCGCCAAGCTGTGGGTCGTCGCCGGTCTGCTCATGTTCGCCGCCGCCTGGGTCGTGCCCAATGCATGGCTTGCGGTTGTCGTGCTTGTCGCCGCCCTCGGAAGCGCGCTCGTGCCGGCCGCATACTCTTATGTGCTGTACGCCAGAGGACCCCGGGCGAATTAAGCGGGCTATTCTACGAGCTTAAGCCCGATGGCGGCGGCAACGACCAACGCCAGGAACAAGATTCTGCGACCGTTGCGCGACTCTCCGAAGAAGATCATTCCGAGCAGAGTCGCGCCGATGGTGCCGATTCCCGTCCAGATCGCGTACGCGGTGCCCATGGAGAGCGACTGCAAGGACGCCGTCAGGAGCGCGAAGCTGGAGAGGAATCCCGCGAGCAGCAGCGCAAGCGAGCTTGCCTGCCGCTTCTGATTCCACCGGTTCAATCCGATCACGCCGACGACCTCTCCAAGTCCCGCCAGAACGAGCATGATCCATGCCATGTTCATTCCCCCCTTTCCTTGTCTTCCGCCTCATGGCCGGCCGTTAACTTCAATCCTGCTATTCCGACGATCATGAGGAGAACGAGCAGCAGCTTGGCCCAACTGAGCGGTTCAGCGAAGAAAATCGATTCTCCCAGCACCGTCCCCGCCGCGCCGATTCCCGTGAACACCGCGTACGTCGTTCCGACGGGCAGAACCTTCGACACCGCGATCAGAACCCAGAAACTCGCCACGATGACCATCGCCGTCAGCGTCCATGTCCACCAACTGTCGGCATGTTTAAGCCCCGACACCCAGCCCACTTCGCTGAGTCCCGCTGCGATCAACAGCAGCCAATATCGATTCATGAGTGCAGCCTCCTTCGCTTGATTGGCTTAACATCGAACGAGGTTGGCAACAGCCGGATGACCGTCCGCAACACCAAAAAAATCCCGGGAGCTCTCCCGAGCCAAGCTGTCCGCGCAATCGCGCGCCAGCCGGCATCGAGCTGCTCCCGGGCTTCTATCCCTCCGTGTGCGCATCCCTATCGGGATCGCGCCTTCCCTCTCGGTCCAGGCCGGCTGCCGCGCAAGGCGGTCGCCGCGGAACCCTAGGGAAGCTTCCGATGTCGTTCCATCCTATCAAGCTTGAATTACTCTGTCAACCAGTTGCCTGTTGACAGTTGTTGCGGCTGTCTTATCACCCCCGCTTATGCAAGATGCTGGGTTGCACCCGTCGAGCGGACGACCGTCGAACGCCCCCCTGTTCGACGTCCCGACTCGCGCAACCGCCAATAGACGAGCAGTATCGCCAATTTACATCATAATGTTTGTCTGTCGGCATCGGTAGTGATCGCTGTCATCAGTTTTGTCATATGACATTTATACATATAATAGTAAAAAGACATTTCCGTTTAAATCAGGAAATGTCTTGATCGATCTTGCTTATTTGCTCCTGGCTCTGCGCGGAGGCAGCGCGTTCGGATCGCTCTTCGTCTCCGGCGAAGCGGCTGGAGCGGTCGCAGGTCCCGCGGGTCCGGTTGCCGGGACGGTTGAGGAAGCCGCGGAGGCGGAATCGCCCGCAGCCTCCGCATTCCTCGCAGCCTCGCCTGCCGCCAGCTCTCCGCTTGCCCCGTTCGCCTCTTCCGCAGCCTTCGCGGCGAGCGCGCCCCTGCGGCTTGGCCGCCTCTTGGCTCCGGCCCGCTGCAAGCCCTGCCAGATCGAGCCGGAACGCGGCGCGGCGACCCAATCGGCGTCCTCATCCGGCGCAAGAATCAGACCGAGCTGATGCGGCTCGCCCGCATAGCGCGCCCGCTGCGCGAACCGGACTTCGCCGTCGCGGTTCGCGATCTCAAGCTTGTAATAAGCCGCTTGAAGCTGCAGCGCTTCATGCAGTTGCTCCTTGTTCCCGATCTTCTGCCCGTTCGCCTTCATGATCTTCTCGCCCGGCAGGAAGCCGAGCTCCGCCGCCGGGGTGCCCGGAAGCACGGCAAGCACCGTCACGCCCCGGCCGTTCTGGGCGAACAGCGGTTCCCTTCCCGCTTCTCCCGACCGTCCCCAGAGCAGAAGCCCCTCGTGCAACGCGAATGCGGCGATCGCCGCAACAATCGCAAGCGGCTGCCAGTACCAGGCTCCCGCAGCAAGTCCGGCGATTACGACGCCGTACACAATAAGCCCCCAGCCGAGCTCGCGAGCCTTGATCTCCGGCCACTTCGTCGTTGTCCGATCCGTGAAGCCGATGAGCACGGGAAAGCCGAGCAGCGCCCAGCTCGCGACGGAGCCGTCCAAGTCGGACAAGGGCGTCCACGGCAGGGAGAAGCCGCCAGCCGTCCCCGTCGCGGGGACGAGCCACAGCAGCGGAACCGGCCACAGGCCCGACAGGGCGAACGCTCCGACCGGCTTGCCGCGCTTCCCCTCCAGGAACAGAGGCACCGCGAACCGGGAGCCCTGCCAACGCACGAGCAGCCCTTCCCCGATATGGAGCAAGCCCGCCAGCACGAGAAGGGCCGGGACGTCGATCCCGAGCAACGCCTTCGCCGCCGCGCCGTCCGCAGCGCTCACTCCGCTCCACTCCAGAATCTGCTGCACAACGCCGAGCGCACCGGCGCCGTAAGCGATGCACACATAGCGCAGCCGAAGCAGCGCCAGCACGGGAAGCGCGATCCAGAGGCAGACAAGCGTCGCCTCGTCCAGCCGGCCGCCCGTCCCCAAGCTGAGAACGGACAGCACAACTCCCGCTCCTATGCCCGCGAGCGTGCGATAGAAGGCGACGGTCAGCGAGCTGTACAGCCTGACGTGGAACATGGCGCGCTGAAGCACGACTTCCTGCTTCGCATGCCACCAAGCCAGCAGAACGGCCAAATATAGAAAGGGAGAGGCAAGCAACGCCGCCAGAGCTTGACCCGCTTCCCCCAACACATCCATAAGAGAGTTCACTTCTCATCCCCCTTTACGCCGCTCTACCACTTCGACAAGAGGGCCGCGAATTCCTTCCGCCTCTATCCGCGGATCTCCTCCAACGCGCGAGCGCGCGCCGCCTGCCAGCCCGGATCGTTCTCCAGCTTCTGCATCCGCAAGCTCAGCGTGTCCTCGAGCTTGTCGGCCGTGGCGGCATCGACGATGCCCGTCTCGGGCAGCTTGGCGTCCTTCTGGAACGCCAGCACCGCCTGCTCCGTCGATTCGCTGTAGTACCCGTCCTTGCGGCCGGGCTCGTAGCCCGCTCCTTCCAGCATGATCTGCAGGCTGCGCACGTCCTCCCCGGTCTCGTCCCGCTTCAGGTCGTGGTCTCTGGACAGCACCGATACCGAATAATAGTCCGGCATCTCGACCTCGATGTCGGGTTCGATTCCCTTCCCGTTCAGCCAGGTCCCGTCGGGCAGCAGCCACTTGGAGACGGTCAGCTTGAGCAGACTTCCGTCGCCGAGCTCGTTCTCGTAGCTGATCTGGACGGTGCCCTTGCCGTAGCTTTGGCTTCCGACCAGCACCGCTCCGGCCGATTGCTTAAGCGCTCCCGCGAGAATCTCCGAGGCGCTGGCACTCCCGCCGTTCATAAGAACGATCAACGGATACTGTCCGCGGCTTGCCGAATCGCTCGCTCCCTCCGACACAATCTTGTTCTGACGGCCGAGGCTGTCTTCCTCGATCACGATTGTCCTCCCCTCCGGAACGAACAGCTTCGCGATGTCCTCGACCGCGGTCAGCACGCCGCCCGGGTTGTCCCGCACATCGATCACGAGCGCCCGGAAGCCGGTATTCTCCAGCGCTTGAAGCTCCGCCTCGACCAGCTTCGGCGTATCGAAGGTGAACTGGCTGATCCACAGGTAAGCGATCCCGTCCGCTCCAACCTCGCTGCCGACCGTCTCCTCCACGATCCGATCCCGGACAAGCTCCAGCTCGAGCAACTCGTCGACCCCGATTCTTTTCACCGTGAGCTTCGCCTTGGTTCCCTTCGGCCCTCGAATCTTGGCGATCGTCTCGCTCAGCGACAGCGACTCCAGGCTCTCCCCGTTCACGGACAAGAGAATATCCCCGACCCGCAGGCCGGCTCTCTCGGCGGGCATGCCCTTGATCACCTTCTCGATCACGACGGCCCCCTCGATCAGGTCCAGCCTCGCTCCGATTCCCGTAAACGTCCCCTGCACCGAATCGGTGAACTTGGAGGCGTCCGCCGCGGAATAATAAGCCGAATACGGATCGCCCAGCGAGGAGACCATCCCCGAGACGGCTCCGTCGAGCAGCTTCTCCCTGTCGATCGGGAGCAGGTACTTCTCCTTGATAAGCTCGAACGCTTCGTTCAGCTTCTTCAGCTCCGCGCGATTCCAGCCTTCGTCCTCCGACGCGGCGGACCCCTTGGACGAACCCGAAGAGAAGCCCGCGCCGAAGCTCCAATTCGTATTCCCCGATAAGCCGATCGCCCCGATTGTCGCAATGACAGTCGCAAGCGCGGTCAGAAGGATAATTGCCAGCACCGTCCGTCCGCGGAACATCATGAAGACTCACCCCAATTGCAATGGATGGTAGACCTGTGGGAAAGGCAAAGCAGCCGCCTCCCCCGCTTGCGCGGGAGATGAGAGCGGCTGCCCCGAGAAGCGGCGCCTCCGCCGTCCTTATGGCGACGAAGAGCCTCGTCTTACTTCAAATAAGGAGCCGGGTCGACCGGTTCTCCGTTCTTCCGCACTTCGAAGTGGAGGTGGTATCCCGTCGCGGTGCCCGTCATGCCGACGAGGCCGATCTTGTCCCCGCGCTTGACCTCCTCGCCCTTCTTGACGAGAATGCCTCCCGAGAGAAGGTGGCCGTACAGCGTCCACAGCCCGCCGCCGTGGTTGATGATGATCGTGTTGCCGTAGCCGCTCCACGACTGGGCGACGATGACGACTCCCGATTCGGCGGCATAGACCGGCGTTCCCTTCGGAACGGCCATGTCGATGCCCGTGTGCAGCTTGTTCTTCTCGCCGGATACCGGGTGGGTCCGATAGCCGAACGGCGAAGAGATTCGATAGGAGGCGCGCAGCGGAACGCCCAGCTTGCCGCCCTTGTAGTAGTTCTTGATCTGGTTCTTCTTCTCGAGCAGCTTGGAGTACTCCTTGCCGAAGTCCATCAGCGCCTTCTCCGCTTCCTCGCTGATGTCCTCGGTCTCCTCGATCTGCTTGTCCAACTGGGAGATAAGCACCTCCTTGGACTGCTCCTTGATCTCCAGACTCTGCTTGCGCTCGGTCATCTCCTGGTACAGCGTCTGGACGGCAGCCAGATCGCTCTCCACCTGCGCCTTCTTGTCCTCGACGAGCGCCTTGTATTCCTCGGTCTGCACAAGCACCTGCTTGTCCTGATTCATGATCGACTTCAGCGCATCGAATCGGGTCAGGAAGTCGCTGAAGCTCGTCGAGCTGAGCAGCACTTCCAGATAGGAGACGGACCCGTTCGTATACATGAGCCGAATCCGGTTCTGGAGCAGCTCGTCGCGGTTCTGCCGCTCGGCTTCGGCCTTCTCCAGCTCCTCCGTCGTCTGAAGCAGCTTCTCCTCCGCGGCGTCGATCTGCGTCTGCGTCTTCTCGATCTCCGCTCCGGCTTGCTCGATCTCGGCGAGGAGGGCGTTGATGTCCTCCTTCGTCGCGTTCTTCTTGGCCGCCAGCTCCTGGGCCTCTTGCTCGGCTTTCTTCTTATCCTGGGTCGCCTGGTTCATCTGATCCTGGAGCTTCTTGATCTCCTTCTCGATCTTCTGAAGCTCGGTCTCCGCATGGCTCTCGTAAGGCTGCGTCAGCATAACAAAGGCGAACATCATGGCGAGCACCGCCAGCAGCTTGCGCTTCACGTTTCCTTCTCCTCCCTATACCTTCAAGTAACGGCGGACGGACACGACGCTTCCCCAGATGCCGAGCAGCGTGCCCAGAATGAGCAGCGTTCCGGTAATGGACCAGCCTACTTCTTGAACGGTGGCCAGCTTGATCAGCATCAGCCCCATATCATATTGAGCGGTATCGATTAATCTGGCGTATCCGTACATGAGAACGCCGCTTGTGATGGCCGCTCCTCCCAAGCCGATGAGCACCCCTTCGACGAAGAACGGCCAGCGGATGAAGTTGTTCGTCGCGCCGACCAGCTTCATGATGCCGATCTCGCGGCGCCGGGCCAGAATCGTCATCTTGATCGTCGTCGAGATCAGGAACATCGCCATGACCGCGAGGCCCGCGACGATGACGAGGCCGATGTTGCGCACCGCGTTCGTGATGCGGAACAGCTTCTCGACCGTGCCTTGGCCATAGTTCACACCCATGATCGGACGATCGGCGTTCGTCTCGTTGATGGCCTGAATCTGCTTGGCGACGTAGGCGACCTTCTGCGGATCGAACACCTCGATATCGAAGCCGTCCGGCAGCGGATTGTTCTCGTTCTCATATCCTTGCAGCGCCGTCTTCGCATTCTCGTCCAGGTTCTCCCTTAAGCGTTCGAGCCCTTCCGCCTTCGAGACGAAGGTCACCTTCTTCACTTCGGGAATGCGCCCGATCGTACGATTGATCTCGTCAATCCTCGCCTGCTCGGTTCCGAGCTGCACGTAGACGCGGATCTCCACCTGACTCTCGATCTGACTGGCCAGCTTATCGACATTCAGGGCAAGAAGCATGAAGACGCCCAATATAAATAAAGAGACGACAATCGAACCAAGCGAGGCGAAGGACATCCAGCCGTTGCGAAGCACGTTCTTGCAGCCTTCCCGCAGATGGCGGAGGAGGGTGCTAAATCTCATAGCCGTACTCCCCTCTCTGCTCGTCCCGCACGATGGCTCCCCGCTCGATTGCGATGACGCGCTTGCGCAAGCTGTTGACGATATCCCTGTTGTGGGTGGCCATGACGATCGTGGTGCCGCGGAAGTTGATCTCCTCCAGAAGCTTCATGATGCCCCATGAGGTCTCCGGGTCGAGATTGCCGGTCGGCTCGTCCGCGACGATTACGGCCGGGCTGTTGACGATGGCGCGCGCGATGGCGACGCGCTGCTGCTCCCCGCCGGACAGTTGCGCGGGCAGGCTGTTCGCCTTGTGCTTCAGGCCGACAAGATCGAGCACCTCCATCGTGCGGCGGCGAATCGAACGCTTCGACGCTTCGATGACTTCCATCGCGAACGCGATGTTCTCGTAAGCCGTCAGCTTCGGCAGCAGCCGGAAGTCCTGGAACACGACGCCGATATTGCGGCGAACGTACGGAATCTTGCGCGGTTTAAGCTTGCCTATATTAAACCCGTTGACGGACAACTGTCCCTTCGTGGGCACTTCCTCCCGATAGATGAGCTTCATGAAGGTGGACTTCCCTGCACCGGAAGGACCGACGATATAAACGAACTCGTTGCGATCGATCACCACGTTGATTCCTTGCAACGCGGATGTTCCATCCGGGTAGGTCTTCCAGATGTCGTGCATCTCTATCACATGATCACTTCCTGTTTGAATTCAGACTTTAGATACTTCGACATCATGCGCGAAAATCCTTCCATTGTCGATCTCCCTCGTCGGCAACCCCCGGGCCCGTTCGACCTGGAAGGCTTGTACCGCTTGCGATTGCGGACTTTTTTAAAAATTTCTCATCTGCACCGACAACAATGGCCTCTGGATAATCGTATATGTGTATGCCAGCATCTTTATGTTCTGGATTCCTGTGGATGAATCGGAGGGAATGCCCATGAGAAAGTGGTGGATTGCCGCAATCGTCGGCGTCATCGTCCTCGGGGTCGGGGCGGGAACGGCGGGAGGCCGCGCGATACGCGAGGGGGACAATGTGCTGCCGCCGAACCTTCGCGTAGGAGGCCTGCAGCTTGGAGGCATGAGCTCGGAGCAGGCGCTCGGCATTCTCGAAGCGCGTATCCGCGAGCTGGAAGGGACGACGGTCGGGCTGAACGGAGCGCTGTCCGACGCGGCTTCTCTGACCTTGGCGGAGCTTGGCATGAGCGTCGGCGCCAAGGAGGCGGCAGCCGATCTGGAGGCGTTCGGCAAGGCCAAGTGGCATCAGCGGGGGAAAATGAAGAAGGAGCTTCGAGCGGACTACGAGATGGAGGCGACCTGGGATGAAGCGGAGCTGCGAAGCGAGACCGCCCGCGCCTGGGGCGAACTCGGAGCGTCGGAGCCGCGCGACGCTTCCCGCACGATCACGGCGCAGGACGAGGTCGTCTACACGCCCGAAGCTGTCGGGACGGAAGCCGATCTTGCCGCTCTCCGGGCCTCGATTGTCGAGCTGACTCCGCAATCGTTGGCCGACTCTCCCTCCGGCGCTTACAAGCTGGCTCTCCCTCTGCAAGGCGTCGCCCCCGCGACGACGGTCGCCAGCCTGAAGGAGGAAGGCCTCTCCCGCAAAATCATGGAGTTTGCAACCTCCTTCGCCACCAGCGGAGAAGGCCGCTCCTACAACGTCGCGGCGGCCGCGGCCGCGCTCGACGGCACGCTGCTGCTGCCGGGAGACGAATTCAGCTACGCCGACATCGTCGCCAAGGCCGAGCAAGATTACGGCTTCCGGGAGGCGCCCGTCATCCAGAACGGCAAGCTTGTCCCCGGCATCGGCGGCGGCATCTGCCAGGTGTCCAGCACGCTGTACAATGCCATCATCCGGGTCGACGGCATCACCGTCACGCAGCGGCGCAACCATTCGATTCCGGTGTCCTACCTCCCGCTCGGGCTCGACGCCACGTTCGCCGACGGCTACATCGACTTCCGCTTCCGCAACGACACGGGCAAGCAGCTCTTGATCCGCACGGTCGTGGAAGATAAGACGCTGACCGTCAAGCTGTTCGGCACGATGGACGAGAACGTCTCCTACGAGATCGAGACCGTGCGGCAGCAAGGCGGCGAGGGCATCGTCATCGAGAGCTACCGGGTGAGAAAAGTAAACGGAGAAGCGACGGAACGAACCAAGCTCGCAACGAGCACCTACAAAACGCAGAACGGGCTCGTCGCCGTGAACCCGGCCGAGCCGGTGTGAGCGGCCATGGACGGTTGACTCCCCGCTGCGATAAAATCACCTTGTGTACCCGCCACTAAAAACGAGGATGCGTCGCCATGAAATCAATCACTTTGCTCGATCTCGCTCCCTGCGTGCGCCTTGTCCAGAGGATCGAAGGGCTCGACGATTATCGGCTGCCGCCCCGAATCATCTACGATTACGAGATGGTCTATGTTCTGGGTGGAATGTGCGACTATCGGATCGAGCAGATGGACGTGCGAATCGAGCCGGGAGACCTGCTGATCGTCCCGCCAAGGGTCCGGCATTCCTGCTCGGTCCCTTCCGGGAAGAGCTTCCATTACTACGCGGTTCACTTCGACCTTGTCTACATGGGGGAGCCGTTCGACTTCTCCGTCGAAGACGTCTACCTGAATCAAGATTATTACGGTGCCGCCATCATTCCGGATAAGCCGCAGCTTGCCGATCGCCCTATGCTTCGGCTGGAAGGCGTGGAGCTTCAGGGAGTCGTCCATTGCTCGAGGCCGGAAGCCTTCGAAGAAGCGTTCGCCGCCCTCTTCGCCGCTCACGAGCGGCCTGTCCACGGCAAGGAATTAAGCTTGCGCGCCGAGATGCTGCGGCTGTTCTCCCTTCTTCTGCAGGAGACGGTCACGTCTGCCGGGGTCAGCCGCAGCCATCCCCAATCGGAACGGATGCATCGAGCGGCCGAGTGGATCAAGGAGCACTACCGCGAGCCGCTTCAACTGGCAGACATGGCGGCCGCCGTCCATCTCTCCCCGGGACACTTCCGCGCCTTGTTCAAGGACTCGACGGGCCGTTCCCCGATCGAATATCTGATGCGCCATCGCATCGATCAAGCCAAGCGGCTGCTGCTCTATTCCGACCGGACGGTGGGCGAGATCGCAGACTTCGTCGGCTACGCGGACATTCATTACTTCAGCCGGATTTTCAAACGAATCGAGGGCATGTCTCCGCTCCATTACCGGGAGTCCCTCGGGCAATTCCATTGAATCGTGCAACCGATCCGGCGTATTGTCCAAATCCTTCGGCTTCCTGTGCGTCTACACTGGACAGGAAGACTATTGGAAGGATGGTGCCGCCATGCCGATCAACCGCAAGCCCGAAGTAGCCGTCTATTATTTCCCCAATTATCATGTCGATCCCCGCAATGAAGCGGTTCATGGACCCGGGTGGACCGAATGGGAGCTTGTCCGGAGAGCGACCCCCAGGTTCCCCGGCCATCGCCAGCCCAAGGTTCCCTTATGGGGTTATCTGGACGAAGCCAAGCCCGAGACGGCCGAGCGGCAGATCGCCGCCGCCGCCGATCACGGGATCGACGCGTTCATTTACGACTGGTACTGGTACGAGGACGGGCCGTTCCTGAACCGCGCGCTCGAGAACGGCTTCCTCGAAGCTCGCAACAACGACAGGCTCAAATTCTCGCTCATGTGGGCGAACCACGATTGGATGAATATTTTCCCCTACAAGAGAGGGACTACGCATACGCAGCTTCATTCGGGACAAGTCGCTCTCGCCGCCTTCGAAGCCGCTGCGCAGCATATGATCGAGCGGTACTTCCCTCACCCCTCCTACTGGCGGGTAGACGGCGGGCTCTACGTCTCCTTCTATGAGCTGATGAGCCTGATCCAAGGTCTCGGAGGCAGAGAAGAGACTCGGCGCGCCCTGGATGGCTTCCGCAGGCGGGTACGCGAAGCGGGACTGGGAGAACTGCACCTGAATGCGGTCGTGTGGGGGATTCAGAACCTGCCCGGCGAGAAGACGCTCGAGAATCCCGAAGCCATGATCCGGGAATTCGGCTTCGACAGCGTCACCTCCTACGTGTGGATTCACAATGTGCCGCTGGACGGGTTCCCGACCGTCGATTATGCGCACGTCGCGCGGGAAGCGGAGAAGGATTGGACGCGCTATCGGAACCGCTTCGGCGTTCCCTACTTCCCGAACGTCTCCATGGGCTGGGATTCCAGTCCCCGCACCGTACAATCCGACGTCTTCGCGCCGCTCGGCTACCCGTTCACGCCCGTTATCGACGGCAACACGCCGGAGCGGTTCGAGGAGGCGCTGCGCGCGGCCCGCCGGTTCATCGAAGACGGCGACACCCCTCCCGTTCTCACGATCAACTCCTGGAACGAATGGACGGAAGGAAGCTACATCGAGCCGGACACCGAGCACGGAATGGCCTATCTGGAAGCGGTCCGCCGCGTCTTCGGCGCCGAATAGCAAGGCAAACGGAAGGAGCTTCGACCGCAATGGCCGAAGCTCCCTCCGCTCTCTCTTGATCTCTTGACTCCCTTAAGAATCTCAGGTTGAATACAACCCGAATTCGTAGATGATCGGCTGCGACGAGCCGCCGGTGAAGATCAGCCGGGCTTTGCTTCCCGTCACCGCAGCGAACGTAACCGTCAACGGAGACGACGCTGCCGGGCCGATAGTCGTTCCGGTGTATGCCGTCTGCCAGGAGGCACCGTTCCACACCTCGATGCGGAACCCGGTCGTTCGATTGCCGTACTCGCTTATGACCGCCTTGTTGAAGGTGAGATTGGTCCCCCAGTCGACCTCAAGCCATTCCCCGGCGAACTGGCCTGCAGCCGCCTGCCAGTTCGTTCGCTCCGAGCCGTCGAACGCCAGCTCCGCGCTCTGCGTCGCTCCGAAGTCGGAGGAGCTCGAGTACGTTCGCCCGTAGGCCAAATTCAAGGGCCCGTCCGTCGCCGCAGACACGATCTCCGACAGCTCCCCTTCGCCCGATGCGAATACCGCAGAGACGGAATAAGAATAGACCGCTCCATCCAGCAAGCCCGTGTCCCGATAATTCGTCGAGGTTGCTTCCGAAGCAATGATGGAGAAGCCCCCCTGCGGGTACAGGCTTCTGCGGACCCGATAGGACAGCGCCCCCTCCACGGGCTGCCATGCAATGTCCACCCGGTTGGGACCGCCCGACGCTTCCAAGCCGGAAGGAACATAATAGAGCTGGAATTCGTAAATAATCGGCTGCGATGTCGTCGAGGTGAAGATCAGCCTGGCCTTGCTCCCCGTCACCTCGGGGAATTCAACCGCCAACGGACTGCTGGCATTCGCCCCGATGACCGTTCCGGTATAGGCCGTTCGCCACAGGCCGCCATCCCAATATTCCACCCGGAAGCCCGTCGTTCGATTGCCGTATTCCGACAGAACGGCTTTATTGAACGTCGTCGCCTGGCCGAAGGCGACCTCGAGCCACTGTCCCGCTCCCGTGCCGACCGCGGCTTGCCAATTCGTGCCGTTCAAGCCGTCGAATGCCTTGTCCGCCGACTGGCCGGCATTGAACTGCGAGGAGCTGGCATAAGTCCCGTCTGCCGCCAAGGACAATGCGGGCAGGGTCGTCGCGGAGGCTTCCGCCGACTGGCCGATCCGCCCTCCCGCCGAATCGATTGCCGTAACCCGGTAGTAATAAATCGTCTTGTTGGCTGCCCCGGCATCCTCGTAAACGCTGGACACGACGCTTGTCGCCAAGGCTCGATAAGGGCCTCCCGAACGCGGGCTGCGCTCGACTCGATAATGATCGGCTCCCGTCACCGGCTCCCAGCTCAATGCCACCGAGCCATGGCCGCCGATGGCTTCCAGGTCGGCGGGAACGTCATAGATGCCGAATTCGTAAATGATCGGCTGAAGCGTTGCCGAGACGATGTAGAGCCTCGCCTTGGAGCCCGTCACTTCGGGGAAGAACACCTCCTTGGCCACAGCGGAATTGGCCCCGATGGTTGCGCCCGCATAGGCCGTCTGCCAGCTTGCTCCGTCCCAATACTCAATCCGGTAAGAGGTGACCCGGTTGCCGTACTCCGACAGCGAGACTTTGTTGAAGGACGTCGCCGACCCGAAGTCGACCTCGAGCCATTGGTTGAATCTCTGGCCGTCCGCCGCTTGCCAATTGGTGGAGGCCGAACCGTCAAAGGCATATTCCGGCGCCTGGGACAAGCTGTATTCGGAAGACGATGCATAGGAACGATTCAAGACCCGATTGTCGGAGAAGCGATAATATTGAACGGTCAATGGAGACTCGATGCCGTTCTCGTCGACCGCAATGGCCTTGAGCGTCGTATCGCTCCCTATCGTCAAAGGTCCCGTGTAGGCTTACCCTTGAGCATGGGGGATCGAGCCATCCAGCGTGAAGTAGACGGAATCGGTTGGCGAGTAGACGGCAAGCTCAACGCTCATCGGTCCGCTGAACGTTCCCCCCGGCAAGCTGACCGTCGGCTGTGCAGGCGCATTCGAGATAGAGCGGATAAGCAACGCCCAGTCCTCCGAGGCCGTTGGCTTGGACGGAATGGCCCACTCCCCGTCGTTGTCCGGCGCGAATCCCGATGCAATCGTCGAATACTGTCCGGTACGCGGATTGTACCATTCCGCTTTGTAAATCCATGCAGGGTTCAATTGCTTGGCCGTCCCCGAGTATGTGCCTCCATTGGAAGGAAGATAAGCAACCACGAGATCCCCTGCCGGATCGGACAATTGATAAGGCGCGGCAGCCGACGTCAGAGCCGGTGCGCCGTCCCACTCGATCGCCTCGGCGTCGGGAGCCAGCGTCCACCAGGGAAGGGAGGTGAAGAAGTCCCGCAAGTACCTCATCTGTTCTCCCGCTTCCTTCCGGATCGCGACGTACCATGGAGTCGGAGCGTCGTTCCATACTTGCCAGCGGTCCTCCTCGTCTCTCGTCGCTTGCCAGATCCCCTCCGCCCCGTACGTAAATCCGGCGCTTCCGGAGATCATCGCATTCCAGGCGGATTCCCGGGTCAAGCGAGAGGGAATTCCGTTAATATTCTCGTAGTTGGCTTCTCCTTCGATAACAACCTTGGTCGGCTGCTCCTCGTATTGATTCAACCAGTACGTCTTGGCCTTCTGGCCTCCATGACCGGCTTGCAAATAATCCATCTGGTACCAGTCTTCGTCCCGGAACTCGTCCGGATTCCAGACCGCGTTATGCAGGAAGTTAAGCCGCTTGTACGGGTCGATATCATAGATGTACGAAGAGACGTCTCCCCAGCACTCCGAGCAGCCGGTCGCATACTCTCCCGCTCCCAGCCAGACCGTCGGATAAGCGCCGTAACGCGCAACGACATAACGCGCCAGACGGAGATAGTCCGCCTCATTCGCTTCCTCCAGGCTTCTTCCCCAATCGAGTCCGAGCGCCGTCACGAATCCGCTATTGGACAGATACTGAATTCTCTCGTCGATGTTGGCCCAGAAGGCCGGATTCATTCGCTTCATCTGCCCCGCGTTGGTCAATGCCCGTCCTTGGTCGTCATAGGGCGTCAGCTCCACGACGCTGGGAACGCTGCCTTGGTCCGCTCCCGTGATGGTCAAGCGCACATAGCGGCTCGAGAGAGCGGCCGTCTCCGCGAATTGCCGCCCTTCCCTTCCGGTCGCGGTTCGATCCGCAATCGTATCGTAATGAATTCGATCCTCCGAGCCCTCAAGCTTATAGAACCATGTATCTTCTTGCCCGAATTCGATCGCGATGTCCCCGATCGTCGCGGCTGAACCGAAGTCAATCTCGATGCTCTGCGGGTAAGTCGCGCTCGACGCTTGCCAGCGCGTTCCCCCGTTGCCGTCGAACGCCTTCTTCGAACCGTAGGAATAACCGCCCGTGCTCGGAGAAGCAAGGCTGGAATGGGCCGTCGCATACCCCGTGCCGTACCAGATCGGCCCGCCTTCATTGTAGGTCCCCTGCGGAGATACGTCGCCCCAATCGCCGCCGAACAGCGTTGTCGCGTATACCGTATATCCCTGCTCTTGCCGGATGTCGATCATTCCTTTGAATTCGGAAGCGAAGCCGGCATCGTTGGAGCCGTTCAGTTGCTCCCTTCCGGACAACCCCATCCAATGCGTATCTCCAAGCCAGAAGAACGGCGTGCCGTCATCGTGGACCAGGTAACGATTGTTGGCCGAGGGCTTGATAAATCCATGCTTGTAGACGGACTGACTCCCTGTGTAGGCCGTCGCGGTGAATGCTCCCGCTTGTCCGTGCAGCCCCGCATTGGAGGCATCCGTGCTGACGGTCTCGTAAGTCCATTCGCCGGCGGGGAGAAGCGGACCTTCCATCGATCCGCCCCGTCCCAATAGCCGGGCATCTCCATGACAATATGATCGGGACCGCTGAAGATAGCGCTTACATCCACGTCCGTATATGGATTGTCATACTCTTGCTCGCTGACAAGCTCGATCTCGATCGGAGTCCACTGGGCAACGGAGGGGACGATCCCCTCCGCCGCCGTTTGACGCCCCGATAGAATGAACGCTCCCAGCACCAGCACAATCCCTGCCGCTCCGCGAAGCAGCGCACTTCCCAATGCGAATGGATGCTTATTCCATGGGCTCATTCCTGTTCATCCTCCCCGGATTTTGAAGACGTATCCTCATTCCTCGAACCGAATCCATAGCGTCTCCTCGTCGCCCGCCCGATTCAGGCGCAGCACGTTCCCCTCGTACGGTCCCGGACTGCCCGGACTGCCCGGAATGCCGTTGCTGACCACGGAACAGGCTCTCCATTCGTCCGGAACCCAGATCGCAACCTCCCCCCGCTGGGAATACTCGCGGTCCCATCGCATGGTCAGCGTCCTCCGGTCCCAGTCCACGCTCGCGAACTCGGCCCAGCCTTGCGTGAAGTGAAGCCGCGTACCGAGCAGTTGCGGTCGATCGGCCTGTCGCGCGCGCAGCGAGACGAGCCTCATCGAACGAGGAGGAAGGCGCTCCAGCTTCATGACGCCGGCGGAGCCGGAAGCGATATAGCTTCCGCTCCAGAAGTCGATGCCGTGCACGGCCTGTTCCTCGGCGAAGCCGATATCCTTCACGGAGACGGAGATATCCGTCGCCTTCTCCCCCCAGTTGAAGATGCCCAGCACCGTCCAGCGCTGCCCGTCCCGCTCCAGCGGCAGCTTCCAGACGGCAGGGATGTCTTCGTTGAAGAAGTCGACCGGAACCGCCGCCGCCGGACCGACGGGGAACAATTGGCTCAGCATCGGACGGCGCTCCGCCTCCAAGGTGCTCAGCCGGTCGTTGCAGAACAGCAGGCCGCCGGATAACGCAACGACTCCCGCCCATACCCTCGCTTCGTCGAGCGTCGGCGCGTAGTCGTCCGACAGGCCCTCCGGCTCATGCCCCCTCACGACAAGCGCATCCGGATCGTTGAACCCGCCCCTTCCGTTCAAGAAGTAACGCGCGGCCATCGCCTTCGCGCAGATTCGAACCAATTCCCACGCGGACGGACGCTCTTGTCCTTGAACGTAATTGCGGCGGGTAATGTCCGGAGTCATCCGGTTCGCGTCGATCAGATGGCCCAGGCTTGCGAACAGCGGCGCCGCACAGCCGAGAATGTAGCAGTCTTCGCCGGCCGCCTCGCGAATGGTGCTCATCGCATTGCGGTACGCCTGAACAGTCGTCATGCCGGGGAAGAACACTTGCTCCCGGTCGACGCTCGAATGGTTGCCTTGATCCGTGAAGAGCGCCCGCACCAGGAAGTCCAGCTTGATGTAGCGATAACCCCACTCGCGGACAACCCTCCGCACAACATCGCCGAGATAGGCCAGAACCTGCGGATGGGTCAAGTCCAGCACGAACTTGATGTTGTTCTTCTCATGAAGCTCCAGAACATCGCTGCCGCTTGGATTCATGCCGGCCACCGGAACGCCGTTCTTGCGCAGAAGCCAGTCCGGATGGTCGCGCACCAGCAAGGAGCCCGCGTCCGCCAGCAAGGGGGACAGCCATAGTCCCGGCTTGAAGCCGAGCTCCCGGATTCGGTCCGCCAGTTCCTTCATGCCGGAGCCGAACTTGGAGTTCGCTTCCCAGTCGCCGAAGCCGGTCTCAAGGAACCAGCCGGAATCGATGACGACATATTCGGGGCGCAGCGCGGCAAGCTCCTTCATCGCTTCCGCGTTCTCAACGATGTCTCTCTCGGTGACGGTGCCGTAATAGTAGTACCAGGACAGCCAGCCGGTCGCCGGCCGGTCGAAGCGGCTGTATGGCTTCATCTCCCCGGCGACCCGGCTCATGTAAGCCTGCAGCAGCCGATCGTGATCCCCATCCCCGACCAGCAGAATCGCCTTCTCGGTATCGAGCGAAGCACCCGGCTGCAGAACGAGACCGTCCATGCTGTTGGCGATCCATATCTCGAACTCATCATCCGCCTTCGCCTTGCTCCCCATTCGCCCCGCAGCTTCGTGCACGTTCTCGTTCTCCTTCTCCTTCTTCCGCACGAGCACCTGGGAGAAATAATCGCCGAACGATACGCAGCCCAACAGCACATTGCGCGAGCCGTCCCCGGCATGAAGGACGGTCATCGAATCGTAATAATGCCGACGGCCTTCCTGCAGACGCTCGACGCCGACATGCATGTCCGTCGACTGCAGCCCGACATTCAGCGCGCTCCAGCCGTTCTCCCGCGAACGGCCTGCCGACCGGAGCTCCCCTCGCGCCAGATGGACGCTCTCCAGCGCGATATCCGCCGCGCCGGCATTCCCGATCCGCAGACGCCACTCCGCCATCGGCAGGTCGCAGAACAGCCGAAGCTCAACCTCGACCCGCAGGCGATCGTTCCCGTACTCCAGGCTCCATTGTTCGCCCTCCCCCGTCCGAGCGCTCAGCCGACAGACCGGAGGAGCGAACGCGGACTCGTCTACCTCCTCTTCCCCTCGCAGCTTTACGGAGAAGCCGAATGAACAGATGAGGCTCTCTTCTCCGGATTCATCGTATTGCAGCAGCAGCCTATTGTCCCTGGCCGGCGTTTGACAGATCAGCATTCGTCTTCCCCCTCTCTTCCAATCGTTCGAGCGCCTTCCCGACCTCGCTCCAGGCGAGCTCGTGCGGAAGCCGGCCGCCCAAGGCAGCCAGCGCCGCCGCCGTTCCGGCCGCTTGTCCCAGAGCGACCGCGTTGCCGGTCACCCGATAGCTGGAATGCGCAACGAAGTCGCCGCTGATGCAGCGTCCCGCCAGGAGCAAGCCGTCCACATCGGCCGCAATCAGAGCGCGCAGCGGAATATCGTACGGCCGACTCCGCTTGCCGTCGTCCCCGAAGCTCTTCCCCTCCTTCGGGTCCGTGGAATGGATATCGACACCGTAGCGAACCCGGCAGACGGCATCCTCGTGACGCCTTCCGTCGGCAAGATCATGCTCGCTCACCCGGTACCTTCCGTGAATTCTTCTCCCTTCCCTGACGCCGATCTGGGCGGCCGTCTGGACAAGCCGCAGCTCCTTCCATACGCCTCCCAGCTTCCGGAGCTCATTCACGAGACGATGCAGCTCTTGCCTGGCTCGTACAGTCGCCGCACTGATCTCGTCCGCGCGGATGGACGAGACACCGTATTCATGGTTGGCCATCAGCGCGAACAGCCGATCCCGAATATGGAACAGAGAAGGCGCGGCATACGAAGGACGCTGACCCGCACGTTCCATCTCCTCCAGAAGCAGGCGCTTGGGCTCTTCGTGCAGGCCGTCCATCGCGAACGCCGCCACGCTCTCCGGGTCGATCCCCGTCACGAGCGCCATCAAGCTCATCGGCTGGGTCTGCCCGGAGTCCGGCCTTCCCCACTCGAAGCCGCAGCCCGCAAGCGCCGCCAGATCGCCGTCGCCGGTCGCGTCGACGAACAGCTTCGCGCCCCAGGCTTCCCTGCCGGACTTCGACTCGGTCAGCACATGCGTCAGCCTCCCGCTCGAATCGACGGCGGCTTGAACGACGGAGGTGTGAAGCCGGACGATGACCCCCGCTTCCGCGCACAGCTCCTCCAGAACGAGCTTCATCGCTTCGGGATCGTAGGTGAAGTCCTCTCCAAGGCTCTGAAGCCGCGCTCCGCTTCGATCCAGCCGACCGACGATCTCGCGCATGATTCCAGGCTTGTTGCCCGCGTCGATAATCCAGGACAGCAGACCGGAGGTCCAGATGCCTCCCAGACACCCGTGCCCTTCGATGAGCATCGTCGCCGCGCCGGCTCTGGCGGACGCGATCGCCGCCGCCGTCCCCGCCGGTCCGCCGCCGCAGACGATCACATCCGCCGTCGCCGCGACGGGAACTTCCCGCGACGGCTCGTGATATCGATTCATAGATAGCTCCTCCTTCCGCCTCATTGGGCTTTCTTTTTCGCTGTTTACATTTTCACAGCGCCGTCCGTCACGCCGCCGAAGAAGTGCTTCTGATTCAGCACGAAGAACACGACCGGAATGAGGAACGCAATCGTCAGAAGCGCATAGATCGCCCCCCAATCGTTCACGTACTCGCTCATATAGGAATAAACCGCCAGCGTGATCGTCTTCTTCGATTCCGTGCGCAGGAACAGAAGCGGCATCAGAAAATCGTTCCACACATTAATCGAAGAGATGACGATGTACGTCATCGTCACCGGACGAAGCAGCGGGAACACGATGCGCAGGAAGAGGCCGATTCGGCCGCAGCCGTCGAGGCTCGCCGACTCCTCCAGGCTTCGCGAGATTCCCTTGATGAATCCGGTGTAGAGCAGAATGCCCATCGGAATCGCACCGGCGGCGCTGATAAGAATAATCGACAATCTCGTATCGACCAGGCCGAGCTTGTTGATCAGCACGTACAAGGGGACCAGGTTCGCCGCAATCGGAATCATCGAGGCGCTGATAAATACGTAGTACAGCACCTGGAATCCGGCCTCCGCCCTTCGCGCCAGCGTATGGGCGGCCATCGAGGTCGCGTAGACGGCAATGGCGATTGCGCTTCCCGTCACGAGGAACGAATTGACGATGTTCATCCACACCGAGGAGGATTGGAACACGCGCCGATAATTGGCGAAGTTGAAGGAGGAAGGCAGCGTAAATACCCGGTTGATCTCCTCATTCGTTTTGAAGCTGCTGAGCACAATGTTGAGCACCGGAATAAGGATCATGGCCGCGGCCGCGCACAGAATCGCATATTGAACGACCCGAAGCGTGCGGGGGGTGCCTGCCGAAGGATGCATGTCAGTATTCGACCTCCAATCGTCTGGTCACCCTGAGCTGAATAAGCGTAATCGCCGCGATAAAGAGGAAGAAGGTCAAGCCGATGCTGCTCGCATACCCGAATTGATTGGACAGGAACGCCGTGTTGTAGATTTGCATCGTCACCGTATTCGTCGAATTCATCGGCCCTCCTCCGGTCAGGACGAACGGCAGCTCGAATACCCGGAGGGCTCCCGTGATCGAGATAAACATGTTGACCGTAACGGCCGGCATGATCAGCGGCAAGGTGATCGAGCGAAGTCTTCGCCAGCCGACAGCCCCGTCCAGTGCGGCCGCCTCGTTCACTTCGGTCGGAATGCCGAGCAGCCCGGTCAAGTAGATAATCATCCCGTACCCCGCCCACTGCCACACGTTGATGCCCACCAGAACGTTCATCGTCAGCTCCGCGTCGGCCAGCCAATTGCGGACAAGCGAGCTCAGCCCGATTCGCTCCAAGGTCTGATTGATAATGCCGTTGTATTGGAAAAAGGAGAGCCAGGTTAGGCCGATAATTAAGGAGCTGATGACCGACGGCGTATACAGAAGAGTCCGGAACAGCCGATTTCCCTTCAGCCGGTTCACCAGAATAAGCGCCAGCCCCAGTTGCACGACGGTTCCTGCGATAATGCTGGCGACGGCGAAGTAGATCGTATTGCGGAACGCCCCGGATATTTTGCTCTCTGTGAAGAGATTCGCGAAATTATCGAACAGCACGAACCGATAATCGCCGCTGAAGCCGTCCCAATCCGTGAAGGAGTAATACAGCGTCATCAACAGCGGATAATACTTGAACGACAGGAACAGGACGATCGCCGGAACGACGAACAGGAGCGCTCCCAGCCGGTCTTGCGTTCTTCTTGTCATCTTCATGTGCGTATAGCTCCATTCGGGAGAGAAGGAGGCGAGCCGCTTCCCCGCGTCCGCCTCCCCCTCTCCGAGTTATTCCTTGATCACCATCTGGCTCTTGGTCTTCTCGAATTCCTCGTTCAGCCGCTTCAGCTCCGTCTCGACGGTCGAGCCGACAAGAATGTTCTGCAGCGCCAGATCCACTTCCTTGTTGAAGGCCGGGGTCAGCGCCGACTTGCTGCCGATCACCACCTCGAAGTCGGACGAGGAGAAGCTGTTCACGTATTCCTGCAGGACGGGAACCGTCTGAACGTCGATGCCCTTCATGACGGTGAACAGCGACTGCGACTCCAGGTACGTCTTCAAGTTGTCCGGCTGCACGAAGAAGTTGAACAGCGCCTTGGCCGCTTCCGGGTTCTTCGTCTTGGAGGAGATGACCAGAATCCGGTCGCCGCTGCTAAGCGCGTACTTCTTGCCGTCCACGACGGGAATCGGAGGGAAGAAGGCGCCCAGCTCGAACCCGGCCGGGTCCGCCCCTACGATCGGGTCGAGCGTCGGAACCCATGTGCCCTGCGGGAACATGGCCGCCTTGCCGTCCGCGAAGTATTGAACCGATTGATCATAGGTAAGCGTGGAGGACGCTTCGGAGATGTAGCCCTTGGCGACCAGATCGCCGATGAATTGCAGCGGATAATCGATCACGTCCGAAGGCTTGACCTCTCCCTTGGCCAATGCATAATAGATATCCTTGTTCGTCTTCGGCAGCGCGTAGGACCGGAACATCGCGGAATAGAGCGTGCCCGACAGCGTCCATGCGTCCTTGGCTCCGAAGACGAGCGGCTCTACGCCGTTCTGCTTCAGCGTCTCGCTGACGGCGAGGAATTCCTCGGCGTTGGTCGGCGGAGTCAAGCCGTACTTCTCGAAGATCTTCTTGTTGTAATAGATCGGATTCACCGGAGCCCCGGAATTGATCATGAAGCCGTAACGCTTCCCGTCGACCTTGAACGCTTCATCCACGGACGGATTGTCCGCAAGTATCGCCATTCCCGGCTCGTCGGTCAAATCCAGGAGATGGCCTTCGTTCGCATACTTGGTATATTGGTCGAACGGAAGCAGGAAGACGTCCGGAGCGTCGTCGGACAAGATCCGGGTCTGCAGGAGCTGGCTGTATTGATTGCCGTCAATGACCTCCTCCACAACCTTGATGTTCGGGTTCTGCTCCATGAAGGCCGCTATCGTCGGTTTGTCTTCCCCCTTGGACATCCAGGACGCGTACTTTAACGTGACCTGCTGCTCTTCGCCGGCGGGAGCGCTCGATTCCGCCGCCTTATTCCCGTTCCCTTCCGCTCCGCAGCCGGAGACCAACGCCGTCGCGACCGCGAGGCTCATCCATCCTGCCATCTTCTTCCTCATCGTTGCCGACACCCTCTTCTTCTCAGGTTGGAGGCTCGCGCCTCGGTTACGAATCTCACTATAACAAGCCTCCCGCAGCCGCAGAAGTCGCACATTTTTCGCATATGGTGCACTTTCTTGTGAACTTCGCCTCAGCCGGCGTTCGGGATATTGCCTAATGGAAGAGCCCCGATGTACAGTGAGTGTAAGAGCACAACTCTCCAAAGGCGGTGCTGCATCTTGCTCGGTTGGATTCGCCGCAAAATTCAATACAAGCTGTTCCTGCTCTATGCGCTCGTCATCTCGATTCCGATCGTCCTGTTCGGCGGCATCTCTTACGGCATGTCCACGCGGATGCTGGAGAAGGAATACCTCAGCTCCCAACAAAAGCTTAATAAACAAATCGTCAAGACGATAGAGGAGAACATCCGCAATCTGACCCGGCAATCCATGGCTCTCTATGCCAATATGGGCGATATCGCTCCGCTTCTGGCCAACAGCCAGAGCGGGAGAAACACCGAGTATGTCGCCCGGTCCAATCAGGTGTCCAACTATTTGTACAGCCTGCTTCAGAGCAACGACAAGCTGTATGCCATCACCTTGCTGACGCTGAAGGGCGATGTCCTGTTCTACGGCAGCAAGCAGGGAGGCTCGCTGAACCTGTTGAATTCGGCCGGCGAGCCCTGGTTCGTCGAGACGCTCGCCCTGCAAGGCATGCCGCTGCTCATCGAGCCTCATACCCAGAAGTATGTCTCAAGCTCATCGGCCAATCCCCCCGTCCTGTCGATCTCGCGCACCGTCATCGATCTGACGACCGGAGTGGAGCTCGGCATGGTCGTATTCGATCAGTTGGCGGATCAATTGTCCTCCGCCGTCGCCGATATCGATTGGGAACCAAATCAGAGCTTCGCCGTCGTCGGCCAATCCGGAGACGTCATCTACTCGTACGGCAGCCTGAAGCCGACTGTCTACGAAGCGCTTGCGGAGAGTTCGCAAGGCGGCCGTTCCGGTTCCTACTCGCACCCATCCGATAGCGGGAACCTGCTCGTCAACTACAGCGAGTCGACCGACTACGGGTGGAAGGTCATCTCCGCGATTCCCATGTCCGAATTGCGGCAGAAAAGCGAGTTCCTTCGGGATATCAACGTCTATCTGCTCATTGTGCTGCTGTCCTTCGCCTTTGTCCTCTCCCTCTGCTTCTCCTACATCGTCATTCGTCCGCTCAAGAAGCTGCTTCGTTCGCTCAGACGATTGGGGCAAGGGGATCTTCGGACTCGAATTGAGATACGAGGGGAAGACGAGCTCGGACAGATAGGAAGAACCTTCAACGATATGGTCGGGAATATCGAGAAGCTGATCGAGCAGAACCTCCGGATCGGCATGCTGAAGAAACAAGCGCAACTGGAAGCTCTGCAGAGCCAGATCAATCCGCACTTCCTCTTCAACACCTTGTCTTCCATTATGGCCGTGCTGGACAAGAAGGAATTCGAGCAGTCGTCCACCATGATCAAGTCCTTGTCCAATCAGCTTCGATACAGCCTGAACAAAGGCAAATTCGTCGTGCCTTTCCGGGAAGAACTCGAGAACATCCGCAATTACCTGTACATTCAGGACTGCCGGTTCGGCAGCAAATATCGGGTTCAATACGACATCGACGAGGATGTGCTCGACTACGGAATCGTGCGTCTCTCCCTTCAGCCATTGGTTGAGAACGCCCTGATCCATGGAATCGAACCGAAGATCGGACAGGCTCTGCTGAAAATTACGGCTCGAACGTTCGGCCAGCTCTTCTATGTCTATATCTCCGACACGGGAGTCGGCATCGATCCGGGGCGGCTGAAGGAGATCAACGACGCTCTTGAGGAATCCGACGAAGACAGCTCATCTGTTCACGACAGAATCGGCATCGTCAACGTGGATCGCCGGATCAGGATGTTTTTCGGTCCGAATTACGGGTTGAAGCTCTATATCGGCAGCCATCGGGAAACGGTCGTTAAACTGACGCTGCCCGCTCATCGACATGTCCCCGGTCTTCATCCACCGCAAGGCAGCCCGGAACCATCGCACCGCTGGGAGGGAACCGCATGAACATCCTTATTGTCGACGACGAACCTCTGATTCGCGAGTCCGCCGCCAACCACTTGAAGAAGGCCGGCGCCCATCGCATATACGAAGCGGCAGACGGGCTGGAAGGCCTGCAGGCGATCGGCGCCTTGCGCCCGGACCTCGTCATTGCGGATATTCGGATGCCGGGAATGGATGGCCTGGAGCTGCTGGCGGCCCTTAAGCAGAGGAACGACGACACGCTGTTTGTCCTGTTGACCGGCTACGATCGGTTCGAATATGTGCAGTCCGCCCTTCACCTTGGCGCCTTCTCGTATCTCTTGAAGCCGTTCGCGGAAGAACAGTTCACGGAGCTTCTGGCCAAGGTCCGGGAGACGCTTGAGCGTCAGAATCGCGCAAGGGAGGCTCAACTGCGCCAATCGATCCGGCTTCACCAAGGAACGGTGTGGATGAGAAGAAGGCTTGCGGAGGATCTCGTCTCCCGCAGATTAGGGAACGAGACGGCCATTCGCAAGCGATTGGCCGAATTGGAGCTGGGCACCCGCTTCGAGCGCGGCGCTCACTGCATCATCATCATCGCCCTGGATCGTTATCGTATACTTAGCGGCAGCCTGCCCTCCGATCAGATCGCCCTGATCCGTTACGGCGTGGAGAATATCGCTATGGAGGTGCTGGAGCGCCGCTCCGTCGATGCTCTGGCCTTCGACACCGAGGATGGCCAGGGGCTTATTCTAAGCTACGCCCCGTCCCCGGGCGGCAAGAGCGCGGATACGGATACGGATGCGGATGCGGATGCGGATGTGAACGCGAACGATGAGATGGCCCGTCTCGCCGCCTGGGCGGCCGACATCCAGGAATGCATTCGCCGCTACTGGCGGCAGGAAGTGACGATCGGCATCAGTCCGCCCTTCAGGGCTTTAACGCAGTCGGCCGAGGCTTGCGAAGCCGCCAAGCAAGCGCTGCTGCAGCGGCTGGTCAGGGGAGGGGCCTCGATCTACCTCAGCGAGCCCGGCGCCATGCCCAAGGAGCCCTTCAAGGGGATTGGCTTCCGGGTCGAGCAGGACATGTTGGCGGCCTTCGAACGGTTCGACACGGAAGCGGCGCAATCCATCATTCAATCTCTGTACGAACCGTTTATCTCCTATGAATACGTAGATCAAGCCAGCCTGCTGAAGCTGAACTTCCAGCTCATTCTGCTGATCTTCAAGATTGTGGAGAGATGGAACCTGGAGCCGACCAAGCTGCTTGGAGACGAACTTGCGCTATACGAAGAAATCAACGGGATGAGCCGAATCGAGACAATCAAACAGACCTTCTCGGAATGGATCGATCGTTGCTTCGAGGCGATACGGAGAGAGAAAGACAAGGGGAGCAATCGAATTATCGACAAAGCGATCTCTTATATCCATGAGCATTACTCGGAGGATGTATCGCTTGAGATGGTAGCGGAGCAGATTCCGGTGTCGCCCACCTACTTAAGCAGCCTGTTCAAACGCGAGCATAACGAGAACTTCGTGGAATACGTCAGCAACTATCGGATCGAGAAGGCAAAGCTGATGCTGCGGGAAGGGCGCCGCAAGATTCATGAAGTCGCCGTCCTGACCGGCTTCGGCAACGTCAAGTACTTCTACAAGGTGTTCAAGAAGAAGACCGGGATGCGTCCAAGCGAGTACAAAGACTTGTAGCCCTGTGCCTGTAATTCTTCCCTTGGCTCAGCTCAGGCTTGTCCCCTAGAGGGAGCCAAGGGGAGAAGCTGCCAGCAGCGATTCCCTACCCGCAATCAAGCCGTGCAGACCGCCGTCTCTGGGCTTCCCCAATGGCTTGCTCCCCCTTATGCCCCTCTCCCGCCGCTTACGTCTCCTCTCTCTTTCGCTCAGGAATCCCCGTTTGCTCCTCACACTCCCAGCCAACCGTCCCCTCTCCCGCCGCTTACGTCTCCTCTCTCTTTCGCTCAGGAATCCTCGTTTGCTCCTCACACTCCCAGCCAACCGTTCCCTCTCCCGCCGCTTACGTCTCCTCTCTCTTTCGCTCAGGAATCCTCGTTTGCTCCTCACACTCCCAGCCAACTGTTCCCTCTCCCGCCGCTTACGTCTCCTCTCTCTTTCGCTCAGGTTCGCTAATTCTGCCGCTTAGGTTGCGCATGTCCGATTCGAGCAGATCAGTCAGCGCGCCATCGTCTTCCTGAGCGAGGGGAAGAAGATACGTAATAGTACAATGGCACAATGGTGCGATGTGATGGTATATTGCGTTGATGCGGTGACGCGGCGCGTTGGTGTGGTGCGTTGGTGTGGTGCGTTGGTACGATGCGGTGCTGCGGTGCCGCATACAGTGCAGCGATGCAGTGATGCAGTGATGCGGCGCGTTGGTTCAGTGAGTTGGTATGGTGCGTTGGTGTATTGGTTCGGGAAACACTGGTATTAACTCAGGGGGCGCCAAGGCATGGTACGGTACGAAGTCGGCGGGGGCGATCCCTGGGGAGGTTCGTAGTAGGACTCGTGTCGGCCAACCTCTTCCTCAGCCTCCCGTGACGCTGCTCGCTCCACTGGTCCGGTGGCTGTTACGATTTTATGCGAATTTTCACATTCGTTGGCTTGAATTGGAACAAATTGAAGCGTTTTATGTGATTTTTCGTTTATATGCGGCAGTTCGAGCCAACAATTTCTCCATGTATGCTATTTTTCACATTTAATTGCTCAAACGGCCTGCTATCGGGGTTTGCGAATATGAATTTTCGCATAAATTCGGGTATCCGGCGTAAGAATGGCGGATGTAACTGTCGGAGTTACTGGGGAGCTGGTATGGTGCTGGTACGATACTGGTACGGGCGCCGGTGCGGGTGCGGGTACTGGGACGGGCGCTGGCGCGGATACTGGGACGGGTACTGGGACGGGTGCGGGTGTCGGTACCGGGGATACGGTGGTATGCGGGGAGAGGGATTGGTGTGCCGAAAATAGTTGTCTGGGCGCGTGACGGCGTTCCTGAGTAAACGGGAGCAGAGGCATAATGCGAGCAGAGGCAGGATGATGTGCTGCGGACACTCCCATCTGCCGCCATGCAAGATAAGAAGAGGCCCGGAGGGCCGCCGGCGCGGCGGTTCCGGGCCTTCTGCATATCTACTTGCGATTATTTGCTCTTCGCCGCGTACTCCTCGGCCCAGGCTTGCACCTTGGCGAGTTCGGCTTCGGCGCGTTCGATGGCGGCCGACACTTGCACGGAGGCGGTGCCGCCGTAGACGTTGCGCGCGTTGACGACGGTCTCCGGCTTCAGCACCTCGTAGATGCGGTCGTCGAACAGCGAGGAGAACTGCTTGAACTCGTCCAGCGTCAGATCGAGCAGGAACTTGTTCTGCTGGATGCAGTACAGCACGGTCTTGCCGATGACTTCGTGCGCCTGGCGGAACGGCATGCCCTTGTTCACGAGGAAGTCGGCAATGTCCGTCGCGTTCGAGAAGTCCTGGTCGACGGCGCGGCGCATCTTGTCCTTGCGCACCTTCATCGTCTCGACCATCGGAGCGAACAGTTGAAGCGCGCCCTGGAGCGTCTTCACCGTGTCGAACATGCCTTCCTTGTCCTCTTGCATGTCCTTGTTGTAGGCCAGAGGCAGAGACTTCAATACGGTCAGCAGGCCGATGAGGTTGCCGTATACGCGCCCCGTCTTGCCGCGGACAAGCTCCGGAACGTCCGGGTTCTTCTTCTGCGGCATGATGCTCGAGCCGGTGCAGAAGGCGTCGTCAAGCTCGACGAACTGGAACTCGGTGCTCGACCACAGGATCAGTTCCTCGCTCAGGCGGGAGAGGTGCGTCATGATCAGCGACGCGCCGGCAAGGAACTCGACGATGAAGTCGCGGTCGCTGACGGCGTCGAGGCTGTTCTCGTAGACGCGGCCGAAGTTCAGCAGCTTCGCCGTGTACAGGCGATCGATGGCGAACGTCGTGCCGGCGAGCGCGCCCGCTCCGAGCGGAAGCGCGTCGATCCGCTTGTAGCTGTCCTGCAGGCGCTCGATGTCGCGGCCGAACATGGACACGTACGCCATCAGGTGATGGGCTAACAGGATCGGCTGCGCGCGCTGCAGGTGGGTGTAGCCCGGCACGATCGTGTCGAGGTTCGCCTTGGCTTGCCCGATCAGCGCCGTCTGGAGCTTGGAGAGCAGGCCGACGAACTCGACGACGCGCTTGCGCAGGTACAGGTGCATGTCGGTCGCAACCTGGTCGTTCCGGCTGCGGCCGGTGTGCAGCTTGCCGCCGACCGGGCCGATCTCGTCGATCAGCGTCTTCTCGATGTTCATGTGAATGTCTTCGTCCGCGATCGCGAATTCGATCTCGCCGCGCTGAATCCGGTTGCGCACCTTCAGCAGCCCTTCCTTGATCGTCTCCACGTCGTCCGCCGGCAGGATGCCGCACTTGCCCAGCATCGTCACGTGCGCCAGGCTGCCTTGGATGTCTTCCTCGGCCAGTTCCTTGTCGAACAGAATCGATGCGGTATATTCTTCGACCAGTTGGTCGGTCTTCTTGGTGAATCGTCCGCCCCACAGCTTGCTCATGATCGTCGCTGGCTCCCTTCGCTTACCCGTTCAGGCCGGAAGCGCCGTTCACTCCGGAGGATACTTTAAGGCGCAGCGCGTTCAGGCGAATGAAGCCGGTCGCGTCGCCTTGGTCGTACGCTTGGGTCGGGTCGGCCTCCATCGTCGCGATATGCGGGTTGTACAGGCTGACCGGGCTCTTCAGGCCGGCGGCCAGGATGTTGCCCTTGTACAGCTTCAGGCGAACGGTGCCCGTGACGTTCTTCTGGCTCTCGTCGACGAGAGCTTGGATGGCCAGACGCTCCGGCGCGAACCAGAAGCCGTTGTACACGAGGGAAGCGTACTTGGAGATAAGCGAGTCGCGCAGGTGCATGACATCGCGGTCCATCGTCAGCGATTCCATCTTGCGGTGAGCGGTGAACAGAATCGTGCCGCCAGGCGTCTCGTATACGCCGCGGCTCTTCATGCCGACGAACCGATTCTCCACCATGTCCACGCGTCCGATCCCGTGCTTGCCGCCGAGCTCGTTCAGCTTCTCCATGACGTCCAGCGGCGACATTTTCTGCCCATTGATTGCCACACAATTGCCGCCCTCGAAGTCCAACTCCACGTACTCCGCCTGATCCGGAGCCTTCTCCGGGGAGACGCTGAGCACATACATGTCCTGCACGTCGTCCGCGCTGGAGTCGAACCACGGGTCCTCGAGCATGCCGCTCTCGAAGCTGATGTGCAGCAGGTTGCGGTCCATCGAATACGGCTTCGCCGCGGACGCCTGAACGTTGATGCCGTGCTTCTCGGCATAAGCGATCATCTCGGCGCGTCCCGGAAACGCGTTGCGGAACGTCTCATCGCGCCAAGGTGCGATCACTTTAATGTCGGGAGCCAGAGCGGCGGCGGTCAGCTCGAAGCGGACCTGGTCGTTGCCCTTGCCGGTTGCGCCGTGGGCGATGGCCGTCGCGCCTTCCGCGCGGGCGATGTCGACCATGCGCTTGGCGATCAGCGGGCGCGCGATCGACGTGCCGAGCAGGTACTGGCCTTCGTACAGCGCGCCGGCCTGGAACATCGGATAGATGAAGTCCTTCGCGAATTCGGCGCGCAGGTCGTCGATGTACACCTTGGAGGCGCCGGTCTTGATCGCCTTCTCTTCGAGGCCGTCCAGCTCGTCCTTCTGGCCGATGTCGGCGGTGAAGGTGATGATCTCGGCGTCGTACGTCTCCTTAAGCCAAGTCAGAATAACGGAAGTGTCGAGGCCGCCGGAGTAGGCGAGCACGATTTTTTCTTTAGCCATGAGGGGATAAACTCTCCTTCGTCACATGAATATCGTACGTAAATTACATAATCGCGGCCATGATGGCCTTCTGCGCGTGCAGGCGGTTCTCCGCTTCGTCGAAGATAACGGAGTTGCGGCCGTCGATGACGCCTTCGCTCACTTCTTCGCCGCGATGCGCCGGCAAGCAGTGCATGAACAGATAGTCCGAATGCGCGTGGCTGACAAGCGCCTCGTTGACCTGGTAGTTCTTGAAGGCGCGCTCGCGCTCCTTCTGCTCCTCCTCGAAGCCCATGCTCGCCCACACGTCCGTGTAGATGACGTCGGCGTTCTCCACGGCTTCGCGCGCATCGCGCAGGATGTCGACCTTGGCACCCGTCTCGGAGGCGAACTGGCGCGCCAGGCGAACCTGCTCGGCGTCCGGGTCGTAGCCTTCCGGAGACGCGCTCGCGAAGTGCATGCCCAGCTTGCTTGCCCCGATCATGAGGGAGTGCAGCATGTTGTTGCCGTCGCCGATGTAGGCGACCTTCAGCCCCTCAAGCTTGCCCTTCTTCTCGAACACCGTCTGGTAATCGGCGAGCGCCTGGCACGGATGCGACAGGTCGGACAGCGCGTTGATGACCGGAACGGTCGCGGAGCGGGCCAGCTCGACGACGTTGCGATGGCCGAACGTGCGGATGATCATGCCGTCCAGGTAGCGGGACATGACCATCGCCGTATCGCGGATCGTCTCCCCGCGGCCCATCTGAATGTCGTTCTTGCTCAGGAACAGCGCGTGTCCGCCGAGCTGGTACATGCCCACCTCGAAGGAGATGCGCGTGCGCGTCGAGGACTTCTCGAAGATCATGCCGAGCGTCTTGCCCTTCAGCGGCTGATAGATCTCGCCGTTCTTCTGCTTGCGCTTCAAGTCGACAGCCAATTCGATCAGGTAACGGATCTCCTCCGGCTTGTAATCCACCAATCCGAGAAAATCGCGGCCCTTAAGGCCCGCAGCAAGCTCCTCCACGTTAGCGGTCGGGAACATGGCGATTCCTCCTTTGCTTCTCTGTATTTTTTAGTTAGCGGCAGCCGTCAGTTGCTCGGACAGGACAGAGGCCAGAATGCTTACCGCCTCGGTAATCTCTTCTTCGGCAATAAGCAGGTTCGGGAGCAGGCGCAGCACGTTCGGCCCCGCCGTGATGACGAGCAGGCCGCGCTCTTGCAGCGCAGCGACGATGTTCGCCACCGGGCCCGTGCATTCGATGCCGACGATCAGGCCGCGGCCGCGCACGTCCACGACGTTCGGCAGCTCGCCCAGCGCCGAGCGCAGGCTGTCGATCAGCAGCTTGCCGGACTCGGCCGCGCGCTGCGGCGCCTGCTCGATCAGCATCGTCTCGATCGTGGCGATGACCGCCGCCGTGGCGATCGGCGTTCCGCTGAACGTCGAGCCGTGCGAGCCGGCGTTGAACGCCGGGATGAGCGGAGCCTTCGCCAGCATGGCGCCGATCGGGAAGCCGCTGCCGATGCCCTTCGCAAGGGTGAAAATATCCGGTTCGACGCCATAGTGCTCATAAGCGAACAGCTTGCCGGTGCGCCCCATTCCCGTCTGGATCTCGTCGAGAATGAGCAGGATGCCCTCGCGGTCGCACAGCTCGCGCACGTCGCGCACAAACTGCGGGTCCGCTTCGATGATGCCGCCTTCGGCCTGAATCAGCTCGAGCATGATCGCGGCCGTCTTGTCGGTGATAACCGCCTTCAGCGCTTCGATGTCGTTAAGCGGCGTATGGACGAAGCCGACCGGCAGCGGCAGGAAGCCTTCCTTCACCTTATCTTGCCCCGTCGCCGTCAGCGTCGCCAGCGTGCGCCCGTGGAACGACTGCGTGAACGTCACAATCTCGTAGCGCCCGTTGCCGAGCACCTTCTGGTGGTAGCGGCGGGCGATCTTGATCGCCGCCTCGTTCGCTTCGGCGCCGCTGTTGCAGAAGAACACGGCGTCGGCGCAACTGTTGTCGGTCAGCAGCTTGGCCGCCTTCTCCTGGTTCGGGGTGTAGAACAGGTTGGACACGTGCCACAGCTCGTCGAGCTGCTCGGCCACGGCGTTCTTGACGCGTTCCGGCACATGGCCGAGGCTGGTGACCGCGATTCCGGTCATGAAGTCCAGGTACTCCTTGCCCTGATCGTCCCACAGACGGCTGCCCTTCCCCTTCACTAAGGTAATCGGATAGCGCGCGAACGTTGGGAACAAACTGCTCATCTCGATCTCTCCTTTCCAACCTGTAATGGGATTAACCTTTAACCTCGCAAAATTCGGGTGCCGATGCCGCCTTCGCGGACGGCCTTGCTGAGCACCTTCGGCACGGAGCCGTCGACGATCAGCACTTCCTTCACGTCGCCGTGCAGACAGCTCATCGCCGCCCGCACCTTCGGGATCATGCCGCCGTAAATCTCGCCGCTTGCGATCATCTCCTCGATGTCCGCGAACGTAACCTCCGGCAGCACTTGCTTCTCTCCGTCTGCGGTTCTCATGATGCCCGGAACGTCCGTCACCACGATCATTCGCTCGACGCCCAGCCCGGAAGCGACCGCTCCCGCCGCCGTGTCGGCGTTGATGTTGTAGCGCTGGCTGCCCCTGTCGATGCCGATCGGCGCGATGACCGGCAGGTAGCCCAGCCTCAGGATGCCCTCGATCAGCTCCGCGTTGACGCCCACGGTGTCGCCGACGAAGCCGAGCTCATCCGCGTTCGCGACCGGCTTCGCTTCGATCAGGAGGCCGTCCGTGCCGGACAGGCCGAGCGCCCTCGCGCCGTTCTGCTGCAGCTTGCGCA
This sequence comes from Cohnella fermenti, assembly GCF_004801405.1. Lineage (GTDB taxonomy): Bacteria > Bacillota > Bacilli > Paenibacillales > Paenibacillaceae > Cohnella > Cohnella fermenti. Next base: position 73,055 of record NZ_SSOB01000010.1, read on the forward strand.
CGATCTCCTTGTTGATGCGTCCGGCGAGCACCATCTCGACGACCTCAAGGGTCGCCTCGTCGGTCACGCGCAGCCCGTTCACGAATCGGCTCTCGATGCCGAGCTTGCCGAGCGTCTCGTTGATGGCCGGCCCGCCCCCGTGGACGATGACCGTCTCCACTCCGCTCTCCTGCAGTTCCCGTATATCTTGGAAAAAAACGTCCGGAAGGGCAGCCAGCGTGCTGCCCCCGCACTTCATCACGAATCGGTTCATGCGTGCATCCCCCTTACGTCCGGTAGGCGGCATTGATCCGGACGTAGTCGTACGTCAGATCGCAGCCCCAGGCGACCGCTTGCCCGCTGCCGTCGTTCAGGTCGACGCGAATGGCGACCGTGTCGCCCTTCAGGTAGACGAGCGCCGCGTCTTCGTCGAACGGAACCGGCCGCGACTGCTGGAGCACGGAGATGTCGCCGAGCTTGATGTCGACCGTGTGCACGTTGACCGGACGCCCCGCGCGGCCGATCGCCGCGATGATGCGGCCCCAGTTCGCGTCCGCGCCGAACGCGGCCGACTTCACAAGGCTCGAGCCGATGATCGTCTTCGCAATCGCCTGCGCGTCGTCGTCGGACTTGGCGCCGACGATCGTCGTCTCGATCAGCTTCGTCGCGCCTTCGCCGTCGCGGGCGATCGCCTTCGCCAGCACTTCGCACACGTAGCGCAGGCCGTCGGCGAACGCCGCGAAGTCCGGATGCTCGCGCGTCAGCTCCTTGTTGCCCGCGAGGCCGCTCGCCATCGCCACCAGCATGTCGTTCGTGCTCGTGTCGCCGTCGACGGTGATCATGTTGAACGTCACGTTCGTCGCTTCGCGCAGCAGCTCCTGCAGCAGACTCGGCGAGATCTCCGCATCCGTCGTGACGAAGCCGAGCATTGTCGCCATGTTCGGATGGATCATGCCGGAGCCCTTGGCCGCGCCCGCAATCGTTACATCCTGCCCGTCCACCAGGACACGGACGCAGGACGTCTTCTTCACGAGGTCGGTCGTCAGGATCGCCTGGCTGAACTCCTCGGCCCCCCGCTCATCCGCCGCCAGGGCGGACGGAAGCTTGGCGATGCCGGCCGATACCCGGTCCATTCGCAACAATTCGCCGATTACGCCCGTGGAAGCTACCGCAACCTGGTGCTTCGGAACGCCGAGCGCTTCCGCCAGCTCGGACCGCATCGTCCGTGCGTCGTCTTCGCCTTGCTTGCCGGTGCACGCATTGGCGTTGCCGCTGTTGACAAGCATCGCGCGCAGCTTGCCTTCCTCCGCCAGGCTCTCCCGAGTCACCTGAAGCGGAGCCGCCTGGAACAAATTCGTCGTATACACGGCCGCCGCCGCAGCGGGAACGTCGCATACAATAACTCCGAGATCGTTCCTGTCCGTCTTCTTCAGACCGCAATGCAGTCCGCCTGCCTTAAATCCCTTGGGCGTCGTAACGCCTCCCTCGATGATAGCGAATGTCTTCCCCATGGTCGCTCTCGTGCCTCCGTATCGGGTCAATTATGGATATACCGGCGTAAACAGCAAGCCCAGCGTCTCGTCCCAGCCCATCATCAGGTTCAGGTTCTGGATCGCCTGGCCGGCCGCGCCCTTGACGAGGTTGTCGATGACGGAGATGATCGTGATTCTTCCCGTCCTCGCGTCCACGTTCATGCCGATGTCGCAGTAGTTGGAGCCGTACACTTCCTTCGTCGCCGGATACGTCCCGACCGGACGAACCCGCACGAAGCGGCGCCCCTCGTAGAACTGCCGATACAGCTCGTTGAAGTCGGAGCTTGTGCGGCTCTTGTCCGTCAGCGTCGCGTACATCGTGCTCATGATCCCCCGGGTCATCGGGACGAGGTGCGTCGTGAACGTCGTCGTGACCGGCCGCCCGGCCGCGCGCGACAGAATCATCTCGATCTCCGGCGTATGCTGATGCTGTCCGACCTTGTACGCCTTGAAGTTCTCGTTCACCTCGGAGAAGTGGTTCGCCATGCTGAGGCCGCGCCCGCCGCCGGATACGCCCGTCTTCGAGTCGATGATGATCGTGTCCGGATCGATCCAGCCCGCCTTGACGGCCGGGTACAGGCCAAGCGTCGTCGCCGTCGGGAAGCAGCCCGGGTTGGAGATGAAGTCCGCTCCCTTCACTTCGTCCCCGAACAGCTCGCTCATCGCGAACACGGCGCGGTCCAGGTAGCTCGTCTCCGGCGCTTCCTTCTTATACCACTGCGCGTAGACGTCCGTGTCCTTCAGCCGGAAGTCGCCGGACAGGTCGATGACCTTCAGGCCCGCATCCAGCAGGGAAGGCGCGAGCTTCGTGCTGACGCCGTGCGGAGTCGCGAGGAAAACAACGTCCGCCTTGCTCTTAATCAGCTCCGGATCGATGGCGTCCAGCGTGTCCGTGACGATCTCGATCAGATGAGGATATCCTTCCGAATACAGCGTCCCCGCGTTCGACGAGGAGACGACCGAGGTGACCGTCACGTTCGGGTGAGCGGCCAGCAGGCGAATCAGCTCGACCCCGCCGTAGCCGGTGGAGCCGACGATCGCGGCGCGTACTTGAGTTCCGTGTGTCATCGCTATCTCTCCCATTCAGGCAAAGCCTTTTTTTCTACATCATCATCTCTATGGTCATTCCGGCTTATCCGCCGACTAATATCTTCTATGAAGTCCATATTGTTCTTCAGACAAACCTTCCTCATTGTAACGAATTACGGCAGGGAATGAAAGGTCGAATCTGTGTGGTCGTCGCGTCGCTATCGCTCCCAAGCCACGGCTCGGCATCTGCTCGGTCTCTGCATGCCCCCTGTCCCGCTGCCGCTTGGCCTCCGCTCGGTTCGGGTCGGTAATTCTGTATTATTATACATCCGAAAGTGTATTTATACAACGGTTATTCACGGGGGATTCGCAGGAGATTCGCAGGAGATTCGCAGGGGATTCACAGCCTTATCTCGCGTGGGCTCATTGCGTGGGCTCGTTGTGCGGGGCTATGACAAATACGGGGCTGCGGCAAATATATGTTAAAAACCACATTCATTCGCGCCGCTGGCCCCCGAATTGCCGAATGAATACGAAAAACCGCATACATATGCTGCTCGAGCCCCGCCACATGCCCAATGAATGCGAAAAACCGCATACATTCGGCCTCTAGCCCCCTCCAACCGACGCATGAATGCCAAAAATCACATAAAATCCGGCTCCGCCTAACCTCCAGCCTCGAAATCCGCCCATCAACGCGCCAATGGATCATCGCAAACGAGAAATAGCGGCACAGGGATCGCTCCCTTATGCCGCTATTCTCATCTTGCGTTGCTCAGCTTGCATTGCTGTTCGTGCGCTGCTCTCAGCCTAAAGGCGGACGCTCGCCGGCGGTCAGCGGACCAGCTTGAGCAAGCGGTACAGCACAGCCGCGGCTTCGGCACGGGTGGACGTTGCGGTCGGCGCGAAGCTGCCGTCGCCCTTGCCGCCCATCAGCCCGAGCTCGCTGGCCAGCTTCACGGCGGACGCCGCGTAGGCGGAGATGGACGCTGCGTCCTTGAAGCCGGATGCGGCCGAATCGGAAGCCGCGCCGCTTGCGGTTCCGTTCGCAGTTCCGCTTGCCGCGCCGCTCGCATTCAGAACCTTGGCGGCCTTCGCGATCAGAACGGCCATGTCCTGCCGGCTGATCGGGTCCAACACGCCGAACGTGCCGTCGGTGCGGCCGGTGACGATGCCGAGCTTCTGCGCGGAGGCCACCGCCTCCTCGTACCAGGCCCCGGCCTTCACGTCGCTGAAGGTTGCCGTCGCCGACTCGTCCGCGAGATCGAACGCTGCGACCAGCATCGTGACGAATTCCGCGCGCGTCACCTCGCCGGTCGGGTTGAAGCGGCCGTCGCCGACTCCCTGAACTGCCCCGCGCGCAGCGAGCGCCGCGATCGGTTCGGCCGCCCATGCCGCAGTCGGCATGTCGGAGAAGCTGACTTTGTTGTATGCCGCCGCATAGACGCTGAAGTGCTGCGGACGGAAGACGGCGCTGCCGGACGTCTTGTCGTAGTAGCCGTTCTTGACGACGTCAAGGCCGCCGTCATCGTTCAGATAATACACGATAACCTGCTCCGTCTTCTCGTCTGCCTTCGGCGTGTACGGAAGCTTGACGGACAAGTCCCCGCGGGCGCCGAACTCGCCGATCTTCTTGCCGTCGACAAGCAGCTCGAAGTCATATGCTTCGTTGTCGCCCAGAGCGGCCAAGGCTGCCGCCGAGAGCGTCGAACGATCGACCTTGCCGACGGTGAGCTGCAACTGCTCCGGATTCGTCCCGGCCTTCGCGAGAAGGTCCGCGGAGATCGTAATTGTGGCGAAGCCGACGTCGAGCACAAGCCGCTCGATCCCGCTGCCATTGCTGTTGCCGTTCTCGCCGCCGCTGCCATTGCCGTTGCCGCTGCCGTCGGTGCCAGTCAGAATCGCCTTCAGCGGCACGGTTGCCACGACCGTCTTCGTTCCTTCCTCCGGCCGAACGACGATGCCGACGGAGCCGTCCGACGAGCCGCTTATCGCTTGGCTCAGGGCCGCTTCCGTCACGTCCGCCTTAGCGACGCCTTGGGCGTCCGGCTTCGGCTTCGAGGTAATCGTCCCCTTCTCCACCGACTCCCCGCTCGGAGTCGTCACGACTGTCGATCCCGGATCGGTCGTCCCCGGATTGTTCGTGCCGGGGTCCGTCCCGTCGCCCGTGCGGGTAACCGTCAGCACAATCGTCTTCGTCGCCTGGCTGGCGCGGCCGTCGTCGGTGTACCACGACTGGTCGATCGTCGCCTGCGTCGGCTCGATATGAAGCTCGAACTTGTTCGTTCCGACAGCGAGTGGAATGCCCGGCAGATAGACGTTGCCGTAGTCATCCATCGCATCCGACGGGATCGATTCGCCGTTGATCGTGAATGCAACGCCGTACGGAACCGTTGCCTGGAGCGTAAACGAATCGTCATCGGTCGTATACGCGATATTGTCGCCGTAAGAGATTCTCGGCATCGTGACGATCATCGGCATGTCGACCCAACGCAACACATAGTCGTCTACAATCATTTTGTTGCCGCCCTGGTTGCGGATGGTCAGCTTCATGTTCGTATCGGTGGAGCTGTACGCCCAGTTGCCGTAGTCCGCGGTGTCGTTCTCCGTCCGAGTATGGCTGGTGAACGCCTCCGTATTCCAGTCGCCTCTCGTGTACTTGTATTCAATGGACTTGCCCGCCATCATCTTGAACGTATACTCGACGACATTGCGGTCGGTCGCCCCGCTCGGCACGTTCAGCTTGCCGCCGTTCGCGCTCCAGCCGTTGATCGTGCCCGCAATATAGATGCTGTCCGTCGCCGGCGTGTAGCCAGGCAGATGCAAGCGGAGCGTGACATCCACCATAACGAGCTTCGGCGTTACGCTCTGCTCGTCGGAATAAGCCCGGTTGTAGGAGGCGTCGATGGCGGCCACACGGTACGTGTAGCTCGTTCCGTTCGACACGGTATAGTCCGTATAGGTGAGCGCGCTGCGTAGAGTCGCGATCTTCGCATAGGAACCGGTTCCCGACTTGCGATACACCTCGTACGCAACCGCGTCTGAGCTCGATGACGTCCAGCTCAGGTTCGCCTGCCCGGATTCCACCAGAATGGAGGCAAGCTCCGGAGCGGCTGGCGGAATGACGTCGCTCTCGTCGGCCAACGCGTGCATGGTCGTCTCTTCGGACGCCGCGAACGTCTCTTCGTTGTCCGTGGAAGCCATCGCGTAATAATGGTAAGTGCCCGGCGCCGTCGGCTCGAACTTCGCCTTGTACACCTTGGATGCTCCGTCGTCGCGCAGGTACGTCATCGCGTACTCGACCGAATTCTCTTCGTCCCCTTCCTGATAGACAACCAGGTACACCGACAGGTGAGGAGCCTCAATACCGGCCAGCCCGGAATCGTCCGTCAGTCCCGGCACGTTAACCGCTGCCTCAATATCGTCCGTCGCGTTGCCGAAGCCGATGACGAGATCGTTCGCCCGGCTTGGCGCGCCGACGCTGCCGATCGGGAAGAACGGGGTCGCGGAGACCATGTCCTGAAGCAAGCTCTCCCCCGCTCCTTGCGTTGTCGTTACCGCATAGTAGTACTTGATGCCGTTCGTTACGGTCAGGTCGACGTACCCCGGCGTCTCGACGGAACCGAGGAACGAGAGCTCGCCCCCTTCGATCGGAGCGCGGTAGACGCGATAGCCGTCTGCGCCTTCCACCGCATCCCAGCTCAGCGTGACGCTGCCGTTGCCGCCGATCGCCTGCACGTTCGCCGGCGCTTCAACGCTGACGAGTTCACCGTCCGACAGCATCATAAGCCCGGTCAGCGCCGGAACCCTCAGGCTGATCTTGCCGCCGGCGACCGTTCCTTCGATCTCGCCGCCCAGCAGATCCGTCAGCTTCGTCCCGTCCGGCAGATAGCCGGTCACGTCCGCCGAGATGACGGCTGCCTCGCTGCCGCTGTTGATGACGACGAGCGCGCCCTTCGTCTCGTTCTTGCGGGCATAAGCGATCACATTGCCCTGCGCGTAAGCCAGCTTAAGATCGCCGGTACGGAACACGTCGTTGTCGTTCCGCACGGCCGCCGCCGTCTTGTACGTCTCGTACAGATCGGCGTAGCGCCCCTTCGCGCTGTAGTCCCCGTGCGATTCGGAGATTCTCTCCCACGGGAACGTGCGGCGAGAGTCGGGGTCCTTCGTTCCCGTCACGCCGACTTCGTCGCCGTAGTAGACCGTCGGAGCCCCCGGATAGCCCATCTGGAAAATCGCGATCAAAGCCTGCTGCTTCAGGGCTGTGTCCGAAGCTTCCGGCGCGATTTTCATATTCTCCTCTTCCCAGGTCGGGTTGTCGAGCTTCGTCAGCGAGCGCACCGTGTCGTGCGAATCGACGAGGTTCAGCATCGCCAGCCACGCTTCCTCCGGATAATCCTCGCGGATGCGCTCGAGCGCCGCGTTCAGATTCGCCGCGTTGCCCGCGCTTGCGTCCCCCTTCGCTCCGTTAATGATGAAGTCCTGGATCGCTCCGCGGAAGCGGTAATTCATGACCGAGTCGAACTGGTCGCCGAGCAGGTACTTCGTTGCCACGCCCCACTCCTCGCCCAGAATGACCGGCTCGTCGATCGCCTTGCCGTTCGCGTCCGTCCGCCCGGCAACCGACTTGACCGCCTCGCGGAACTTCTGCCACGTGCCGCTCGACACGTCCGGCGCGACATCCAGCCGCCAGCCGCTCGAGCCCATCCACATCCACCGCTGCGACGCCGTCTCTTGCATTGCCGCATCGGCGTCCTCGTCGGACAGCCCCGACAGGTCGTAGCCGATGACGTTGTCCCGATAGTCGATATTGTTCCATTCGTGCTGGCCGTCCAGCGCCTCGGAATCCCCGTCCTGAGGCTCCTTCGCGTCCATCGCCGGCAACGAGTCGTACCCCCACCAAGCGTCGTAGCTGTAATGGGTCGTCGTCGTGCTGTCCTTATCGAAGTCGGTCGTGTCGCCGATCGTGAACCAGGTCGTGAAGCCGAAGTCGTCCGGATAGACGTAATTGCGGCCCGTCGTCGGGTTGATCTGGCTCGTGAACGAAGCGATGACCGATTGCTCCGCCTGCTCCTGCGTCCAGGTCGGATGGGCCTTCTTCGTGTCCCACACCTTCGCCCAGTATTCGTAAGCCCCGATCTCCGGATATTTCTCGTAGCGATCGAAGTAGATCGAATCGTCGCCCACGTGATTGAACACACCATCGTTAATAATGCGAATGCCCGCCTGTGCCGCCGCTTTGGCGAACGTCTCGAAGACGGCGTCCGATTTTTGCCTCGTCTCGTCGTAATTCAATCCCGAAGTCGGATCTCCCGGCGTGTTGTACACCGGCTCTCCGAACATCGGATCAAGATGCTTGTAGTCGGTCGCGTCATACTTGTGGTTGGAGGATGCCCAAGCGACCGGATTCAGGTAAATCGCCGTGACGCCGAGCTGCTTCAGGTAATCGAGCTTCTGCTGCACGCCCTGAATGTCCCCGCCGTAGAACTCGTTGCCCCACACGCCGTCCGTCTTCGCATCCGGATAATAAGGAGCGTTCACGGCCGTGCTGCGGTCCGGACGCTCCGGCACGTCGCTCCAGTCACCCCACACCTGGTCCGGAGCCGGGTCGTTCGTCACTCCCCCGTCGTAGTATTGCAGCGGATTCACCGTGATTTGCCCCGCGTTGTCCCCCGTCTCCGAACGAACCCCGCGAGAGCCGTCCACCAGCTTCGCCCGGTTGTTGCTCTCCTCGCCATCGAAGAACCGGTCCGGGAAAATCTGATAAACAACCGAGTTCTTCATCCAGTCCGGAGTCCGATAGTCCGCCGCGTAGACGGTCAGGTTAAACGGCACCGCACCGTCCGATACGACCGTTCCCGTTCCGCCGCTGTCGTTGTCGTCCCCGTATTCCAGCTTGGCCGAGCCGTCGACCAAGATGAACTTGTACCCCCAGATCCCAATCTCGTCGAAAATCCCGCTGTCCAGCACGACCTCATAGTAGTCGAGATCCCCTACTGTTGTTGTCCGGCGCATGGGGTAGGTGGAAGCAAGTCCCTCTCCGTTCGTCAGTTCGACCCGCGCGACCTGCACGTCGTCATGGCCGACCGCGATGCGCAGCGTCAGGTTCTCTTCGCCTTGCTTGATCGCTCCGAACGGCTTCTTGAACGTTACCGACCAACTGTCGAAGGCGATCTTCGACGCGTCGAGCTTGCCGTCGTACTTGCCGCTGCCGATCGTGTAATCCGCCGCAAGCAGCTTCGGATCGTCCGTCTGGCTGAAGGAGAACGTCACGTCCGCCGCGTCCGCGAGCTTGAAGACGTAGTTGCCTCCGGACGCTCCGAAGTTCTCGTCGTCCCAGGTCGCGCCCATGACGACCTTGGCTTCATAGCCGCCTGCAGGCAGCGTGCGCTGCAGCATGTAGACCGTGTTGTCGAAGTAATAGTCGACGAACATCTGGGTCGCGAGCTCCGGCTTCCAGTCCTCCGCATCCCCCATCTCCGTCTGCAGGTCGCCGACGAGTCTCGGCCACTTGTCTGCAGCGACCGCCGGCGCGTAACGCTGAATCCCCGTCAGCGTTGCGCTGTCGGGAGCCTCGAGCCTGACCTGATTCGTCTCCCCATTCAGGTAGAAGTTGATCTTGGCCGCCTTGGTCAGCGTAAGCCCAATATTGTTGCCGTCCACAGAGCTGGCGATTGCGTCCGCCCAATCCCCGTTCTTCGTGATCTTGAACTCGTAGCTCCCCGCCTCCAGCACCGCCGAGTAGGCGTAATATTCGCCGACCAGGTGCTTCATGCGGGTAACGGTTCCGCTCGGCGTCCAATCGCCGGACTCCCCGAGCGCCGCCTGGAAGTTGCCCGCGAGAACCCACTTCGTCTTGCCGCCTGGCTGCTCGACGATCGTATCCGCCACCGGAAGCGCTTCCGGTTCGCCGGTGTACAGCTTCTTCGGTTCGGCCCCCTGGTCGAAGGTGAACGTCACCTCCTCGGAAACGCCCGCCACCTCGAAGGCATAATTGCCGCTCGAGCTTGTCGTTCCGAAGCTCTCGTCGTCGTCCCAGCTCGTCCCCATGATAACCTTGGCCTCGTAGCTGCCTGCAGGCAGCGTGCGCTGCAGCTTGTAGACCGTGTTGTCGAAGTTGTAATCGACGAACAACAACGTGGAGAGCTCCGGCTTCCAATTATCCGCCTCGCCGAGCGCCGTCTGCAGGCTGCCGACCAGCCTCGGCCACTGCTCCTCCGCGATCGCCGGAGCATACCGCTCGATTCCGGACACCGTCGCATCGTCCGGAGCCGAGATCCGCGCCTGCCTCGTCTCCCCGTTCACATAAATATTGACCTTGGCCGCCTCCGGCAACGCGAGCTCAATGTTGTTCTCATTGTTCTCCGTGCTGCCGATGGCTCCGGTCCAGCTTCCTCCCTGGGCCAGCTTAAATTCATAGTCCCCCGCGTCCAGCACGGCGGAGAACGCATAATACTCGCCGACCAGATGCGTCATCCGCGTCGCCGTGCCGTCCGTCTTCCAATCGTCGGACTCCCCGAGCGCCTTCTGGAGATTGCCCGCAACGACCCATGTCGCCTGGCCCCCCGGTTGCTCCAGGAAGCTGTCGGCGACAAGTGTGCCAACGTTTGCATAAACGGCGCTGCCAACCGAACCCTCGCCGTCTCCCTCTCCGGCATCTGCCGCCGATGCCATCCCGGCGAATAGCTGGAACACCAACGCCACGCTAAGCAGCACACTCCAGCCCCGCCGAACTCGTCTCCTCTTCGCCCTCTTGCCCTCCTGCATCCCCATGCTCATCCTCCTTCTGTCATTAACCAACCCGTGCCCAACTGCCTTGCGTGATTTGCTGTCTGTCGTGTGCACCTTGCCGATCTCTGCGACATGCTGATTTCTGCGACTTGCTGCCACGTGCGTCCTGCTGCCTACCTCTTGCTGTCTGTCTCCTGGCACCTTGCGTACCTTGCCGTCTTCCGCGTCTTGCCGCCGGTCTCTTGGCGCCTTGTGCGACTTGCCATCTTTACGCCTTGCCGCCTGGTGTGACTTGCTGCTCTGTGCAAGTCTCCGAATTAAACTGTGCAATCGTTTGTGCAATCGTTTGCACAAACACGGTGACACCGCTCTGTAAGCGGTTACCGTATCTCCTTTATCCTAGCACCGCTCTCATCCAATCGTCAACTAGACATTTCCAATCGAATAGGATTGCTCGGTCTCTTTACGAGTCCATTCGCCTCTCCGGCCCGCTGTCTTTTGCTATTTGCAGCCTGTGCTTTACGATTTTATATGGTTTTTCACATTCATCCGCTTGGATCGGGAGGGAATCGAAGCGTTTTATGTGATTTTTAGCATATATGCGGAAATTCATCTCGTATTTCTCTCCATATATGCTATTTTTCACATAAAATCGCCCAAATTGCCCATTATCGAGCCGCATGAATGTGAAATTTCGCATAAATTCCTGACATCCAGCAGTGGCGAGATATCGGGGAGGCACGGAGGCATCGGGGAAACACATGAGCATCAAGAACGGGGAGCAGCGGCTTCTAGCATGGAGACATCGAATAAGGACGGGACATCCAGCATGTGAGATCGGAGGCTTCCAGCACGGAGATATCGAGGGCACGAGGCATCCAGCGGCAGCGAGGCATCGGAGGGCACGGAACTGCCCAGCACCGGAGGGAATTCGAGGGCATCGGAGGCCGATGCTCAAGAAGAGCCTTCCCGATCGCCGGGGAGGCTCCCATCCTGCTTGCTATTCTCAATCGCCGTCCTGGTCTTACTTTGTTTCGCTATACCGGTCCCGCTTTGTTTCGCTATATCGGTCCCGCTTTGTTTCGCTATACCGGTCCCGCTATGTTCCGTTCTCTGCCCCTACTTTGTTTCGCCCTACCAGTCACCCTTCGTTCCGCTCGCCTACTCCTGGGCTTCCGGCTGCTTGATCTGGCCGCGCAGATAACCGTCGATGAACGGATCGAGGTCGCCGTCCATGACTGCCTGCACGTTGCCTGTCTCGACGCCGGTGCGGTGGTCCTTGACCATGCTGTACGGATGGAACACGTACGAGCGAATCTGGCTGCCCCACGCGATATCCTTCTGCTCGCCGCGGATGGCCGCCAGCTCCTGCTGCTGCTCCTGAATCTTCAGCTCGTAGAGCTTGGATTGGAGCATCTTCAGCGCCTGCTCGCGGTTCTGGATCTGCGAACGCTGCGTCTGGCACGCCACGACGATGCCAGTCGGGATGTGCGTCATCCGGATCGCGGAATCGGTCTTGTTGATGTGCTGACCGCCCGCGCCGCTGGCCCGGTAGGTGTCGACCCTGACGTCCTCCATCCGGATCTCGATCTGCACATCGTCCGGAATCTCGGGCACGACATCGCACGAGACGAACGACGTATGACGGCGGCCCGAAGCGTCGAACGGAGAGATTCGCACGAGGCGGTGAACGCCCTTCTCCGCCTTCAGGTAGCCGTAGGCGTTGTAGCCGCGCACCATGATCGTGACGCTCTTGATGCCCGCCTCGTCGCCCGGCAGGTAGTCGAGCAGCTCGACCTTGAAGCCGCGCTTCTCCGCCCAGCGGGTGTACATGCGGTACAGCATGGACGCCCAGTCCTGCGACTCGGTGCCGCCTGCGCCCGGATGAAGCTCCAGAATCGCGTGGGACTTGTCATACGGCTGGTTCAGCAGCAGGGTCAGCTCGAACGCGTCCACCTTGCTCGCCAGCCCGTTGACGTTCGAAGCCCATTCGGCCTCGAGCTCCGGGTCGCTCTCTTCCTCCAGAATCTCGAGCATCGCTTCGAGATCGTCAAGCTCGCCCGTCAGCGTGCCGAACTGATCGACGACGCTCTTGACGGCGTTCATCTCGGCGATGACGCCCTGCGCCTTGTCATTGTCGTCCCAGAAGTTCGGGTCCGACATCTTCACCTCATAATTCGCGATCATCTCCAGCTTGAGATCTAAGTCAAAGAGACCCCCTAAGTTGCTGGAGTCGCTTCGCGTTCTCGCGAAGATCTTGCTTAACCGACGTATCGGCGATTGCCATGTTGAACCACCTCTTGAGGGTAATGGGAGCGAACGCGGCGGAACGGCGCCGCCCGCTCGTTACACGAGCGTCGCGGCACCGTCCCGCCGTCATTCGGCATTATTGTGCGCGGCCAGGAAGCCGCGTTGTTGCTCTATTAGCTTATGCGTCCGTGGCACAGTTTGTACTTCTTGCCGCTGCCGCAAGGGCACGGATCGTTCCGGCCGATGTTCTCGACCTTCTTCGTCGGGCGCTTCGGACCGGCCTCCGCCTTCGTGTCGACGGCTTGGCCTTCCGCAACCGCTTCGCGCTTCACATTGCTCTCGACCTGCGCCTTCATGATGTAGAGCGTGATCTCTTCTTCGATCCGCTCGATCATGGAGAGGAACATGTTATGGCCTTCGAACTGATATTCGCGCAGCGGATCGTTGCCGCCGTATGCGCGCAGATGGATGCCTTGACGCAGGTGATCCATCGCGTCGATGTGGTCCATCCACTTGCTGTCGACCGCGCGCAGCACGACGACCTTCTCGAATTCGCGCATCGTCTCGGTGCCGATGCTCTCTTCCCGCTCATCGTAAAGCTTGTTGACGCGCTCAAGCAGCCACTCCACGAGCTCTTCCTTCTCCTTGCCCCAGATCTCTTCCTTCGAGACGCTCTCGGTCGGCAGGAAGTTCGTGTGAGCGTAAGCGACCAGCCCTTCCAGATCCCAATCCTCCGGAACGTCCTCGCCCGGACAGTGACGATCGACCGCCCGTTCGACGACGGACTTGATCATGCCGTTCACGATGTCGCGGATGTTCTCCGCATGGAGAATCTGACGGCGGTCGCCGTAGATCTTCTCGCGCTGCAGATTAATGACGTCGTCGTACTGGAGAACGACGCGGCGGGCGTCGAAGTTGCTGCCTTCGACCCGCTTCTGCGCGGACTCGATGGCGCGCGTGATGAGCTTGCTCTCGATCGGCGAGCTCTCGTCGAAGCCAAGCCGCTCCATCATGCCCATGATATTGTCGGCGCCGAACCGGCGCATCAATTCGTCTTCCATCGACAGATAGAACTGCGACGAGCCCGGGTCGCCTTGACGGCCCGCGCGTCCGCGCAACTGATTGTCGATCCGGCGGCTCTCATGGCGCTCGGTGCCGATAATATGAAGCCCGCCAAGCTCCGCGACGCCTTCGCCGAGGATGATGTCCGTACCGCGGCCCGCCATGTTCGTGGCGATCGTCACGGTTCCGTGCTGTCCCGCGCTGGAGATAATGGCCGCTTCCTCGGCATGATACTTGGCGTTCAGCACCTGGTGCTTGATGCCCTTCTTCTTCAGAATCTCCGAGACGCGCTCCGAATTCTCGATCGACACCGTGCCGACGAGGACCGGCTGGCCGGTCTGGTGCCGCTCCACGATCTCGTCGACAACCGCCTTGAACTTGCCGTTCTCCGACTTGTAGACGACGTCCGGGGAGTCCTGGCGGATGTTCGGCCGATTCGTCGGCACCTGAACAACCTCAAGGCCATAAATCCGCTTGAACTCTTCTTCCTCCGTCTTCGCCGTACCGGTCATGCCGGCCAGCTTGCGGTACATCCGGAAGTAGTTCTGGAACGTAATCGTGGCGAGGGTCATGCTCTCGTTCTGAACCTCGAGCCCTTCCTTCGCTTCGATCGCCTGATGCAGCCCGTCGCTGTAGCGGCGGCCGGCCATCAGACGCCCGGTGAACTCGTCGACGATGACGACGTCGTCTTCCTGAACGACATAGTCGACGTCCCGCTTCATAATGAAGCGGGCGCGGAGCGCCTGACTGATATGATGGTTCAGCGTCACGTTATCGTGGCCGAACAAATTCTCGATATTGAACGCACTCTCGGCCTTGCTGACCCCTTGGTCCGTGAGCGCTATGCTGCGCATTTTCACATCGATGGTAAAGTCCTCCGTCTCCTCCAGCTTCGCCACGAAGCGATCCGCCGCATAGTACAGCTGTGTGGACTTCTGGGCTTGTCCGGAGATAATAAGAGGAGTCCGCGCTTCGTCGATGAGGATGGAGTCCACTTCGTCGATGATCGCGAACTGAAGCGGGCGCTGCACCATCTGCTCCTTGTAGAGCACCATGTTGTCGCGCAGGTAGTCGAAGCCATATTCGTTGTTCGTGCCGTACGTAATATCGCAAGCGTAAGCCGCCTGCTTCTCTTCGTGGCTGAGTCCGTGAAGATTGCAGCCGACGGTCATGCCGAGGAAGTTGTACAACTGCCCCATCAACTGGCTGTCGCGCTGCGCCAGATAATCGTTGACGGTGACGACGTGCACGCCCTTGCCGGCGAGCGCGTTCAGATAGACCGGAAGCGTACCGACGAGCGTCTTGCCCTCGCCTGTCTTCATCTCGGCGATCTTGCCGGAATGAAGCACCATGCCGCCCAGCATCTGAACGTCGAAGTGACGCATCTTGAGCACACGCTTGGACGCCTCGCGAACGACCGCGAACGCCTCCGGCAGCAGATCGTCGAGATCCTCGTCCTTCTCCAGGCGGGCCCGGAATTCCTCCGTCTTGTCGCGGAGCTGCTCATCGGTCAATCCCGTTAAAGAAGATTCCAAACCGTTGATCTGTTCGACGGTCTTCATAAGCCGCTTGACTTCACGTTCGTTGGGATCTCCGAAAATTTTCTTCACTAATCCGAGCATAGTCTACCCCTTCCCTCTGTGCGGGTAAAGCCGTATCTACTTATTTTAACAGTAATATAGGGGGTGGGCAAGAAAGGCCGAGCGGCTGCCGGATATAGGCAATCGACCGGGGCCGCGCAAGGCAAAGGCCTGCGCCCGCAAGCCCCTCGCGGGAACTCGTCGGTTGCAGGCCTTGCTTCATCGCTATGGCGCCGGCAGGTGCCGGCAATCTATTCGGCGGACTCGATCAGCCCGTATCTTCCATCGCCGCGGCGGTAAACCACGTTCACCTCTTGAGTATCGACATTGGAGAAGACGTAGAAGTTATGTCCAACCATGTTCATCTGAAGAATCGCTTCCTCGACGTCCATGGGCTTCAGGTTAAATCGCTTCGTACGAACCAGTTCGTACTCGTCTTCCTCCTCGAAAGTGGCGAGCGCCGTGGCGCCTCGCGTTCCCGCTTCGGCTTCCTCCTTGAACAGGGCCCGGGAAGAACCGTCCTGACGGAACTTGCGGTTGACCTTCGTCTTGTGCTTGCGAATCTGCCGTTCCAGCTTGTCGGTGACCAGATCGATCGAGGCGTACATGTCCTCGCTCTTCACTTCGGCCCTCAGCAGAACGTTAGTCAAAGGAATCGTGACCTCGACGGCATGCATGCCCTTGATGGCGCTTAGCGTTACCTGCACGTCGGATAAGGGAGGTGCATCCAAATACCGATCCAGCCTGCTCAGCTTCTTCTCGACGTATTCCCGAAGAGCAAGAGTGACTTCCATGCGCTGACCACGAATGTTGTATTTCATAGGCTTAAACCTCCTTTGCTGAGTTCATCATACCACATCCGCTCAGGCCGAACCATTACATTCAGCTAATAAATTTGAATTATTTGAAAACTTGGCTCGAAAAGTGCAAATGCGAGAGAAAGCGGTTTCAGAGGCTAGGTCCAACGCGGGACAAAGAGGAAATGAGGAACAGGGAGCAGAGTCCTGCTCCTCTCCTGCGAATTAGACCGGAACAGCCAACAGCTCGCGAATATCCTCTTCCGACAGCGAAGACAACGAAGCCTCTCCCGATTGAATGACCTCGTTCGCGATATCCTTTTTCCTCTGCTGCAGCTCGTATATTTTCTCCTCGATTGTCCCTTGAGTTACCAACCGCATCACCTGCACGACCTTCTTCTGCCCGATTCGGTAGGCCCGATCCGCTGCCTGCTGCTCGACAGCCGGATTCCACCACAGATCGAACAGAATGACCGTGTCCGCGCCCGTCAGGTTGAGTCCGGTTCCGCCCGCCTTGAGCGAGATGAGGAAAATATCGTTCTCCCCCGAATTGAACCGGTCGCACAGTTGAAGCCGTTCCGCGGACGGCGTGCTGCCATCGAGGTAGAAGCATGGTCGGCCCGCTGCGGCCAGCTCGCCGCGAATCATCTCCAGCATGCTCGTGAACTGGGAGAAGATCAACAGCCTCCTGCCGTTGTCCAAGCACTCCTCGACCGTCTCGAGCAATTGCTCCAGCTTGCCGGACTCGCCCTTGTAATCCTCTACGAACAACGCCGGGTGACAGCAGATCTGACGCAGGCGGGTCAAGCCGGCGAGAATCTTCATTCGGCCTTGCTGGAAGCCGTTCGCCTGCAGCGTCTCCTCCGTCTCGGAGCGAAGCTTCTCCAGATAAGCCGCATAGATCTTCTTCTGAGAGACGGCAAGCTCGGAGTACAGAACGGATTCGATCTTCTCCGGAAGCTCCGTCAGCACCTCGCTCTTCATTCTTCTCAAGACGAAGGGACGAATAATTCTTGCTATCTTGTCGGGGGCCATCGCCGTGAACGCCTTCTCGCTCTCGAACAGCCCAGGGAATACGACGTCGAAGATCGACCACAGCTCCCCCAGCCGATTCTCGATCGGCGTGCCGGTCAGGGCGAAACGGCGCCCGGCGGTGACCCGTTTGAGCGTCTGGGCGGTCTGCGACGAGCGGTTCTTGAATGCCTGCGCCTCGTCCAGAATGAGGATGCCGAACGGCTTGCCCTCGTAGAATTCGATGTCCCGCCGAAGCAGCGGATACGAGGTGATGATCACATCGACAGCCGAATCGATGTCCTGCTCCAGCATCCCCTCCCGCTCCGCCTTCGCTCCCGCAACGACCGACGTCCGCAACTGCGGAGCGAACTTGCGAATCTCGCTCTCCCAGTTGTAGACGAGGGACGCCGGACAGACGACCAGAGACGGCCTTCGTTCGCCGGCTGCCGCTTGCTGCTCCTCCCTCTCCGACACCATGTAGGCAATGCTCTGAAGTGTTTTGCCCAAGCCCATGTCATCAGCCAGAATGCCCCCGAATCGGTAGAACGACAGCGTCTTGAGCCACTGGAAGCCTTCCTTCTGATAGTCGCGCAGAATCGCGCCGAGCGAATCCGGCAGCGGATGCTCGAGATCCGCCGGGTTCCGCATCCTCTCCAGCAATTGCCGGAGCTTGCTCCCCCACTTGATTCGCAAGGAACCGTGCCCCGGCTCCGTCCGATCCGACATTCGCAGTCCGCGGACGGCCGGAAGCTGGATGCGGCTTCCCTTGATCTCGGACTTGCGGATATCCATATCGCTCATCATACTGGCCGCTTCCCGGAATTCCTCCTGTTCCAGAGAGAGGAAGGCTCCGCTTGGCAGCCGGTAATACCGCCGCTTCTCCACCAGCGACTGCAGAATTCGGCGAATCTCCCGTTCATCGATTCCTTCCATGTCGAAGCGAATCTCGAGCCAATCATAGCTCGAATCCACATCCACGGAAGCTCGAGGACGTTGGCTCATCGGCTGAAGCAGCGTTCGTACGGCCGTCGTCGCGAACACCTCGGCCTGCTTCTCCCAGACGGGGATGCGGTTGTAGAGGAAGTCGTAGATATCGTCTTCGTTCGCCAATACGCGGTCGTCTGCCTCTCCTGCCCATGGACTCGCGTCAAGCAAAGCCGTCAGTTGCGCTTCCCGCTCCAGATTCCTCACCAGAACGATGTCCGAGGCTTCCGACGGCTCCTTCCTCCTCGTCCCCTTGCGGGTCTGAACAAGAATCTGCCCCCCGTAGTCGAACTCCAGTCTGGTATGCAGCGATTCGTCCTTATAGTCCAGATACAGCTTGGCCTTCAGCTCAGGCTGCACGATCCGTTCTTCCAGCGACTTCTCGATATGGACACGGCCCAGCTTCCGCAGGGAAGGAAGAGCCCGTTCCAGGAAGTCGCTCAGCTTGGCAGGCGGGATTACCACATCGGAACGCCGCTCCATCTCGAACCAGCTCTTGACCGCAGACAGATGGCGAAGCTCATCCGGGTTAACGGATACCAGCTTACCGTTCTCTACGGCCAGTCCGTATTCCGAGAGAAGCCCGATTCTATCGAGCCCTCTGGGCTTCACGGAATAGGCTTTCTTATTGGGTGCCTGCCCCACATCGAACGACAGGGAGAGCATCGACGGTTCTATTGACGGCAGGGGACCGCAGGATTGCCCGTCAATCTCAAGGGTGGCATTCACTTGGCCAAGCTTGTCCCGAAGCGCCTCCCACGAGCCCGGCGGCACGCGCAACACCCGGTGATTCTTGTTCGGGTCGTAGTAGTAAGATGCCCTTCCCCCGGTGAAGAACTCCTCACTGTGCCGTATCTGCGCGAGTGCCCGCAACACTTCTTCATCCTCTTCCCTGAACCGATGAAGGTTCGGGTTGAACGTGAACGACTTCGAGAACGGGTTAATCTCGCATTGCTCCATATTGTCCAGAAACTCCCGAATCTTCGGAACGACGTACAGCCGCTTCGGCCCCACCTTCAGCTCAATCTCAATCAGCGACGCATAGCGGTGCGACTCCAGAGTCGCCTTCACAATAAACTCGACCCCGATCACGGCCAACTCGTCTCCGTTCGCCGCAGTGGGCACCGCCCTCAAGCCACGTCCTCCGGAGGGGGCGAACAGTTGCAGGAACTGATTGGCATAGCGATTCTCCAGTTCCGCAGACCCCGGTATGGCCGACGCCGGCATTCCGCCGAACATGGGCATCGACAAAAAGCTGGACGATCGGCCAGCCTTCTTCTGAGACATCGTTTCACTGGCCAAGCCCGTATCCTGGTCAATCAGAGCCAGCATAACCGTCACGATGTGCGTGCATTCCGAGTCAACGTCGAACGCTGGACAGTTGCAATAGGTATCCACATACTCACCGTATTCGTCCCAATCCAGTTGTACATCGTACTTCTCTCCCAGGCTGCCCCGAACGATCGCTTCGCAATGACCGGAGTCCGTGGATCGTTCAAGCTTCAGGACATACCTGGCGTTGAAGTAGGCCCTCGCTTGCTGATAATCTTGATTATCGAACCGCTCTCTGACATCGGCTTGATCGAGGGGGAATTCGTAAACCATTCTGCTCATTCCTTTACGCAAGCTCTCTTATGCACCATTATAACAGGCTGCTTGTCGGAATGCAGACAAAATAAGCCCCGGATCGCTCCGAGGCTTGGGTGGCCGGCAAATCGTTACGTTAACCGGTTCTCTCTATTCCTTTATGACAAGGAGGCGCGATCGCGCCGATGATTACGATTACGCTCTAACGACGTTCGCTGCTTGCGGGCCTCTGGCGCCTTGCACAATGTCAAACTCAACGGATTGGCCCTCTTCGAGAGACTTGTATCCGTCCATCTGGATTGCGGAGAAGTGAACGAACACGTCGCCGCCTTGCTCAGTCTCAATGAATCCATAACCCTTCTCTGCATTGAACCATTTAACTTTACCTTGCATGTGCTGAACATTCCCTTCATTTTCAATTGACATAGGCGATTTGGCCTGGCCCACACCCCGAATATACCATTAGGGAAAGTTTGGTGTCAATGGGGAATTGTAAGCGGTGTCATTGAGCTTCGATTATTTGTCGAGTGTTCCTAATAGGACTGCAGTCTCCCTGACGGATCGGACAACGTATTCGACATCATCATTCGACATGGCTGGGAAAATAGGCAGAGACAACGCGGTACGGTAGTATCGTTCGGACTCCGGATACGCTTGCTCCGAGTAGCCTCGCTCGCTGTAATACGGCTGACGATAGATCGGGATATAATGAACCTGCACGCCGAGGTTGCGGTCCCGCAGCTCTGCGAACGCCCGGTCGCGTCCGCCCTCCAGGACCTCCCCGTCCCAGCGAAGGACGTACAGGTGCCAACTGGACTCCGCTGCGGCATGCTGCTTCGGGACGATCAATCCCGGAATATCCCGGAACGCAGCCGTATAGGCTTGGGCAATCTCCCGCCTGCGCTCGACGAAGCGATCCAGCTTGCCCATCTGGGAAGCGCCGAGCGCCGCCTGCAGATCGGTCATCCGGTAATTGTAGCCGAGCTCCTGCATCTCGTAATACCACGGACCATCGCAACGAGTCAGCTTCTCCGGATCGCGGGTCGTCCCGTGACTCCGGAACGCCTGCAGCCGGTCGCGATATTCCTCGCTGTCCGTCGCGATAACGCCGCCTTCTCCTGTCGTCACGTGCTTCACGGGGTGGAAGCTGAACATGGTCATGTCCGCCCAAGCCCCGACTTTTCTCCCGGCATAAGAAGCTCCCAGAGAGTGCGCCGCATCTTCGATCAAGACGAGACCGCGATCGCGCGCCAGCATGGAGAATCGCTCCATCTCGGCGGGCTGCCCTGTCAGATCGACAGGGATGATCGCCTTCGTCCGCGAAGTGATCGCCTTCTCGGCCGCATCCGGGTCCATGTTGTACGTATCCGGATCGATGTCCGCGAACACCGGAGTCCCGCCCTGGTAGAGAACACAGTTGCTGCTCGCCAGGAACGTCACCGGAGTCGTGATGACCTCATCGCCAGGCCCGATGCCCGCCGCGTAGCAAGCGCCATGCAGCGCAGCCGTGCCATTGCAGAATGCGACCGCGTATTTCGCTCCGACATAATCCGCTATTTTCCGCTCGAATCGCTCGATGGCCGGCCCTTGGGTTATATAGTCGCTCCGCAGAACGCTCACGACCGCCTGGATGTCATCTTCGTCAATGGACTGCTTGCCGTAAGGGAGCAGCGTCTCCCGCTTCGAAGTCGTCATGCACCGCACCTCAAATCAAGTTAGTCGTCCGAATCCAATCCTCGGTTCTCCGAATGCCTTCCTCCAGCGTCACTTGCGGCGCCCAGCCAAGCAATCTGTTCGCCTTCGAGGAATCGCACAGCAGCTTCGCAATCTCGCTCTGAGGGTGAATATGCTCGACATGCTCGATTCGGGATTGGTCTTCCATAATAAGTCCCGCCAACTCGTTGATGGAGATGTCGCGACCGAGTCCGGCATTGACGATATGACCGTTCACGGCATCCGAGTATCCGGCTTGAACGACAAAATTCGCGCAATCTTCGACATACAGCAAGTCCCGGGTCTGGGTTCCGTCTCCGTAGATTTTGACCCCTTGCCCATTGACCTTATTCTTGAGGAAAATCGCAACAACGCCGCCCTCGCCCCCTGTCTTCTGATAAGGACCGTACGTGTTGAAGGGGCGGATGACCACGGCAGGCAGACCGTACGCATAATAATAGGAGAGAACGATATTCTCTGCGGCGATCTTGCTCCCTGCATATGGCGAGGCCGGCTTGATCGGGTGGTGTTCCGCGATGCCGCCCTCCTCCGTGCAACGATCGTACACCATGCAGGTGCTCATAAACACGACCTTCGCGTTATGCTTGCGGCACTGTTCCATGATATAGAAGGTACCGACCGTGTCGTTGTTGAACGTCGTTCGGGGATCGTCGATGGAGTCCTGCACGTTGATCGAAGCTCCGAGGTGGTAGCAGATGTTAAACGAATGTTGGGTGAAAAGAGTATCGAGCAGCGGCTCGTCCAGGATCGATCCATGGATAAAGGAACGGAGGCCGGGGTGGCTTTGGAGCTCTTCGAGGTTCGCCTCTCGCCCATTGGACAAGTCATCGAGAATCCAGACGGCGTGTCCGTCGTTCAGCAGCTTCTTCGCCACCCAGCGGCCGATAAAACCTGCTCCTCCGGTAAGTAAGATGTTCATGTAGGTAGGTCTCTCCTTCATTATTCGCTCTGAATGTTCCGCATGGCTTCCAGAATCGGGTCGGAACGGTGAGCGGCATCCTGGCTGCGTGTTACTCGTTGCGCCTGCTCCGCCATTCGAATCAAATCGCCTGGGGAAGCTTGAGCTCTTCTTAGCAGGCCGGTATACGTCGCCGCATCGATGTTCCCGTGATGCCCGGCGTTCCATACCGCTCCGAGCCGTGCCGCCTCCTCCACGCTATCCCGTTGATTGTCCGCCGCGATGGCAACGGCGGAAGGCAGACCAAGGAAGCAGCGTTCCCACATCGCCACTCCGCCCGCCCCGAGAGCGAAGTCCGCCTCCGCGATCCGCTCCGCCATGTTCTCGACTTGAACGTGCAGCTTCAGGTTATGGAGCGCCTCGCATCGATTGCGAAGAGAAGCCAGCCGTGGATTCGATGCGCCGACGATCACCTCGACGTGGAACAGTCGGTCATCACCCATGCACTCGATCGCGGATAACGCCTTGCTCGTCTCTTCCGTCGGATCGGAGCCCCCGAAGAAGACAAGCAGCCGCCCCAGCTTCCCGTCCCGTTCGCGCCGATGCCGGGGCTCGTAGAAGTCCGGCCTGAGAAGCAGATAACGGGGGCCGAGCAGCTTAACGCACCTCTCCGGAACCAGACCGTCGTAACGGCTCTCCAGGTTGGGCAACACATTCTGGTCAAGAAGAAGATCGGCTTCGTGGCAACGGTTGGCCAGGTCGTCGATAACGAGCAAGCGCGGGCGTCCGCAACCTTCAAGAACGGCTTCTTCCCAGCGATAATCGAGGCCGTAATGATCGATTACAAGCCAATCCGGCGCGACTCCTTCCTCTTCCAGCACCGTTCGACAGTCCTCCGCATCCTTTTCCCAACTTGCTTCGGTTGTGGGTTCGTCCCCTGCCAGCCAGAGAACTCGATATCCTCGGGAAGCCAAGTAGCCGCCCATATGGCCTGCCAGAGGCTTGCAGAGGAAGAAGCATTCCGCCCCCTCCTTCGAGAGCCGGTCCGCAACAATCAAGCACCGCATCGTATGGCCGCTGCCGATCTCGCTCGAGGCGTCCGCCCGGAACACCACTCTTGGTACGCCCATATGCTAGACCACCGGCTTCTGTTCGATATGAGAATTCAGCTTGGCAACCTCGGGATGGCGATTCAAGTAGTCCACGACCGCCTGCGAAGGAACGAGCTTGTCCCCGGAGAAGGCTTCCGCCACGGCTTGGCATAACGCATAGTCTTCCTCGGTATCCAACGTGATTCTTAGCTCAGGATATTGAAGCGCCTTGGGAACAGGCACCTCTGTCGTCGGATAGCCCTCCGGGAACTCCTTCGCATAATAGGTCACATGCTCGCGGTGCCTCGGTTCCTGCCCCTCCGCATCCATTCGAAGCAGGGCATCGTAGGAGACGAGCTCGACAACCAGCCCTCTGGGGATATCCCCCGACCACACGATGGCGTCGGACGGCTGATTAGCCATCGCCGACAGGAATTTGTCCGCAAGATGATAATCGACGAAGGGGCAATCTCCGGTTACCCGCATGACATAGTCGGGCTTATACGGCTTCGCGGCCTCCACGTACCGACTCAGCACGTCATCCTCGGAGCCCCGGTAACAGGACACTCCCTGCTCCGCACACCAATGTTCAATTGGATCGTCCTGAGGCAGACGCGACGTCGCCACAACGACATCCAGCGTAGCCTGAACTTGGCGGCAACGTGAGACGACGTAATCCATTACCGTCGAGTCGCCCAAGGGCATCAGCACCTTGCCGGGCAGACGCGAGGAGCCCATTCGGGCTTGTATGATGATTAGGGTGGTCATGGGGGTTCACCTGATCTTGTGTTATTTCACTAATCAAACAAACTGGTTTCCTTCCAATACGTACGGTTCCCTATATACTCGGAATGGAGAAATGAATAGGGGAATGTCTTTCCAACGTGTGCTTTATCCCATGCAATATCCTTCTTGATCATTTTCGCTGGCGTTCCAACTGCTATACAATTATTGGGAATATTCCCCTTTACCAAACTGCTGTGCCCAATAACGCTTCCCTCGCCAATTGAGCATCCGGACAATAAGGTAACCGAGTAGGCTAACCACACATGATGGCCAATTTCTATGGACCTGGCTGGATTTATTCGCTGCCCATCATGAACACTGAAGATAGGATGGCTATCGTGAGTTCGAATTTGAACGCCTGTGGCGAACATGCAATCGTCCCCGATTGTTACCTTTGTTTCTTCTGCGGTCATAATCAAACAATCGGCTGTTACAAAAAGATCACATCCGATTCTGACTTCACACCCGTTCCCAATATTAATTAACCCTCGGTATAGAGACCTCGGCCCAATTGATAAGTATCCATTATTTGCTTCAAATCGAATCGTGCATTTCTCTAATTTCACCCCATTCGCTATTTCTAATCGATTGTTTTTGCCTTTAAAAATAACCTTGCTATCTGCTCCTTGAAATTTCCCTGAAATGGAGTTGTTTAATTCATCCGAGTAATCTTCAGCAGAGGAGAGTGAGATTATAGGGAATTTACAGAAATAATAATAGTTCTCGTCACTGTCATATCCGAATTGCTGCAACTTCTTCTCAATCCTCGAGTCAAACTTCGTCGTTGCTACAAAAATAAAATAATCACTACTATTGTTTAATAAAGTGTCCGGCAAAAAAATAGGAATTCCTTCGTATGCCTGTCCCGCCTTTTCATTATCTGAATCTAGAAAATAGGAGACACGAAACCCGAGTTCCTCTATTATTAACGACAGTTGTTTACCATGTGTTCCAACACCCCAAATGACAATCCGCTTATCACTTAGTTTATTCTCATTCTTCATACTTAAAATTTTATTTATCATTTGGTTTCTATTCACATTTAATATCCTCCCGATGATTTGGCAATCGCAACATCATTGCGAGCAGATAAGTGCGATCACACATACATTCTAGAGCATGTACCAATCGAGGGCCGTTCCCGCCTTTATATCACATGAAGCCTCCCGCCCTAACACAAGTTCATAGTACTTGGGAGCCAGACCCGATCCGGGACGAATAGCGCGAACATTATCTGGCGTAAATGCCTCCCCTTTATTGACATCCTTCACAACATAAAGGGATCGGCGATGCTTCATGGATGGCTTCTCATCGTTGGTAGGTCCATACTGCACCTTCCCCAAGCTCTGCCAAGCCTTCTCCGACTCCTCCACCAGCAGCTTCATCTCCTGAGGCTCCATCGAGAATACGGAGTCCACTCCGCCTTCCGCACGAGAGAGAGTGAAGTGCTTCTCGATGACGGTGCCTCCGAGAGCGACACTGGCTATACTCACGCCGATCCCCATCGTGTGATCCGAGATGCCTACTTGGCAGTCGAAAAGCTGGCTAAGATGAGGCATTGTGTGCAGATTCGAATTGGCTGGAGATGCCGGGTACGTACTCGTACACTTGAGCAACACCAGATTCTCGCAACCGGCTTCGCGTGCCGCTCGTACAGTCTCATCCAACTCGGCAATGGACGCCATCCCCGTGGAGATGATGAGGGGCTTCCCTGTGCGCGCAGCCTTGCGAATCAAAGGAAGGTCTGTGTTCTCGAACGAAGCTATCTTGTACGCCGGCGCATCCAACGACTCCAGGAAGTCCACCGCCGTCTCATCAAACGGCGTGCTGAACGGAATGATCCCTCTCTCCCGGCACCGCTTGAAGATCGCCTCATGCCACTCCCAAGGCGTATATGCCAACTGATAGAGCTTGTATAAGGAAGCTCCCTTCCACAGGTTCGAAGGGTCATCGATGAAGAAGTCTCCCTCGTCAATATCGAGCGTCATCGTATCCGCGGTATACGTCTGCAGCTTCAGCGCATCCACGCCCGCATCCGCCGCCACATCGACAATCGCCAGCGCTCGTTCAAGGGATTGATTGTGATTGCCGGACATCTCGGCGATTATGAAGGGCTTGTGAGCGGGGCCGATCCATCGACCGGAGATTTGAAATTTTTGAGACATGATTGTTCTCCTCTCAGGATTAACGCTTTACCGCGAACATGAAGACGGAACGGCCCATTTCGATTTCAGCAAGTGACTCATACAGCTTGGTCAATTTGTTCCAGCGCCCGGTCTTCGCGAACGCCTGTTGGAACTGCTTTACGAATGGGTTAACAAGTTTCTTCGCATCCTCATCCGCATAATAATTCTGCCCTCCAAGGAGCAAGAACTCCAGAGGAAAATTAGTGGTCCGATACTTTTCTTCGAACCCACATCTGCGAAGTAAACCGCTCAACGAAGAGAAAGAAAAATAATTGATATGATCTGGGCGAACTACCCAGCGGAGCTTCTCCTGATAATATTCCTGATAGGCCATTTGGCCAGCGCTGAAGTCATTGGGAACGCAAACTCGGATAATTCCTCCGGGAGCCATTGCCTCATAGACTTGCGTGAGAAGATCGATTGGATTGGCAATATGCTCGAGAACAAACTGAATGTTTACGAATGAGATATCTCTTAAGCCAATTCCCTTAAGCTCATCGGCAAATCTTTCATAAACTGTAATACCGAACTTTCGAAGATAGGCTGCCGCATCTTGATTCGGCTCTATCACGTTAGCTTGCCAGTTATGGTTGGCGAAAAAACGACTAAGCAAATCATTGCCGCAGCCGATATCCAGCATGCTTAGCGGTTCGGCATTCCCTTGCGGCAGCAGCTTGGAGACACGGTTATAAATTCCTCTGTAAGTACCGTTCTTCGGAATGCGGCCTAACTTCTCAGCCACGAACTGCTCGTCAACCGCCTCATAACGGAATGGCTTAACCTCCGTAAAATACTTCTTGCTGTAAAAGTCCAGCAAGTCCTCCTTGGTCGGAATCGGATCGACATGAATAAACCCGCAACTCTTGCAGTCGATAATCCGGGTCCCTTCCTCTTCCCAGAAGCGTTCATATTCATGGCTGACTCGGACTTCGCTCATCGCTTATAATCTCCAATCTATCAGGCACTCTACCGCGCTCACTTCGAAAGTTGGAATACCAATATTCTCAGCAACGCTTCTCCTCTCGGAGTAAGCATCGTCGATGAAGATAGCCCTCTCCTTCTTCATATATCGGAATTTCTCATCGGAATGTTTGAGCCAAATGATGGAGTCGAACAACGAAGATAATTTGAATTTCTCCAAGGTGGTGTGCAAATCGTGACGATGCTTTGTAATGAGGTGTACCCTCTTCCCCCGATTGCGGCACTGGAAGAGAAAGGACATCATCATCTCGTTCACTTGGTCCCTAATGATAATCGTCTCGTCCAAATCGAAATAAACATCATCGTAGTCGTAATGTACCTGGCATCTCAGTTGTTGAACCGAATAGGAGCTTATATCGATATCCGTCTCCCTGACTTCAATGTCATGCCCCATATGATCGAATAAGCTAAGAGCGGCTAGATTAACCCCCTTGCTACGGCAAACAGCCATTTGTGGGGAGATGCCTAGAGTGATATGCACTTCCCCCATTTTAATAGAAAAAGACCAAACACCTCTAAGGGCAATCTTTGAGTTAATGATAGTTGCCAATTCAGTCACTAATTCTGGTGAAGAGAAATTATCGTCGCGTGCAAATTTTAAACAGCCATGTCTATCGCTCAAACAAGAAGCCGAAAGAATCTCGACATCGGGATTCTCCTCCAATATATTTTTAACTATGTCGAATATTTGAATTGGAGAACGGCAAAGTTTAATTACATCTTCTGGCGAGCTTACAACAATAGCCGGAATTGAACATTGATGATGGGCAAAGCAACTCATTGCTTCCATGCTAGCAGGATAAATCATATCGATCTCGTAACGGTCAATTGCCTGCTTTATTTTCTCAATATCTTCTTCGTTATATAAATTAAATTCTCCGAGATAATTTTTATAAATGAGATCCCCTTGAGATCGCATTCCTAATTCATCCGCGCCCCACAGCCGAAAGTGCACAATACGCCCGAGAGCTCTATTTAACTCAATGCCTCCTCTCCCGCTGCAGGGAATTACCAATACATTCTTCATATGTTGCCCATTCCTTTGTCGCTTACGAAGATAGCGTCATCGTATCTAAGCATTTTTAATCCGACCTGATACGGATGCAGAACTTCCAATTGTTGCTCATAGTCTCCTCCTAGAAAATCCGCATAGGGGATTCCCGCTTCCATCGTAAGAGGTACCCCCCCACCAAATCTTGGGTTAATCTCAATAAAGTAGAATTGTCCCGTTACATTATCTTTTATCCCCTGAATAGTCGCAGGACCGTTAATCCTCAACTTATTAAGCAACTTAATTGTAAGTCTTGTAATTGCTTCATCCTTAACCGTTACCGACTTGCTAACCTCCCCTGAACGAACTTCAAGGCGTAGTCGAGGCACCACAGAGAGAACCCGACCTTCTTTCGTAATAAAGACATCAATGCTGTATTCTTGGCCTGGAATATACCTCTGATAAATAGGATTGGATACCTTGTTCGAAAAATAATGAACCTCGTTGGAATCGACAATGTGGACATCCTTGCCTCCCATTCCAGTACGCGGCTTAATGACCCACTTTGTCTTTGCATCGATTTGCTCTAGTTTTTTAAATGTCTCCGGAGTAGGAATCCCGGCCTTTATGAAAAATTGAGCCAGTTTATATTTGTCGAGACAAATATTCAATGATTCCTCGTCTGACAAAACTAAATTTGCTCCATATTGAGCAAATTCCTCTTTTCGTTTAGCAAGTTCGAGCATCTCAGGCTCGAATAGCGGAATGACATAGTTAACAACATTCGTTCGGCAAATAGTAATCAAGCTGTCATAATAATTGGGCTCATCACACCGCGGAACCTTGAAAAGAGAGTTAATGACTCCCTGCCCGGCACAATCCTCTGGATTAGAATCAGTGCCGTATACTATCCATCCATTGTCAATAAAGTGTCTTGCAAGCTGGACTCTTCTACCTATTGTTGTAAAAAGAACACTTGGGGCCATGGCATCCCATCCTAATTTTTAGTTTGAACTTGATTTCAGGCAATCTAATACTTGGCGAAACTTCACGATGCTATTTTGAGTCCTGTTTGTTAAGCTTAAACTTTCTTCGATCTTGTTCCAGTCCTCCTCATCGATTCCATAATCCCCATAACGATGAGAAACTCCAATTTCATTTAACATGCCTCTTAATACATTCGACGGCGCTTCTCCGAATATATCCAATAGATCGTTATCCACTTCTTCACTTCGTCCCTTAACAGCATCTGCTATGGCTGGCAAAGTAAAGCTGCTTGCGATCCCGTGCGGAATCCCCCGCTCTAGAGTCATGTAATAGGACATTGCATGTGCAATTGAAGTTTGAGTATTAGAAAAAGCAAGCGCCGCTTGCATAGAGGCAAACATCATTTCCTGCCGATAAAATGAATCATTGTTGTATCGGATAAGTTTGGGGAGCGTGACAATTATTCGCTTAGCCGCTGAAACTGCATATTGTCTGGTTATAGGATTCGCATTGATGTTCCAGATCGACTCTAGCGCATGCGATAATGCATCCAATCCTGATTGAATAGTAATATTCATTGGAATGGAATAGGTCATCTCAGGATCGCAAATACAAGTTTTGAACCATAAGTTTTTTAAGTGAAGGGAATACTTTTTTCTGTTTGCATCATCCCAGACAGTGGCCCACGGGGTCAATTCGCTCCCGGAACCAGCAGTTGTTGGCACGCCTATTATAGGAGTGATTTTGTCGTCTGCAACCTTCCCCGAAGCATATTTAATTAGATCCTCCGTGTATTCCCACCCCTTCGTTTGAAGGGATAATACTTTTGCGGTATCCATAACACTCCCTCCGCCAAGGGCAACAATTAGATCAAAATCAACATTTTTTATTGTCTCGTACTGATAGTTCAGTTGTGACAGTGTAGGATTGGGACGTACATTATCCAGAATGTATTCAAACTGGTTAGTCTCGCCAAGCTTATCAATAATCCCCCGCTCTCTAAAACCATGAGAGGTTATTAACAACACCTTTTTATCTTTTGTATAGCGATTCAGTTCACCGATTCTTCCGTTTCCAAAAACAATTTCAACAGGATTGCTGTAATTAAAGGTTTTCGTCATAAAACATTTCCTTCGCTTTTTCGTAATCGCTTAAAAAATCAATTTCGATCCATGGTTGACCTTTAGTGGGAGTACAATGTACAGAATAACCATTTAAGACCATTTTGGTAAATGCATGAGTATCATAGTAACTTATGCCTTCTGTATACATGATGCCCTCGATAACATTAAAGAGAGCATTAACATTTCTTATATAAGCAATCCCAGTCCATTCTCCTGCTGATTCCGACTGAACAATTTGTTTATTGGATTCAATTAAACAATTGTCGCTGTTGACTTTCACTTTCATAGCTTCTTCATCAACAGGACCGTAATCTGTTACAAGATCGATATCATACTGTGTTTCTCGATAAGAATTAAGTACGTTTTTTATAATGCTCTCATCGTAAACAATATCGCCATGTAAATATAAAAAAGGATCATTATCAATAAAAGCAGATGCAAACCATAAAGACCCCATATTGTTACACTCTCTATAGAAAGGATTAAATATATAGTCAATGTCTGCTCCCAAGGACTTAATTATTTGTTCCTTTTTATACCCCACAACTACCGCTATCTTCGTTATTCCATTTCTTTTCAGTATGTCTATTGATCGCTCAAGAAGTGCTTCGCCATTTAAAGAGAGCAGACCTTTAGGCTGCTCCAATGTAAGGGGATATAAACGACTGGATAGACCAGCAGCAACAATCACGGCTTTCCTTATCATTGCTATCATTCCTCTATCGTTATTGTAGATGTTTCATTAATCGTTCCTTGACCTGGAATGGTTTAATCTTCGGTCTTCCTAAGTTCCCCTTCGTTCCAAGTGCTGTGCTAATGTAAACAAAACTCAACATCGGCTCGGAAGTCCACGCTTCAATCTTCTTTTCCAATTCCTCTATGCTTCCAATGTTCGTTACATCAGAATAGCCTGAAGATCTGGCCAATTGGGCGAAGTCAACAATTGAAGATACTGTAAATTGCCCCCCTGTGGATTCGTGCACCCCATTATCCAATAATACATGTAACAAGTTGACTGGTCGATAATAAGCCGTTGTCGCTAAAGAGCCCATTCTCATTAATAACGAGCCATCTCCGTCTATACATATTATCTTCTTATCCGGACGCGCTATTGCCAATCCCAAGCTTAAGGCTCCTATGCACCCCATTGAACCAACCATATAGAATTGATTAGGGCTGTCTTCCAGTTCATAAAGTTCACGGCCGGTTACTCCTGTGGTCGCCAGCAATACTGTATCTTCGTTGCAAGTATTCTGTAGCGTTGACAGAATGTCCATTCTTTGCGGATAAAACGCAGTAGGTGCATTCTCATGCCCAGTTATAGATCTAGTTCTCGGTACTGAATCTTGTCTTTCCTTTAACACGACGGAATTAAACGTATTTTTGCGAACCACGAAAAAAAAGGAACGATTTTGGTCAATAATCCGGTTTGCATGCTGTAGCTGTTCTAGTGCTTCTTCTTCATTCGAAGACAGATATGCCCATTCAATTTGCATCATTTCAATCATATCTGTCGTTATCTTACCTAACAGTTCATGTTGCGGTTCATCGTTCAGTCCCTCTTCCCCACGCAAACTCACAAAACCGAGAACAGGTATTTTAAAGGTATAGTTAAGAGAGGTGAGTGGTGACACTGCATTAGTCAGACCCGAATTCTGACATAGAAACACAGACTTCCTCCCACCAATAAATGCTCCTGCACATGTGGCCACCGCATCGCCTTCATTGGCTGCCATAACATAATCACATTCATTTACGGCATAATTAATCAAATCCTTCAGGAAAGAACATGGTACTCCACTGTAAAAATCAAATCCTTTATTTCTTAACCCTTCCCCAAACGTATACGTATTAATTGACATACAAATCCCCCGCCTTCTGCAAATCAACCACATTATCAACATCAAGCCATGAACCTCTAATATAAAGAACGGATACGTTGGTTCGGGCTTTTAAATCATTAAACAAATCGCTCATTCTAAGTTGTTCAATATTCTCTCTCTGAGCCAAATTCGTAAGAGCATCCCTTAGAACAACTGCCCCATTCTCGCTTACCTTCCATAAACCAATGAACTCGCCCATTACTTCGGAAGGGATAATATGTGTTCCCATCTCGACCAACTCCACCCGATCGGAGAAAACATTGTTTGAATACTTCTTATTTGTCTTTACATAATCACGATATTGACCATCTTTATTGTCGCTATCTGCATCCACAACAATCGTAATCTCGTTAGAATCATTTAATAGTTCATTTAGAATATAAGATTTATAAATAATATCGCCATAACTAATAACCGTGTTTTCTTTCACGGCCTCAATGGCAACCAATAAGGAATATAATTCTTTAGTGGTCTCATATTTATCGTTATCTATTGCAGTAATGTTAGTGAATTGAATCGAATCTTTCGCAAATCCCCTCACAACCGAAACATCTTTAATTCCAATTTGATTTAAATTGTCAATTTGCGTTTGGAGCAAGGACCTCCCGTTAACCTTTAGCAGAGCTTTAGGTACTTGATTAGTCAGACCTTCAAGACCCTCCCCTTTAGAAGCCGCGAGAATGATTGAATTCACATTTTTCCCACTTGTAGGTAGATACTTCTTCTCTGCGATCTTCAATTCTTCTGCTCCCTGTAATCGGAAGATATCCGCCACCGAACTAATGGTACCTTCAATGTTTCTTAGGCTCTGATCCTTAAATATAGTTCGAGTGGTATGCTCCATTGCCGTGATGACCGAACGGACGTTATGATTGGCCCATATTATCATGCTTATGTCCAGTTCTCTAAATCGCTCGGTAGGTGTAGAATAATATTTAGTCGGAACAATCACCAAAGGATGTCTATTTCCCCACTCTTGCACAAATGCTTCAATATCGGACGGGTTAGATTTTTTACTGTGTACCAGAATAGCATCCGCACCTGCATTCCGATAAGCTTCCGCTCGTTTAAGGGCCTCTTCTAATCCCCAGCCCGCTATGAAAGCTTCAATTCTAGCGACCACGACAAAATCATCATCCTGTTGCTCATCCTTAGCTGCCTTAATCTTCCCGCAGAATTCATCGATATCTGCCAGCGGTTGGGCTTCCCCATTGATAAATGAGTTTGTCTTCGGAAATAGTTTATCTTCAATACAAACTCCCCCAATGTTTCTTTGTTCCAATTTCCGAACCAATCTGCGCATGTTGTTAAAGTTCCCATATCCGGTGTCTCCATCCAGCAAAATCGGGATGGTTGTCGCGTCACTCATAAATTCCAGCACCTCAAGAACCTGGGTCCACGATGCCTCATTGTTATCTCTCACACCTAATGCCGCAGAGATGGACAACCCACTTCCCCATATCCCTTTAAACCCCGCTTCTTCTACTATTTTCGCGGACAAGCCATTATGAGCTTCCATGATAAACTCCAGTTCATTGGAGCGGAGCATATTCATCAGTTTCGTTGTTTTTTTCATAACATCCACACCTCTGTTAATATCCTATTTCGATATTTTTATTATTTTCTCAACTTATTTTGATAGATGACATCCATCACTTGATCAATACAGTCATCCAATAATCGTTCCGATGTTCTCAACACGAGATCGGGAGTTTGCGGGATTTCAAATACGTCGTCAATGCCAACTACATTATTCACCCTGCCCTCATAATAATTCTTGTATAATCCCTTGACATCCCGTGCAATACATACTTCTAAGGGGCAATCAATGAACGCTTCTATATAGTTGTTTAACTCTCGACGATAATTGTCCCTCATTTCCTGATACGGTGTTAATGCAGCTATGATGACGGATATTCCATTTCTATTAAGTGTTTTGGCCAACAACTTCAATATATGACTTACTTTTATTCTCTCTTCTCTTGAATATCCAAACATCTGACCAATTTCATGTCTTATGACATCTCCATCAAGCAGTTCAAACTGGATCTGATGGCTTCTCAAGCGTCTCGCAATTCCTTCGGCTATTGTGGTCTTTCCAGCCCCACTGAGGCCTGTCAATAACAATGTGAATGCTTCTTGCAAGAATATTCCCCCACTATAAAAAGTTCTCGTCATAATTGCCACACAAAACTTCCTAATCAAAGCGAGCTCATGATACCCCGAAGTCCTATAACTAAAAGGAAAATTAATCGAATAATGTAGTGGGCAATTGCATCAATCTACTACATAAGGAAAATAATCAGATACTTTCTTCCGCAAATCCTCTAAAGCTCCGAGATATTCAACATTATTGATCTCATTGTTTTTCTCATTCGGCAGGTTAAAGAACCATTCTTCTCCATCTTGGAATAAAATATATTTAAAACTATCGTTTCTGACCATTTTAAATGCTTTCATCCATGACCCTGCATTAGCTGAGAAGTTTGGATCGTTGGAATACATCTCAAAGTAAATCGGCCCGCGCTCAACTACGACATGATCAGAGAATAACTCTTCTTCTATTTGATTATCCTGCAACAATCCTTTAATTAAGTCACATAACCTCTTTAAGCTGAACAAAGAAGTAATTATTTCCGGTTCCGTGTTTGGGGAATTTATTATGAGGGGGACGTGAATGATGTCCTCTTCACAGGTAACAACATGACCAACTGGTCCTCCTACTTTCGTTCCGTGATCACTGCAAAAAACAAGAGTGGTATTCGAAGCGAAATACTGGCTAATTCTATTTAGTTGATGATTTATGAAGGAGATCGACTCGTCAAGTTGTCTAATACTCCCACTCACATCTCTTGTCGGATCATTGTAGCTGTAATACACATTGTAAGTGAGATTGAGAGTTGGAGAATCGTTACAGCACATAAATGGAAAGTGTGCTTCACTAATATTGATTATATGTGCTTGTGGATCTTCACAATCAACCAGCTGACAGAACGCATCCCACCAACGAAACGTCATAGGATGCATTATATTCCCCGGGTAAGCTACATTAATAAAATTCTCAACACCGGATATCTTCACTCCCCCATGTGTAAATGTCTTATAATTATGATCATTCAACCACGAAAGAAGGCTTGATGTGCTCCCGTCGATTTCTTTATAAGAGTAGTCATTACCGTCGTGCAACGTCTCGGAAAACATACCTCTGTAGGAAGCACTAGTATAGGTTGATACACTATAGGCCCGATTAAATTGAATCGAGTGCTGTCTCAAATCCTTTAGATAGGACAGTTTATCCACATCTTCGTATCTTAACGAATCAATCACAAATAAAAGCAAATCTTTTGTAGTCCTATTCGCCGCTCTCTTGTTGGCATTATGTAGCATATCCTTAATTTCATCTATTATTTTCAAAAATCTTCGGGCGTCTTCTTTATCCACCATTTCGTAGCGATGAACATACATTTCAAATCTCTCAAAATCTTTAATATGCAACAGGAAGGCCAGAAGTTGACAATATGTATATTGCAATATTTTTTTCTCTAATCCTGGCTGGTTAATCTGACTCACCAGCATCTTCATTTCGATGTATGGCTGATAACGCGTTTGCAACCATGAATGGAATGGTTCTTTAAATTCAACGACACCTTCAAATATATCGTATATATCCAAACAATCAATATTACTGAAGTTGGTCCTTATGTATTCCTTTATCCGTTGCCTATCTTCATAGGACGAGATCAGAACAACATCGGGCGCCTCTTCAATTAGAGCGTTAACCGATTTCACTTCAATTCCGCCTATTGGATCAAGATTCTGATAATCGGGATCAACAATCAAGTTAATATTCAAATTCTCCAGGGAAGCAAATATCCGTTGCGTATGTTCGCTCCCTCCCCATATAGCTACCTTTTGGTGTTTCCCTTCAAACTTCAAATATCTATACAAATATTTTACATAATAACTTTTATTGGTGTATTCTAACCCATTCGTCACGGCAATGTATTTCAAATATCCGTTCAATGTTGTTAGGTGTTTATATGAAATAAAATCAATATTTTCACAGAATCCTATTTCCGACAGCTGCTTCGCCATCTCAGCATAGTACATGCTTGCGATAATAATAAGCATTCTTTTCTCTTTGTTATTTTTCAGCCATTCAACTGATTGAATTTGAATTCCCTCGATGTTGCCGCCCCATTTTTGAGGATCATTATCTATGCAACATTGGGGGATCCATCCAGCTGCAACCAATTCCATTATTGTTTCTGTAGATGCCCTGCCCGCACCGAATACAACAATAATTTTGTTCTCTAATAATGCAGTATTATAAATCATTCATTTCTCCTCAACTTCCAGACGAATATTGTTTGCGATCTTTATACAAAGAGATTACAACGATACTGTCTTGTCTTCAACTACTACAGAATGGGGTATGACTCCTCCACTCAGCTGCGCGGCTTTTATCTTCACCTTAATTACACAATCAATGGTACCAACGACAATTTTATTCTTCCTTACTCATATATCGGAAAATTATTTCGAAATGTTTGATTAAACTGTTGTTTGTTCCATAAACGGCGAAAAGCAACTAAATATTATTTGTACAGCTTCCGATTAATATATAAAATACAGCTATGGGGTGAAACCAAATGTACGCCGTAATTCTGGCAGCAGGAATCGGTTCTAGACTAAGACCTCTTACTTATGAAGCTCCAAAATGCATGACCGAGGTTTATGGAGTAAGCATTTTAGAAAGACAGGTTCAAGCCTTTGAACGTATAGGTATTCAAGACATCATCATTATCACAGGTTATCGTTCCACTGATATTGAATCCCTGAACCTTCCTATCCGATATAACCAAGTTAATTTTACCTTTATCGAGAATAGTGATTATGAGTCCACAAACAATATGTACTCTTTATACTTGGGTCGATCAAAGGTTGACGGTTCTCCCTTTTATCTGTGCAATGGCGATGTCTTTTTTGACCCGCAGATTGTTCAAGAAATGAATCAAGATCCAGCCCTCTCTTTGGTCGCTGTCGATAGCCAGAATTATTTTGAAGAATCCATGAAAGTTACGGTCAACCAATCGGGTGTAATAACAGACATCTCCAAGGGCATCAAAAAAGAAAGTGCGTTCGCTTGCTCAATTGACCTTTATAAATTTTCAGCAGAAAGCTCTTCCATCCTCTTCAAAGAACTACGGCATCTAATCGAGACGGAACAAAGACTCAAAGATTGGACTGAAGTGGCACTCCAAGGCTTGTTCAGGACTTCTCGGTTAACAATGTACCCTTATCAGATTGGAGATCGCAATTGGGTAGAAATCGATGATTTCAATGATCTTCTACTCGCCGATCTCAAGTTTGCACGTCTTCGTCCTGAACAACTTCGAGATAAAACGTTACTGATCGATTTGGACGGAACATTATTTATTGGCGATCAGTTGATTCCACAAGCAGATTCCTTCATTCGTAAGCTTGAGGCCATCGGGATTCCTTATTTCCTATTTTCCAATAATTCATCCTACTCCAAAGCTAGTCTCGTTGATAAACTAGCCCATATTGGCATAGAAGTAACAGAAGAACGAATTATCTTATCTACTGACGGCGTGATTCACTTCCTGAACAACAAACGTATTTCGAAAATACATGTCGTGGGAACTGCTCGCATGAGAGATGAGTTTACCAAACAAGGATTCTGCTTGACGTCCGAAGCGCCCGACTTTGTCGTTCTCGGTTATGATACGGAACTGAATTACGACAAAATTAAAACAGCAAGTTACTATCTGAACAAAGGAATTCCTTTGCTTGCGACTCATTGCGATGTTAATTGCCCAACGGCTACTGGACCTATTCCGGATATCGGAAGTATGCTCGCCATGTTTGAAGCTGCCCTTCAAGTCACCCCTTACAAAATCTTTGGGAAACCAAATGCTGAGATGGTATCTCCCCTATTCGACCAACTCCATTTAACTCCTGACAAAATGGTCGTTATAGGTGATCGACTGTATACCGATATGAAGTTGGCCAGAAATGTTGGTGCCCATTTCATTTGCGTACTAAGCGGAGAAACGAATCGTGCCGATCTGCAGGATAAAAAAGATTATCCTGACTTAATCATTCAAAGTGTCGAAAAGCTGTTGGAGTATTTATAAAGTCTATCCAATCTAGAATGACGAATATAGCGATGGTTTCCCCCTTTCATAACAAAACCAAAAAGCGCTTCGTTTTCCTGGAGCTCTTTTTGGTTTTGATTTTCCTATTTGTCATCATTGGTACTCATTTAAAATCTTCCTCAGCGTTCGTTGCGTGAGCCTTATAGAATGACATCCTTTTTCTAGTTCAGTGATGTTCCTCTTTGCATCCAAATAATTAGCTCTTATGGTTAACGCCGTTCGAAAACGAACTTCTGCCTCCTCGATTCGACCAAGCCGTACCAGACAACAACCGGAATTATTGTAGGCTTCTGCCATGTTCATATCCAATGCGCTCGCAGCATCGAAATGCGCATATGAGTTGTTAAAATCGTTTAAGTTATAGTGACAGACCCCTAGCATATAATGAGTAAGGGAACTTTCGTCTGCCTTTTTCAATATTTGTATTGCGGCTTGGAACTCAGAAATTTTGACCAAAATTTGTGCTAATAACATCTCTTTCGCTGACGTCTCAAAAAAACTGCGATTCACCATTCGTTGAATTTCTTCCATTCCTAACCTCTTCACAACGTCAACTTCCGCTTTTAACTGATTGTGATGTTGATTGGTTAGGTTGCCTTCATGCCTTCGATACAAGTACAAAGGCTCCTTGATATAATGAAACTTGAAAAGCTTTGCCATCTCTATAGATAACCAATAATCTTCTGCATGTTTAAGATGTTCAGGATAAGGCACTTGCAAAAAACACTCTCGCCTCCCCATAATGGCAGGCATGCAGGG
This sequence comes from Cohnella fermenti, assembly GCF_004801405.1. Classification (GTDB taxonomy): domain Bacteria; phylum Bacillota; class Bacilli; order Paenibacillales; family Paenibacillaceae; genus Cohnella; species Cohnella fermenti. The sequence continues at coordinate 112,202 of NZ_SSOB01000010.1, forward strand.
GATAATTTGTCTATTAAGGAGTGTAACAGCGAAATCCTCCTGCCTTTGATGGATCTCTTCGCTCTCAACCTTATTCAGGATGGACTCCTCTGCATCCACGATGAAAGCGTCACAGTAAACGATTCCGACCGTGACATTCCTGTCCAGTACCTCAAGTTGAGTAGCAATTCTAGGATAAAGGCTTACATCATCGGCATCTTGGATCGCAATATAATCCCCTGTTGCCTCCCCAATCGCCCGGTTTCGCGCTTTAGAAGGGCCATGGTTATTCTGGTAAATATATTTGACATTGGGGAATGACTGAACAATCCGTGCTGTTTGATCTGTTGATCCGTCGTCAACAACAATAATTTCATCGGGCCTGGTTGATTGCTCCTCAAGACTTCTCAGTGCTCTTGCAAGATAGTTTTCTCCATTATGTACAGCCATGACCACACTTACGGTAGAACGGGGCTCGCCCATAATTCACCGCCTTATAAAAATTGTTCAATCATGGACCAAATTCGTTCGCTGGATTTCGCATCCTGATACGTATGAATCATAGGCAACAACGCGGCTCTTTCACTCTCATAAGGGTCTCTGTCTAAACTGTTTATTATTTCCATCTCAAGAAACGATTGCGAGTTTACCTTCGGACCAGGCGTCCAGCTGTCGTAGGGACTTAACAAGAACCCCCTGTCCGCTTGATACTCCGTTAAATCATTTGTAACAAAAACAATAGGACGGTTCAGCAATAAGTAGTCAAAAAAAACGGAGGAGTAATCCGTCAATAATAGATCAACACCATTAATTAGTTCATACAAGTCCAAGCCTTCTTGAACCAGATAACCCGATTTAAGGAGGAACACATGCTCTGATTGAAACTTTTCCAGATTGTTTTGAATATGCTTCTCAAATTCGTGGAGCTTAACAATCAAGAATAAGTTATGTTCCTGCAAATAAGCATGAAATGCCTCCTCCTGAAAATCTGAAAACCCAAATAGATTGTCGAGATTTCGTTTACCTTCTACTGCTTCTCTGGAGGAAAACACTCGAAACGTCGGCATATAAAGAAGCAGCTTTTTATGTTCCAACGACTTCCCGACAATCCGCTCAAGATTGGAGCGACCATCACTGCCCAGCAAGAGATCATTCCGAGGCATACCGGTTATTTGATACTGACGAACAGTGGTTGGGAAACAAGCACTCATTAAAGTCGAATACAATGGGGAATAGGAGGCAATAGCATCTGCCTCTTGCCAAACCTCTGCTGAAGCCATATCCTTGCTCGCAGAACTTCTGTGCATCCTCCCCATAGCTTTTAAGGGAAAACCATGCCACAATTCAATATTTTTTGCCCTTCCCAAGGAATGATTGCGATGAGTAGATACAAAGACATCAAAGCTTTCCGTATCGCCTTCATCGTTTTCACTCGTAATCAACCGAACATCATACTTCTCTCGGATCGCGCAAGGCATGCCTTTGAATAAAGCAATGCAGTTGCATCCAGAATTGCTGGTTGATAATAATCCAATCGCCTTCTTCTTCTTAGAGTGGGGGGGGAGCAACAATGTTCCCAAAGTGGCTTTGTAACGTTCATGTAAATATTGCGTAAAATAATAAGGATACAACGGAACAATTCGTTCGAAAGGAACCCCCAATTCCATTAACTGCTGAAAAATCGGTTCAACAAATTGGCTTGCAATAACAATATGATCAAACTCTATCTTGCAGATATAATGAACTTCGCGCACGGGTATTCCAAACTTCGTTGTCGTCCATTTGGCACTATCATTGTCCAAAAATGCGGCTACTTTAACATTGCTTGCATTTAAATTTCGATAAAAGGATTCTGCGCTGCTGCCTGTTCCGAATATAATGATCGTTTGTTGCTTCATAAACGTTTCTTCCTTGTTTGAAACAAACTTCTCAGCGGCACAAGCTTTTCACTATTCGACTCAAAGAGTTCTTCCCTTAACCGTAGTCTCCAATCCTTATACTCATCGACTCCATTAATTAGCACCTCATGGATGGCATTCATTAATTGCTCCTCATTAAACACCTTGATACCGGGCGTATATTGATCATAGTCCATCGCAAAGCCTCTCTCATGATCACGATATTCTTCATAATCATAGGGATAAAACAAAAGTGGCTTTTGGTAAATTAAAAAATCAAAAGCAATTGAAGAATAATCGGTAACAACGAGATCAAATAAACTCAGAAACGGATACAAATCAACCTGTTTTGGCAAACGAACGACGTCATCAGTTTTACTATTCGTATGGCTGATTTTGCTATTAAAGTGCTCCTTGACCACCATAATCAAATTACGACTACGCAGAAAAGCGTGGAATGTCGGGCTATCTAGAATATCCATCTTGACCCGACTTTTCTCCCTAAATGTTGGGAAGTAGCCGATTATCTTTTTTCCTTTTGCTTTATAATCATTGATAAGTTCGATGCATCGAGTCTCATCCGGCAGCGAAACATCTAGTAGGCTCTTAAGAGTCAGCACCTGATTACGTGGCACTTCCGAAATCGTTATGAGCGACTTCGGTACTTCCATCTCTTGCGACAAAATATCAGCAACTTTAGCGGATGAAGCCAACAGCGAGAAATCATTCCATAGACCGATATCAGGGTCCGCACTACCAAGATAGCTTTTGCCATTCAACTTTTTGATCGGAATACCATGCCATAACTGCAGTCTCACAGCTCCTGCAGAATATAATGGATTAATATCATGCCTTTGCTGATCAATAATATGATACTTTGCCCTTAAGGATGCCCACACAGTTCCCCAAGAATCCTTCAACCGCACGTTAAACTTGTTGCTTTTTAAGAAAGCATAAACTTCATTACTTTGGGTAATCCAGGTAATCTTCTTTATGCCAAACTCGTGCTTGTATTGATTGATCATAATAAACAAGTAACGCGAATTGTCTGCAAAACGCAAGCCATGCCAGCCTCCGATAATCACTTGCCGTTTAGACCTTGGAAACCAGCGTGATAATCGATTCATAGCCTTTACGAACAAGGGAGAGTAGGCATGATTAATATCCCCATATAGAGGGAAGTAATCAACGTAACGCTCAAGCCCATTTTCATTCAACTGAATGGAAATCTCTTTTACAAAACTGCTTGCAATCAGAATGAGGCTCCCCTTCAGGTTGTCTATCGTTGGTTGTTTAATCGGAGTACCTTCGATTTGCTTCCCCCACTTCTTTGTGTCATTATCAACGAAAAAACTTACCTTATATCTTTTTGCGAGAATATGCAGAGCCTCAGTCCCTACCTGTCCTGTTCCAAACAAAATAATTGGTCTTTTAAAGACTTCATTTTTAGCTGGTATTTGACGCAAGTAATAGGCGATCATTCGTCTGATCGTTTGTACCTTCAACGCTATCTCACTCCTTGCCCATCCACTTTGCTTAAGGAGCAACAATCATTGGTTGTCTCATCGATAGCTCCTGACAACGGCGCTTAATTGCTACGATGATTTCTTCCGCATAACTGTAAGAACCAATAATAATCGGATCCATATCCTCAGTCAGATAATGATCTAGTGATTGAATAGGATAGTTATTGAATGTCTTGCCCCACTTCGAAGAATTGCTATCTATTATCCCTTCGATATGAACTCCATTTAAGGCAAGCTCCAACATCAACTTCAGCGAATAATTTCCAGTTCCATAAATGACTACGCGCTTTATTTGATTATAGATTAGTTGCTTAACCATAAATTGAACAGAATAGTTAATTACCAAATCATTAATATCACTCTGTTGCGAATTAAGCACCCACCCGAGACCAAACTTTCCTTGCTCGATGTCGCTCCTGAGATATTTATTTTTTATTCTCGTTCTCACAGTATGAAACAACGTTGCCGCTGCTGCACTATTGCTGTACTCCCCCGTCTTTATGCTCAGTCTGTGATGATAATTGGCCAGCGCATCGTGCAACAAGAATACATCATACTTTAATAGAAAACGGATATTAAACTCCCAATCCCCTAGGACTGGAAGAGATTCGTCGTAATAACCAATTGCATCGTGTACCCTTTTTCGGTACAAGAACGAAATAGGCACCATCTGATTTCGATTTGCCATCTCGGCAAGAATAATCGTGCTAATCTCCGGTCTCCAGAATTCTTTGTGCTTAATCTCCACATTCTCACCTTTGATTTCTTCAACAACTTTAATAACCTTAGTTGCAACACCTTCATAACCCTGGCTTTGTTCAGATTCTAGAAACCCCACTGTCCTCTCTAAAAAAAGAGGGTCCCAACTGTCATCATCATCATGGATAACCACATAGTCAGACTCGACACTTCGAATTCCGATATTTGAGGCCGCTTCCATACCGACGGAAGCAGGATTATGGATGACCTTGATGCGCTCCTTGAGCTGGTCTTTATTTGCATTAATGAGACGATTTACTTCTTCCGGTCCGCCGCCATCGTTCACCACGATCAGTATCCAATTGGAATAGGTTTGTGCAATTACACTCTGCAGAGCACGTTTAAGTAATATCGCTCTGTTTTTCGTACGCATGATTACGGCAACTTTCCCCATGATAGTATACTCCTTTATTTTCTTACAATGTCACTGAGATAAGTATCTATCGCCTGCCAAGCCCTCGAAGAAGCGTTACTGTCCGCATAACGATGGGTGAGTTCCTTCACTTGTTGTCGATTCTTTTTGTATTCATCTTTTCCGTTCAAGTACTTCTGGCACTCTAACTCCAGTTCCCCTATCGATTTCACTGTCGGCCCTGGTGTCAGCACTTGGTAGGGTTCGAGCAAGAACCCTCTCCCCCCCTTATACTCCTCTTCGTCAACAGGGGCAAAGATCACTGGCAAATCTATTAGTAGAGTATCTATATAAATGGAAGAGTAGTCGGTTACTAATACTTTTGCGCTAGGGATCACCTCGTACAGGTGAACCTTCGCTAACTGTAACTGATCATCAGCCAGTAAGCAGATTTGGGGATGTGTAAAAACATCCAATTTCTTAAATTCGTTATATTCAAAAGGGTGTAGCTTAACGACCAAAAAAATGTTGTTTTTCTCAATAAAATTTATAATTTCCTTATCATTTTCCCCTTCGAATCCAAATATCCCCTTCCACTCTCTAGTGGTATCCACGTGGTTGTTTTTCCCTTTTCTCCAGGTCGGCAAATAAAAAATGATATTAAATTCACTTAAGTCTTTGTTGATCAGAGCCCCAAGCTTTTCAATAGAATTCCCCTCAAATAACAGATCATTTCTCGGCATCCCCGTGATTTTATATTTATTTGAATCATTGGGGTAGCAAGAGTTCATAAACGTTGTATATAGATGCGAATACGAAAGTATTAGATTGACATTGTTCGATCTATTTTGTTGATACTTTAAAAACTTCTCCGTTGCTAGCTCTTCATGCATGACTCCCATTCTTTTAATCGGGAATCCATGCCACATTTCAATATTTATATGCTTACCGTTGTAAATACCTGAATGATTAGAAGATATAATAACATTATATTGACTTAATTTTTCGATATCGCTTGTTCCCAACAAACTGATACTATGCCTGTCTCTAATATACTGGGGCATATTTTTATAAAGCGAACATCCATTTGAACTTGAATAATTTTCATTAACAATAGCTATTTTACAATCTTCCCGCATAATCGGGCTGTGCTCTTCTTTGAATATACTCGAAAATATTTCCTCAATTCTTTTTCCATAAATTTTATACTCGAAAGGAATTATTTTATCGTAATTAACCCCATAAGTTATAAGCTGTTGAGTTATCTCGACTATATATTGACTTGCAATAAAAATATATTGGTAATCTAATTCACAAATCCGTTCTGGCGAATAAACAGTTACCCCCAATATCTTAGTATTGTGAGTGTTTTTATTATTATCAATAAACCCCGCAATATTGACCTTGCCCAAGTCAAGTTTATCTAAAAATTTTGTAGAACTACTACCTGTTCCAAATATAACTATGTTCATTTATGTCACCTTTAATCGCAGATTCTAAAATGTTGATTTGACTTAAATATTGATTTTCAATTTCGATTCGTTTGTTGACGTAACCCTGAATACTTCTGAATTTTATATCTAAAATATCTTGCAAGCTACTTTCAATTCTCTCTTGATCGTTGCACTTCATCCATGAACCCAAAGCCAACGTGTTCAAATACTTTAAAAATATTCTTTTCACCAGTATTCCTTGATATTTATGCATCTCTGTTGTCCGAATGGTATCGATACACAGGAGAATACTTTCTAAAATCTTGTTATAATTATTTGATGTCATTAATGAGCTTCCTGTAAATCTTCTGTAATAAAAGGGGGCTGGAATATATTTTATTTTCGAAATTTGGCGAGATAGTTCATACAAAAAAATCAGATCTTCGTAGTAATTTATATTGGCTCTAAACCTAATACTATTTGTGGTTACTTGCTCACGCTTGAACATATATAAATAGCTATTGCATCTTAGCTTACTAATAGCAAAACAAGCCCTAAACCATTCATATGGTGTCACAATACTATTCGTGTCAACATCACTTCTATTATAGAAGTCATTCATATCCTCTAAATAGTTTTTATTAACTTCTTCTTTACTCAAAAATCTTTCTTCAAATATCGTTTGTGCATCGAACATAATCATATCTAGTTCTCGGTTATTTCGAAATTCAATCATACATTTTTCAAATGTCCCAACATCTATGTAATCATCACTGTCTAAGAAATATATATATTCACCTCCGGCAACATCCAACCCATAATTACGAGCAACTGAAGGCCCACTGTTTTTTTGGCTGTATAAATATATCCGATTATCATTCGAAGCGTATTGTTTAACGATATTCGCACACTCGTCAGTTGAACCATCATCTATTACTATAATCTCAAAATTCGTATATGTTTGTGATAATACCGAATCAATGCATTTTGCAACATATTCTTCTGTATTGTACATAGGAATAATTACAGATATTTTTCCTTCCACTGAACGATTCATCTCCTACGATACTAGATCTGATAATGATATAGTTTCAATTGAATTCCGTTCTGCAATTGCACTTGAAATTTTGTCAAAGTCATAAATGGGTGTAACGATAATAAAATCTACATTTCCAACCGGAAAGTCATCTAACGTATAGATCGGAGTTGATTCGATTGCTTTGCTTTTCGCAAAGTTATCAATAAAGTTCACTACATTAATCCCCTGTTTTTTCAATAAATGATATGTAATAACCCCCAATTTTCCTGCACCATAAATTGCGATTCTAGAAAATTCATTTAATTTAGAAGGAAATTTCTTTTTATTTTCAATAAACTCCAACAAAGCACTACTTAATTCCAAGTTAACTTTATTCCGATTTATCCGCTCGAACCTTGTTGTATATTGAGTAAACTCAATAATGTGATCTTCAAAATATTGAATAAGTTTGTCTTTTATCTTTACACTAAATTCATTCCACAACAGAAATAATTCTTGAATTTTTTTTGAGTAGGATTCTTCAAATAATTCATCTTCAATAGTAGATCCATAAAATAGTTCATATAAACTTTCAACAAGTAGAACATTGAGCACAAAGTAACACTCTTTGTCTTTTTTTTCAATTAATACATCTTCATTATTTAATCTCAAACTGAATTTGATGGAATCGCATTGCAAGAAAGATATTGCACTGCTCAAAGAAACGGAACTTACTCGTTCCAATTCACCTTCATAATTTATCCATCCATCTTGCATAATAACTGTATCCAGAGAAAAACGACTTACAAAGTCTGTATTATTTATTTTAAATAGCACCATTGTGTTCCTCCGCATAATTATAAATGAATTCACATTTCTCCAAGTATCTCTTCGTCTACAATCCAACGTCTAAGCTTCTCTTTATCGATAATCTCATCAGCATGGAATGGCATCTGGGAATGGGAGAATTGCGAAATCGTATATTTGGCTTTACTCGTCCCATAATTGGGCAAGAGTATATACATAAACTTTGTATCTATCATTTTCTCAAATTCATCTTCAGTCATTAGTTCTTCTTTCATTTTTTCGCCTGGACGCAAACCGATTTCGTCAATTTCCACAAACTTGTTATTTAAATATTTTTTTGAGACTTCTTCTATAATGACTTCTGCTAAGCTTTGCAATTTTACAATCGGCATCTTTAATACAAAAACCTCTCCGCCAAGAGAAAGTTCATTCGCCTCTAACATCAACTGGATAGCCTGCGAAGGGGTCATCATGTACCGAACCATATTCTTATCCGTTATGGTGATTCTGCCTTGTTCCATAATTTGCCGCTTAAACAGTGGAATCACGGACCCCCTCGAACCCATCACATTGCCGAAACGAACAGATGCAAAGGTCGTTGCCTTTGGTCCCTTCTGATACTCCGCTGCTGAGATAAGGCGCTCTCCCATTAGCTTCGTTGCACCATATGTATTCGTAGGCGATATAGCTTTGTCAGAGCTTGTAAAAAGCACCTTCTGAACGTTATTCGCAATTGCGGCCTGAATGACGTTCTGAGTGCCCACTACGTTCGTCTGAACCGCTTCGAACGGGTTATACTCGCAAGCGGGCACATGCTTCATTGCGGCCAGGTGGAAGACATAGTCGATGTCCTCCATCGCCCGGGTCAGGCGATTCACGTCACGTACATCGCCGATTAGGTAACGAATGTTGTGATAATCCCTAAGCGTCTGTTGCATCTCGAACTGCTTATATTCATCCCGGCTAAAGACGCGAATCACCGCAGGCTGGTCCTCCAGCAAGCGGCGAATCAAATGTTGCCCGATCGTTCCGGTTCCGCCGGTGACGAGTATTTTCTTGTTCTTGTAGAAGCTCATCGCATGGTCCCTCTCGGTTTAAATAATCACTTACGAAGATACGGGAGCTCCAACGGCGAACTCAGGAGTGTTCAAGACTTCTTCGAAATTCCCGATAAGGATCGGAGACAGTTCATTCCACTTGGCAATCACGGGCAGAAGTATCTCAAGCAACAAGAAAGTCTTGCGACTTAGATCATTCTCTTCTCTCATCTCCTGCCAATTGCGGTCCATATGATTAAGCTCAATCTGCAGGAAAAATCCGTAGAAGTTCTTAAACACTTCATCGTCAATAACGGGAGCCCAGATCGACTCGAATCGCAGCAGCCATTCCTGGAATTGTGCAGCACCCCACTCTTGCATTTTCCGTTGAGCAAGCTCAACATGCCCTTCAAGTTCTCGGAACGCCACTCTAAAGCTAATGGATTTCTCGTAAGATCGGCGTACTCGGTTGCGAATCGCCGCTTGTCTATCTTCCGGATAAGGCTTCAGCCTAGTCCGCAATTTGTCGATAAACCAGCTCTCGCCCATCGGCTTGAATAGGCCAAGCTCCGTCAACTCCTCGAACGTCTTATTCTCCGTATACTTAATCTGCGCTCCTACGCGAGAGGCATTGTAATAACGGAAGCCGGAGAACTTCTCAAGCATCTGTTCTATCCCTTCACGGGAGACCCCCATCTGCCGATTGCTTCGATTCTGTCCGCCTTGCACATTGGGAACCCATTCGGCAAGCTGATCCATCCTCTTACGGTTTACTGCATCCGACGCATGCTCGACACCGGCCGCATAGAACTGATCATTCGGGAAGGAATAATCCTGCCCGATCAGAATGATGTCGGTACACCCCATGTACAGAGCAGCCTGGATCGCCGTTCCGCTGACCGTCCCTGTGTTCATGAAGATCGGGTCGGAGTTGTTTAAACCCATTAGGTAAGCCGAAGGTGTATCCAATTGATAGAAGGCATGCATGAGATGATCGAACTCTCGCTTAAGTATCGCTGAATGAATGGTAGGAATATAAAGGAATGGAATGCGCTTAAGAACGACGGCCTGGAATGCCTTCCGGTTATATTCACCAGGGTCCATGGATACAACCAGATCTGGCTCAATTCCAAACTTCTGCAGAGCCATCATGCTTGTTCCAGCCGAGATCAACAGTGCCTGTCCCTTCAATCGGCGCAAGTGCTCTATTTCCATTCCAAGGGACGGACCAGAACCAATAATAATCGCTGGAATCCCAATGCATTCCCCTCTTAAACCTTGGAACGAGGGAGACTTAAGATTGGGCGATAGGTTCGACACCATGTTACGCGCCCAAGACTTAAGGAACATTTTAAGGGTGTTGGAGGACGCGATGACAGCATAGCTAGTCTGCGTGACAATCTCCTGATAGCTATCAATAACTCCTTTGAATGCCGTTCGATATGCAGGTACGGTAACGTTAGCGACCGTCTTCCCCGACTTCGCCATTGCTTCCTCAAGAAGATCAATCTGAGTTTGAAGCTCCGAGCCGATCCCGAACATCGCGATATTCTTATGTGAGAGGACGCTGCGAAGATCCACAGCCTCAATCGCGCACAATAGCATATCGACCTGTGGCTCGTACACATAAACCCTCTTATCCGGATTGGCCTCCAGGAAGGCCTTCAGGTGGTAGCCAAACCCCAACCCGCAGAAAAGAACGTCTTTGGCGCCTTGAACGTCCATCTCGATGGATTCCGTCCAACGTTGTGCTTCATGAGAAGGATTGTACTTGCTATACAGCGAATATTCGGTGCTTGCCCCAACGGCCCGATAAGAAACGATAGGCTCGCCGTTCCTGGCCTTATCGAAGGCGTATTGCGTCTGATCATAAGTCAAGCCTCTAACCAGTTTATAAATCTCAGGGTATTCCTCGCGAAGGAACATCAGGTTGTCGGCAGCGAACTTCTTCATGCCGTCACCTTCGATAAAATAGCTTGCTCCACCCCGCCGAATACATCGCCGAGCTCGTACTTGATCAGGTCGCCGACTGCCACCCTTTCTTCGCGTTCCATGCAAACCTCCATCTCCTGGATAACTTCCGGAATCCGGGCCGCAGCAACCCGCAGCACTTCCGCAAGCGGCTCAGACGATTGGGCTCGCTCATACTGCTCAACAAGGATGTGAATCCCCTGTTCCACCCAGTTAATTCCGACAAGCAATTGTGAGAAGGAATGCCAATCCTCCGGCGTCATCTCCCCGTAGAAGAGCTCCGAGATAGAACCGATCGCTTTGGTAAGACGCGGCATATAATCCTTCAGTTCTTGCAGAAGTTCATACGCTACGATCTCTCCGGAGACAGCCGTAATTCTGACTTCGGCGATATCGGACACTCGATCCAGAAGCTCATTCTCATATCCAGTCCGATAGGAATGGCCGTCTATCACAACTTCCTGAACAATTAAATTATCGGCGAACAGAGTTGCGAAGATTTGATTCAGTTCATCTATCCGCTTATTGGAATCCGCTTCAGCTAAATCAAGCACCTGGTCCTTATAGCATACCCTCATGTTATCCGCACCTTATTCTATTCCGACATTTTACCCATTATATCAATAAATATCGGCATTAGACGACAAGAATTGAATAGAGAAAACTCCCCGATCCAAGGATCGGGGAGTTCCATTTAATTCCGATATTAGCCGAGCAGCGACAGAACGTTCTGCGGCAGGGAGTTCGCTTGAGCCAGCATGGACGTACCAGCTTGCGTCAAGATTTGGTACTTCGTGAACTCCGTCATTTCCTTAGCGATGTCAGCGTCACGAATACGGGATTCGGAAGCGGACAGGTTCTCGGCGCTTACGCCAACGTTGTTGATCGTGTGCTCGAGACGGTTTTGCACGGCACCGAACGTTGCGCGTTGGCTGGATACCGTCGTAATAGCCGTTTGCAAGGAAGTCAGTGCAGCTTGAGCGCCCTGGCTCGAGGACAGGCTCAAGTCGTTCAGACCAAGCGCCGTCAGGTTAAGACCGCTACCCAGGCTAGCGTTGATCGTCGTACCATTCTCCCAGCCCACTTGGAACGTTACGGAAGCTACGGAACCGCTCAGCAGCGAGATGCCGTTAAACTTCGTCTTCGCAACGATGTTGCTGATTTCGGACTTCAGTTGGTCAACTTCGAGTTGAATTTGATCGCGGTCCTCATCCTTCAGCGTTCCGTTGGAAGCTTGCGTTGCCAGCGTGTTCAGACGTTGCAGCATCGAGTGAACTTCCGTCAGGGCGCCTTCAGCCGTTTGAATCAGCGAGATGCCGTCTTGAGCATTAGCGGAAGCTTGGTTGTAGCCATTGATTTGGTAACGAAGCTTCTCGGAGATTGCCAGACCTGCAGCATCGTCAGCAGCGCGGTTGATGCGATAGCCGGAAGACAGCTTCTCAGCGGTCTTGCTCAGTTGGTTCGTGTTGTAGCTCAGGTTACGGTGCGTGTTCATTGCACTTACATTAGTATTAATGTAACTTGCCATGATTGTCATCCTCCATGATAAGAAATAGTGCCACATCCTTGCGGCCTATACCATATATCGGCAACACTCAGATAATTATTTATAGTGATTCCGACCTATTGCCATTATTTTTTTCTGTCGAAATAATAGGAAGTGTCGTTCTGTCGATCCATTCCATAATAAGCATTCATAACCTTGCGATGATCTCTTGTATTCTTCAGATCGCCGCCTACGGCCGCCATTTCGTTCCTCATTCTTACTATCGACTGATCCGTGAGTTCGTTTATTTTTACCACAAGAGGAAGAGCCTCGATACGGAATAGCTCCTCATAGCGTTCATCTCCGAGTTCCGCACGAAGCTCCTCATCCATCCGTTTGGTCTCCGCCGTCCCTTCCGCCCACTTGGACGTAAGTGCCGGGAAGCCCGCCCAGTCTTCGTCTAACTGTTCCAAATAAGCGGCGTGCTCTGCGGCCACATTCAGGAGATTCTCATAGCATCCTCTCCAAGCGCGGATACGTGAAGGCAGATTATCCTTGGCCAATCGAGACCTCCTTGCCAATCTGGTCCCAAGCGGACTTGATCTCCCGGAGCAAACCGTCGCACTCCATAAGAATAGTCTTGTCTTTCTTAACATTGGCCTGCACAAGGCGATCCAGGATGTACAGATAGATATTCTTAAGGTTGGCGGCAAGCTCCCCTCCCTTCTCTTCGTTAAGGGAGAACAACAGCTCGGAGACGATCTTATGTGTCTTCTGAATAAACATATTCGAATCCGATATCTGCTTCTTGTCCAGCGCCTGCGAAGCTCTTCCAATGTTCGTCAGAGCCGCTTCGAAGAGCATTTGAACAAGCCGATGAGGAGATGCGGTCGTGTATTTGCTCTTGACATAGTTCTGATATCCGGCTTGGTTAAACAATGGGCATGTCTCCTATTACTAAGAATTAGATGAGTCCTGTCTAGCTGTTCGTCATAGAAGCAACCACGCTGGTTAACCAAGATTGCGTGCTCTGAAGCTCTGATAGAGAGGTCTCCATGTTGGCGTACTTCTGCTTCAGAGCCGCCTCCTTGATATCCAATCTAAGCTTCATCTGTTCCATCTGATCCGAGATGAAGGAAATCTCGGAATCGAAGCCGTCCAACTTGGTCTTAATGGTCCCGTTGATGGTACTTGTCCAGGAATTCAAATCGGAGTTCATCGTCTTGAAGATACCGCTTGTCTTCGTCGTTCCTCCGTTATAGGCGAACAGTTGATAAACTCCATCCGGATCGGATTCTAGCGCGGATTGGAACTTCTCGGTATCGAAGCTCAGCTTGCCTGTCATATCGGATGCCGACGTGGCACCTTTATCGACTTCAAGACCAACATCCAGCAAATATTTGAGGCTTAACGAAGACGATCCTGCTTTGCCTCCTGCTGTTTGGCCAACCTGAGCGTTAACCCAATCGTATAGTTGGTCCTTCAGACTGATGAGAGTCGAATCCGACTTCAGAACGGTTCGTCCGTCCGAGTTGGTGTACGCTTGTGCCGCCGCGATCGAGTCGATGACCGCGTTGTACGCGTCGACGAAGGATTGCACATTAGCCGTTACCGCTTCGGTATCCGTGCCGACGGTGACGGAAGCGGAGCCTTTCGAAGCGAGAGTCAACGTGACGCCTTCGATCGGATTCTTGATCGTATTCGTACTGGAAGTGATCGCAATGCCGTTCACGGTCAGGCTTGCATCCTGCCCCTTCTGGACAACATAATCGTAGTTGCCATCGGAGTCCGGCGCGCTATCCCAGCCCAATTTGTTAATTGCCGTAGCGCTATCTACATCGTCATCTACTGCCTTTACCGTAAAAGAGCCATTTTCTCCAGAAGTGTTGGAGGTGAGAACCAAGGCTGAGGAACTATCGCCCGTCTGAACGATCGATGCCGTAACCCCAATACCGCTTGTATTATTGATCGTCTTCTTGATAAAGGAGAGATAATCGGAGTCCCCCCAATCTGTCGTGCTCGTTCCGCTGGGAATCGTGAAGTCAACCGTCTGGTCGTTGATCTCGACTTTCTTGCCGATAATGTCAGCGATAGCATCGCTATCCAGATTAGCGCTCTTGATTGTATGACTCTGCGCCAGCTCATTGACGACGACGCTGTACGTCCCCGTCTTCGCCCCTGAGCTGCTTGCCACGCTGAACTTCGTCGTATCCGAGCTCGTAGCTGTCGTCTGATTCAAGCTGGTGCTGAGCGTCAAGTTAAACGCCGCGGATTTGAGAGAGCTCATGTTGGTATTGATCGTACGGAACAACTCTTGCTGGGCTTCATAATCCGTCTGTCTGGTCTGGAGACGGGTATAGCCTTGCGTCTCGTACGCCATCAAGGCGGATACGATCGAATCCGTATCCAGGTCGGAGAACAGCCCCGTCATCGCGATGCTGCTGCTGCTCACACTGCTTACTGCCATAGCATTGGCCTCCTTCGATGTTAGACTTTCTCGTCGATAAACATGCCAATCATATCGTTCATCTTCTCGGACAATTCGACAAGGAATTCCGGCGGAAGATTAGCCACAACCTCGTTGGTACGCCTATCGATGACGCTCACTTGCATCATTTCAGCCTCTTCGTTATACTCGAACTTCAATTCCTTGTTATACGGCTTCAACGCCTCGTTGGCCTCTTCCATATCTTCGGCGAGCTTGTCTTTCTGCTCTTCCGTAAGACTCTCGTACGAAGGAGGTGCGCCCTCCTCCGTCCCGGCAGGAAGCACCGGCTTTGTTATGCTTTCGAACTCTTTGAGTGTGTCCGACGTTACGTATCTTGGTGTTTGTTGTTCGATAGCAGAAGCAGCTCGAGTGGACTGAATTCCGCTCATTGTACATCCCGCCTATTCTTTATCGGATTTGATCTTCACTTCTCTAAGAAGATTGACCAGCGTCTGGCCGACCGTCTCCGGCTTGCCCGCGTGGATGTTCTCCTGCCGGATCATCTCGAAGAGTTCTTTACGGAGAATTTGAACGGAGGACGGGGCGTTAAACCCAAGCTTGACCGTTTCCCCTTCGACCGACAGCACTTGAACCTCGATTCCATCGCCGATCATAATTGTCTCTCCGACCTTGCGCTTCAGCACCAGCATCGTTCAGCCCTCCCTATCGTCGCTTAGGAGAGGGTGACGGATCGGATAATCGCGATCATGAATGACATATTGGATTCCGGATCGTTGCTTCTGCGACAGCAGAACCGGCGCTTTAAGGTTGACGTACAGCTTGTCCTCGATCACATTCACGATCAACATCGTCGTCAATTGCTCCTGTTCGTTCGTCCCCAGCAGAGCGAACGATTCCGAATCGATGTCGAACTCGTACGCACTGACGGCCACTTGCGCAGGCAGCAGGATGAAGCTGATCGAATTATCCAACGCATGCAATATATAAAAAGGAGCCTCCTCCAATCCGAACAAGGCGTATTGCCGAATGTCCTGCACACCGACAATTCCTTTCTCGAAGCGGTACACCTGCTCTGCCGACACTTCAACTTCCCCGTATGTCTCACTGACTATCCGATGCACCGGCTGCTCCTTCGACACTCTGCTTACTTCCTTTCTAGAACCGCTTATTTGCCTTCGGGAAGACCAACGGACTGAGTATTGGCCTTAATGTGAATCTCCGGCGGATAGACCCGGATATCGATGTTCGCCGTATGCCTCGGCAACGCCTTGACGGTGACATCCGTCGCTCCCTCTCGCATATATGTCTGGAAGTTGATCTGGCCGTATACGCCGATGTTCCCTTTGGCCAAGTTATCCCGAATTCGATCGCCGTTGTTCACGGTCGTCGAGATATCCTGCAGCCCTTCCGCCTCCGCCTTGCCCGCTTGATTCTCGGCGAGAGAGATCGGCTTCAGGAGACCGAGATCCTTCCACACCTGAGTCCAATCGCCGGAGATCTCGGGAGCCTTCAGCTTGACCTGGAGGTCAGCCGGCTTGTACGAAGCATCCACGCTTCCGGACGGCGATACCTGCGACATATTCGGAGTCGACCTGCTCCACAAGCTTGATGGCAATGGAGGCGAATTGATTGATAATCCCATAGCTTCCTCTCCTTCCCCGATCTCTAGCCCGACCGCCTTATCTCATGAAGTCGATAAGGGATACCGACATGATCTGCGACCCCGTCGACAACGCGGCCTGATAAACGTTCTGCTTCAGCTTAAGGGAAGTGATTGCCTCCGCATAATCCACGTCCGTCGTCTCCGACCTCAATGACTTCAAGTTCACGATGTTGTCCGAGATTCTATCTTCCATTAATGTGAAGCGATTCGTCCGCGCTCCGATCTCCGCCCGCTGCAGCGAGAAATTATCCGACGCGCTAAGAATCTTCGTGACGTCATCTCCCAACGATTCGCTCTCGCCATTCTCGAGGTGGCCGATAAGATCGTCGAGCACCTTGAACACGTTGCTGTCCGAGCCGGCTTCGCCGAATATCTTCTCGCCGCTGATGCTGACCGGCACCTGAACGAGCGAGCTGACATTCAGTTGATACACGCCACTATCCGTTGTCTCGTTAGCCGCATTCTCGTTCGAATAGGGCTTCTGATCGGTCTTCTGGCCATTGAAGAGGTAACGCCCATTGTATGTGCTGTTCCCGAGCAGCACCATCTGCTCCCGAATCTGCTTGATCTCGGCCGCAATCGTCTTGCGCTCTTCATCCGTCATCGTATCGTTCTGCGCTTGGAGCGTCAGGGTATGGGTGCGCTTCAGCAGATCGTCCGCCTGCTGCATCACGGAATCCATCGTATTCAGAATCCCGCTTCCCGTCTGAGCGTTCGTCAGATAACGATCACTCCGGCTAAGCTCCGTATCGTAACGCATTACATAAGAAATACCGACTGGATCGTCGCTCGGCTTGTTGATTTTCTGCCCGCTTGACAGCTTGTTCTGCCAATCGTAGATGTCCGTCGTCGTGCTTCGCAAATTCGATAATAATGAGGTGTATTGCATGTTCCCGGTAACGCGCATCCCTCAAGCCCTCCTTACAAGCCTACCCGGCCCATAGAATTAATAACCCGATCCAGCATCTCGTCGACCGTCGTCATCATCCGCGCCGCGGCATTGTACGTGTGCTGGAACTTGATGATATCCGTCATCTCTTCATCCAAAGACACGCCACTCACTTCTTGTCTCCGCGAATCGGCTGCATCTACCAGGTTCTGCTGGTTATCCATATTGCGAGTGGCCTCGGATGCCGTAATGCCTAGCTCGCTAGTTACAGCGCGGAAGTAATCGTCAATAGTACCGGATGTCAGATTCGTCGCCGACTCCGAGTAGGAGAACGTTTTATCCCGTAACGAAGAGAGCGCGAAGGCGATATCGCTGTTGCCCTTAATAGTCGTATTCGTACCGCTGACGTTCTCGTACTTGGCGGACGCGGCCACCTTGCTCGTATCGCTCGCGACCGTCGGATTCACCTGAATATTCGCCATCGTGATTGCCCCGCCGTCTGTCGACGTGAAGAACGGCACGCCTGCGGTCGCCGGAGTTCCCGTCCCATAACCCAAACTGTGCAGGCCATTGAAGCCCTGAACCGTGAAGGTGACGGAAGAAGTAATCTCCGAGCCTGCCGGGATCGTCGTTCCGGCGGTAATCGTAGAGCCATTCGCCAGCGTAACGTCATTCTTCGCCACCATATCTTGAGCAGCGACATAACCGTTCTCCAGCGTTACATCGACATCGCCGCTGACGAATGAGGTGACCAGCGCATTCAACTGGGTCCGAATATGCTCGATGTCAGCCTTCGCCTGAACGTATCCCGCCAATTCGCCCGCAGTCGCGGTATTCGCGGCGTCCTCCGTCAGCAAGGTAGCATCCCGATTGTTGACAACCTCGACCCCGGCCACGCTAAGCGTGAAGTCCCCTTCGGGTGTCTCAGCATACTCGATATTTGCAATCTGTGACAGCTTGTCAAGAGCCAGATCCCTCTGATCGCGATAATCGTTCGCGTTGCCTCCAAGCCCTTCGGCTTTGCGAATGTAATCGTTCAACTGGGCAATGCTCGTAATCAGCGTATTGGCTTCGGAGACTTTGGATGTAATATTGCCGTCCAAGTCCGAGCTGAGTTTCGTTAAAGAAGCGTCCGCTTGGTTGAACGTATCCACCATATTGGTGGCGGTCGATATGACATTGACCCGTGCGCTCAGAAGCGTCGGGTCGCTGTTCAGAACCTCGAGGGAATCCCAGAACTCATCCATGACGCCGCGAATCCCGTTCTCCGTCGGTTCGTTCATGATCGACTGGATCGACTCCAGATTCGAGTTGCGCACCGACCAGTACCCAAGGTTCTGATTCTCTCGGCGATACTGCGTATCCAGATAACTCTCGCGGATTCGCGTGATGCTGTCCGCCTGCACGCCCGTACCGATCTGCGATGCCGTCGTGCTCGTATACAACCCCACCGCTTCCTGCGGACGGGACGCAGATACGTTAACTTTCTGCCGCGTGTAACCCTCCGTGCTCGCATTCGCGACATTCTGACCGACCGTCTGCAATGCAAGCGAAGTCGTCAGAAGCGCACGCTTGCTAGTCTCGATGCCAAGAAACGACGATGTCATCCCTGCTCATCCTCTCTTCTCCATAGTATCCCAAGTCATGCTCTCAAGCTCTGAAGTCGTACAATCCGGGCCGATTGGGCGTATATGTCGTCTGAGCCGTCGGATCTTGATACACCGCTTCGTCCTGAACTCCGACCAGCAAGTCAACCGACAAATTCGCGAAGTCGAGCGCTTGCTGGACCAGCATCTGATTCGTCTCATTCAACTTGCGTATCTCTTCCGCCCTGCTCGTCAGCTTCTCCATCCATTCCAGAACGGCAGACTTGTCGGCGAAGCTCGTCAGCGTCTGCGCCACGCCGGCCAGGGTAAGCGGCTCCCGCGAGAAGTGCTTGATCGTGAATTGATACGCCTTGACCGCTTCGGCACGAGTCCGTTCCTCTTCCGCGATCCGCTTCAGCAGCCTGGACTCCTTGCTCAGGGCATGAGTCAATTCCGTCAGCTTGTCCTGAACGACGAATTCTTTCTTATCGACGAGGAGGTCAAGCAATTGTCCGAACAATTCGTAGGTCCGTTCCAGCGAGTCGACGATAGGTTGATGAGACACTCGTATTCCTCCTAAGGATTCTGACTATTTCAAGTATGGGAGGAGTTTCTCGGCGATCTTGCCGGAATCCACGAAGTAGGCCCCCGAAGCGACCTCCGTCTTCAAGGATTGAATCTTGTCCGCCCGCTCCGAGCCGGCCAGTCCTTGAGCACCCGCCAACTCCTTCGCCTCGCTCGAGATCTGAACCTCGTCCTTCTTCTTGGGAGAAGAAACTCCGCGATTCTTCAGATCCACCGTTTGGTTATAGCTTCGATAGGCGCCAATGCCTTGCGATTCGTTTATCTTCAAATCAGTCACCTCGATCGAAAGTCCGGCCAAATAAAAAAACCGATAATCTATAAAAGTATTATCGGTCGTAATCTAAAATTTGTTTATAGAATTTGAAGTTGCCCATACGAAATAGAGGGTTCTTGTCAATCCTTGTCCCTGAGACGTTCGCCCAGATAGGCCCCGCGCCGCGATCCATCGCGTTCATTCGACGAGCCGCTTCGCGATGTCGCATTGTTCACATCCGTCCGAAGCCGGCTGCGGCAATTGTCGCACATGTTCCCGTCCCGAATCAGCACCCCGCACACCTCGCACGGATAAGACAGGTTCGGAGCGTTATAGAGCGAGATTCGCCCTTCCCGGATGAAGCGCGTAATCTGCTTGATGGACACGCCGGTCTCCTCGGACAGGATCGTAATGGTCGCGCCCTTGTTCTTCCTCAAAAATTCGGTGCAGGTCTCGTATTCCTTCTCCAGATCGCCATGGCAATTGGGGCAGATGTCACGGAAGTGACGAGCGAATAGTCGGCCGCAACGCGGGCAATTGGCCAGATCCACGCACGATTCCTCCATTCCACACAACAAAATCGATAAGAAACAACTATATACGCTACTATCATACTAAATTTTACAAGAAAAATATAGAGCAATATGGACTAGACGCTACGACCTCGCCCACAACGCCCCGTACACTTCCGCATTCGGATAAGCCGCGAGCAGCGCCCTCGAGCATTCCGTCATCGTCGCCCCAGTCGTATAAATATCGTCCACAAGCATAATTCGAACCGGATCGGTTGGGGAAAAAAGTGCTTCCGACACGTGCCCGAGGGCCAGCGGAGGCGAGAGTGCGGCGAACGTCCCCTTCATATCCTCGATTCGATCCTTCCGGCCCTTAAAGCTCTGCTTCCCCGTATGACGAATACGCCGCAGCATCGGCCGATAAGGGAGACGATACAGCACCGCCATTCCCCGGGCGACCCGCTCCGCCTGGTCGAAGCCCCTGTCCGCAAGCCGCAGCGGAGCGATCGGAACAGAGGTGACGACATCGAACCTCGTCTCCCCGAGCAGCGGCTCCACCGCCGCGGCCAGCATCGCCGCGAACGCCGCCTCCAGCCTCTCCAGTCCCCGGTACTTATAGAGCGCAAGCCATTCCTTCATCGCATCGTCGTAGCGCACGGCCCCGCGGCACTTCACGAAGGGCCGCTCCCTCCGGCGCAAGCAATCCCCGCACCGCTCCGGCCTCCCGCAGATCGGGCAGGCGATCGTCACAATCCAGGGAATCCGGCTTATGCAGCCCGCGCAGAAGCCTTCGTCCAGAACCTTCCGGGCGGCCGGATTGCGAATCGGGATCGGCGCCCGCCTCCCGCCTCCGACCTGGAACGTCTGCCCGCAGAGCAGACAATTCCGCCCCTGCGGTCGCAGCAGCGCCAATAGCTTCGAGGCGCCGATCATGCCCGTTCCCCCTTGCGCCGCAGATACCCCCGTTTGCCCGCGAGCCGGTTCATCGCGCGAATCTGGCCGACCGCCGACCGCTGCGCCCGCGTCAAGTACGGCGAACAGAAGCGCACCCGGCCGAACGGATCGTCCGCCGATCGCCCGGCCCTCCCCGCCATCTGAACAAGCGAAGCCTCGTCGAACATCGCCTGGTGCGCCCCGAGAATAAATACATCGCTTCGCGGAATCGTCACCCCCCGCTCCAGAATTGTCGTCGTCACCAGAAGCCGGAGCGACACCTGCCGGAACTGCTGCACCTTGACCGTGCGCTCCGGATCGCTCGAATACGTCCCCTCAATCTGCACCTTCTCAAGCCCCAAGCTCGCCGCCCGCTTCTTCAGAAGCCGAACAAGCGGAACGACATGCTTGATGTAAGGCACGAACACGAATACCTGCGCTCCTCGGGAGACCGAGGCCGCCAGTTCCCGCACCAGCGCGCGCGGCAGCTCCGCCCGGGCGAGCAGCCCGGCCATCGCCGGAACGCGCAGCCGCGCCGGCACCGGAAGCGGATGCCGATGGTACCGCACCGGCACCCGCGCACACGGCGTCCGCCCGCTCCGCACCTCGCGGCGGAGCCCGGCGGGCGGCGTCGCGCTGAGCAGCACCGTCGCGCCGTTCGCGCTCCGCGCCTTCGCTGCCGCGTAATGCAGCACGGGGTCGTTATGGTAGGGGAACGCATCGAGCTCGTCCAGAAGCACGAGATCGAACGCCCCCTGGAAGCGGAGCAACTGATGCGTGGTCGCAAGCGTCAGCTCGGCGTTCGCCCAGCGATCCTCGCTTCCGCCGTACAGCACCGCCAACGCCGCCTCGGGGAACGCCTTCCGCAGCCGCGGAGCCAGCTCCAGCACCACATCCCGCCTCGGCGTTGCGATCAACACCCGCCCTCCCGCCTCCAGCACGGCCGCCACCAGCGGGAAAATCATCTCCGTCTTCCCGGCGCCCGTCACCGCCCACAGAAGAAAACTCCTCTCCGGCGCGGCGAGCTCGGCGGATCGCAGCCGTGCGTGCAGCCCTCGCAGCGCGGCAACAAGCGGCCGCAGCGGCCCCCGCAGGCCCGCGCCGCCCCATGCTCCCGCGCGCCGTGCCCCCGCCTCGCCGCGCAGGAAGCGCAAGGCCTCCTCGGCCGCGCTGCGCTGCGCGGCACTGAGCCCCCAGCGATCCGTGAGCGCTGGGGACAGCGCGGCCAGCGCCGCGCCCGGCTGCTCGGCGCCCAGCGCGAGCAGCTCGCATTCGCGGCTGCGTCCCAGCGTGGCGCACGCCTCGCAGACGGCGCAGCCGCTTCGCCCGCACGAGGCGCACCGCGTGCGGCGCATGCGCTCTTCCCCGCTGCCGCAGCGTCGGCAGCGGAGCCCTTGGCGGCGCGGCCCCGCGTCCGCCGCCCGGGGCGCAATCGCGGCTGCGAGGCGCACAGCGCCGAGCCCCGCGGCAAGCTCAAGCACTCGCAGCGGCTCGGCTCCATACGGAGGCGGCAGCATCTCCTCCAGCAAGGCTGCCGCCTCCTCCCGCAGCAGCGAGCGGCCTCGCAGGCAAGCTGCCGCTTGCTCCGCAGCCGCAAGCCACGGCTCCATCTCCTCCGTGTTCGCCGCCCTCGCTTCCGCCTTATCCGCCAATCGTCCCCCTCCAGCATCGCCCATCGCCCGCTCCCGCTCCGCAGCGTTTATCGTCCTCTCTCTTCGGCCCTCATCGCTCAGCCCCCCTCTCTCCCCTGCCACATCGAACGCCCTGCCCTTCGCCCCCGCCGCCGTCCAAGCCGCCTCCGCCGCGCCGCTCAATGCCCGATCCGGCCCTCCGGGTGCCCCACGATCTTGCCTTCCGTTAAACAATTGGCAGCATTCCTCCGCTATCCCGAGAGGCAGCGGCTCCTTCAGCCGGCAGACGACCCTCCGCCCTGTCAGACATTGCGCCTCCCAGTCCACCGATAGACACGCCTCCCCCTTGCCGCTCTCATCGAGCCTGACGTAGACAATCGCCCTCATCCGTCTCTCCTCCTCTTAGCCTTCTTCTCCCCATCGCACAGGCCGACACAAAAAAGCACAGCCGAAACCGTCCGTCGACGATCCCGAGTGTGCTTCACCCGCTCTACACATGATCTCTCTTACGCCGGCATCATAGCCGCCAGTTCGCGCGCTCCCAATGCCTTGAACAACGGACCAAGTCCCAAATCCTCCAGACGCGCCTCGATGGATTCCCGACTATCCGCACATACGAAGAACAACTCATGACTTATGTCCAACGCGGACATCTCGGATTTGACATACTGCATATATTTGACTTCCTTGCATCCGATACGCGCAGGTTGAGCCTTGCATTCATACAATTGAGCATGCTTGCCATTCCAGGAACCGAAGTCGACCGTCGAACGATTCCTGCATACCTCTCCCGATTCCGTTCGACTCGATTCCGCATGCGTGGGGGCAACGCATATGTACTTTAATTCCTTGGCAGCCACACGAGTCTTTACCGTGATCCTGGCTCCCCATCCGAATGCGGGCAGATCAAGAATATCGGAGCCGCCGCGACTCGCGATGACAAGCGATTCCACCATGGCTCCTCGAAGCCCCGCTATCTCCTTGTCATCGCTGCACGAACGGAAGGCTTTTATAACAAGATCAATGATTCCCTTCCGACCACTGACGCTGCCGAAGCCCTTCGCCCAAACAGCTAACTTCGCTTCCAGATTGAGCGTATTCCACCACTTCGAAGTCTGAATCAACCGGCAGAAGTCCGGAATGTAGCTTCTTCGAACTTTAAAGTGGTCTGCGAACTCCTTGGCGATGGCCACAAGGTGATCAGGGAGGGAGTAGTCCGTTCTCTCGAAGCTTAATTCCGTTCGCTCCGAATGCATGACCTCACCCCGCTTCGCCTTCGCTGCTCGCGGCCAAGGATTGCAATACATCCATCGTTGGCAAGGTATAAGGCGGGACTTGCATTCTCGCCAAGGTGGAAGCAATGCACTCTCTCGCATAAGGCAGAAGCAGCGGGACGATCTGATCTTCAAGATATTCCTCGAGGTCCTCTTCCGGCAATTCATTCGAAGCCGCGACAATCCCTTCGTGCGTGCAGGAGATTCGGAACATGCCCAATTCCTCGAAGTCGATAGATACCTTGAGGTAAATACTAATTTTCTCCCTATCCGTCAATCTGCCAAACCGATGCTCGAACTGTGCAGTCAGATGCGTGTGACTTCCCTGTTCCCGAGAGCATGTCAATTCACTCAGAGAGACATTAAGCAGTTGGATATGGTTCTTCACGAATACAAACTTCTTAAATAAGTCAGACATAGACAGCCCTCCGTCGCCGATGTACACCTCCCTCTATTTTACCATTTGTCGGAAAATAAAGAAACCTGCCGGATCGGCAGGTTCGAGTGAATATCCATCCCATAGCTCATGGTATATTGCCCCACTTGGTAGATATCCATTATGACTTCCACGGAAGCGGCCGATTCTATTCTGGCCGGCAAATCAATCACGATGTTGATAAGGGACGCTCTGACGTCCTCGGGGTATTCGAAGCCCATCTCTTCTTCGAGAATAAACTTCTCATAATCGAATTGTGCGATCAGTTCCTCATTCTCGGGAATCTTCCCTTGGAGGATTCGCATAATGCTCGGCTGGCCGACTTCCTCGAACCAGTCAAGGAACATCCGTTGGCCTCCCGCAAGTTCCCGTGTTCTCGCCGCCAGGATGAGCTCACTGGAGCTCTTCGCCTCTTCGCATGAGAAGTACCGAGTAATGGCCTTAACATAAAGCGCCAACAAGGAATCCAGGCTCTGTCCCGTTCGACCTTGAGCAGCTTGATGCACTCCGAACCACTCTCTAATATCCCTCATTCCAAGGCCCCCTGCGATTAACTAAGACTGGATATTATTGTACAACACCGAACAACACAATGACAAGCATCGGCTCACTTGAGAATCTCGCCTCCCAAGCCATTGCCCAAATATACGTTTCTTATACATGGAATATGCCGAACATCCGAATAACCTTCCCGGAATCCCCGCTCCATTCTTCCTTGCCGCTCCCGCCCCTTCACAGCGGCAGCCGGGCCACATCCTCATCCCGCATCAGGTCCACCCACACGAGACCCTCGCCGCATCGCGCATATTCACCTTTACGACAATTCCCATTTTCCCCGATGCCCGCGACGCTCCCACGACAATTCCCATTCTCGCTAGCCGCGTCGACTCCATCGCGACAGTTCCCGCTCCCCGCGCCATCAGCATCGGCTTCAACAAGCCCGGCTTCCGAGCCGCCGCCATCCCCGGTCCTGCGAGACCGGTCGCGCCGCCACTCGACCCCGCCATCGTCCCGGGCGAACTGCCTCACAATCGCTTCCGTATCGTCCGCCGAGTCGTCGAGCACAACCGTAATATGAACGTCCATCCCCATTCTCCGGGAATAACTTCTGAGCGACCTCATATACCATTCGATCCGGCTCCCGTGATCGCCCGCAACAAGCACGTAGTGCCGCCCGCTCCTTCGACGGCGGCGCCGCACCGCCCCATGGACGGCAAGGACGCCAAGCGCATAGACGACGAGTATCCCGCATAGCACAGCCAGCATAGGAACCCCTCCTTCGTCGTGTCCCACCAGGTCTTCCGGATAGCCCCCGCTAGACCTCGTATGACACTATATGCGAAGATTCGGGCGTTCGTGCCGGTATCCGCCTGTCCGCAGCGAATCCTCTTCCTGCTCCTGAGCCAACGGGAGAAGAGGCATAATCATCTCCGCCCCCTTGAACCTGAGTCGCCCCCTCCTGAGCCAATGGGAGAAGCAGCATAATGCACCGCCACCCGCCGCCTTCTAACCGCCCTCTCCATCGCCCTCCACCCTTCACCCTTCCACTTCCACCTCCTGCAAACCGCATAAAAAAAACCTTGAAGACATAGCTCCAAGGGCCCGCTTGCTATCTTATAATAAGGGAAGCTTCTGAAGTAATCATCTTCGGTCACGCTCCCCTCGCAGACGATAAGGAAGAACGGGGTCGGCCTTAGAAATTTGGACTTACGTTTATAGCTCGCGTCACTCCGTCTGTTCTTCAATGCCCGCAACCTCATCTTCCTTAAAGTTAAGGCTAAACTCCCCAAGATAAGGAATAGCTCCGAACCTGCCGGCCAGATAATTGTTCAAGTAGTTGAAGTTGTTCCGAACGTCAATCGCAATATCATAGAGGCTGTACAGGGAACTGACTCCGTATTTGTTCTTCTCCGTGAAGAAGATCTGGTCTCTTCTAAGAATACGAGGATGCATAAGCAGCGTATTGTGCGTTGTGAAAATAAGTTGCGCATGATGAGGATTGGTCGCCGTGTTGTTGAATAAAGCGATAATTCGCTCGCACAGCAAGGGATGCAACGAGCTCTCGATTTCGTCTACGAGCAGAACTCCGCCCCTCTTCAGGACGTTCAGAATCGGGTACTGAAGCGCATACAGTTTGATAGTTCCTCTCGACTCGTAGCGGATTGGGAATTTTTCTTCTCCCATTTCTTTTCTGGCCGCATCATATTTCATATGGTGCATAAAGGTCTCATAACTATCCGTTTGGATATCTCCGGACACTCCTTGTTGCTGAAGGAACTCCGTGAATTGTCTCGCCATCTCCTGTTCTTCGGAGCTCTTCGTTTCCTTCTCCACGGACAAATCGCTGATTCCGATATCCGCATCCCTCAAGATGGATAACACGGCCGATTTGGTAACAACGGATTGTTCCGATTGCTCAAGAAGCTCCTCTTCCACCATACGCCTGAAGATGACATCCGGGATGTTGCTCGATTTGATCTGTATCCGAAGGTAACGAATAATGTCTTTGGCCCAACCGAATTGTTTAACCGAATCCTGTCCTAATGTATAAATAAAAGGTCTGTACGAGTCTGGCCTGATATAATCCAGAGCCTTCTTATCCTCAAAGTATGTACCGATCTGGGTAAGTTCATTGCGTTCGCGAACGAAATAACAGGCTTCTTGTCTCTTCGGAACAAAATACAGCCATTCCGACACGATTCCCTTCCTGTCTATAGTCAGACCATACCGATGACGAACTTCCCCGAGGAAAAAAGAGAGTTCAAATTCAACAGGTTGATTCCTGCTGACATCGTCCAGCTTAAAGACCGGCGGTTCAGCAAACTCGTCTTTCTTGCTTGACGAAGGATGCATTAAGCGACATAGATAATTCATCGACTCGATCAGGTTGGATTTGCCGCTTGCGTTGGCTCCGAATATGGCAGCCGTCTTCAACAGGGATAACTTCCCATGCGTAAATACGTTCGTCTCCGACAATTCCCTGTTCTTATCGGCCACCATGGACAATACGACTTCATCCTTGTAGGACATAAAGTTCTTAACTCTATATTCAATTAACATGCAGATCACCTCCTTCTGAATTGAATGATAGCAATTATCCGAACTGTTATCAATAATTTTGCGAGATTCCTGCATAAATTGCACCTCCACTTCAAATTTACTTATTAGTATGCCCTCAAGAGGATCGATTATTCGCAATCGCGCACCGCCGCCCCCGCACGCCAAAACAGCCCCCGGGGACTCTTCCCCGGAGGCTGCTGCCGCTGCCGAATATGTATGGCTGTCTACAGAACGACCCAGCCGTTCTTGATCGAATTGATGACGGCTTGGGTGCGGTCGTCGACCTCCATCTTCTGGAGGATGCTGCTGACGTGGTTCTTGACGGTCTTCTCGCTGATGAACAGGTTCTCGCCGATCGTCTTGTTGCTCTTGCCCTCGGCCATCAGGCGCAGCACCTCGGCCTCGCGGCGGGTGAGAGGGTTGTTGCCGTTCGGGATGAGCTTGGTCACCGTCTCGCGGCTCGCGGCGGCCCCGGAGGCGGCTCCGATCTCGTCGAGGTAGGTCATGCGGCGCAACTGGTTGATCAGCTTGCCGGTCACCTTCGGATGAATATAGGCTTGTCCGAGCGCCACGGTGCGGATTGCGTTCACGAGCGCCTCCGCTTCCATATCCTTGAGCAGGTAGCCCGAAGCTCCCTTGCGCAGCGTCTCGAACACATAGCTCTCGTCGTCGTGGATGGAGAGGATGATCACCTTAATCTCCGGGAAAATATCGCGGAGACGCTCGGTAGCGATAACGCCGTTCTCCGTCGGCATGTTGATGTCGAGCAGCACAACGTCCGGCCTGATGCGGTTGCAGAATTCGAGAACTTGAATGCCGTCGCCGCATTCTCCGATCACTTCCAGGTCGGACTCCATATTGAGAATTCTTTTGAGACCCTCGCGGAAGAGCTGATGATCGTCGGCCAGAAGCACTTTGATCTTACGATTCGCTGCTTTGTTCTCCATAATGTCCCAACTCCTTTCGCGGCTGTGCATTAATTGGTACTTGAATGGTGATGGTTGTGCCCAGACCGACAGCCGATTCGAACTCGATCGCTCCCTGCAGCAGGTCCACCCGTTCCTTCATTCCGATCAAGCCGTACTTGGCGTACGATCTTGCGTGCGACTCGATCGCATGGACCTGGAAGCCCACACCGTTGTCCTTGATCACGAGCTTGATCGTCGCTTCCCCGAACGTGATGTCGAGGGACACGAAGGTCGGCCGCGCATGCTTGTGCGCGTTCTGGAACGCTTCCTGGACCAAGCGGAACATCGCCGCCTCGAGCGCGGACGACATCCGCTTCTCCTTGCCCGACACCTCGAACATGGTATGGATCGTCGTCCGCTCCTCGAAGTCCTGAACGAACTTCCTCAGTGTAGGAACAAGGCCCAGGTCGTCGAGCGCCATCGGCCTCAGATTAAAGATAATCTTGCGGATCTCGCCGAGATCCTGCCGAATCTGAGTCTTCAAGTCGATTAGTTCGGTTCTTACGACCTCCAATTCCTGCGTCCCCAGCATCCGTTCCGCGATCTCCGTGCGCAGGATCAGATTGGCGAGCGACTGGGCCGGGCCGTCGTGAATCTCCCGGGCGATGCGCTTCCTCTCGTCTTCCTGGGCCAGGATGATCTTCAGACCGATCATCTGCCGGTTCTTCGTCGATTCTAGAATTCGAGTCACTTGCGTCAGATCGCCCGAGAGGTAATCGAGCACGACATTCATCTGGGACCCTATCGTCTCCGCCCTCTCGATGGATCTCTCGACGTTCCGGGCGCGCCCTTGCAACTCGTCCCGTCGAGCTTTGAGATAGCCTTCTTTCTCCCGGTACACCATTAAATCAAGCTGGATGTTCGTCGCTTTCTCGTAGGCGGCCTTGATATCCTTCTCGCTGTACTTGACGAAGTCACGGCTTACTTCCGTAAGGCGAATTCTCGCGAGGCGGTAATCCCGCTCCAACCGATCCACGCGCTCGATCGTCTCTCCCGTCTCTTGGAGAACCTTCTCCAGTTCCTGGCTGAGAGACTCCAGCTCCCGGCGTGCCGATTCGCATATCTCGAATACTTGCATCTTGCTGTCTTCCATGACCTTGACGGCATTCTGGATGACACGATCGATCTGCTCCACACGATACTCCATGTGTCCCGATTCCCCTCTTTATCTTCGGTTCCTCGCGCACTCGTGTCCCAGGCCGCTGAGTCCCGTTCCAATCCCCTGCCGAGCCGGCGGAATCCGATAACAGCAGGGTCTTGTACCCATCATACCACATTTGGGTCCAGATTGTATCCGTGGTCGTGAGA
Source organism: Cohnella fermenti (assembly GCF_004801405.1). Lineage (GTDB taxonomy): Bacteria > Bacillota > Bacilli > Paenibacillales > Paenibacillaceae > Cohnella > Cohnella fermenti. The sequence goes on from NZ_SSOB01000010.1 coordinate 142,015, forward strand.
GTATAAGTTACATTAATAAATTGTAATAGATTTCTTAGTCTGCTCCCAGACGACCGTGAGACCTAATTGTTCGGAGACGACCCGCAGCGGCACGAGCACGCGTCCGTTCTGCACCATCGGGGAGGCCGGGGCCGTCACGCGAACGCCCGTGGCGATCATATCGGCGCGGTCCGGCCAGAGCTCGATCATCTTGGAGCCTCTCAGCACCGTGACTCTCTTAAGCGTCTGCTCCCAGTCCGCTTGTCCCCCCAGAGCCTCGGAGATGAAGCGAAGCGGGACATAAGTCGTATTGGCCTGAATGTAGGGAGCCGTGTCCATGGCCACAGCGTTCCCGCCGACCGACGCCTCCTTGCTTCCTACCGTGAGAATAACGGTTCGGCCGGTTGTAGTGCTCGCCGTCGGCGGATACTGCAGCGCCAGGTTGTCGAACGCCACCGTGCCCGTCGTCGCCCGCTCGTCCTGATCCTCGGCCAAGTTCACGACATAGAGCTTCGTCAGCTTCGCGGGAGCCTTGATGCCTGCGGACGACAGATCGACGCGCACCGTCTTCCAGCCCGTCCAGTTCACCTTGTCGGCGATCGTCAGGTAAGAGATCGAGCCGTCCGAATTCGTCACCTCGCCGCGAAGCCAACTGTTGCTGTTGTCGCCCATCACGTCCAGCGTCAGCGCGCTCGGGCTGCCGTCAAGCGACAAGCCGGAGCCCAGAACCGCATAGGCCCGCCGATCCCCGCTTCCGAGCGTGAAGTCGTAATCGAGCTCCAGCGCCTTCGTCGTCTCGCGGCCGGTCAGGCCGTCCGTGATAAACGCCGCGCCCCCCGTCTCGGCAGGCAATGCCGTGAAGCTGACCGTATACCCCGCGTTCTCGAAGTCCTCCAGCTTCTTCTCCGTCCCCGGAGCGAGCACGATCATCGTCGAGAAGCCGTCGTACCGCGCAATCGCATACGCGTTCGCCGCGTTCTCGTTGACCGACTTGATGACCAGTTGGCCGCCCGTATAATCGGCCGTGAAGCCCTTGAACTCCCACGTGATCGCGGAGGACGGAACGCTGAGCGCACGGCCGTCCTTCAGCGTAGCCGTCACCGGAACCGTGATTGCTTGCCCGACTTGCAGCAGCGTCGTGCTCGGATTCACCGACAGTTGGCTCAACTGCTCGCCGCCGATCACTTCGATATCCACCGTGTTCTTCGCGCTTCCCGCCGCCACCGTCAGCTTGGCCGTTCCGGCCTTGGTCGCCGTGAACACGCCGCTGGCGAACGTCCCGACCGCCCCGTCGACGCTCCATGCCGGCGTCAGCGTGCTTGCGTCGATCGGGTTGTAGTACGTATCGTACGCCTTGAGCGAATATGTCGCCTGCTGCCCGATGAACAGCGTCTTCGTGCCGCTGGCGACGATGCCCTTGACCGCGCCCTGCGGAGCGGTCGTGTACACGCCGATGCCATTCGCGACCAGCCGCTGGTACGTGCCGGACGACGTCGGATGCGTCAGCGTCGCCGCCGTCTCGCCGAGCGGCCGCGTCACCATCGTCGTCGAGCCGCCGCCGTCCATGTTGACGGCCTTGTAGACGCCGAGCTTAAGCAGAATCTGCTGCAGCTCCTTCAGCGTCACGCCCTTGCGGTCGCCGCTCTCCTCGACCGTGATCAGGTACACCGTCTTGCCGTCCTTCGAATAGCCGACCGCCGTGCGCGGGCGGTCGCTCGAGCCGCTCAGCCCGCTGATATCGCGCGAGAACGTCGCCGCCGCCCCGTTATTGATCAGGATCGTATGGCCGCCGACCATCATCTGGAAGGAGCTCGGGTCGTAAGAGGTGCCCGTCGTCTGCGAGACGAGCTGATAATTGGCGTTCACCGTCTGGCCGACGGCCAGATGGTTCGCGATGAAGTCCGCCGCTTCCTTGTGCCCGCGCAGAATGTAGCCGTTCGCCGGAATCGCGGTCGCGATCTGCGAGCCCTTCGCGATCTCCGTCACCACGCCGTTCACAATGAGCGCCTCCGTCGGCGTCGTCCCGCTGTTCATCGGCCGCTGCGAAGCCGTCCAATTGTCGGTATAGATGTACAGCTTGTTCACATGGCTGTAGCCGTTGTCCGGCTCCGTCCGGTAAGCGCTCTGGTTGAGCCCGCTGAGCGCGAACGACGTTCCGTCCTCCGCCGTCACCATCCCCGTGAAGTTGAACAGGTCGATCAGCGGCTGCTTGTCCTTCGTCACCGCGAACGCGTACATGCCGGTGAGCTGCGAGGTGCTCGTAAGCAGCTCGCCCGACCGGATGACCGCGCCCATCGCGACGCCCTCGCTCGTCGTCGTCGACGTATTGAACACGTCGCCGTTGATGCCGGCTACCGCGCCCGTCTCCTTCGCCATTCCGCCGACCGACTGCCTTGTCGTCACCGTGGAGGCTTTGCCCGACATGGCGTTAAGCTGAACGTAAGGGTTCGTCAGATCGATCTGAAGCACATGAACCAATTGCGTCGTCTCCGAAGCGTTCGAGGAGACCCACTGATAATCGACTTGCTTCGCACCGGACGTCACCATCGTCTCGGCTTGCTGCACGAGCTTGTACGTCGCAGCCGTCGTTGCGGCGGACGCCGTCTTCAGCGCGCCGTGCGGCAGCCCGACTCCGCTGATCGAGGCGAACACGAGCGTTCCCGCGAGGACGGGTGCGAGACATTTTCGGCAGAGGGTTAGAATTGGCAGGTTATGAGGCATTCGAGTTCTCCCATGCTGATAGTAGGTAGTAGGTTGAAGGACGGAGCAGCATACAGCTTCTCTCCTAAATTCCCCTAATATAAGTAGACTCCGGATTCCGCGAAAAGTTACATTAAAATTGTCTAACGAGCATTTTGCTGGTTGGAGGCACTACGCACTCGGGGGACTGAATGCTTAATTTTTGACTGAGTTCCGCTTAGTTGTCGGCAAGGAACGTTCGTTCTGATATTCGGTCGTGATCGCATCCACCACCTTAAGGATCTAGCCGAGGAAATGCTTGAGGACTTCGAACGATTCGCATCGGAACGCCCCAAAGCCCCATTTTATTTGCTTCAGCTCGTTGAAGTGGAATCGGATCAGGTTAGCAAACAGGTCGCTGTCACGGTGGGACGGACGCCGTACGGGAAATAAAGCGGCCCCAACCGGGAGCCGCTTTTGTTTATGCTTCGGATGACGTTTCGAATTCCATCCAGTATACCATTACCGCTCCGTTCCATAGATGAGGCTGTGAGGCCTCACCCCGCCCCGTTCCCGAGCTCCACATAGTCCTCGTCGGTCAGCTCCGGGCCGCGCTGCACCTCCATGACCTCCATCCTCGTGTGCGCCAGCAGGGCGTGCTCCGTTCCGGGCGGAATCAGCAGCGTATCCCCTTCCCGCACCGTTCTCCGATCCCCGTCCACGAGCGCTTCGCCTTCGCCGTACAACACCAGCCAGAGCTCCTCCCGCAGCCGGTGCGCGTGCGCGGGAATTCGCTGTCCGGCGTGAATGTTCATCCGTCTCGTCAGCATCTCGGACTGCGAATCGTAGCGGTTGTAGTCGATGACCCGGTACCATCCCCACGGACACTCCTCGTACATCGGCCGCTGCTCGGCCTCGGCCCTCAGAACCTCCTTCAGCCGCGGGCTCGCCGCCTTGTCGGACACAAGAATCCCGTCCGGGCTGACCGCCACGACCGCGTCCGAGATGCCGAGCACCGCCACCGGAATGTCCAGCTCGTTGATCAGGTGCGTGTTGCGGCTGTCCTCCGAGATCGTCCCGCGGCCGATCAGCGCCCGATCCATCTCCTCCGTCAGCGTATTCCACGTGCCGAGGTCCTTCCAGCTCCCCTGATACGGAAGCACCGAGATGCTGCGCGTCCGCTCCGCCACCTGGTGATCGAAGCTGATCTTCGGAAGCTGCGCATAGCTGTTCCGCAGCTCCTCGTAATCCGCGGGCAGGCCGAGGCTCTCGATATGATCGAGCATCCAGCCGAGCCGGAAGGCGAAGACGCCGCAATTCCAGAACGCTCCTTGCTTCAGCAGCCGCGCAGCCTGGTCCTCCGCCGGCTTCTCCTGGAAGCGGCTGACGCGCAGATGGGGGCCGATCGCTTGCTCGGGGACGATCTCGGGGATAATGTAACCGTACTTGGAGGAAGGAAGCGTCGGCTCGACCCCGATCAGAGCCAGCTCGACCAGGCCGCTTAGAATAACCGTCCGCAGCTCCATCACCCGGCTGAAGAACTCGTCTTCCACATGCGAGTCGACCGGCAGCACGGCAACCGCCTCATGGCGGCCAACCCCTTCGATGCTGGACAGATAAGAGGACGACAAGGCGATAGCGGGAAAAGTATCCCTGCGTTCAGGTTCGATCACAAGAGGAACGGAGGAGCCTATCTGGCTATAGAGAATGTCCGCTTGGGCGCGGCTTGTCGCCACAACGGCCTGGGCTTGGAGATCCGCCTGCTGCAGTTGTCTCCACACTCGCTGGATCATCGATTCCGGTTGCCCCTCCGGACTCGAGAGCACCTTCAGGAACTGCTTCGATCTGGAATCGTTGGACAGCGGCCACAGCCTCCTGCCCGATCCTCCAGACAACAGAATGATTCTCATCTCTTCACCTCGCGGATCGGTATCGAACAGGGCCAACAACCATCTATTATTCATACCGCCGCCGCTGGCCCAATATGAGCATCCAAGCCCAACTTTAAACCACAATAAAAAAATAAACGCCCGAAATGGGCGCTCACTTGTGACGCTGCGGAACTTTCTTTCCAGTAAATCCTGGACCAGGCTGGTCCTTTAAACTTCGAGGGTCTTTGAAAGCCAACCCGGTACCAGAGGGTGGTACAGGGTTGCCCAAAGGAATCGCTTCCGGATCGTCTTGTTCGGCTAATGCAGCCCACTCGTCCAGTTGCAGAATCTCATCATCCGCGAAAGCGCCAGCATTGGGTTCAATACCAGAATGGACATCACATTCATAACCTTAAGAAGTCCTCGACGAAGTTCATGTCAGAATCTCTAGAAACTAATGTAAGTTCATGAACCGACGCTGTTGCAATAATAAGAGCATCCGGAGTCTTTAATTTACGTCCCTTACGTTTAAGATCCCTGCGAAGCGTTCCAGCCAATTTTGCAATTTCTGATGTAACATCTATGCATCTTTTTGATGTAAACAACTTTTCTGCACGAAGTTGCTCATCGTGCCTTAACCCGGCAAACACCTCGGAAACCGTGATTGTAGAAAAATAAATCGGCATTTTATCACGGGAGGCCTGTCGAAGAAAATCGATAACATTACTCTCGTTAATAAGAATCGCAATCGCAATATTCGTGTCCAGAAGATACCCTTTATTCATGTATTCCATTCCTCACGCGATTGGTTGACTTCTTCAAGAAGCTCTTTCCCTCGTTCAGGCGTTAAAGCACCAGCTGCTTCCAGAAGATCGTCAATGGAATAATCATCCTCTTGCGCTTCCACAGTTTGCTTGTCAAGGTCAATCAATACACGAGGATTATTTATATTGAGTTTTTGAAGGATGGATTTTATCGTACCCGTGGCGTGTGAATCCATTTTTTTGGAGATCATCGTTATCCCTCCATCGTCACCTGATAACTCATTATAACATAAGTTCTGTATTAAATTCAGACGAAACCGCCCGGAGTTCAGCACCGGCTTCATATAGCCCAGCCCCAGCTTCACACCGTTCAAAAGTGAGTTTGCCAATTTCATCGAACAGATAAGTCGCGCCATAAAAGCATCGTTTCATCTGTGTGATCGGGATTGGGCCGGGTTTCGGATGGTCGGCAATCAAAAAACCTCATGCACTTTCACCATGAGGTTCACCTACTGCACCTTAAATTCATACTCTTCCTTGATCCGATCCTGTACGCCCAAAATAAACTCGATATCCAGCTCGTCGAACTCTGTTAACTGCTCCATAGTTAGGTTGCTAAAAAAGCTCTCTATACTGAGTATCCGAAGATAATTTACCTGCTCTCATGTCATCTGCCAGAAAAGAAACATTGAGTTGCACACTGGATGGGATTATTTCTTCACAACAAGCTTTATTGTTGCAGTGCCAAATGGGGACGTTACGAATGGAATATGTCGTGCCTGATTCAGCCCATACAACATCCGTCAATTGGCGTTGAGCATGATTGCCACATCTGCAACGAGTAGTATCTGCCACCATAACCATCGCAATCCCTCCTTACACTTGATTATAGTATACCACGGATTCCATAATTGATACATAAAGTTCACTCAGATCGGAGAAGCCTCTTCTTAAACTCCTCAAGCTTTCTTTTAATTTCAGGCTCGTCCATCAATGAAGTGGTCAACTCCTGAATATGGTCGTTACTTACTGTAATGACGCGGATTCTCTCCTGATCCATCATTTCGAATGAAACTGCTACTTTGAACCGTTCATTGTATATGCTGTGATACAGTGTATAAGTTAGCAAGCTTTCAATTGAGGGTGGACCGTGCTTGGAAACATGATTTACCCTGACTGCAATTCGTTCTCTGGAATGTCGAGTAAACATAATCGTATCACTTTTCATAAGATCACGCTTATCCTTACCAGACACCAGACCATTTTTTAATGTTATTATTTCCAACTGCTGAGCAGAATCAACAGGAATTTTCAGTCCCTTTTCTAATGCAAACCAATCAGATTGGGTACGAGTTTGCGACACATCATGAATCAAGTTTTGCTGTTCCACACTTAATTGAATTACATCTTCAAATTCAATCATGCAGTCAGCCAAATGAATTTGAAACCTCACATCAAACACCCTTTCGAGAACGCCCTTGACATCCAACTCTATACAAATTATACAACAATCAACCTAAAAATTCTCGCTTTCTCTCAATTATATTGATGCTGTCTTTAGCTTGCAGTCACAGTAGACAAAACGTCTACGAATTCGGACATAACAAAAGCCCAGGCCTCATGCGGTCGGGCTTCTCGGGGTGGAGCCTGCATTCCCGAAATCTATAACGATGGAGGTCGAGCCCCCAGAGATTCATAGATTTCGTTTTGCTTCTTGGTAACCTCACCAAGGATGCGACCGTGCTCTGGCGCTTCAAACCCGTTCCTCGTTCAGCACCGGCTTCACATAGCCCAGTCCCAGCTTCACACCGATCAAAAGTGAGTTTGCCAATTTCATCGAACAGTAAAGGACCCTTGACTAGCGTCAAGGGCCCCTAACAATCAGATCCCGATGCCGAGGTATTGCTCCGCCAGCTTGCGGTAGGTCTCCTTCGTGGTCTCGTACGTGCCGCGGTAACCGGCGATCGTCGCCGTAATGTCCGCGTCGTCCGCTCCGGCCGCCTTCAGCTGCGCCGTCGCGGTCGTCATCGCCGCCTCGAAGCTCGCATCGCAGCTCGCAAGCTGCACGTTCGCCTTCGCGACCAGGTCGGCATCGTCCGTCGCGGTCAGCACCAGCCCCGATATCGAGGCGATGCAGCTCGCCTTGAGGCTCTCCAGCTTCGTCTGCGTCGCCGCCTTCACCTGGTCGACCGTCAGCGTCGCGCCGCCCGAGCCGCCCGAGCCGCCGCCTGTCGTATTCTCCCCGCCCGAAGAAGCCTCTTCTCCGCTGCCGGACGAAGTACCGGAGCCGCCCCCGGAGCCCGCGTTCGCGAGCGCTTCGAGGTACGCCTTCGACTTGCCGATGACGCTGCCCGTCTTCGCATCCCAGTCAATCGTTGTGCCGATCGCCTCCGACATGAAGCGAACGGGAACATAGATCGTTCCGTTCAGATTGAATGCCTGCTGGCCTTCCGGCAGCTTCTTCTCCGCACCGTCGAACACCAGCTTCACGCTGATCGGGGTCACCGTCACCGACTTCAGCTCGACCGCCTTGCCCGCATTCGCCTTGGCGGACGCGGCGGCGTTCATCAGATACTCCTTCAGCACAACCGTCTGCGAGCTCGTCGGATCGGATACCGTCACGGTACCGGTCTTGCTGTTCCAATCGACGTTCTTCTGCAGGGCGTAGGAAGCGAATCTCAACGGAATATAGACGCGAGATTGATAAGCGAAGGAGAATTGCCCCGTCGGCAGCGCGAGCGCCTGCCCGTCGAAGTTCATCTGCACGTTCTGCTGAGCCACCGTAACGCCGCTCGCCGCAGACGCCCCGCCCGCCAGCGGAGTCAGCGCCAGGAACAGCGCCAGCGCGAGGCCGGACAGCCGAATTTTGTTCATCTTCATGTCGTCGTTGTCCCTTCTTTGCGTCCATTGGACTTTTTATCCATTCTGCTTAATCGAACCCGACAGATCAATAGAATGAGGCCAATCGCCAGAATTGCGCCCAGCAGATCGACCCCGACATCGAGCAGAGTCGATGTGCGGTTCGCCACATGCGACTGGTTCCACTCGTCCGTCAGCGCCGCGGCCCCCGTCAACGTCAGCGCCGCCAGCGCGCGCCAGCCTCTCCCGCGAATGAAGAAGAGCGACAGGAACAGCAGCGCGGCGAGCAGGCCGTACTCGAACATATGGGCACCCTTCCGGAGGAAAAACTCAATAAACGAGTAAGGAGCGTCACCGGAGACGATGCCGTGGTGGTAGCGGAAGCTCACATTCGGCACGATCCGCTCGGCCGTCTCCTCCGGAATCCATCTCTGGAGCTGCGGCTTGATGTCCTGCTTCTGATACGGCTGCGAGGAGAAGCCGAAGATCACGAACAGCCATCCTGCGAGGACAAGCGGCGGAATCGCTCTCCAATACCTTCTCATTCCGCCCCCGCTCCCCACGCCGCCAGGATCGCCGCCATCGCCGTCATCCGCGCCTTGCCCTTGGACGCCGAATACCCCGACCTCCACTCCGTCAACTGCTTCTCTCCCGCCTCCGAACCGCCGTATTCCTTCTCCGCGTCCGCAACAATCGCGTCGAACTGCCGGTCGCACTCCGCCTCCGATGCGGCGATCTCCTCCATGAACTGCTCCTGAAGCTCATCGGCCGACACCTTGCCTCCCGACTGTCTCGCCTGCTTGATATAGGCGACCACTTCCCCGGACAACTGCCCCGCCTTCGCTTGGCAGCCTGTCCGCAGCTTCGCGAAGCGGGCCTCGTACTCGGCCCGCACCGGATCTTCGGCGGCGCCGCCAGCTTCGGCCGCCGCCGGCTCTGCCTCCTTCGCCGCGGGGGGCGACGCCGTCGGCCCGTTCGGCTCGGCGCGCTCTGCCTCGCCGCCACCGGCCTCCTCCGCGGCGGGCGGCGGCGAGGCCTCCCCGGCCGCCGTCGGCTCCGTCGCCTCTTCCCTCGGCTCAGGGGATGGCGACTGCGTCGCTTCCGGCACCGGCGCCTGAACCAGCCGGTCCGTCACCTGCCCGATGCGATACCCGATCGCCACCGCGGCAATGGTCAACACGAGCATCGCCGCGGCTCCGATTGCGATCCAGGTTCGCGGCTTCACTCGCTTGTTCGAATTGTCCATGCCCGCTCCTTCCCTAATTCTTCAGATCTTCCTTCTGAGAAGCGTCATAGCTCTTCCCTTGGCTGAGGCCATACTTCTTCGCGATCTCGATCAGCTCGTCGTATTCCTCTTCCGTCAGCTTCTCGAGAATAAGCGCCTTCGCTTCCTTCTTCTTCTCGAGCGTCAGTCCGCCGTTCGCGAGCTGCTGCAGCGTCTTGATGTCGTCCACGCTGAGCCGCTTCAGCATAACGGTCATCACCTTCGTCTTCTCGGAGAACGAGATGTCCTCCTTCACCTGCTCCGCCTTGTCCGTCGAGATCTCCGCGCTGTACGTCGGCGCAGCTTCTGTGGACGGCGAGGCCGAGGCTTCGGGCAGCTTGCCACCCTCCCCGTCCTTACCCGATTGCGCGTCTGGCGACTTGTCCGGCGAATTCGTTCCCGTATCCGTTGGAGACGCCGAAGGCGACGAAGCTTCCTCCGACGGGCTTGCCGCCTCGTCCGAAGCCGAAGGCTCCGCAGCCCCCCCGTCGGAAGCGGATGGCGACGAGCTTGGCGTGTCCTCCCCCTTCACCGCGGACTCGAACATGGCGTCAAGCACCTTGTCGGCCGTGTAATTGATAGCGAAGTACCCGCCCACGCACGCAATAATGATAAGTCCTCCGAGGATGGAGGCCAGCCAGATCCATATTTTCCGCCGGGACTTCTTCTTCCTCCACTTCCTCTTCCTTACCAGTTCCTCGCTCATGGCTCCGCTCCCCGCCTCCGCTTAATCTCTGCTGAACAGGTCCCTCGTGTACACCTTGTCCGCCACATCCGCCAGCTCTCCCGACATCCGGTTCGCCACGATCACATCCGCCCGCCGCTTAAACGCCGCGAAGTCGTTCACGACCTTGGAATTGAAGAAGTCCTCCGAGAGCGCCGGCTCGTAAATAATGACCTCGATGCCCTTCGCCTTAAGCCGCTTCATAACCCCCTGGATCGCCGACTGGCGGAAGTTGTCCGAATCCATCTTCATCGTCAGCCGATAGATGCCGACCGTCTTCGGATTCCGCTTCAGAATCATCTCCGCGACGTGATCCTTGCGCGTCCGATTCGCATCGACGATCGCCGACATAATGTTCTGCGGCACGTCCGAATAATTCGCAAGCAGTTGCTTCGTGTCCTTCGGCAAGCAATAGCCGCCATAGCCGAACGAGGGATTGTTGTAGTGATCTCCAATCCGCGGGTCCAGACTGACACCGGCAATGATCTGCTCCGTGCTCAGACCTCTCACCTCGGCATACGAATCCAGCTCGTTGAAGAAGGCCACCCGCATCGCCAGATACGTATTCGCGAACAGCTTGATCGCCTCGGCCTCCGTCGAGTCCGTGAACAGAACCGGAATGTCCTCCTTGATCGCCCCTTGAACGAGCAGATCCGCGAACACCTTCGCCCTCTCCGACCGCTCCCCGACCACGACCCGGGACGGATAGAGATTGTCGTACAGCGCCTTGCCCTCCCGCAGGAACTCCGGCGAGAAAATAATATTGTCCGTCTCGAACTTCTCCCGAACCGACTGCGTGTACCCGACCGGCACCGTCGACTTAATGACCATTACCGCATCCGGGTTAATCGATAACACGGCGGCAATGACCGCTTCCACGCTCCGGGTATTGAAGTAATTTTTGTCCGGGTCGTAATTCGTCGGCGTCGAGATGATGACATAATCTGCCTCTTAGATATTTTATTTAAAAAGCTTACTTCAGAAAGAATAAGCTCGTCAACATGATTACCTCGTTACACCAAATGTATTGCTACTTTGAACGTACCGATTTGTAAATCTTTTTCCTAGGTTAATTAGTGGAACTTCAATATACTTATAAGCAATTGCTGATACCACAATACTAACAAGAAGAACTAGAATGTATATGATCCAAATTGGCAAATTGTCATGGAACAAATAGATTAAGCTATAAAGAACAATCCAATGGTATAAATACAGGCTATACGATATCCTCCCTAGGAACACAATCGGCTTTAACAACAATAACGAGGCGAAATTAGGAGAACAAATGGCAAGAATCATAAAGAAACCGGCTGCTACTGCAATCATATAATCACCGATCATATGACCAAAATGAAGATCGAAAGTCTTTAGCACTTTGTTGAAAATCCCCGAGTAGTTATAGAGTAATAATGCGATAACGACCAACATCCACTTATATTTATTTTGGACTTCTGCATACATAATTTTCAATTGACTAGCATGCTTCGCTATTAAAGAACCTAGTAAAAACATAGAGGAATAATGAAGCGAATCGAAATAGCTAGTGTTATTCCCGTTTCCTAGATGCCATTCGAATATTGAATTCAAGATCCCACTAAAAGATAAAATGATACAGAGACCAATAATATATCTCCAATTTAGCCTGATCACTAGAAAGACTAGAAATGGGAAAATTAATGATATTCGCATTTCATGTACTAATGACCATATTACACTGTTTACCGCGTTAGTATGAGGATCACCAATGAGGATAACATGTTCAACAATCAAATTTGCCGTTATTGGCTCATTCCATGATTTATTGAACCAACTTGATACACTGTCTATCCCTTGAGTAGAAAGCATATTACATAGTACAAAGGCAAAGAACATTGCAATTATGTAAGGAATGTATATCCGCAGAATCCGTTTCAAATAAAATACAAGAAAAGTATTATTTTTACCATTAAGATATGGCAATGTTAAAACGAATCCACTCAGTACAAAGAACAAAATTACAGCCGGCATCCCGTTTACAAAAACTCTTAAAGGAGATATCCCACCCAATAGTGCAACCGATAATGGGGTATCGACCACCTGGGCAATGTGGCCGAATACAACAGTCAGCGCAGCAATCCCTCGTAACGAATCCAATTGCAAAATTCGGCCACTCTCCATACATTACCTCCAAGACTGATATTAAGTTAGGTCTGCTGAATGATTCTTTAACAGGAAATCAGAGCGAGGGTATTTTCATTCGTCGCTTGTTAAAACGAGGCATTTTCAAAACTACGTTGAATTGCAAAGCAACTCATTCAATTCATTGCGTACTTTATCGCGACTATGGCTAAATCTTTTAGGTGAACCTATAAAGGCAAAACTCATTTCGCTTAATAATTGATGCATCAGATAGCCTTAAGCTAAATTTCTTCAATTTATATATGCTTTTGCAAATCCTCACAACTTTCCCCTTCACTAAAGCCATACCTCTTCGTGATCTGGATCAACTTACTGCACTTCTCCAATCAGTTTCTGAGGAAAATTAGTCTTCGCTTTTCTTTTTCGAGCGTCACCCCGTCGCTCACCAGTGTCTTGATTTGATGCTATCATGCTGTGCCAACGTCCGCTCCCCTCGTTTTCCCCAAGAACGGGATTACCCATCAGCGCATCTCCTGACTTGTCCGGCAAATTCGTTTCCGTATCCGCAAAGGCAACAAAGCCTCTGGAGGGGCTCCATTGAAAGCTGATGAAGCATGGGAAGCAGACTACGACAGGCTTTGTGTGATCTCTCACTACATCACGGACTCGAACACGACGTCAACACCGTGACGGCCGCGTAATTAATGGCGAAGTTTCCACGCGCACAATGATGAGCGCCCTGAGGATGGAGACCAGCCAAATCTATATTTTCTGACGGAACTCCGCCTTCCATATACGATCCGCTCTTATCGTTTCTGCTTAATCTCTGCTGAACAGGTCCCTCGTGTACACCTTGTCCGCCACATCCGCCAGCTCTCCCGACATCCGGTTCGCCACGATCACATCCGCCCGCCGCTTAAACTCCTCGAAGTCGTTCACGACCTTGGAATTGAAGAAGTCCTCCGAGAGCGCCGGCTCGTAAATAATGACCTCGATGCCCTTCGCCTTGAGCCGCTTCATAACCCCCTGGATCGCCGACTGACGGAAGTTGTCCGAATCCATCTTCATCGTCAACCGGTAGATGCCGACCACCCTCGGATTCCGCTTCAGAATCATCTCCGCGACGTGATCCTTGCGCGTCCGATTCGCATCGACGATCGCCGACATAATGTTCTGCGGCACGTCCGAATAGTTCGCGAGCAGTTGCTTCGTGTCCTTCGGCAAGCAATAACCGCCATAGCCGAACGAAGGATTGTTGTAGTGATCTCCAATCCGCGGGTCCAGGCTGACACCGGCAATGATCTGCTCCGTGCTCAGCCCTCTCACCTCGGCGTACGAATCCAGCTCATTGAAGAAAGCCACCCGCATCGCCAGATATGTATTCGCGAACAGCTTGATCGCCTCGGCCTCCGTCGAGTCCGTGAACAGAACCGGAATGTCTTCCTTGATCGCCCCTTGAACGAGCAGATCCGCGAACACCTTCGCCCTCTCCGACCGCTCCCCGACCACGACCCGGGACGGATAGAGATTGTCGTACAGCGCCTTGCCCTCCCGCAGGAACTCCGGCGAGAAAATAATATTGTCCGTCTCGAACTTCTCCCGAACCGACTGCGTGTACCCGACCGGCACCGTCGACTTAATGACCATTACCGCACCGGGGTTAATCGACAACACGGCAGCAATGACCGCTTCCACGCTCCGGGTATTGAAGTAGTTTTTGTCCGGGTCGTAATTCGTCGGCGTCGAGATGATGACATAATCTGCCTCTTTATACGCAACATAATTGTCGGTTGTTGCAGTCAGCTTGAGATTTCCTGTCGCAAGATACTCCTCAATCTCCCGATCGATGATCGGCGACTGCCCCGAATTGATCAGATCGACCTTCTCCTGAATGATGTCGAGAGCGATGACCTCGTTGTGCTGAGCCAGCAGCACCGCGTTGGAGAGGCCGACGTAGCCTGTCCCGGCTATGGTGATTTTCATACATTGTCTCCTCGTAATATCTATCATCTTAACTATAAACTAGGGCTTACTGAATGCTTTTCAACAGGAAATTCAAGACGATTCGGCGGCGGGACAGTAACGTTGCAAGGCCTGCTCTACAGATTCATTACCAATACTTGTAGCTTAGTCGCCAATCCACTTATCTTGGCAAAACGTATATGAATCCCCCTCACTATATTTACGTCTAAGTTTCGAATCACTTAGCCAAATCCTTTCAACCTGCAGAATAGAGGGTTCCTATCAAGTGTGGTAAATCTGATCTGCATAAAACAGCAGGATACTTGTAGTAGTTCTCTGATATGAAAGCCACAGTGTTGGGCCCTCATCAAGCCCTAATTATTCTCACAATATCTTTTACGATGAAATATCTAACTTTGTAGCTTTAACCTATTTCTTTTTTCATTATCAAGTATAAATAAACCTATCATCATTAAAAGTTTAACGATACTCGAAATTAACATAGCCCAACAAAATCCTATTAGTCCATATTCCCTATAAAACAAAATAGTACAAATCACATACAATAGTACATTCACTAGATTTATTATAAATTGCCATTTTATATCATTAAATCTAAGTTGAAATGGTTGGATTATTGAAGAGATTACACCTATTAATGCTGTAGCTGTTGTAATATAAATCAGTTCCAATGATCTATCGGCCCACTTTGGATACAGCAATGTTAGTATTGGTTCACTTATTAATATTACTATAAAGTATCCAAATGTAGCGACGATTGTAGTGATTGTAATTATAGCAACGAAATCCCTTGTCCTGATTCTTTCCATTTTAGTAAGATAGCTAAGCAAGACCCCACTTATCGGAGTTGTGACCATTGATATGAATTTCCCTACAATTGTTGCAGAGTAGTAATAAGAAACAGCGGCTGGTCCTATTAGAGGAAACAATAGCAGTTTATCTGCATACGTTATTATTGTCTTCATAAAGACCGAGAAAAACAAAATTATCGATTTATACAAAGTTCCTTTAAATAAATGCGTCATTGCAAACTTCTCATTTATCAAATTATTCTTGTTGATAATGTATAACAAACTGAAACTAGCTCCAAAAATAAAAATTAGTTGCCAGTAACCAGTTACAATAAACATCACTAAACCAACTAGGTATCCAATAGCCAATATGAGATTATTAATTAGGATTGCCTTATAATTAATTATGATTCTAAAGCTTACTATTAAGTACTCTCTTATGATGTTCAAGCAAGAAAATAATGCGACAAATATGATATTTAGTATAGAAAAGTGTTCCTCATAATATATAGTGCCTACTACCATAAGTATTGAATTGATTATAATACTTGCTGCTAATAGAATATTAAAATCGCCAATACTCTTATTAATTTGATATTCATCATTTAATAGCAATCTAATGTTATTTAGTACACTGCCAAAGGGTAAACTAAATAATGTGGATAAACTGATTATTGTTACAGCCAGACCGTAGTCTTGCTCCCCCAGTTGGCGACCAACAATTGGTAGCACTATAAACTGAAGAAATAATATCGGAACAGAAGATGCAATAATATTTAAAATTGAATCAGAAACCAATTTTCGGGATATCTTCCCCCGTACCATTTTAAGTTTCATTTTTATCTAACCAATCTTTTGATTTATTGTATTTGTGATTCGATGTGACGGCTTCTAAGGAAGAGCATACAAAATGCTAAAAAGAATAATAAACCATGAGTCATTAATAATGTCGATAAAAAGGCCGTATTTAAATAGTAGATATACACAAATACTATACCGAAATATTTAGGAGACATGTTAAGCATTTTTATTATTAAAAATATGCTACATATTATCAATGAGAAAAATATACTTCCAGCGATACCAAACGAAATATATCCTTCGGTAAATACGCCTACATTGGCATTAAGCCCCTCAAGCCCCATTACTACTTCCCCAACATACATCGATAGACTACGATCTAAATCACTTTTGACTAATCCTAACCCCAATGGAGAATGGGACAAATACGTATAATTATCTGTAAAATAGTTTATATAAATATTATTTAAATATGGTGGGACAAAAAACACTCTTCTCACGAACCCATCTAATAAGAAAATATTCCCGGATAGCCCCTCAATAAGAATTCCGAATAACGTTAAAAAACTTACGACCTTTAGAAAATTGATTGTCTTTCGATGGTAATCTCCTCTATAAAACAATAACAAGGCAAACAGTCCAATAAATACACTTTTAAGCGCCCCACAAAGGTAAACATAAACAATCATTAAAAAGAATATTGCGACTTTGATCCATTTCTTTCTTTCAATATTGTTAACAATTAATATGGGCAAAATTATTCTAACCAATGGTGCCGCTAAATACCCCGTTAATGTAGTACTAATATTCCTGAATGTTGCCCGAGTTTGATAGACATCTATTAATAACAAGTTTTTGAAATTAATGTAGCGGTAGTATTGAATAAAAAAGGGAACTATTAATATAAAACTTAGTGGCACCAACACCTTATCAATATTTAGTTGTTTCTGACTGTTACTAAATGTTTTTTTTATCCTAGAAACAAAAACCAATAACAATAAAGTTATCGCAATCGTGACTACCTGAACAGCTCGTGCTCCTTCTGTGTACTGATAATAGATCATTTCTCCCACAAACAAGTAAATAAACATTATGTTCCATACAACAAAAATAAATTTATCACTGATAAAAAAAATTAAAAACAACATTAGGAATATAATTAGTGATCCCAGAAATAATTTTGTTGCATTAAATGTATACGAAAAGCCCATATAACTAAACCTTTCAGAAATCACAAATACATATGCAAGATTCAAACCAATGGCTGAAATAATTTGCCACATGAACACTCTACTAATAGTTTTCATAAACCACTTTCCTTTAATTATTTATTACCCTTTTATCTCTTTGTAGATTTTTATATATTCATTTGATATGTCAGACCAGTTATACTTTTCAGAAAGATGTGAGCAATTCCTTGAAATTTCTTTATAATTTTCAATAACATCTAGTATTCTTATTGCTATTTCTTTAACGTTCTTACTTCTCACATGATAACCAACCATTCCCTCCTCGAACTGATTATCAAACCCCTGTCCCTTTGAGTAAATAACCGGAAGCCCCTGGCTCATAGCTTCTACATAAGTAAGCCCAAATGTCTCTGTTAATGATGGCATTACATAAATATCCGCTTGGCGATACTCATGAATCAATTCCTTTTGATTCAAAAACGGAATATAATTCACAAAAGAGTATTTATTTATTTTTTTCATGACTTTCCCATCCAAAACTTTGCCCACAATAGTATACTTTGCATTTATTCCATACTCATTTTGTAGCAGTTGTATAGCTTTACAAACAGCCAATTGATTTTTTCTTTTAGTTATATATCCTACAGTTAGGATGCTTAAGCTATCTAAATTTATGTTCCTCTCCTTTGAATAACTATTATTTAAATAAAAATCGTTTATTCCATTAGGGATAATAACGCACTTCTCTCTAATCTGTTCTTGCACTTTTATTGGTATATAGTTTGAGAAGAGTTGGCTTTGATATGTAGATGATAAAAAAACTATCTTTTGTGCTCTCTCCAGTATTTTCAATCCTAATTCCCTTAAAGTATACCTATACTTAAAAAAAACATTTAGGTCAACATCACGAACAGCAACAATATAGGGAGTTCCCCAACGCTTATTAGCTTTATATGCAATATACCCATTTGAAAATAGTGTATGGGCATGTAGAATATCAAATGAATGGCTGCTGTACAGATCATAAAAGTCTTTAAGCACATGCTTTTCTTTCAAATAGAATAATATTCTAGTCCAATTCTTGTAGTTCAATCTTACATCAAGATACGGAGCCTCAATATCTGGTTTTCCTCTTTCAATTGCTCTAAAATAAAAAACCCTCAGATCAACTTTAGAAAGTTGCTTTTCCATTAGGTTCTCAAAGAACGGATCATAATTAGAACATATATGACATATCCTCACTATTTCATCCTCCAAAAAACTCACCTTGAATCATTATGTTAATATTTCAAGCCATTCTTTAATTATGTATTTTTCATTAAATCCATGTTGATCAGATCGTTCAAGTGACCTCAAAGCCATATTGAACAGGGCGATCCGATCACTATTTAAATAGATAAGCTTATCAGTTAGAAATTCCACTACACTCGTATCAATGAAATCCAAATATATAGTATTTTTCCTATCGTTCCACACTTGTTTATTAGGCATATTATCGTAATTGAAAAACCTATACTTGGGGCTTGTCAAAAATCCATTGTCATTATGTTGGACCATTTCAGGAATAGCATATAAATCGGTCGATATAATTACATTTCCTGATTTCATAGCTTCTAAAACTACAAGTGAAAAACTATCTTGCCTCGTTGGATTTAGTAATATACACGAATCATTATATAATTGACTTAATTCTTCTTTATTAAATCTAAAATCAAAAAGACTGATATTCTTGTTACTTTGTATATTTAACATTAACCCAGCAGAGACTGATTCCAACTTAGTAACAATTTGGAGCTTTATATTGTCTAACCCTATCTTTTTAAGTTTATCAAATGCCGCTAGAATTTCCCGACCTCCCTTTAAATTAAAGTTTGATGAAATATATAAGCATTTCACTCTTTCATCATTACATTTTTCCTTTATACTCCCCCTAGATGTTAAACTGTTTTTATTAACAAGAGGATAAATCTGCGTTATCTTTATTCTACTAGGAATATCATAATACTTACCCAGTGTTTCATAACATGCCTTTGAAAGGCAAACAATTGCTTTTAAATGAGGATCATTAAAATACTTTTTTAGTTTCAACGAACCCAATATAGTATTTGATCTGTCAATAGAATAGTGAACTAGGGCTACTGGATTTTCCAGATAAATCACATAATCAACATTTGAATTTAAGAATCGATTGTAACTAAAAGCAATATCACTGGAATTCGTATTAACTTTGATTCTTTGAATCACTCCCAATTGATCCGCTAATTTTGATTTAATTAATTTTGATAACATCATTTTTTTTCTTGAGTTGGTTTCATACATCTTTTTATTTTCATATATAAATTCTATCTCAGAATTTTCACTATCAAACAACTCACTTAAAAACCCTCGCGTCTTAGTAGCTACATACACACTCTTCACATAGCACCAACTTTCTCTCAGTTCTTATTTTAATTTCGTTGTAAGTAGTATTTTTTTATGTTGTTAACAACATATAATGTATAATAAAACAAACATTTATGTAGCGGTAGTTTGATAATTGTTCTGTAATTAGTCCATTGCCTCTTTAGTGCTTTAAATTTATTATTAGATAATGAACCTTCTACCCTTCTATATTCAGCCAAAGATTCATTTAGACCGTATGCTAAATGACCTTTCTTTAATATCATCAACCACGTCAAATTATCTTGTCCGCGTCTTACTAAAGGCATACGGAAGTCACCAATTATTTCTTTGTCCACTATCACTGTTAAACATCCAATACACGTATTTTTCAATGCTTGATAATAGTTTATTTTAACTGGAACTTTAAATCGTTTCTCTTCTTTATTATATTCGTCGATAATATATTCATATGAAGTGAAAGTAAAACCAAAACCGTTTTTAAGCATATATGGAATTTGGATGTTAAGTTTATCATTTTTCCATTTGTCATCAGCATCAAGGAATGCAATAAACCTGCCCTTTGCATGTTCTAACGCAGTGTTTCGTGCGTAAGCCGCACCTTTATTCTCTTCCAAGTTTATTAATTTAATTCTAGAATCAATCATTTGATAAGCTTCTATAGTTCTTTTAGTATTATCAGTAGAGTTGTCATTAACTATTATCAATTCCCAGTCTATATATGTTTGACCGATGACGCTTTCTATAGATTCTGAAATGTATTTATCGGAATTATATACGGGCATGATTATAGAAACCAACCCCTCTTTTACCACCTTAAGCCCTCCCACAACCAATTATTATTGAAAACTACGCACTGATACCATCTCAATAAGTGGTTTGAATTTCGAATGTGTAAGGTGCAGAAACCGACTAAGCGTTCCATCATACTCCTAGTGTTTCATTGGAGTTTTACGGAAGTAAGTAATTATTTAACACTCAAACACGTTCGGACATGTCCCATCTCCGCCCATGCATTATTAATGCATAACTTTGAGGCAATTATTAAATTGATACTCCTTAAGGATGCTCCCCTTCGACTACACCATCTCGCTTTATGACAGCCAATATCGTTAATTTAAAGCATTTAGAATCAGTTGAATAACTAATGTTTGTAACATATTCACCGTCCAACAAAGCTTTTTTTTCAATTGATAGCTCGTCCCGCCCATTAACCTGAGCCCACCCGGTCAATCCCGGCCTTATATCATTCGCCCCATACTTATCACGTTCAGCAATTAAATCATATTGATTCCACAAAGCTGGGCGAGGCCCAACAATGCTCATTTCGCCTTTGAATATATTGATAAGCTGCGGAAGTTCATCGAGGCTGGACTTGCGCAGGAATCTTCCAACTTTAGTGATTAACGCATCCGGGTTCTGCAGAAGATGGGTTGGCATTTCTTTAGGTGCATCTGTATACATTGTTCTGAATTTAAGAATGAGAAACTCTTTTTTTTCTTTGCCGACCCTTCTCTGTTTAAACAGCACATTCCCTTTGCTATCCAGCTTAATAATTAGTGCAATTAGAAGAAGAATCGGCCATAACACTAGCAGGCCGATTCCCGAGAGGACAACGTCAGTTATTCGTTTCCAGAAGATATAGTTCATGGCTACTCACCTTATCCAGAGATTCTAAGACACAAACTCCAATATCGGAACAAAACTCTCAATCGCATCCTTGACCGCGCTGGAGTCTTCACCCAACACTCTCTCCAAGCGGGTGAACTCAAGATCGAGCTGGCGTTGGCTAATCTCGCTAGCCTTGCCGATAAAGATGCGCTCGTTCGGAGTCGGGAGGATTCCCTCTTCGTCCATGAGGAGCTCTTCGTACAGCTTCTCGCCTTCGCGCATACCGGTGAACTGAATGTCGATCTCGCTGTATGGTTCGAAGCCGGACAGGCGGATGAGATCCTCGGCCAGCTTGAGGATGCTGACCGGTTCTCCCATGTCGAGGAGGAACGTCTCGCCGCCCTTGGCATAGGACCCGGCCTGGATGACGAGCTGAACGGCCTCGGGGATGGTCATGAAGTACCGAACCATCTCGGGGTGAGTGACGGTGACCGGCCCCCCGCTTGCGATCTGGCGCTTGAAGAGCGGAATGACGCTGCCCCGGCTGCCCAGAACATTGCCGAACCGGACGGCCGCGAACTTGGTTGCGCTCTGAATATTCAGATTCTGTATGTACATCTCGGCGATCCGCTTCGTCGCTCCCATGATGCTCGTCGGGTTGACGGCCTTGTCCGAGGAGATGAGCACGAATCTCTCCGTGCCGTACTTATCCGCGCAATCGGCGACATTCTGCGTGCCGAACACGTTGTTCTTGACGGCCTCCGACGGGTTCTTCTCCATGAGCGGAACGTGCTTGTGCGCGGCGGCATGGAAGACGACGTTCGGCCGATAATCGGAGAACACTTGCTCCATCCGGATACGGTCTTGAACGTCCGCAATAATCGGCTCGATCTCAAGACCCGGGAACCTCGTTCGCATCTCCATCTCAATCGTATAGATGCTGTTCTCCCCGTGTCCGAGAAGCAGCAGCTTGGAAGGGCGGAACGGAGCGATCTGCCGGCATAGCTCGGAACCGATCGATCCGCCGGCTCCCGTCACGAGAACTACCTTCTCCTGAACATATTCGGCAATGCCCACCAGATCCGTCTTCACCGGCTCGCGGCCCAGAAGATCCTCGACGTCCACCTCGCGGATGGAATTGAAGCTGATCTTATCCTTGATCGTAGCGTCGATGCCGGGGATAATCTTGGGCTTCACCCCGACGGCAAGGCACAGGTTGATGATCTGGGAGATTGTTCGGCGCGGCGCCGACGGGATCGCGATGATGATCTCCTTGATGAAGTGCGACTCGACCATACGCAGCAGCTCCGAACGGCCCCCGAACACCTTCAGTCCATGCACCGTCAGATTGCGCTTGGAGGGATCGTCGTCGAGGAAGCCGACCAGCTTGTAGCCGCTCATCGCCGGATTCATGAACTCCCGTGCAACGAGATCTCCGCAGTCTCCGGCTCCGAAGATCAGCGTCGGCAACCGTGTCTCTGCCTTCTTGACACCACGTCCGCCATACAATCTCCAGAGAACACGCACCCCTCCTAGCAGAAGAAGACCGGTCTCCAGCGTGCGCACAGCTACTGACAAAGGCACCCTCTCTTCCGAGAGCAACGAGGTAATCATATAAGCTAACGCCCAGCTAGCGACAACGGCCTCGCACATTCTCACGAGATCCTTGATGCTGGCGTATTGCCACATTCGACGATACATCCCGAATAGGACCATGAATCCCATGCAGAGAACGGTAGAGATCAGGCTATATTCGAGCATTTGGTCAATATATCGTCCCGGAATGCCGCTTGGGAATCGGAACCAATATGCCGTATACGTGCTGAACCAGACAATGATCAGATCCAGCACGGACAGCAGCACCAAACTTCTCTTCAAGACCATGCCTCTACGCCTCCGCTTATTGCTTATGTGTTCGCTGTTCCATAATAGTAGTAATAATAGCCGTCGTTCTTCTTCCGCTTCACGTTGTTCAGAACGACTCCCAGCACCTTGGCGCCTACCTTGTCCAGCAAGGACTTCGACTTCAGCGCCACATCCTTCTTCACCTTGCCATAGTCCATGACGAGGATGACGCCGTCGCAGCGAGTGGCCAGCAATTGGGCATCCGTTACGGCGAGCACCGGCGGAGTGTCGATAAGAATAACATCGAACTGCTCCTTCAGCTCCTCGAGCAGCTTCGACATCCTCTGGGAAGCGAGCATCTCGGACGGATTCGGCGGAATCGGCCCCGACGGAAGCAGAGCAAGATTCGGAATGTGTGTCGCTTGAATCGCTTGCCCCAGGTCGGCTTGATTGGACAGCACCGACGACAGCCCGACCCGGTTGGTGACTTGGAACGTATAATGCTCGGTAGGCTTGCGAAGGTCGGCATCGATCAGAATAACTCTTCTCTCCGTCTGGGCGTAAGCGACAGCCAGATTGCCGATCGTCGTCGACTTCCCTTCCCCGGCCCCTGCCGAAGTAACCATCACCACCTGCATCTGACCGTCGATTGAAGAGAAGTCGATGTTCGTTCTAAGCGTCCGGTACGATTCCGAGACGTGAGACTTCGGGTCGGCATCGGTGACAAGATAGCGCTTATTTGCTGGAGCGGACACGGGAGAGCTCACCTACTTTCGGTACGTTGGCAGACGGCACGGCCTTATCGGCGGCGGCAGGAATCTCATCGACTTGGAGCTTGGCGATCGTCGCCAGCGTCGGCAGTCCCAAGATCGCCTCCACATCCTCTTCGGTCTTGATCGTATCGTCCAGATACTCGAGCAGGAAGGCAGCCCCGACCGCAATCATCAGCGAGACGACGAAGGCGATAATTACGTTAAGCGGAACGTTCGGCGCCACCGGTCCGGGGGAGATGTCCAGCTTCGCTTCATTCAGAATCGAGACATTCTCGACATTGAAGATCTCCGGAATCTCTTCCTTGAAGATAGCGGACACCGCGTTGACCATCCGAGCAGCCGCTTCGTACGAGCCGTCGCGGACGATCAGCGTCATAACCTGCGTGTTGTTGACGGAGCTGACACTGATCTTCCCCTTCAACTGATCCGCCGTCACGCCGAACTCCGGATGCTGCTCGACAACCTTGTCCAGAATGGCCGGCGTCTTGATGATCTCCTTGTAGGTGTCAATCATCTTGATGTTCGTGTTCACTTCATTCAGATCAAGGCCCTGCGACGAGACGGCAGACGAAGAACGATTCACGATAATCTTCGTCGAAGCCTCGTAGACAGGGCTCTTGACAAACTTGCTGTACGCCCCCGCGGCGATCGTGACGATCAGCACGAAGCTGACAATCCACCAGATCCTCTTGCGAACGATGAGGAAGTAGTCGCGGAGATCGAGTTCATTGGACACGTCATATTCCCTCCAAGCCATTACCAATCGGTGTAGTCGGCGCCATTCCCAGGCAAGCTGTCATATGACAGTTGTCACGTGACATTCCAACATTTATTACCAAAACAAGGGACGAGGTAGAAAATCCCCCACCCAGCAAAGAGTGGAGGATACTTCTTGATCGGCCGACTATCTTATTTAGCACCCAGTGTACGGTAGACGATAACAGCCGCTTCGGCGCGAGTTGCGTTGTCGTTCGGCTTGAACTCGCCTGCCGATCCGAGGATGATGTTCTTCGAGGCAGCGAACGCCACGCCATCCTTCAGGCTCGGGTTGATCTCGTTCGCATCGCTGAACGCGGACAGAGCTGCGTTCGCATTGTCGGTGCCTTCGATTCCCTTCACGGACTTCAGCGCGCGGGCAATCATCGTTGCCATCTCAGCGCGTGTGATCGTCGCCGTCGGATCGAACGTCGTCGCCGAACGTCCGTTAATGATGCCCTTCTCTACCGCTACCGCGACGTATGGAGCGTACCAAGCGCTGGAGCTTACGTCCGTGAACTTGCTCGTCGTTGCGCTCTCGTTGTCGATATCAAGAGCGAGGGCAAGAATCTTGGCGAACTCGGCGCGAGTGATGCTGTCGGTCGGAGCGAACTGGCCTGCCGCCTTGCCTTCGATCGCGCCTCTGGCGGCGACGACCTCGATCTGGCGTCCTGCCCACGCTTGGACGGAAGCGATATCGTTGAACGTCACCTTGTTCTCGACCAGAACGTAGGAGGTACCTTGCTTGCCGCTCGTGGACACGTTCCAACCGTCGACCGTACCGCCCTCGATCTTCAAGCTTCCGTCCGCTCCGACGCTGGCAATCGTCAGAAGCTCGGGATCAAGGCCGCCCGAGGCGGCAAGCGCGGACTTCCATTCGTCGCCCGCGTCGACCAGTCTGGAACCGAGCACCGCTGCCTGTCCGTCGCTGGCCAGGTTGGCGCCCGCGCCGTTCTCGCCGGTGACAGTAAAGCGGACGCCGTCGGTAGGATCAAAGCCGGTGAAAGCAAAGGTGAAGACGCCCGATCCGGGAGTAATCGTGCTCGTCGGAGCGAAGATGGCAGGCGGAGGAGTGTCGATGCCCACCTCGAAGTCGATTCCGTTCGAGAGATCGCCGTCGAACGGAATCTCTACCGTCAACTCGTTCACGCTGACGTTCGCCGACGGAACGCCGGCTTCCGCCAATTGCTTCAGAACGTCCGCAGGCAAGCTGGTCGTCACGGAAGAGGCATCCACATCGCCGAGCGAGATCGCGAGCGGAGGAATGACGAGCCCGCTCGTCGAGCCGATCGCATCCGCCAGCGCTTCCTTGATGGCCTTGATGTCATTAAGAAGGCCGGCAACCGCAGCGGTGTCGACCTTGACGGTCGCCTTGCCGTCGCTGACCGCGACGGACTTCGACAGATCCAAGCTTACAGATGATGCAATAGCCGCGGAAGCGGCGGATACGGCTTGCTTGATCAAGTCGGCCTTCTCGGCATCTGTAGCGTTAGCCAGCTTGTCCTTGATGTCGCCAAGGCTCTTGATCGCCGCCGCAGCGGAATCGGAAGTTGTCGTGGTCGTCGTGGTGTCGTTGCCGCCGGAATACACCGTATTGGCGCTGATGAAGGCCGCAACGATCGAAGGCAGGGCACTATCGAATGCCGTCTTCACCGAAGTGTCATCCATATAGTTGTAGAACGTCTCGAGCACCGCCGCCTTGAAGGCCGCATTGTCGCCGAAGTAATACGTAATCAGGGCCGCTGCATCAGCAGCGCCGGCAGTGCTTGTTGCAAGCGCGGATTCCGCGATGGACTCGACGATTGCGGTCTTGCTTCCCGTGAGCGTCTGATTGCCGAGAACCGTGTTATAAGCGATACTGTTGACAACAACGAAGAATGCGGCGAAGTCTTCTACCGTGATGTCGATTCCCGAAACGGATTCCAGCTTGTCAACCAAGCTCTGGACCGCTTCTTCCTGCAGCAATGCCGCAACATCGACGGCGCTCGCGATCGGAAGGGAGATCGACGTCAGAAGCTCGATCAAGGCATCCTTCTCGTCATCGGTCAGGCTCAGACCGCTGAATGCAGCCAGCAGCGGAGCTACCGCCGTCTCGTGATCGGCACCGGCAAGCGCAGTCTTGAGCGCAGTCACAGACGTATTGCCAGCCAACAAAGCGTCGATCTTCGTCTGAAACGAGATCAGCTTCAAGAGATTCGCATCCGTCACAACCGCTGCCGAAGCAACGCTCGCGCCAATCGGACTCCCTACGACGAGCCCCGTTCCCGACAGTGCCGTTACCGCCAAACTAGTAGCTACGAACCCTGCTAGTGCTTTTTTCCTCAATTTCATGTATGAATCCTCCTGACTTGTACGTGATATAGGAATTGAAGGGATTTTTTCGGTAAACAGTAGTCCCTTAATCTTACTGCACAATAGTATACCGGTCAACATTATTGGAAGAGATTTGATAACTTTCTCCACCATTTTACATTAACTTTAGAGAATGTTTCTACAATAATAGCCTCGTCGCCGACAATGTTCGACGAATTCCGTACCATGGTCTCTTGCATTCTATCTTCCACATTGCGCGCCAGACTCTCCAAGGCCTCCTTCATTCGGAATCCACGATGCTCCAGGTGATGCGCGTCGGAGGCGAGGAACTGAATCATCCCGCTCCGGCACAGCGTCCAGGCGCATTCCTCGATCTTCCTGCCGAAGCCCCCGAGCAACGAATGGGTCGTGACCTGCCCGTAACAGCCGGCTTCGATAAGCTCGCCCAGCCTTCGCGGCTCCTTGACGATCGCGGCATTCCTCTCCGGATGAGCAATGATCGGATGCAGCCCCAAGAGGCGCAGCTCGTGAACCCATTCGAACATCTTCGACGGAATGCGCGAGGACGGCATCTCCAGCAGAATGTACGGCGAATCGGCCAAGGTCAGCAGTTCTCCCCGCGCCCACGCGTCGAGCATCTCGTTATGTACCCGGATCTCCTGGCCCGGCAGAACCTCCAGCGGAATCCCTTCCCGCTCCAAGAGAGCGTTCAGCTCGGCCACGGCCTCTCTTACCCGCCCAGCCGGATTCGTGTAGACGCCGTTCGCGTGATGCGGCGTGGCGATGATCTTGCGAATCCCTTCCGCCGCAGCCGCTCTCGCCATCGCAAGCGAATGCTCGGCATCCGGCGCACCGTCATCGATTCCCGGGAGAATGTGGGCGTGAATGTCGATCAATAGGCAATACCCCCTTACCAAATCCTTCATTCTTCTACGTCATTCTTCCTTACAAGTTGCGGCACTCTCTCTACTTTCTTCGGTATAAATGGCAAGACAAGTTAGTTATGTAGTCCTTATTCGTCGAAAATAGGCAAAATGCCCCACGCCGACAGGCCGGCGTAGGGCATTCTTAGTAGTTCTCTTAGAGTGCCGCTCCCTGCTTGAGGGCGTCGGCCTTGTCGAGGCGTTCCCACGGCAGATCGAGATCGCTGCGGCCGAAGTGGCCGTAAGCGGCCGTCTGCTTGTAGATCGGACGGCGAAGATTGAGCATGCGGATGATGCCTGCCGGGCGAAGATCGAAGTTGCCGCGGATCAGCTCGACCAGTTTCTCCTCGTCGACCTTGCCCGTTCCGTACGTGTCGACGTTGATGGATACCGGATTGGCTACGCCGATGGCGTAAGCCAATTGAATCTCGCACTTGTCGGCGAGGCCGGCGGCGACGATGTTCTTGGCGACGTAGCGCGCGGCGTACGCGGCGGAACGGTCGACCTTCGTCGGGTCCTTGCCGGAGAAGGCGCCGCCGCCGTGGCGGGCATATCCTCCGTACGTGTCGACGATGATCTTGCGGCCGGTCAAGCCGGCATCGCCTTGAGGACCGCCGATGACGAAGCGACCGGTCGGGTTGATGAAGAATTTGGTCTCGGCGTCCAGCCACTGCTCCGGAACGACGGCCTTAATGACATGATTGCGAATATCCTGCTGAATCTGCTCAAGCGGAATCTCTTCCGAGTGCTGAGTCGAGACGACGATCGTATCGACGCGGGTCGGCTTGCCGTCCGCATATTCGATGGTGACCTGCGTCTTGCCGTCGGGGCGCAGATAGCCGAGCGTACCGTTCTTCCGCACCTCGGACAGGCGGCGGGACAGCCGGTGAGCGAGCGCGATCGGAAGCGGCATGAATTCCGGCGTCTCGTTCGTCGCGAAGCCGAACATCAGACCTTGGTCGCCGGCTCCGATGTCCGCGTTCTCCTGAAGCACGTCCTTGCCGTCGCGGTTCTCGAGCGCAGCGTTAACGCCTTGCGCAATGTCCGCGGATTGTTCGTTAAGCGAAGTGAGCACCGCGCAAGTGCTGGCATCGAAGCCGTACTTGGCACGGGTATACCCGATTTCCCGAATCGTGCTGCGTACGATTGCGGAGATATCTACATAATCGGCCTTGCTGCTGATCTCGCCGATAACCAGAACAAGCCCGGTTGCAACGGATACTTCGCAGGCAACGCGCGCATATGGATCTGCTTGCAAGAAGGCATCAAGCACCGCGTCGGAGATTTGATCGCAGATTTTGTCCGGGTGGCCTTCCGTAACCGATTCAGACGTGAAGAGATGCCGTCCTTTGATCGACAATATCCTCAACCTCCCCTACACAAAAAATGAACCTTTTCCGGTAGGAAAAGGTTGTCAGACAGACCTTCAGATGATAATGATACCGGAATTGTCTAGGGGTGTCAATAAACCAACGCCCATCCTTCGCCTATCGGGCTTCCTATAGAAGCGTCTGCTGCGCTTGCTGAACGAGCCGCTTCGTGACTCCCCCGCCGACCGCTCCGGCCTCTCTTGCCGTCAGGTTCCCCAGGTAGGACGAACCGCCTCCGGACGAGGAGAAGCTGCCCAGTTCTCCCGCGAATTCCGTGTCCGCCCCGGCCGCTCCGCCGTTCCCGAAGGCGACTCCGAGCTCGGCGGCTACCTCGTACTTCAGTTGCTTCAGCGCACTCGCGCATTCCGGCACCAGCTTCTTGTTGCGGCTTGCCATTCGTTACGCACCTCCTTGGAAGTTGACGGTCATAGTATGGATCGGGACCGGACTCCGTAGGCGTATAACCTCATGGGCATAGGGGAAAATATAGGCGTATCTGCCGGAATTACGCCTGCAGGAAGCCGACGTACTTCAGCATTCTCTCGATCATGACGGCCGCTTCGGCTCTTGTCGCATTGCTCTGCGGCTTAAATTGGTAGCTCGACACGCCGTTCATGATGCCGGCCGCAACATTCTGCAGCACCGCCGTCTTGGCGTAGGAGCTGATCTTCCCGCTGTCCGTGAAGGCGTTAAGCTCCGTTCCCTTCGTGCTCACCGACTGGCCGACATACGCAATCGCCCGCTGCATCATCGTCGCCATCTCCTCGCGGGTGATGTAGGCGTTCGGGAGGAAGCGCCCATCGGTCCCCCCTTGAACGATCCCCGCCTCGCTCGCGGCTCCGATGTAACCCGAATAAGTACCGTTCGTCCCTACATCGGAGAATCGGGTTGCGGCGCTCTTCTTGCTCGTCAGCCCCAGACCGCGAGCGATGTACTTGGCGAAGTCCGCCCGAGTGATGTTCTGATTCGGCTGGAAAACCACCGCACTCGTGCGATCGATAACGAACTTGGAGGCGAGAATATTTACGCTGTCCTTGGCCCACGCTGCGGTCACATCGCTGAATGTCTTCGAGAAGGATACGGCCGCATAAGCACTGTTGCCCTTGCGCTCGAAGCTCAGCTTCACGCTTGTCCCGTCGCGCGTGATCGTCGTCGGAGTATAGCTCAGATCGTTCGAATCATAGTCGTAACGAACGACGGACAACTGCGAATCCGTCAAGGACGATGCATTCGACAGCGTAATGGAGCGAGTGACATAGTTATCGTAAGCAGCCACTTCGGTCTTGACTCCGTTCGTTACCGTATAAGCAGTAAAATCCACCATCGATCCGAGCAGCGTCCCCCCTTGCGTCGTAATCGCCGACAACAAGGTTGCGTTGGACGTCCTGGCGATCTGCAGCAACAGATAGGCGGAGGCGTCCTTCGCCGTATACGAACTTAACGTGCTGCTGCTGATGGCGAGCAGCGGATAGTCGAATTCGTAATCGCCGTATTCGATCCGCAGCACCGCGTTCGGGTTCCTTGCCGTTCCGCTGACGAGCGACTTGATCGGAATCGCCACCAAGGCCCCCGTCTCGCTGGACGGAACAATGAAGCTTAGTTGAAGCTTCGTAATATTGCTGCCCAATTGGAGCATAGAGAATGCGCTCGTCAAGTAATCGGCATTGAGATTGTAGCGCGTGGCCGCCGTTCCCGTGGACAGCGTGTCCGTTGTCGTCGTCGCCCCCGCCGAGTTGAAGGTCAGCCCGCCTTCGGAGTTATAGTCCAAGTAACTCGTCAGGCTGCCCAAGGAAGTCGTTCCGTTGCTCAACGTCACAGGGCCGAACGCAGCGACCGTAAGTCCCAACGAATCCCTCAGCGCGTTGCCCGCGGTACTGTACGTTACCGTCACGGCTTGGCCGGAAGCGATACTGGACGAGAGGGTCAACGTGACTGCCGCACCCGATACCTGAACGCTGGTGACGGCCGCTATCCCGGTGCCAACCGCTACCGTGAATTGAGATGGATACGCAATGTAGGATGCGTTCAGGCTGGACGAGAAGTTTAACGTTACCGTTGACCCGCTGACACTGCCGCTCGAATAGACGGCAGCCGAGTTGGACGTGCCCACCGCGATGGAATAATTGCTGATCAAGGAAGCCGCATTCCCCGCCAGATCGGTAAGCGGCGTCGTTCCCGGAATATAAGTGACAATCACGGTACCGGCCGCGACTGATGCGGAGAGCGTCAGGATGACCGCATTGTTATCGATGGCAACCGACGATATTGCTGCCGAGCTTCCATTGGCCAATACCGAGAAGCTGGACTTCGCGGGCACCGCGCTCGTATTCAATCCCTCATTGAAGTACAAGGTCACGATATTGCTCGCTGCGGTTCCTGAGGACAATACCGGCGCCGTCACATCGATCCCGTTCGTGATGTAGAAGCTCGAGAACGCAGCCATTGTATTGCCGCTTAGATCCTGGATCGGCGTCGATGAACTCGGAGTGTAGGAGACAGATACGCTCTGGCTGGAAGTCGGGCTGGAACTGAGCGTCATTGTGAGCGTTGTTCCATAAAGCGTTATTGTACGAATGCCGACTGTCGCGCTGTCGAATTTCACTGTGAATTGGGACAGAACGTTGCTCGGAAGATCGTTCAGCGATTTGTTGAAGTTCAGCGTCAGAACACTGCCGCTGATGGAACCGGATGACGGCTTCGGCACGGTCGTGCTCGTCGTATTGGATACCGTCAGTGAACTCAGATTGGCAGCCTTGTTGCCGGACAGATCGACAATCGGATTCGTACCCGCCGTATAGGAGATCGTCACCTTCTGTCCCACGGCCACGCTGTTCTGCAACTTGACCCATACCTGCTTGCCGGAGACGGTAACCGCCGTCACTTGCGCCGCGACGTCGTTGACCGTCACATAATAATTCGCCGCTGCCGGCACAGAGCTCTCGTCTAACACTTCGTTGTACGTAAGAAGGACGGACATTCCGTCCATCGCGGCGCTCGAGATCATCGGGGCAGTGAGATCGGATCCTACGGTCTGGAAGCTCCAACGGTAGTCGTTCAAGATACCGGGGAAGACATTGCCATTCGCTACGTCCGTGATCAGGCCGGAATCAATATAGACCGCATATTTGGTTGCAGCGCTCAGTACAGGGATTCCGGTCAAGTTCACAACCGTCGAGTCGGTCAATGACCGCGACATGCTTGCCGTCGCCACGACCGTCCCCGAGTACGTTCCGGACAGCGCCTTGATTCGGGCCGTCGCTCCGGAAGCTACGGTGACCGACTTGTTGAACTTCATGCTGAAGGTGCCGACATTCGCGCTCACATTCGAGACGCCGGCGACGGGAGAGAGCGTGACGATCTCCGGTGCGTCCGCGTCCTCCGATACCTTGAAGGACCAACTCGACGTTCCCGCGTAGTTGTTGCCTGCGGCATCGTGGACCGCCAGGTTCGAGATCGTCACCGTGTAGGTCGTGTTATCGGCGAACACAGCACACAAGGCGCTCGTCGGATTGATTGTTATCGTCGTCGTGCCATATCCCGTAATCCCGGACGAGCTCGCCGGAATCGTGCAGAACGTCGTCGTGCCCTGCTTGATCGTGAATGTGCCGCTGCCCGAGTAGACGTTCTCGCTGAATTCGACGGAGAGCGAGCCCGCGAGCTGGCCGAGCGTGCCGCCGCTGGTCGGCGAGAAGGAGACGACCGTCGGAGCGGTAACATCGTTCGCCGCTTTTGTCGTGAAGCTCCACGTGCCCGCGCTCGTGATGCCATACTCGTTATTATCGGAATCGAGAATGGCTCCCATATCGATCAGAATGTAGTACGCCGTTCCGTAATCCAGCTTGCTCAGCTTGATGGAGACGACCTGTCCGCTTGCGGTCACGGAGCTCGACGTTGCGGAGATCGTCTGAATGGTCGCGTTGTCGGACACTCGCTTGACATAGATATTGCCGCTGCTGCCCTTCTTCATCGTCTTGGTCGAAGGGTACGTCAACGTAATCGTCTGGGCGGTATCCGCGCTAAAGTTGGTTGTTCCGCTTGTAGGACTGTAGGCCGGAGCGAGCGTGCTGCTGTCCACGACCGTGAACGTCCAGTCCGAGGCTTGCTGGTAGAAGCGTCCCGTGCTCAAGCTCGCGAAGGCCGTGCCATCGATGACAACCTTGTACGATCCCGCTGTCAGGGTCGAGGAAGGAATAATCGTGGCGACCTTGGTCGGCTGCTCGAGCAACACATTACCGAGGTTGGATTGCACGTTAAGCACATCAACCGTGGCGTACGAGCCGCCCGTTAACCGTTGAATCGTGATATTGCCCGTCCCTCTGACGACATTCTCGTCGAAGGTGATCTTGAGGTTCGTGCCGGACGGAACAAGTGTCCCTCCGCTCTTGGGCATTAATTGAATGGCTAATGGACCGTTCGTGCCGCTGGCCAATACGGTGGACGAGTCGCCCGGCAGAGATGTCAGTCCTAATTGTACGAGGAGGGTAGCGACAAGAATGATAGCTAGAGTGCGAATGCGGTGCAATTGGGTTACCTCCCGATCTGAACATAGTCGTACCTATTATTTCGGCTTCGGGAGCGGAGAAATTTAGGCTGCACGGCAAAAAACCTATCCGCTGGCGGCAATGCCGCTCGCAGATAGGCTTTGGATGGTCACGATTCGGCAACCGTTCTCTTAAGGTATTCCCGCAGCGCTTCCCGCCAAGGCCGCAGATCGGTTAAGCCGTTCCAGCGGATGGCGGAGCGATCCATGACGGAATAGGCCGGGCGGGGCGCCGGGCGAGGGAAGTCGGCCGTCGAGCAAGGGGAGGTCTGCACGTTCATCCCCGCCTCCTCGTAGATCGCCTTGGCGAACTCGTACCAACTGCACGTTCCGGCATTCGACGCATGGTAGATTCCATACGCTTCCGTGCGAACAAGCTCCAGCAGGAAGCGGCTCAGATCATACGTATAAGTAGGCGAACCCACTTGGTCATGGACAACGTTCACGGCAGCTTTTTCCACACCGAGCCTTAGCATCGTCTTCACGAAGTTGGCCCCATACGCCCCGTACACCCAGGAGGTGCGCACGATGAACCCCTTCGGATTCAGCGCCTGCAGCAGCGTCTCGCCCGCTCGCTTCGACTTGCCGTAGATCGACTTGGGATTCGTGTTGTCGTATTCGTTGTACGGCTCGCACGACGTCCCGTCAAAAACATAATCCGTGCTGACATAGCACATCGGAATGCCGAGCTCCGAGGAGGCCAGCGCCAGATTGCGGGTGCCTCCAGCATTGACCCGATACGCCTCGTCCGGCTCCGCCTCCGCCTTGTCGACGGCCGTATAGGCCGCCGCATGAATGATCGCATCCGGTCGAACCTCCGCGAGAACGTCCCGACACTGCCGCAGGTCCGTCACGTCAAGCCGCTTCCGGTCGCAGCCGACGATGCGGACTCCCGGCTCCTGCCATCGCGTCAGCTCCCCGCCAAGCTGTCCGTTCGCTCCGGTCACCAGCACCGTGTAGATCCCGTCAGTCAAGCCCATCCGCTCCCAACCGATTCCCATACTGCGCTTGATAGTATTGTTGGTACGCCCCCGACAGCACCTGGTTCATCCATTCCTGGTTGTCCAGATACCAGCGGATCGTCTCGCGAATGCCCCGTTCATATGGGAATTGCGGATTCCAGCCGAGCTCGCTGCGAATCTTGGAGGCGTCGATCGCATAGCGGCGGTCATGGCCGAGCCGATCCTGCACGTAGGAGATGAGCGATTCCGGCTTGCCCAGCTCCTCCAGAATCGTCCTGACAACATGAATGTTGGTCCGCTCGTTGTTCCCGCCGACATTGTAGACCTCTCCGACAACCCCCTTGTGAATGACGAGGTCGATCGCGCTGCAGTGGTCTTCCACATAGAGCCAGTCGCGCACGTTCCGGCCGTCGCCGTACACCGGGAGCGGCTTATCCGCCAAGGCGTTCTGGATCATGAGAGGAATGAGCTTCTCCGGGAATTGATAGGGCCCGTAGTTGTTCGAGCAACGGGTAATGTTCACCGGCAATCCGAACGTCTCGTGGTAGGCGCGAACGAGCAGATCCGCTCCGGCCTTGCTCGCCGAGTAGGGACTGTTCGGGGCAAGCGGCGTCGTCTCCGAGAACAGCCCCGTATCGCCCAGCGTTCCGTACACCTCGTCGGTGGACACTTGAACGTACTTGCCGACCCGGTATTGCTTGGACAGCTCCAGGAGCGTCTGGGTGCCAAGCACGTTCGTTCGGACGAAGATATCCGGGGTCAAGATGCTGCGATCCACGTGGGACTCCGCCGCGAAGTTGACCACCGCATCAAGCCCCTCTTGGAAAAACGGTTCTAATGACGCACGGTCGGCAATATCTGCTCGGACGAATCGGTAGCTCGGGTTATGCTCGATGGAGCGCAGATTCTCGAGATTGCCCGCATAGGTCAGGCTGTCGATATTGACGATTGTGTACGCCGGATGCTCCCGCAGCATGTACAGAATGAAGTTGCTGCCGATAAACCCGGCTCCGCCGGTTATTGCTATCCTCACTTGCGCTCACCCTTCGTAATCATAGTTGTTGTCGGCCTCCTGCATGACCGGATGGCGGCCGTCCTTGTCCGACAGAATCGGCTTCGCCGTCGGCCAGTCGATCCCCAGAGCCGGATCGTTCCACGCGATTCCGCGGTCATGCTCCGGCGAATACAGCTCGTCAACCTTGTAGAGAACTTCCGTATTCGGCGCCAGCGTGCAGAACCCGTGGGCGAAGCCCTTCGGCACGAGAAGCTGACGCTTGTTGCTTGCGCTCAGGATAAAGCCCTGCCACTGGCCATAGGTCGGCGACCCGCGACGGATATCCACGATCACATCATAGATCGCGCCGGCAACGACGCGGACCAGCTTCGTCTGCGCCTTCGGATTCAACTGATAATGAAGCCCGCGCAGCACTCCCGCTTCCGCGGACAACGAGTGATTGTCCTGCACGAACGTCATCGCAATCCCGTTCTCCGCGAAGCTGCCCGCATTATACGATTCCATGAAGAATCCGCGATTGTCCCCGAAGACAGCCGGCTCAATGAGCAGCGCCCCCGGCAGGTTGGTGCTCGTAACCTTCATTTGGGTTGGTCACTCCTTGCTCTTCTATAATTTGAGCTTGCCGAACTGCTCGGAGTACAGCGTATCCCTCGCCAACTCATTGGCCAATGCCAGCGAAGCATGAGTCCCCGCATCCGTCCACCAGCCTCGAAGCACCTCGTACCCCAGCTCGCCGCTCGCGATATAAGCATTGTTGACATCGGTCACTTCCAGCTCGCCTCTCGCGGAAGGCTTCAACGTCCGGATGATATCGAATACCCGCGCATCAAACATATATATTCCGGTGACAGCGTAATTGCTTTTAGGCTGCTGCGGTTTCTCCTCGATAGAGACGATCTTGTCTCCTTGAAGCTCCGGAACGCCGTACCTCTTCGGGTCGGATACCTCTTGAATAAGAATCTTGGCCCCGCTCCCTTGCTCGCGGAACGAGTCCACATACCCGGCGATGCTGTCCGAGAAGACGTTGTCCCCCAGAATGACGACCATCGAATCACCGCCAACGAATCCTTCCGCCAGCCCGAGAGCCTGCGCGATTCCTCCAGCTTCGTCCTGCACCTTATACGTGAACGTCACCCCTATCTCCCTGCCGCTGCCGAGAAGATTGACGACGTCCCCCATGTGCTCCTTGCCGGTGACGATCAGAATGTCGGTGATGCCCGCTTCCTTAAGCTTGGCAACCGCGTGGAAGATCATCGGGTATTTGCCTACGGGCAAGAGATGTTTGTTGGTTACTTTGGTTAGCGGCAACAGTCTCGAGCCGGTTCCGCCGGCTAGGATGATTCCTTTCATGAACGTATTTGCCCCCCCTGAGTTCCTTGTCAACAACTCGAATTCATCCGATGCCCTCCATTTTCTATTTATATAGTTAGTTTCAATTCGGAACCTCTATAATAGTAATGGCCATCATTCCAGATCATCACGCCAATATTGTACTGGCCGGCCTCCAGTTCAACCTTGGCGATATCAGATGCCCACCCGGAATACAGGTATTGCTCTGCTCCCTTAAAATAATCAACAACATCCGGACGAGGAACTTGCTTCGTATCATAAGCAATAAATGTCTGATCCTTCTCTAAGATCAGATAGACAACACTATCTTCCGCATCCTCATCTTTCACAAATGCCCACCCGTTAACAGTAAAGCCGTTGCCTTTCTGCTCGATCGGCGCAATTGCTACTTGAACTTCTTCAGATTCTGCCGGAATCGTATCTATAGTTTTGTGGTTTAATCCAGACCTTGCATTTCCGCTATATGATTTAATATAGCTGGAGATAATTGGAGCCGCATCATATTTTATCATTGTATCCGAAGATTCCAAATAAGTATGCGAACTATCGATTAAATCCGAACATTGCTGTTCTGTTACGTAGCCGGTTGTACTCACACATTTCTGTTTGTTTGCATCGTACATAAACTCATTCGTAATGGCTGTCCCATTCTTGATAAAGACCCGATGCTCCGCATTGGATAAAATATCATTGCCGAAGAATAAAGCGTCCTCATCATCGATTCCCAACAGGTTAAGAAGCGTCGGAGCAATGTCGATTTGTCCCGCGACGTCGGTCACTTCCCTTCCTTGCAGCCCTGACGAATGAATAATAAGAGGAATCTGATCAAGCGAGGTCTCCAAATTATAATTGGGGTTATAAGCGACGTGGGTAGATTCGACGATTTCTCTTGGAGCAATCCCCGAATCGTGATCTCCGAATACAACAAGAACCGTATTCTCGTAGAGATCCTTAGCCTTAAGATCCTCAATTAATTTACCAATGGCATAGTCGGCATAATGAGCGCCTTGCAGGTAGTTCCCAAGCGTCGTCCCTTCGAGTTCCCCTACGTTCAATGTCTGGTACTGGTCCGGAATTCTATCATAAGGAGAATGATTCGATAACGTTATTAGATAGGCATAGAAGGGCTTCTCATATTCTTGTAGTTTATTGGTGACTTGTCTGAAGAGAGATTCGTCAGAAAGCCCCCACCCAACAACTTCATCAACCGTCAACTCGTTAATGAACAGGGATTTCTCAAACCCATAACTTTTGTGGGTTACGTTGCGATTCCAGAATGTAATATCTGCGGGGTGAGCCGACAACGTTGTATACCCATATTTCTGAACGATTTTGGCGATAGAGCTATATTTATTGCTGCCGTATTGAAACGCAGTAGAGCCGTTAGAAATAGGAAGTAGAGAGGTCTGTGACAGCAATTCCGCATCCGAGGTTCGCCCGTTCGACGTTTGATCAAATACATTCTTGAAATAAATAGAAGACTTGTCCTTAATCAGTTGGTTTAAATTGGGGGTTACTTCTTCTCCATCGACATTCAGTCCAATTAGGAAATTCTGCATGGACTCTTCCTGTACAACGATGACATTCTTGCCTTGCGCCGTTCCAAAATACGTACCATGAGGTACTGATTCGCTAAATCTATCTTGTAACTCCCCAATTTGATCTTGAGAGATTGAACCTTTAGTCAAATTCGTGCGTTCATAAGATATGATATCCAGGATATGATAGTTAATAATCCCAACATCTTTAACCACGTTCGGTTTATAAATCATGTTTTTGAACCAGGCATTCTCATCCTTATGAATGTAAAACGACATCTGAATTATAACGAGCAAGGAGAGCATCAATGTTGAAATCTTAATATAGAGATGGATATTAGCGCTATTATGGCTTCTCCGTTGCGCCCATAATAATGCGGATATCACCGGAATCCCTAGCAGAATGAGAAAGTCTTTCTTCCGGATAATGATCCCCAGGCTATCTGAGACTTCGCTCACTTGCCCTGCGTACGCAAGAGAGAACACCGATATAAAGTCATTAAAATATCGATAGTATACAATGTCGATCATGAGGATCGCGGAATAAACGACATGCAATGTCATGGAGACTGAGTTCCTTATCCACAACTTTGGAATCATACTGATTAATGACGCGATCAACACAATCAAAAAGAAAGTATAAAAGTACGAACGGGCGCTATTCTCCGATCCTGTAAATCCGGAGAAGAACAAGAACTGAATGTACGCCACGACAACAATAGCAATAAAAAGTAACGACTTATTTAATTTTGCAATCATTGCATCGCATCCCTTAAAACCTCGATTTAGTGATGAACCTTCGGATGATCCGCTTAGTAGCGTTCTTTGATTTAATAAACAAGACATCGAACCTGCCGCGTTTAATTTGACTCATCACAACATTTCCACGGCTTATAATTCCTTCAATATCAACCAAAATGCTTTTAACTGGAAGCATAGTGTCGTCGGTCGCATGTTTATTGCGAACGATATAGAGATATTTGTCCAATAAGGCTTGCCTATCCGAATTTAACGAAGCTTCGCTAGGTACTCTGTACATAGAAGTGACCTTCTCAACGAAATGGAATTCGCTCTTCAATGCATACCTGAGCCATAAATCCCAATCCTCCAACACTTCCAACTCAGGATCGAATCCTCCAAAGTCAT
The DNA here is from genome assembly GCF_004801405.1 of Cohnella fermenti. Classification (GTDB taxonomy): domain Bacteria; phylum Bacillota; class Bacilli; order Paenibacillales; family Paenibacillaceae; genus Cohnella; species Cohnella fermenti. The sequence goes on from NZ_SSOB01000010.1 coordinate 181,583, forward strand.
CGAATAGCCGACGAGAGAACATAACCGTTTGAATCGGAAAATAATTATGATGCAAGAGTACCAGTTTATTGAACTGCTGTCTGTGAACAACATTATGATATATCTCTTCATACTTATAGGGAGATTTCGAATGTATCTTTATAGGAGTCTCGAATCCGATGGCATAGGCCGCCTGACAAGCAGGGTTCTGCTGAAGTTGATGCATTAGCACCTCTACATGGTCAGCGAACAGAACATCGTCATCGTCCAAGAAGTTAAAATATTGCCCTGATGCGCCTGACAGGGCCTTATTACCCGCAACGCATCTGCCGACATGAACTTCGGTTGCCTTGTAGTTCACTCTTAGATCGGCAAACTCCGTTCGAACCATCTTCTCTGATAGAGCTGGTCCATCCTCAACGATAACAACCTCAATATTGGGATAAGTTTGGTGCCTAATCGATTGCAGCGCTTCTCTAAGAACGTCGGGTCTCCCGCAAGTACGCACGATAATCGAGACTAAAGGAGTGGTAGAAGTCCGCTCATTAACATAGAAGGCACCTTCTCTTACAATCTCATAATCCCATATTCGAAATCGGGATTGGAAACCGCCCTCTCGAAAAAACCTATTACGCTTGCGGAATCGTACTCCTTGCCCGAGGCTCTTCACCAATAATTGCGCTATTTTTCTGCGATGGCCTTTAAAAGGTCTAGGGATTGCCAATAAGCCACTGTAAAGAATATACCCCTTCACAATATCCCTCTTGGAACCGAATTTATATCTTAACATCAGATTGTTGTAAGTACTGTTGTAAAACTGATTAGGCTTGACCTCCCCTGCACTCTGATATGTGTAATGATTCACGATGCATCTAGGAGTGTATTGCAATTTATATCCTTTGGCTCGCAGTCGCCAGCTTAGATCCACATCTTCTGCATACATAAAAATACGCTCATCAAACATTCCGACCTCCAGAAATGCCGATCTTCTCACAACGCAGGCCGCTCCGCTAGCCCAAGTCGTCTCTAACGTGACTGGATTATAGTACTTGGGATGTTCATAGGGGAATTGCCGGCATTCCCATAGTGCGATATCCTCCGAACTCGATTGTATGGTCTTCTCTAGTTGGCTGAAGCAGTCGGGTTCGACTTCGGTATCAATATTTAAGAAGAAAATATATTCATGCTTAGCCCGCTCAACCGCCAGATTATTCGCCTTGCCAAATCCAAGATTGCTTGGGGATCGTATCAGTTGATAAGAGCCGAAGTCGTCCTGAATGGGATATTGTTCGATCAATCGGCAGGTATCGTCTGTCGAATAATTATCCACAATGGTCAGATGCAACTGGCTGATCGGATAACTGGAGCTTCGAAGGCTATTCAGACAATTCATAACCCATTTTGAAGAGTTATACGTGACCAATACGATATCCAGATTCACTCTTGATCCACCTCTTTGCTAAACAGCTTTCTTGTTTTGGGCCTAAACCACTGAGTCCATTTCCAGAATCGCGAATTCAGTAAGGCCAGCACTTTCAGCTTAAAATCCTGCAACTCAATCAGTAATTGTTCTCGCTCGCTCTCAACAGCCTTTATTCGTTCATCCTGTTGCTTTCGCTCTTCCAAGATCGATATGATATTACGAACGATAGTGGAATCCAGCGCCGTGGAGTGCATATGAACTTCTAGAATAAGATCCTCGACGGATACTTGAGGCAGGTAAAGCTCCCAATGCGGGTCATCGCCATCAGCCACCCATAGCGAATGCCTGCTCTTCGAATAATGTACTTGTCTTAATTGATGAACCGCATGTAAACTTGCTTGCAAGTCCTCTTCCGACCATTCATGCAACACGTTATTCTGAAGGTCAAGAAGAATCATACTTTTCACTTCAATAAATGCTGGAAAATTAGTCGGATCGATTCGTATATTTTGGCCTGCTGCCTCTTGGGGAAGATGAGCTCGGTATATTTTGTTACCTCGCATTGAATCAATACTTAGTTTAATTGATTGCTGTTCTAAGTACGGGCTTCCCCAAAACAATTGCATATACCGGCTGTATCCCCATTTGCCAGACGTGCTTGTTGGGGTAACCGCCGACTCACTAGACTTCCGAGATACGGTAATATATTGATAAACATGGGCTTCTTCACGGTCTCGGATATAATTCGCAATATATTCGGGTACATATTCATAATTTGTCTCAAGTTCGGTTTGTTCCGGCATCATCTTCGTCGTAACCCACTCTATCGGAGACAGCCCGCTATTTTCTAGCAATTCCTTGATTGATTTCTTTGTATAGAACCTTAAGTGAGTATTATCTAGAAGCCCCAACCTGCGATACGTGTAATTGCCTTGCAGTAAATCCAGCAACACTGCCGAATGAGCCATATTCGGGATGGATGTAAACAAAACCCCTTCGGTATCCAACATAGAGGTTGCCGCGATTAATACTTTATCTGGATACTTAAGATGCTCTAATACATCTGCGAAGATGATATAGTCGAACGGGGCACTGTCTTGCAATTCTGTTGCCCATCGCATAGCATCCAGATCCCCAACGATCATCTGCTTGCTGAACACGGCCGCGTGCTTAGCCGCCTCTTCATCAAGTTCCACACAGTAAACCGAACAATGTAATTGGTCTGCCAGAATCTGAGTCATGTAGCCTTTGGCAGGGCCAAACTCCAACACCTTCGAATTGGGTTTAATTCTTCTTAAAATATGCGATAAAGAACTGTCAGCTTGAAGATTGATATCATAATCATACTTCAACCGATATCTTCCTCTCCGTATTCCAAGAATGTTCGAAACATACCAATCCTTCGGCGAAGTATTCACTGGACTGAATTTGGAATGAACGACATCTGCTCTTATAATCTAATCGTACAAGCCCGGAGCTCTCAAAGAACCCGACATCGATGGCATACGTACCGGGCATTAAATTCATATTGGCATATCTCACTGTCAAGCGATATTGGCCTGGTTCTTCCATCAGTTCATAATTATCCAATTTAGTATTTAAACCGCAGACCCACGTATTCAACTGGTCGAATATGGAGACGCCCCCAACCAAACCAAGGCAGCTCTCCTTTAAGTTGTATTGAATAATGATTTCGAAGCCCTCACCATATCTAAACCTATCCGTCTCTTCTCCTCTCTCGTTGCGAAATTCTATGTTTGCTATATCCAGCACGAGATTCGAAGCCGACGGAGTTTCTGGTTGGATAGTGCTTTCCACATAACCGCGCTTCATGTAGTCTTCAAACTCTTTGGTGACAAGGTTGACATTTCCCCGCTTGTAGATAGATCCATTCATTAGCCATACGGCGGAATCACAAAAGTTTCGAATGGAATACATATCATGGCTGACAAATATAATTGTCTTGCCTTGTTCTTTAAAAGACTTCATTTTCTCAATACACTTTAACTGAAACTGCATATCTCCTACTGCCAACGCTTCATCCACAATGAGAATATCAGGATCGACATGTACGGCACATGCGAAGGCTAGTCTTACAAACATACCTGAGGAATATGTTTTTACAGGTTGATCGATAAACTCTCCAATCTCGGCGAAATCCTCTATTTGCGGCATTCGTTGTTTTGCCTCTTCTATCGTTAATCCCATTATTGTCCCATTAATAATAGCGTTCTCTCTCCCGGTAAACTCCGGATTAAACCCACTGCCTAGCTCTAACAAAGCTGCAATTCGGCCTGAGATCCGCACGTTACCCGCAGAAGGCGACAGAGTGCCGGCAATAATTTGCAGCAAAGTGCTTTTACCTGAACCGTTCTTACCGATAAGACCGATGGACTCGCCTTTATTAATCGCTAAATTGATAGCTCTCAGAGCCCAGAACTCCTTGTAATACTTGGTTTTGTTTCTCGATAATATATATTTAAGTCTGTCAATCGGCCTATCAAATATACGATACATCTTGTCCATCCCAAGAATGTCAATTATCGTATCAGAGGACATCTGCAAAGCCACCCCTCAGCTTTCTAAACCATACATATCCCAGAACAGATATAGCTATCCCTATACCCGTAGAGATCCCCACCATCCCCCAATCCGGCTGTTCGCCTACAATGAGAATGCTGCGCATGTTCTCAATTATACTAGTGAGCGGGTTCAGCTTATAAATGATATGGAGTTTCACAGGAATAACAGATACCGGATAGAACACAGGACTAAGAAACATGAGAGCTTGCATTGCAAGACCGACAAACTGCATAACATCACGAACATATACACCAAGCGAAGCCAAGAACCAGGATAGGCCCAAGGAGATTAGCAACAAGGGCAATAAAATGATCGGCAGAAAAACAAGTGTCCAGGGAATTGAGCCATACCCGAATAGGACAGATACTAATATGAGAACAACATTAATCGCCATATTAAACAGTGCAGAACCGACTAATGTTATTGGAAGAATCTCAATCGGGAATACGACTTTCTTAACGTAGTTAGTATTGGCAACAATGATCGCAGGAGAACGGTTTACGACATCCGAGAACAATTGGAATACGGTCAGCCCACAGAATAGAAAAATGGCGAATTGGAACTTATTCCCATCCTCTGCTCCCCATCTGCTATGAAATACTACGCTAAAAAAAAACGTATAAATCGCTAACATAAACAGAGGCGTGACAAATGACCACATCAACCCTAGAAATGATGATTTATACCGTTGTTGTATATCCCTCTTAGTAAAAGAATAAATTAATTGACGGTTTGCCCATAACCGCAAGATAGTACTCACCCATTTCTTCATGCTGCATTAAAAATACATAAAAAAGCTGCCTAAGATTGCCTCGGCAGCAATTGGACATCACTCTATCTTGTAGCCCCCACGTACCAACACCGTCAGCCCGCTCTTCTGACCGGGATCCGCCTCAATGCCGCGTCCATCGCGAGGGAATAGAATGAGGTGGTTGTTCGACACAGCCTTGCCGGGAGGAATATCAAGCCCATCCGTAAGATCGGAGAGCCCGTTAACGTCCGAGCTATAGGCAATAGCTTTGCCAGCGCGCACAATCACTTCTCCACCCGCTTCGACAATGAGCTTCTTCCCCAGAGCGACAGTGACAACTTCCAGTTGGGCAGATGTGCTCGAGCTTCCGCCTGCTCCGACTGCTTCTGCAATCTTCTCATCGACATAACTCTTCGTCACGATTGGATCGTTCGTGCTGCCTGGCACGGAAGAGGTACCAGCGGCCAACGCTGATTTATAGTATCCAACTCCTCCTATAAGGACGATTGCTGCAATAGCTGCAGTGATAAGTCTATTCTTTGTGTTCATGATTCTATTTCCCCTTTCTCATCACTATCTTGCTATTCTGGAATTAGTAGATTCGCCAACAGTAACCGTAACCGATTGTTGATGCTGGGTTGACCAGAAGTTCTTATGCATGCTGAATCGCCTTATTAACCAAATAGGCAACTTTCGATAAGCTAGTCCTAAACGATATCCGCTATATTTTACCGTTGCTTCTGCAAAACACCTCGGGATGGATTTTTTATACCCCTTTTTCCAAAGCAGCCCCAGTTGTCTTGTTACTAGTCTGGCTCCCTCTTTCTCCGCTGTTGCATATTGTAACAACCAATCGTTCATCCTGAGCGATACACCAATATCGAAGTTCCTATGGAATTGCTTCAAGAGACTATAATCATGAGAATGAATGACGCAAGCATTAGGATTATAGACGACTGAATAGCCCTGAAGGACACACTTGGCCGCTAGGATCATGTCCTCGTTCATAATAATTGGCTCTTGGAATCCCCCCATTTGGAGGAAAGTTTCTTTGCGAATCGCTGAGCATACGTTAGTGAAGAAGAATGTCTTAATGCCGAGTTCCTTCAAGTCTTCAATGGACTTTCTCGAATAGACTTCTGGATAATTAAATTCCCTTGTGAACCTCTCCAAAGCAGAGGCGTCTTTTCTAGCAATCTGTCTACCGCTAACGGCAGCCACGTTGATATCATTTAAAGGCAATAATAACTCTTCAAGAAACTGATCATTTCTGGGCAATGCATCCTGGGTAATAAACACGACCATATCGCCCACAGCCTGTTTTACCGCAAAATTTCGAGTCCCACCATGATCGAATTCCGTTCTCTTAATCGATATAACCCTTGCCCCATAACGAATAGCTAGCTTAGTCGTGTCATCCGATGACTCGGAATCTACAACCAGAATCTCGCACGGCTTCGTCTTCTGATTATGGAGGCGATACAGCAACTCAGGGAGGTGTTCCTCAGCATTTAAAGTGGGAATAATTATAGATGCTCTCAGTTCTGTCTCCCCTCTCCCGCAACGTATCGGTTGCTGTTCATTGCTCTATCTTCTCCACTATCCCTTTAACCTGATCGCTTAGCTCAAAGACTCGAATATAGCTAATAGCCTTCGGGATATCTGCAAGTTTTTGTTTGTACTCGTCATATTGAGCGACGATCCTGCTTATGGCTTGTTCCTGTTCCAACTTCGCCTTGGAATCCTCAGCACTATTAGCAGCATCCCATAGTTTAGCTCGATTCGTTATTGCCTGCTCGTAATAACCTATCTCATAAGGATAGGTCGATATGGCTAAATCCATCGCAACAACAGCCTCTTCGAGATCGCCCTCTGCTATTGCTATTTGATAACGAGCCTTGATGCCCATGCTTGAATTCGGCTCGGCCGCCAACAATTCGTCCACATACTTACGCGCTGTCACCGCATATTGCTGCTCTCCGGTCTGTTGGAAGGCAGCGATATAATTTTGCGACAATTGTCTAAGCAAGAATGGGTGACCGTGAACTCGCGTCAGCCCCTCTTCTAATTTGTCATTCAGTTGGTTAAACGGTTGCTGTGCGTACATCATCCCAATACTCTTATTATAATTAGAGTGAGCTGCGAATGAATTAATCCCCCCAATGAAGAGGTATATGGTCATCACTCCCCACACGGCGACCATTCCATATTTAGCACGCTGCAGATTTCCCCCCCGTCGTTCATGGAAGATAGCTTCTCTCTGCTGTCCGGCAAGAACCCCGATACTGAAGAATACGATAATGGAGAAGAACATGTAGGACATCTCGAAATCAATCACACTATGCAGAAGAAGACTTACTGGAATGAGCAGGAATAGCAGATAGTCTGCACCGCCCTGAATAGCCCCTCTTGACAAGCGAACGATAAAATTGCCAATAAGATAAAGAACTCCTCCAACAATAATTACCAGGCCAATGATCCCCGTATCCAGAAACAGTTCAACTATATAGCTGTGAGGTTGGGAGCTCATATAAGGATAGGATTGTACATGATCGTACAAGGCTTCCCAAGTCCCTCCCCCTCCTCCAAGCCACTTGTTCTCCTGCCAGATTGTGATTGCATCTTTGTAGAACGTGTACCGTTCCAACACACTGTGCGTGTTAAAAGAGAAATTGTTGAAGCGATCGCTGATTTGATCAGGCAAGATGGAATTTAGCAATCCCGCTCGCAGTATGACAAACCCGATAATGGCCATGCAAACGAGAAGAATCGGAATATAAAAACGGGCATGTCTGTGGCTTTTCTCGCCAACCTCCGTCTTGTCCATATATTGCGATAACCAATAAATGACTGCTGTTAAAGCGAGAGCAGTTCCAATGATAAGCAACCATCCCGTTATCGATTCGGATGCGAAGAAGGAAATGTTCTTTATCGGCTGATTCTCTGACAGTTGCGTCTGTATTCTATTGTATACTTCCAATCCCTTATCAGCGAGAAAAGATTGTATGGCGAACGAAGGGATAAAAGCGAGAGCAGCATAAATGAGAATTTGAAGCTGTTTCTTGATATTAACTAGCAGGAGCACAATAACGGCAATGACAGGTAGCATGAGTATCGCACCGCGCGACAATGTTAAGAGAAGGGAGACCCCGATGGGGACAAGCATGAATGCATAAGCTAATCGGATCCAATGCTTATTCGGGCTAATCAACTGGTATAGCGCGATTAACAACATTGTAACCAAAAATGCTGCATAGGCATTGGCATAAGTAAAAATCGAAGTGAGCCTTACTCCCTCATTGAATGACAGTGCATCCAGACGATACCGATTGCCTAATAGATAAGCGAAACTGTACAAAACAACGATACTTCCAACTCCATAATAGAGATGAATTAATTTCCTTAGAACTTGTTTTAATCCGGAAACAACAATTCCTAATACAAAAAACGAATATAATAAGATTGAATTGTGAAACGCAATTCGATTCAAATAGGTCGATTCTGCATGAAAGGAATGGATGAAGTACAGCAACGGCCAGACAAGTGCTATGCATCCAATTAAGTGGCGCTTCTCCCACTTTGTATTTCCCGCAACCTTAATTAAAACCAACAGAAGTGCGGGAATTCCGAGTATGATTCCGTAGTATGTCTTCTCCTCGAAGAACATTTGACTATCCGAGTGAAGCCCAGCTCCATTGAAAAAAGCAAATTGAAATGGCCATAATGCTAAGTAGAACGTAAACAAGGCCAATACTAACCATTCCCAGCCACTAATTCCATGATCCGCTGCTTTAGATTTTTGTTTCCTCTGCTTGCCTGCCAATTCGCTTCCCCCTCAGTAAGCCCCATTGCCCTTGATAACGACAGGAATTGTTTTCAAAATGATTTTCAACTCTAGTCCGAGACTCCACCGTTCAATATACTGAATATCCAAGTCGATCCATTCATCGAAGGACAAGTCGCTCCTGCCGCTAACTTGCCACAACCCTGTCATCCCCGGTCGCACGTCCATACGTCTCCAATGCTCGTTGGAATATTTCGCCGCCTCCTCCGGAAGCGGAGGCCGAGGCCCAATAAGACTCATCTCTCCGCGAAGAACATTGATCAATTGCGGCAATTCATCGATGGAATACTTCCTAAGGAATCGGCCGGCGCGGGTAACTCTCGGGTCATTCCGCATCTTGAATACTGGGCCCGTCGCTTCGTTCTTCTTCATCAATCGCGGCTTCATTGCTTCCGCATTGGCGACCATTGTGCGAAATTTATGCATTCGGAAGGGTAAGGAGTTCTTACCGATACGTTCCTGGCTGTGCAAGACGGGGCCTTCGGAGGTTGCCTTGATAATCGCTGCAGCCGAGACCAGTATCGGTGATAAAAGGATGATGCTTGCCGCCGCGACAATAACATCCACCCACCGCTTAATAACTAGGTTAATTCCGCGTAATGGCGTCTTCACAATCTGCAGGCAAGGGAAGCCGTGATCATCTCGGTATTCGTAGAGCGGGCTGATATGATCGAATTGTTCTGGGATAATCCGAATATCGACCGCATACTTATTCAACTGACTAAGAAGCGGATTAATCTGTCCTCTCTCTGAAGGAATGGTAATATAGAGAATATCGACTCTTCTCTCGAACAGAACCCTCTCTAGGTCATGTACCCTCCCAAGGATATCCTCCGATGTCGCCTTGTCGTCCAGAAAGCCGACCAGTGTTACGAATGATCGCCCCTTGGCCATATGTGCTTCGAGCTGTCTGCCTACCTTTCCCGCACCGATGATAAGAGCGTTCTGCTTGATCACACCCGACTTCTTAAGTCCAATGAGAATCTTGTTTCTCCATTGACGGAACATGCAGGATTCAACAATGACGAGCATAAGATAAGTCATTAACAGAAGACGCGAATACGTGAGCGTGTTCTTCAGCAGAAACGTTACTCCAACTGCAATGAGAAAGCAGATAATCGCCGTGCTGACAACCCTACCCAACTCGTCAGAGAGCTTCTTATCTTGATCCAATCTATAGTAATGCTTCTGATAGAGCACTAGGAAGAATAAACTCATATACCCGAGAAAGAATAACAGATAATCGTCTAGAACTGGAATCAGCCTTGGCCAATTCCAGAACGAATAGAGTTTGGCTCGCGGATAGTCGGGCAGCACTTTGTATACAAATAGAGCCATATATGTCAGCAAATAAATTGACAGTTCTATCGTCAGGAGGACGGTTTGAATTCTCTTGAGCTTCGCTTGCGTATGAGATTTCCTTCTCGCGAGTTGCGCAGCTCCATCGTTGTCGGCCATCCGACTTTGCGGATGCTTAATCGGTGATCCCAAGTTCATGGAGTGTCTTCTCCCTCATCAAGCATGAGCAAATTATATCATAATTTTAGGCGGAATTTGGCGGATTAGAAGAAAATACGGAGATTCATGGAGGATTGGAGATGAACACAAAGAAGGAGAGAACTGCTAAGCGAGTTCTCTCCCTCTTACTAATCGTTGCTATTTTACTCTGCCGCCGCGTTCTCCGCCGACCAATTGTTATCAATGTACCAGTTCATTGTATGCTCGGCAAGCAGCTTCTTCGAATCTTGTGTCACAGCATATATTCTAGCGTAGTAGATGTAGCTGCCATAGATCGTGTCGTAGTTCAAATCCTTGCTCAGCGTAACTTCCTTGTCCGTTCCAGGGACAAGGGATGTATCCTCATTGCCGCCGATATCCAGGTCCTGCGACGAATACGTATAAGTCTTGCCGGTGGAAGGATCGAAGCCTTCGATATTGAAGATAAGCTTATAATCGCTTGGCACCGCATTATACGTCATATCTTTCACCAACGTATAATCGATATCAAGGTTCAACGTTGGTGTCATCACATTCGGCGTAATTTCATTAATTGTAAGCTTGTAATTCAGGAATGGAATGTCCTTCATCACCGTCTTCAATGTCGATTCATTCGGCAGATTGAACTTCACGGCATTCAAGTAAGCAGTCGGGCTTGCTGTGCTTACCGAATAAGCGTCATTCGTTACACCTTCTCCGAGCACCAAGCGCATATTGCCAGTAAAGTATTCTTGCGGAAGAACCGCTGTGAAGCTTAGAAGCGACTTGCTGGACGGATTGATTAACCCGGTGCCCGCTTTGAGAGTAGCAGGGAAAGTATCGCCGTTATCATTGATGAAGTAAGCGACAAGATTAGACTGTGTTGCAGATCGGCTTTCATTATTCTGGAGGTCTACCTTAACCTCCAGCACCTTACTTGTAGTGTTGTTGTAGATATTGACACTGTTGATGCTTACCGTACTCTTGCTTCCGTCTCTCGTAATCTGATAAGTTTTATCCACCGCATAAACTGGAAGAGAAGTTTGAGCGGAGGTCACCGTCAACTCGCCTGCCTTCGTTGTTGTCGTGCTACTCACTTGATCGTTGATAACCAAGGTTGCCTTCGAGAACGAATAGCTCGTCGGAAGCTTCGCATACACATCGACATCGACATAAGCGCCTGCGTTAAGACCAAACGGGTTTGAAGTCGCGACCGTCGTGAAGTTCAACTTCACCTTGTCATCAAGATAGAAGTAACCTGCCAAGTCTGGGATCGATACAGAGCTAGTCGACTTGTTCGTAATGCGAATTCGCGCAGACAGAACATCTTCATTCTCCCAAGGCTGTCTGGATGCGCGGCTTAATTCGAAGTTATAAACTCCTTCGCTAGTCGTGTAATTAAAGGTTGTGCTGGAAGTTGAAGTGTTCGTCGTTCCGAACTGAATAGCATAGCCTCCAACTGGCAATTGGCTCGTGGACTCGCTACCATTCGGCTTAACAACAACAAGCTTCCAACCAGTCGTCTTAAGAGAAGATGGAATTGTAGCTGTCAATTGAATTTCTTCTCTCTCAAGTGCGTTAAGAGTAACATCTGCTGCATCCGTTGGAGTCGCCTCGTACGTCTCACCGGTAGCAGTAACTATGTAATACTTATACCCCGTTAACGTGATCGATTTCTTGCCGATGTTGTTATACACGAAGTTGACCGTCGCGAAAGTATCATCGCCCGATGTGCCAACCGAGGCCGAAGAGACCTTGGTATACAACGTCGTGTTGTTGAAGTACAATGCCTTGAAGGCACCATTTGATACGACATTGTTAAAGTTGGAGGGGAAGCTGAAGCGGCCCATTCCTACTTCATAACCAGATGCTGAGAAGTCAAACTTGACGACCTTCAGAATTAAATCTGATAACGTCGCTGCTTCCCCTACTTCGGCATAAAGAGTAATAAACTGCTTCGTCTTGGGCGCGAGTTGATTAATCGACGCATCGGCAGATGCTGTCTTTAACGTATAGGTACCTCCGGAGGCATCCGTCAGACGGAACCAATAATCGGACAGATCCAAAGTACTGGAAGATCCGTTATAGATACTAAGGGTGAAGGCGACGGTTTGGCCCGAGTTGGAGGGAGTAATCGCCGCATCTACCATGTTGATATAACTTACCTTCGATAAAAAGATAGGCTGAATAAACTTTGCCAGCGATGCCATATTGCTCGGAATACTAGTCGTTGCTGCAGATGCCACGTTATGGCTGTTTGTTAAAGCGATCGGAGTTGTTACCATTGCCATCGCCGTAATTCCGATCAACAACTTTGATCCCTTGCGAATAAATTGACCGTTTCTGGCCTTCTCGTTCGAATTGTGATCCATCGGTACATAGTCCTCCCTGATCATGAATAACTCTAGTATATTCATTTAAAATGAATAGAAAATGAATGAATTATAAAAATGAACTGAATTGCAATATCTTTTCGCATTTTGGGACACTTTTTTGGCAACTTGCTGTTTGAAGGGGCTGCCGGGCATAACGCCGGCAGCCCCGTTCCCTTTTAATGAATGACTTGAATGACGTTAGATGCTCCATCATTCGTGCCGCCGACCACATACAAACGGTAGAAGTGCGTGGTCGTTCCTCCAGGAGTTACAACAAGAGTGGCAGATGCTGCGCTAGTTGAGATAACCCCCGTAGCGACCGAGCTCCAAACGTCTCCGATCTTCTCCTCAACGCGAATTGACTCCACGCTGCCACCAGCCTTATTCCAATAGAAGGTTACGACTCCTGTACTGCTATTTACAACAGCTCTGAAGTTAGAGATGGGCACAGATACAGTCGTCACTTCAATTTCGTTCGAATAGCCGTTGTTCGTACCGCCCGTGATAAGCAACCGGAAATAATATGTCGTGTGCGATGTAAGCCCCGTTGCTGTCACTTGCGTTGCCGTCTTCGCCACGCTGCTTGCCGTCGTCCACGTCGTTCCGTTCGTCGACTTCTGCAGGATGATGGAGGTTGCGCCTGCTGCCTGGGTCCATTGCAGGATCACGCTGTTCGTTCCGTTCAGCTTCAGCGCCAACGTCTCGTTCGGTTCCGTTCCCGTTGTGGTGTTCACCGCAGCCGAGTATCCTGCGAAGGTTCCGCCTACGACGAGTACGCGGAAGTAATACTTCGTTCCGCCAATCAGTCCGGTAACCGTCGCCTCGGTCGAAGCTGCCGTCAACGTCGCCGACGTCTTCGCACTTACCCACGTCGTTCCGTTCGTCGATTGCTGCACTTGTATACTCGATGCTCCCGTTGCGGTCGTCCACGCCAGACCCACTGTCGTAGCTCCCGTCTCTCCCAACGTTAATGTCACCGGCGTTGTTGTCGTCGTCACCGTCACGACATTGTTATTGTTTCCGCCCGCCGTTCCGTACGTGCCGCCCGTTACCGCCAGGCGGAACTTATACGTCGTCTTCGCGGACAAGCCCGTCACCGTTGCCGTCGTTGCCGTGCCCGCCAGCGCTCCGGTCTCCGCCGCCGTCCACGTGCTGCCTCCATCGACCGATTGCTCGATCACCAGTGAACTGGCTCCCGGTACCGTACTCCACGACAGCGTTGCTGTCGTATCCGTCACGTTTGTCGATTTGAGCGTTGTCGACTTCAAGCCGTAAGTCGTAACCACTATCTCGTTCGAATACCCGTTATTCGTTCCACCCGTAATCAACAAACGGAAATAATATGTTGTGTTCCCTGCAAGACCTGCGGCGGTCACTTGCGTTGCCGTCTTCGCCACGCTGCTTGCCGTCGTCCACGTCGTTCCGTTCGTCGACTTCTGCAGGATGATGGAGGTTGCGCCTGCTGCCTGGGTCCATTGCAGGATCACGCTGTTCGTTCCGTTCAGCTTCAGCGCCAACGTCTCGCGTTCGGTTCCGTTCCCGTTGTGGTTGTCACAACATTCGAATATCCTGCATTCGAACCTCCGACCACATAGAGTCGGAAGTAATATTTTGTATTTCCAACTAGTCCTGTTACCACCGCTTCGCTTGAAGCTGACGACAAGAAAGTTGCAACTATCGAATTTGACCAAGTTGAATTATTAGTCGATTGTTGAACTATTACGTTTGTCGCGTTCTCCGGAGCCGTCCACTTAAGCTCCAATTGGCTTGCTCCTACATCTCCAAATGTTAAGTCAGCGACCGGAATTGCAGCGATTGCAACGACTAATTCGTTAGAATACCCTTCATATTGACCACCTACAATATCCAAACGGAATGTATAGTTCGTATAAGCTGTAAGTCCGGTTATAGTTGCCGTCACATCGGTCGGTGCAAGAGGGCCTGAATCAAGCTCCGCTTCCGTCCAATCTCCGCCGGATACTTTTTGTTCAATGTTAAGAGCGGTCGCCCCTGTAATAGATGGCCATTGGAAGACTAATGTTCCTCCAGACTTTGATAAAAGAGAAAAGCTTTGAAAGGTTGACTGAGTTGCTGCCAAACTGCTCAGTGGAGCAATTAACATACTCAAAATGAGAAGGATCACGATACTAATTTTCTGCAAAGATCTCGCCATAGTAACCTCCTTATTCACACATTGATCTACCCAAATATCACAATGAAGTAAGTATATAGTATTAACGCCATAACTACCTTAAAAGTTGCTAAGTCTCATTGAATTTATTAATTATATAAATTGAACTGAAGACTTTACTACTCGAGTTGGTTCAAGTTAACAATCGATCGATTACCTTTTGAGGGTAACGATTAACTTGTTTGATGAAATCAGTGACATGCTTGCGAATGTGATAGAAC
>NZ_SSOB01000011.1 GCF_004801405.1 Cohnella fermenti
CGAGCCCCGCGGGGGAGTCCGAAGCGGCACCGGTCACGCTGATCGCAGTGTCGGATGAAGCCGCTTGGAACGACTCGATGAGAGGAGCGGACTTATCGACGACGAAGCTGACGGAGCGCTCGACCGTATCCGTTCCGTCGTCTACAGCGAACTTTATGGTATGCGTACCTTCGGATAATGTACTGAGGTTGATTGCATTAAAGCTGACCAACTGTTCCGTTGCAGTGTTAGAGATTCTCTTAGTATCTCTTGGCGAGGCCTCCGAATCGATAAAGTACTTGATAGTGAGGTTCCCATTAATCGTATCGCGTACCTTCACCGTTGGAACAAAAGCGGTATCCAAGTCACTCAGCATTTGTTCGTTCATCGGTGTGACGATCTCCAGTTTGGAAGATTGAACCGGGATCTGTAGAACTCTGCACATAGAATTCCAATCGCAAATCAAGAACATTGCGTTATCGGGGTCGCCTGCGTTTCTAGCTGATAAAACTCTCTTAATTTTAGCTCCAGCATTGTATGTTGACGCCTGCTTTAGGATGTTGCCATTGCTTCTATCTATAATGGTGTACTTGACTCCGCCGCCTGCCGGGTCCGGGATTGCTACAGTCGCGTAATTTCCGTTCAAACTCGTAGCATATTCAGGCGGTTCCACATAAGAATATGTATTCCCAACCAATGAAGTTGGGAAATAAACTTTATTCGGCAGCGGCACGCTCAATATTACATTTCCCGACGAATCCGTTTCCTTATATGTTATATCGCCTTCGTAGTACGTCCCCTCTCCTGTACCTAGCGGCCCCGCAGGCCATCCGACGACAACATAGGAGAATCCGGTACCATTGTACTTAATTGCATCCGGAGAATACGCAGAGTATGAACTCTTTAAGTCATCCGCCGGGAACTTCCCATCCGTACCTTCAATTAGTCCCGAGAGGCTCCCTGTATCTGGATCGAAGTCCTCGTAATAGACTGCGTATCCTCCTCCGCTGGTCGCTATCGAAGTGTAAATACGGTTTCCGACTTTAATCGTTTGAGTTGCCGGACTGAATGCATAGGAGTTCAACGGACGAGTCGTATTGTTTGTCGGAGAAGCGCTGTAGCTGTTCCAGTTCGTCCTGTCATCCGTTCCTGCAAAAAATCCCCCTTGTGTGGCACTTAACGCTTCGGCAAGGCGAGAAATATACAGCACCTTCGCTCCGTCCGTTTTAGTAAGGAAAACACCGTCCAAGTCGCCGATTTTCTCCAGATTAAAATTGTAGTAGCCCGCCGTAAGCGCCCCGGAATCTTCCAGTGTACTTGAATACACATAGGATCGCCCATCATTCCAGAGAGCAGCGGCATAGGCAGAGAATGGTCTCCCTTGGTCATCGACACCAAGAGATCCCATTCCTCCCCACGCGATTTGAGATAGGGACAAATCCGTATTTATTTTGGAGCCGCCGGGAATGTAGTAGTTCCCCCTGGCATATACCAAATCTTTTTTCCCATAATAAGTGAATCTTTGGGTGCCTTCTGTGTACTTAGGGAAAACCGCTTGTTTCTGAAACACCTTAACCTTTATATAGGGGGTTGAAGTCGTAATCGTATCCAACACCGTTTCACTGGTTGATCTATTGATAAAATCATCCCAGGCCCCGACCAGGTTCACCTCGTTATAGGAGTAATCCATGGTCCAAACTTCCACTCTATACGACATTAACGGATCGTAATCCCATTGCCATCTCATGGAAGGATTCGACGAAGGATACACACTGATAGTGGAAGAGTAATTATTTACATTCATCGTTTGGATTAGTTGATTATTCGAGTAAATCCGTGCATCGCTATAGCTTCCAAACGTCTTGATCAAGGTCCAACTTATATCTGCTGCCTCCGCTCTTCTATTCACGTAATCTTTAAGCGGCGTGACAGCCCCTATGAACTCAAGAACAAGCAAAACAATCAACAAGCATGAAACTATTTTTTTCATTCTCAATGCCCCTTAGAGTGCTTTTCCGCTATTCCACCAAATAAGCAACCTTGGTATTCTCGTTCGTCTTGGCCAAGAACACGACCGTGTTGACGAACGTTTTATTCACATTAACAGCTTCAATAACGATCTCCCCCGGTACGAATCGGGTGACCGTCATGTTCGTCCCTTCGATCGGACCGGCTTGCCGTTCTGCGACCGAAGTCAACCCGCTTAGATCCAGCACTTCAAGGGACTTCGCATCGTAGGTGATCGTGATCGTTCGACGCGTAACTCCGTAGCTCTGAGGCACGGCTATCAGCAGGTTAAACTTATTGTCTTTCCCCGGATTGACGACGATTTCGGGAATTGTGCTCTTTGTATATTTTTCCGACCATTCACTTGCACCGCCCGAATTAATCGTTCTCACGCGGAACACATGCATCGTATTGGCTTTAAGACCTTTAAAGACGTAGTTGGGAACCTCCGAGGCCGCAGAGGCAACTCTGGCAACAACCTTGCCGTCCATCTCCACGTCGTAGCTGCTGCTTCCCGATACGGTTGACCAATAAAGCGTGATGGCTTCGGTTGTCGCAGTCGCGTAAAGAATTGTCGGCACGTTCGATTTCACGATTACGACAACCGCCTCGCTCCACTCGCTATAGCTTTCGCCCGTTTTGGCCCTGACCCTGTAGGTATGCGACGATCCGGGAACCAACCCTTTATGGAGATACAGCTTGTTCGCTGCGTTGTCGACGACAGTCCCATCCACTTCAATGTCATAGCCGGATGCCCCGTCGACCTCATCCCACTGGAGCTTGATCTCCGTGCTGAACGACTCTACTTTCGTAATAACAGGTGTCCCCAAGCCCGTCATTCTCCGATAGGTCTCGCTCCATTCCCCGACCAGATCCGCACTCTTCGCTCTCACGCGGAAAATATGCCAGGTGTTCGGAGTTAAGCCGCTAAGAGTAAATTCCGTTACATTCCCAACTTCGACAAGCTCTCCATCGACGGCGAGCTCGTAACCCGATGCCCCGTCGAGAACATCCCAAGAGATGGTTATCGAATCCGAATTCGATAACAGCTTGATATTCGCCGGAATGCCCAGTCCTGTCGTTTGAGTAATCGGTTCGCTCCACGGTCCATTCCCCGCCGCCGTCACGGCACGTACCCGATAAGTATGTTGGGAATTAGGCGCCAGACCTTCATGGACATAAGATAAGCTCAATCCATTCGAGATGACCTTGCCGTCCGCCTCAATGTCATACCCCGCAGCGCCGATGACCCGATCCCACGTAACGGTAATTTTGTTGGAAGCGGCCGCAGCGCTTAAGTTGACAGGCACTGCTGATAGAGTTGTCCGGATGAGCAAGTCGGTCCAATTCCCCTTAATGCTTCCGTTAACCGCGCGAACGCGATAAGTATGTTCGGTATTGGAATCCAATTCGGCATGAATATAAGCCGCAGCGAGCCCGTTCGACACAACGACTCCATCGACTTCGACCTCGTATTCCGTCGCCCCCGATACTTCCTCCCACTCCAGTCTGATCTCCGCATTCCCGACCGTCGCATGCAAGCTCTGCGGAATGGAAGGCAGCGTCGTTACCGCTACAATCTCGCTCCATCCGCTAGTTCCTTCATCATTAATGGATCGAATTCGATACGTATGAGACGTATTGGGCAGCAAGTCCCGATGAACATATTGGGTTTGATAAACAGGGTCCAATACAACCCCATCCACTTCCAGGTGATACCCCGTCGCTCCCGAGACCGCATCCCATGAGAGCGTAATGGTCGTATCCGTTGCCGCTGCGCTCAAGGCGGCCGTTAAGCCGGGCAGCGTCGCCTTCGAGACGATCGGGCTCCATTCCCCGTAGCCGCTGCTATTCTTGGCCCGAATTCGATAGGTTCGCTGAAGGTTGGAATTGAGACCGGTCTCCGTATATTCCGTCGAATTGCCGTTATCAATGACGTTGTTATAGGTCTCAATATCGTACCCCGTGGCTCCCTGTACCTCGTTCCATTGAAGGGACACGGAGCTGCTGGTCGATTGCGTGCGAATGTTCTGAGGAACTCCCGGCAGCGTCCACAAGGACGAAGCCGTCGACCACTCTCCTTTAATATCGCCGCCGTTCGCTCTGACTCTGTAAGTATGCTCGGTTCCCGAAGTTAGCGGATCATGGACGAACGAATCGACTGCTCCCAGCGGGTAAACGATTCCGTCCGCTTCTACCTCATACCCGTCGGCATTAAAGGACTGCGACCACCGCACGGTCATGTCCGTCGAGGAGGGGAATGTCGCCGCAAGAGGTGCGGCAAAAGGCTTCAACTGGTTCTGCGGAATGAGATTATACGACTCCAAATCGCTCTCCCAATACAGCGCCGCCTTGGGCTGACCTCCTAAGTTGGCGTAATCCATCCGAATCTCATAAGGCACGCCGGCTTCCAAATCCAATTCTCCGGTAAATCGATTGGTTCCATTGCCTGCATCCGTCCATCGATCAATGAGCAACACATCGTTCACCCACAGCTTGACGCCGCCCTTCGCCTCGGTCGTGAAGCGGTAATGTTCCGAATAACGGGCCTGAAGAAGCCCCGTCCATCTTGCAGAGAAGATGCCGTCGTCGAGCCCGGCGGAAGTAATCGGGGATTGCAGACTAATGTCTATCTGCGGATCGAGCGAAGTGATTCTCTCCCCGCTTAAATCCGCTTCGGAGTAATACTCCGCCTTTAACCCGTAAGAAGTAATCTTCAGCTTCGTCCACCCGCTGCTCCCTGCTCCCGTATGTACGGTGGGAAGCTTGTTGGAATTGATGTTGCCTCCAACCGACAATACGCCGCCTGTATCGATCTGCAACTGATCGTTGACCTGCACGTCATCCCGTACGAACATATCCCCGTTATTCACGACGATATTAGCGGTTTGGTTATTGGATACCAGAGCACCGACCATCATCTCATTCTCGATAGTCATCCATACCTTCGTATTAATATGAAGGCTGTTCTGAACGATCAATCGACTCGCCCCTACGTTAAGCGAACCGTTGTTGTAGATTAATTCTCCCGCAGCGAAATCCCCGTCTGCGAGAACGCTCGAATCGCTGTTGAGATGCATTGAGCCCTTCACCCACAGGTTGCCCGCCCCAGTCATCGTGGACATATTCGGAGCCTTAACGGTTAAAGACAGATTGGTGTTGCCATTAATGCTGCCATTGACGACCATGGCCCCGTAGACAGTGATGGATAGATTACGGTTCGAATTGATACCGTCAACGATAAGAAATACCGGTTTATCCGCCGAACCCAACGTAACGGAAGACTCTAAATTCAGGTAACCGCTCTTCAGATATACGATAGAGTCCGCACTATTTGCAATTGCCGCGGCCAAGCCTTGAGCGTCACAGCCTGAGCAAGATTTAGCCTGTTGTTCCGCCAACTGCTGGATTTGTTGCAGAGACTGCAATTGAGCGTCCAAATACCCGCCGATCGTATCCTTAAGCCCGCTTGCCTTGATAAAAGGAAGGGTTTGGTGCACGTTGCTTTGATTGCCTTCAAGAATGATTTTGTCTCCTGGAATCTTGTTCTGAATCGCCGGCAGCCCGATGTACGGAAGGTCCATATTTACCGTTTGAGGTTGCACCGGATCGATCGTAATTCGGCTAACGTAGGTTTGGCTCGACTCTTCGTTTCCCCGCAGCGTCAATTTTCCGTCCTTGACGCTGATCTTCTTCTGAACCGTGTCCCGTTCTCCCGCATTCAGAACCTTATGGTCCCATAACAGCGTATTTTCCACGAATAACGTATTGTCGCTCTCATAGACGGCACTGCCTACGCTCACCGATACTTGATAGGAACCGTTCGGGAGCGCAACCTCCCAAGCCCCGTTCGCCAAGACCGGGATGGAGCTGTCGGCATCAGGCGCATATACGCTGGCGACCACGGAAGTATCGCTCTCACCGGTCGTATCATAAACAGTATCCGTAATCGAGCCTTCGTCCGAAGGTTCATACACGGGCTCCGATACCGGAGCAGCAACTGCCGAAGTATGGTCGAAGTTCCAGCCGTATGAATATCCATTGCGATCCCCGTATACTTCACCGTAATCAGGCAAGGTGCCTTCTTCGACCGCAATAACCGGAGATTGGAAGCGAATATCCAGGCTAGGCACGGACGTGTCGGCAGAAACCGGCTGCGCCTGCCATGGGATTCCCCCTGTTAGCAGCAGTGTGAGACAAACAAGTCTGGCAATCCATGCAGTAAACTTTCCATTCATTC
This sequence comes from Cohnella fermenti, assembly GCF_004801405.1. GTDB lineage: Bacteria > Bacillota > Bacilli > Paenibacillales > Paenibacillaceae > Cohnella > Cohnella fermenti. Next base: position 6,227 of record NZ_SSOB01000011.1, read on the forward strand.
AATGATTCCCCCTACTAGAATCTGGTCCCAGAAAAACAAAAAAACCACTCAAACCGGCAACCCGGCTACCCTAACAATCTCGTTTGTTGCGACGATTGTCTTAGGCCCGTGGCTTTGCGCCCCTGTCTTTCGGTCAGGTTTGCCTTTTTCAATTAAGTTGGTTTCTGAATAAACTCATTACCAAATAACTAATTCGAAATATGTTTATTCTACATTTTTCGCTAAATTCCTTCAATTACCTTGGGTAAATTTTCCGTTTACATTGCCGAAGGCAATAAGAAAAGCGGCCCCGACGGAGCCGCTCGTTCTTCTTGAAGTCACAACAGTCTGCTCAGCGCAATCCCCGCCAGCAACGCGCTGCCGACCGGGATGCATTCCTCGTGCAGCGTGAACTTCGGGTGATGCAGGCCGTACGCCTTCTCGGCATCGCGCTGCGGGCCCGATCCGAGCCAGAAGAAGCAGCCCGGCACCTGCTCCAGGTACAGCGAGAAGTCCTCGCCCGCCAACGTCGGCTCGGCCGCGCCGCGATTGTCCACGCCGATGATCTCGTCGATCGCCGCGTCGACGAACCTCGTGTTGTCAGCGTGATTGACGAGCACGGGAACCTGCCGGATATACCGCAGCTCCGCAGAGCAGCGGTGGGCGGCGGCGATGCCTTGCACGATGCGCTCGAGCGCGTCCGGCAGCCGCTCCTGCACGGCAGGATCGAACGTGCGGATCGTACCGATCAGCTTGCACGTCTGCGGGATGACGTTGTTCGCCTCGCCCGCATGGATGGAGCCGATCGTGACGACAACCGGGGCGAACGGCGACACTTCGCGGCTGACGAGGCTCTGCAGCGACTGGATAAGCGCGGCGGCGCAGACGATCGGGTCGATGCCCTGATCGGGAATCGCGCCGTGGGCGCCCCGGCCCTCCACCTCGATCTCGATCCGGTCGACCGACCCCATCATCGGGCCGCTCCTCGTCGCCACGCGTCCGGCGGGAAGCGTCGGCAGGTTGTGCAGGCCGTAGATCTCGGCCACGCCGTCCAGCGCTCCCTCGCTTAACATCGCCCTCGCCCCGGCGTTGATCTCCTCGGCCGGCTGGAAGAGCAGCCGCACGACTCCGGCCATGCGGTTGCGTTCCTTCATTAGAATCTCCGCCGCCCCGAGCAGAATGGCGGTATGCGCATCGTGCCCGCAGGCGTGCATGACGCCGGGCCGCTCCGAGGCGAAGTCGACCTCCGCCTCCTCCTGTATGGGCAGCGCGTCCATGTCGGCGCGCAGTGCGATGACGGGCCCCGGCTGGTCGCCTGCAATATCTGCGACGATGCCGTGGCCGCCGATGCCGGAGCGGAAGGGGATGCCGAGCGCGGCGAGCTGTCGGGCGATCTCGCGGGCGGTGTAGCCCTCGTCCCCGCTCAGCTCGGGACGGCGATGGATCTCCCGGCGCAGCGCAATCCACTTGCCCGAATTCTCGCGGGCATCCGCCAGCAGCAATGGAGTGCATTCATGAATGGAGTCCGTCACTCCTGCTCCCCTCCCTTCTGCTCATCCTTGGGTTCGTCCTTGGGTTCGTTCTTGTTCCCATACAGCTCCTTCATGATTCGGCGGCCGGTCGGCGTCTGGGCGAGGCCGCCCTTCGCCGTCTCGCGATGCTTCTCCGGCATCGCGGAGCCGACCTCGAGCATGACGCCGATCACCTCGTCGGATGGAATCGCGCTGCGGACACCGGCGAGCGCCATGTCCGCGGCGGCAAGCGCCGTCACGGCGCCGAAGCCGTTGCGCACGATGCACGGAATCTCGACGAGCCCGGCGACCGGATCGCAGATGAGGCCGAGCGAGTTCTTGAGCGCCAGACCGACGGCATGCATCGCCTGCTCGGCCGTGCCGCAGCGCATCTCGACGAGCGCGCCCGCGGCCATGCCGATCGCGGAGCCGACTTCGGCCTGGCAGCCGCCTTCCGCGCCGGAGACGAACGAATTGTTGGCGATCACGTAGCCGATCGCCCCGGCGGCGAACAGGCCGCGCACGAGAACGTCGTCGTCCCAGCCGAACCGCTCCTGCGAGCTGACGAACACGCCGGGAATGATGCCGCACGAGCCCGCCGTCGGCGTGGCGATGATGCGCCCCATCGAGGCGTTCACCTCGGAGACGGCGAGCGCATAAGCCATGGCGGTCGCGGCTTCTCCCCCAAGCGAGGACTCCCCCGCCGCCGCATAGTCGCCGACGCGCTTCGCATCCCCGCCGGTCAAGCCGCTCCGCGACCTCGTCCCGCCCTGCACTCCCTTGCGGACGGCTTCCTTCATCACCTGGTAGTAGACCGTCATCTGCTTCACGACCTGCTCCTCGGCCGCTCCGCTCTCCCGGGCCTGATCCGCGATCATGATGCCGGCTATCGTCTCCCCTTCGTCCTCGCACAGCTTCCTTAATTGAGCCAAGCTGGCAAATCTCATTCGATCCCATCCTTCTTCGCCGCGAGATCGATCAATCGGACTCGGCGGACGCCCGCGATCGCCGCGATCCGCTTCAGTTCCTCGTCACCCGGAAGCTGATCGCACTCGATGACCGTCAGCGCAGCTCCGTTCCGGGATTCGCGATCGACCTGCATATGGCTGATGTTGACCTGCGCGCCCATCAGAATGGCGGACATCTCCGCGATCATGCCCGAGCGGTCCGCATGGAAGACAAGCAGCGTCGGCTGGATCGCCGAGAACTTCACGTCGAAGCGGTCGATGCCGACGATCTCGATGTTGCCGCCGCCGATCGAGCAGCCCTTCACCCGGACCTCGCCAATGGCGCCGCGAAGCAGCAGCGACACCGTGTTCGGGTGAACCTCGGGTCTGGTCTCGGCCCGGAAGCTCACCTTGAGGCCGCTCTCTTCGGCCAGCCGCAGCGCATCCGGTATCCGCTCGTCGTCGGTGCCGTAATCGAGCAGCCCCGAGACAAGCGCCACGTCGGTGCCGTGTCCCCGGTACGTCTCCGCGAACGAGCCGTACAGCGAGACGACCGCCTCGAGCGGAGGCTCGCCGAGCGCCTGCCTCGCCGAGCGGCCGATTCTGGCGGCCCCCGCCGTATGCGAGCTGGAAGGCCCGATCATGCTCGGGCCGATAATGGAGAATACGTCCTTGAAGCGCATTGTCGCATCGCCTGACTTCCCATCGTGCTAACTTCTTTGCGTCTTATCCTTCTTACATAATTTCGACTGCATATCGCGGCCAGCGGCCAGACCGTCCCGCGTTCAGAACGACTGGCTTCCAATTGAAACCCCCTATATAAGCCGAACTAGAGAACTTAACAGACTCCCCTGTCACGATGCCCCGCGCAATGTGGACGCAGGTCACGAAATGTAGTCGGAATTTCATGTTTATTCATTCGTTTGGGGCGCAGACGAAGCCAACGCATATGAAATTTCACATACATTCGGCGAAATCGCGGCTGGATCGGGCAACGAATATGAAATTTCACATACATTCGGCGGAATTGCGCGGTTGGCCACGGATTGTAGTCGGAATTGCTTGCTTATTCGCTCGCCCCGGACAGCAGGTCAAGAGCTTCCGGTCCGCAACGATACGCGGTTTTAACTTACCGGGTTAGCTTCATTCGTTCAGCTTATATAGTTCAACTCATATAGCGTCCCGTCTTCCCGGCGTCCCATCCACTTATTCGTCCGCGAGCCATTCCGCCAGCCCGGCCGCGACGAACGCGTCGTCGTTCAGGTGCGGATACATCGCATACATCCGGTCGATCTCCTCGCTCTGCCCCGGCGAGAGCTGCTCGTGCGGATTGAGGCACCAGGTTCCCTTCATCAGGCCTTGGCGGACAAGCACCTCGTGAATGCCCGGAATGCAGCCCGCGAAGAGATGCGCCGGATCGAAGAAAGCCGCGTTCGTATCGGTCACCTGAACGGCGCGGGTCATCCATTCCGCCGCAATCGTCTCGTGATCGCGAACGCGCTTGACTTCCTCGAGCAGCTCGACCGCCCGCCGCGTCCACACCGCCCAATGCCCGAGCAGACCTCCGACGATTTTTTTCTCCACTTGTACGCCATCCACCTCGAACCGATACGTCGTCAGCAGATCGACCACGATGTTGTCGTCGTTGCCCGTGTACAGCGCGATCTCGTCGCGACGGGAGGAGGAGATGACCGCCCTCGCCACGTCCAGCGTCTGATAACGGTTGAACGGCGCCATCTTGATCGCGACGACGTTCGGAATGTCCGCAAGCCCCCGCCAGAACTCATAGGTGAAAATCCGGCCGCCGACGGAAGGCTGAAGATAGAAGCCGATGACCGGCATTCTCGTCGCCACCGCCCGGGTCCGCTCGAGCAAGTCGCTCTCCGTCCAGTCCTTCAGCCCGCCCATGCTCAGCAGCGCCGCGTCGTACCCATGCTTCAGCGCCACATCAACCTCTCGCAGCGCCTGCTCGGTTGGCCCGCAGATGCCGGCCACCTGGATGAACGGACGATCAAGGTTCGACTTGCGCACCTCCTCCGCCGCCATCGCCAGCACCGTCTCGAACAGATTGTGCTCGGGATCGCGAATCTCGAACTGCGTGGAATGAACGCCGACCGCGATGCCTCCGGCTCCGGATGCGAGGTAATAGCGGGACAATGCACGCTGGCTGGCTTCGTCCAGCTTGCGCTCCTCGGTCAGCGCGAGCGGATGCGCCGGAATGACGAGCCCGTCGTGCAGCGCCGCCAGCAGCTCGGGGGACAGCTTCTTCGTCCTCTGAAGCCTTTGTTGTCCGTGCTGTCCCTGTTGTTCGTGTTGTCCTTGTTGTCCTTGTAGTCCCTGTTGTCCGTGCTGTCCCTGTTGTTCGTGCTGTCCCTGTTGTCCTTGTTGTCCGTGCTGTCCTTGTTGTCCTTGTTGTCCTTGTTGTCCCTGTTGTCCCTGTTGTTCGTGCTGTCCCTGTTGTCCTCGCTGATCTTGCATTCCTTGTGCCATCGCTCAGAAGTTCCCCTTTCTCTCCTGGAAGTGAGTCGGCTTGTTCCACGTCGCGCCGCCCTCCTGCACCCACTCGGCCGTCCAGTCGATCATCTGCAGCAGCGGCACGCGCGGGTAGCCGAACAGTTGGTGCGACTTGGTCGCATTGTTCAGCAGCGCCGTCTCCGATTCCGTTCCCGTGAACAGCGCTTCCTTGCCGAGGCGCCTCGCGAATTCCTTCGCCGCCCAACGGATCGACATCGTCTCCGGTCCCGTGATGTTGATGACGGTCGGCGGGCTGCTGCACTGCGTCAGACAGCGGATCGCCATCGCGTTGGCGTCGCCCTGCCAGATGACGTTCGCGTAGCCCATCGTCAGATCGATCTCGCGGCCTTCGTTGACCGCCTTCGCCAGCTCGAGCAGCACGCCGTAGCGCATGTCGATCGCGTAATTCAGCCGGTACATCGTCATCGGCGTGCCGTTCTTGTGCGAGTGATACTCGAAGATCCGCTCGCGGCCGAGCGTCGACTGCGCATATTCGCCAAGCGGCTCCGGAGCGACCTGTTCGGATGCCCCGCCGCTGGCGACCGGCTGGAACGGATAGATGTTGCCCGAGGAGAAAACAACGATGCGAGACTCCTTGAACTTCTCCGCGACGCGCCCCGGCAGGTACGCATTCATCGCCCAGGTGAAGTGCTCCCGCCCCTTCGTCCCGAACTTGTTGCCCGCCATGTAGATGACGTTCTCGACGTTCGGCAGCGCGCGAAGCGCATCGTCGTCCAGCAGCTCGCAGGAGATCGTCTCGACGCCCGCTTCCTCCAGCTCCCGGCGAGCCTCGTCATTGGAGAACCTCGATACGCCGATCACCCGTTTATGCAGCCCGCCCTCGCGGATCGCGTTCTTTGCGAGCCTGGCGAGACTCGGACCCATTTTGCCGCCGACGCCCAGCAGCACGATATCGCCCGGGATGTTCGCCAGGTCCCGCACCAGCGCTTCGGACGGCTCCGCCAGCTTCGCTTCCAATTGTTCGATCGTTCTCATTCGTCCAGCTCCCTTCGTGTCCGTTGCCCTGCTATCAGCATACGTCTCCAAGGGATATAAAGACAGGAGATTAAATCGTCTTTAAATAGAGCGGAACAGCCTACAGCGACTTGCCCATCAGAAAAGTAAACCGGTAAACCTGACGCGGACGGCCCTTCGGCATCTTCTCGTACCCGGCGATGTCCACCAGGCGGCCGTCGATCCACTGAAGCAATAGGCGGTGGGCGCTGCGGACGGTGATGCCGAGCAGCTCGGCCAGCTCATGCACCTTGTACTCGTACTTGCCGGTCTTCGCCATGTGCTGCAGCAGCTTGCTCAGGTACGCGCTCGTCATGCCGGCTTCCTCCGCCCGCTTGATCAGCTCCGCATCGGTCGGCGAGAGGATCGCCTGCACCGGGTCCGCCATCTCGAGCGGCCCGATCAGCGTCGCGTCCTCGCGGATGATGAAGCATGCGTTGCCTCCCGCCTCCTTCGCCTTGCGCAACGCGCTGCGGGCGTTCGTCCCGGCATCGTTCGCCGACGTGCCGAAGCCGATCCCGACGCTGAGCGAGAGACCGTAGCTCGTATAGGCGTCCTTGGCCAGCGGAATCGTCTTATAGCCGCCGGTCTCCCTCTCGAAGATGCCTCTTGTGGTGAGAAAAAGATATTCGTCGCCGCCCAGAGCCGTCAGGTACCCATCGAGCAGCTCCACGTAGTTCAGCACCATGCGGTGGATGTCCAGCTTCAGCTTCTGCACCTCGTGCTCGCTTGTCCGCTTCATCGCGAGCTTGCCGAAGTCGTCCACGTTGATCATCCCGACGACGATCTGCGACTCCTTGCCGCGGCGCGATTCGGTCGACAGCAAGGCCCGCTCCAGAATAACGATGATGTCCTGATCCGAGGGCGCGATTCGCTCGCACGGGATCGCCAGCTCCTGCAGCCGCTTCGCCGCCTGCTCCGCGCCCGTGAACGCCGCCCGGCATTGGCCGGACTCGGCAAGCTGTCGGTGATACGCAACCAACTGCTCGGGGGAAGCGTACGCCGGACCGTCGTAGACGAACACCTTCGTCTCCTCGAGCCCCAGATCGGTCAGCGTGCGCATGACCATCGCCTTCGTCAGCGAATCGACGGAGATGCCGCCGTCAAGCCTCCCCGCGCGGAACGCGGCGAACAGCGCCTTGTACAACCCCGCCCCGTTCAGCGGCACATGGAACGTCGGCACGCTCGGTGCGGCGCTCAGCTTCACCGCCCGGCCGGGCAGCGCGCCGGACAGCACAAGCGCCTCGACCTCAGGGCCGACTTCCTCTGCGGCTTGAACGGCCTCGCGCTCGTTCGCCGCCGCCCGAGCGACCGGCTCGAACGTCGGGAACGACTTGATCACCCGCAGGACTTGCCCAATGAACGCTTCCGTTCCGATAATTCCGACTTTGATTCGCATGAAGCGAGGCTCCCTTCCGGCCTCCGCGGAGCGGACGGCCGACCACACATTCCGAATTTCAAGCTTGCTATGGAATCTATCATACTTGAATAGGCGCAAGAGGTTCAAGGAGCCGAGGCGGGCGGCTTCACTCCCAGCGTCGATTCCCTTGCGACCAGGCGATGCGGGACGATCCGCGATCGGGGAGTGGGAGCTTCTCCCTCGCAGAGCCGCAGCAGCAGATCGACCGACGCGGTGCCGATCTGGTCGATGCCGACGTCCAGGCTTGTCAAGGAAGGGATCGTCCAATCGGCTATGGAGCTGCTGTTGAACGCGACCAGCGCCAGCCGCTCCGGCACGGGAACGCGCAATTCGACGAGCGTGCGGAGCACGAAGATGCCGAGCCGATCGTCTCCGACGATGAGCGCGGTAGGCGGATTCGGCTGCCCCAGGAACAGAGACAGCGTGCGAAGGGCGCCGAACGACAACCCGTCGCCTTCGAGCAGCCACATCTCCGCGGGCTCGACGCCGATCTCCCTCAGCGCCTGCTCGTAGCCTTCGAGCCGATCCCACGACGAGGTCAAGCCCCGCGGCCCGAGGACGAAGCCGATCCGGGCATGGCCCAGCTCCGCAAGATGGCGGACGGCCTCCCTCGCTGCGAGCCGGTTATCCGTGTCGACGGAAGGCACTCGCTCCCGGAACTGATGCCTTCCGATCCGAACGAACGGAAGGGACGACTCCTCAAGCCGATCGAGAAGCGGATCGTCCTCGCCCGAGCCGAACAGAACAACGCCGTCCACCCGCTTCCCCTGAAGGAGACGATCCAGCGAGGACAGCTCCTCGAGCATCGATTCCCCGCTCGCCAGCAGCAGATCGTAGCCGGAGCGCGCAGCCCGGGAACCGATGCCGCGGAGAAGCTCGGGCAGCAGCGCATGGGAATCCCCGTACGCCGCCGTGCGGGACAGCATGATGCCCAGCCTCCCGCTGGCGCCGTTAACGAGCCCGCGGGCCGCTGAGTTGGGATAATAGTCCAACTCAGCCAGCGCCCGACGGACCCTCCGCCTCGTCTCTTCGCTGATCCTCCCCTCGTCCGACAGAACTCGCGATACGGTAGAAGGAGCGACTCTTGCCCGCCTGGCCACCTGCCGGATCGTGACGGGTCGCTTCATCCCTTCGTCGCCCCTGCCGTCAAGCCTTCGACGAGGTAGCGCTGCAGGAACAGGAACAGAAGCGTTACCGGAACCGCAACGAGCACGGCGCCCGACGCGAACAGCGTAAACTCCGTCGAATTGCGTTGGCTGACCATCTTGTACAGCCCGACGGCGAGCGTGCGCTTCTCTTCCGTTCTCAAGATCAGGTCGGCGAAGATGAAGTCGACGAACGCCCCGTTAAAAATCATCAGGCTGGCATAGGTAAGCATCGGCGTGGACAGGGGGACGATTACGGCGAGGAACACCTTCATGTGGCTCGCGCCGTCGATCCTCGCCGCATCCTCCAGGCTTCGCGGGATCGTGTCGAAGAAGCCCTTGGCCACGAACATGTTCGCAATGATCGAGCCGGAGCTGTACACCAGAATAAGCGCCCCGTGCGAATCGAGCAGGCCGATCGCGTTGAGCATGACGAAGATGGCGATCATCGCCATGAAGCCGGGGAACATCTGAAGCACGAGAAAGGCTTTAAGCGTCGCCTTGCGGCCGACGAACCGGTACCGCGAGATGGCGTAAGCGGATATCAGCAGCAGGAATGTCCCGAGCACCGTCGAGCATACCGCCACCTTAAGCGTGTTCAGGAACCAACGGGGATACATCGTCGTCTCGAACAGGTCCCGGTAATGCGCCAAGGTCATCTCGTGCGGAATCAGCGTATCGCTGTACAGGCTGTTCCCTTCCTTCAGCGAGGAGAGAACGATCCACAGCGCCGGATACAAGCTTATGAAGGTCAAGAGGACGAGAATGGCGTACGTCAGCAGCAGCTTCCCGCGATCCGCGAATCGGCTCATTGAATCATGTCCTCCTCCCGGTAAGATCTCGTGCGCGTATAGCTCCATATGGAGAGCGAGCCGACAATCAGGAAGATAAAAATACCGATGACGGACGCGAAGCTGAATTGCGACTGGTTGAGCGCGAGCTTGTACAGCCAGGTCACGAGCAAGTCCGTATGCCCGGCGAATTGATAATGGATGTTGACCGGCTCCCCGTTCGTCAGCAAGTAAATGACGTTGAAGTTGTTGATATTGCCCGCGAACTGCATGATGAGAATCGGCGCCGTCGAGAAGAGCACCATCGGCATCGTGATATAGCGCAGCCTATGATAGGCTCCCGCGCCGTCCGCGTCCGCCGCCTCGTACAGGTCCTTGGGAATTGTCGTCAACACGCCGAAGGCCAGAATCATCGAGATCGGAATTCCGATCCACATGTTGACCATCAGGACGGTCGCCTTCGCCCAGAACGGGTCGGTCAGCCAGGGCAATCCGCCAAGCCCCATTCTCCGCAAGTAATCGTTGATCGGTCCGAATTGATTGTTGAACATGTTCCTCATGACCAATAACGAGACCATGTTCGGGATCGCGAACGGGATGATCAGCGCCGTTCTCCAGAACTTCTTGAACCGGACGCGCGGCTGGTGAATCAGAACCGCGACCAGAATTCCCCCGACATAGGTCGTCGCCGTGGCGATGACCGCCCATACGACGGTCCACAGAAGAACTCCTCCGAACGTATGGCTCCATTGCCGCAAGCGCAGCATCTTCGAGAAGTTGTCCAGGCCGACCCAATCGACCAGCTTGGCCGGCGGCAGAATCGGGTCCGCATAGTTCGTGAAGGCGATCAGAATCGAGAAGACCAGCGGCAGAACGGTTAGAAAAGAAATCGAGACGAACGCCGGAAGCAGAACAAGATACGCGAAGTTCCTCTGCCCCATAGAAGAGAGCGACTGCTTGAAGCTGCGCGCTGCTCCTCCTGCCTCTACCGCTTTGGCCACGAGATAAGCGTCCCTGATATTGAGCACGTAGAAAAAAACGAACAGCAGCGCCGCAACCAGCGCGACGAGCCCCCGGATCATCATGAAGATGGAGTGGTCGCCTTCCACCATCTTCGTCAGCTTCCCGACCTTCACGAAGCCGGTAGGCTGGGTGCCGAGCGTAATCAATCCCTTTAATTCATCCGCCAGCCCGAAGATCAGGGCGTACAGACCGGCGGCTCCCAAGGCGGCGAATACGAAGCCTTTGATCCACTGGCGATTGCTCCATTGCCCCAATCCGCACAGAAGAGCGGACAGAATCGCCGCCGCGGCAGGTTTCCTCATGCTTTGTCCCTCCTTGCCCAACGGGCACGGCGTGGAGACATCCCCGTTCGCGGCCTCGGCCGAGAACGGGGACCGCTCCCGCCCCCGCTTATCCTCTGGATGCCAATCCGTCCTGAATCGTCTTCACCATGTTGTCCAGCGTCGTCTGAATATCAAGGCTCGGATTGTCCCAGAGGGAGATAAACGTTGCCTTCAGCGCTTCCCAGGCGAGGTCCATGCCCGAATTCGACGGCATCGGAGTGGAATGGGCGAACTGCTGAACGAATCCGCTCGTAATCGGATCGCCGGCGATCAGCGGATCTTCTCCGGCTTCCTTGTTCGCCGGAATCGCCCCGGTCATCCGGTAGTTGAGCAGTTGGTTCTCCTTGCTGCTCGCGAAGGAAGCGAACAGGCGCGCCGCTTGCGGATAATTCGAATAGGAATTGACGTAATACGACTTAACGCCCGAGAAGGACATCGCGTCGTTGCCGTTCGGCAGCTTGGGCAGCGGAGCGACGCCGAAGTTGACCGAATCCTTGAAGGCCGCAACGGACCAAGGACCGTCGATATTGAGCGCAAGCTTGCCTTCCTTGAACAACTGCGTCTTGACGTCGTAGGTAATGTCGCCCGCGTTCATCGGCAGAATCTTCTTCAACGAGCGGAGGAATTCGAAGCCCTTCGCCGTGTCTCCCTTGTTCAATCCGATGTCGTTGTCGTCTGCACCGAACAGATAGCCTCCGTACCCGCCGATGAACGGATAGGAGTAATAGCCGACGAACTCCCACATGATCGCGTATTTTTTCTGAGCGGCATCCGTATAGGTCTCGCCGAACTTCAGAACCTCATCCCAGGTCTTCGGAGGCTCCGGGAACAAATCCTTGTTGTAGAACAGCGCATACGTCTCGATCGACTTCGGATAGCCGTACAGAGTGCCTTCGTAGGTCGATGCGTTCAGGGCCGCTTCGACGGACGAAGCCCGCGTCTCGTCCTCGAAGACATCGTTAGGCAGCAGCAGGCCCGCCTTCGCCGCCAGGCCGAGCTGGTCGTGCGGCAGCGTCAGCACGTCGGCCGCCGTCTTCGAAGGACCGTCGGTCGACAGCCGCGTGCCCTGGTCCCCGCCGGCGACGACCTCTACCGCAACCGGAACGCCGTACTTCGCCTCGAATGCCGCCCCGACCTGCTTCATGTACTCGACCTGCTCGCTGGCTTCCCAGACAACCAGCTTCGCTCCGGGCTCGGGCTCAAGGCCCGGTTCTTCTTCGGCGGCCGGACTCCCCTGTGCGGACGGCGATGCCTGAGGCGAAGCCTGGCTCGGCGTCGCACCTTCGGAGCCGCCTCCGTTCGTATTGCCTCCGCATCCCGCGAGCAGCAACGTCGCGGCCAATAACGCGCTTGCCGTTTGAACCGTTCTTTTTCTAAGTGCCATGTGTTGACCTCTCCCTTTGCCAAAATGGATAGAATCGTCGACGGTTCCGCTCCCGATCGCTTCCGGACGCAACAAAAAAAGGGCACATCCTCGACGTTACATTAAGTAACCGAGGATGTACCCTTTTGCGGGTAGCAGGGCCTTCAACTTGGTTCCGATTATAGAATGCAAATAAAAGCGCTTGCAAATGCCATATAGACCGATAAATCCGCTCTGCACGCTTCTTCTCTTCCTTTTCCTTCCGTTCGCTCTTTGTTTTATTCTTTTTATGGGTTTTTCCCTTTATTTTACTTTGATGATCTTTGGGATACGTGTCGAACTATCGCAGCGGCGATTTTATGCGATTTCTCGCATTCGTCGGCTTGGAACCGAATCAACGGAGCGCTCGTGCCCGGAAAGCGAAGCTCGACGCCCGCTCCCTCTACTCCATCGCCTTGCCGACCTCATAATCGTCCAGGTCGATATCGGTCGCCCGGTCCAGAGCCAGCTTCGCCAACTGGCTGCCCAGATATGGGCCGACCGTGAGCCCGGATGAGCCTAGCCCGTTGGCCGCGAGCAGCCCGTCCCAGCCCGGGACGGCGCCGATGATCGGCAGGAAGCCGGGGGTGAACGGGCGGAAGCCGATCCGCATCTCCGCGAACGTCGCGTTGGCCAGCCCCGGTGCAAGCTCCACTCCCTTGTTCAGAACCTCCTGCATTCCGCCGGCAGTGATTCGCGTATCGTACCCTTCGACGTCGTTCTCGTGCGTGGCCCCGATGACGATCCTCCCTTGCTCGAAGGCGAGCAGGTACTGATCGGTCGGCGGCATGATTACCGGCCAATCGCCGGTGGCCGGCTCGTTCGCCAACTGAAGATGCATGATCTGCGCCTTCTGATAGCCGACGCTCAGACGGATGCCAAGCGGCAGCAGCAGCTCTCTCGCCCAGGCTCCGGCGCAGACGATTGTCTTGTCCGCCTCGAAGCGGCGTTCGCCGACCATGGCCCCGACGACTCGCCCGCCTTCCCGGATCAACTTCGCGTCCCCATGGACAAGCGTCGCCCCATGCCGGACAGCCGAGCGGATCAGCGCATCGCGAAGAGCCCGTCCGTCCACGCGGGCGGCGCCGCCGACCCGAACGGCCCGATAGCCTCCGGCCAGCGGCGGGAACGCTTCACGGACCTCCCCCTCGTCCAGCCTCGTTATCTCGCCGATCTCCGGAGCGTCCGTTAGCCGCAAGGTTGCCCTCTCCTCCATCTTGACGATTTTCCCAGGATCGGTATGAAGGCTCAGAGCGCCGACCCGGGCGTAGCCGGTATCGGTCTCCCCTTCCCGCTTAAGCTGCGCGATCAGCTCCGGATAATGCCGCGCGCCGGCCTTGGCCAACCGGTACCACGCCTGATTGCGCCGCTGCGACAGCCAGGGACAGATAATGCCGGCCGCCGCGTCCGTCGCCTGCCCCGCGTCCTTGCGATCGATCAAGACAACCGCCGCTCCTTGCCTTGCCAGCTCGTATGCGGTCGAAGCCCCGAGAATGCCCGCTCCGATGACGATAACTTTGTTCATTCCCCTAATCCTTCCCGTTCTCTATCCGCCTGCTATCCATACTACCATCTTCCGTTCCTCGGATGAAGCATGAATAAAACTCCGCAATTCGGGTAAACTAAAAAATGTCGAACAATATTGATTGTTCGACATTTTGCAGTGCTTTATTCCTATTTGTAAGGATTATATCCTACTTCTGGAATCAGAACAAGACCTCATCTATTAAATGTCTCATACTATCTGCCACGAAATCCGGCGCATTCTTCTGCATCAACTCCACGGTGTGCAGATATCTCTGCGTGGTATTGATCTGCATATGCCCAAGCGTATGCTGAACCTGTTGAAGGGACGCTCCGTTCAGCAGCGCCATCGTAGCATTCGTATGGCGAAGCCAGTGCGGAGTAACCTTCTTGTCGATTCCGCATTCCTTGCAGGCGATCTCGAGAATTCGCTCCACTTGACGGACGGACAAGGGGAATATCCGCTGATCGGTGTCGGCGTTCATGCCGCGAGACTTCAGCTTCGTGCGAATGGCCGGGATATTATGCAGCTTCCATAAGGCCTCCGGAACCTTGACCTGCCGGCTCTTGCCTCCCTTGCCGTTGACGATGCTTAGCCACACCCCGCTGTCCGACGGGCCTTTGATAAAGTCCCCCCAGCCGATCTGAGTCAATTCGGACACCCTCAAGCCGAGTATCGCCATATCCAGCGCCATCATCCAGTCCCGCATGCCTTTCTTGCGGAGGTACTCAAGCAGCAGCGTGAGTTCGGCTTGCGTCAAATAATGATGGCCGCTCGTCACGTGGATTCGCGGCAATCGGACACGAGATGCGGGGTTGTGCGTGAACAAGCCGATATTGGCGTCGCTCCCCCATTTAAAGAAGGAGCGAAGAGGCGCAATTAAACTGGCGACGGCCGAAGGAGACAAGGATTTGGAAGCCTCGTTTCGCCCAAGCAAAGAAGCTTTATAGCGCTCCACGTCATGCCACGTCACGTCCCGCATCGGCTTCGAGCCCATAAACGACCTGAAATTCATTAAGGCCCTTCTATAATTCCGAATGGTATTCGGCCTGTGATAGCCTCCGAGGAAGCATTCCACCATCTGTTCGTCGTCCAGCTCCAAACTTTGACTTATCTCCCGATCTTCTACGGTCCCGACACGCATTCGGCCAGCCTCCCTCTCTGCTTCAAACAATCAATATTGTTCGACATTGGGCCACTGCGCTTCCCCAATAGTGCTAGAAACAAGAATAGGAAGTGACCTTGCCTTGAAAGCTTCTCTTCTCGCCGGTCTTCGGACCTTAGGGCGACAGTTGGATTCCATTACCTTCTCGCATTGCCTGCGAGTGGGCTTGCTTGCGCAAGCCGCGTCTGTTCATCTGCGCATGTCCGACGAAGATCGAAGCAAGTTCGCTCTCGCCTGCTGTTTCCACGACATTGGCAAGCTGCGCATTCCTTCATCGATCCTGATGAAGAACTCGTCTCTCGAACCATTCGAAGCCAGACAATTGCGCGACCATCCGATATATGGGCTGGAATATACCGCCCAGCTTGGATGGAACGATTCGCGCATGCTGGAGACGATCCGCTCTCACCACGAACGGTGGGACGGATCGGGTTATCCGGACGGATTGTCCGGGGAAGGCATCCCGGCCTGGGCCCGCCTGTGCGCGGTGATCGACGCCTATGACGCCATGGTTCAGCCGCGGTCCTACAACTGCGTCAAGTCGATCCCGGAAGCGATGGAAGAGCTGGATCTTCAGCGGAATGCCCACTTCGACAGCGCGTGCATCGACTTGTTCTTCCGCATTCCGAGATCGACCATCGAATCGATTCATTGCATATCTTAGTTCCCAATTCCATATGACAAGGCAGGATGACGACCCATGACTCAAATCCCAACCGGAAGCGCTCTTCCGGGACAGACGTTGGCCAAAGCCGTCGTCAGCAAGAGCGGAATGGTTATTCTCGGGGCCGGAACCCGCTTGACCGAGCATTACATTGCAAGACTTAAGAAGCTTGGCGTTCCTGATATCTCCATACGCAGGGAAGCTCCTCCTTCCCCTTCTCCTTCTCCCCCGGCGCCGGAGGTGCCTTCCCGTCCGCGGGACGGCGGCGGCGACGGCTTCAAGACCTCCCTTGCCGCGGTCAAAGAAGCGGTGGAAGAATTCAAGGACAGCGAAGCGATTCGCAAGCGCTTGTCCGTCCCGATGCTCGGTCAGCGCTTCTTCCGCATCTACGGGCAATTGCTCGACTTGATCGGCCGCCAGCCCGTCATCATGGAGCAATTGGCGGCGCTGCACAGGAAGGACCCGTTCCTGTTCCGGCATGCGATGAACGTCTCCGCTTACTCCGCCATCGTCGGCTTCGCCAACGGATACGGCGAGTCGCAGCTTTACGAGCTGACCTTGTCCGCCCTCTTGTCCGACATCGGGATGACCGGCGTGCCGACGGCTCTGTATGCCAAGTCCGACACGCTGTCGAGGGACGAGAAGGAGCGAATCGAAGCTCATACGCTCGAAGGGTATCAGCAGCTTGTCCGTCTGGAGGGCATCCCCCATACGGCCGCCGTGTGCGCCTTGCAGCACCATGAGAGATACGACGGGTCCGGTTATCCGTTCGGCATCCGGAAGGAAGAGATTCATCCCTATGCGCAGATTATCGGGATCGCCGACATCTACGATGCGCTCGTATCTCCCCGCTATCACCGCAAAGCGTACACTCCCGGCGAAGCGATCGAGTATTTATTGGGATCGGGCGACACATTGTTTAATCTGCCCTACGTCAAGCTATTCGTCAGCCATGTCTCTATCTATCCGGTTGGAACACGCGTTCAACTCAATAGCGGACAAACCGCCGTCATCACATCGGTCGATCCCTCCTTCGTCCAACGCCCCATCGTCAGAATCATTCAGGAACCGGATGGCAGTATCGTTCTTTATCCGTACGAACTCGATTTAAAAGACCGGCTCGAGGTGGTTATCTCGGATATCGTCCAATAGGAGCCGGAACAAAGCCGGAACAAACAAAAAAGACCGTTCCCATAAACAGAACGGCCCTGCGGTCTCGTTGTCAAAACAAAGAAGTGGAATCATCAGGTTCGGCAGCCCGTTCGCAACAGCTTGCTTCAGGAACAGGTCGGCGCCTGCAGCTCGTCCTTGTGCAGCCACTGCTCGGTATGAATGATCAGACAGTATCATTAAGTATATCTTATCCGTTCCTATTGGAAAAGTTAAACTAAATGATCCGGCGAAATATGCTCTACTGCGCGGTGGGCGGAGCGAGGGTGGAGCGAGAGGTGGAGTGAGGGGGGCGAAGCGAGAGATGGTGCGTGTTCCCAGATGACTTTGGCGATTTTATATGAATTTTCACATTCATCGGCTTAAATTCGCAGGCAATCGAGGCGTTTTATGCGATTTTTAGCATATATCCGGCTCCGTTAGCCGGAATTTCCTCCACGAATGCGATTTTTCGCATATAATCGGGCGATGTCCCCGCTTTGGGGCTGCTCCAATACGGTTTTTCACATAAATCACATAAAAGGCGGCAGCCAACAAACAAGCCCTTGCCCGGCGCCGATGAATCGGGCCGAAGCAAGGGCTTGCTTATTCTGGCGATGACAGGAAGGCTACAGCCGATAGATCCGGTACAGGATCACGGCCGCTTCGGCGCGGGACGTGATGCCCTTGGGGTTCAGGCGGCTGCCGTCTCCTTGCACGATGCCGGCTTTGACCAGCGCCGCGACGGCGGACTTCGCGTAATTCGCCACTTGGCCGGCGTCCGCGAAGGCGTCAAGTTCGGCCGGCGCATCGTCCGTCAGCTCCAGCTTGCCGGACGCCTGGAGAACCCGCGCGATCAGCACCATCATGTCCTGACGGGCAATCGAGGCAAGCGGATCGAACTTGCCGCCCGAGCCTTGCACGATTCCGAGGCTCTTCGCAATCGCAACCGCCTCGGCATAGTAGGCGTTCTCCGGTACATCGGAGAAGGAGCCCGCTGCCTGATCTGCAGTCAGCTTAAACGCTCTGGCGAGCAGCAGGACGAAGTCCGCTCTCGTTACCGGCTTGGCCGGCTCGAACGTCGTGCTCGACGTGCCCTTGATGATGCCCTCCGCCGACAGCTTGGCGATCGCTTCCGCCGCCCAGGAGTAGGAAGCTCCCACATCCTTGAAGGTTACGGTTGCCGGAACATCCGTCCCGGGCTCTTCCGATCCCGAGGTATCGGAGCCGTCATCCGTTCCGGAGCCGCCGGAGCCCGTTCCCGTGTCCGTGTCCGTGCCTGTTCCCGTATCCGTGTCGGGAGTCGTCGGCGTCGATGGGGTCGAACCTCCACCCGTCGAGGTCGAGCCGATCAGTTGGATGCTGTCCACCCGCACATCCGCGTTCTTGAACACGAGGTACAGGTTATGCGTGCCGGAGACGGATGCCAGAAGATTCTCTTCGACATTCGCGTAATCGAGCTCGACGACCTCGAAGTCGCTGCCCGGCACGTCGCGCGTCGCCGCTTCCGTCGCGTCGAACGTCAGCACGGCCAGGCGGGTGCCCGTCGGCGAATCCGCCCGCACTTCGACGACCGAGGTCGCGTTCGTCGAAGCGCCGCGAAGCTTGATTCCCTTCGCTCCCGTCAGGTTCACTCCGTTCAAGGCAACCCAGGAGCCGCTGCTCTTGGACATGACGGCATAGTAGCCGTTCTCCGACTGCTTGGCCTTCAGCCCTTCGGCCGTGCGAAGCTTGGACACTTCGCGGTATACCGTATCGTTCGATGCGAACGCGTGGTCGAATACGTTCACCGCTGCCGTCGTCGCATCCAGTGTCGCGATGGCGGAGCCGCTGTACCGGAGAGTCGCCGTCAGCGGAAGATCCTCGGACGAGCGGCCCGCCAGCAGCGTATACGTGCCCGTCTCGGTCACATAGCTGCCGCGGTTGACGTCCCACACGGCGAAGTCGGAAGGATCGACCGTCAGTTCAATCGTCTTGGTCGCTCCCGCTTCGACGAACACCTTGCCGTACGAGACGAGCTGCTTCTTGGGAACATAAGCCCCATACGAGGAGCCGTCGTTGCGAACATACAACTGCACGACTTCCGACGTATCCACCGCACCGGCGTTCGTCACGTCAACCGTTACCGTGAACGGCTGATCGCCGGATGCGGATGCCGGAACCGCGAGCTTCGAATACTCGAAGCGGCTGTAGCTTAACCCGTAGCCGAACGGATACGTCACGTCGGCATCCGTGTACATGTAGGTCAGGCCGCTCTCCGCCGGATCGCCGTTCGTCATATCGACCGTAAAGCGCGGGTCGATCTGGCTCAGGGAAGTCGGCGAGCTTGCCGCCGGAGGCAGAGAGTAAGCGTTCAACGCCGGGAACGATTCCGTGCCCGCGTACCACGTCGATACCAGACGCCCGGTCGGCGCATAGTCGCCGAACAGCACGTCCGCCAGCGCCTTGCTGTCGTATTGGCCGGCATACGGCTGATACAGGATAGCGGCGACATTATCGTTATCCTGAATCTCCTGCAGGTTGACCGGCGCGTTCGCTTTGACGATGACAATCGTCTTCTTCGGGAACGCTTCGGCTACCTCGGACACGATCTTGTACTGGTCGTCGCCCAGGTTCAGATCGGAGCGGTCGGCCCCTTCCCCGGAGCTGTGGCGCGCCGGTGTGCCGACGACGACAACCGCGTAATCGTTATCGGTCGCCCACGCTTGCGCGTCCGCTCCCGCCTCCTTCAGCACGATCTCGCGGAACTTCTCGCTGCTCGTGCGAGCCGCCGCTCCGGCCGCGTTCGTCAGCGGCGTCGCCGCCAGCTCCAGTGCTCCGGAAGCGTTCGTCTTCACGAACTTGCCGGCCGTGTAATAAGCCGTCTCGAAGCCCCCGCCGAAGCTCTCGGTGTATGTGCCCGAGATCAGGGAGACGGTGCCGTCCGCATTCGTCTCGACGCGGAAGCGCCCCGGAAGCGTGCTTGCGTCCGCTACGTTGGAGAACGGATTCTCCTTAAGGTTAAGCGTTGTCGCATCGCTGTTCGCGATCGTTCCGTTCGTCTCGCTCTTCAGCCACTTGCCGTTCGCTTGGGACAGGAAGCTGTAGCCTTCTTGGCCCCAGGCATACGCTTCGAATGCCTCGGAAGCCGTATACGCCTTGCCCTCCGCCTTATAAGCGTAGACGCTGTCCGTCACGCTGCCTTCGGCGGGCGCTTCATAGGAGGCGGCAACCTGCGCGCCTGCCGTGTACACCGCTGCGCTCACCGAGAGGCCGTTCGCCGCAGATTCGAACGCGACAATCGGGGCGCCCGTGCCGAAGGCGACGTTGTCTTCGCCGATGGCCTCGCGAATGGCTCCGAGCGGCGACAAGCCGGCATCCGGAAGCGAAGGAGTCGCCGATACGGAATAGGTCGCCTTGAAGCGGGTATCCGCCAGCAGTCCCGTGACCGCAACCTTATTGGACTTGTCCAGCGGCAGCACATCGTCGTCGTTCTTGAGCAGCACGATGCTCTCCCGCGAGGCGTCCAGCGCAATACTCTGACTGTCGCTCGCCGCGTAGTTCTCCGGGCTGCGATCCTTCGCCAGCTCCGAGAACGGGTAGCTCTTCGGGGAGCCGTCTTCGTTCTTCTCGTTGAAGTAGCCCGTCCGCACCCACATCTCGATCTGGCCGCGAACGTTGTCCTCCAGTTCCTTGCGGGTTACGCCGTAGGCGCCCTTCGTCACCGCGCTCACGATGGCCGCCTGGGTGGAGCCGAACGCATTCGCGTGATTGCCGCTAAGCAGCAGCAGGGCGGCCTTGCCTTCGGCATCCGTGTAATTCTGGTACCCGTTGTTGAAGCCGGCAGTCATGTTATTGTCCGCAAAAATAAAATCGCCGACCGATATCATATTGTACGGGTTCGCGTTCGCAGCCCGGATGATGTTCGGCGAGATGTGATTCGGAATGCCGTTCGTCCGCCCATACGTCGTCATCAGGCTTTGCACCGTTCCGGCCTGAAGCGGATACAGGAAGCTTTTCAACTGATACTCATTCAAGGCTCTGGCACTGGCGTCGAACTGACCGCTCTGACGGAACCATTGGGCCAGGTAATTCGTGTAATGCTTCGTGCCGAGCTGCGCCTTCAGCCAGAAGCCGTCCTCGTTGCCGTCCTCCCCGTAGCCCGTAATTCCCTTGGCCATCTCGTTAACGAGCGTGCCCGCGAGCACGGGGTCCTCGCCGTAGCCTTCCTCGTACCTGCCGCTGAGCGGGTTGGTCCGCATATCTGATACCGCCGAGTACATCAGCGTGTTCGGGTCGGACAGGTTTACCTCGCCCCGGCGCTCGTTCCCGATCACCGTGCCGACCTCGTTCACCAGCTCCTTGTTCCAGCTCTGCCCTAGAGCGAGCATCGACGGCATGTCGGTGCTGACGCCCATGACGCGGTCAACGCCGCCTGCCGCCGTTCCCGGAAGCTCGTAGCCGGCCTGAATCGTCCTTGGGCTTCCCGCACTCTTCTGATCCGCATAGTAAGCCAGGTCCTCGATGCTCATGTCGGACAGAATCAGATCGACGAACGCATCCAGATGACCGGCTACTCCGTCGAAGACAGGTCGATTGGAAGCATCCCGTTGGAAAACAATCTCCGAATCTCCGGCCGCTTCCGCCGTTCGCGGAAGCGCCGCCGTTGCCATCGAGCTCATCAGCGCCACGATCAAGCCGAGAAGCGTCAGCTTCATCAGCAGCGAATGTTCCCGGTAGGTTCCTCTCATTATGCATGACTCCTTTTCCCATAATTGAACATCGCGCGGCCGTGCGCTTCCCGCCTCCCCCTCTGCCGGGCAACGCCAGTATTGAATCGCTTGCATGGATGTTCAACCCAATTGTAATCGCTTACTATCGACGGGATAAGCCATGCTTTTTTTGGCTTGGCTCCGGATTTTTTGGATCGGGGGGCTCCGCGGCGCCTACGGCTTGTCCCAGACCAGCATATAGCGGTATATTCCGGATTGCCGGCCCGGACATCTGCTGGAGTACGGAAGCGATGATTAGAGGAACAACGATTGAAGAAGCCGGCCGGGAAAACTCCACTAAGGAGCTATTCCGACTGGCTTGCGGTTGTTTCGAGGGGTTAAATTCATTCAACTTATATACTTATAGAAAAAGAGCGGGCTATCGATTCGATTCGATAACCAGCTCTTCTCTACCCGTACAACTACCAGGTCAACCAGCCGCTCGTTCGCACGTAGTTGTGCAGAAGATCGTACTGCTCGGCTTGCATCAGACGCTTCATTTTTGTTCGGTACAGGCGATAATCCGCCTTGCGCGCGGCTTTATTCTCCTTATTGAAGTGGGCCGTTCGCATGCCTTTGCGGTATTCCCTTGTTTTCTCTCGCCTTGGGTTCTTATGCTTCTTCGTTAAGCACGTCCCACGAAGACAAGCCATCTCCATCCCTGTTGCGTCGAGTCAGATTTTGGCTGTTGCAGCCAGGACAACAACACAACTAATAGAAGAAGACGCGAGGGTTGAACATACCCTTCACCTCAACGTATAGAATTGCTTCATTATACCATGAATGGCCCCTCTTACCTCTGCCCCATAACCCTCTGTATTCTACCTATGCCTCCCCTAACCTACACGGCCTTCCCCTCCGTCGCCAATAACGTCAGGATGACCTGAGCATAGCAGCGAATAAGAAAATCGTTCGGATGGTTCACGTGATTGCCCGTCAGATCGGCATAGTTCTTATGCCGCAGCAGCTCGCGATGGACGGCGGTCATGTCGGCGACAGCGATCCTTCCTTCGGCGGCCCGCGCCATCGCGAACAGCTCCTCGGCATAGTCGGCCTGGTTCCCGGCGAAGTGCGTCTCCGGATTGGCCAGCATCGGCGCGACCAGAATAAATTCCGCCGCGTCGTTCGCCGCGAGCACCCGGTCGACGATTGCCGAGAGGTTGGCCGCGTACTGCTCCTTCGGCATCTTCCCTGTTCCGTCGTTCATGCCGAAGGCGAGGATGGCCAGGTCCGGAGTCGTATCCTCCAGCACCCGGCCCACGAGCTGAAGTCCGCGTTCGCTCGTGATCCCGCCTACCGATCCGTTCCGGTATTCGACGGTCGAGCCGTACTCGGCTTCCAGAATTCCGGCGACGATCTCTCCCCATGTCGGCAGGAAGGGCGGGACGCCTGTCTTGCCGCTGGCATTGGCTCCTTCGGCAATGCTGTCCCCGAACACGAGCAGGCGGAGCGGCCGCCCGGCCCCGAGAATGGCGGCGGTTCGCTTCGGGCAGGCGGGAGCGACGGAGACGTTCGGGCCGCTTGCACCGTCCTTCCGGCAGGTGTAGCTAACCGAGATCATCTTATCGTGGAAAAAGTGTCCTTCCGAGAACAGGCTGTAGCCGCCGCTTCTTCTAAGCTGCACCCAGCCCTCCCGATCCTTATGCGGGAACAGTTCCTCAAGACTTGTGACGGGAACGCGCGAACCGGCCGGGAACCGCAAGCGGCCATGGCTCTTGTCCCATACCCAGTCCTTCCCCTCTTCGTAGACGACGTCCAGCCGGGCGTGGCGAACCTCCGCAATCTCATCCGGAGGATACAGCAGCCGTCCCTCCGCCGTTGCGCCTTCTACCGTTCGCAGCGGCAGGATAGACTCGCCGTAGACGGCGTCTCCCTTCCAGAAAGGAATAGCAAGCTCTCTTAAGGAATAATTGCCGTACCGTTTCTCGGTCATGGTTCTGCTCCCCCTATCGCCTATCCTCTAATGCTTCATTCTAACACTTCAAAGCGAATGTCAAACAGTCTGGCCTGATAGGGCTTCGGCAATCGAACCGTAAGCTGCCCCGTATTGGCGCTGTAGCTGGATTCAACGGAATAGCCCTCGCCGGGATAGAGAAGGTTAACCGTCGCCTTGCGCCCTCTCCACCGTTCCAGCGGCAGAATTCGATACTCGGAGCCGCTGCCCAATCTCCATACGGACAGCAGGATGCGGGAGCGGTCGGGCGACACGAGGCCTACGCTGGCCCAGCCCTCTTCGTCGTTCATCCGCGTGAAGCCAAGCGGCCAGATCGGATGAGATCGGGAGATATAAGCCCGCTCCTTCTTGTAGAGTGCCACTGCTTCCGCAATCAGCCCTCGGTTGGTCTCGTCGGCAAGGTGGAGATGCCCGGACAGGTACAGGCTTCCGCATAACCCGTTCACCAGGTTAAAGATCGTCTGCTCCCCGTCCTCCATGGTCCGGAGATAACCCGGTTCCTCGATGCTCGCGGGGTTCGCGAGCTCGGAATGCAGCAACGGATACGGATACGCCCATATCCCGAGCTGCTCCGGCAGGATGGCTGCGAGGCTTCCGCCAATGATGGAGGGGTACTTCCGATAGTCCTCCTGGTCGCTTGAGCTCTGAAGATGGAAGCGGGCCAATGCCTCGTAATCCGCCCTCATTCCCCCGGAGGCGCAGTTCTCCAGAATCAGCTCGGGATGGCGGCACTTGACTTCGTCGATGAATCGGTAGAAATCCCGCATCGCCTGCTGCAGGCCGTCCGCGGCCGCTCTTCCTCCCGTATCGTCCCCCGTGCCGATGCATAGGTTATAATCGTTCTTGATATAGCGAACTCCCATCCGCATCAGCCGATCGATGACGCCGTGCGCGTAGGCGCACACGTCCGGATGGCCGAAGTTAAGGAACCAGCGCGGCCCTCCGCCCGCGCGAATGCCATAGCGGCGGATAAACCATTCGTCCGGCTTGGCGGCCAAGGCCGCGTCCTCGCCGCATACCTCCAGCTCCAGCCATAGGCCGGGCTTCATGCCTGTATGCCGGATCGAAGCAAGCAGCGCTTCCAGGCCCTCGTCCCCGAACCGATTGCGGCTCGGCAGCCAATCGCCCAACCCGCTGGCCCACGAAGAACCGAGATCGCCGAACCATCCGGCGTCGATGCAGAAGTATTCGCAGCCCGCGGCAGCGGCCGCTGCGATAAGCGGGGCCAGCTTGTCTCTCGACGGGTCGCCCCAGAGCGTATTCATATAGTCGTTGTAGACGACGGGCGCCGGCGGCAGCGTTCCGTGCAGCTCCCTCGTCAGGTACCGGCGATAGGCCGTCAGCTCCCGGATCGCATCGGCGAAGCTCCCGTCGACGCAACCGAACGCCGCCGGCACGGCGCGGCAGCTCTCGCCGGGAAGCAGCTCCTTGCTCCAGCCGCCAAAGCGCTCGTCGGCTCCGTCCGCGTGAATGAAGATCGCCCCGCTGTCCTCGCTCCACGAGCCGCGGTGACCGATCTCCATATGCCAGTTGGCGGACGTCTCGATCTGCCAATACCACGCCTTGCCGGTCTCCAGGTCTTCGAGCACGGCCATCGGCAGCAGCTTGCCGGTGCTCCAGCTTCCGACGGAAGAGAAGTGGACCGCCGCAGCGCTCGGGTGTCCCGACGTGGGGTACAGCCCCAATTCCTCAAGATCGCCGGAGCGCCATTGCCCTTCTCCGTTCCATGTCTGACGGCAATAATGAACCCGCACCTTGCGCTTATCGTACCAGGGAAGAGCGCCGTCGCTGGCAATTCCTTGCACGCACATCGAAGAGAGATGCGTCAGCACGACCGGAGACGAGCCTTCGTTCGTCACGACGGTCGACTGCCGGATAACTGCCGAGCCCGGGACGAAGCGCATCTCCGTCTCGACCTTCAGCCCCAGCGCTTCATGCTTATAGGCCATGAACAGCTTCTCCGCATCCGCGGAATAAGAGATTAGCTTCATGGCCTCCGGCAATCGCGTCAGACCGGAGATTAGCGCGGGCGAATGTCCGTACGGGATGCCCGCGATCGCCAATTCGAAGCTGGGAGCGGGAATCGGCGGGACCTTGGTTCGCAACTGCCGCTCCGTGTTGAACGTCGATTGCATGAGACCGTTATCCGTATTCGCCCAAGCCATGACCATCCCCGCGTGCTCGATCGTCAGCGCTTGATTGCATTCGGTCATTCTCCGTCCCTCCTATAGACCAGTTCCAATTCCCCAAGCGCGAACGAGCTCAGGACATAGCGGTCCGTCCACCTCGAACGATCGAAGAAGTGGGCCGGCGTCAGGAAGGCAACCTCCTCGTCGCCCTGCAGATGGTGCGGGCCGACCAAGTTCCGCAGGGAGCCGTTCATCACCAGCGCCAAGCGGCGGCTGCCGCTCCCCTGCAGCTCCGGCAGCTCCCATTCCCAAGGCGCCCATGCCCGGGCCCCGCAGGCGACCCCGTCAACGCGGAGCGAGATCGACCCGGCCCGGGGCCGCTTCAATCGCAGCAGCCAGCGCCCCGGCGGACGCTCCCGCGACGGCAGCAGCTTCTCCGTGTCCACCATGAAGCTGAACTCCATGCTTCCCGCATAGAACGGATACCCCTGTTCGGACAAGTCGCCCGAGGGATCAAGCACCGTTCCGTCCGGCGGCCCGATCGCGGGTTCAAGTCCCTCTCTCAGCCTGACGGCGAAGTCTCCGATCACATACAGATTTTCCATATGTCCGCCATATCGACGATCATCAAGCCATACCTCGACCTCATTGATTCCCTCTCTTGCGATATCGGCAGGCACGCCATAACAGAGCCAATCCGGGTCGATCCATGAGGCTCCGTCGGCCTGGAGGGGATGCCCGTTCCAGCGAACGTCCGCAGCCAGTTGCCGTTCGACGACAACCTGCAGCTCTTGCTGCGGCAGCGCTTCGCTTATGACGATGTCCGCCCGGTACCGATAGCCTCTTGGAGCGGAGCCGTCTTCCGCAATCCATTCCGCCAGATAACGCGCCTCGGACCAAGCGCCGGCGATGGAATCGTATCGCGAGAAGCGATCCACGACCAGCGCGTTCGGATGCAAGGGAATCGGCGCAGCGACCGGCGGAAGCGGAAGCGCTTCTTCCGTCATCGTCCCCGCCAGGAGCACGGCCCCTTCCCCCGGAATCGGACCCGTCGCCGGTTCGGCCCGCAGCAGCAGCGTCGCACGCGGCTCGAATTGCCGCTCCAGCTCCGTTCCCGTCCCGCCAAGGCACGGGGAGAGGAGGCGAGCTTCCCCGGTCTCCGCATCCCACTCGGTCAAACGAACGGGATGCTCGAATCGTAGAGCGACCCGGACGGTCTTCGTACCCGACATATTGGCGAGAAAATAAAGACGAGTCGGGCCGTCTTCCCGCTCATGAAGCCAGAGCGCAGCCGCATCCTCTCCCTCTATGACCATCGAATGCGGCGATTGCCGGCGAAGACATTCCTCCGAGAAAGGCTGGAGCGGAAGGCGACGCGCCTCTTCCGGCAAGCCTCCCCCTTCTGGATCGCGGTCGAACAGCACCGGGAAGCCGAGCTCCGCGAAGCGGTCCAGGAAGCGGATCGTGGTCGCTCGGAGCCGCGTGCAGCGCGGAATGACCACCGCTTGATAGACGGCCTCTTGAATGCGCAGCCCTGCGGCGGACACCGAACCGTACTTGGCCAGCAGGTGCTCGTTGCCGTAGTCGAAGCTTAGATGGGCATCCAGCAGCCGCAGGGACAATGCCTCCAGAGCGGCGTTCATCCCGTCGACCTGCGATCGATCCAACGGCGAATAGCATTCATAAGCCGATTCCATCGGATGAAGGACAAGAATCGGAGCCACTCTTCTGCCGCGCGTCAGCGCATAGCTCATTCGGGCCTGATAGTCCGTCAGCAGGCGATAATCTCCCCACCAGGGCTGCTGCGGACCGATGGTCGGCGGGTAGTCGCGCTTGCCCTCCCCTTCCAGCGAATAGGGAAGCAGATGCGGGCTGAACAGGTTAATGCCATGAATGAAGTGCCAGTCCGACATCCGCTTCTGCCGATTCATGCCGAAGCTCTGGCCCGCGCAGGCGAAGAGCTCGGACAGCGCCCGTTCTCTGCCAAGCTGATTCGCAACGCTCGACACTTGCTTCGCCGACAGCACCGTCGTATAGGGTTCGCCGTTATTCTCCGGCCGGTTCCCCTGAGAATAACGCCCCAGATGATCCAGACCGGGAATATGCATGTACTCATACTGTCGCATGACGTCGCCAACCCATTCCATCTGATAGCCCAGACTATCCTCGGCCATCAGGTGCCCGGTGTAGAGCAGTCCCCGCTCGTCGCACCACTCGTATACCGCCCTGCTGAAGTTCTCGGCGAACAGTTCCGTTACAAGAGACCAATAATCGTACCGGACACGGCGGCAGTCCCCCTCCGGCAGGAACAGCTCGTGCAGGCGGGGGCGCAGATCGTATCCATACTTCGCTACGAACCGTTCGTCCATCCCCGTTGTCCACGGCAAGGCCGGCACCTGGGGATCGAGCCATAGCAGGGCGCAGGCTTCATCGCTGAATACCCCCGGGACGGTTCCTCCGAATCGCGAGCCGAATCGCTCCTCATAGCGCCGGTGCGTGCTCTGGACAAAAGCTTCGGTGACGCGAGGGTCCAGCAGATCGACGTAAGCGGCATTCTCGAAGCGCGGGTCCCCCATCGGCTGGACCCACTCGTACAGATAGCTCGCGGAGCCTCCCGCTTCGAACGCCTCAAGCAGCCGGCATCCCTCGTCGTCCTCCCGCCGCTCCGGCAGCAGAACAAGCGCCTTGGCGCGATAATCCCGGCCCAGCGACGGAACGAGGCCGCCGGCAAAACCGCTCGGCCAGCCCTTCTCGTCATAAATCCACGCCTTCATGCCGAGCCGCTCCGCCTCCTCGATGCAGGCCCGCACGCAATCGAACCAGTCCTCGTCCAGATAGCCGGTCTTGAGGCCGTTCCTTGCGTGCATAAAGAATCCGCCGACTCCCGCTTCATGCATCCGTCCGATCTGCCCGATCAGCCGTTCGCGCGACAGAAGACCGTTCCATGACCAGAACGGAACGGGACGGTATTCGACCGCAGGCGCCCTGAACTCGTCCTCCTTCCACGTATTCCCGCTCTTCATCGCAACAGAATCCTTTCCCCCATGGAGCCGTATTCGATCTCTACGCCTTGCGGAGCTTCAATCGAAGCCGCCAGCCTTCCGTCCTCTCGCTTCTCCCAGCGAACACGGATCGGCCCGCGAGGCGTGCTGACCGTACCCTCGCAACGATTCATTCCCGGCATGGCCCGCGGCTGGAAGGCAATCTTGGCGAACCCTGGGGCGAGCGGCTTGACGCCCAGAATGTAGCGGCTCATCCATTGCACCGGCGTGCTCGACCAACTGTGGCATAGGCTGATCCGGTACGATTCGTAAGCCGTATACGTCGTTAACGAATGATGGAAGTCCGCGGACGGCGCCAGCGTGACGCTCTCCCAGAACGAGGTCGCCCCCTCCTCCAGCATCCGTCCCCATACCCGCTCGATCACAGCCCAGCCCTCCTCCGTCTTCCCTGTTGCCGCCAGCCTCTCCGCGAGCCAGAAGGCAGACAACGGAGTGACGGGGTCGCTTACCGCGATGCCGCTCAGGACGGACCGTTCCTGCTCCTCGTCGAGGCAGCCGCTCTCCGCGCCCAGCATCAAGGTAATCAGCGACGGACTGCTGCGGAACGCTGCGGAAGGAATCGTCGGCCGCTTAATTCCGCTCGCCGCCAGCCCGAGCTCGGGAATCTCCTCGTTTAACCGATTCACGCTGCTCAGGGCGATAGCCAGAACCGCGTGCAAGGTATGCCAGGCGTCCTCCTCGGTCATCGGCACCCACTCGATAAAGGCCTGATGCCGTTGTACGAACATCCCCGTCTCCGGATCGATATGATGAACAATCCAGCGCAGATGCCGTTCCAGAGCCGGCTTGATCTCCAGCACGAACGCCCGGTCGCCGGTGTGCAGGTAATAATCCCAGACGTTGACCATCCACCAGCACGTATAGGCCGGAATCGAATTCATCCAATAGCCGTACGGCGTATGCCCCAGCTCCAGGATGGTTCGCTTCAAGACGGAGAAGTCGTTCCACAGAACGTAGTCGGCTTTGGCGGCCATATAGAAGTCATAGGTCCAATTGAGCCTGTCCCGCTTCACCCCGTCCCATAATCCCGTCTGGTGGCAGATGCGGTTGGTATGAACGGAGGTATGATAGATTCGGTCCGCGACGGGATGATCGGAACCGAATTGCCCGATCTGCTCCAGCATCACGCCTACCTCTTCGAACCGGATGCGCAAGTCGAACGCTTCTCCCGGCAGCCCGATCAGACAGAACCGCACATACCGCATCCCCTGGGGCAGAATCGTGAACGAGCCGCCCGGATCGACCGGGAAGCTCTCGGTAATGCAGCCCGCATACCGCTCCAGCTCCGTGAGCGATTCCGCGCCGTTCCATAGAATGGTCGCCCGTCGTCCCGAATCGTTGTGCACGCGGAACCGCATGTTGTACTCGGCGTCCATCTCCAGGACAATCCACGGCGCTTCCCCAAGCCCTGCCCGTTCCTGATAGGCTCTCAGCTCGGCCCATTCCTGCTGCTTCCGCAGATGATAGAAGATATGCCGTTCGTTCCGGCGAACGCTCGGCAGCTCCGCTTGAACCGTATGAGTGCCCGACAGCGAGAGAACGCCGTTCGTGCGGCCGATCGCTTCTATGCCGGAGCGCTCCACGATCCCGTAGTCCGTCAGCGGCTTCGTACCGATATCCCCATAGCCCCCGCGTACGAACCAGTCGGGTCCATTTTCCAAGTCGCCGTAAGGCTCTTCCCCGAGCAGACAGACGACCCGGGCAGAAGCGCCTGCGGAGTCCCAGCGTTCATCGGTCGGCAGCCACAGCTCCGCTCCCTCAAGGTACCCGATGCACCCGACCCTCCGCTCTTGCAGATGGACGTTCACGTCCACAATCGGCATCGGCTCCGTGCAGCTTATCCGCAGCTCAAGCCGATGACGGCCCGCAGCGATGGAGTCGGGGAAGGCGTCTATGCGGATGAAGGACGCAAGATGCGCCGGGTGCTCCTCCAATTGTCCGACGACGACGCCGTCCCATACGATCTCGACATGACCCGTTGCCGCCACGAACAAGCGGACCTTCTCTTCGCCCCGATCCAGATGAAGCTCTCTGCTGAGTACGTGCTGCAGGCGGCTTGCGCCGTCTTCATGCCATATCCACTTCGGGATTGCGCTTGTCACAACCATCATTCCTTCCTGTTATCCTTTGATTCCCGTTGAGATGGCCGTGCCGGAGATCAGCTTCTTCTGGGCGAAGAAGAACACGAGAATGACAGGCACAATCGCCAGGCTGCAAGCCGCCATCAGTTGCGCGGTCGTAATCGTGCCGATCGTGGAGCCGCCCGCCTCCCCCGGCGACAGGGCGTACAGCCCGAGCGCAAGCGTGAAGCTCTGCTCCTTGCTTAAGTAAATAAGCGGGCCCATGAAGTCGTTCCAGGTGGACATGAACGTGCCGATCGCGACGACCGTCAATCCCGGCAGGCACAGCGGCAGCGAGATTCGCCAGAAGATATTCCAGAGGTTCGCGCCGTCGATCTTGGCGGCCTCGTCGAAATCAGGAGGGAGCGTTGCAAAAAACTGCCTGAGCAAAAATATATTAAAAGCTCCGCCGCCAAAAAAAGTCGGCACGATCAAAGGGAGCAGCGTATTGGTCCAGTGAAGCTTGCTGAACAGGACGTAGACCGGAATCATGGTGACGGCGCCGGGAAGCATCATCGTCGACAGCACGATGCCGAAGATGAGATTGCGGTACGGGAACCGCAGCCTCGCGAAGCCGAACGCGCACAGGGCGGAGGACAACGTCGCTCCGATGACGCTGCAGAGCACGACGATGCCGGTATTGCGAATATAAGTCGGGAACGGCTTAAGCGACCAGATCTCGCTGTAGGAATTCGCCATCCACTTGGTCGGGAACACAATCGGAGGAACCTTGTACAGATCGTCCAATCCCATGAAGCTTCTTGCAACCATCCAGATTAGCGGAAAAAGAAACACGATCGCGAATGCCGCCAGCAGCGGGTAGGCCAACAGTGCAGACTTGCCGGACGTTCTCATCTAGCGGACCTCCCCTTCGTAATGGACCCAGGAACGGCTCGATCGGAAGATAAATGCCGTCAGCAGCAGAACGATAACGAACAGCACCCAGCCCAGGGCGGAAGCGTAGCCCATATCGAGCGTGCGGAATGCCTTCTTGTAGATCATCACCATGAGGAAGTTGCTGGCGTTCAGCGGACCTCCCGCGGTCGTCGCCATGACTTGGCCGAACACCTGGAACGAACCGATGAACCCCATAATCAAGTTAAAGAATATAACCGGGCTGATCATCGGAATCGTGATGTTCCAGAATCTCCGGAACCGCGAAGCTCCATCCACGATCGCCGCCTCGTACAGATGCGCCGGAATTCCCTGGAAGCCGGCCAACCAGATAATCATGGAGCCGCCCGCCTGCCACAGCCCCATGATGATAAGGGAAGGGATGACCGATTCCGGTTGCGAGAACCAGGTGTAGGGCGGCAGCCCGAACATCTTCAGCAATTCGTTCGCGAAGCCGAAGGTCGGACTGTAAAGCTGCTTCCAGAGAATGCCGAGGGCCACGACCGGAACGACGACCGGCAGATAGAAGATCGTTCGGAACAGCCCGATTCCTGGCAACTGACGATGCAGCAGCAGCGCCAGCAGGAACCCGATCAGCAGCGAGGCCGGCACCGATATGCCGGTATAGACGGCCGTGATCCTCAGCGATTGCCAGAACTCCGGATCATGCGCCATCTTCTCGTAATTATCCGTCCCGATCCAGACCGGCGACTTGATGATGTTAAACTTCGTAAAGCTGTAATAGAGAGACTGAAGCACCGGCCAAGCCGTAAACAGCAGGATGCCTATCGTCACCGGCGATGTGAACAGATAGCCGGCAATCGCTTCGCGAACGCTCTTCCTGGACTTCATGACGCTATTCCTCCTCCCAACATCCGGGCGGAGAGACCGCTCCCGCGTCCCCTCCGCCACGAACTCCCGCTATGCGTCTTCTCCCCTTACTTCCATTCCTTGTTGATTCGGTCTTCCCACTCCTGAAGCGCGTCTACGAGCGACAGCTTGCCGAGCAGGTACTTATTCATCGCGTCTTCGTAGCCGGCATTGGCTTCGTTGATCAGCGCGACCGGCAGCTCAGAGCTCAGAATCGGCAGAATGTCGGCTTCCGGCGCAATCGTGTACGCTTCGACGTTCTTGCCTTCCACCGGACTGTTCCTCCAAGTCTCGTCGCTCTCCATGGACTTAAGAACAGGAACCGAGTTGCCTGCCGAATTGAACGCCTTCTGGCCGTCCGCTGTCAGGAACATCGAGACGAACGCGCCCGCCTCTTCCTTGTGATCCGACTTGGAGCTTATGCTGTAGCCGCTTGTTCCTCCGCCAACGGCATGAACCGCCGGCAATTGCGGGAACGGCACAACGTCCCACTCGAAGCCCTTGGCCGCGGCAACGTCATTGATCTGGGAAGCGACGGACTTCACCGCGAAGTAGAAGGCTACCTTGCCCGCCAGGAACATATCCTCCGGATACTGGCCGTTCGGGTCCAGCGCGTAGCCGTCCTTCGACAGATCCCACAGGTCTCTCAGCCCTTCTCCAACCAGCGGATCGGAGGCGATTGTCAGCTTGCGGTTCTCGGCATCGAGCAGCTTGCCGCCATGCCCGAGCGCGAACGGGGTCCATACCGCCCACCAGTGAATGTTCGAGTTGACCGCCCACTGCGTTGTCGTGCCGGAAGCATCCTTCTTGGTCAGCTTCTTCGCATAGTCCATGAACGTCTCCCAATCCCAGTCATTGGACGGCAGCGGCAAGCCTTCGTTCTTCAAGAGCGTCGTGTTGACCAGCGTGACGACATGGGCGTAATCGCGCGGCACCATGTAGGTCTCGTTGTTCACCTTGCCCAGATCGAGCATGCTCGGGTACACGTCGTTCACATCCACGCCGTTCGGAGCGAAGTATTCGTCGAGCGGAGCCAGAATGCCCAAGTCCTCGAACTCTCTTACCGACGTGTCCGGCAGCCAGAATACATCCGGGAGCTCGTTCGCCGCCGCTTGGGCCAGCACCTTCGCATGGGGATCGCCCACCATCTTCTCGACGTTCACCGTAACGTACGGATACTTCTCTTGGAAGACGCTGACAACGGCCTCCACGTTCTCGGCTTCTCCTGCCCACTCGGGAACGCCCACCCGAATCTCGACCGGATCATGCGCCTTCTCCGAAGCCGTCTGAGAAGCGGTGCTGCCGCCGGAAGCGCCGCCTGTATCCGCTTTCAAGTTGTTGCTGTTGGAATTGCCCCCGCATGCGGCCAGCACTCCGATCATACAGCTCATAAGCAGAATAGCCAATCCGGTCTTTACGTTTGTCTTGTTCACTTTGTCGTCCTCCCTGGTCTCTGCTTCCCATGTCTCTTCTTCCCATGTCTCTTCTTCCCATGTCTCTTCTTCCCGCGTCATCTTGTTCTTGCCCCCGGAACATTCTGCGCGTTAACGGCTATGCACGTCTCTCTTCATTCGCAGCGTCCCCCTTCCGCACGCATCTCGGCATTGGATAAAATCGGATAAAACAATAAATAAAACGTTTAACTAAATGTAGTTTATATCAAGCTCATTTTAATGTCAACGTCTTCCCTCGTCCGAATGGGCAAAAAAAATCCTTCGCTAGGAACGTGTCGGGCATGCCCGTTATTCCGTTGCAAAGGATCTTCATTACCTGACCGGCACAAAGGTGCTGCGAATAATAAACTCCGCCCCAATGACAATGCTCTCGGGTTCGATTCGCCGCGGGTTGGCGATTCGCTTCATCAGCAAGCGGGTCGACTCCTTCGCGATCAGGTTCGTCGGAATGTGAATGGCCGATATCCCGTAGCTCTCCGCAAGGGGACTGTCGTCGAAGGTAATGATCGCCTTCTCCCGATGGTCCAGCCCCCGTTCCTTCAGGGATTCGATCATCCCGATCGCCTGCAGATTGGAACCGGCAATGAGCGCGGTCGGCGGCTCGTTCAAGCTCAGAAACTGCTCCATCGCCCGCTTGCCGCTCTGAATATCGCCGTCGCCAATCGAGACATAGGATTCGTCGTAAGCAAGATTGTGGCTGAGCAGCGCTTGCCGGTAGCCCGAATGACGATCTCCGCTCACCAGATAATCCATCGGCGCCGGAGAGGAATACGCAATGCGCGTATGCCCGGATTTAATCAGAGAGACGGTCGCTTGATAGGATGCGTCCGCATTGTCGACGTCCACCCAACTGCAATAGACGCCTTCCGGCGGCCGGCTCATCAGGACATAGGGGAAGTTAAGATCATTCAGCGTGCGGAACGTCTTGACGTCGTTGAGCGGCACGAAGAAGACCAGCCCCCGCACGATGCCGCTCTGGACCAGATCCAGCACCTTGGAGCCGCCCAACCCATCCTCCCAATCGAGCAGCATGTTGTACTTCTTCTCGCTGGCCACCTCTCCGACGCCGCTCAGAATGTCCATTCCGACGAAGGGCAGGAATTCGGTGCCGGGCTTCGGTATGATCACGCCGACCGTATTGATTTTATTGTTCGTGACCAAGCCTTTGGCCAGGGCGTTCGGCTTGTAGCTCAACCGCTCCGCCGCCTCGATAATCTTGGATCGGGTCTCCTCGGAGAGACTCCCCTTGCCGTTAAGAGCCAGAGAAGCGGCAGCGATCGAGACTCCCGCTTCCTTGGCGACATCCTTGATTGTAGCCAAATAAACAACTCCTAAATCGTTTAATTATTAAAAGGAATATATCATAGTCCCACTTCGGATTCAACCTGCCCTTCTGCGTTCTGTCGTTCTGAGGTTAACTGATCTGAGGTTAGCTGATCTGATAATGATAGATCGCAACGCCTTGGTACGTCAGACTGGCCGGCCAATTCGCATCGGCGGTGGAGGCGGTGGCCACGCGCAGTTGATTCATGTTGTTGTCGATCCAACTGTAATAAATATAGAGGGTCGAGTCCTTGACCACGAAGGAAGGCTGACCGGCCCCATAGACGAGCGGACTGCCGTCGTAGACGATGAACGGCTGCGGATAACCTCCCCATCCTGTGCCGTCCCACTTCTCCCAAGTCCCCGTCGGACTGGTCGATCGGGCGACATAAATCTGATTGTTCGTGCCTCCGCGATTCGTCGTTGACGTGTACGCAATATAATAATAGCCGCCGAACTTGATAACGCCGGGATCGCACGTCGAGAGCGCATCCATCGAACCGGCGGTCGGAGGCAGGACAATCTGGTCGCTGCCCCATGTCAGCCCTCCGTCCGTTGAGCGCTGGTAACGGATATAGTCGTACGGAAGCGGACTGCCTCCCTCCGAGCAAGCCCACATATCAATGCTGTCATCGTCGTTAACGATAAAGGAAGGTCCATAGCGATAGCCGCCAATCGTTGCGCCGCTGTAGATATCCCAGCCGGACGAACCGATGACCGCCACGTGCTGCGCCGGGGAAGAGATCGCGCCGGCTGAAGCGGGCAAGCCTAACAAAACAAGCAAAAATACGGGCAACCACCGACACATTTTCTTGTTCATCATAGCCCTCCAATTTTAGTGAAACGTTTTATTTTTCATTTAGATCTTAATGTAAGCGCATTAAATTGGCAAGAGAAAAAGAGATGGAGCTGCCCGGGAAGCGACTTCCAATTCTTCTCTAGCTCCTCTCTGGCCCCTCTAGCCTCTCTAGCCCCTCTAGCCTCTCTGCCCCTCTAGCCCCTCTTAAGGAGGGGGCGACTCGAAAAGCAACTTCGGGCCATCCGTACTCTCCCCGCCTTGCTATTCGTTCCTCTGGTTTGGTGACTCTTGCGGTTTTATGCGGTTTTTCGCATTCGCAGGCTTGGATTGGCGGGAATCGCGGGGTTTTATGTGATTTTTGGCATACATCCGGCTTGTCGGGCCGGAATTAACGCCATATATGCGGTTTTTCGCATTCATCGGGCCCCGAGGCTCCTTTGCCCTTCGAACGTATGCGGTTTCTCGCATAAAATCGTCCAAACGTCAACGGCAACGCTCCAATGAGGCTCCGGGGCGGGGCGGAGCGGGACAGACATGAAGCTGCACAAAAAAGCCGCCCCCAAGTCATCAGGATGACTTGGCGGGCAGCCCCATCTTCGCTCTTGCCAGAACCGATCCGGCTCGGCTCGGTTAACGCTGCTCCATCACGGCGAAGTAGTTGTCTTCCTCGTCCGCGAAGTTGAATACCCGGCCGAACGGGAGCTCGACCAGCTCGCCGACGGTGACGGACTTGCTCTTGCAGTCGGCATACAGCGCATCGATATCGTCCGTGTAGAACATCAGAGACGGCGTGCCGAGATGCAGCTCCGGCGACATCTTCGCGACCGCTTCCTTGTCGTGAAGCACGAGGCTTGTCGCCGCGTCCTTCGGCGCGACTTCGATCCAGCGGAATCCCTCGTCGGCGCCTCCTTCCGAGAGGAGCTCGAAGCCGAGCTTCTCCGTGTAGAAGCGCTTGGCCTTCTCCTGGTCGTTCACGTACAGCATGACTTGTCCGAGCTTGCGGATCATGTCTCCTCGCTCCCTTCCGCGGCCCGAATTCCAAGTCAGGTTCGTTGCCGCCCGTTCTAGCATTTCGACAACCCCGTCCCGCTATCCTCCATCCTGTCAATGTGATTTTCTTCACATTATTTGCACGACAGCCTCGATACAATGGGAGCAGATTCAATCATCCGATAGCCCAATGGAGGAATCGTCCATGGAACTGATGTCGAACCTGCTCTCGATCGGTCAGAGCGCCGCCAAGGTCGCTGCAACAGGCGGACAGCTAATTGCGGACAAGCTGAGCATCTTCGGATTCTTCGCGGTGTGCCTGGTGTTCGTCGGCGGCTTCTTGATCGTCCCCAACCTCGTCTACGAGAAGTATTACAAGGTCGAAGACGACAAGGCGTAAGGCAGCTTGTTCTCTCCCCCGCGCGGACGTTACAATGAACGGAGCATACCGCGGGAAGGGGCGTCACGATGGAACGATTCGCCTGCGTCACCGGAGCCGACCACGGGCTCGGGTACGCCTTCGCGGAAGGCCTTCTGCAACGGGGCTATTCCGTGTTCGCCGGTCTGTACCGGCCCATAAGTGAAGAGCTGGAACGTTTGGCGGAAAATCACCCCGGAAAGCTGCTTCCGCTCGACCTCGACATCTCGAGCGACGCGAGCGTGACGGCGGCGGCGGAACGGATACGGGAGACGACGGATCGGCTGGAGCTGCTGATCAACAACGCGTCGATCCTTGGCGATATAACGGCCACGGCGGCGGACAAGCTCGACTTCGAGCAGATGAAGGACGTCTTCAACGTCAACGCGCTCGGCGCGCTGCGGGTGTCGAACGCGCTGCTCCCGTCGCTGCTTCGCGGCGAGAGCAGGCTGATCGTCAACATCTCGTCGGAAGCCGGCAGCATCGGCACGTGCTGGCGCGACGGCTGGTTCGCCTACTGCATGTCCAAGGCCGCGCTCAACATGCAATCGGCCATCGTCCACAACGAGCTGCGCAAGTCGGGCGGACAGGCGATGGTGTTCCACCCCGGCCACGTCCGCACGTTCATGCGCGGCCATCTGGATGAGACGGGCAGCCTCACTCCGGCCGAATCGGCGGGCCATATCCTCGGCTTGATCGCCCGGCACGAGGAGTTCCGGGGAGAGCATCCCGTCTTCCTGAGCTACGACGGGACGCCGATGGAGTGGTGAGCGCCTGGCTATAAGCTTCGTCAGTCCTTGGCCTTCAGGTAGATCTCCCATGCTTCGAGCACAGAAGCCCCCGTCAACCGCAGCGTCTCGGGATCGACGA
Source organism: Cohnella fermenti (assembly GCF_004801405.1). Classification (GTDB taxonomy): domain Bacteria; phylum Bacillota; class Bacilli; order Paenibacillales; family Paenibacillaceae; genus Cohnella; species Cohnella fermenti. The sequence continues at coordinate 44,433 of NZ_SSOB01000011.1, forward strand.
AGCACTCGCGAAGCCGAAGCTGCAGCCGGGACAGCAATTCCCCCGGCTTGAACTGCATCATCAGCTCAACCGGTCCCTGTATGCGATAAGGGGCCATGCTCCCTTGCGCGGCCAGCTCCCTGCACATCAGCGCGCCCTCCGTCAGGTAACGTCCCGTCCATTCCGAGGGATAACACAGGGCGGAGGCAGGACCGAGCGATTCCTTCACCGACACCGTAATGACGCCGGCCATCAGCTCGCGGGCTTCCCGCGCCCCTTCCGAATCGCCGGTCACCATCGCCAGCGGTACGCCCGCCTCTCCCGCAATGGCCGCTTCCAGCCCAATCTCGCCGATCGGTTCTCCGTTCAGCTCCATGCGGACGATATCGTGCTCGTAATTGTGCGCGAGCAGCGCGTTCGGCGTTCCGGCCCGGGCGTGCAATCCCTGCAGGATCATGCCGTCGAAGCGACCTGACAGCCACCCCGCGTTCGCGACGCCGTAATGCGGCTTGCCGGCGATCACTTGCACGCGGCGATCCAGCCGATCCGGGTCGATGTTCCGTCCGGCGAAGTGAATATCGTAGATCACGACCTCGTCGTCTTCCTCCTGCAGCAGTCCCGCCAGAAGCGCCTGCAGATCGTGCATCAGCATCCATTTGCCGAAGGCATATTCCGCCGCTCCGGGAACGACCTGCTCCATCGAGACGACACCGGTCACCCCTTCCATATCGCTGCGAATCATCCATCTCATAAGCGTTCCGCCTCCTGCCATGCTTGTTCCAGCTTGCGGATGAACAGCTCCGCGCTGCTGCGCTCCGTCATCCCCGGATAAGGACGCATCTCCAGCGTCAATGTCGGCGATTCCTCGCCTTCGACTTCGAAGTAGCCGGCATCGATCAGGCAGCGCAGAAATTCCGCCGCCTCCGCCACATCGTTCTCGCCGCCCGGATATCCCCAGGGCGGATGCATATCTCCGTATAACGGGTCCCGGGAATCCCGCATGACGCAACTGCCGAGATGCACGTGCCGGATATGCCGGCCGGCCGTCGCGACCGCGTGGCGGAAGCTTTCGCCCATCAACGGAATATGGCCCATATCCACCAGAAGGCCGATATTCTCGCATCCCGCCGAGCGCACCGCTTCGACGACCGCCACCGCTTCGACCGTCGGACCGATAAGCAGATTTCTCCCAATGGAACGATCGAACGGCTCGATCATGAGGCAAAGCCCGGCTCCGGCATAGGCGCACAGATCGATCATATAAGCGATCATAAGCGCCATCTCCTCCTCGCGCCGCTCCGGGCCGGGATCGTCGCCGCTTGCGACGACCATCTTGCGGGCGCCAATCGACTTGGCGCGATCGATGTGACGCTTGGCTTCGTCCCGCGTACGTTCCCGAACGACGACGTCGGGGTGATGCGGTCCCCAATCCGGTCCGAGCATTAACGGACAATTGTAAATCGGCTCTCTGCCGGAGGCGGCGATTCTGGCGATCGCACGCGTTTGCGCCTCTTCTCCGGAGGACGGCACGTAACAATCCGTCACTTCGAAGCCGGGCAATGCCAGCGCTTCAGCCAGCGAATCGCCATGCGCGGACGCCGAATCCAGCGAAGCCGGATACAGCAGATGATGGTTGATGCCGAGTCGATAGTGCGGCCTGCTCATCGGTTATCCCTCCATCCCCGCCAAGTGCTGGGCAACCGCCTGCGAGACGGTCATCGCTTGGCCATACAGCCTCAGCCCGTGCAATCTCCCGTTCAGGGACGGAGCTGCGGCAAGTTCTCTCCCTGCCGCGCCGACGGTTCCGAGCGTCGGGCCGAACCGGCCCCAGCCGAACTGCCGCTGCGCGCCGCCGTCGCACAGAACGCCGTCCGCGACGAACAGAATCAGCTTCGGACCTCCGTCGACAATGACCGCGACATGTTGCAGGCTGCCGGCCCGCAAGATGCCGCTGTCGCTGTCCCAATAAGCGCCGCTGCGACCGTCGCTCAGCTCCAAACGAAGCGCACCGGCTTCGATCGTCACCAGTCGGAAGCCTTGTCCCGCGGCATCCGTCGCGTCGGCCACCACCTGCCCGGGCGCCAAGGAATCCATAGAGAGCCAGAGCTCGAGACTAAAGCTCCCGCCTTCGGACAGCGCGCCGAATCCGGGCAATGCGTGCGAAGCGCCGGATGCGCAAGCTTCCCGGTCCAATTCCAGCAGCAGCCCCTCCCGATCGACCTGCCTCCGCTCGCCTTGCGCCCACATTCCCTCCAGCAGCGCCTTGTCGATCGGATGAACGCGGGCGATCTCCTTCTGCGTCTCGGTGACGTAATAGTCGCCGCCGTCCTCGATAAAATCCGGATAGCTGATGCGCACGGCCGGATCGTCGTCGTAGAGCAGCACTTCCGGCTGCGACCAGTGGATAACGCCGTCCCGCTCCACCCCTCCGCTCACCCATGCCGGATTGCGATCCGCATAAGCCAGCCACGGACGTTCAATGAAGCTTCTGCCGTGGTTGTGATACCAGAGCAAATACTTCCCGTTGGCGAACTTCTTCACGAAGTTGGCGGCCCGCGGATGCTTGATCGCGCGTCCGCCCGGCGAGTAGGCCGCGTGCTCGGGCTTCGTCCAAGAGCGGCCGCCGTCCCGGCTGTACGATTGCGCGTTATGACCGGCAACCGTACGGAACGTACAATAGAGACTTCCGTCGTTCAGGCCGACGGGATTATGCTCGTCGCCGACCGGTCCGAGCGGAGCGCGAAGACCGAAGTCTCCTTCCGGCAGCGTCTGCCAGCGGATTCGCGTCGGGTCGGACTCCTCCAGAATATTGTCGCTTCTCAGGAACGCGCCCTCCGACTCGGCCATCCATCCCGGCCCGAACGACCCGACTTTGGCGAACCCGATGTAGACGGCCCCCTCCTGGACCATCGGCTTGCCGACGCCCCACAGATACTGCACCTCTCCGCGATGCCGGTTGCGCCTGTCGATCTCGAAGCTGCGAATCGGAATCGTATGCCGCTGCGCAGACCAGGTGCGCCCGTGATCGTCGGAGTACTTGAATACCATATATCCAAGCGTATCGACTCGTTCGTGCAGCACTTCCCCCGGCTCGCCGTCGAAGTGGCCTCCGGCAACCTGACGGATATTGTCGGCATTGTACAAATAAAAGACGTAGACGCGCCCGCCCGGCACAACGAGCGGCATGGCCCAGGAAGCTTCCGGACCGCCGGCCGGTTCGATATCGACCAGCGCCGTCCAGGTAAGTCCCTTGTCGGCGCTGATCGTCGAGACGACATGCTGCCCGCTCTCTCCTTCCAGCCCGCGACCGGTCGTCATGACGCAGAGCCAATGTCCTTCGGCGGTAATGACCGCATAAGGCTGATCGCAATAATGCTCCTTCGGCAACTCCCGCCCGTTCTTGATATTGCGCCAATCGATTCGATCCCGTGCCAATGCGCCTCTCCTCCAAATCTGCCATTCATTCTGATTGCAGCGGGGCGATTCGATTACCGCCGGAACAAGACGATTGCGTCCGAACCGGTATTTTGCGTCTGCTGCGTATAAACCCCTCCCTTGTTCATGCCGAAGGCATACGAACCGGGCAGCAGCTCTCTGGCGGTCTCTCCCGAGACATCGGTCGTTCCGAACGTACGCCAGCTTCCCGCATAATAGGTCGCCGCGCCGCCGCTAAGCGGTTGATCCGCCCCATCCAGCAGCCGCACCGTCACACGAATCGTTTGGAAGACGATAATAGCGTCAATGGCGGTATTCTGCGACTTCTGCACATACGTTCCCTCGTACGTCATCCCGAACGTATACGTGCCGGGCAGCAATTCCTTGCTGGCCTCCCCGCCGCTGCCGATCGCTCCGAACGTACGCCAGCTTCCCGCATAGTAGGTCGCCGCGCCTCCGGACAGCGCCTGGCCGTCGCTGTCCTTCAGTTGCACCTTGACGCTTATCGTTGCGAACGATACTACCGGGTCCGTCTCCGTATTTTGCGGCTTCTGCACATACGTTCCTTCATAGGAGATGCCGAACGTGTAATTGCGATCCGCCAGCGATCGACGCGCTGTGCCGTCGACTCCCGTAACCCCGAAGCTCTTCCATCCGCCGTCGTAATACGTCACCACAGCGCCGGTCAGCGGGTTCCCGCTGCTGTCGCGCAGTTGCACCTCCACCTCCGAGGCGGCCAGCGTGAAGCTGACGCTGCCGACCGTTCCAATATTGCCAGCGTTGTCCGTCGAACGATACATCACCGTATACGCGCCTTGACGGGTGAAGGCGATCGGTCCGTCGTACGGCAGCCATGTGCTGCCTCCATTCAAGCTGTAGACGGTATCCGCCACCCCGGAAGCATCGTCGACGGCGTTCAGCGTCAACTCGACCGGTCCGGCATATGCGCCGTTCGAACCGTCCGGTTCGGCCGGCGACAGCTCGGCAGTCGTCGTCGGAGCTGTCGTGTCGGGCGCTCCCTTCGCAATGCGCACATTGTTCCAACGCGCCGTCGTATCAACCCCGCCGGTGCTTCCGCCGACGACGATCTTGCCGAGCGATTGAACCGCGTTGCGGAAGCCGCCTTGGTCGACGACCTTCGTGCCGTCGATGTACAAATCCATCTTGTCCGTCGATGCGTCGGCGACGATGCGGATATGCTGCCACTCGCCGGGGGTCACCGGTGCGGCCACAACGGCAGTACCACCGTCCAGATACCAGAAGCCATCATAATTCGCCAGCAGCGAGACGCCGCTTGTCGCCCCGTCGGCCGCCTGCAAGTAAGCGACGATCGCCCCGCCGTTGGCCGGAACCGCGCCGAAGTCGACCTGGAAGTCGAAGTCGACCGTAATCGGACCGGTCTGCGGCGCAAACTCCGCACCGGCGGACGGGAAGCCGCTGCTCGCATTGTCGTAAGCCTCGAGACTGCGATCCTCGGACGAAGGAATCTGCGCTACCTTGATATAAGAGCCTCCGACCTCCGCTTGCGTCATGCTCCAGCCTGCGGGTGTCTCCGATTCGTCGTAATCGTCGAACGATTCGTCCAGCAGATACGGGCTTGGCGGCACGACGGTGACGGCAACGGAAGCCGTTACGGTAACGCCTCCGTGCGTAAACGAGGCCGTAAGGGTAGCGCTGCCGGCGGCTTGCGCCATAACGGTGCCGTATCGATTCACGGTCGCCACGGCCGGATCGCCGCTCGTATACACGATGTGTTCCCCGGTGACGTCGACCTCGGATTCCGTGCCGTCATCATCCATAACGGCTGTGACCGTCAGCGATGACGCAGTGCCGGCGATCAGGCTCTCCGGCAAGCCGGACAACCGCAATGCGCTCAATTCCCCGGCCGGCAATGCGACATCGCCGGTCGTGACGGATAACGCTTCGAACACGGCCGTATTCGTCCCTCCCGCTGGCCCGGCGGCGGCAAAGACGCCGGCCAACGGATTGCTCATCGTCAGCGAATGCGTCCCGAGCGGAGCCCCCCACGTCACGCCGTCTGCGGAATAGTACGCCGCGAACGCGCCGTTGTGCCGTTCCAGCTTGACGTATCCCGGCAGCTCCGCCGAACCGAGCGCAGCCGAAGATACCGCGCCGTTGTCCGTATCGCGCCAGACAAGCTCCAGCCCGCTCCCCTTCGTCGCTTGCACAGCGACGAATCGGGCGTTGGACGCCGCATTCTCACGGATCATCACGCCGCTGACCGCACCGGTCGGCGCTTCCGAATCGTGCGGAAGCAGCCTTGCGCTGATCGTGGCATCCTGCAGAGGCGTCGCCCCCAGATATTGATATACGTAGGCGATTTGATCGGCAGAGCCTTGATCGCCGGTTGTCGGCACGTGTTGCCCGCTTCCTTCGCTCGTGACCGACAGCGTGCCGCCGGAAGCCGTCGCCGAACCGTCCTTGGCCGGGCTGCCGACATTGATGCCGGACCACGGGGCGGCAACGGCGAACGCTTCCGGATCGGGCGTATCCTCGCGGGAGACGCGCACGATCCCCCACTCTTCCAGCTCGGGAATGACCAGCGTATGTCCGCCCGAACCGTCCGAAGCCAACTCCAGCGGCAGCGGATTGCGGCCGGGGCGGTACAGCACGGCGCGAATGTCGGAGCTGCCGAAGAACTCGGCATCCGCAATCGTCAACGTCGCGTCGTCAACCGGGACGCCGCTGCGATTCAGCAGGTGCACAACCTTAGGCGCGTTCGCGTCCTCGCGGGAACGGACGGCTGCATACAGCTCGCCGTCGCCGGCAATCTGAACCGCCGACCGGGCAGCAAGCCAAGCTGCGTCCGCATCCTCCGGCGCGACGACCGGAATGCCGCTGGCTGCGATGACCGCCTGATCGGCGCTGCCGAAGCCGTCGAGCGGCGAATAGGCGATCAGCCGATCCAGCCCGGCGAATTGCGAAGCCTGCAGCCCGTAATGCGGAAGCGATTCGTTCGCGACCAGGTCGCGGAACGGCACCCCCGCTTCGAACAAGCGCATGGACAGTTCGCTGAGCGCAGCGGAATCCAGCTCATTCCAATCGATTAGCACGCCGGTTCTGGCCGACGCCTCGTAGCCGTCGAACAAATACGGGTACTGGCGAATGAAATGATACATGTCGCCGTAATCGGCCACGGTTCCGTAATAGCGGGTGCTGCCCTCCAGCCAGACGTCCCATGGCACAAGCATGTATTGGCCCAGCGCGTAGGAGGCTGCGATGCCTTCCCGGATCGCTTCCGGATGCTGCGGCAGCGGCGATATGACCTGCGGCTTGCCCAGCCCGGAAGCGAGCGAGCCGAACGTGACAATATTGCCGATGCCAAGAGAGGATTCCGCGCTCTCGCCGATCTCATAATCGAATATATCGTGAAGATAATGATCCTTTGTTTGGGGATATTGCATGATCGTCGAGTTGACGGAGAATTCGAGCGAATGCCCGGCATACGCTTCCAGATCGTCGTGCAGCCGCTGGTGGAACAAGATGCTCTCCTGTGTCATAAACTCGCGGAACGGCGCGTTCAGCGGCGATTCCGTCTTGCGGGTGCCGTAGTCCGCGGGCGTCACGATGCCCAGTTGCGTCTGCAAATACATGCGGTAATCGAATGTCGCGATGTCGGCGATTCCCCAGGCGGCCAACTGCGAGAGTGAATAGGTATCGGCCAAGTAGTCGCGGAACCTTGTCATGCAAGCTTCACAGAAATCTCCGTTCATGTCATATGCCGCCTGGCTGCCCCGCCAGTCGTCGAACTGGAACGAGGTGACGCCGGCGTCGATGCTGCTTTTGCCGCGCTGCAGCACCAGCTCGTAGTAGACGGGATCGCTCATGCTACCCCAGGTCGCGTTCCATTTGACCATCCACGGCGCTATGATCTCTGTCCCGTCCAGGTAACGGGCTCTGCCCGTCGTACCTTCATTCATGTTCAGCGTGCCCTGGAAGCTGACGCCGAGACGGACGACATTGCCGATCTTGGCCGCATCCGTCTCGTAAGTCCACTTGTCGTCGGTCGCCATGAACCGCTTGAGCGCGTCAAGCGTGCCGAGTTGGCCGTTCTCGCCGCCTTGCCAATACCAGCGCGAGGAGAGGAACACGCTCGAGTGGCTGTCGAACGACTGCCGTTCCACGCCGGGAGCGGGGGGCACGACCGGCTCCGGCGACGGTACGAGTATCGCCCGCGGATAGATACGCACGTTGTCGAGGTTGACCAACCGCACATATTCGGCGTCATCCGCATAATATGCACCCGTCACTTGCAGCTTCGCCAGATTAAGAGCATCGTCATAACGGAACGGGACGGCACTGGCAAGAAGGGCATCATCGACATAGAAGTCGAACGTCCGGGTCGCGTAATCCGCCGAGATCGTGAGGTGCCGCCAGTCGCCCGCATTCAGCCCGGACGCCAGCTGACTGGACGTCGTGCTGCCGTTCGTCGTCCGCAAGGACACAATGGCGGTCGGCAGCAGGTTCAGCGCGATCGCCTGTTTACCGGCGCTGTCGAATACATAGAACAGAATGTTCTCCTTGCCCGACGTCGCTCCGGGCGGCAGTTGGACGTCCGCTTCCACCGTCAGCTTGCCGGTCTGCACGGGGAACGACTTGGAGATGCCCTGGGTTGCCATCCGGCTGGCGTCGACGATCTGCAGATAACGGTTGCCGTCGGCCGCTTCCGCGACGATAACCGACGAGGCGCCCGTCGCGTTGATTCCCCAGCCGGAAGGAGCGGAGCCGACCGCCAACGCTTCAAACGTCTCATCGACGAACATCAATTCGGGGTCTTCGTTCACCGTCTGGGCAACTGTCGCGTCGGCGTAGCCGCGCGCTCGCACGGTTATGCTGTAGCTGCCCGCCTCGGGAAATGCGCTGCCGTCGATCTGCAGACTGCCCGGCGCAACGGCATACGCCGCCCCGGACAATGTCGTCCCGTTAACGGCTGCGTCGGCAATGGCCGCACGCCAGGCCGCATCGTCGGCGAACGCGAGGTCCACCGACCGTCCCGCGTAGGCGTCGCTGATATCCTCCACAAGCGCAGGCGGCGTCTGCAATCGGATCGCCCCGGTGTAAATCAGCACATTGTCGAGATTGGCGATGCGGATATTGCTCGTCGTATCGCTGGAATACGAGCCGCTGACCTGCAGCTTGCTCAGTCCGACGGCATCGTCGTAACGGAACGGCACTGCGCTTGCTGCGAGCAACCCGTCGAAGTACAAATCGAACGTCTTGGCTCCGTAATCGGCGGCGATCGCCAGTTGGTGCCAACTGCGGCCCGGCACGATGCCGGTCATCTCCGTCGCCGTCGTCACGCCGTCCACCGTGCGGTAAGACAATATTTTATCCGCGTTCAGGTTGAGCGCGATGGCCGCCTTGTTCGCCGAATCGAGCACATAGAACAGGATGTTGTCCTTCCCCGGCGTTCCGCCTGCCGGCAACTGTACATCCGCCTGGATGACCGCCTTCCCGGTCTGCTGGGCGAACGTCTTCGTAATGCCGTTCGTCGCCTGCACGCTGGCATCGTAGATCTGCAGGAAGCGTCGGCTGTCTTCCTCCACTACTTGGACATAAGAGCTGCCGGTCACCGATACGCCCCATCCCGACGGCGTCGTTCCCGTCGCCAGGGCATCAAACGTTTCATTGACCAGATCGCTTCCGTCGTCCGCGCGCGCAACACCTGTTCCGGTGCCCGGCATTCCGGGATAAAACAAAGTCGAAAGCGCTGTCAGAACAACGAGCAGCGTGGCGATCGTGCGCTTAAACGCTCCCTTGCGGTTCCGCTTCATCAATGATACCTCCCCATGTATGGTCGAATAGCAAACGCGGCAACGGCGGGAAGATCAGCCGTCCGTCTCCCCGCCGTTGCCGCAAGCCGCCTTACTTCACCGCGAATTCGTTATAAAGCCCGACCCACTCGTCGATCTTGAAATTCTTGTAGCCAGCCATGAAGCTGTCCCAGTCGCTCATTGGCTTCTGGCCGATAATGAATTTGATCGCGTTCTCGGACGTGTACGTCTCAATCTGGTTGCCGAGCTCGGTTGATTTCTTCAACGCGTCGTCGTCGAACGATACGGGCGGCGGAGCTTCGTTCGTACCGCCCGCCTTGATGATCGCGTCGCGCGAGTTCAGGTACTTGAACGCCTTGGCTTCTTCGCCTGCCTTGGACGTCAGGGTGCCGTAGCGGTTAAACTCCGGAATAACCCCGTTCATCCACCAGACGCCCATCCCCAGATCCCCGCCGGTGATCAAGCCATCCGGCTGCTTGCCGTCGGCATCCGCCGTCCAGACGCTCTGATAGCCGATGATCTTGTAGCCGGACGGCGTTGAGGCATCCTTAACCCAATGCTCGCCTTCCTTGCCGATGAACATCGTCGTGTAGCCCTCTTCGCTGTAGAGCCAATCAAGCGCCGTCATAATCGCATCGGCGTTCTTCGACTTGTTGCTGATGACCCAAGGTCCGCGGAAGCTCGTATTGTAATGCGGCGACACCGCCTGGGTCTGAATCGCGCCGTCGACCGGGAACGGCATGATCGGCTGCAAGAGCGCTTCGTTGTCCACTCCCGCTTGACCGGCGTTGTTCTGCTCGCGAATGAGCGGGAAGCTGCCGCTGGCGTAGCCGGCGAACAGGTCGTTGTCCTTCATCGTCAGGAAGTCCGGGCTGAGCAGGTTGTTCTCATACATCCAGCGCTCGAATTCGACCCACATCTTGAACCGGTCCGGCGCCGCCGTGGGACCGTACTCGAATGCTTGGGTCTCCGGATTGTAGCGCGGGTCCTTGCCGTTGTTCTCGCCTGCCAGCCCGAACGGCGTCGACGACGTCCAGAAATAATAAGACCAACCGAGCCGCGACGAGGTGATCGGCTTGCCGCCGTTCTCCTTCTGCAGCGCCAGCATCGCCGCCTTGACGTCGTCGAGCGATTGGATCTGGCTGACATCCATCCCCTGTTTGTTCAACAGGTCATTGCGCATCCACCAGACTCTCGGCACCCACTCGAAATCCTGCACGAGCGGGAACCCGTATATTTTGCCGTCCGCCGGATTGCGAATCGCTTGCTCCACGTCGGGGTACTTCTCCAGGTATTTCTGGAAGTTAGGCAGCTTGCCTTCCTCCAAATAAGGATCAAGCGCGACGAACAGCTTGGAGCCGTACTTCTTGTATGTCGTGTCGTCCTGGAAGAAGCGCGTCAGCTCCGGGAATTCGTTGGAAGCGATCGCCAGGTTCAGCTTCTCCTTCTGCGAATCGCGAGGCACGGTCGTCAAGTTGAAGGTGACGCCGGTACGCGAGCCCCACTCCTTGAGGGCCCAGGTGTCGCTGCTCAGCGATACGCCGGGATCGAGCGGCAACGACAGTTCGATCGTCGGCGGCGTGGCAGGCGTGGCCGATGCGACTTCCGTCTGCGTAGAGGATGGAGACGGCTGGGCGGAGCTGCCGTTCTTGTCGTTCGACTGGCTGCAGCCGGCGACCGCTGCTCCGGACAGGATGACAGCAAGCGCGGTGATAACGGTTTTTCTCAACATTTGCATTTGACCTCCTAATGTAATAAATCTCTCTTATCCCTTGACGGAACCGACAAGCGCCCCCTTGACAAAATAGCGCTGAAGGAAAGGATACAGCAGCAGAATCGGACCGACCGTGACGAAAATCGTGGCCATCTGGATCGAGATATTCGCACCGAGCCGATAACGAGGGTCGGCGGTTGCCAGAGCCGCGTCGTCGAACACCTCCTGCGTAATCAGCACCCGGCGCAGCAAAATGGTGAGCGGGTACATGTCGTCGGAATTCAGGAAGATCAGCGGACCGAAGAACGCGTTCCATTGTCCGACTGCGGCGAACAGCGCGATCGTCGCCAGAATCGGCTTCGACAACGGCACGACGATACGCAGCAGCACATGCCAATCGTTCGCTCCGTCGATGCGCGCCGCTTCGAACAGCTCCTCCGGCAAGCTCTGGAAGTTCGTGCGCAGCAGCAGGATGTTCCAGAACGTGAACGCTCCGGGCACCACGAGCACCCAAATCGTATTCAGCAGGCCGAGACCCTTCATGAGCAGGAAGGACGGAATGAGGCCGCCGCTGAAAAACATCGTAAACGTCATCATGATCACGATCGGACGCTGCAGCAGCAGCCTCTTGGTGGACAGCGGATACGCGGTCAGGCAGCCGACCACCATCACGAAGAAGGTGCCGACGACCGTATAGCGGATGCTGTTCCAGTACGCGCTCAGAATGAGCGGCTCCGCGAAGACGCGCTTGTAGCTCTCGACATTGAAGTCCACCGGCCATAGATACACCTCATGATTCGACACCGCTATCGGGCCGCTTACCGACAGGTTTAACAAATAGTAGAACGGAAACAGAATGGCGAGGCCGAGCAGCGTAAGCGCAATATAGTTAAAAACATCGAATGACCGACTGCCGAACCCGTAGCTTTTCAAACATGACCCCTCCTCACCAGAACGATTCCTGCCGCAGACGGCTCGCCGTGCGGTTCGCCACCCACAGAATGAGCAGCGCGGCGATGTTGTTCATCAAGCCGACGGCCGCGGCGAAGCTGAAGTCGCCTCCGACGATGCCCCTGCGGTACACATAGGTCGCCAAGATGTCGGCCACTTCGTAAATCGCCGGATTCTGCATCAGGTACACCTTCTCGAAGCCGACGGACACGATATGGCTGGCGCTCAGGATAAGCACGATGCTGATCGTCGGCATGATCCCCGGAAGGCTGATATGCAGCATGCGCCGGAAGCGGCTCGCACCGTCCATGTAGCTCGCTTCGTACAATTCGGGGTCGATCCCGGTCAGGGCGGCGAGAAACAGAATCGAATTCCAGCCGATGCTCTGCCAGACGTCGCTGATCACGTACATGGTGCGGAAATAAGACGGATCGGTGAAAAAGTGGACGTTGTCGAAGCCCAGCTTGTTCAGCAGCAGGTTGATCAGCCCGTTCTCGCTCGTCAACTGCATCAGCATGCCGACGACGATAACGACGGCGATAAAGTGAGGCAGATAGCTGACGCTTTGCACGATCTTCTTGAACCAGGCGCGGCTGGCTTCGTTCAGCAGCAGCGCCAGCACGATCGGCGGCCAGAAGCCGAACAGCAGCGAGTAGAAGCCGAGCAGCAGCGTGTTGCGGATAATGCGCCAGGCCGTGGGGTCGTTAAAGAAAGAAACGAGGTGCTCCATTCCCACCCAATCGCTGTGCCAGAAACCGCTGATCAGATCGTAATCTTGAAAAGCGATCACAATCCCGTACATCGGCACGTAATGAAACAATAAAAACCCGAGCACGCCAGGCAGCACCATCAAGTAAAGATGGGGGTTGTGCCTGATATTGTCGATCAACCGCCGTATGGCGCCTCCGCTGGCCGCGTCCTTGTCGATCCGTTCCCGATGTGCCGAAGCGGGCAGCGTCGGTAGGCGATTCATGGCATCCACTCCTTTTCCTCGTCGAACACATTCCACATGTTACGGCAGTTTTGTAAGCGTGTACATGCAACTTTTCAAACACCATATGGACGATTTCGACTTATCGCGCGGCGGCTGTGTCCATCCCGGAACCGATTTGCTATAATCAAAACCAATCGTTCTCTATGGAAAGGAGCGCCCTCCTTGCGCAAGCCCTCCGGCTTTCATCGACGGCTGTTCCTGCTGTATTCCGCTCTGCTGCTGGCCGTCGTCGTCTCCTCGTTTCTCGTCTTTTATCTGCATGCGAGCCGACAGCAGGAGAAGATCTACGCGAATTCGTTCGAGCGCGAGCTTAGTGCCTACGTAGGACGCGTCGACAATGCCATCGCCAATGCCGACCGCCAGCTTGTCCAGATCAAATCCCATCCCGGCATTGCTTCTTTATTTCTCCGTCTGTCGTTGGATGAGAACGCTTCCGCATCGATCAAGAACAATCCGGAGTGGGTTGCAACGACGCGCGATGCGATCGACGGCATTCACGGCCTCGACCCCCAGGTGTTCCAGCGGGTAACCGTAATAGGCCGATCCGGCGCCTATATCGGCACCGGCTTCAACAATCCCGACGTACCGCCGGAAACGATGCGCAAGCGGATCGACGCCCTGCAATCGTTCTGGTTCGACGATTCGTTTCGACTTGTGCGTTATCCGGCCGAAGATCTGCTGGAGCCGCAGCGGCCTCCGGTCGTTTCCCTCATCCGCAAAATCACGTATTCCGGACTGGCCCATTCCATTGTGGAAATTCAACTGTCGGGCGAGTTCTTCGCCAAGATGGCGGCTGTGGCGCTGCCCGCGAGCAATACGGTCGATCGCTCGTTATACGTATACAGCACGGATAACCGTTGGCACGCGATACAGGGCGATTCCTCCTCCCTCGATTCGCTTCCGCAGCAGCCATCCGATTTGCCGGACCTTTATTTCGCGAAGAAGCGCCATACGCTGCAATTCATCCAGCGTTCGAGCAATACCGGCTGGCTGTACGCGATGACGCTGCCGACTTCGCCGCTGAACGCGTCGCTGCGCGATCTGAGCGTTACCGTGCTTGCGCTGGGGATGCTCGTCTGCGCAATCGGCATGTCGCTCATCTACCTGCTGACGCGGCGCACCCTCCTCCCCCTTCACCGATTGCGCAAGGCGATGGCCCAGATCGACCCGGTCTCGCTCGAATCGAATGTCACCGATTCGCTGCTGCGGTTGCGTCCGGACCAGTTCCAGTTCGATGAGATCCGCGACCTGCACGCTTCGTTCCAGGACATGCTGCAGCGGCTGCAGCAATCGCAACGGGAGACGACGAACGCGAAGGAAGCGGAGCTGCGCGCGCGGCTGCTGGCCTTGCAGAAGCAGGTGGACCCGCATTTTCTGTACAACACGCTGTCGATTATCGGCATGCTGGGCTACGAGCAAGGCGACGAGCACATTCTCGATCTGTGCCGATCGCTCATCAACATGTTCAAATATGTGTCCTACGGGGACTCGTACACCGCCAACCTCGCGGACGAGCTCGACCACCTGCGAGATTACATGCGCATCATGAGCATTCGTTACGACGGCAAACTGACCTTCGATGTCGATGTGCCGGACGATATGCTCGGCCTGCAGGTGCCCAAGCTTCTGCTGCAGCCGCTTGCGGAGAATGCGATCAAGCACGGATTCACGGAACGGCAGGAATGCTGGAAAATTACGGTGCGCGGGGAATGGATGGCCACGGGATGGCGGATCGAGGTCGAAGACAACGGCCGCGGCTTCGGAGCCGACATTCAGGAGCGGCTCGCCGGCTATTGGGAAGCGCTCGACACGAACCTGTCGGCCGAAGCGAACCGCGGACTGATGAACACGATGACCCGGCTGAAGTATTTGTTCGGACCCGGCATGCGGTTCGATTGTACCGCAGGGCCCGCCGGCGGGGCGCTTCTTCGCATGAGCATGACCGTGGAATCGAAAGGAGAGGAACCTCACGTTGCGTATCGTATTGGTGGATGACGAGCCTTTGTTCTTATCGATGCTGGGGCGCATGATCGCGCAGATCGCTCCCGAGCACCGCGTCGTCGGCAGCTACACGGGGGCCGAGACCGCGCTGGCGGCGCTCGTCCGCGACAAGCCGGATTTGCTGATCAGCGACATCGCCATGCAAGGGATGGACGGCCTGCACCTGCTCGAACGGGCGCGCGAGGTTTGGCCGGACGCGCTTCGCGTCGTGCTGAGCGCCTATCCCGACTTCTCCTACGCGCAGCGGGCGCTGCAAAGCTCGACGCTGGACTATCTGCTCAAGCCGCCCAACCCCGGGCAGTTGCGGGAGCTGTTCGACAAAGCGGCAGCAATTGCCGAGCAGAGCAAGTCGGCCCGCCCGGCCGAATCGGGTGCCGCGTTAACGGCGGGTCCAGAGGAGTTGCGCCCGGAGTCGGAGCACCAACGCATCGTCAGGAATGTGACTCGATACCTGGAACAGCATTTTCGCGAATCGATCACCCATCAGACGCTGGAATCCGAATTCGGGCTCGTCGGCTCTTACATTAATAAGCTGTTCAAAAAACAAATGGGCTGCACACTCCTCGACTATCTGGCGCAATACCGGATCGAACAGGCCAAGCTGCTGCTGCGGGAACAGCCGACGATGCTGCTCAAGGTCGTATCGGCGCGTGTCGGCTTCGACGACCCGCTCTACTTCAGCCGCGTCTTCCGCAGAATTGCCGGAGTATCGCCGTCCGAGTTCGCGAAGCGGTAGCTTTCCCGTTATGCTTGGCGCAAATAAAAATCCCCCGCCTAAGCAGGGGAAACGCTCGAATCGTTTAATGCTGCTCTATTCGCCGGTCAGGTAGACGTCGTCGACGTACACGGTCGCCTCGCCCGTCTGTCCGGCGACAGGCTCGATTTTGATGCCGATCGACTGCACGGCGTCCAGATCGTCGATGCCGGCCAGCGGGATCGTCAGCGTCGCGAAGCCATCCGCTCCGATGGCGGAGATCCCGCTGTCGTGCCAGCTCCAGCTAGATCCCGTCTTGATGTACAGCCTCGCGTTCGCCGTCCCTTCCGACAGCTTCACCTTCACGCTGACCGCCTCGACGCCGGACAGATCGAGTGCCGACACCTTCGTGAGCTCGAAGCCCGTTCCCGCGAGGGAGAATGTCGACATCAGCGAATGCGTGCCTTCGGCTGCCGCGTCCTCCGTGATCGTCGGCGCGGTTGCGCCAGCTTCGTTCACCTCAAGCGTCCATCCCGAGACGTCGGACTCGAAGCCGTACAGCGTTCCCGGTTGCTCCTGTGAGCTGCCAGGACCGTCTCCTCCGTTCGCCACGCCGCCTGTTCCGTCATCGATCGCCTTGATGTCGTCGAAGAAGAGCGCGCTGCTTAACGCTGCTCCCTCCACCGAATTCACATAGACGGAGAACTCCTGCACGTTCTTCAGGCTGGTCTTGTTCAGCTTCTTGCCCGCGTTGCCGGTATCCCACGGAGCGACATTAAAGTCGTTGAAGTGAAGACTGACCGTGCCCCCCTCTTCTCCGGACAAGGAGGGATAGGCTTCATAGAAGATGCCGTCAACCTTGAGCTGAATGACGAGCTTCTGGTTCGAGCCGTCCGGAAGGAACCAGAAGCTGAGCCGGTTGAAGTCGGACCAATCGACGACGCCGAGCGTCCTCGTAATGCCCGCGTAGCCGGAGCCGCCGAGCGTGTAATTCAGCTTCATGCCATACGTTCCGCCGCTCTTGTTCTCTCCGTCGAGAACGACGCTCGTCGCATCCCCTCCGGCGTGAATGAACTTCGCGGCGAGCGCCGCATCGCTGCCCTGATAGGACTCGAAGTCATCCACAAGCGCCGGGTCTTGAGGCGCCTCGGCATAGGTGCTATAGAGACGAATGTTGTCCACGTAGATCGTCCCGTCCAGCTCCAGCCCGCTGCCGACGAGGGAGAGCGCCAGCGCCGTCGCCTCCGCCGACTTCGCAGAATCGTTCAGATCGATCGTCGCCGAATACTTCGCATACTCGATGCCGTCGATGGTCTGCCGCTCGAGATCGGCCAGCTTAAGCTGCGAGGTCATGCCGTACTTCGCGCTCCAGTCCGGAGGCAGCATCGCGACGCCGGTCAGGCTGGCGTTGTCGCTCTCGCTTCCGGCGGAAGCCGGCACCCATGCATCGAAGCGAATCCGCTTCACATCCGCGATCGCGACATCCTCCCAGGTCGGGAATTGCAGCTTGAATTCCTGCCAGGTGTCCGTGTAGACGGCGTCCTGAACGCTCAGCCTCAGCGCTCCCTCATCTCCGATCGTCCCGTGATCGATCGACAGGAACATCGTCTCCGGGTACACCCCGTTGTTCTGCATCCCTTCCGTATCCGCATCGAACGTGAGCCGCTTCATGAGAATCTCCGAGACTTTCACAAAGACGGTTGTGTGCTCCTCCAGAACGGTGCCGTTCGGAAGATACGCCTTCACCGTCAGCTCCGCCGTCTTGCCGTTGAGCGACGCCGCCGGTGCCCAATCCGCCGTGTAGTAGAAGCCGGATTCGTCAAGCGCCATCGGCAGCTCCGTCTCCGAACCCTGGACTGTGTAAACAACCTGTGTCGGAGCCGCATCCAGAATCCGAGCCCGAATCGTCGCTGACGCTTCGCGAACCGTTCCGTTATCGGATGGCGTCGCGATGTGCAGGAACGGCGTCTCCGCCGCAGTTGCGATGGGCTCGTCGTACGCGCCGTCGACTTCCCCGAGGAAGGCGGTGTACGGATCGTCGTAATAATCGACGAAGTCCGGAAGCAGCTCATGATCGCCGAGACCGCTCGGCGCGTCCTTGTAAGGAACGAACAGATTGTTCGAATTGACGCCGAAGTTCGCCCAGGTGAGCATATAGGCAATTCGCTTCGCGTCCGGATCGGACTTGATCGCGTCAAGCACATCCGTGAACCAAGTCAAATCTCCGTTGCCTGAAGCAAGCATCCCTTGCGGGCTATAGCCGAACTCGGAGAAGGTGGCGATCTTCCCCTTCGCGTCCGCCAGCTTCGAGATCATCGCCAGGTCGGAGACGAGATTGCCGAGGAAGCCTGCCGTGCCGGGCGTCGCTTGATTGTCGTACTGATCCATGCCGAGAACGTCGACGTACTCGTCGCCCGGATACGTCGTCAGGTAGCTGTTCTCGCTGCCGCCGAACGTGCCGTTCGGGGAGAACACATACAGGAAGTTGTGAACGCCGCGCACGTCCCGCAGATATTCAACCGTATATCGGTAAATCTCCACGTATTCGCTCGCCGTCGTAGTCTGCGCCCCCCACCAGAACCAGCCTCCGTTCTGCTCGTGGAACGGCCGGAACAGAATCGGGATCGCCTCGCCTCCCTCGCCCTTCGCGTTGTTCGCGAAGTCGGCAATGAGGTCGAGAAAGGCGTTGTAGTCCCCGTTCTTGTCTCCGCCCGGAAGAATGTGCTGCACGACGGAGCCCTCCGTGTCGTTGAAGCTCCCTCCCGTTACGAAGTTCGGCATGTGGGCGCTGAGCGTCACGATGCCTCCCAGCTCGTATGCCTCGCGCACGGAAGAGATCAGATTCGCTGCGCTCTGCTCCGTATCTCCCGCCACGCCGGGCTTCTCCTTGCCCTCGAGGCTCAGCGTATCCCAGCCGAATACGGCAGGGAAGTCGCCGACGGAATTGTTCACTTCGGACTCAAGCTCGCCCGAGCCGGTCAACGTGATCCCCTCGTCCGTCGCGTGCTGGTGCCCGAACAGCACCTCTTGACCGCGCACCGTATTCAGGTAGTTGAATAACGCCCGTGTCTCTGCCGTCGCTCCGGCATCGACCAGATCGAAGCTATCCTCGTTCGTGCCGTCCGTACCATTGTCCGTGCCGTTATCCGTACCGTTGTTGCCAGTGCCGCCATTCGTGCCCGCCCCTCCGCTTGTGCTGCCGGAGCCGCTGCTATCGTCGCTGCCGGATAGAGCCGCCACGATTCCGCCCGAGATGTTGTAGCTTCCCGGCTCTACCTTTTGGCCGTTCACCAGAACCCCCTTGACTTCTATCGTCAGCTTCGTCACGTCGCCTTCGATCGTCAAGCTCGACCCGGCCGCATCGCTTGCGACGACAAGCTCGCCAACCGACGCTCCCGCTCTCACGACAATAGTTGCCCCGACCACTACCTCGATTCGGCCCGCCGTCGTCCCTTCTTCGGCCAGAACGCGCACTCTGCCGTCCCTCCGATCCACCGTCACCGCCTGAAGCGAAGAACCTGTTGCGCTAACCGTATGCTCGCCGCCACCGGCCACGATGGTTGCTCCGCGCACCGTCACATCGATGAGCGCCGCGTCTCCGTCTCCGATTCCGGGAGCCAGATACAAATTCCCGGCTATCTCAAGACCCTCGAGCTGAACGCCGCTGCGGTTCACGATTACGTTGCCGTTCGCCGTCCGCTCCGGGAAATCTCCCGCTTCCGGGTTGTAGCCGACGATCAGCTTGTCGAGAATGCCGACCAGCTCCGAGCGGACGATCGGCTGCAGAGGCTTTAACGTGCCATCCGGATAGCCCGTAATCACACCCGATAAAGCGCTTATGGAAGGTTTGGCGTAAGCCGAGATGCTTGCGGCATCTTTGTAGTTCGGCGTTGCCGCCAAGGTTAAGCTGTCATCTGCTCCTCCACTCAAAGCGAATGCGCGCGCGAGCAAGGTCATCGCGTCCTGGCGCGTGATCGGCAGCTCGCCTTCTGCCTTGTTGCCGGGCAAGCCCACGTAGTAACCGGCCGCCCGAGCGATCTCCATCTCGCCGGCATACCATGACGAAGCCGGCACGTCGGCGAACGCCTTCTCCGACTTCGCCGAGAATCCGAACACCTTGTTCAGCACCTTGACAAACTCCGCTCTCGTCAGCTCGCCGTTCGGACGGAACGTGCCGTCCGGATAACCGCTGACGATTCCGCGCTCCTGCCATCTCCCGATCGCCGCCTGCGCCCAATTGCCTTCGATGTCGTTCAGCGTTGGTTGCGCGGCTTGCACGGTTTGCAAGACCTGCTCGGCTTGCATAGTCTCCGCAGCCTGTGCGCCCGCAGCCGCCGAGAATGGGGACAGCGCGAGCACGCACGCCAGCGTC
Source organism: Cohnella fermenti (assembly GCF_004801405.1). Classification (GTDB taxonomy): domain Bacteria; phylum Bacillota; class Bacilli; order Paenibacillales; family Paenibacillaceae; genus Cohnella; species Cohnella fermenti. The sequence goes on from NZ_SSOB01000011.1 coordinate 64,368, forward strand.
CCTATCGTCCATCTCCGAATTCCCCTCATGCTTGGCCTCCTTGTTTGCCCCTTTGACTTATTCACGACAACTAACAAATCAGATTTCCGAATAACAAATAAATCGCCATGAATCAATAGACTGCCTGCTTTATCAATGCTCCGCCCCCTTCCCCCTTGTCGAGAACCCTCATATTCCGCACATTCATGAATGTAAGCGTTTAATTTCAATTATAATGCTCTGGGGGAATTTGTTAATTTATTGGATTGTTTTTTATTGTCTTAATTTTGTTATATAATTAGCATTATTGTTAGCCATTGCAGATATCTCATAAATTAGGTTGCCTAGGTTCAATGAGGCTCTGCTCGAAGATTCGGCAAGGAAGTGAAGCCAGAGGCTTCCCCGCACCGCAAACAGCCGCCCGGGCAACTCGCCCAAGCGGCTGATCTTGTCTATGAATTCCCTCCGAAGAAGCAGGCTCCGCATCACAGGCTCGCGTGCTCATTCATTAGAGATAAACAAACGGCTCCTTGGCATCGACGAACGTAACCTTGACATCGCCCGCGATCGGCAGCAGCCACTCGGCCAGATGCTTCATTCCCCATTCTTCCGTGCGTTCATGGCCGACCACGATCATTGCCTTGTTCATGCCAAGCATGGAGGCGTCGTTGACGTACGCGCACAGCGTCCATTCCGTGATGTCGCCGCATACCATGACATCAAGCTCCTTGTCTCTCATCAGCTCCATCGGCATCTCCTCCCGGCCGAGGCCGAGACTTCCGCCGCCGACGAGGATGCCGATTCGCGAGCAAGGCGATTCTGGCTTACCCACAATTCTGACATTCGACATACCCAGTCGGCTCTTGAAGAATGCCGCCAGTTCGCCGACCGTCGTCGGTTCGATCCCGTACGCCCACGGCGAAGCCGAATCGAGCTTCTTGTCCCCCCAGCCGAGCTCCTTCGCGAGTCCGTCGTAAATAAGGTCGCTCTTGGCCATATGCATATGATCGTGGAAGCGCCATACCACGATGCCGTGCTCGTCGAGCAGCTTCTTCTTGCCCGCGTACACCGGATCGTTCGTCAGCCAATCCACCCCGTCCCGGCCGGTAAAGTATGTCGGCTCGTGGGTGACGATCAGGTTGGCCCCTAGCGCGATCGCCTCGCGGATAACGTCGACGGTCGCCGTAAATGTCGTTACGATGCCCGTCACCTCCGTCTCGTAGCTTCCGCTCGCCAGCACGTCGCATGTTTGCTCCAGCCTGCGCTCCCCGCAGCTTCGCTCCAGAATCCGTTCGACGATGTCTTGCACCTTCATTGTCCGGTCAGCTCCTTCCATATTAACGCCCCTGTTCATTAACCTTGCATGCTCAACCCTTCACGGCCCCGATGACGACGCCGCGGGTCAAGTACTTCTGCAGCGGCGGCAGCACAACCAGGATCGGCACGATGCCGAGAACGGCCATCGCCATCCGCACGGCGCTGCTCGGCAGCTCGACGGCTCCCGCGCCAATCGCACTGCCGGCTTGTCCCGAATTGAGGTATTGAATATTGTTCATCAATTGCACAAGCAAGTTCTGAATTCCGTAATACTGCGGCTTGCTCACGTAATACAGGGCGTTGATCCAGTCGTTCCAGTACGCGAGTCCCATGAACAGGCCGACGGTCGCCAGAACGGGAACGGAGAGCGGCAGCATGATTCGGAAGAACGTCTTCGTCTCGGTCGCCCCGTCGATCTGCGCCGATTCGATCAAGTCCAGCGGCACGTTGCTCTTGAAGTAGTTGCGGACGAGCAGCACATTGAAGCCGTTAGCGAGCAGATTCGGCACGATAAGCGCCGCCAGCGAGTCCTTGATATGGAAGTATTGCGTCCACATGATGTACGAAGGGACAACCCCCCCGCTGAACAGCATCGTGAAGAAAACAACGAATGCGAGCGTGTTGTGATACTTGAAGTCGCGACGCGACATCGGATAAGCAAGCATGCTCGTGATGAGCAAGCCGACGGCCGTTCCAATAATGGTCACGAGGAACGATACGCCGTAAGCTCTCAGGAATGTATAGGCCGAAGCCTTAAGGTAAATATAAGCGGCCAGGCTGAATTGCTTCGGGAAGAAGCTGTAGCCGTCGTTGATCAGGCTCGCTTCCTTCGTGAAGGAGGCGATAACGATAAGAATGAACGGCAGGAACGCGGCCAGCGCGACAAGTCCCATCACGATGGCGGAGAACAGGGCGAAGGCTCGCTCCCCTCTCGTCTGAATCATGGTCTAGCCTCCTCTAGAACAAAGCATTCTCCGAATTGACCCGCTTGACGATCGCATTGACGACAAGGACGAGCACGAAGCCCACCAACGACTGGTACAAGCCTGCGGCCGCCGACATCCCAATATCGTTGAGCTGCATAAGCGCCCGATACACGTAAGTGTCGATCGTCTGAGTCGTGCTGTACAGAGCTCCCGCATTCAGCGGAACCTGATAGAACAGGCCGAAGTCGGAATTGAAGATTCGTCCGATCGACATGAGGCAGAGCACGATGACCGTCGGCTTGAGGAGCGGCAGCGTGATCGTCCGGATCTGCCGCAGCTTGCCTGCGCCGTCAATCTTGGCGGCCTCGTAGATGCTCTTGTCGATGCCCGCGATCGAGGCGAAGTAGACGATGGAGCCGTAGCCGGCCGTCTTCCACATCTGAATGAAGATCAACAGGTACGGCCAGTACTTGGCCTCCGAATACCAACTGATCTCGGGAAGACCGAGCGGCGCCAGAATAGACTTGTTGACGAAGCCGCTGTCCGCGTTCAGAAAGGCGTAGACGAGCATCGAGAGCACGACCATCGAGATCAGGCTCGGCAGCACGAGGCCGGACAGGTACAGCTTCGAATACAGCTTCGCCAGCAGCTCCGACATCAGAATGGCGATGAAGATCGAGCAGATCGTCCCGATGACGATGAAGGCAAGGTTGTAGAGCAGCGTGTTCCTCGTCATGATCCACGCGTCCGTCGTCTTGAACAGGAACTGGAAGTTGTCCAGGCCGATCCAGTCGCTGCCGAAGATGCCCTTGGCGTAATTGATGTCCTTGAAGGCGATAAAGACGCCGAACATCGGAATATAGCTATTGATCAGGAAGTAGAGCAAGCCCGGTCCGGCCAGCGCGAGCAGAGGCGTCGTCTTGCGAAGCGCGCTTGAAGCTCCAGTCGTTCGTCTCATTCGGTTAACTCCTCCATTACGGAAAATGGAACCTTGAGAAGGCTCCATTCTCCTTAATGCCTTGCGGTATTATTGGCCTTGCGCCGCAATCCACGCGTCCAGTTGTTCCTGCTTGCTCTTGATGACGTCCGCGGCTCCCGCGTCGTTCAGTGCCTTGACGAACTTCGGAATCGTCGTCTCCGGATCAAGCGATCCCGTCACCAGGCCGGGGAGGTACTGATTGACGACGTTGGTGACCGCGCTGATCTGTGTCTTCACCTTGTTCTGATCGAAGATAAAGCCGAAGTACGGCGAGCGTTCCGTCTCCTTGTTCTCCGTTAGCTTAACTTCGATATCAGACCAGTTGATGCCTTCGAATTGATATTGAAGCGACTCGGAGCCGACTATGCCCGTACTGAGCATGGCGGTGTACGAGACTGTATTCGCATCCTTGCCGTCCGGGAACTTGACATGATGCTCGTCGACCTTCACGTAATCCTCGCCCTCGACGCCGTACAGCACCGTATTGATCAATTGTTCGTCCGTGTAAAGCAGGTTCAGGAACTTGACCGCAGCTTCCGGTACCTTGGACGTGCTTGATACCATCCAACTGACGGAGTTGACCGCGCTTGTATCGAAATAGAATGGAGCGATCCGCTTCGTCTCGACGTTCCTGCCGGTCTGAGCGCTGATCGTCTTGCCGACCTCCAGACCGCCGTAGCCGCCGAGAAAGGAGAACTCGCGCCCGGAGGAGACCATCTCGCTCGACGTAACCGTCGTCGTCGCTGCGTCCTTCTGCAGATATCCCTTGTTGTACCATTCCCTCATCATCTGCACACCGTTCTTGAACAGGTCCGTCTCGTAGAAGTTGACGACCTTGCCGCTGTCTCCCTCGACGACGCCTACTCCCGTTGAATCCGTCAGGAAGTCGACCTGGCCGGTACCTTTGAGCAGGTTGAGCAGACCGGTGTCGCTCGGGTTGACGTTGATCGGGCCAAACGGAACGACGTCGGAATTTGCACCCAGCACCGCATCGAAGATGTCCGGCAGGTCTTCGACCGACTCAATATCGTTCGCCGTGAAGCCTGTCTCCTTCAGCATGTCCGCGTTATAGACGAAGTTGATCGGCAACGCCATGCCTTTGTTCACTGGAATCCCGTAAATCCGGCCGTCGATCGTGGTCGCCTTGAGCATGTCGGAGCCGAAGTCCTTCTCGAGTATCGCCGTCAGCTCCTTGCCGTACTCCGCGAGCATATCGTCGAGAGGAGCGACCTGACTCTTCGAGACATAGTTCGAGAACTGGCCAAGCGTCGTGAACACGTCCATTTTCTCTCCGCTCTGGAGCGCCAGGTTCACCTTCTGGGCGTAATCGGCCGGGCCGTATACGCGGAAGTCGACCTTGACGCCGATCTTGTCGACCGTAATGGCGTTGATTGCATCCGTTACCTTGCTTAAATCGTCCGGAATCCGGTTAAACGACGGCATCGCGAAGACGATCTCCTCCACCTTGGATGCGCCGCTTCCGTCAGACGAAGACTCCGCATTGTTGCTGCTGCAGCCCGCAAGAACCGTCCCGCCAAGCGCGACCGACATCAGAAGCGCCGCCATCCCCTTTTTTCTATTCATGATGATGCCTCCCTCGTACAGTTCGTTGTTTACGTTATCAGTTTACCCGCTGCGGATGGGGATCGGCTTTCAATAAGACGATCTGTTTTTGCGAAAAGAAGTTCAGAAAGTCGCGGCAAGAAACAAGTGAGCCCCAATCCCGCAAGCGGGACGGAGCTCGTTCATGATCGTCCCTGATGGCGGGAACGGTAAGCGTTCGGAGTTTCTCCCGTCAGCTTCTTGAAGACAGTGGAGAAGTAGGACAGCGTATCGAAGCCGGAGTCCAGGGCGATGTCGCCGACGCTCGCCTTGCTCTCGAGAAGCTCCCGCTTGGCCGATTGAATTCGGCATTCGTTCAAGTATTCCTTGATCGTGCAGCCTGTCTCGGACTTAAACACCTTGGCCAGGTAATCGCCGGTGAGGAAGACGTGAGCCGCCACGTCCTCCCGGCTCAGTTCTTGCTTGTAATGATCGTGGATGAACCGCTTCGCTTTCTCTACGACGCCTTCGGACTCCAGAGCGTCCCGCACGGAATCAATCGTCTTGCCAGTCACCGCCTGGGCCCACTTCATGAAGTCGAAGACACCGCCGTCGGCCTGTTGGGCGAGCCGTTGAATCGCTTCGTCGGCGAACAGGACGTGCGCCTGGATATGATTGCGCAGAAGGAAGGAATAGACGACTTGAAGAAAGTCTTCGCGAATGGAATGCAGCGTAGCCGGGTCCAGCATGTTCCTCTCGGCAAGCGTCTCCAGCTCCTTCTTCAGCCCGTTGACGATCTGCGCCTTCTCCTTCTGGACAAACAACAGGCCGAACCGCTCCATATCGAGCGCATAGCGCTCCGTCGTATCGTAAGCAAGCGGCTCGTTCTGCCGATGAACCTTGCCGCGGAACAACAGATTCGCGGCGTCGAGCCGCTCCAGCTCCTCCCTGGCGCGAGACATTCCCGCGATCGGCACTCGCTCGCTGATGTAACACGTCAATGTGCACTTCAGGTAGTCGTCGCACAGCCTAATCAACCGTCCGCCCCGTTCCCGCAGCTCTTCCTCCTCAAGCGGAGCTTCCAAAAGAGCGACGACATAGAAGGAGGATTCCGTCTGGTAAGGAATGATCCGGTCGTGGTTAACCTGCCCGAAGAGCGATTCGGAGACGAGGTTGGACAGGGCGTATTGGAAAATACTGCTCTCCCAGCGCTCCCCGATTCTCGATCTGGGAACGCCTGCGAGCAGCAGCCTGTATTCGCGGCGAGCGTCCAACGCAAGCTCCCGCTTGCGGAGCTCGCTTCCGATCAGGTCCTCGCGCGGCGAGATCGCTTCCGTCAGAACGTCTCTCCAGAAGTTTTTCTCCACCCATTCCCGATTCTTGATCCAGGCCAGTCCGAGCTTGCTGTACTCCCCGAGCAACCGATTCTGCCTAAGGGCATCCACCGCCTTGCGCAGCGTCCCCTCCAGCTTGGCCTTGTCTAGAGGCTTGACCAGATAGGCGTCGGCGCTGTAGGAGATGGCCGCCGAGGCGAACTCGAAGCTCTCATGGCAGGTGAAGAAGATGAAGCCGCCATCGTACTCCTGCTCCCGCACCCAACGAATCATGTCGAGCCCGGTGCCCCGAGGCATCTCGATATCGCATATAATGAGGTCGGGGCGGGCAGCCTCGAACAGCCGCTTGGCGTCCTGAATGTTGTAGGCGGTCGCCAACTCGCGTATTCCATGCTCCTCCCAGTTAACGATGCGAAGCAGCGCCTCGACCGTCGGAATGTCGTCGTCGATCAGCAAACAGCGCATATCCTATCCCTCCCTACTCGTCCGTTCCGCTCTCGTCCGTCGTTGACGGAATCCAAACCTCGACCCGCGCCCCGGAGGGCTCCACATTCGACAACCGCAGCAGATCGTCCCTCTTGTACAAGAGCTGCAGCGTCCTTCGCACATTCAGGAGGCCGATATGGTCGCCGTTCTCCGCCTCGTTCCCCGTCGGGAAGCCGCGCAGCCACTCGTCCGGGAACCCTCCGCCGTTGTCTTCGACAACAATCTTGGTGAATGGCTCTCCGCCACGGAAGTCCAGACTTGCCCGGATATACAGCGAGAGCATCTCCCCGAAGAACATGGCGTGCTTAAACGCATTCTCGACGAACGTCTGGATCATGAACTGAGGCACCAGGCAGCGGCCGGATTCGCCCTGGAGCTCCGTCATGTAGAAAATCTGGTCGGGATAGCGGATCTCCTGCATTCGAATGTAGTTGATCGCATGCTCAACCTCTTCTTCCAGCGGAACGGCAACGAGGCCGACTTTGAACATGTATCGAAGATGCTCCGACAGGTGGTGGATCAGGCTGCGGATCTCCTCGTTCTTGTTCCGGTACGTCAGGCTCGTGACGGTGGATATCGCGTTCAGGAAGAAGTGGGGCCGGATCTGCATCTGCAGGTACCTGATCTCCGCCCGCCCTCGTTCAAGTTGCTCCTCGTAGGATTGAATCTTCAGGTCCGTAATCTCCCGGACCATCGATTGCAGCGAATGGAACAGCTTCATGAACTCCATGGAATAAGGCGAGCCATCCGGAATCTGCAGCTCCGGCTGCCCCTTCTCTACCTCCTTGGCCGCCTTCGCCAGCTCGAGCACCGGCTTGAGGATGTCCCTCGCCAGCCTGCGCAGCACGAGCGGGACAACAACGACGGAGAGAAGGGCAAGCGACACGATAATCCACTGGATCATCTTCAGCTTCGAGAAGACGCTGCGCTTGGCGACCAGGTTCGTGATCTGGCCGAACTCGGGAATCGGCTCGGCAATCATCAGGTAACGATCTCCGTATACGTCCCGCAGTTCGTCCATCGTTCGCACGTCCTCCAGACCTTCCTTGCTGAGCGTAAGAATATTGCCGTCCCGATCGCTCAGCGCGTAGCGATTCTGGTCGCTTCCTCCCCGGTTCACCATCGATAGCAGCGTATCCGCGCTGACGAACGAACCGAATGTAATGCCCGAGTAGGTAATATATTTGAACAGGTAGCGGTCGTCTCCGACGGACAGCACGGTCCATTCGTCGACTTCGCCGCCGGAGTCGGACAGCCACTCGCGCTGTCCAAGATAATCGATCAGCGCAATCTTCCGCCCGGAATCGATCCGACCGCTGACCTGCGCAAGCAGCGAATCCGCAGACAGCCGAATGAAGAACCCGTCATTCGAATCGTTGCCGCTCATCTTCGCCGTCAGCGCCTTCTTGAGCAGCATGGACCGGAAGTAGCGTCCGCTCTCGTCCAGCGCATGGAAGCCGGCAGCTTCGTCGATGTGGCTCTCGAACACCTCGGTCAGATCCTTCGAGGAGCTGTCAAGATCGTTCCGGATATTAGCCTGGTAAAGCGAGAGCGTATTGCGAGCGCTGTCCAAGGTGTTGCTCCGGACGACCTCAAGCGAATATACGTTGCTGAGAACGAGAACAGCGAAGAGGATCGCAACGATGATGGTCAATTGCACGGCGAATTTGAATACGATGCTGTTCGTTCTCATCCCGTCGATTCCCCTCTCCGAGTCCGTTCCTGTCTCTATAGGAAGCCGACAAACCCCCGGCTTCGATTCGAAGAACCGAAGCCCAGGGGCGATGACGCTGCTCATAGCCTATTTATCGTCATGGATGAGCCGGCGGTTCTCCCAGAGCCCATGTCAACCCATCCGCAATTGTCCGATTCCAGAAGCTCCAGTCGTGCACGCCGGAGCTCTCCCGATAATCGTGCTCGACCTTCTCCCGTTCCAGGAATTCGTGGAAGCGGCGGTTCACATCCAGCAGGAAGTCCTCCGTTCCGCAAGCCATGTAAAGCGCCGGCAGCGGAGTCCCGCTCTCCTTCAGCCGCCGAACAAGTGCTTCCGGGTCCTTATCGCTCCCGAGCAGCCGGCTCAGATCGCCGAATACGCTGCGGTAATAGCCGTAGTCGGCGATGCCGTCCTTGAAGCCCGGCTCTATATTAGCGATTTTATACGGAATAAGGGCGGACGACAATGCGACGATCCGACCGAACCGGTCGGCGTACCTGTAGCCGTTCCGTATCGCCCCATAGCCTCCCATGGACAGGCCGCCAATCCACGTGTCCTCGCGCGATGCAGAGAGCGGGAACATCCGGCGGGTGAAGTCGATCAGCTCTCTTCCGAGGTATTCCCCGTACAGCGCCCCTCTATCCTCGTCATCCAAGTAGAAGTGATTTTCCCCAGCGGGCATGAACACGGCAATCCCGTAGCGATCGGCCAGCTCGCGAATGCGCGAGAAGTCGGTCCAGTCCGTGTGCGTGCCGGAGTAGCCGTGAAGCAGATACAGCGACTTGAGCGGCCGAGCCTCGGGCTCGTCCCCGGCGAGACGGAAGGGAGAATCGAGCGGAATCAACGCGGTGAGCGGCACCTGTCGCTTCAGGCATTGCGAATAGAACTGAATGTTTAGAATCGCCATGACGGCCGCCTCCTATAAAGTTGTTCGCGTATTATACCTCATATGCGACAATCTGTCCGTTCTCGTCCGCATAGACAATGGTCGCCAGAGAACGGCTCAGATCCACCTGCAGCTCGCAGCTTAGGTTCATCTTGCTCCAGCGAAGCTTGATTTCATCCTGCGCCATCTCCGGAATGGAGAACTCTCCGGCGAAGGCGCCGTATTCATTGCGGAACCTCATCAGCTTCATCAGCCGCTGCACGACCGGCCGCTCAAGCTCCCGCTCAACTTCCTCCACCGTATAGTTGCGGCGATTGATCTCGCGTCCTTCGCCGGTCCGCTTCACGCCCTCGAAGTCATTCTCTCCGGCCAGCAAGCCGACATAATACACCTGGGGGATGCCTGGGACGAAGAACTGAATCGCCCGCGCGGCCAAGTACGCGTCATCATCGCTGTTAAGCGCGCTGTAGTAGGTGCAGCGAATCTGATGAACGTCGAAGCCGTCCGGGGACTTGTGCTCGTCCGACAGAATGAGGCTCAGATTGGCGCCTCTCTCCACGCATAGATCGACCAGCCGCTTCGCCTCGGACGTGTCTATCAGGCCGTCCATATCCGGCTTGACGGGGATGCCGTCGTGGCAATCGAGCATCGTGAACTGCTTGTCCGGACGAACCCGGAGGTAGTCGATCAGTTCCCGGCCCGAGCGATTGACGAGCGCCTCCAGAATCCGGTACGGAAGAATGAAGTCGTAAATCCAGCAACCATGCTCGGCCAGCTTGAACTGTGTGCTGTAATGAGCGTGAACCTCCGGCAGCAATTCGATGTCCAGCGAGTCGGCCAGTTCCTTGACCTCGTCCAGGAATTCGTAAATATCCGGCTCCACGAAGAAGCAGCTTGTCCCAAGCTTCTTGATCACGTATCCGACAGCGTCAAGCCGCACGATCTTCACGTTATTTCGCTTGAAGTTCTCGAAGAACCCGCGAAGAAGCTTCTTCGTCAACGGCGAGCGGATATCGAGATCGACCTGCTCGGACGGATCGGTCTTCCCGAATGTTGTCCATACCGTCGCTGTCTCTCCCTCTTCCCCTACCGGGTAAGTCGAGTAGGGCAGGGGCCTCCTGAGGAACATTTTGTCAATATCCGCTTGAACAGGAACCCCGTCCTCCCAGATCTTGTTCAGCGGAAGGAACAGGTCGGCGTGCTCGGAATCCCGCCCCTTGGCCAGGAATTCCCGGAAGTAGGGCGACTGCCTCGAGATGTGGTTCACCATCAGATCGACAAGAATGTCGAACGACTCCCCGATCTCGCGCATGTCGTCCCACGTCCCGAAAGCCGGATCGATCTCCAGGTATGTCAGCGGAGCGAAGCCTCTGTCGCCAGACGACGGGAATGGCGGCAAGATGTGCACGCCGCCCGCGAACACGTCCGCAAAGTGCTTGCGAAGCAACTTATTAAGAGTGCCCAGATCGCCCCCCAAGGAGTCGGGGTAAGTGATTAATTGAATCTTATTCTGTACGGGCATCGCCGTTGTCCTCCTATAAGACGAATTGGCTCTTGATGTCTTCAAGCTTCGGCAGTGGGACGATTGCGCCGGCGAAGCGAAGCTTGTACGCGCTGACCGCGAAGCCGAGCTTCAGCGCCTTCTCCAGCGGATACCCCTTGATCGCCGCCGAATAGAAGCCGGACCAGAACGCATCGCCGGCCCCGGTCGTATCGGCGACATCCGTCGCCATTGTCGGGAACTCCCTCGTCTCCTTACCGTTGGAGACAAGCGCTCCGTCCTTGCCCAGCGTCAGGATGACAAGCTTCGCTCCGTAATTCAGGAACTTGGTCAGTTGGTTCTCCGGCGTATCCGGACCGAACAGTCGCTCCGCATCGTCCTCCGACGGCTTGACGAAGTCCGCCTTGGCGAGAATCGACTTGACGTAAGCTACGCCGTCCTCGCCTCGCTGCCAGATCATCGGGTGGTAATTCGGATCGAACCCGATTCTCACGCCGCTTGCTCTCGCAGCGTCGATAACTCGCTCGACCACACGGCGGGACGGCAGCCGCGAGATCGGCCAGCAGGAGAAGTGAATCGCCTTGGAATTGAGCACGGCCCCCTCGAGCGGAGGAGAGAAGACGAGCTGACAGTCGGCTCCCCGGTAGAAGATCGGAACCGGCGTCGAACGGCTTCTGGAGACGGCGACCAGGCTGGTCGGCTCCTCCGAACGCTGGATGAAGCCCGTGCTCATCCCTTCCTCCCGCAGCCTGGCCAGCAGATAGTCGCCGAAGCCGTCCTCGCCGACGCACGACGCCATCTGCGTGCGGATGCCGAGCTTGCGCGCATTGATCGCGATATTGGAAGGCGCGCCTCCCGGATACTTCGTATAGCTATCCGTCATGAACGTATCGTCGTATTCGTCGGAGATCAGATCGATCAGCAGCTCGCCGATTGTCAACAGGTCGTTCGGTTTCTCCTCGAAGAGGAGCCTGTCGTGGAATTCCATCTTGTTCGTCGCCCCCTCTTCCGTCGCCGACGCGACAGAATGATGCCAATAATGCTTTCAGTTTAACGATAGTCGGCAGGCTTCGCTTCCAAAAACAAGACGTGTTTTTATAAAATCAAGGGGAGTCGGGCAATCCCGGCGAATGAAGCGGCATGTCCCGATTCCCCTGCTGCGCCAAAGAGAGTATGATCAAGTTACACAAGGAGGGGATGGACGATGGCAGCGGGGTTTGACATCGAGCGTTACCGGCTTGACCGCAAGGAGAAAGTGGACCTTGCCGATTACGATCCGGGGGATAAAGGGAGCTTCAAGCAGAAGGAAGACGTCGAGGAAGCGATGGAGCGGATGAAGCGGCAACTGGAAGAGATGCAGGAGATGCTGTACGCGAGCAAGACGCATGGCGTGCTGATCCTGTTCCAGGGGATGGATTGCAGCGGCAAGGACGGGGTCGTCGCCAAGGTGCTGTCCGGCCTGAATCCGCACGGCTTCCGTGCAGAGAGCTTCAAGCAGCCGACCGGCGAAGAAGCCGCCCACGACTTTCTCTGGCGCGCGCACAAGGTAGGGCCGGCCCGGGGCATGATCACCTCGTTTAATCGTTCCTATTATGAGGATGTGCTGATTACCCGCGTGCACGGAACGATCGACAAGAAGGAAGCGAACAAGCGGCTGAAGCATATCCAGCAGTTCGAGAAGCATCTGGCGGACAGCGGGATTTTGGTTGTGAAAATTTTCCTCCACATCTCGCAGGACTTCCAGCTTGGCAAACTTAAAGAGCGGCTCGAGAATCCGAAGAAGCTGTGGAAGTTCGATCCGAGCGATCTGGCCGAACGCAAGCATTGGGACGCCTATATGCAAGCCTACGAGGCGGCGTTCAAGGCGACCGGCACGAAGACGAATCCGTGGCACATCGTGCCGGCCAACCATCGCTGGTACCGCGATTATGTGACGCTCGGCATCATCGTGGATGCGATGAGCAGGCTGAAGCTGATCTACCCGGTCGTCGAGATCGACCGCAGCAGCATCGAGGCGGTGGCAGCGGCGGACGAATAAGGGGAATGCATGGCAAGCGATGTCACACTTCGCCCCAGTACACTTCCGTCACGTAATCCATGGATACCGTGCCGCCTTGCTCGTTGCGATCGAACAGCTCGCGCAGTGCCTTCATCATCGGCGCGAAGCCGGCCGTGTCCGGAGCCGGGCTGTACGACGACGAACGAAGCCGACCGGAGAGGCCGTCGAAGTCGAACCGCTGGCTGATCGCGAAGCGCGCCTCCCGGACGTTGCCGTCCCGGAAGAAGGCTTCGAGGTGCTCGCGCGTCACGTTGCGATGATTCACCTTGGCGTAGTCGGTGCCAAGACCTAGCAAGAGCTGCTCGTACTCCTCGAGGAACGCCGTCCCGGTTGTCACCCGGTTGTTCCAGATGAGCGCCGCCCGGCCGCCCGGCTTCAAGATGCGCCTGAACTCGGCGCGCGTCGCCTCCCGGTCGAACCAATGGAACGACTGGGCGCACGTGATGCCGTCGACCGAAGCGTCCGGGAGACCTGTCGCCTCCGCCGAGCCGGATGCCGCCTCGAAGCGATCGCCCCCTTGCGCGGCAAGGCGGCCCACCGCTTCCGCACGCATTGCCTCGTTCGGCTCGACGGCGATGACGTGTGCGCCGCGCTCGAGCAACAGCGCGGAGAAGATGCCCGTGCCTGCCCCGACGTCCGCCACAACCGAGCCCGGTCCGAAGCCGACTTCGCCGAACAGATAATCGAGCGCTTCCTTCGGATAGCTCGGCCGATACTTCACATACGTATCCACCCTGTTGGAGAATCTTTGTTTGCTGTTCACTGCCATCGCTCCTCTCGCTTCTCAGACGAATTTACGATAATGCTCATACTCCGGGCTTCGCCCCTATCTTGCCAAAAAAACGAAGAGAGCTTTAGGCGTCTCTTCGTTCGTATAATAGCGAGATTAGCGGTTCTTCAGGCGCTCAACGTCCATCTCCACATCGGCAATCCGATGGTTGAGCAGCCGAATGTCCCCGCGCAATTCCAACACTTCGCTGTCGATCTTCTTCTCCAACCGCAAGAAACTTCCTTCAAGCTTCCGCACATCCAGCGTCAATCCGTCCAGCTTGGCGTTCGTCAGTTCTTGTCCGTGCTTCAACGCGCTTACCATCTGGAAGAGCTCAGCCTGTCCGGCAAGCAAGCTGACGTTGTCCTTCTTCAAGCTGTCGATGTCAGCCTTCATCTCGGCATTGTCCTTCTTCAAGATGGCGATGTCGGCCTTCATCTCGGCATTGTCCTTCTTCAAGATGGCGATGTCGGCCTTCATCTCGGCATTGTCCTTCTTCAAGATGGCAATGTCGGCCTTCATCTCGGCATTGTCCTTCTTCAAGATGGCAATGTCGGCCTTCATCTCGGCATTGTCCTTCTTCAAGATGGCAATGTCGGCCTTCATGTCGACGATGTCCGCTTCCATTCGATCGACCTTAGCTTCAAGTCGATCAAATCGTCCGTTTAAGCCCACTACCTCTTCCAGAATGCGATTCATCAATAGTTCGCTCATTGCCAGTCCCCTCCGACTTAAGTATTAGATTACTTGCCGTCGGATTGTTCCAGGGACCGATATGGGGGCGGAATCGGTTTGGAACTTCTGTTCCTTGAGAAGATTATAACAAGAAGTAGCGTTTGGGCTCAATGGGAACATCGGAGGTGGCCGCTGAGTAGAGTGATCTTCTCTTCTAATTCCGCGATTCCTTAACCAGCCCCTCCGCCGTCCGGAATGCCAGCGCCATAATCGTCAGCACCGGATTGACGCCGCCGTTCGTCACATGGACGGAGCCGTCGGCGACCCACAGATTGTCGTAACCGTGAACCCGGCCCGCCGGGTCGGTGACGGACATCTCCGGGCTTACGCCCATGCGCAGTGTGCCCGCTTGGTGCTGCCCGCCGCTCAGGCCGCCCCATGGACCGGTTCGCCACGTGCGCCGAGCCCCTGCCGCCTGCAGCCATTCCTCCGCGCGTTCCCCGAGGCAGACCGCTCCCCGGAGAGTCTCCGCGTGGACGTTGCCCGACAGCATCGCAACCGGAAGGCCGGAACGGTCCTTGACCGTTCGCGAGAGGCGCACCCGTGCTTCCGGCGTCGGAATCTCCTGCATCGGCCCCTGGATCTGGCTCGTTCGCGAATACGACAGGCGCATCATCTCCTTGCCGGCCGCCCCCCATCTCGGCGCATCCGGCGCCATCGCGCGGTACCAGTGGATAAGCGGCAGCCGGGTGAACTCGTTCGCGAGCAGGCCGCCGCCGATGATCCCGTCCGAATTGCCATGGGAGAAGCGCAGCGTGGCGATGGCTACCCCGGGACCGAGACCGTCCTGCACCGGCTCGTCGAACAGGCCGCACGCTCCCGCGTACACATGCCCTTGCAGGTTCCTGCCGACTTGCCCGAACCGGTTGCCGATGCCGTCCGGCTCCGCCTCGCCCGCGGAGTTAAGCAGCAGCCGCGCGCTCTCGATGGCTCCGGCGGCGACGATCACATGCCCGGCGCGAATGTCTCGACGCCGGAGCGAGCCGCCCGCTTCCTGCGCCAGCACGATGCCGACAGCGCGCTGGCCTGCGGCGGTGAGGATGCGCTCCGCAATCGTGTCGCAGACGAGATCGCAGTTGCCCGTCGCGAGGGCGCGTACAAGCATCGTGTTGTGTCCGCCGTTCTTGCTGTCCGTCGGGCAAGCGAACCCGACGCACTGCCCGCAGCGACCGCACGCGGGTCGGCCGTCGCGCTCCACGGAGTTGATGAGCAGCGGCACCGGGCCAGCCTCCCAGCCGAGCTTGGCGGCTCCCTTCGCGAGCAGCTCCGCCTCCTTCGTGCGAGACAGGGGAGGCATCGGATAGTCGCGGCGGCGGAAGCCGCATTCCGAATGAGCCGCTCCGTCGCCCGCGACGCCGATCTCCCACTCGGCGCGCTCGTAATACGGCTCGAGGTCGGCGTAGCCGATCGGCCAGTCGGCGAGCGAGCTGCCGTCCGGAATGCCGTAACGCGTCGCCATGCGGAAGTCGTCCGGATGGAACCGCCACGCCTGCGCCCCGTACACCCGCGTGCCGCCGCCGACCGTCATCGCATTGTTGTGGTAATCCCCCTCGAACGGAAGCGTGATTCTCTCCTCCCCGTTCTCCGTCAGGAATGTGCGCGGATGGCCCGCCGGCTCCGGTCCGGTGTTGTGCCCGTACTTGCTTAAGCGATGGTTCCTCAGATGATCCTGCCCAACGTCTCCGTAACGAAGCCGGCTTCCCCGTTCGACAACGAGCACGCTCATCCCGGCTTCCGCCAGCACGGCGGCCGCGACCGAGCCGCCTGCTCCTGCGCCGACGACGACCGCGTCGTATCGATCCCTAAGCTCGTCAAGCCCGCGAACGGGCAGCTCCGCCTCGGCGACAGGCGCGTCCGTCCCCGGCAGGACACCCGGCCGGAAACCGATCATCTCCCACGCCTTCCGCTCGGGAACCACCCCCGCCTCCGAACTGCCTTCTGGACTGCCGTAATACCCTTCGGCGACGAGATTCAGCAGCGACTCGAAGAACCCGCTCGGCGAGACCGAGACCGGCCACCCTTCCGCCGCCCCCTTCTCCGCCTCCCGAAGCAACTCGTCCTTCTCGTCGTCCGGCAATTGCTCGAACGGTTTGTTTTGCCGCTGGAGCGCTATCGTCCTCAAGGTCCGCAGCCCGGGTTCGACGAGGCTCCGCCACGTGTCCGGGTCCTCCTCCGCCCGCCGCTTCAGATATGCCGGAACGCCGCCCTCCGTCGCCGATGGCCACTCATCCCCGGGCAACAGCCGATCGACAACGGCCGCCAATGTCGGAAGCAATCCGTTAGTCCAATCAACACTATCGTTAGGTCGCATATACACACCCCGCCATAACGTTTGTCTTCCCTCTTATCCTAACAGACTCCCTGCGCGAATGGGAGCCCTTGCAGCGACCGTTCGCGACAAGCTTTCCGCCGAATGGTGCAAGGATGCCGCATACTTTCGTTTACCGCGACGATTGAGGGACATGCTGGCTTGGCGGCAGGTGGGTGGGAGGATTGCGATGCATGCCCAGTACTCCGTATCGAAAGAAATTAATGGTAAAGATACAGCCAGCCGGTATATTCAATAAAAAGATATGAGGGACTGGCGATGGAAAAAAGATGGGTAGTTGAATTGAGCCACGAAGAACGCGAACAATTAGAACAACTGATCCATAAAGGAAATGTGGCCGGTTACACAATCAAACATGCGCAAATGTTGCTGAAAGCCGACGAAGGCGAACAGGGAACATCGTGGTCAGATACTCGGATTGCAGAAGCCTACAATGTGAGTGAAAGCACTATCCGGAAGCTGACCGGATTGTTCTCGTCATGGATAATTTAAACACGCATAGCGTCGGTTCGCTTTATGAAGCATTTGAAGCGGCTGAAGCCAAGCGATTGGCGGACAAATCTGCTTGCGTCCGCAGTGAGCGCAACAGCCCGTCTCCGCGCGGTGCTCCGCGGTCCGGGACCGAGGCAGGGAAATGTCAACTTCCTGGCGTCGTTCGAAGCCTCGGAGCGCCTTTCTTGCCGCCTTTTGTGCGCAGGTTCACCGGCTTGCGATACCCATCGCTAGAAGGAGGCTTGCTGCTGTTCCGGCTATTTTGATCCAATTGGCGCTCCAACTCATGAACACGGGCTTCCAGTTTCTTAATTTGGGACGCTTGCGCTTCGATTAGGGCAGCTTGGGCTTCGATCGTGTGGAGGAGGGAGTGAATGAATGCAGCAATCTCCGTATCGCCTTTACTAATCGCCAGGACTTGCTCAGGGGACAACTTCGTCTGCTCCATTTGCGCTCACTCCTCTGTCCGTCATAACTTCTTTCTACTTTGTCGGCTGTTGATAGGGCAATTGTTACAGCTGAGCTAAATATTCCGTTAGGGGGAGTAGTAACGTTAGGGGGAGTAGTAACGATTTTTAGCATGTGAACAAAAAAACACATTCCGCAGATGATCCGCCTCTGCAGGAATGTGTTCTTTGTTTTACGCTTTGAGCATTCTTAGAATAACGGCAACCGCCTCCGCTCGGGTGGCGGGTGCATTGGGGGCAAATTGATTCTGCGTATTCCCTAGCATAATGCCCAGCCCCACTGCCGTCTTCACAGACGGAATGGCCCATGCGGGTATCTGATCAAGATCGGCGAATTGCAATTGAGTAGCGGAGCTTGCTTCTTTGGCAAGTGCCCGTACAAGGATGGCTGACATCTCTGACCGAGTAATCCATTGGTTCGCACCGAACGTATTATCCGTGTAACCGGCCATCAGCTTTGCTTCAACCGCTGTTTGAATATAAGCTCTTGCCCATACGGGAATCTCTTTATTGTCTTTGAATGTCAGACCTTGGCCATCGCTTGTCTCCAACTGCAAAGCTCGAACGATCATCGCCGCGAACTCGGCCCTTGTCACTTCAAGATTCGGCTTGAAGGAGGCATCCGCATAGCCGGTAACGAAGCCCCGTCCGGCTGCTTCATAAATCGAAGCTTCCGCCCAATGCCCCTTAACGTCGTTGAATAGCAACGGTTTGGTATTATCGACGACCGTTGCCGTTACGTCGGGCTCTAAGGAGGTCATGTCCAGCTTGGAATCAACCAGCTTAACATTGCCGAGCGTAATCCGTGTTGTCCCGGATGCGATGCGTTTGAAGGTTATCGCGGACAACTCCACATCCCCCTTCTCGCCATCGATCTCGCCCATCTTCGTATGGGCAATCCGGACCGTATCGGCGCTAAGGATAGGATTTACCGAGAAACCATCGATGGAAGTTTCCGCCTTGCCGAAGGAAAGGATGTTGTCATCGTACGACAACTCAATATCATAAGCGTACAGATCCGTAAGCCCATGCCCCACAATGGTCAGTTTAACATCCTTGTCCGAATAGCCAAGCTTTAATTCGAATGAGGCATTCGCTTCTTTAGCTGCTGCAATTCCCTGCGGCACACCAATAAGCAGGATGACGATCGACAATAGCATGACAAGTTGGCGTTTCAACATGCGATTCATCCTTTCATTAAAGTTGAGGAGGAAGGCGCCGAAGCGCCCCTCCCCTGTATTCCGCTGTCGCCGACTGTTTATTGCTGCAACCAATTCCCCACAATCATGCGTGCCACTGCCGCCAATTCGAGAATCGTAATCTCGTAATGATCGAACAAATCGGCCTTCTCTACTTTATCCCAGCCCTGCTCATCCTTCTTAACGCCGTAATATTTGGCAATGATCGACAGATCCATGATCGTAATCGACGTCGCTCCAGGTACAAGCGATACAATCTGCGAAGCGAATGCCGCTTCGGCATCGTTCAATGCGCTCACCGCCGCATCCACCTGCGACTGCGAGGCTCCGCCGTTGCTCTTCACGTTGTTCGCCGCTGTGATGGCCGCTTGAAGATTGGCGATCGCAGAGGCCGGATATTGGCCGATTTTGTCCCCCGCCGTCGCCTTGGACACCTTAGCTTGAGCCGCAGCAGTCGCTTGATTCAGTGCGCCAAAGTCAGCCGGAGGCGCGGTCGTTGTATTCACGCTTGCTCTGAATGCGCTCAATGCTGTTGTCAATGTCGACGCGGCTGCGTCCACATCGGCTTGCGTTGCCGCAGTATGATCGCGAACGCCGATTGCGGCATCGATCGCAGCTTGAAGCGCAGCCTTTGCCCCCGTCGGATATTGGCCCGGCGCCGCTCCTTCCACTGCATTGCTCCATGCTTGCTGAGCATCGGCAATTGCAGTATTCAATGCTGCTTTATTGATCGGGATAATCGAGCCGCTGAAGCTGGTTACGGCATCATCCAACGCGGCGAATGCGTTCGCAACATCGGTTGGTGTTGCCGCTCCATCATTCGCCACTGCCGATGCGCTATCAATCGCGGCTTGCAAGATTGCTTTGGAACCGCTTGGATATTGCCCGCCTTGATCTCCTTCAACTGCCGCATCGAGAAGTTCTTGAGCGGCTTCAATGGACGCAAGCAAGGCCGTCTTATCCACTTGCGCAACTTGTATGCCTGCCGCAGCCAGAGAGGTATCGAGCAATGAATAATGGCCCTCGTCGCCGACCATCTCCTGTTTGGTTACAGCAACAGTCGTCGTGCCGGGTATGGCGTCCGCCTTGGCTTTGCCGTGAAGAACGAACAATTCGCCGTCGCCGGTTAAGAATGTTCCGGTGAGTCCCATAATAATCAGGATTTCTCCCGTGTCCGGCTTCAACGCTGTCTCAAGAACCTGGAGCCCCGTCCGCGAGGAAGTCACGGAATCCTCATCCAAGACGTTGACGCCATCATCCAGCGATGCAGCAAACTCAATCATCGTCGGATCGTACTTTAACTCCACACTTAGCATATTAAAGTCGTGAGTCAATCCCGTAACGCCGACCGCAAGGTCAAACGACTGGCCGACGAACACCGGCGATGAAGGGCCGCTTATGCTGGCCTGCGCTTCGTTCTGCCCTTCCGGAATGACAACCTCCTTATCGGGGCTGGCATTCAGAGAACTCGTCTGCATATACCGGACAAAATACGTGCCGGCGCTGAGGCCCGTAACCTCCGTTCCCGTAATTGCGGTATACGTCTCCGTGCCTTCCTTCCTGTACTCCATTGCCGATGTCACGCCAATGAGCTGGCCGTCAGTCCCGTTGCTTGCCGTCGGCATAACCCCTGTCGGCGTTGTCGGCGCCGCCTGATCCTGTTTGGATGCCGGTTGGTAGACCTCCCATTCCCATAAACCGACGCCCTCGCTGTTCTTTGCTTGCTTGGTTATCGTAACGCGCAGCGCTTTAACCTCCAGAATCGGGTCAAATGCATAGATGTTGGCGGTGTCCACCGGAGTCTGTTTAGCCACGATGCCGCTGGTCACGGTTCCCGCCGTTACCCATGCATTCGTGCTGCTGTTCATCGGGATGTACGAATATGTGAGCTTCGTAGGCGCAGTTATGCCGCTTACGCCGTCTCCGTCTATCCATAGCACCAGATTCGTGCTCGCGATTGAGGCCCCTTGCGGCCAATCGTATTGCACCCATTCCTCGGTGCTGTTATTTCCCCACGTGCCCCAGTGCGTGTTGCTCGGGCTATCCTTTTTCCCGTCGTTAACTGCGGAGAGATTCTCCCACGACGAAGTGTAGCTGGCCGAGACACTGGCTGCAAACGCCAGATTGTTATCGAGCGGAGTGAGCAGCCGCAGATCCGCCAGCAGATTGGCAACGGCCTGCGCAACATCCTCTTCTGTAGCATTCTTGTTCGCTATCACGGCGGATGCGGCCGCCTTGGAATCCGCAATCGGCGCCAGACCCTGACCGGCGAAGTTCGCCGCTTTTAATGAGTTGGCAAAGTTGTAGACCTGTGTCAGCGCCGTCTTGTCTACCGCCTCCGTATATCCATTTACCTTCCATTCCAGAATGCCGACACCAAGGGCAACCGGCTTCATATCAATACGAGCGCCTGTAATATAGGCAGGTTCGAAGGCAGTCGTATTGTATTTATTCAATGAATTTCCAAGTCCCGCTACCGCTCTGGGCGTGTACCAGTTGCCGTTCTCATCGCGAAGCTGGAGCGTCATATCCTTCGGTTGGAAATTCCCGGAGCCGTCGCGGAACACATAGACATCCATCGAGGAGGCCAGGAAAGCTTCGCTCCATGTATACATGATCCATGCAGGACCGCCCTGGTCCCCTTGCCAGTTATGCCACGCACCGTGGCTGGTATCGCTCGAGCTGGCGGGATCAAATCCATCATTTAAACCTTTTACCCCGCCCAAGTCGCTAACGGTGTTGATAATGGCAGTCGGCGTTGCAGCCAGCGCATTATTTTGCGGTTGCGAACTCACGACATAGACGGTGACACGCGCCTTCAGATCGCTGTCTTGGACATTGCCCCTGACCTCGAATTGACCGTTATTCGCATATCGGGTTGGGTCGACTGCATCCCACACGACATCGCTCTGCACATACCCCTGGTCCGTCAGAACATCTACCTGGCCAGGAAGCGTCGGAGCTGTGCCCTTTTGTGTCACAACGCTAATGGCCCGGTAGGAGTCATCGGCGTCTTCCGCGATAGTAATCGTTACGTCCTTGCTGGCCGCCTTGCCTTCATCGGCCGCTGTAAAGGTAAACACATAGGTGCCTGCCTTGCTGACACGGGCGATTGCATTGGCTTGGTCGCCATCGACAATCGTAACGTCCGCCGCGCCATCCGGCTTCTGCTTGACAGTCCATCCATACGTCCATTCGGGAGCGAATACCGCGCTGTACACCGGATCTGGAGTCGCCGTGCCGGATAACATCAGAATACTGCTATTCGAAGTATCCTGAACCGCAGTCACATCGCCGATTACCGGAGGCTGCTTCTCCGGCGGCGCGGCCAGCGTGAAGGTCAGTTCGTCGGAACCGCTCTCTTGCCCGTCATTCGCGGTGAGTCTGACCGTATACGAGCCTCCTTTGGTGCCGTTTGCCCGTGTGGTTGTGGACTTGGGATTGGTGAAGCTCAGTTGGCCGCCTGCCGGAGTGCTGACAACTTCCCATTGATAGGTCAACGCGCCGTTCGGTGCGCCGTCATCGGTCACGCTTCCGTTGATCACGAACGGAATCATCGCCTGCGGGTCGGCCGTTGCCAGCTCTGCAGTAACCTGCGGAGGCTGATTCTCCCCCGTATCCGACTTCTCAATGGTCAATTCGGCCGTCGACGCACTGCTCATCTGGAACATCGCAGTCCCTTTGTTGTTCTGTACATAGAACTGTCCGGCATCGTTATCATCCAGCTTAATTGTGTAATAGCCGTTCTCTACGCCTGCCCCGTCGATAGTAATCTTTGAAGCGTGCTCGCCTTGGGCAAGATTCGAGAGCTGCAGGGTAAAGGCCTTGCCGTCCTTTTGAATGTTCGCGCTTTCAATTTTATCGCTTTCCGAGACTACGTATATTTTCTCATCGATCAGGTTGATCCGCTTGCCGAAGCCGTCCTTCGGCGTAATATGGTACGCGCCGCTCTCGTCGGTGACCTCGGCCCCATACCCGAAGAGACCAAATACCGGATCGGTGACGATATCGGAACTGATGCGCAATAACGAGCCGTAGAGCCCTTCCTCCGATTCGCCGGAAAAGTCCTGCCAGCCGTTGTTCATCACGCGAGTGCCGCCATCGTTTACGTTCTTGGTGCCCGTTCCTCCCTTCTGGGCGTTATATCTCCAAGAGATGCCGCCTACGGAGCTTGACGAGATCTGCCCCATATTGACGGCGTTGAAGTTGGAGATCTTCGCCGCATAGTTGCGTTGCTGCGCGACTGCCGTCTGCTCCTGGGACCTCCCGTTATCCTCATAGCGGAGCCAGTCGTCCATAATGGAGCCTGCCAGGGAAGCGGTATATTGGAAGTTCCACCAGCCTTCGCCGGCGCGGAATACCGGTACGGAATAGTAATACCAGGTCGGCTGGATGCCTCGCATGGCGCGAGTCTTCAAGTCATCCAGTCCCATGCTCTTCAGAGCCGCGCTTGCCTTCGTGTCTGCAGGGTAGTATGTGCGCAGCGCCTTGGCTGCGGAATAAGCCCCTTCTTCGCCGGTATTGTCATATTCAAATTCCGATCCGTAAGGGTAAGAGGCGTTTGTCACGCTCGTTCCTTTGTCTTTGGCGAACTTCTTCTTCAGATTCTCGTATTCGGTCAACATTCCCTCTTCTTTTAATGCCTCGATCATATCCGGGATCTGCTGCTCGCCGTAGAATCCGGTTGCTCCGCTGGAGACGCGGTTGTAGTATATCCCGTAGGCCTTCTCCAGATAGTATTGCGGCGTTTCGCGATACTCTACCAAATTCGGATATGCCTTCTGAATCCGATACATGTTGAAGTAGCCGGTGGATTCCATCACTTCGGAGAACGTCCGTGTATAAGGGGTTGCCGAACTGGCGTTAATGCCTGAACCGCTGAGATAGTTCGCAACCGTAAAGGTCGTCTGCGTATTCTTCATATAATTGTTCCACATGAAGTCGATCAAGTAGTTCTCAATCGAGCGAATCTCATCAGGGTCCGGATCGAGATAATTTTTCATCGTCATGAAGTTGATGTTATCATGGCTCCAGTCGTCTCCCCAATGGCTGTCCGCCGTATCCACTCCCGTTGTCAGATACCAGTCGCGGTAGATGCCGAAGGTGGGACTTTCCGGGTTCTTGTCCTGCGTTTGGTCTACCATGAATTCGGAGTGGGCTTCCGATGTTTTGTCGAGCTCGGCCATAACATTGAATTCAACCTGGGTGAATTTATCCGTCGCTTCTCCGCCGGCTTCCAGCTGATAATCCACACGAACGCTGTTATTGCCGAGGGTGTCAAAAGTAAGCGAGTAAATATGGTGCTGTTCTCCGTTGATGATCTTGGTCTCGACGTACTGCACGGACTCTGAATAATCCGGATTCCCCCCGGGAATTCCGCCTCCGGCACGGGTGTTGTTGACCATCGCAGCTCTGGTCTGGCCGGACTTGATCGTCGGGATATGCGCTTCGTCAAACGGATCATTCTCGCCGACGGACTGAATCTGTACGGACACATTTTTGATTTTGCTGTCGTCGTAATGCAAATCCAGCTTGACAGGCATATTGATCGCAGTCTGGAAGCCCGGCAACGCAACCGCATCGATCATCCCTGAATTGTACAGGATGGAACGAAGGTTAGCCTCGCGGTCTTCCATGGAAGCAGACGCATTATTGGGACTTTGGGCATTTTCTTGCGGATCGTTGTCGCCTGCGCGTACCGCCGAGAATTTAAACTTGTACGTTTTTTGCTCATCCGGCGCCAACACCAGACTGGTGGCATCGGTAAAATAGCCGCGGCCGGTCTTCGATATATCCTTGGAATGAATATACAGAACATTCAGGCCCGGGAACCAGCCGCCGCTGTCGCCGACCCAGTTGGAGTAAAGGCTTCCGTTGCGCAGCTCGCCCGTGTCGCCCAACCAGTAATCGACATATTCGATGCGGGCGCCGCTCTCCGGCACCGGGGTGAACATCATGAAGTTCCCTTCGCCGCTCGTGCGGATCGCATAGGCATACCCGCTGTCGGCGCCTGCAAAATTATGCACAGTAACCCGATTGTCATAGGTATCCGATGTCGATAAATATTTGTTATTCCAGGGCATCGGCAAGCCGATATCGCCGAATTCAATATATTTGCTGCTTTTGTTTTTGACCGTGATCTCCCACAGCATGGAGCCGTCTTCGGTATCCATATCAAATACGGACTTCACGTCAAAGCCTTTCATCGTCCGAGCCGTTGCAGAGTCAAGGTCCTGTCCGATAAAGTCGACTTCCACTTTCTTGCCGTCTGCCGAAGCCTGCTTCGTAAAATAAGGGTTGGCCGAATTGATGGTCGTGTACTTGGTTGATCCGCCAGCCGCCAATGTTTTGTTCGTATCAACTTCTACAAAGCCCGTCCTGTCGTCAGGAAATTGATCGCTGTCGCCGGTACGATAAGAAAAAATCATTTCGCCCATCCATTGGTGCTGAACGTCGTTCTGCGGCGACGTATTGTTGGGCAACACAAAATTAATGGATTTGCCGCTTTTGTTGGTCGGGTTATTCTGGATATACAATTCTTCAATCTGTCCCAAATCCCCGATCTTGGCAGAAAGACTATCATTGGAGATGCCGTTCGCTGCTGCGGCTGCCGAAGGCACCGCGTTAATCCCCAAGGGCAGCACTTCGAAGAACAACGCAAATGCAGTAGCCAGCGACATCCACTTTTTAGTCGTCTTTTTCATCTTAACCTCCCATTGGCATTCGTAATTGATTGCAAGAAAGCGCTTCAATGGAAGCATAACCGAAATTTCTAAGGAAAAAAATCAGTATATTCAACCTATTCTTTCATATTTTCAACCTTCTCAGGATGTACGCAGAACCGAAACAAATATAGAAACAACAACATTTTCAAACTGCTTTTTAATAATTACAACCTATCTAAGCTGAACGAATCGAGCGAATAAGCAAACAATTCCGACTACCTTCCGCGGCCAGCCGCAATTCCGCCGAATGGATGTGAAATTTCGCATTCGTTGCCCGAAGCCTGCGTCCACATTGCGCGGGGCATCGAAACAGGGGGAGTCCATCAAGCTCCCTAGTTCAGCTTATAGATCTATCGAAAGTGCCTGCGAACCCGGCCATTGTTCACGTTATCTCCCCCGGCCCCTGCTTCGCGGACTGGTCGGTATGCGTGATGCGAAGCAGAATATCCCGGTTATAATTGCCGAATCCGGCTCCGTAAAGCGTCAATCCGCCAACATGCCTTGCATTCTCCTCTACGGAGAAGCGCAGCGTCCAGAACTTCTCATCCAATTGCAGATCTGCCAGCACAGTGTCTGATATCCGCTCGCCGTCCATATAAGTGCCGGTGGCGTCAACCCGAAGCGTCTTCCACAGCCCATACTGGTTCACATGGCTGTTCCACCAATCCGGAGTGAATTTGCCACGCGAATCTTTACCGAAATCCCCGGGGCTTGTCCAAGTTCCAAGCGAAACCGCATTGAAGCAGATGTGGATATCGGAAGGCCAGTTGTCACTTACACCGGGGGCTTCCGATGCCAGCTCCATCGAAATCTCCAGCTTCGTCGCCAATTGATTCGGCAACAGATAATTGGGTGTCTTGTATTCGACAAACCCGCTTTTAAACCAGAGAATTGCAGCATTGACGCGCTCAGGGTCGAGAAAATATCTGGGATCGTCATAGAAGCCGATCAGCTTCTCCTTGGTGGCAAGACCGCATGTCGGGTGCACTTCAAAGGCCGTATAATGTCCCACCGGGATCGATTGCTCACGAACCGTCCCCGCAGCATTCGCGGAGAGCAGCTCGATTGCGATTGAGGTCTCTTGCAGCATACACATCTTATGCGTTCCTCCATCCTTGCGAATTCGTCGCGTACCAATGATCCCGGCTTCCTCCAGCTTACGAACGTGCATCGTCACAATGGCCGGACTTAGGCGCAGCCGGGCGGCGATATCCTTCACATTCAATTCACGATCTGCCAGCAATTCGATGATCGTTAATCTAACCTCGCTGGCCATCGCTTCAAACAACGGCAAATAACTTCGAGCGGTTGTGGCATGAATCGTCATATCGGTTCCTCCAATGTTCCTATTCGAGATTGAATTTACATTTATATAATTTCAATAAAATAGAAAAAAATTGCATAAATCGTATTGCGAACTCAATATTAACAATGTTACATTGATCGTAGATCAAGTCAATAATATTAAATTAATATAAACATAAATTCTGGAGGAATACTTAATGAGCCTTCAAGCAACCATGATCGTGGATAAGGATTTTACTATTGGCAAAATTGACGACCGGCTTTACGGTTCCTTCATTGAACACTTGGGACGAGCCGTCTACGGCGGCATATACGAACCCGGCCATCCCGCCGCCGACAAGCAGGGATTTCGCCAGGACGTCTTGGAGCTGGTCCGGAAGCTGCGTATCCCCATCGTTCGCTATCCCGGCGGCAACTTTGTATCCGGTTACGATTGGAAGGACGGCATCGGCCCGATCGGCGAACGGCCAAGCAAGCTTGATTTAGCCTGGAGGACCGTCGAGCCCAATCAGTTCGGCATGAACGAATTCGTGGAATGGTCGACAGCGGCAGGCAGCGATGTGATGTGGGCGATCAATCTGGGCACGCAAGGCGCGGACGATGCGCGTCAGGTTGTAGAATATGCCAATCACCCGTCCGGCAGCTACTGGAGCGATTTGCGCATCCGTCATGGCTACAAGAATCCTCACCGGATTAAAACGTGGTGTCTGGGCAATGAGATGGACGGGCCTTGGCAGATTGGCCACAAAACAGCGGCGGAATACGGCAGGGTCGCCCTGGAAGCCGCTAAAGTCATGAAGTGGACCGATCCTTCGATTGAATTGGTCGCTTGCGGCAGCTCCTTCTTAAACATGCCGACGTTTGCCGATTGGGAAGCGACCGTACTCGACCATACCTACGAGCATGTAGAATACTTGTCGCTGCACCAATACTACGGCAATCACGAGAATGACACTGCGACCTTCCTGGCCCGCTCGCTGCAAATGGATGAATTTATCCATAGCGTCGCGGCAATTTGCGATTACGTAAAAGCCAAGAAACGAAGCAAGAAGCGGATGTATTTGTCCTTCGACGAATGGAACGTCTGGTTCCACAGCAACGCTGCGGACAATAAACTCGAACCTTGGCAGATCGCGCCTCCGCAGCTTGAAGATGTCTATACGATGGAGGATGCTCTGGTCGTCGGCTGCTTGCTGATCAGCTTGCTCAAGCATGCGGATCGGGTAAAGATGGCTTGTCTGGCGCAGCTTGTCAACGTCATCGCCCCGATCATGACGCAGAACGGCGGTGCCGCTTGGGCGCAAACAATCTACTATCCCTTCATGCACGCCTCGCTGTATGGACGCGGTCATTCGCTGGTTCCGCTCGTTCAATCGCCGAAATATGATACGAAGGAAATGACAGACGTCCCTTATTTGGAATCGATCGCCGTACACAATGAAGAGAACGGAGAAATAACGATCTTCGCGGTCAATCGTCATTTGGACGAGGCATTGTCGTTCAAAGCGGACTTGCGCAGCTTCGGGGATTGTACGCTGATTGAACATCTTGTGCTGGAAAATGCCGATCTGAAAGCCGTCAATACGGCTGCGCAGCCCGGCCGGGTTCAACCGCATAATCATGGCAACGCCGCAATCGGCGGCTCGAGCGTTGCGGCGCGCCTGGGCAAGGCTTCGTGGAATGTCATTCGTCTGCGCACAGTTCAACCATAGCTCAAGAGCGGGCTTGCCACAAGAGCGGGCTATCTTCTCGATAACCCGCTCTTGTCCTTAATCTATGAACCTAATCTTTAAATTCGGTTAATCGACCAGGGGAGCTACGGACTCTCGCTCGATTAAGACGCATAATGGCACCTGCTCCGCAGCGTGCTCTTCGTCACCGCCGATAATACGCAGCAAAGACCTCATCGAGGAGTATCCCATCTCATGGAGCGGAAGGTTCATCGTCGTGATTCGGGGGTTCAAATAATCGCTGAATTCCCGGTTGTCGAAGCCGACAAGGGACAAATCCTCCGGCACCCGAACCCCCATCGATCTGGCTGCTCTCAGGGAGCCTGCAGCCATGACGTCGTTCATGACGAGCAATGCCGTCGGAGGATCGGCCAGCTCCAACAACTCCTTGGTCAGCTTCAGTCCGGACTCCAGGCCCCAATTCCCAACCTTGATTAATTGCGGCTCGAAGGGCAATTCGAAGTCGGTAACGGCTTTGAAGTAACCGTTAAACCGCAGCCGCGACGGAATGGAATCCATTAAGCCGGTTATAACCGCAATCCGATGATGTCCCTTCTTGTACAAATATTCGATCGCGTCATACGAAGCTTGTTCATCGTTGTACTGAATGGACAACTCGTTCTTGGTATAGCAATATGTGTATACGATCGGCGTGTCTCCCGGATCGATCAGCCCCGTCACGTCGCGAGGATGTATTCCAATATAAATAATACCGTCAACTTGTTTCGCCAATAAGTCGGACACGGCGTTCTCCGCGTACTTGCGAAAGGCGCCGATGTTCGAATAATTATGACCGACCCGCTTGTGGAGCCGCAGGTTTGTCAAGACGATATGAAGATCGTACCGATCCGCATATTCGTTTATTCCGTCGATTATTTCGGGTACGTTAAATACGGTTATGTCCTCGGCAATGACACCAATCGTATTCGTTTTTTTGCTTTTTAAACTTTTGGCGATATTGTTTGGTTTGTATTTAAGCTCTTCGATAACCTTCAGTACCCGCTCCTTCGTTTGAGGCCTTACATTTCTGGTGCCGTTTAACACATAGGAGACGGTGGCAATGGATACATTTGCTTTGGCCGCTATTTCTTTTATTCCGACTTTGTCCATTCACGAACACCGCCTTCCCCTTATAAACGTTTCCATAGATGGTTATATCATTCAATCGTGCAAGCGGTAAAGAAGCAGCCCAAGTCCAATGAAGTATGAACCAAGACTGCTTGACAAACCAATTCCATTCAGTTGATGCCCGCTTTTTGTTCTACGCCTTGTTATTTAACAATCGCGAATCCACACGGCCATCTCGCCAACGCTGCGATTGGCCCAGGCGAAGTACGGGATAAAGCTCCCTGTCAACGGCTCGCTGTTAAGTGCCGCCAGGGAGTTCTCCCGGTACAGATCGTCCTGCCATTCCTCGGAGGCCCTGCGAATGACGGTCGTCTCGATAACGTTCACTCCTCCGAGCAGATCGGGATTAAATCGCACGGCGAACTTGCCGCCGCTCGGCAAGCATAATTGGTGCAGGTTGGGGCCGTTGTCCGCTTCCTCCATGCAATAGACGAACGGGCCGTATTGCAAAGCCGTTTTGCCGAATGCGTCTCGCACATGCGGATGCCCCTTCATCCGCCTCACCTGCATATCGAACATGATCTCCAGCGTATCTCCATCCGACCAGACGCGGTCAATCCCGGCATAACCGGCTTCAAGGTCCGCATCTTCGTACGCATACGGTTGTCCGTTCAGCAGCAGAGTCTCCCGCCCGCCGCACCAGGACGGCAAACGAAGCGCCAGCTTGAAGCGTGTCGGAATGTCCGTATGGACGACCATGCGCGTCTTGCCCTCCCAAGCATAGGCCGATTGCTGCTCGATGCGCACCGCCTGGCCGTCCAGCTCGAATACGGCTTGCCCGCCAATGTACAAATGCGCGTATACCGTCCGGTCCCGCACCGTGTAAATGTATTCGCCCAACGAGGCCAGCAATCTCGCGATGTTGGGCGGACAGCACGCACAACCGAACCAGCCTTGACGCTCCGGCTTCACATGATCGTAGATATGGTTCTTGCCGCATGCGTCCGGATGAACTTCCAGCGGGTTCACGTAGAAGAACTTCTTGCCGTCCCGCGACATGCCGCTCACAACCGTGTTGTACAAGGCGCGCTCCATGACGTCGGCATATTCGCCGATCGGCTCGATCTCGAGCATCCGCCGGGCGAAGAAGATAAGTCCGATGGAGGCGCATGTCTCCGCGTATGCCGTGTCTCCCGGCAGGTCGTAATCGAACGAGAACGCCTCTCCGTGAGCCATCGAACCGATGCCGCCCGTGATATACATCTGCTTCGAGACAATATTGCGCCACAGCTTGCGGCAGGCCTGCAACAGCTCCGCGTCTCCGGTCTGAGCTGCCACATCGGCCATCGCCGTCGTCATGTAGACGACACGGACCGCATGCCCCTCCGCTTTATCCTGCTGCCGGACCGGCCGATGCGATTGGCTGTAAGCATGGTCATGGGCAATATCCAATTGGGGGAAGTGGACGGCCCCATCCCGCTTCTCCAATTCTTCCAGGTAAAAGTGAGGTTGCGA
Organism: Cohnella fermenti; assembly: GCF_004801405.1. Classification (GTDB taxonomy): domain Bacteria; phylum Bacillota; class Bacilli; order Paenibacillales; family Paenibacillaceae; genus Cohnella; species Cohnella fermenti. The sequence goes on from NZ_SSOB01000011.1 coordinate 95,425, forward strand.
GCCGCGTTGATCGAGAAAATACCGGCTAAGCTTGAGGTACCTGTCATTCCCCGTCGTGCGGTACAGCTTTACCAGAGCAAGCTCGATTTCCTGATGGCCGTCATACCCCTGCAGCTTGCCGGGCTCCGTCCCGAATACGGTATCGATATAATCCGCAAACTTGCAGACGACATCGAGAATCTTCCGTTTGCCGGTCGCATTATAATAGGAGACGGCCGCTTCGATCATATGCCCCGCGCAATAGAGCTCGTGGCATTCCGCCAGGTTGCTCCAACGGCGATCCGGTTCTTTTAATGTAAAATAAGTGTTCAGATAGCCGTCTTCCTGCTGGGCTCTTGCGATCAGATCAACGACGCCGTCCGCCACTCTCTCAAGCTCGGGGTCCGGGCCGGTCGCAAGCAAATAGCCGACGGCCTCGAGCCACTTCGCCACGTCGCTGTCCTGGAACACCATGCCCCCGAACTCGCCCTGCTCCTCGCCTGCCGCAATCTTGAAGTTGCGCACCGCATAGCTTGGTTCGGCTTCCGGAATACGGTCGTTTAACGCTTCCCATTGATAAGGAACAATGACGTCCCGGACCAAGCGAATATATTCGGACCAATAGGGGTCTTCAATGCGTACTTTGTTTAGCTGCAAGACGTACGAATTTGTGTTTGACTGTTCCTCAGGTCTGACTTGCACTTCAATCACACTCCTAATTCTTCATTCCGGTCAGGGTGATGCCTTCTACGAAATACTTCTGACCAATCAGGTAGAAAATAACGCCCGGAGCAAAGGACATGCACGTGGCCGCCATTGTCAACGACCAATCCTGCTTCAGCTGGCCTTTAAAGTTGGTCAAGCCCAACGCTATGGTGTACTTCTCGCTCGAGTTGATGTAGATCATCTGTTGGAGCAGATCGTTCCAAAGCCCTATGAAGATAAACAAGGCGACGACGATCATGGCCGGTCTGATGGCGGGCATAATGATGTTGAACAAGATGCGGAAGTACCCGGCTCCGTCGATCGTTGCCGCTTGGTCCAATTCTCGCGGGATGGACATAATAAACTGCCGAATCAGAAAGATATTAAAAGCGCCGCCGCCGCAGAAATAAGGCAGAATCAATGGCAGATAGCTGTCATGGAGCCCCAAGCCCCGCGTCCAACCGATGTAGAGCGGAATAAGCGTAACCATGGCAGGCAGAAGCATTGAACCGACGCAGAGAGCCCAGATCAAATTTTTGCCTCTAAACCGCAGTCTTGCGAAGGCGTATCCGCACAGGGTGGCCGTGAAGGTTCCGGCCAAGCAGGAAGGAACGATAATCGTCATCGTGTTCAGCAGATACTTCCAGAACTTGAAAATCTGCAGCGTCTTCTCATAGTTGGAGAACAGCCAATCCGCCGGGATCAGCGACGGAGGATATCGGTAAATCTCGGCATTCGTCATTAGAGACGTGCGGAATATCCACCAGATCGGAAAGAGCACAAGCACCGCAAAAAAAACGACGACGACAAACGTGATTGTGCTGGCTATTCGTCTATTGCGTTTCCTGCTTCGGAGTTGTCCATATACGGCTCCGCTCATTTGTCGTCGCCTCCTTCGTTGTAGATCCATCGATTGGACGTCTTGAACAATACGATGGTAAAGGCCGCAAGAATGGCAAAAATAATAAAGGTAGTCGCGCAGGCATAACCCAGCTTGTAATTCACGAAGGCCTGATCATACATCAGATAAGTCATGAATCGGGAAGCGTTGCCCGGGCCGCCATTGGTCAGAGCAAGCGCCGGGGTAACGACCTGGAGGTTGGCAATCAAGCTCATCAACAAGTTGTAGAAGATGATCGGGGACATGCTGGGCAAGGTGATATGCAAGAAACGCTGCCACCCGTTCGCGCCGTCCATCTCGGCCGCTTCGTGGTACACAATCGGAACGTTCTGAAGCCCGGCCAGGAAAATAACGATCAAGTTCCCCGCCAGCCAGACCGAAATCAAGGATAAAGAAGGGACGACATAGCTGGAATCGGCGATAAAGAGAACTTTATGCAAGCCGACCTCGGAGAGAAGATAGTTAAAGAACCCGAAGTTCGCCTCGTAGAGCCAGGACCACCCTACGTATATGGCGACAGCCGGCAGCACGTAAGGAACATAAAACACCGCCCGAAAAAAACCTCTTGCCGGAATTTTGCGATTCAACAGCATTGCGATAAACAGCGAATAAATCATGCTGCCGATGACGGACAATATGGCAAAGTAGATTGTCGCTATAATGGAATCTTTAATGTAAGGATCGGTGGTAAATATTTTAATATAGTTATCGAAGCCGATAAATTCAGGCGTGGCCAGCCCCGTCCAATTCGTCAAGCTGATTCCGAGCACCCCGAGCAGAGGCACATAGGTCAGGAAGATCAGCCCGAGGAAAGCCGGAAGCAAACATAGATAAGCAACTCGCGCCTCCGCCAAAAAAAAGCGGGAACGGCGTCTCGGCGCTTTGCTGACGGTCTCCATCTCTCGCACCCATCCCTTTGTTTAAAGGATGACCGCCGCTAGCTTGGCGGTCATCCTTCTTATCTTTTAGTTGCTGCCTTCGTGAGCCGCTTTCAAAGCTTCAAGATTTTTGGAAATGGCGTCCTTGGCCGTTGTCTTGCCGGTCCACACATCCCCGAGGATCGATCCGAGCAAGGTGTTGAAGTCCGTCGTATGATTCGTGTAGAACCAGGATGCGGGTCTGGCGGCGGAGGATTGCGCATAATCGACGACCGCCGACTTGTATTCGTCATACGGAGGGAAGTTCGGATTGTCGACCCACTTGTGGGTGAGAGTCTCGTCCGTATACCACTTCTCGAGCGTCGGCATCCAGATGCCCGAGCTGATGAGTCCCCAGTTGTTCTCTTCGGAGTTGTACCACTTGAGCCATTCCATCGCTTCTTGCGGATGCTTGGTCTGGGAGAAGACAACATTGGCGCCGCCGGTGTTGAGGGTAACCTTCTCCTTCATGTACGGCAATACGGCAACGCCGTAGTTCAGTCCTTCTTCCTTGGCCGTATTCAGGCTGGTTCCCACGTTCCACGCGCCGTTCGTCGCCATGGCGACCGTTCCGGCGATGATGGTGCGCTGAATGCCGTCGTCGGTCTGGCCGACGGACAGCGGAGCGACATGATCCTTCAAGTAAAGATCCGCTACCTTCTGAATCGCTTCGATGCTGGCGTCTTCCCCGACTCTCACCTCAGTCCCGTCATCCGAATAGAATCCGCCGCCATTGCTAAGAACCCAGGTCTCCAGCTGCCAAGGCAGGTTCTCGATGGAAGCGCCATACTGAACGATGCCATCCGAGTTGAAGCCGTCCTCGTCGGGATGTTTGCCTTTCTTGTCGACCGTCAGCTTCTTGGCCGCCGCTACGAATTCGTCCCACGTCCATGCTTTATCCAGCGCGGAAGGCGGATAAGCGACGCCCGCCTTGTCGAACATGTCTTTGTTGTAGTAGAGGAGGAGAACTTCATTGGCGGCCGCATAAGCTACGGGTTTGCCTTGATACTTGTAGGCGAGACTGTCCAGCGGCTGGCTGTCGCTTCCCTCGTACATGGCGCTTACGTCGTTCAGCATGCCTTCGGAGGACCATTGAATGACGCCGTCTTCCTTCATCATCCCCGTATCCGGCAACTGTCCGCCCGCCGCCTGCGTATTCAGCTTCGTCATGTAATTCTCCCAAGGAATGGACACCACTTCGACTTCGATTCTGTCTTGGGAGGCATTGAACTTATCCGCTACCGCCTGCGTAGCGCTCCCTTCTTCCGCGCTCCCCCACATCGAGTAAGTAATCTTGACCTTCTCCGTCTTGGAAGACGACGTGTCAGGCGTCTTGGAAGCCTCTGCGCCCGATGATGCAGATGCAGACGCAGACGGAGATGCCGTATTGTCCTCGTTATTCCCGCAGCCCACAACACCAGATACCAGTAAAACCGAGAGAATACCTGCTCCGAGTGACTTTCCTGCTTTCATTGCCCCGCTCTCCCTTCAAAATGTACATTGGTTTATATGTCTAACCGTTCGACTCCCCCCGGAATCCCCCAGGTCTCTGAGTTAAACGTTTAGCACCAGACTCGCAAAGCGGCAATACCGTCCGATATCCGGCAGAATCGATTCGGAAAGCGCTTTATTTGTATTGTGCCATGAGTTCTTGCCAAGAAAAACAGCCTTTTCCAACCTCTTTTTTAATATTTCCAACCTGATCTTGCCTCGTTTGGAATTCGGATTAACGACGCGACGGACAGTTTTTATCCAGCGAAGAAACTCTTTTTATAATGAGGGGGATAGAGTATCATATCTTTTAGAAATAAATTGCGTCTGGACACAAGCGATTTAACCTTGGGAGGAACGAGAATGGATTCTGCGATTTTACACTTCATCTCTCCGCCAATACCCCATTTTGTGGACTGCGGTTATGCCTGCTACGAAGTGGGGGATTCCCATATTACCAGGAATTGCATACGAGTATTCGATCTTATTGTTGTTCGCAAGGGAATGCTCCCGATCGGCGAGAACGGCCGCTCCTGGGAGATCAAAGAGGGAGAAGGCTTTATCCTTCTCCCTGATGGCCATCATTACGGCAGCGCTCCCTGCACAACGGATACGGAGATCATCTGGATTCATTTTCAAACCTTCGGAAGCTGGCAGATGGGCACCGATATGAACCAATGCATGGGCAATCAGATGGAATTGATCGAGGAGCACAAGAGGCTGGCGTATCTCAATCACGCCGATGTGTGCTCCATCTTCATCCCCAAACACATGAAGCTGTCGCCCAAAGCGCTGGAGGTTCTGGAGACCTTCTTCGAGCAAGAACACGAGCCGCAATCCCTTCGCAATTGGAAGCGGCAAGCGTCCTTCCAATTGTTCCTTCAGCATCTGGATCGCGACCTCGCCTCTCCCTCGAACGAAACATCGATTCAACTCGCCGATCGGATCGAATTGTTTATTCGCCAGAACTATGCCAGCGACATCACGAATTCGGTCTTGCAGAAGAACATGAACTATCACCCCAATTACCTGGCGAAAGTAATGCTCAAGGTCTACGGCATGACGCCTATGACTTATCTCCAATATTACCGTCTCGAGCAGTCCAAGCGGCTGCTGCTGCAGACCCCCTGGTCCATTGCCCGGATTGCCGACGAGGTAGGCTTCCACCATGTCTCTCATTACTCCACCTGCTTCTCGAAGAAAGAAGGTCTCTCTCCCTCCGACTTCCGCAGGAAGTTCGCAAAGGCCCGTTAGAGAAGCAGAAGCCGCACAGACAGCCCCTCGTTCCGTTGCGAACGAGAGGCTGTCATTGCGATTCCCATCTGGGCGCTTCGTCCCCTTAGCTTACCGGCCCGAGTCCGGTCCCTCGCCGCCCCCGCAGCGACACCCCGAAGCACGCCAGCAGCACCAAGCCCGCGAGAACGTACGGATAGTTCACATCCAGGTCGAACAGCGCGCCGGCGACGACCGGGCCGATGATGTTGCCCAGGCTCGTGTAGGCCGAGTTAAGCCCCGCCACGTAGCCTTGCTGGTCCTTCGCCAGCATCGACATCTGCGTGCTGACGGTCGGCCGCAGAATGTCGCTGGCGAGGAACACGACGAACGTCACGGCGAAGATCAGCCAGTAGCTGTGAACGAGCAGCATAAGCAGGACGAAGACGCCCGCAACGAACAGACAGGCCGAGATGACCCGCTTCTCCCCGAACCGATTCAGAATCCAACTGAACGCCGTAAGCTGCACAACCGCGCCCGCAATCGAACCGAGTGTGATAACGAGAGCGATGTCCTTCGGATCGAAGCCGAACTTGTGATCGACGAACAGCGAGTAGATCGTCTCGAAGCTGGCCAGCCCGAACGACATGACGAAGACGATAATGAGGCTTGGAAAATAAGGCTCGCGATACGAATACCGAAGCTGGTTCAGCAGACTGCGGCGTTCGGCCGGGGCGGTGTCGGAGGAGGAATCCTCGGCCAGTCGGGCGACCGCTCCCGACTCCTTCAGGAACAGCAGGGAGACGAGCGCCGCGACGATTCCCGCGACTCCTGCGGCGTAGAAAGGCGCGCGAATGCCAAACTCGGCAATGAAGCCGCCGATGCCCGGCCCGATAATGAAGCCGGTCGTGATCGAGGCGTTGACGTAGCCCATGCCGGCCGCGCGCTCCTCGTTCGTCGTAAGATCGGCCGCGTACGCCATGACGGCGGGCATGATCATCGCAGCGCTGAGGCCGCCGAGCGCCCTTGCGGCGAACAGCAGAATCGGCGAACTGACGTACCCGAACAACCCTTCCGACAACGCGAAGATCAGCATGCCCAGCACAATCATTTTTTTCCGACCGAAGGAATCGGCCAGACGTCCCGCTAACGGGGAGAACAGCAGTTGGGTCAGCGAGAAGACGGCGACGAGCAAGCCCATCATGCTGCCGCCGATGCCCAGCTCGTTCATGAAACTCGGCATAATCGGAATAATAAGGCCGATCCCGGTGAATACCAGGAACAGGTTCAACATTAAGATGGGCAGCGCCCCGCGATGTCTGACAAAGATGGACATATCGATACAGCCTCCATAAAGTTCGATCCAATAATACTGAATATTTATTCTAGATTAAGCCATAAAAAATCAGGGCGACGACCGAGCGATTCCGTGCAGGAACACGTCGACCGCCAGCCGATAGGCCGCCAGCGACTGGCCCTTGTCCATGCTCTTGGAGTGTTGGCTGAGCCCGTAGAGCAAGCTGTCGAGAATAACCGCGAGCCCGGCTGCGTCCCCCCGCTTGAACTCGCCGCCGTCGATTCCCCGCTGCAAGAGCTGCTTGTTGAAGTTAACGTAACCTTGAACCATGTGCGCAATTCGTTCCTCAATCTCCGAGTCCTTCTCGGCACTCGTGAAGAACTCGTCAATCGCCTTGGTCAGCGGATGGTTGATCTGCTCGAGCGCCAGATGCTCCGCCATCCCGTACAGCTTGTCGGCGGTCGTCTTGTAGAGCGGCTCCTTGGCCAGCCACGTCTCCTCCCATTCCTTGTCCCACTCCTGGACGAGGTGCAGGAACAGCCCTTCCTTGCTCTTGAAGTGATAATAGATGTTGCCCGCACTGCAGCCGGTCGCCTTGACGATCTCCTCGATCGCGGTAGCCTTATAGCCCTTCTTGATAAAAAGCGCCTTCGACGCTTCGGCGATTTTCCTCTTCGTTTGTTCGGTTTGCTGCTGCTTCTTATTGATGGAGACCACCTCATCCCACTCGAATAATACTGAACATTTATTCAGTATTATAGTTGAGCGAGGTCGAAAAGGCAATCCGATCGGTTGATCGAAAGTCCGCCGTTGAGAAGTTAATTCTGGAAAGTTGACGTTGACGTGAAGGTTATTCGGTGGTATCTTACTTATCAGCAAATATCTTATTGGTAAGTCAAATGAGCGATAAACGAGGTGAGGGGATCGCTACCTACAAGATAGAGGAAGTTGCGAACAAGGTCGGGTTAACCAAACGAACGCTTCGGTATTATGAAGAGCTCGGTCTGATTCCTCCGCCCGATCGAAGCGAAGGCGGGTTCCGTCTGTATTCCGATCATCATGTCGAACGCCTCAACAAGATTATAACGGCGCGCGACGTTCTGGGCTTCTCGCTTCAGGAGCTGCAGCACTATGCGGCCATGATGGAGGATTACAGCAACGTACGCGAACGGCTGAAGCATACCGACGGCGAAGAGGAGCGGCTTCGGAAGCTTGAAGAAGTCGAACAGTTGGTTGCCGAGCAGATCGGGATGATCGATCGCAAGCTGGAGAAGATGGAGAAGGTCCGTTCGGAGCTTCTTCTCGTGCAGAACCGGGTCGCCGATGCCAAGCGGCAAGCGCTGGGCCGGCTGGGGCTGGGCCAAGATCAAATAGACAATCAGGAGTGATAGGAAACCGTGCAACCATCCCACCGTATGGAATCAACCAAAGCCAAGAACGAATCAAGCAAGGACAAAGGCGGCTCAGGGCAGAGCAAAAGCGAATCAAGCAGGTCCACGAACGGCGTTCTAAGCCAGCCGCGGGCCGTATGGGCCGTCTTCTTCGCCGGCATCATCGCATTCATGGGAATCGGCCTCGTCGATCCGATTCTTAAGGAGATCGCCGCGAAGCTGGAGGCGACTCCGAGCCAGGTCAGCCTGCTGTTCACCAGCTACAACGCCGTCATGGCCGTCGCCATGCTCATCACCGGCACCGTCACGACGCGCATCGGAATTAAACGGACTCTTCTGCTTGGCGTTGTCATCATCGCGATCTTCTCGCTGCTCGGCGGTCTGTCCAACGACATCTGGACGCTCGTCGGCCTGCGCGCCGGCTGGGGACTCGGCAATGCGTTCTTCGTCGCCACCGCGCTGACGGCGATCGTCTCGCTGTCTACGGGCGGCGTCGCCCGCTCCATCATTCTGTACGAAGCTGCTATCGGGCTCGGCATCTCGATCGGACCGCTGGTCGGCGGAGAGCTGGGCTCGATCTCCTGGAGAGGGCCATTCATCGGCGTCGCGGTTCTGATGGTTATCGCCTTTATTGCGATTGTTGCGCTTATGCCGAAGGAAGCCGGCAAGCCGGCAAACTCCGCTCCGGCGAAGAAGTCCTCGTTCCTGGACCCGTTCAGAGCCATGCGCCACCGCTCTCTCGTCGTGTTCGGGCTGACCGCTTGCTTCTATAATATGGGCTTCTTCACGCTGATGGCTTACGCGCCGTTCGTGATGGGCCTCGGCATCCACGGGCTCGGCTACGTCTTCCTGGGCTGGGGCATCCTGCTGGCGGCAACGTCCGTCTTCATGGCACCATGGCTCCAGCGCCGATTCGGAACGGTCAAATCCATGGCGTTCATGCTGACGCTGTTCGGGCTGACGCTGCTCGCCATGGCGATCTGGACCGATACGCAGTGGGTCATTATCGCGAGCGTCATCTTCGCCGGAGCGTTGCTTGGCAACAACAATACGCTCATTACGACAGGCGTCATGAACGCAGCCCCGGTGGAGCGCTCCACCGCATCCGCCGCCTACAGCTTCCTTCGCTTTATCGGCGGCGCAATCGCGCCTTACTTCGCAGGCAAGCTTGCGGAATGGTTCAATCCGCACATTCCGTTCTACGTCGGCTCCGGCTTCGTCCTGCTGTCCGTTGTCTTCATTCTGATGAACAACAAGCATATCAAGCACGTCGACCACGCGGGCGGGCATTAACGAACGCCAAGCCGGACCGGACACATTGGCCCCGATGACCCCGCTGGCCGGACCGGCCTCACCGGCTCATGCGATTTATGCGATTTTTCACATTCATCGCCCGGGATTCCGCATGAATCAAGGGTTTTATGTGGTTTTTAACATAAATCAGAGCATCTCGGCCCGGAATCCCCCTACGAATGTGATTTATCGCATAAAATCGTCCAAACATCCCGTTATCGGGCAGCACGAATGTGAAATTTCGCATAAATTCACGGATTCGCCGATTCCGCCAAGAGAGGCTAACCGACTGCTTGCAGCCGATTAGCCTCTCCCTATCCAACCCGTTATCGTTTCGCTTGCCTCGTGCTTGCCTCAGCTCACTTACCGCTTCTCGCTTGCTCGCCTCTCACCTACTGCTTCTCAACTACCGCTTCTCACTTACTCGCATCTCACTTACCGCGTCTCACTTACTCGCATCCCGCTTCCCCGCGTCCCACCGCAAAGGTTCAATACCGGAACCAGTTCACGTCCGCCACGCTGCCGCTGGCCGGCTTGCTGAATACCAGATACAGGTTCTGAACGCCTGTCGCCCCGGTAACGGGCACGCTTACCGTGCTGTAATCGCCCCAGCCGCCGGTGGCGGGCAGCAGCAGCGAGCCGAGCAGCGTACCGGTCGGGCTGCCGATGCGGAATTCGATCGTGGCATTCGTATTCGGCGTCGCGTACCTCACCTGAATGGCGGATACGCCGGACGAGCCGAAGTTAACATTATTGTATACTGCATAGTCGCCATTATCCGTGGAGCCGAGCTTGTTGCCTCCGCCCTCCGGATCGGCCGTCGCGGATACGCTCAGGCCGTGCTGGCTGGAGAAGCTCTCCGCCTCGATCGTCGTATAGGTCGTGTAGCTGAACCAGTTGATATCGGCGACGCTGCCGGAGGACGCCTTCTTGAACACCATGTACACGTTCTTGATCCCGCTCGCTCCGGTGACGGGAATCGTCGCCGTCGCGTAGGTCGACCAGCTTCCGGTGGACGGCAGCAGCAGCGAGCCGAGCAGCGGCCCGGTCGGACTGTCCGTTCTGAATTCCACCGTGCCGTCCGTGTTCGGCGTCGCGTACCTCAGCTGGAACGCATTCGTTCCGGTTCCCATGTTCAGGTTCGTGTAGTAGACGTAGTCGTTGTTGTCCGTGGAGCGGACCATGAGACCGCCGCCTTCGTCCACCGTTGCGGCCGTGCTGATCTTGTAGCCTCCGGAGTAGCTCTCGGCTTCGATCTTCGCATAGCCCGGCCCCGGAATGACGGGGATGTCGGTCCGCAGCAACGTCGGGTACACCCAGGCGAAGTGGTGATAGTTCACGCCGTTCAGCACGCCTTCGACCGGACGATATTGCGTCACGTAAATCTCATAGTCGGTATTCTGGTAGATCTCGGCCAGCCCTTCGTACATGTTAAGCGGGTATTGATTCGAGTTGAGCGCCGCAGGGAATCCCGTATTGCTGCTGTAAGGCCACTCGCCGATATGGCCGTTCACGTAGTAGAACAGCTTGTCCGCCGCCAGCTTGATGCTCTTGCCGCTCGGCGACACCCAGTTGAACAGATCCTCGCCCGTCGTGTTGCGCACAACCTCCGCCGCGGCTGTCATCGGCGACAGCGCGAAGTAATGATACCAGAGCGAGTTGGTGCCGCGCGTCGCTTCTTCGGGCAGGAAGCCGTTCGCGTCGATCGACGTGTCGATCTGCGTCTTCAGGTTGGCGACCTCCGCCGCGAACGCGGTCGCATCGTCGGTGAATTGATAATACGACAATTGCGCGTACAGGCTCCAGTCCCACCAGTTGTTGCGGCTGCTCATGCCGTCCCACTTCGGCAGCCATACCGAGGCGATCCAGTTCTTGAACTGGGTCTGGTCGGCTGTGCTCCAGCCGCTGTATCCCTTGATCAGGTCCGCCGCTTGAACGAGACCTACGCCCAGATAAGCGGAGGCGAGCGGACCGTCCGTACCCGTGACCGACGTGTTCGTGTACGCCCAGCCGTTGAGCAGCTCCTTCGCCTTGTCCGCATAGGCCGTATTGCCGGTGAATTGATAGGCCAGCGCCGTCGCATAGGCCGCCTTGGCATCCTCTTCGATCAATCCCTTGGCGGCATTGTGGCCGGCGGCGTCCGCGTAATAACCGGGAATATTCCAGACGGCGACGGCATGGCTGGTCACGGACAGCCCGGCGTTCGCGTCGACCATCATCAGATCGTAGGCTTCCTTCCAGGGCGACTGATTCGCGCTCACCTTCGCCTTGATCGCGGCAAGCTCGCCGGAGGTCACGCTGCTTGCCGGATGGGAATACGCCGAGGCGGCGGCCGCGAAGGCCAGCAGCATCGACAGGGACAGCAGCGCGCATACCGCCGTTTGGACTCTCCTTAACCGACTCGTTCTTTTCCCATAATGGTTTGTTAGGTCATGGTTTGTTCTGGCATCGTTCGTTCTGATCGTCAATCTCATCATCGTCCCTCCATCGGAGTAATAAAGCGCTTGCAAGGCGCCGCGATCATGATCACCTCGTATTATACCGAACCGCGGCCGGCGCGCCAGCGAATTCGTGCAACTCGCGGCAAAGATTCGTGTCGGACGAGATAATGCAAGTGCCGATGACGAGATTGTTCAAGTTTCGCGAATCTTTACTATAGCCCGTCTCCCCTTGCCCCGCCTAGACTGAAGTCACCCGAACGGGCCAACCGGACGCCTCCGCAACCCCGGACGAACCCCGGACGCCAAGCAACAAAGCAAAGGAGTGGAGCTTGCCTTGATCAAAAGAAATACGTTCCTGCGGGAGATCGTCACCAACCGGATGCTGTTCCTGATGCTGATCCCGACCCTCTTGTTCTTCGTGATCAACAATTATTTGCCGATGGTAGGCATCTACTATGCGTTCACGAGATTCGACTTCAGCAAGAGCCTGTTCGACAGCGACTTCGTCGGCTTCGAGAACTTCGAATTCCTGTGGAGGTCCGGCATCCTGACGCGTCTGACGCTCAACACGCTCGGCTACAACGCGGCCTTCATCCTGCTCGGCAACGTCGGGGCGATCGCGCTTGCGGTGCTCGTCAGCGAGCTGAAGCTGAAGTGGTTCAAGAAGCTGAGCCAGTCGGTCATGTTCCTGCCCTACTTCATCTCGTTCGTCATCCTGAGCGTTATCGTGTACAACATCTTCAACTACGAGAGCGGGTTCCTGAACACGCTGCTGAAGGGCTGGGGCTTGAATCCGGTCGACGTCTACAGCACTCCCTGGGTGTGGGTGCCGCTCATCATCTTCTTCTATCTGTGGAAAAACCTCGGCTACAGCATGGTCATCTACTTGGCTGCGATCACGGGAATCAGCGACGAATACTACGAAGCGGCCAAGATCGACGGCGCCCACATTTTCCAACGTGTCCGCTATATTACGATCCCGATGCTGAAGTCGACCTTCGTCGTCCTGCTGCTCTTCGCGCTGGGCAGCATCATGAAGGGCCAATTCGACCTGTTCTATCAGCTGATCGGCAACAACGGGATGCTCTACAACGCCACCGACATTCTCGACACCTACGTCTATCGTTCGCTGAAGGTGACGTTCGACATCGGCATGGCCTCGGCGGCGGGCGTCTACCAATCGCTGTTCGGATTCGCGCTCGTCATGATCGTCAACACGATCATCCGCAAGATCAACGAAGATTACGCCTTATTCTAGGAGGACCGCGGTTGTGAAAATAAAAGAAGAGAAGTATTCGGGGTTGTTCAAATGGATCGCCTACATCTCCGTTGCCTTGACGACGCTGCTATGTCTGCTGCCCTTCCTGCTCATCGTCTCCGCTTCGCTCACCCGCAACGAGGCGCTCGTTCGGGAAGGCTACCGGCTGTGGCCGCAGGAGTTCTCCCTGGAAGGCTACAGGATGATCTTCAAGTTCCCCGAGCGAGTGCTTCATGCCTACGGCGTTACGGGCCTGACGACCGTCGTCGGCACGCTGCTCGGCCTGTTCTTCATCACGATGGCAGGCTACGTGCTCCAGCGCAAGGACTTCCGTTACCGCAACGTCTTCGCCTTCCTCATCTACTTCACCACGCTGTTCGGCGGAGGGCTTGTTCCCTGGTACATCCTGTTCACCAAGTATTTGAAGCTGACCGACACGTACGCCGTCCTGATCTTCCCGGGACTCATGACGCCGTTCCTCATCATTCTGATGAAGAACTTCATTCGCTCCGCCGTGCCCGAGGAAGTCAACGAATCCGCCAAGATCGACGGCGCCGGCGACTTCCGGATCTACAGCCGCATCGTGCTGCCCTTGTCGCTGCCGGGCATCGCCACCGTCGGCCTGTTCCTGGCGCTCGGCTATTGGAACGACTGGCTGCTGTCCTCGCTGTTCATTAACGATACCGACATGTACCAGCTTCAATATTACTTGTACAACGTCATCAATACCGTATCGTTCATGGCGTCCATGGGCGGCAACGGCGTCTCGCTCGGCGGCAGCATCCCGACCGAGTCGATGAAGATGGCGATGGCGATCATCGCGACGGGGCCGATTCTGCTGCTGTATCCGTTCGTGCAGCGCTACTTCGTCAAGGGACTCACGATCGGCGCCGTCAAAGGCTGAATACCGGTTAGAACCGCCGCGGGTATCGCCCCGCGGACGGCTAACATATATACTATGAAGAATAAGGGAGGATTCACATGTCTTACAGAAAGAATGCGCTTACGCTGTCGGCAGGCGCGCTGGCCCTGGTTACGGTCTTGTCCGCTTGCGGCAATAACAACGACGATACCTCGTCGCCGGCGACGTCCCCGTCTTCGTCTCCGTCCGCTTCCGCCGCATCGTCGTCCGCATCCGCGGCCCCTGCCGGCCTCGACACGTCGAAGCACGTCACGCTGCAGTTCTACATGCTCGGAGATGCGCCGAAGGATCTGGATCTGATTCAGGACGAGATCAACAAGATGGCCGAGGAAGAGCTGAACGCGACGGTCAAGTTCAACTTCACGACGTGGACCGATTGGGACCAGAAGTACAAGCTGCTGCTCTCCTCGGGCCAGCAGGTCGACCTTCTGTTCACCGCCGATTGGACGCAGTACCAGGCGTATGCCAACAGCGGCGCCTTCCTGCCGCTCGACGATCTGCTGCCGACGGCGGCCCCCAAGCTGCAGGAGTTCGTGCCGGAAGACATGTGGGAAGCGGTGAAGGTCAAGGGCAAAATCTATACGGTTCCGGCAACCTATAAGGAATATGTCACCAACGGCTTCGTCTACCGCGAGGACCTGCGCGAGAAGTACAACCTGCCCGTGCCGAAGGACCTCGCGACCATGGAGGCGTACCTGGAGGGCATCAAGCAGAACGAACCCGGCATGACGCCGCTCGCCATCGACAACGTGACGGACAACCTCATCAACCCGCTGCGCGAGCTGACGGACCATTCGGTCGGCGCCAAGCTCCCGTACGGCATCGGCATCAAGTATGAATCGCCGAACGACGTCTACTCGTACTGGGGCTCGGAGGAGCAGCTCTCCGACTTGAACCTGGTCCGCAGTTGGGCCGAGAAGGGACTGTTCGCCAAGAACGTGCTCAACCAGAAGGAGCTCTCGGGCGATCTGATCACCAGCGGCAAGGCGGCGGCGATGCTCGGCGACAACCCGACAAGGTATAACGACAATAACATGAAGATGCAATCGCTGCATCCGGACTGGAAGCTCGGCTATACGCCGTATGCGGAGATTCTCGGCTACGCCACGCCGGTGCATCCGATCCACAACGGCTTCGCCATTCCGAAGAACAGCGCGAATCCGGAGCGCGCGCTGGCGTTCTACGAGAAGCTGGTGACCGACAAGCGCTACAACCTGCTGACGCAATACGGCATCGAAGGCAAGCATTACACCGTGGAGAACGGTTATTACACGATGATCGGCGACAGCTCGTCGAACGGCTTCCCGCGCGAGGGCATGCAAGGCTGGGCTTGGCGCAATCCGGAATACATGCTGTTCGATCAAGGCTACGACGGCGTCAAAGCCATCTTCGACGAGCTCGACAAGGTGGCCAAGCCCGACCTGTTCACCGGCTTCACGGAGGATTATACATCGTACCAGCCGGAGCGCGCCGCGCTGGAGCAGGTAGAGAAGCAATACTTCTATCCGTTGTACGCAGGGCTTCTGTCCGATGTTCAAGCGGGCATCGACACGGCGATGGCCAAGGCCAAGCAAGCCGGGCTGGAGAAAATCCAGGAATCGTACAAGCAGCAATGGCTGGCGTATACGGCGGAGGCGGGCATCCAGTAATCCCGCGATAGTCCCGCAGGCGGCAGCGCAGCCGCGGGAGAGCCGCGCCGGGAACAACCGGCAGGCTCTCTTGCGGCGATCATGCATCCAGAAGAAGGAGAGGTTCCTTTGCGATTGTTGACCGCGTTTCGCCGGATGAACCTTTATATGAAGCTGCTGCTCGGCATCGTGCTCGTGACCGTCGTCACGCTGGCCGTCGCTTCGGCCATTTTGTTTTTTTATTTTACCCGGATCGCCCTCGGGCAAGTGTACCGCACCGACCTCGACAGCCTCGAGCAGACAAGCCGGGAAGTCAGGCGGTTGACCGAGAGCGCCCAGACGCTGACATTCCAGATGTACCGCAATACGACGATCACCCAACTGCTCTATTACGGCACGCCGAACGTATACGAGACGGTGGCCGCATTGACCGAGATGAACAATTACCTGCTCACGATGCCTTATATCGACTCCATCTACGCTTACAACCCGCGAACCGCGAACGTCTACATCGCGGCCGATTACGGACAGAACGGCCCGTACGCCAAGAGCGAGCTGGCCGATAACGATATATTGACGCTTCTGGACAACTATACGGATTACAAACCGCTTGTCCCGATTCCCCGGTACGTGTGGACGGACGAATCGCGCACGGAGCGCAAAGCGGTGTACACCTACTTGTTCTACGACGCGATCGGCTCCCCCGACAACTCGCTCAACTCGGCGATCGTCGTCAACATCGACGCCGACTGGATTCACAAGGATATCGGCGGAAGCGGCAGCGACAAGATCGGACGCACGTTTATCATCGACAACTCGGGCAAGCTGCAATTCGGCGGCGAGGAGCGACTCGAAGCGGAGGCGCGCGACCTTGTCGAGCGAATCGATCGGCGCCAGGGAGCCGGCTACCTCGTCGGCCGCTATGCGGGCGAACGATCGCTCATCTCCTATACGCAAGCCGACGACATGGACTGGCGGTATGTTCGCGTCAGCTCCTATGCCGCCGTCACCGGCAAGGTCGAGGATATGCGCCGGACAACGATCCTCATCACGCTCGCGATCGTCGCCTTCGGCCTGCTGCTGTCCTGGCTTCAGACGCGCAGGCTGTATGCGCCGATCGACCATATGGCAAGCCGGGTCAGCATGCTCGAGGTGGATCGGCGCAACAATCTGTTCACGGTCCGGCAGACGTACTTGCGCAGCCTCGTGTTCGGGCGTGAGCCCGTCAACCCGAAGGCGCTGCGCGAACGGTTCGCCGCGCTCGGGATCGGCTTCGACATTCAGGGGGAATACCGGATCGCGCTGCTCGGCATCGACGGCTTCCCGGCGTTCGCCGAAGCGCGCGGGGCGGATGTGCACGTCTACAAATACGCGATCATGAACATCGCGTCGGAGCTGGCGAACCAGGCTTATCAGGCGGAGACGGTCGATCTCGAGGAAGGGCTTGTGCTGCTTCTGCTCGGCTCGTCCTCCCTCTCGTCCACCCCTGCGGCTTCGCCCGAGCAATCGGACGAGAGGTACATTCGCTCGATGCTTATGCAGATCCAGAATGCGACGCGCGAGCATCTCGGGCTCGGCTTGTCGATCGCCTACACCGCCCCCGACCGTCAATTCCTGCATCTCGGCGCGCTGTACCGCCAATCGGCCGAAGCGCTGAAGTACCGCTTCCACGCCGGCCGCGGCGCAATTCTGTATGCGCCCGATACCATCGTGCCTCCGTCCAACGAATACCGCTATCCGGCGGATCGCGAGCGCCGGCTGAACGAAGCGATCATGGCCGGCAAGACGGACGAAGCCCGCGCGATCTGCGACGAGCTGCTGGACGAGACCCGGCGCTATCCGATCCAGGCGGCCGAGGACCTGCTGGCGCGGCTCAAGACGGCGCTCGCCCAATCGCTGACGATGCTCGAACGCAACCACGGCATCGAGTTCGCCGCTCATCCGGACAGGCATTGGCCGCCGGCGTCCCGGATCGAGACTCGCGCGGAGGCGGAACGGCTGATCGAGGAGCTGCTGGCGGAAGCCAGGGACAAGGTGGAAGGCAAGCGCAAGCACCGCCTGGAAGATCTGATCGGCCAGATCAACGAGCTGATCGAGCGGCAGTACGGCGATCCCGCGCTGTCGCTGAACCTTGTCGCCGAGCTGCTCAGCATGTCCCCGAGCTATGTCGGGCGGCTGTACAAGCAGCATACGATGAACACGATCGTCGACGCGATCCAGAAGGTGCGGCTGGAACGGGCGATGGAGCTGCTCGCCCGGACCCATCTTCCGATCGCCGAGATTGCGGAGCAATGCGGCTTCACCAGCACGTCCTACTTCAACCGATTATTCAAGAAGCACTACGGGCTGACGCCGACGGACTGCCGGAAGGGCGGCGAGCGGAGCATCGGCGAAGATCTTCTGACCTAGCCGACCGAGCCGTGAAGAAGGAAGCGCGCACAGCCCCGGCAGACCGAATACGGCAGCGCAGAGAGAGGATGGGAGTTCCATGAACGACAGTCATTCATACGCAGAGACGGCGGAGCAGCACATTCCCGCACTGAGGAGGACCCGGATCGAGCCGAAGCGGCTTGTGCGGGTCTTGCCGGATGAGCAAGCATTCCAAGGCTGGCGAACGGAGCACGGCGGCACGATCGACGCCTTCGCCTCCGGCGACTACGCCAAGGGAGACAGCATCGTGCTCGACTTCGGCATCCATTGCGTCGGTTATCTGACCGTGCGAATCGGCGCGGCGGTCGGCCCTGCGGACGCTCCGGTGCGGCTTAAGCTCATCTTCGGAGAGATGCCGTGCGAGATCGGCGAAGACTTCGACAGCTACGACGGCTCGCTCAGCCGCGCCTGGCTGCAGGAAGAGATCGTCAACCTCGATACCGTTCCCGGAACGTACACACTGCCCAGGCGCTATACCTTCCGCTACCTCAGAATCGTTGTGCTGGAGCCTTCGCGCAAGTTCCGTATAACGTTCCCGGACATTTATGTCACGCATGTCACTTCGGGAGACCCGGGCCGGGTCGAGCCGCTGCCGGAATCGCTGCCGGCGGATCTGCGGGAGATGGATCGAATCGCCGTCAAGACGCTGGAGGATTGCATGCAGACCGTGTTCGAGGACGGGCCGAAGCGCGACCGTCGGCTGTGGCTCGGCGATCTGCGGCTGCAGGCGCTCGCGAGCTGCCGGACGTTCGGCAGTCACTCGCTTGTGAAGCGGTGCCTGTATCTTTTTGCCGGCCTTCGGCTGGAGGGCGGGAAGGTGCCGGCTTGCGTCTACGAGAAGCCCGAGCCGCACCCCGACGATATTTATTTATACGACTATGCGTTGTTCTTCGCCGCCGCGCTGCACGATTATTACCGGGAGACCGGCGACGGGCAGACGTTGGCGGAGCTGTATCCGGTCGCTTGCGACCAGATCCGCATCGGCCTGGAGCGGCTCGACGAGCGCGGCATCGTGCAGGACGACGAGACCTGGTACTGCTTCACCGATTGGCGGGACGAGCTGAACAAGCAGGCGTCCGCACAGGCCGTGCTGATCTATTGCATGAAGCGAGCGCTTGCGCTTGCCCGGGCGCTGAACCGGAATGACGATTGCAACTGGCTGGAGACGGAGATCGAGCGTGCCTCGAAGGCGGCGCTTGCGGAGCTGTGGCGTGCCGATGCGGGGTTCTTCGTCAGCGGAGCGGAAGAGCAGGTGTCTTGGGCGTCCCAGATCTGGATGGCGCTGGCCGGAGTGCTGGACCCCGTCGAGACGACCGCATTGATGGACCGCCTGTTCGAACGCCCGCCCGGCGTCGGCATGACGACGCCCTACATGCATCACCACCTGATCGAGGCGCTGTTCGAATGCGGCCGCCGCGAGCGGGCGATCGCGGAGATGCGCCGCTATTGGGGCGGCATGATGGCGGACGGGGCGGACACGTTCTGGGAGCTGTACGACCCGGCGGACAAGCTGAGCTCTCCGTACGGCAGCAACCTCGTCAACAGCTATTGCCATGCCTGGAGCTGCACGCCGGCCTACTTCATCCGGACGTACCTGATCTGAGTCGTTGCCGCCGATGACCTTCCGAAGCCGCTGGCCGCTGATTTTTTATGCGAAAAATCACATTGGCGAGGCACGATAACAGGCAGTTTGAGCAATTGTATGCGAAAAAACGCATTCGTGGAGGAATTTCCGGCCCGAGGTGCCGCATATATGCTAAAAATCGCATAAAAGCGGCACCAATGAGCCTCGAACCTCCGAGTGTATGCTAAAAACCGCATAAAACGGCGCGCTTGCCTGCGAGCAGCCTGGCGAGTGCGCCGGCAAGTGCGCGAGTTGCGGCAGGAGTGCGGTTATTTCGCCTGCATCTCCCGCGTCGGTCCGAGCACGCCGGGCACCGGCAGGCCCGCTTGGCGAAGCAGCACGGTCATCTGGCCGCGATGGTGCGTCTGGTGGTCGATCAGCTTGCGGAGGAATTGGCCGCGCGGCATCTTGCCTCCGAACACGGAGATCTCTTCGGCCATCTGCTCGTCCGTCCACTTCGCTTCGGTCTTGTACGCCTCGGCGATCTCTTCATACTTCGCCGCGACGTCCGCGATTCGGTCGGGCGCCGGGGCGCCGCGCTCCGCAGCCGGTATCTGCAGCCCCGCGATGAGGCCGAACGCTCCCGCCGTTCCGGTCAGATGCCAAGCCAGCCAGTTCAGCGTATTGTGTCCCTCGACGATTGCGGTTTCTTTTTTCTCATCGGTAATCGCTTTGAATACGGCCAGCGTGCCCGCGGCCGAAGCCGACCAATCCTGCAGGAAATCTTCCGTTGTCCGGTACATTCGTATGTTCCCTCCACAAAGTAAGTAAGTATCTCTTCTATTGTATGTGGGATGAGCGGCGAATTCAAACGGAACGGCGGACGAACGCCCCTGGCACCATTCGTCCGCCCCCATACACGGTTCTTTTTTTAAAGCCAGGGCCTCCAGCATAACGCGCCACACATCGCCCCCTCCCTCGTTCTCGATGCCTTCCGCCTCAGGCGGACATACGGCAACAGCCTCCATCGTCCGGATCGGCGCCACGTATTCGGCTTCGCGCACATAGGCCATAAAGGCGCTGCCGCCTTGAATCGGCGGAATTGCTCCTGCTTCACCGAGCGCGCCGACAGATCAAAGATGGGAACCCACGAA
This sequence comes from Cohnella fermenti, assembly GCF_004801405.1. Lineage (GTDB taxonomy): Bacteria > Bacillota > Bacilli > Paenibacillales > Paenibacillaceae > Cohnella > Cohnella fermenti. Next base: position 116,008 of record NZ_SSOB01000011.1, read on the forward strand.
GCAAATTCCCTGACAGCCAATTGCAGCCGAATCAGTCGGCTGCGCGCGCTTCGCATGAAAGTCCCTTCACGAATCCCGCGATATAAGCCGCCTGCAGACAGCGGGCTTCCTCCGTAAAGTGGACGTGATCGCAATAGACATGCTCTCCCAGCGCGCGGCTGAAGGCATAGAGATCCAGCACCGGAATGCCGTACCTCCCCGCCGTTGCTTCTGCCGCTTCGTTAAACCGCAGAAGATCCCGATCATAGCGTTTAAACTCGCTGACTCCGGCATTGTGCCGTTCGTCCGGCACGGGAGTGGATTGAATCCAGACGACCTGCCCGATCCCCGTCCGTTCGAGGACCGCGAAGATCGCCGCCAGATTGCTCTTGTAGCTGTCAAGCTCGACCAGTCGGGCGCCCGTTCGCGGGTCCCGCTTGATGTCGTGAAGACCGCAATTCAGCAGCAAGCCGTCGTAGGCCAGATCGCCGAGCACGGCTCTCTCCCGCACATACTCCAGCACCCGGCCGCTGTCGCCGCCGTTCGCCCCGGCGGGCCGGTCAAGATTCGCCGCCGCGTCCCTGTCGCCTTCCTTCGTATGAACGTCGTATTCGCCCGCCAGCAGCCTTCTCAAATACGGGGTGTAATGGAAGGCGATGCTGTCTCCCAACACCAACAGCCTCTTGTTCCGTTCGATGCTAATCCCTCTCCCTTCCGCCGCTTCCGCCGATCAGGAACGCCCCGATCCGAATCCATGTCCCCGCGGACAACGGCTGGCGCTCCGATAGGATGGTCAACGTGCACGTGTGCATCGCGTCGTCCAATCGATCGCACAGCAGCACATAATGGGCCCGTGCGAATTGCGTTGCATAGCGATCCCAAGCGGACGCCCTCTCGGGAACGGAGCCGTCCACCGACCACTCGATGTCCCCGGAATCCTCCGCCACCAACCAATAGATGCCGAGCGCCGTGCCCGCGAACGTGAACCGCAGCACCGTTCCCGGCTCATTCGCTGTCAGCATGTGCGGATATTTGCCCTTTAAGGAGCGGCTGTCCCTCCGCCACCCCGGCTGCGCGACCTTCCATGCGTCAAGCAGATGGCCCTCCAACGGCTGCCTGTGCAGCGCGGGCGGCAGCAACGGTGCGGATGGCATCGGCAACTGCCGTTCCCCGCGATCCTCCCGCGCGCGGCAGAGGTATCGCATGCGCTCCTGCTCCAGATACTCCCCCACCGAATCGGCGTAGAGTCGATGCCCTCGATCGGAAGGGTGCGTCCCGTCCGGCAAGAGGAGCTCGATTCGGCCCGCTTCCCCAGCCGCGAATAACGCCATCGCCCGACCCGCGTCCACCGATCCAAGGCCGTAGTGCTTCGCGATGCGCTCATGGGCCCTCACGCTGCGGGGAACCTGCTTCGTCTTGTCCTCCAGCCAGCGGCGAATGGCCGTATAGACCAGCACGATACCGGCCTCGGGACGCCGGCGCCGAATCTGCCGCACGATTCCTTCCATCGCTCGTTCGACCCTGGTCTCATCCGTTCCCGCATCGTTCACGGCGAACTCCACGAATACAAGGTCCGGGTTCGCGTCCAGCAGGTCCTCCCCGCAGCGGAACGCCCCCAGGTCGGAGCCCGTTCCTCCGATGGCCGCATTGCGCTCCCGGATGTCCGCGCCGGGGAACCGTTCCCGGAACCAGCGCGTCGTCAGCGCTCGCCAAGAAGCCGTCTCTCTATCGGATGCCCCTTCTCCGACAGTAATGGAGCCGCCGAAGTAGCCGATGACGACAGAATCTCCGCCTGCCGCCCGGCGCCATACAGCATCCAGCTTGCTCACTGCGGTTCGCTCCCTTCCTTGCCGTCCCTTGCTTCATTCGGCGGTTCCCGAAGCGTGATGCTGCCCCGGGTGACCGTAAGTCCGAAGTATCCGGGCTCCCGGATGCAGCCGTCCCACCGGTCCAGGGCAGCGAACACTTCCTTCCCGTCGACCCGCAGCGTCAGCCGAACCCCGTCCGCTTCATTGACGGCAGCCGTCTCCAGGCAACACGGCTGCCCATTGCGAATGAAGGCGTTCGGAATGGTATCCCCCGCCAACGCGGGATAGGGATACACATTGCCGAACAATTGCGTGCGCTGACGATCCCGGAAGCGATGAAGCTCGATCCCCTTCGGCGCAATAACCATGACATAGCCGGCATTGTCGGCATCGAAGGCTCGGCCGGAGGGCTGTCGGCTGCGCAAGTATAGGCAGACCAGCTCATTGTCTGCCGCTTCCAGCAGCAGGCCGAAGCGCAGCCGCTCGTCGCCGAAGGCCCGCCCCCGATACACCGCCGTGCCGATCCCGCCTTCCGTGAACGCCCGCAGCAGGCCGGGGCCGTTCGCGATCTCCATATCGGGACTGACGCTCCAGTAAGCCGGATCGCGAACGAAGCGGCCCGCCGGGTCCGGACTCCCGCATACGCGAACCTCGGTGCTCGCTCCTTTCGCTGCGTTATTTTCCCCTTCGCCTGTCCCTGTTCCCGAACCCGCTTCCGCCCGAAGAAGCGCTTGGCCCGGGGCCGCCGCGGTCAACTTCCCATCCGGATCGACCCGCAGCACCTCCGGCCGATCGGAATGGAAGCGTGCCTCCTCGTCGACATAGCTTCTTCCCAGACTCGTGCGGCAGACCAGACGGGCTCGCTGGCTTGCGCCGGGCAGCATCGCATCCGTCTTGAGCTCGATGTGCCTGCCGACAACGGAATCTCCGACATAGACATCGATGTCCGCCGACTTGACGATTCCCCTCCGTTCGACCGTTACCCGAATTCTGCAGCGCCCCGGGGCGATCCCCCGCGCCATACCGCGCGAATCCGCCGTCGCAATCGCGTCGTCGTCCGACGAATAGTGCACAACAGCATCTGCCAGATTGTCGATGCGCACGCCGCGCACCGTCCGGGCGACGAACCCGGGCACCCGCTCGCCGCCGACCTCAAGAAGCAGACATTCCTTGTCCGACAGCACCTCTCCGAGATCGTCGTAGTCCGGACGAAGATGGGCATAAGCGGGCGGCAGCCCGGCTTGCCGAATGACCGCCTCCACCGGCTCGGGCCAATTCCGGCGAGGATATCGCTGCGGCTCTTCGATCTCTACACCCGCCTGGCCCAGGCTGCGATTCATGTAGCAATACCCTTGATCGATCCAGGTGTTCGCAATGGCAATATCGTGAAGCTTGCGGCTGATTCCGCTGATGTTGCACCACAATTCCGTCTTCTCGAACACATTGCCGTCCGCCTGCCAGTCGGAGCTGCCCTCGTCGAAGTAGAAGCCGCCGTACTTGGGTTCGACCTGATTGCGTATATAGTTGTTGGAGATAACGTTCGGATGCTCCCGCGTTCCTCCCGTCGCCCCGATAAAGTACATGCCTCCTCCATCGAACATGGTCGTCATGAAGGTGTCCACGACATTCCGGCAGATGCTCATGCCGCGAGTGCAAGTCACATCTGGCACATCCCAGCCGTATCCGATATGCAGAGCCGAATAGGGGACCCGGCAGATCTCGTTGTTGCGGATCTCCGTATTCCGGGTAAACGTCGCGGAGATGGCTGTTGCGGACCGGTATTCCAACCCGATGTCGTGCAAATAATTGCCGACGATCCGGTTGTCCGAGATCATGTCCGCTTCTTCCGGCAAGCAGTTGCTCCGGTTCTCCGGATTGCGGAATTCGGGGTCGCCGATGCTGATCCCGCCCCCCGATACGTCGGCGATCTCGCACCCTTCGATCCGGTTGCGGCAGCTTGCCTTGGTGATCCGCAAGGCGGTGATGCCCAGCTTGGTCAGCCGGCAATCCTCGAGCGTCACATCATCGGCATACTCGATCTCCACAGCCGCATCGCTCTGATGGTCGCTGTCGAACTCCTCCCCGATCGATTCCCGAATATAGTTGTTCTGGCTGTCGCAGTGCCCGTTGGCATAATTGGGCCGCAGCCAACCGGCATACTCGAAGTCGAGGCTGCGGAAGGTCAGACGGCCTGCCTTGCGGGAGGATGAGCTTCCTCTGACGGACAGCAGCACGTCGATCGTCGGCACCACCGCCTCTGCCGTGCCCATGTCCTCTTCCGGAAGCGGGATGTAATACAACAGGCCTTCGCCGCTGTCCAGGCACCACTCGCCGGGATTGCGAAGCAAGCCGGGGTCGTTCTCGATCCATGAGGGCAGCTTGGCCGACGTTCCGTATTTGTGCGTGATGTAGAAAAAACCGGGCTGCTTCATATAGATCGCCGTTCGGTTCCCGAGCGGCTCCACCCGGTCCACGGTGCAGCGGGACATGGTAAAGCTGTTCGGGTAGACGAGTTCCACATCGCCCGGATTGCGCCACGAGAGGGGGGACGGATCGTCCGTGATATAGGCGGGGCCTCCGGTCAGGCGGCATTCGGGATCGAACTCCGTGCGGCCGAGGAACCCCCGATCGCTGCGGGCGCGCTGGGCTCTGCGTCCGTTGACGTACAATTGCCGGGTCGACAGCGTGCCGACGAAGGCCCGATAGATCCGCTTCTCCTCGTCGCAGCATTCCCATTCTTCGATGCGCCGTCCGCCCGAGATGACCGCCCGTTCTCCGGGATACGAGCGGTAGACGACCTGATGGCCGTTCCTCCCCGAGTCCTCCTCGCCGAAGATCAGGCCGGATTCGCGCAGCGGATAGCGGTCGTCCGTTCCCCCGAAGCGGTTAAACAGCGGCACGCTGCGGGTCTGCCAAGACGGCCGGTAGACGCCGCCCCGGAGATAAACGCATAGGTCGGCGCTTATCCCGGGAATGAGCGATCGCACTCTTCTCTTGGCTTCCTCGATCGTCCGCAGCGGGCAATCGAGCCCTCCTTCGTTGTTGTCATCCCCATGAAGTGCATCCACGTAGAGGCTCGAGCCGTCTGCCGTATCTGCCACATCTGCCGTAACTGCCGTCCCTGCCGTATCTATCGTCACAGCTATCTCTGCCGTCATTGCCGAACATCTCCTTTGGTATAATCGACGCTGTAGCCTCCCTCATTATAAATTTGGAGCATAACCCCCGTAAGATAGCGTTTCCATTAAAAACCGTGCGAAAGTGACGATCGAGACGTACTATTTTCCACATTCACCCGTTTGGCTTCCGGAACAATTCGTGCACAGAGACGACGGCTCGAACTTGCTGCTCTTCCGTTAGGGCCTCAAAATGGAGAAACTGGCTCCGCATCTTCATTAGACTTGTCTTCGCATCGGACAACGGAAAGTATTCCATCCCGACATACCCGTCGTAACCCGCTCCGCGAATCGCCTCAAGGACATTCGGATAATGAATCTCGCCGGTGCCCGCTTCATGCCGTCCGGGATGATCCGCCATATGGAAATAGGCGATTCGATCGATATGGGAAACAATCGCGGGAATGAGATTGCCTTCGGTGATCTGCTGATGATACATATCGAAGACAAGCTTCACATACGGGCTGTCCACTTCGTCGATAATGGCGAAGGCTTCCGACGAACGCTCCAGATAGTAACCCGGATGGTCGATCCGGGTGTTAAGCGGCTCGATGAGCAAGGTGATGCCGGCTTGTGCAAGCAAAGGCACGGCTTCCTTCAGACCGGCGATCAGGCTCATCCGCTGCGCCTCCCGCGACACGCCCGGCAATAGGTTGCCTGTCTGGCTGATCAGATGAGCACAGTTCAACCGGCGGGCAACGGTCAGGCTCTCCTGCAATCCGGCGATATAACGACTGCGGCAGGCCGGGTCCACCAGAGAAACCATCCGTGTGCACATCGAAGCCAATGTCAATTCGAGACGATCTTTGGCGCGCTCCAGCTCGTCCAGTTCCTTGTCCCACCAGCCCCACATTTCAAAAGCGTTGTAACCGATCGCCCGCACCAGTTCCAGTTGTTCGCCGATGCTCATGCGCGTTTGCCCGAAAACAGCATCGATTGAAGGAGAAAATATCATATCCGCGCTCCTCTTCTTATCCTTTACTTTTTAATAGGTCAACACGACCTGAATGATATCGTCGGCATGCGAATCGATCATACGATAAGCGTCGGCCGCCTGTTCATAGGGAATGCGATGAGTGATCAGGTTGTCCAGCTTTAATCTCGCGAGCAGCGACAGACAGGTCTCTTCCTTCCGCTTGTGATCCCACATATGACGAATGTCGGGATTGATGCGGCTGGTCTGCGAGGACTTGAGCGTGATTCGATTGTGGTGGAACTCTTCCGCCAGGTTCAAGTCGACGCACGCCCCCTGGTACCAGCCGAGCGCCGTCACCGTACAATCCGGCGCCGCCATGCGAATCGCCTGCTGCAACGCCCGCTGGCTGCCGGATACCTCAATGACTGCATCCGCCCCTCTTGCATTCGTCAGCTTGCGAATCTCGTAAGCGACATCTTCCCCGGACGCGGCGTTAAACACGTGATCGGCGCCGACCGCAAGAGCAGTCTGCAGCCGCTTGTCCAGCACGTCGACGCCGATGACCCGATGCGCCCCCGACATCTTGGCCATCTGCACGACCAGTTGCCCAAGCACACCGAGGCCGGAGACGACGACCGTGTCGCCCAGTTTAATCCGGGTATCGAGAATACCGTTATAGGCCGTCATCAGGTTAGTAAACAGGACGCCAAATTCAGGAGGCAAATCTTGAGGAAGTTTGATCACTTCCCTGTGGGACTTGACCGCTTCCGATTGATGAGGCGCATTAGCGTAAACGAGATCGCCGGGCTTGAGGTCCCCCGCATCCTCGCCGGTCTCCACCACCTCTCCTACGCAGGCATAGCCCATATACCACACGCCGGGGTCGCAACTGCGGATCGGATAATGCCACGCTTCCTCTGTCTCGACGGGACGGAACAACCGGTATTCGCTGTCGTTGTTGCGGCTAAAGAAGGGGGCGATGCCCCGGTAAACGTTCATCTCCGAGCCGTGACTGATACCGGAATATAATGTGCGAATACGGACTTGTCCCGGCCCGGCCTCCAAGTCGCCTCTTTCGACCACTCGCAATTGCTTTGGACCTTCATATACCAAAATTCTCATCGCAGCCTCCACCTTTCCGATTCTTTCACCAGAAGTATACTGAAATTCCGGCTTCGACATGTTATCGTCGATACAGAGGAATTTACCACTTTTACAGATATCGGAGGCAGCCATGTTAAATGATCGACTGGAGGAGACGATTCATTTTCTACTGCGCAAAGCGGAATTAAACATTCTGGCTTTCGAACAGAATCGCCGGACGAAGATGGGCTTTATGAATCGTCGGCTCCCCTTCTATGTGATGTCCTATCACAAGGAAGGCACGGCAAAACTGCGCATCGGCGGCGATCAGTTGATCGAGGTTCCTCCGAAAACCGTTTTGTTCATCCCTCCGTTCGTCCTGCACGATCACTTCAAAGATACGGGCGAGCGCACGGAATTTATGTACTGGCACTTTACCTTCATGATAGATCGCGTGTTTGACGTGCTGCAGTTTTTTCAAATCCCGTACCAATTCCCACTGAGGAACTTCAAGCTGTTTGAAGAGACCTTCGCCGGTTATCTGGCAGAATTGGAGAGGCCGAAGACAGGCTTCCCGCTAGGGCCTATTCTGGAAAAGGCGAAATCCTACGAGTTGCTATATTATCTGCTGCAGGAAGCATTGGCTTGCGACGAGATGAGCGCCTTGACTTCGCAAGCCCACCGTTTCCTCGACATTCTGGTGCATATCTTCCAAAAACCCGAGCAGCCGCTGTCGCTGCGGGAGCTGGCCGTCGACTACCACATGAATGCCACTTATATCTCGAACAGATTCAAGGCGCTTTACGGTATCGGTCCGATTCAACTGCAGCGTGAAGTGCGCATTCAGAAAGCCCGGTCGCTGCTGGCTGCAAGCGATCTGCCCGTCGCAGAGATCGGCCGGCTGGTCGGCTGTGAAGAACTGCAGCATTTCTCGCGGCTCTTTAAATCCATCGTCGGCATGTCTCCGTCCGACTATCGGAGAGCAAGCCGGAATTCTATCAAATCCGAGCTTCTGTAAACGAAAAGCGTAAGCGTAAATTGCCGATGTACTGTAACTGTGCGATCGGTGATCCATCGAGCTTTCTCATCCCGCCGTGCGCTAGCTCTCCTTCTCTCCACCTCCTCGCAAGAAAATTTCCATATTATAGTTGATACAAGGCCGCTATCCCCCCTTCTGCGCGGTTATGCCTCTTCTCCCCTTGGATCAGGAACCTCCGCTTGCCGATCATGCCCTTGGGTCTTAGGACAGCCCATTCCCCTTGCACCTCCTTATCCTGAACGAAAGGGAGAAGAGACCTAATGCCGCCAGAGGAATTACTCAAGTGTGGGCGTTCGAGCGGGCATGGTGGGGGCAGATGAGTAACCACGGGTCAACTGGAGCGGCGATTGGCGCGCGGAGGGACTGAGATGAGTCACCATTACTCAAGTGTGGGCGTTCGAGCGGGCATGGTGGGGGCAGATGAGTAACCACGGGTCAACTGGAGCGGCGATTGGCGCGCGGAGGGACCGAGATGAGTCACCATTACTCAAGTGTGGGCGTTCGAGCAGGCATGGTGGGGGCAGATGAGTAACCACGGGTCAACTGGAGCGGCGATTGGTGCGCGGAGGAACCGAGATGAGTCACCATCACTCAAGTGCGGGCGTTCGAGCAGGCATGGTGGGGTCGAAATAACCAAATGGGACGCAGCGGAGGTATCCCCGCTGCGTCCCGTTTGTATTCTGGCCAATTGCCGCTTCAAGCGGAGACCGTCCGCCCTCACTCCTCTTCCTCCAGCTCCTTGTCCGGAATCCAGATCGACACCTCCGTGCCCTGCCCCGGTTCGCTGTCAATCGCCAGCTCCGCCTCCGGGCCGAAGTACATCTGCAACCGCCGCAGCAGGTTCTTCATCCCGTAGCCGCCGGGCGAGGCCGGATGGCTCTGCCCGTTCAGAAGCTGCTCCCGCCGCTCCGGCGGAATGCCGGAGCCGTTGTCGACGACGGTGAATACCGTCCGTCCCTCCCGCGCGGCGATCGAGATGCGAATGACTCCGCCGCCCTCGCGCCCGTTAAGGCCGTGCAGAATCGCATTCTCCACAATCGGCTGCAGCATATGCTTGAAGATGCGCCGCCCGCGAACGTCGGAATCGGCCGCGATGATCAGCTCGTAGCTGCAATTGTAGGAGGTCTCGTTGATTCGCACATAATCCTCGACCATGGCCAGCTCCTCCGCGACCGTGACGATCGTGTTGCCTTTGTTCAAGGAAGCCCGGTAATAGCGGGACATGTAATCGATGAGCTGCGAGGTGCGCCGGTCCTTGTTCCATTGGGCGTTCCACTTGATGACCGACAGCGAGTTGTACAGCAGATGAGGATTGATGCGTGCCTGCAGCAGCTCGAGCTCGAACTTGGCGCGGTCCCGGTCGGCCTTGAGCCGCTCCTCGTGCAGCCGGTTCATCCGTTCGAGCAGCATATAGAACTTGTTCTTGATGATCGCGATCTCGTGATCGTCCGCCTCCGCGGCGAATTTATCGGCGGTCCAGAACCGCTCGTCCGTCTTCAGCGTGTCCAGGAATTGCTTGAGGATGCGCAGCGCCATCCGGGACGAATAGCCGGACACGTACAGCATAATCGTGAGCGCCACAACAAAAATCAGCACGACGAGCGCCACCATGCGCAGAATCGACTGCAGGACGACCGTCTCCGGGACGGCTGCGATAATCGTCAGCGACGGATTCAGCGTTCGAACGGAGGTCCGGTAGCCCTTGCCGTCGAACGGGGAGCCGACAGCGGCCGCGAACGTCCCGCCCCGGGCATACTGCACCGTCCCGCCGCCATCCGCGAGCAGCAGCGAAGCCTTCTCGGGCAGCGCCGTATTGTCCGCAATCTGAACGAGCTGCGCGAAGGAGATGTTGGCCTCCAGAATGCCGAGCCCGCCATTGTAGCCGCGAATCTCCCGGTAGAACTGCAGGAACTTCGCATCTCCCCGGTACTTGCGAACGCTAAGCGCCTCCGCCCAATAAATGCCGGACGCGCCGGCCTCCTGCAGCTTCTGTTCGATATGCAGGTCGCGGATTCGGTCGTATCGTTCGATGAAGCTGCCCTCGTAGATACTCTCGTTGTACGGATACACGGTGAAGAAGCTGCGGTCCCGGCTCCCCAGCGGCTCTGCGATCAGCAGCTCGAGGTTGTCGTACAGCGGCAGCATCTTCTCGATATCCTTGTCGTATTCCACTTGCAGCGCCTGCAGCAAATAACGGTTCTGCACGACCATATCGCTCTTCAGGTAGACCGTCTCGATCTGGTTGGCGATCAGTTGCCCGCTGCTCTCGGCGGCGTCGCGCAGCCCGCGATTGAATTCCTTTGTCGTATCGTACGCGATGTAGAAGCAGATGGCGACGACGACGAGCAGCAGCGGAATGCTCGTAATGAGCACCATATTTTGCCGCACCCGGCGTTCCAGTCCCGTACGGACGGCTGCTTGTCCCCCGATGTCCATAAGTCCTCCCGCTTCTTATCCGACTGCGGATTCCTGGAACTTGCTGGGCGTCATGCCCGTATGCGCCTTGAAGACGGAGCGGAAGTGCGCCTCGGTGCGATAGCCGACCCGCTCGGCCGCCTCGTAAATCTTCATATAGGGGTCCTTCAGCATCTGCTTCGCGGCTTCCACTCTCCGGTAGGTTAAGTAATCGAAGATCGTCTGCCCCGTCTCCTTCTTGAAAATAACGTTGGCATGGCTCGCGCTGATCTGCAGATGGCCGACAATCTGGTGCACGCTCTCAATCTGCGCGTAGCCCCGGTCGATAATCGCCTTGATATCGTCGACGATCCGGGCATTCTTGCCGATCGCCTCGTCGTGGATCAGGCCCCGGCAGGCGGAGGACAGCAGCTCGCGAATCAATTCGCGCACGTCGGCCATCGTCTCGAACAAGGACAGCTCCTTCCACACCTTAAGCTCGTCCCCGCACACATCGCCCAGGCTTTTGCCCGCCTCCAGCAACGACGTCTGTATCGCATGAACGATGGCGTATGCGAGCGTCTTCGCCTCTTTCTCCGAATAGTCCGCCCGCTCCCCGTAGCGCCTCTCCATGAAGGCGTCGATCTCCGTCGGCTGCTGCGTCGCCAGCAGGCTGCGCACCTCCTTGGCGATCTCGCCCGGGCCGATCTCCGGCTGCGTCCCTTGGCGGCCGACCTCCGAATAGAAAATCACGCGGTTGCCGCGGCTGTAAAACTTCGAACGGGCGGCCGATTCGGCCTGGCGATAGGCGGCGGATACGGCCGTCCAGTCCGACGAGAGCTCGCTGATCCCGATCGTGATCTGAAGCTCAAGCCGCTCGTTCGCGTACTCGATGCAGCGGTTGGCCCATTCGGTCGCTTCGTTCAGCGTCGTCCGGCCCGACGTGACGCGGCAAGGCACGAGCGCAAGCAGCGTGTCGTAATGATCGGCGGCAACATAGCCGGAGAACGTATCCGCGATGCTCGATCGCACGAACGTCTGCAGCGCCACCATCAGCAGGTGCCGCTGCTGAAGCGGCATCTCCTTGTAGCGAACCTCGTAATTGTCGATCTGCACGAACAACACGGCATAGCTGCCGCGGCCCGCTTCCAGCTTCAAATACCTTAAACGCTCGTCCAGCTCCTCCAGAGGAATGCGCTCGCGGAACAGCAGCTCGCGGATAAATTGCTCCTGCAAGAGCGGCAGGCTCTCCTCCACCAGCTTGTGAAGCTTCTCTTCCGCGAGCCGCTTGTGATTGTCGCGCTCCTTCACCCCGCGAAGCTTCTCGAACACCCGGACGAGCTCGTCCAGCTCGATCGGCTTGAGCACGTAGGCGTTCACTTCCAGATCGATCGCCCGCTGCAGATAAGCCAGATCGTCGAAGCAGCTCATGAAGACGAACCGGGTGTCGGGCAGCTCCCGCTTGATCTTCTCGGTCATCTCGATCCCGTTCATCATCGGCATCGAGATGTCCGTCAGCACGAAGTCCGGACGCAACTCGATGGCCTTCCGGTAACCGTCCTCGCCGTTGACCGCCGTACCCGCCACTTCGATCCGCATCTCCGTCCAGTCGACCAATCCCGTCACGCCGATCCGATCGTTCGGATTGTCGTCGACCACCAGCAAGGTGTACATGGCGCTCCTCCCAAGTCGTGTGCCTGCCCGAGCGTTACTCTGTCTCTTCAATCATACCATTGCTGATTATACCATTGCCGATTATAACATTGTCGATCTGCATGCTTCCAGACACGGAGACGTCGTTGCCGAAGCGAATCTGCTCGATCTCCGCGCTTGCGGTGCGGAAGCTCGCCTGATCCAGCAGCTTGACCCCGTTCAGATACAGATCGAACGTGTCCGTATCCGTGTCCGCCTCGATGCGGAGATGGTACCAGGTGTCGGCTGCGAGCGAAGCCAGTTGATCCTGAACGCTTCCTCTGTTGTTCACCAGGTAACCGTTCATGATGCCGAGCGTAATCACCGGCTCCGAGCGCGCATTCAGCAGGTAAGGCGCCAGCCGGAAGCCCGACGTGGCCGACGTCTTCAGATCGAGTTCGATCGACAGCTTGCCGTGCGTATTGCGGAAAATACGGTAAGCGACGACGGCGCCGCTGCCGCTTCCCCCGCTGTTCAGCTCCAGCGCTTGGCCGCTCCCCGTCGGCGCAACGCGGACGGTGCCGCCGGTCTCCACCTTATCCCAGTTCAGCGGGTTGCCGCCCGGTGTGTACGACTCGAAGTCGTCGTCGACCAGCTCGCCGTCCGCTTCCTCCTCCGGAGGCGGGCTTGCCGGAAGAATATCGCTGTAGACCGAAGTAATGCCGCTGTCTGCGATAATATCCAGTGCGGCCTGCGGCCACTCCCCGTCCGTGACGAACGTCGTGCCGGTCAGGATGCCTTCCGGCGCCGCGATGCCCAAGGTGTCGGAGAAGTTGCCCGTTCCGGAGATGTTGGCGTTGCCGCCGTTCGTGACGAACAGCTTCTGGGACTGCCGAACGACGTTGTCGTTCACCCGCCAGTCCGAGGTGCCCTGGTCCAGATAGATGGCGCCATGGTAGTTGGGCACGCCTCTGATGTCATTGTCGTGAATGAACGACTCATGGCCCGTTCCGTAGGAGCTTCCGACGGCGTAGATGGCGCCGCCGTCGTGGAGCACCTGCATGACGTCGCGGATTTTGTTGTAGGCGATCTCGTTGTCCCGGGTCGCGTTGGCCGGGAAGTTGGACCAGCCCCAGCCGATGTGCACGGCGCTGTAGGGCAGCCGCGCGAATTCGTTGCGGGCGATCGTCAGACCGACCGGATATGCGGCGGACACGCCGACGCCCGAACGGTATTCCACGGCGATGTCGTGAATGTAGTTGTTGTCCACCGAGATATTGCGAAGCAGGTACTTCGGGTCCGACGGATAACGGTTGTTCGGGTCGTTCATATCGACCTCTCCGATCTGGATCGCCGAACCCGATATATCGTAGAACCGGCTGCCGCGAATATACATATCCTGGCTGCCTTCCAGAATGTTCAGCCCCGTCGCGCCGAGCCGCGTGAAGTCGTCCCGTTCGAAGTCGATCTGCCTGCCCGTCCGCACGACAACGGCCGCATCGGCGATGAACTCCTGCGGATACGCGTTCCCGGGCAGAGCGGGCTCGCGAATATAGTTCGCCTGAATGTCCGCGTGGCCGGAATCCGTGCTCGGGCGCAGCCAGCCGGCGTCCGCGAACGTCAGCCCCTCGAATGCCATGTCGTGCACCGGCTCGTCGATGCTGTCGCCCTCAATCGTCACCAGCTCGGTCAGCGTCGGCGCAACGACGGACACCGTCGCCATGTTCTCTCCGGCTCTCGGCTTGTAATAGAAGTAGCCCGCGGATTTATCCAGGTACCACTCGCCGGGGCTGTCCAGCAGCTCGTAGGCATTCTCGATATACCACGGCACGGTCGGCGCCGTGCTTCCCTTGGCCAGACCGTACGCCCAGCCCGGCTGATCCATGACGATCGTCGCCGTCGAGCCGCTTGCCGTGATCTGGTCGACGCTGAAGCGCGGCGCGGTCCAACGCTCCTTGTAGACGAATTCGATATCGTCCGGATTCGCCCAGCCGGCCATGTCCGTCCAGGTTGTCGTATGCCCCGCGCTGTCCGCCGTCCCGTCGGGCAGCCCCAAGTCGCTGCGGGCGCGGACGGCGCGCTCGCCGTTCACATACAACTGCCTGGTGTCGATCGAACCGGACGGGGCGCGGTAGATGCCGTTCACGCTGTCATACAGCGTCCAGCCCGCAACGACCGTCCCGCCGCTGAGCACCGGCTTCTCCCCCGGATAAGCCCGATAGACGACGCGGAAGCTGCGCGTGCCGGAATCCTCCGTGCCGAACGCGAGCGTATCGTCCAGCGAATAAGTGCCGCCGCGCAGGAAGACAACGATATCTCCCGTCATCGCGTCATTAAGAGCGCGCACCGCATCGCGCGCCGCCTCAATCGTCTTCAGCGGCTCGGCGAGCGAGCCGGCGTTCGCATCGTCGCCGTTCGCCGGGTCCACATACAGCTCCGCTTGCGTTCCCGGCGGCAGATACGTGAAGGCTTGCGAGACCGCAACGCTCGCGTTCCCGCTGCGCACCGCGATTGCCTTCAGCGTGACGCTGCTCTCCGGCAGCACGACATCGGCTTCCTCCTGCGCCGCCAGCGTTCCGTTGGTCGCAAGCCCCGTTGCCGCATTGTACGCCGGCGCCGTCCCGTCAAGCGTGTAGATCAGGCCGTCGGCATTCACGGATCGTATCCGGATCGACTTGCTCTCGTGGTAAAATCCGTCGTGATAAGGGGCCGGGTCCTCCAGCTCGACCTCATTCGGCAACGCCGTATACGTGCGCATCAGACTGGCCGTCTTCGTTCCGGCGACGAACGCGGCAGCCTTCAGCGTCGTCGTGTCGACGATTGAGATATAGGTGCCGAAAGCGACATCGCCGGTTATCGCCGTCCCGTTCGTCAGCGTCGGCTCGCTGCCGTCCAGCGTGTAGCGGATCGTGTCGGCACCGATCACCGAGAGGCCGATCTCCGCCGACGAATCGGTGAACGAGAACGAATCGTCCGCCGTCAAGAGCGCCGCGGGCGCACCGTTCATGACGTAGCGGTCCTTGTACATCGTCAGCTCGGTCTCGACGCCGGTTCGGTCGCTCGTATAGAACGGAGCCAGCTTCACGAGGTATACGCTGTCGTCGTCGATTGGAATCGACACGGTCTCCCCGCCCGTTCCGGTATAGCGATACACGCTGTCGGCAACGGACGTGCCGGACAGATTCCGATAGCGAACGTTAAAGCCCGCGATCCGATCCGGCGTCTCCGGCACGCCGACCTCCAGGCTGCCGCCCGAGACCGACGCGGCGAACGTCGGACGCTCGGACGCGTCCGGCACGACGTTAAGCAGAAAGTTGTCGATACGCGTCGTGATGTTCGGGAACGTGAACAAGCCGACAAACCCGGATGTCTGATATCCGGTAAGCGCATTCAAATTGTTGTATTCGACAACTGGCGTCGTACTGTCGTCCACATAGGCTTGGACGGTTCCATCCGCCACGACGACCTTCAAGCGGTAAGACGGCCACGGGAATGAGCTGGGCGCAATCGCGGGCCCGCCGTAGGAAGCGATCGCATGGCGATCCGTCAGCCGCGTCGTCCCGTTCAGGAAGGCCATATAACCCGACGTGTCAAAATATACTTTCTGATGCTCCCCCCAGCCGTTCGACCAAATCTTCTTCCCGAATTGCAGCCCCACATTGCCGCCCTGCGTGAAGCCCGTCAGCGTCACATCGAAGGAAGCCTCGAAGTTCGCGAAGGTCGCAACCGGCGCGGAGGCGAAGCCATCCCCGAACACGCCGATCGTCGAGCTGCTGGCGGAGCCGAGCTGCAATTGACCGTCCTGCAGCGACGCGTGCGCCGTGTCGCCGGCGAACTTCCACACATTCGCGCCGTCCCCGTCCTGATACGTATCCCCCGTTATTTGCCCGGCATTGAAGTCCGTCAAATACGCCTGGCCATCGGTATCCAATAACGATGTTGCTCCCGCTTCCGACGGATCGGCCAAGGCGAGCAGCGTACCTGCCGCCAGGGCAGCCCCGGCGAAGCCAAGCCAGCGAATCGTCCGCTTCATATCCTTAATCCTCCCTCCATGGATAAGAGCCGGGAGCGGCCTTCGCGCGCCTGCCGCGCAAACGATCTGGACAGACACGCTCCGGCCGTTCCCTTCCCGTCTAGTCTCTGGCCTCCAGCTTGCTGAGCGCAGGCTCGAAGATTTGCCATTGCTTCTCGAGAAGCTGATCGATGTCCGCATCCGACTGCAGCGTCTTGATCGCCTCCTGCCACTTTTTCTCAAATTCCGTGTCGTTCTTGGCAATCAGCGCATACTTGAAGGCGTCCTCCCAATCCGCGCGGGCATTGAGCAGGTCCGTCACTTCGGGGATATCCTTGAAGTCCGCCTTCCAGGTGGACATCTCGGGCATCTTGATGACGCTTGTCGCATAAGGACTTGTCGAAGGGAACTTCGTCATCGCGTTGATGATGTTCTTCTTCGTATTGCGATACATGAACTCGTATGACCATTCCGTCGGATAGCGTTTGATCTCGAAGAAGAGATTGTCCGGGCTGCGCGTATAGAAGCCCTTCAGATCGCGGGCATCGATGCTGGAATCCCCTTCGATCAGCCCTTGCTGCAGCGTCGCATCCTTGAAGGCCCGTACGCCGTTCTCCTCCGTGTACAAGCCGAGCTCCGCCGGCCCCCAGTACTTGATCTCCTCGTATTCGTCCGTGAAGAACGTATTGAACCAGTTCAGCACTTGAGGAAGGTCCTCTTCGGCAATCGTCTTGAGCAGCCACATGTAGGAGTTCGCACCGCCGCTGACAGGCACGACATACTGCGCCGGGTATTCCGGCAAGTTCGGGATCTGCGTGAACAGCGGCACGTATTGGAAGTCGGCGCCGTTATCCTTCAGCATCTCGTTCAGCTTGTCAAGGTTGCCGATGCCGACCATGGCCGTCTCCAGCACGGACGTAATAGCGTACTGCCCGCTGAGCAGCTTCTCTTGGAACTGCTCCGACGTGTGCACAATCGATTCGGGATCGATCACCTCGTCGCGGATCATCTGGTTCTGGAGCTGCGCGGCCTTCTTGACCGCCGGGGTCATCAGTCCGAACTCCAGCTTGTTCTCCTTCGAGTTGTACATGGTCATATAATTGTAAGACTTGTAGCCGACCATCTCGCTGCCGAGCGCAGTCAACGCGGTCCAGTTGTCGCCCTTGGGATAGCCGAATGCGTAAACCGGACGATTGTTCACCTTGAGGTTCAGATTCTTGATGTTGTACATCAGCTTCACATAATCGTCCGTCGTCTTGATCGGCAGAATAAACTTCTCCGCGATGCTTCCGTCGGTGCTTCCGATCAGCTTCATCGCTTCCTCGTAATCGAGCGCGTCGGGATAAAGCTGCTTCAGAATGTCGTCGCGAATCAGGAATCCGCTCGAGCTGCTGGTCGAGCTCCAGGTGACGCTCTGCGGAGCAGGACCATAGTAGCTCAGCCAATCCGCGGACTTGCCTTCCACCTCGCTGTAGAGCGTGTTCTGCAGATCGAACGGAATGCCGTAGATCTTGCCGTCCTTCTTGACGGCATCCCAGGCGTAGGAAGGAATGCTCGCCCAGACGTCCGGCGCATACTTCTGAAGCGTCTCCGGCGTCAATTCCCACAGCAGATTGCCCTCGAGCGCCTTGTCGAAGCCGATCTGATTGGAGGAGAAGGCGATGTTCGGCAGCATATTGCCCGCAACCATCATCCCGAGCTTCACGATGGGGTCCTGACCGCCGTTGCCGATCGCTTCCTTGAGATGAACGCCGGTCTTCTCTTCCAGCCAGGTGCCGGGAACGTTCTCCTTCGGATTCGAGATGGCCGGGATGTCCGACCCGTGCGAATACCAGTAGGACAGATTCAGCTTCTTGTCGAAGCGAAGCTCGCCGGATTCCGCCGCCTGCGGGGATGCCGATGCCGTCTCTTCCGCCTTGCTTGTGCCGCTCGCACTGCTTGCGTTGCTCCCGTTATTCGCGTTGTTGCCCGCGCAGCCCGCCAAGATTGCCGCCAGTGCGAGCATGCCGGATGCGAACCGGAGCCGTCTGCTTGTTCTGGTCATGTGTAGTCGAGTGCCTCCCCTTGTTTACATTCATAATCGATGGCCCTGCCGTTGTCTACTCCTTGATCGCGCCGAGCATCACCCCTTTGACGAAGTGCTTCTGGATAAAGGGATAGACCATCACGATCGGCAGCGTCGAGACGATCAGCGTGGCGGCGCGGACGGAGGTCGGCGTAATGGTCGGCATGGCGCCGGACGATTCCCCTCCCTGCATCGACCGCTCAACGGCCATCTGCATCATCAACTCCGATTCCTTCAGCACCTTGTACAGCATGAATTGCAGCGTCTGCGTCCGGGTGTCCTGAACGAACATCAATGTTGTCGTCCAGTCGTTCCAATGCGTCACCGCGATCCATAGCGAGATCGTTGCGACGACCGGCATGGAGAGCGGCAGGTACAGCTTAAACAGAATCTGGATGCTGTTGGCGCCGTCGAGTTTCGCCGACTCCTCGAGGCTTGCGGGAATCGTCTCCAGATAAGCGCGCATGATCAGCATGTTGTAGAACACGAAGATGGACGGAAGAATGTAGACCCAGAAGTTGTTGATCAGGTGCAGCTCCCGGTACAGCATGAAGGTCGGGATAAGCCCGCCTTGGATAAAAGTCGGAATGAGCAGCAGCGTCAGGAACGCGTTCCGGCCGGGGAGTTTCTTGTTCAGCAGGGCGTAAGAGGCGGCCAGCGTCACGACCAGCCCCGTCGCCGTTCCGACCACCACCCGAGCCACCGTCACGAACAGAGCTCTTGTGAAGGACTCGTTCGAGAACACGGCAGCGAAATTTTCCAACGTCCATACTCTCGGGAAGATCGTAATGCCGCCATAGGCCGTGTCCGCCCCGTCATTCAGGGAGATGGCCAACTGGTTCAGGTACGGGTACAGAAACAGAATGCTGAGCAGACTCAGCAGCGCCATATTCAACGTTTGAAAAACTTTCTCTCCGCGGGTAGTCCTCATGCCGGTTCCTCCTCACCATATTCCGATGCGGCTGGTCTTCTTGGCCAGCTTGTTGACCGCATACAGGATAAGGAACGAACACACGCCCTGCGCCAGCCCGAACGCCGTCGCCAGCGAGAACTTCCCTTGCTGCAGCCCGTACTTGTAAACAATCGTGTTGATGACCTCCGTATCCTTCTGCGTGTACAGGTTCTGGAAGCCGATAATCTGCTCGAAGTTGGCATTCAGAATGCCGCCGGCCTGAAGAATAAACACGATCATGATCGTCGGCAGAATGCCCGGCAGCGTCACGTAGAACACTTGCTTAAGCCTGCTGCAGCCATCCACCTTCGCCGCTTCGTACAGTTGAGGATCGACACCGGCCATCGCCGCGAGGAAAATAATCGTGCTCCAGCCGATCTCCTTGTACACGCTTGAGAAGAAGATCAGTCCGAGGAAGTTGTCCGGTTCCATCAGAATGTTGGTGCGCTCCGTCCCCGATCCGAAGATGGACATGCGCAGATCGTTAAACGGGCCGTACAGCTCGAAGAACGAATAGGCCAGCGATGCGACAGCGATCCACGACAGGAAGTGCGGCATGTAGCTGATCGTCTGCACGATGCGCTTGAACAGCATAAAGCGCAGCTCGTTCAGCAGCAGGGCCAGAACGATCGTCAGCGGGAACCCCAGCACCAGCTTGACTCCGCTGTACAGCAGCGTATTGACGACCGCATGGCTCAGCGCCGGCGTCTCGATGATCTCGACGAAGTGCTTCATGCCGACGAACGGGCTGCCGAACACTCCTTTGAAGATGTCGTAATCCTGGAACGCCATGACAATGCCGACCATCGGCGCGTACTCGAACACGATCGCCCAGACGACAGCGCCGCTGAGCAGCACGTACAAGAGCCGATTGTGCTTGATGCGCTTCCATAAATCGCCGGACTTCTTCGCCATGGGCGCCGCTGCGGAAGCCAGGTTTGCGCTCTCTTGGATGATGATCCACTCCTTGTTCTCTGTTTGCTTCTTGTTCCTGGTATCAGTATAGAATCGAAGACGGGCGGGCAAAAAGATAGCGTTTTCATTAAATGCGGTGGGAAAATGACGATTCGAGGGGGGGCGGCGGGCCGTGGTGGGTCCGAACAACCTCTGCTGCGGCTCCAGGCCCCTTCGATATGGCCCGTCCCCCTCCGTCCGACTCCGAACCGCCAATGCTACGGCTTTGAACACCCCGCTCTGGCTTCGAACGCTCTGACTCCGTCTCCGAGCATCCCGCTCTGGCTTCGAACGCCCTGCTCCGGCTTCGAACATCCCGCTTCGTCTCCGAGCATCCCGCTCCGGCTTCGAACACCCTGCTCCGTCTCCGAGCATCCCGCTCCGGCTTCGAACACCCTGCTCCGGCTTCGACTCCCTCAATCCGCCGTTTTTATGTGATTTTTCACATTCATTTGGCTCCGAACCCCCTCGATCCGCCGATTGTATGTGGTTTTTCACATTCATTTCGCGTTTTGCGATACTTTTCGGCGGATGTATGTGGTTTTTCACATTTATTGCGCATTTTGCGGTACTTTCAAGCGGATGTATGTGATTTTTCACATTCGTTGCGCTTTTGCGCCGCTCGCCGCCGATCCATACTCAAGCCGCTCGCTCACCAGACGCGCAACTCCGGCACTTTCGAGCGGGATGTATGTGGTTTTTCGCATTCATTTCGCGTTTTGCGATACTTTTCGGCGGATGTATGTGGTTTTTCACATTTATTGCGCATTTTGCGGTACTTTCGAGCGGATGTATGTGATTTTTCACATTCATTTTGCGTTTTGCGGTACTTTCGGAGCGGATGTATGTGGTTTTTCAAATTCATTTGACTTCGCGCCCCCCCCTTCGGCGGCAACGGGCGCACACACGCACATACACATACAAGCGCAAGAAGCGGCAGCCCCTCCGGAGGGCTGCCGCTTCTTGCGTGTGCATTATTGTTCTTGCAGAACGAGTACGCCGTACGGCTCCAGTTCGACGTCGCCTGCCAGCGAGCGGCCGCTCGGCAGATCGACGGCGCTGCGATGCAGGCGGAGCGTGACTGTGTCCGCGGAATAGTTAAGTGCGAATGTGCAGGCCTCGCCGGCAGCTTGGCGGCGGACCGCCAGCTCCACCTCGGGCGGCGCCGTCAGCAGGCCGGCCGCCGTCTTCCGCAAGCCGAGCAGCGGCAGCAGCCTGCCGACGACCGCTTCGTTGTACGCCGCGCCGTAATAGAAGACGCGCCCCTCGCCAAGCTCGTTCACGGTCAACGCCGGTGCGCCCGCGTAGTAGTCCGAGGCGTACTCGGCCAGCACCTTCACGCTGCCGGACTCCACGCGCAGGATGTCGTTGAAGCCGTCGGCGGTGATCGATTCGCCGGCGGCCGCAGACAACGCGACTCCGCTCTGCTCGCCGCATGCCTCGCCGCTATCCCCTTCGCCGGCTCCGCTCCCTTCGCCGCCTACTCCGGCCTTCCCTCCCGCCATCTTATCCGCATCTTCCGCTTCCGCCGTCCAGCGCAGGGCCGGAGCCTTCGCGATGCCGTTCACCATCGTGAAGTCCTCAACCGTCACTCCGCACAGGGAGGCGGCGAAGCCCGGCATCGGCAGCATGCGGCAATGCCCGCGTTCGTCCTTGTAGCCGGTTCTCGCGCCGAACAGCACGGCGCCTCCGGCTTCCGCGTAGGCTCGCAGCAGCTCGGCCGTCTGCTCCGTCAGGATGGCCGGATGCGGATAGACGAGCGCCTTGTAGCGCCGAAGCTCGTCCAGCGTCGTCCGCTCCGTCAGCGTCAGGCTGTCAACCGCGATATGCTCCCGCTGCAGCGCCTTGAACCAGGCCTTCGTGCTCCGCGCGGTCAGCGGCCCGTGCCACGAGTCGAACTCTCCGTCCCAAGCGTTGTCGTAGTCCGAGACGATCGCGATGCTCGCTTCGTAGCGGCTCTGCGCAATCCTGCCGCCAACGCGGCCGAGCTCCTCGCCGATCCGGCCGGCTTCGCGCACCCGCCGGTTCGGCCGGTTATGATAATCGTTGATTCCGTGCCAGTAGATCTCGGTGCCGAACGTCGCCGTGCGCCAGCGGAAGTAGAGTACCATGTCCGCGCCGTGCGCGATCGATTGGTACGTCCACAGCCGCATCTGGCCGGGCTTCGGCGACGGCATCGCCATCCGGTTCACCCAGCCGCCCGGACCGGACTGCTGCTCCATGATGCCGTAGTTCGGCGAGATGGAACGGACGTTGCTCAGGTGCCAGCTCGACATGCGATCGAGGAACGGATTCGGCCCCTCGTCCGGATGAATCGCGGCGAATTGCGGATACGAATCATACGTGTAGAAGTCCAGCAGCTCCTCCGTCATCCGATGATTGTCGAGGTGACCGAACATTCCGTTCGTCGTGATCCATTGCTTGCCGCCTGCGACTTCTCTCAGAATATCGGCCTGAATGCGGGCGAATCCGATCGCGCTGTCGGAGATGAATCGCTTCTCGTCGAGCATCAGATGCGGGTTCGGCGAATTGGCCGGTGTCGGCCGGGAGAGATGAACCTGCTCCCACTCCGTATAGGTCTGGCTCCAGAAGACCGCTCCCCACGCCTCATTCAACGCCTCCAGAGAACCGTACTTGCGCTGCAGCCACTCGCGGAACGCGGCATGATCGGCTGAGGAATAGAACTCGTTGCTCTCGCAATTAAGCTCGTTGTCGATCTGCCAGCCGACGACGGCGGGGTGATCCTTGAAGTGCTCGGCCATCTTCCTTGTGATCCGGCCGCACAGCTCGCGATAGACCGGACTGTTGTAATTGGTATGCCTCCGCATGCCGTGGCGATATAGAGTGCCGTCCCGCGTCCCGTTCAGCACCTCCGGGTACTTCTGCGTCAGCCAAGCCGGGGGCGTGGCGGTCGGCGTGCCCAGGATAACCTTCAGGCCGTATCGATGTGCGGCGTCCAGCGCCCGGTCGAACAGCTCGAACCGGAACGTTCCTTCCTCCGGCTCCATGTAAGCCCAAGCGAACTCGGCCATCCGAACAATCGAGAAGCCCAGCTCCCGCATGCGGCGGAAGTCGTCCTCCCACAACTCCTCCTCCCAATGCTCCGGATAATAGCAAACTCCCAGCCGGACAGTCTCCTCCCGTAACGTCTTCCCCACGTTGCCGCACCCTCTCAATGAGTTTTATAGTAATATTTTGCGCATATGTGAATCCCCACTTCCTATTGTAATCTCGTCTTAGTCATAGTAAATATCAGGATCATGCCATCGATGTGAAAATCTTGCGCTTATCGGTCGGACAGAGGGGGTGCGTGATTCAGCCAGTTCCATTCGTTGTTGTCGATGAAGAGGCTGACCGCTTGCCCGACGGGCAATCCCGGGTCGCTGAAGTCGAGCAGCAGCTCGGCGAATCGTCTGCACTTGTCGGCATCCGGCTCCCGGAGCAATTCCTCCGCCTGCCGGGCGAACCCGTCCGGCTTAAGCGGCGCGCGCTCGACCGTCTTCATCAGATCCTTGTGGCACGGGAACAACAGGCGGTTATGGGCAAGAACGATTCGGCCGCCGAACAGGACAAGCTGCGTTGCCGAATGACAGAGCAGATACGCATCGTTCGTCTTGGCCGCCTCCTTCGGGATAGATCGGAATGCGGTCGACGATCGCCTGCAGCCCGGGAAGCCGGGAGAACACAACCTCGGAGCCGGCGAACGCGGCCCGGGTCGGCTCGCTGCCTCTCGCCTCCGCCTGCTGCAACAGCTCCAAACTGACGATTTTCCCATCGATGTAGCCGCCCTCGTAATCGCACACCTCCCGGTTAAAGTACGTCAGATCGTTATTGCGCTTGCGCCTCTCGTAAGCCTCGTCCGTCACGAGCAGGAAGACATCCACATCCGACGATTCCCTGGCCCTCCCCTGTGCGACGGAACCGGCGGTTATCAGCCCGAGCATGTCCGGGGCCCGCTGCAATTGCGCGGCGAGCGCGTCCAGCGCCCTCCTATGATTGTCGTGCAACAAAATAACAAACCGCCTTGCGGGGGCAAGGCGGCTGCTGGCGGTCAATGGCCTATTCGCGATTCTGGCCCGGACGCTTCCGATACCACGGCAGCCGCGACAATGGAGCCTCGACCTCAAGCTCGCAAGGACCGCTCACCTCGCTGCCGTCGTCGCCCAGCCATGCGCCCGGCGGGAAAACGATGCGCCTTGTCGTCGCTCCTCTCTGCAGCACCGGGGCAACGAGAACGTCGCTTCCGAGCATAAACTGATCGCTCACCCGCTCGTATCCGCCGTCGGGGAATTCGTACGCCAGATGTCGCATAATCGGCTCTCCGGTCTTGGCCGCGTGCCGGGCCAGCTCCTCGATGCAGGCGCCCATCCGTCCATGAAGCCGCGCCGCTTCCACGCACCACTCCAGATGCTGCTCGTCGAGCACTCGCCAAGGTGCCGTAGACAACTGCATCATGGGGAACAAGGCCGAGCACTGCGCATACCGAACGAACAGCTCCTGGTCCACTTGGAAGTCGGGCTTGATCAGATCCCCATATTGTCCGCCCCCCACCATGTCTGGGCAGTTGAACGCGTAGCCGGCCAGCCCTTGCGCAAGCCCGTTCGGAACGAGGCTGGCGAGCCCGTCGGTGCCCCAACTGTGATCCTTGTCGCACAGCCGTTGGACAAGCGGCTGTCCCGCCAGCTTCCAGCAGGCCCGGTATTCGTTGAACGCGTACCGCAGGCCGAATCGGGCCCAGGCCTCGCATTGGTCGTTCGGCGTCGCCGGCGCCCAGGTGGCATCCTCCGCTTGGTAATATTGCGGATCGCCCGCATCCAGCTTGAAGCCGTCCACGCCGTAACGCTCCATAAGCCGATCCAGTTCCTCCGCGAACCAGCGGGCCGCTTCCGGATTCGTGCCGTCGAGAACGGCACTGTACCCGTTCCACCACTCGCGAATAACCGGCTTGCCGCCCGAATCGCGGATCAGGCAGCCCTTGCCCTGCAAGTCGCGGAACACTTCCCCGTCCGCGCTGATGAACGGGCTGACCCACAGCAGAACGTGGAATCCGAGTCCGTGCAGCCGATCGATCATCGCCTTCGGATCGGGGAACCGGCCCGGGTGAAAATCAAGCGTGCCATAGTCCTCATGCCAGTTGTCGTCGATCATCAGAATTCCCGGGGGGAGTCCGTTCGCCAGAATCGCATCCGCGTACGCCAACACCTTCTCCTGGGTCGGATGATAGCTCATCTCCATCCAGGTGTTGTACTGGGGGACGGTGAAGAAGCGGACATCCGGCAGCGTTCCCGACGGCGGGAAGTACGCTTGGGACGCCTGCATAAACGCATCGCGCAGATACTTCCCCGTCTCCTCCACTCGAAGGGTTCCCTTCACTCCGTCGACGACCAGCTCGCTTCCGTCGAAGGAATAGCGGAATGGCTGCTCCGACCAGACGGTTCTTCCCTTGCTCGAGAGCAGCAGCGAATTGGCCTGGTTATAGGCGAGATTGCCGAACAGATCCCGCTTGAACGCCCGCGCGCCGAATGGCATCTCCGTCCCGTCCGCCACCGCTCCTCCCCACCAATGCTCATCCTCCAACAGCGTCACGCGAATCGTCTCGTTGTACATGGTTAACCTCCGTTTGGGCTCGATAGTCTGACGTTGAGCTCGATAGTCTGACGTTGGGGCCCTAGTCTGGCCCGATCTCCTCTTCGATCTTATCGCCGGACGGAAGGTGGGACAATCTTAATGTTGTGCGCTATTCTATAACAGAATTGACATTCGGGGAAAGGAGAGTCCTATGCTCAAGCACACAGCCCGCGCCTTCCGCAACGACGTTCGGGCGCTCCTGGCGTCGGGCCTGATCGACGGGGGTTATCGGCGAGTTTGATCGGCAGGCGTGATCGGAGGCGTGATCGGCGGGGGTGATCGGAGGCGTGATCGGCGGGCGTGTGCGTCATACTGGTGTGTCGGCCGTGCTGATGTGTCCGCCATCTGGTGCGCCTGCTCCTCCTCTGGCCGATGACTTTTGCGATTTATATGATTTTTAACATTCGCAGGCTCGATTCGGCAGGAATTGAGGCGTTTTATACGATTTTTCGCATATATCCGGGACTTCGCGCCGAAAGTTCCTCCATGTATGCTATTTTTCACATATAATTGCTCAATCCACCCGGTATCGGGGGTAGCGAATGTGAATTTTCACATTCATTCCGGGCATGGAGTATACGGCGGGCGCAGGTCCCCACAATAGGGTACGAAATTACGAAAAAAGCCAGCCCTCACGTTCAGGCTGACTTCGTCTGTCTCTTCCATCTTGGCATTATTGCAGCGGACGCAACGCCTCTACTTCATGTGCGGAGAGTCCCGACGCTTTGGCAATGGCGTCAACATCCAACCCCATTGCCAGCAGGTTCTTCGCGATTTCCTCTGCTTTCTTTTGTTCTCCCCTTGCTTCTCCTCTTGCTTCGCCTCGTGCTTCGCCTTCCGCCCTCGCTCCCTCAATCCGCGACTTCTCGTCGCTGAGGGCTTTCATGCGGGCGTCGTATTCCATTCTGGCTGCGGCGTTCTGACTCAAGAATTCCAACGTATCCATCGCCTTCTTCAACATCGGTTCATTCATCGCCAACACCTCCCAGTTTGATTTGTCCGCGCCTTGCAAGAACAACAGCCAATTGACCAATCCGCCTTCCTCAAGCTGCACCGCGTATTCATCAAGCTTCGTCAGTTCGATCACATGAATCTCGATATCGTCCAATAACGGAATTCCAGTATGATCTTCGCGCAGATGGAAGACGCTGTGGTAGCGGTCGTTGCTGAGGCAGGAGTAATTCAGAATGTTGATGGTCACGCATTTCTTCAGTGTATTGTAGTTGCTGCCCCTCGGAATCTGATGGAAGTACATCTCGCTCCAATAGAACAGCGTCCGCTTCTCCATATGGTAAGGATTGAACAACTGCATCTCGATATTGATGAGCTCTCCGTCCGCCGTCTTCGCTTTAATATCCATGATGGACAGTTTATCGTCGGGGCTGTCCGCTTCCGTATAGGGATTGAGCAGCACGATCTCTGTCAGCGGCGGCTCTCCGGCTTCCCGGAATGTGCTGTTCAGGAATGCCAGCAACACATCCTTGTTATGTTCACTTCCGAAGATTCGTTTGAAAATGACATCCACGCGGGGGTCGAGCAGTTCCTGCATCAGCCGGCAGCTCCCTTCTTCCAATTCATTATATCACTTCGACCTGTACCGTGGAATCATTGAGACGGAGGGAGGGACATTCTTAAGCTTGTGCGCTATACTGTAACAAAATTGATTCTCGGGAATGAAGGAGACCCTTATGCTCAAACCCGTATCCTACGCCTTCCGCAGCGATGACCGGTCGATCCTGACGCTGGACTCGATCGGCTGGCAGACGATTCATACCAAGGAGTACAGCTTCTCCGGCGAGGAGCGTCCGGATTGCGGGCATGTGATCTTCCAATATACGCTCAGCGGTATGGGATATATCGAGGTTGACCAGACGACGCACGCTCTTCCGCCGGGAAGCGGCTTCCTGGTCAAGATTCCGAGCCGCCATCGGTACTTCTACTTGGAGTCGGAGGAGCCTTGGGAGATGATCTGGCTGAACCTGCGAGGGGACGAGGCGAATCGAATCTGGGATCTCGTGACGGAGCAGGAAGGGACCGTTATTCGGCGAGGGCATGACTCGCCGTTGATCCGGCATTACTGGAAGCTGCTTCAGGCGATCTCGGAAGAGAAGGTGACCGACAAGTATCGGCTGTCCGCCCTCGTGTTCGAATGGATGCTTACGCTGGTGCAATCAAGTCGGGACGCGGGCAACGAGATCAGCGCCGGCTCGAGCTCGATCGTTGATCGAACCAAGAAGTACCTGAAGGAGAACTACGCCTCGCCCCTTACGCTGGAAGAGATCGCGAAGCAGGCCGGCATCAGCAAGCACTATCTGTGCCGGCTATTCCAGAAGGCCGAGCAGGTCTCCCCGCTTGCCTACCTGCGCGACCGCAGGGTCGAAGCGGCGCTCGCCCAGCTTCGGACGACCGATCTGCCCGTTCAGGAGATCGGCCGCCGCTGCGGCTTCGACAGCCCGAGCTACTTCGGCAAGGTTTTCCGGGAGTACATGGGCATGACTCCGAAGGACTACCGGCTGAAGAAGCTGGAGTTCCCTTATGACGCGGTTTATTACGAATAGAATGCGAAAGCGGCATCCTCGGCTCAGCGCCGGGATGCCGCGAAGATTTACTGCTCTCCGGGAAACAGAACAGCAACGATCCAGACTTCATTCCCATGATGTTCAAAGTAAATCCTAAACCTCTTCACGACGATGCGCGACAGTCCCTCATAGGTACCGTTCCTCTTTATAAGCCTTGCTTAATATCGGATTGAAGAGTATGGCTTCTATCTCAAGAATTAATTGAGATATGAAATCTAGCGTCTCCTCGGGCTCATATTCGAAATGTTCTCCATCAACTCTTCCGGTGAATTGACCTTGTCCATTCGATGTCACCCCTGTCTTCGGCATTCCGCTAATTTATCCCCAGTATAACATATACCGCTTCGAATCCAGAAGTTGCCGGAAGCGCCCCCTATCCCCCGAACACCGCCGAGGGAAGCCCCGTCGCGCCGACTTCCGCACAGAACAAGCCGCCGGCCTGCGGCTGGGCGTCCCGATCCTCCGCCGACAGCCCGACTCGCGCCGTGGTGATGTACAGCTTGTCCAGTGCGGGGCCGCCGAAGGCGCAGGAGGTGACCAAGGCAGCGGGAACCGGGACGGAGAGCAGCTTGTCTCCCGTGAGCGGATTCCATCGCGACACTTGCCAGCCTCCCCAGTGGGCGATCCAGAGCATTCCGTCCGAATCGATCGTCATTCCGTCGGGATAGCCCTGGTCCTCCGGGATCGCAATCGCGATTCGGCGGCCCGAGATTGCTCCCGTCGCCAGGTCGTAATCGTAAGCGACGACCTGCCGTGTCGGCGTATCGATGTAGTACATCGCGCTTCCGTCCGCGCTCCACGCCAGGCCGTTCGAGCAGCCGATGCCGCCGACAAGCGTGCGGACGGCGTGCTCGGCATCCAGCGCGTACAAGGCGCCTTGGCCCGGCTTGTCGGACAAGGACATCGTTCCGGCCAAGTAACGACCGACGGGGTCGCACTTGCCGTCGTTAAACCGATTGCCCGGCTTGTCTCCTTCGACCTCGGCGAGCCGCGCCAGCTCGGCCGTCGCCGGGTTATAGGCATAGTAGCCGTCCTGCCGCGTGACCGCCCATCCGCCGGAGCGTCTCGGAACGACGGAGCTCACGAAGGAGCCGAGTTCGTGAGAGATGCCTGTGTTCGGGCGCTGCGGATCGTACTCATGGATGCGGCCTGCGACAATATCGACCCAGAGCAGACGCTCGCTCGCAGAATCCCATACCGGCCCCTCGCCCAGCTCCGCCTTCGTGTCGTGAACCAACCATAGCTTCGTCGTCATGACAGCCCTCTTTTCCCAATAAATGATTTAAACGTAACACGATTCGCGCAACCCGCTCAAGGCGTCTCGCTTGTATACATGAGAGTTGCCGGGCGCTACTGCCAGGTCATCTTGAGCAATCGCAAGTAGTCGAACAGCGCGAGCCGGTACGCCTCGAAGTTCAGGCCGACAGCACGAATCAACTCTGCGACCTGCTCTTGCGCCTGAAGGCGATAAGGGGCGTGCCACCGCCTGTCGTTCCGGCTCCAGTACAGCCGCGAAGTCGCGTTGCGATAGGTATTCGCCATCTCGGCGTTGTTGTTGAGGGAGATCAGCCTTCCGAGCAGCTCGTGCTCGAACGCGATGAGGTCTCCCGGGCCGGCATTGAATGAATGGGTGGCATCCTCATGACCGGAACCTCCTCCCGAAGCTCCGTAAGCCCCGCCGCCAAGAGCCTGGAATCGCTCCGCCAGCTCGCGCGACAGCTCCTTCAGCCCCCTCTCCCTCGAGACATGCGCGCTGCCGACGGAGAACAACGCCATGGAAGCGACGACTTCGAGCAGATCCCCGATTCGCTGCGACGAGGAGTCGAGAACGAGAACGCCGTGCTTGGAGGCGATGCGGACGAAGCCTTCGAGCTCCAATTGCTGAAGCGCCGCCCTCACGGGCGTTCGGCTCATGTCGAGCTCCCGGGCGAGATGGACTTCCGAAGTGACCGCTCCCTTCGGAAGGTCGCCGCTCTCAATCTTGGCCAGAATCTGGCCGTACGCCTGCTGGCGCAACGTCGGACGAGCCATCCCGCTCTCCCCTCCTTCCCGAATCGATCGACTGTCGAGTATGATTATCATGATAGAACAAGTAGCGAGGGAAAGGAAGATCGCAATCCATGTCCATGGGCGAACCGACGCTGAGAGACCGGGCCTATCAACGCATCAAGAGAAGCATTGTCGAAGGGGAGTGGGACGGCGGAACGTTCCTGTCGGAGAAGTGGCTGAGCGAGAAGCTGCAGATGAGCAAAACCCCCATTCGCTCGGCGCTGGACCGGCTGGAGATGATGGGGCTCGTTAAGCTGGTGCCGAACCAGGGGTTCGTCATTCAGGAGATTTCGCTTAAGCGCATCCTCGACATCTACGAGCTGAGGCTGTCGCTCGAGACGTTCGCGGTCAGCCGCCTGACCGGCCGAATGGACAGGACGTTCTTCGACATTCTCGACGCCAATCTGGAGAAGCAGGCCGACGCGGTTCGGCGGCAAGACATTATCGGATACGTGGAGCTGGACCGGCAATTCCACGAAGCGATTATCGCGGGGATGGACAACGAGGAATATGCGGAGGCCGCCTCCCGAATGCAGGACAAGTTCCTTCTGGCGGTTCGGACCACCTTCTACAAGAATAAGGAGCGCTTATGGGGCAGCCTGGATGAGCATCGGCAGATCCGGAACGCGCTTGCGGGCACCGATCCGGCGCTCAGCGAACGGCTGGTTCGAAGCCATATCGAATTCGTGAAGCAGATTATGCTCTGATGATGTATGGCTGTTGATGTTGATGTTGATGTTGATGTGATATTGATGTATACAAGTGAGACATCTTGAGCATCTAATCGCCCCCGTGCTACCTTAAACTCATCCTAGCATGGGGGTTGGTCGCATGAAGATCACGGATGTTCGAACGTATATCGTCGGGAATCCTTGGAAAAATTGGCTGTTCGTCCAGGTCGATACGGATGAGGGAATCAGCGGGTTGGGCGAAGGCACGCTTAACGGCTTGGCCAAGACGGTCGAGGCGGCCATTCACGAGTTGAAGCATCTGGTGCTCGGCATGGACCCGTTCGACGTGGAGACAATCTCCCTCAAGATGATTCGCGACGTCTATTCGGACGGAGGCCAGGTGCAGGGCTCCGCGCTGGCCGCCATCGAGACGGCTTGCTGGGACATTATGGGCAAGGCGACGGGGCAGCCGCTCTACAAGCTGCTCGGCGGCAGGTGCCACGACAAGCTGCGCTGCTACGCCAACGGCTGGTACCGGGGCGGGGCCGACGAGGAGAGCTTCTATTCCCAGGCGAAGGAAGTCGTCGCGAAGGGGTACACAGCGCTGAAGTTCGATCCGTTCGGCGCGGCTTGGCGCACGGTTGAGCGGGCGGATCACGCAAGCGCTGTCCGCAATATCGCCGCCGTACGGGACGCAGTCGGCCCCGACGTCGACATTCTGATCGAAGGACATAACCGGTTCAGCGTGCATACGGCACTGCAATTCGCGGAAGCGATGGCCCCGTACAACCCGACCTGGTTCGAAGCGCCGGTGCCGCCTTATCGCGTCTCTTCGGTCGTCGAGGTAGCGAAGCGCAGCCCGGTGCCGATCGCTTGCGGGGAGGATTATTACAACCGCGAGCAATTCGCCGAGCTGCTGAAGCACGACGCGGTTCATATCATCCAGCTCGAGCCGCAATTCCTGGGGCTTGCCGCCTCGAAGCAGATCTGCGGAATGGTTCACGCGCACAACGGAGTGACGGCTCCGCACAGCGCGCAAGGGCCGATCTGCTCCATCGTCTGCTCTCATCTGAACATGGCGACTCCGAACTTTTTCCTGCATGAGATATTTGACGACTTTAATCATTCCTGGGCGCAGGATATCTTCTCTCCCCCGTTCAAGGTCGTCGACGGCTACTTGCAGCCGCCGGAGCGCCCCGGCCTCGGCGTCGAGCTCAACCTTGAGGAAGCGGCCAAGTATCCGTATCATCCCGGCCATTGGCTGCCGCTGTTCAAGCAGGGCTGGGAGAAGCGGGAACGGGTCGAATAGGAGGCGCGAGCGGATATGGGAACGACTGCGAGTACAGGCAACAATGAGAACAAGAGCATGAGAGCCTTGATTTACGAGGGGCCTCGTACGATGAACATGCGGGAGGTGCCGATTCCCGAGCCGGGGCCGGACGAAGTGCTCATCCGCGTCGAGCGGGCGGGCATCTGCGGGTCCGAGCTGGGCGGCTACCTCGGCCACAATTCCTTGCGCAAGCCGCCTCTGATCATGGGGCACGAATTCTCCGGCGTGATTGAACGGGTCGGCGAGCGGGTTGGCGGGGCGGACAGGGAGTGGGCCGGCCGGCTGCAGCCGGGCGACCGCGTCACGGCGAATCCGCTCGCAACGTGTGGCTCCTGCCGATACTGCCGCAACGGCGCATCGCAATTGTGCCGGGAGCGGCAATTGCTGGGGGCGCATCGCCCGGGAGCGTTCGCGGAATTCGTCGCGGTGCCTGCCCGCAATGTCTACCTTCTCGGCGACAGCCTGTCGTTCGAGGAGGGCGCGCTGGCCGAGCCGTTCGCATGCGCGATCCACGTCTGCCGCCTGCTGGAGCTGACTCCGACGGATCGGCTGCTCATCTACGGCGCGGGGCCGATCGGCCTGTTCGCGCTGCAAGCGGCGAAGGTGTATGGCGTTCGGGACGCGGTCGTCGTGGACCTGAACGAATCGCGGCTTGGCATCGCGAGAGAGCTGGGCGGAATTGCGGTGACGAGCGTGGACGAGCTGCCGGAGGAGGTGCGCGGCGAATTCGATGCCGCGATCGACGCCGTCGGCGCGCAAGCGACGAGGCAGCGCAGCGTCGAGGCCGTTCGGCCCGGCGGCCGCGTCGTCTTCACGGGTCTGCACGAAGCGGCGAGCGCGCTGCCGATCAACGACATGATCCGCAGCGAGATCAGCGTCAAGGGGGCATTCGCCTATTCCCAGGAAGACTTCGAGACGGCGCTGCTCTGGATCGGTCAAGGGCGAACGGGCTTGCTGCCCTGGACGGAGACCGTACCGATTCGCGAGGGCGCTGCGGCGTTCGAGAAGCTGATCGGCAGACCTGGCCCGGTGGCGAAGATTCTCCTCAGCTTGGCACCAACGGAATAACAGAAGCAACGAAGACACCCCGAACGGGAGGAACCTCAATCATGAAGCTGGTGCAATTCTATGTGCGGCAAGACCCGGATCGCAAGCCGAGAGTCGGTGCGGTCAACGGCGAATCGGAGATTGTCGCCTTGAAGACGGAAGGAACGATGCGGGACGTCATTGAAGCCGGCGGCGCTTCCGATCTCGGCAAGGGCGACTCCCATCGCCTGGAGGACGTGAAGCTGCTCTCCCCTCTCACCAATCCTGACAAAATCATCTGCATAGGGCTCAACTACCACGACCACGTGATCGAGTCGAACATGCAGGTGCCGAAGGTTCCGGTGCTGTTCCCGAAGTACAACAACTGCCTGCTCGGCCATGATGACGAAGTGACGATTCCGGCCGAGGTCGAGCAGTGCGATTACGAGGTCGAGCTTGCGGTCGTCATCGGCAAGACGGCCAAGCGGGTGCCGCTTGAGTCGGCGATGGACTATGTGTTCGGCTACACGATTCTGAACGACGTCAGCGCGCGCGACATTCAGTTGAACGAGCCTCAGTGGACGCGCGGCAAGGCGATCGACGGCTTCGCGCCGACGGGGCCGTGGATCGTCACCGCCGACGAGCTCGCAGACCCGGGCAACCTCGGCATCTCCCTCACGCTGAACGGAGAGACGATGCAGAACTCGAACACGAAGGAACTGATTTTCAACATTCCGTACCTGATCTCCTTCCTGTCGAACACGATGACGCTGCAGCCCGGGGACATCATCAGCACCGGCACGCCTCCGGGGGTCGGCATGGGGAGGAAGCCGCAGGTGTGGCTGAAGCCCGGAGACGTCGTCGAAGCGACGGTCGAAGGCATCGGAACGCTGCGCAACGCGTTCGCGGCGGAGCGAATCTAAGGAACGGCGAGGTGCGCCATGAGCTGGGAAAATAAAGTTGTTATCGTCACGGGGAGCGGAGGGGGCATCGGTCGGGCGGTCGCTTGTCGGTTCGCAGGCGCCGGCGCTTCGGTTGTTCTTGTCGGGCGAACGTTCGGCAAAGTGCAGGCCGTCGCCGACGAGATTGCGGAAGCGGGCGGCAGAGCCGTCGCCATGGCGGCGGACGTCTCCTCCGAGGAAGACGTCGCCCGGGTGCTCCGCGATACGGTCGCCGCGTTCGGCCGGATCGACGTCATGGTGAACAATGCGGCCGTCTGCCCGCAGGTCAGGCTGACCGACATGAGCCTGGCCGAATGGAACGGCGTCATCACGAACAATCTGACGTCCGTGTTCCTGTTCTGCCGGGGCGTGGTCCCCCACATGCTGGAGCAAGGCGGCGGCGCCATCGTGAACGTCAGCTCCGTTCATGCGCTGGCGACGCTTGACGGCTATTCCGCGTACGCGGCGTCCAAGGCCGGCATCGCGGGGCTCACTCGGGCGATCGCTCTCGATTACGCGAAGATGAACATTCGCGCGAACACAGTGCTGCCGGGAGCGGTGCGGACGCCGATGCTGGAGAGCAGCCTGAAGAATCTGGACACGCCGCAGGAAGAGATCATGAAGCAGTGGGACGACTCCCAGCCGATCGGCCGGGTCGGCCAGCCCGAGGAGATCGCAGCCGTCGTCATGTTCGCCGCCAGCCCGGACAATTCGTTCATGACCGGCGCAACGCTGGTCGCGGACGGCGGCATGACGGCGGAGCTGTAGACCTCACGACAAGAAGACCCGCCGATCCGGTTGCGATCGACGGGTCTTCCACATTAATCAGTTAATCTTGATAGAGGACACGACATCGTTAAAGCCGTCGTCCGACAGCTTGTTGTCATCTGCCGTCCGGGTCAGCACGTCGCCTTGGAAGTTGTTGTTCTTGTACAACTCTACCGTGCTGCCGCCATATACTCGCAGCGAAGAGAGGCTGTCGTTCGAGAAGCCTGCTTCTTGCAGTTGAGCCAGCGTGTAGCTTCCCTTCGGCAAGGATACTGCGATACCGCCATAATCGGCGTCCTTATAGAACGTTGCTCCTTCTTGCAAGCCGAACGCTTCGAATTCATAGATGCGGGCGGCGGTATTGCTTGTCTGAGTGGCGTCGGTGATATAGAGCCTCAGATAGCGGGCGTTCAGATTGACATTGTGCGTCGTAACGTTAGCCGTATTGTCCGTCACAACGGCGGCATCGGTCCAGTTCGTGCCATCATTGCTATATTGGATTTGATAATCGGCCGTGTTGTAGTTCTTGGTCTCTCCTCCGCTTGCTG
Organism: Cohnella fermenti; assembly: GCF_004801405.1. GTDB lineage: Bacteria > Bacillota > Bacilli > Paenibacillales > Paenibacillaceae > Cohnella > Cohnella fermenti. The sequence goes on from NZ_SSOB01000011.1 coordinate 151,558, forward strand.
CATGCTTGACAACGAACTGATAGATGTTCATGACCGCGCCCAGGTCGATCTTCAGCCAGTGCGGCTCGGCGCCCGATGCGCACCACTTGCCCGTGGACACATACCCGTCGGCGCCCAGGCCCGGCTCTTCCCCGGAATTGTAGGCATCGGCCGTCTTCGTTCCGGCAACTGTCAGATTCACATAGTCGTACAGCTCGATCTCCGAGATCTGGAAGTTCGACCCGTTGTTGCTCGTAAACGAGAACCGGATATATTCGTATCGGGTCGTGTTGCTCATTCGGAACTCTCTTGTCTGATAACGAAGCGGGAAGCTCTCATTCGTTCGCGTGTCGATCGTCGTCCAATTCGTACCGTCATTGGAGCCCTGAACCGTCCAGCTCTTCGGGTCCCGAATGCCGGAATTGTCGTTAGCCGACGTCAGCTTGTACCGATTGATGGCATACTTCCCCCCATTGCCGAACTGGTACTGGAGCTTGACGTCTGTCCCGTGGGGCACGTAATACTTGGTCGTCTTGTCGTTATCGAACGCCTTGCTCATATCCTCATTCGTCGGACTGTCCGTATACGTGGCTGTTATCGTTCCTCCGGAGGCGCGATCCGCCTGCGGCTCTCCCGTTCGTGGAATATCGACGTTCACCTGCAGCGGGTAGTGATCCGACGGATACAGGTCGCTCTCGGTGTAGTAATTGATCTCGACCGAATTGACCTTCACCGCGTTGCGCTGGAAGATCCAGTCGATATGCTGGTTCGCCATATCCTTCTCGCCAGTCCATTGGTGTGCCGTACTATCATCCGTGAACGGCTTCCCCAGTTGCGCCCACGTGTCCTGGAAGCTCGATCCGTTCAGCGTGCTGTACACCGACGAAGTCTCGTCGCTGTTGAGGTCGCCCCCGATGAAGACCGGCGTGTTGTCCGGCTTGACGTAGCTGGCAATCCGGTCGAGCAGCAGACTCGCTCCTTGCGCTTGTGCCGCTGCTTTGAGAGAGAAGTGCGTATTGAAGTAATAGAAGATCGTCTGGTTGTCCGATTGGGCACGGAACTTGGCCCAGGTCACGATGCGCGGATAGCTGCTGTCGCTCGCGCTCTTACTGCCTGCCACGTCGGGCGTATCGCTGATCCAGAACTGGCCGGTCTCCATTACGTCGAACTTGTCCGTACGGTACATGATATTCGAGTATTCATTGGTAGTATCTCCGTAGCGGGACTGCCCGATGGAGCCGTAATTGGGCAGTTGATCGAGGAAGTAATCAATCTGCACCTTGTACGCCTCCTGCATGCCGATAATATCCGGGCCATATCCATTGATGACGTTGACGGCTCGTGACTTGCGGTTGTCCCAGGAGTTGACGGTCCCGTCGTCGCCGTTCAGATTGCGTACATTGAAGGACATCAGCTTAAGGTTGTAGGAGTCCGATCCGGAAGGCTGATAGAAGGCCTCCACGCTTTGAATGCGATTACAAAATAAACCGGCAAGCAGCATGGCTGCAAACATGACAATGATAAGCTTCGATCTGGTTATGGACAATATTCTCTCTCCTATCGATTAAGGGGATGGTCTTCCCTGGTTCTGACTTCTTACGATCGCCCAGCTCCCGCTCTTCTGCACGTCGGACGGCGATAAGCTGGTATATTTCTTAAACACGGTGCAGAAGTGCTTGTAATCACTGAAACCCGTCATGTCGGCAATCTCGTTGATGCGGTATTGCCCGCCGCACAGCAGCTCGATCGCCCTCTGTACCCGGTGCTTGCTGAGAATCTCATGGAAGGTATGCCCCGTTGCCTCTCGGAACTTCCGGCTCAGATAGCTTGAACTGACCCCCAGCTCGCAAGCGATGAATTCCAGACTCACCTTCGTCGCATAGCTGCTCTTGATCCGCTGCAACGCTTGTTCCACATAATAGTTAACCGGCTTGTCTGCAGCAACAAACATCTCCAGATCGGAGAGATCGGGCCCTCCGGAGCTGCTTCGCGTCTTCTCCATGATCTCTTCCCGCGCCCGTTCCTGACCGACTTCTCGCCTGATTCGACCTACGATCCGCTGCAGCTTGAATTCATCCACAGGCTTCAACAAATATTCGGTGACACGAAGGGAGATCGCCTGCTGAGCATATTCGAATTCGGTATAGCTGGTCAGAATGATGCTGCTGATCGGGCGAATCTCCATCATTCTCTCCAGCATCTCTATCCCGTTCATGCAGGGCATCCGGATATCCGTGATCACGAGATCAGGATGAAGCTCTTCGAACAAGCGAAGCCCTTCCGTTCCATCGCCGGCCTCTCCAACAACGATACAGCCCATCTCGAGCCAGTCGTACGTATGCACGAGCCCCTTGCGGATGATCTCCTCGTCTTCCACGATAAGCACCTTCAGCATGCGTCGCTCCTCCTCGCTGCGGGAAGCACAATTCGAATCAAGAAGCCGCGAAGCTGCCCGTTGATAATCTCGACTCCATAATCTTTGCCGTACATGAGCTGTACTCTCCGATGAACATTGTATAGCCCGATATGCTTCGTCGGATTGACGCCTGCACGGAATATTCCATTGAGCTTGGTCTGCATATCCTCGGTTATTCCTGATCCATCATCCTCGACGACGACCTCCAACTTGTCCTCGACCTGTCTTGTGAACACGCGAATCGACAAGGTCGGTTGATCGGCGAAGCCGTACTTGATCGAATTCTCGATCAGAGGCTGAATAAGCAGCTTCGGAACGATACAATCCTCCGTCTCGGCCTCCGAATGAATCTCGTATTGAAGATTTTTGCCGAAGCGGCACTTCTGGATAAGCAAGTAATTGTTCGTATGAGCGATGTCCTCGTCCAGTCGAACCTCGTTAACCGTATGGTTGATGCTGTATCTCAGCAGTTCGGACAAACTGACGACGATCCTGTCGACAGAAGACGGGTCCATCTTGACCAGATAGCGAATCGTCTCAAGGGTATTGTACAGGAAGTGAGGATCGAATTGGGATTCCAGTTGCTTGATCTCCGCAACAGCCATTTGCAGCGCTCGTTCCTTGTTCACGTCGATCAGGTTCTTGATGTCTGACAGCATCTGATTATAGGCTTCCGCGAACACCTGGAACTCGTTGTTCGTATTGAGCTCCAGACGTGTATCCAGTTTGCCGGCCTGAACGTTCTCAATCGCCCGGACAATATCGTCCAGAACCTGAGTTTTGCCATGGGCAATCTTGCGAGCCAACAGCGAGGTTGCCAGCATCAGCAAGGCGAAGAGCAGTACCAGAAGAACCCCGACAAGCAGCAGAATCGAGTTGTAGAAGCCGATGGAGGTGAACGTGTAGACGTACAAGCTTCCGTCCAGAATTGCGCTTCGGGTCACATAGTGGCTGTCCGCCTCCGACTTCACGATGCCTGATTCATCCCGGAATCCGACAAGCAGCTTGCCGAACGAGTCGACCAGCAGCTCATTCGTATGCGCAAGCACGTAGCCGAACGAATCGGTCACCACTGTGCTTGTCGAATAGGTATTGCTGATGAGACGAACCAGGCCTTGTTCATCCATATCGAACACCCCGTACCCCAGCACGTTGCCGTTCTGCACGATCGCTCGGCCGATGGCCAGGCTTGTATCATCCGCCTGAATGGAAGACTGTCGGGAGAGAATCGTATAATCTGGAGCCGACTTCAGACTGCGCATGATTCCCCACCCGAGCGAGTTGGCCGACTGGGCATATTCCGGAATGAAGTTGGAGCTCGCAATAATCGGTTGAAGATTAGCGTCGAATACGAAGAAGTCGGCACGAAGGAGATTGGCGTTGACGAAGTCGTACAGCTCGGCGTACGCCTTGATGCCTCCCTCTCCGCTGGCCAGAGAATCGAGAACGGCAGCACTCTCGAATAGAGACTGCGCCTTCTCCTGATAGCGCGAGATTACCGAAGATAACGCTTCCGATGCTCTAACATTAATTGAGGCATTGCGGTTGGCGATGGTCTTGTAGAGAATGGAGAAGGACAAGGCGTAGCTGGACAGAGCGATAACGATGACCGGAATTAGTGCATAGAGCGTGAAGGCTCTCCGAATATCGTCTCTGTAGCGTCCGTATACTCGTCCCACAATGCCACCCTCCTCTACTGTTTTATGCACTAACCTCTCTGCTCCCGGTGAACTTGAAGAAGATGAGCAACGAGATGATCGTCGTCAACGTCAATACGCTCGAGATCGCAGCCGCGGTTCCATAGCTCGACTTGATGACCTCCGCGTAAATCGCGACCGACATGGTCTTGGTGCTTCCGGTATATAGAATAATGGAGGCGCTAAGTTCATTGATAACCGTAATCCAACTGAGAATGCCTCCGGCCAGCACGCCGGGCAGCATCATCACGGCCGTCACCTTGAAGAAGGTTCGGACAGGCGAACAGCCAAGACTGATCGATGCCTCCTCCAAGCTTGGGCTTATCTGATAGAGAATCGCCGCACTTGAACGGAGCGTGTAAGGCAGCCTTCGAACCACATAAGCCGCGATCATGATAATGACGGTGCCGCTAAGCAGCAACGGCTGCTTGTTGAAGGCCAGGAGCAGCGTAATGCCGAGTACGGACCCAGGCAAAATATAAGGGAATATCGTGATCATGTCAATAAATGACGTCAATACGTTCTTCTTGCGCGTAGAGATATAAGCGATAAACATCCCCAGCATCAGGATCAAGGCGATCGCTTCAAGTCCCATAATATAAGTGTTGGCAATCGCGTCCCATAGCGAATCGAATACCGTGCGGTAGCTCTGCAACGAGAAGGACGACAGGAACCGTGAGCCCCGGGTCGCCAGGAATGACGTGACGATAACCGTAACCTGCGGCAGTGTGGCAAGGAAGACGACTGCGTATATCGCCGCATGCACAGCGATGCTTGTCACACCCTGCATCCGGGCAGGACGGATCGGCCTTAGCGAGCTCATCGTGAATGACTTCTTCGTAACAACATACTTCTGGCCCATGAAGAGGACTGCCGTCACAATGACCATGATTGTCGCCATCGCCGCGGAGAAGTTCGCTTGTCCGCCAACCTCGCTGATGAATTCGGAATAAATCATGACCGGCATGACATTGAAGCCTTCCCCGATAAGCATCGGAGTACCGAAGTCAGCCATTGCATTCATGAAGACGAGCAGGGAGCCTGCGAGCAACGTGGGCAGCACCAGCGGCAAGATTACCGTGAACAGCTTCTTGACCGGGCTGCAGCCGAGGCTCTCCGACGCTTCGATCAATGAGGCATCTACCTTCTTCAGCGCCCCGGATACGTACAAGTAAATAAACGGGAACAGCTTCAATGTCAGCACCAGAAGAATCCCGTCGAATCCGTAGATGCTAGGCGGCACAATTCCGAACCAGTCCTCGAGCAGACGAGTGATAAGCCCGCTTCGTCCACTGAGCAGAATCCAGGAATACGCGCCAATAAAGGGAGGAGAGAGCATCGAGATGATGATCAGAATCTCGATCAGGTTCTTGCCCCGCACGCGGTAGGCGGTCATGAAGTACGCCAACGGCGCACCGATAAGCACAGCCAGAACCGTCACGCAGCAACTAATCATCAAGCTATTGATAAGCCCTTGGTAATAATACTTTTTCTCGAAAAAACGGGTGAAGTTGCTCAGCGTGAATGCGCCGGTCGACGAATCCTTAAAGCCATTAATGAACAAGGAAAGCAGCGGGTATACGAGAAACAGAGCGAACAGAACAACGATTCCGAGCGTAATGAAGGTCCAGAAGTCCGGTTTGCGCCAGCGCTTAGCCATACTTCTTCACATCCTTGATCAAGCTCTGCTCCCCATCTACGGTGAAGACATTGATCTTGCCCGCCTTCGGCGCAAGATACAGCCTGTCACCCGGATTGATAATCACATCCTCCGCACCCGTATCTTGAACGAATACGCCGGTTGATCCAGAGCCCCACACGACATCATCGTTAAACTTCACCGTATAATGCACATACTGGCCCAGAAACGTGCTATTGACGACCGTAGCCGCCAGTCCGGAATCTGCGAGGACAAATTCCTCCGGCCGCACCGAGACGACGATCGGCTGTCCGTCCTTGACATCATCGCTCAGATTGTCCATAACGACCCGACTTCCGCCCCCGAGCAGCACCTGCTTCTCGTTGCCACGGCGGCTGATGCTACCGTTGATCAGGTTGGAGTGCCCGATGAACGTAGAGACGAACACATTCGCCGGACGTGAATAAATCGCTCTCGGCGCTCCTACTTGCTGGACAATTCCGTCCTTCATGACTGCGATCCGGTCAGAGATTGCAAGGGCCTCCTCCTGGTCGTGAGTCACATATACCGTCGTAATTCCGACCTCCTTCTGGATATCCCGAATCGTCTGCCGAATCTCGATGCGAAGCTTGGCATCCAGATTGGAGAGCGGCTCATCCATAAGAAGCACGTGCGGATGAATGACGATCGCCCGCGCCAGGGCTACCCGTTGTTGCTGCCCGCCAGACAACCGTTCCGGCAGTCGATCGCCATACGATGCGATCTTGACAACGTTCATGATCTCTTCAGTCCGCTCTGCTCGTTCTTGACGGGCCAACTTCCGGAACTTCAGCCCATATTCCACGTTCTGCTTGACAGTCAGATGCGGGAATATCGCGTAGTTCTGGAATACCATGCCGATATTGCGCTTGTGGGTGGGGATGTCGTTGATTACCTCGTCGTTGAAGCGGATCTCGCCCCCTTCGATCGAATTGAAGCCGGCTATCATTCGAAGCAGCGTTGTCTTGCCGCAGCCCGACGGTCCGAGCAAGGTGAACAGTTCCCCATCCTTAATATCGAGGGACAAGCCGGGAATAACCGTAATATTGCCGTTATCGTATTGCTTCACAACGTTGTCAATATGGATCTCTACGCTCATATCGCCTCTCCTTTAGCTGGACGGGCAGGTCGCTCTCGCAACCTGCCCGCTTGCTACTCTCTCTTAACTACTCTCTCTTAGCTAGTGAAAATATCCTTGAACTTATCCAGCCATGCCTGGCTGTTCTCAAGCGTCTTGTTGACGTCCTCGGGGACGATCGTAATCTCCGAGATTGCCTTCAGCCCTTCCGGTGGCTCGACATCGCTCCGGGAAGCTCTCATGTTAAGCTCGGTCGAGGTCAACGTCTGCAATTCCTTCGAGGTAATAAAGTCGACGAACTTCTTGGCATTCTCCATATTCTTGGCGCCCTTGATAATCTGCACCGTACCTGGAGAGACAAGCGTCCCCTCCTTCATATAGACGATCTCGACTGGCGACCCGTCCCGGACAGCGGAAGAGGCCAGCTCTTCATGCGTCAGACCGACAATATATTCGCCGTCCGCCACACCCTTGGGTACGGCGGAAGAGCTTGCGAGCAGCTTGCCATCCAGGTTAGCCGTAAGCGATGTGACATAATCCCAGCCCTTGCTCTCGTCAGTTCCGCCGATCGTGTTCAGAATATTGACGAGGTGGCTGAAGGAAGTCGACGACTTGGCTGGGTCGGAGAAGGCAATCTTCCCCTTGAGCTTGGGATTCAGAAGATCCTCATAGCCTTCGATCTTGATATCGCCAATCAGGTTCTTGTTGACGATCATGACCATCGGAATAATGTTATTGCGAGTAATCATTCCGTCCGTGTTCTTCGTCGAATCCAGTTGAGCACTCTCGTTCGGAGAGAGGTAATCCTCGAACAGCTCCTTCTTCGGAGCGATAACGGATACAACGCCGCCCCACTCGATATCGCCGAGCGGCTTCGCCTGCTCCGCTTCGATCCGCTTCAGCAATTCGCCCGTGCCCGCCGTCACCAGTTCAACCTTGATGCCCGTCTTCGCTTCGAATTCAGGAATAACCGCATCGATAACGTCCTGGGCAGATGCCGTGTAGATAACCAACTCATTCGACTCCTGAACTGCCGTCTGTGAACCTGTGTCCGTGCCTTCGCTTGCATTCTTTGTCTCGTTCGATGTGCAAGCGGATAACCCCAGCATGCCGACCAGAGCCAGCATGGCAATAATCTTCTTCATGGTTGACCTCCTTGTTTTATTAGTACGTTTATTATGTTAGCTACGATTGAAAGCCTTTACAATCCGATAAAAACGGATAAATATCCGTAAAAGTGAACTTCGCAATCGTCAACAAAAAGAAGCCCCTCAAGGAGATGAGGCCCATGACTAGCTCATAAAATACCGTAATTAACGTCTATACTCGCGCTCTGATCACCGTAACAGAGCGGGCCGGAAACTCATGCTCGAACGCCGGACCCGATACCGTCCGCGTGGAAGCAATTGGGGAGATGCGGGTCGGCTCCTCGAACGAATTGACGTCGTCCAGTCCATGGCCGGACAGCTCCTGGACGTCGAGCGTTACCGGACCGTCGCCCGGCCAATCCTCCAGCACGATGCGGGCCGACTCGGCTTCGCCGCGGACGTTAACGACCTTAAGGATCGTGTCGCCCGTCGCTTCCTCGTGGCTGGCGGTATAGTAGAGGGGCTCGATAAGCGGAACCCGGTCCTCCGTCTCGGAATAAAGCTCTCCGTTGACCGACGCGCGAACGGTCCGGCCCGATACCTGAAGCTCCAGGTCGTACACGGCTCCGTTCTCCACCTCGAACAGGCTGTGCGTCAGCACCGAGCCGCGCCCGCCGACGAGCGAATGGATGATGCAGTCCTGGTTCTGCCAGCCGCCGAGCTCCCAGAACAAGTGATTGGCTTCATCCTTCCAGCCGAAGATAAGCGCGAAGCCGTTCGGACCGCCGCCGAGCTTCGTCGCCTTCAGCCGAAGCGTGTAGTCGTCCCAGTCGATCTGACCCAATTGCACGATTGGCTTGTTCGTCTCGACCGACGCTTCCAGAGCCGCATCCTCGTACGAGAGCTGCTCTCCCGTGACGTTGTTGACGATTCGGATGTCCGTATAACGAACGCTGCTTCCCGAGGTGCCCAAAGCGATGGAGCCGCGAATCGCTCCCGGCTCGGTCAGCGGCGCCGCTGCCCCGAAGCCGCCCGCTTCGATCGGCACGAGCGCGTCTCCCTGGTTGTGCATGAACAACCGCTGCACATAATAGTTGGCGGTGCCAAAAACCTGATGATTGTTAAACCAGATCAGGTCCGGCTTCCAGTTGACGTAATCGACGTTGCACAGCAGCGGAGCGTAGCAGGCCAGCCCGACCGCGTGTGCATTCCGTTCGAGACCGGTCATGAGTGCCGCTTCGGCCAGCGCGTTGTAGTACGCATTCCCCCACGAGGCGTATTCGCCCAGGAACACCTTGGATTCGTCGGCCTTGAAGTCGTCGTAGCGGTCGACATGGGCCAGGAACCATTCGGGTGACTGATAATAATGCTCGTCCACAAGATCCGAGCCGTTATCCCGGGCGGACTTCCAGCCGCGTTCGTATTCCCCGCCCGCGGCGAACGGGCCGCTGGAGTTGATGATCTTGATGTCCGGGTACTTCGCCTTGATCGCGCGATGGAAGTAATCGTACCGCTCGAAGAACGGCGCCCCGACCTCCTCGTTGCCGATGCCGATGTATTCGAGGCCGAACGGCTCCGGATGACCGAGCTTCGCGCGGATACCGCCCCACTCCGTCGAGGCGTCGCCGCGGGCGAATTCGATCAGATCGAGCGCATCGTCGATCCACGGGCCAAGCTCGTCGATCGGAACCGCGCGCTTATGGTGCGGATCGTAGCCGGCGGGCAGGATCGGAATCGCCTTAGCGCCGATGTCCTCGCAGAACTGGAAGTATTCGTAGTAGCCTAGTCCGAGCGTCTGATGATAACGCCAGTTGTTGCGGCGCGGCGGGCGCTGCTCGACATCTCCGATCGTATTCTTCCAGCGGTACATGGAGTCCCTGTCGTCCGGGTTCAGCGAGCCGTCGTGAACAAGGCAACCGCCGGGGAATCTCATGAACCGGGGCTTCAGATCCGCCAGCATAGTCGCGATATCCTCGCGCAAGCCGTTCGAACGGCCGCGATAGGTCTTCGCCGGGAATAGCGACACCATGTCGAGGAACAGCTTGCCGCCGCCCTTCGTAACGATCGTCAAGCGGCTGCCGTAATCCGTTGCGCTGGCGACGAGCTCCGCTTCGTAGCGCTTCCACTCGGCGGAGTCCACCGCGATGACCGCCTCGCCGTATACGCGCCCGTCCGCACTCTCCAGCGCGATATGGACCGGCTCTTCCCAGGAGGCGTCTCTGCGGGCATGGACCGAGAAGCGATACGCTTCTCCTTCGCGAACCGGAATGCCCGTGTTGAAGCCTTCATTGGAGAGGCCGACGCCGTCGCCTTCCTCCTGAATGTCGAGGACCGCATAGTGCAGGTTGCGGGCGTTAAGCGGATGCTCGTTCGCTACGGACAGCCCGGCCCGGCCGCCTCCCCTCTCGACCTTGCTCCAGGCCGTCAACGAATCGTATCCGTCGCGATCGATCGGATCGAATTCGAAGGAACGGTTGCGAACGAGTTCGGCGTACAAGCCCCCGTCGGCGGCATGGTTCAAGTCTTCGAAAAAAATGCCGAATAAATCCCCCAGCCGTGCCCCTCTTTGTCCTGTCTTGATCGTTATTGTCCCTTGCTGCGTCATCCGCGTTCACTCCTAGCGAGATAGAGTCTCCCTCTATCGTAGACATTTCCCAATCCCGCAACAATCGATTATCCTATGAGTAACTGACTTATCGTGCTTTTTTTCTATGAAGGCGGGAGGTGACTGAGATGATTGAATTGCTAAGCTGCGGCTACCGGTTCGTTCATCCGAACGGGGTCAAGCTCGATCGGCCTTACGGCTCGGGCGACTATGCTTTTGTCTTCTTCCGGAACCGGTCGGAGGTGGTCATCCGGGGAGAACGAACGATCTGCAAGCGGGATTCCTATATCCTGTTCGGACCGCGAACTCCTCATTCGTACCGGGAGTCGGAGCTGCCGTTCGTGAACGATTGGTTCCATTGCCTCGGTGACGAGATGGAGTCGCTGCTCGCCGATCTGGGCCTCCCGCTCGACACGCTCCTTCCGGCGACGGACCCTTCGTTGATCTCGAGAAGCATCATGGAGATGCACCGGGTTCGGAAGCTCGGCGGTCCGCTGGCGAGCGCCATCCTCGATACGGAGATTCGCTCGCTGCTCATGAAGCTGAGCAACCTCCGCGAGCTGTCGCTCAGCGAACGGCAAGGCCGCAGCTTCCGCCAATTGTCCGAGCTTCGCGACACCCTCTACAATTCGCCGCAGGAACGCCACACGGTGGAGTCGCTGGCTTCGCGGCTCCACTTGAGCAAGTCGTATTTTCAACACTTGTACAAGGAACTGTTCGGCTGCTCCGTCGTCACGGACATCATCAACGGAAGGATGGAATACGCGAAGTACCTGCTGCAGCACAGCTCGTACTCCGTCTCGGAGATCGCCGCGATGTGCGGCTACAACCATGACACCCACTTCATGCGCCAGTTCAAGAAGTTCGTCGGCGTCTCTCCGGGGCAATTCCGCGCGGGGGCGCTTAGACGGGAATAAGGGAGGGACCGAATCCGGCCCCTCCCTCGCTTCAGGAGAGCATCAACGCAGCGCCGATTGCGCCCGCCTGCACGCCGAGCTTCGGAGCGACGAAGCTCACTCCTCTTCTCATCGAGCCAATGGTATGGGCCTCGATGTATTCCCGCATCGGCCCGAGCAGAGGCTCGCCGATGCGGGACGCTCCGCCGCCGAGAATGATGACCTCCGGATTGGCGATATGGATCGTGCTGACGAGTCCCGCACCAAGCGCCCGACCGGCCGTGCGCAGCACTTCCAGCGCCAGCCCGTCGCCTTGCGCAGCCGCTTCGCCGACATGGCGGGAGTTGATGCCCGCAGCATCCCCGCCGGCCAGGGCGAGCAGCCGTGCGCCCCGAACCGGGTCCGCCGCTGCCGCTTCCCGCGCTTGCCGACCGATCGCCGTGCCGGAGGCGTACATCTCCACGCAGCCGATGTTCCCGCACGGACAGGAACGCCCTTGCCAGTCGATCGTAATATGGCCGAGCTCCGCCGCGCTCGCGTCGCGGCCGCGCATCAGCTTGCCGTCGCAGACAATGCCGCTGCCGATGCCGGTCGAGATCGTAATGAACACGCAATGTTGTGTGCCGATGCCCGCTCCGGCCTTCCACTCGCCGAAGGCGGCCGCGCTCGCGTCATTGTCGACGGTCACCTTGACGCCGAGCAGACGCTGAAGCTCGCCGCCAAGCGGCACGTTCGACCAACCAAGGTTCCCGGCGTACTCGACCGTCCCGGTAACGGGATCGAGCGTCCCGGCCGTCGCCACGCCCGCTCCCTGAAGGGAATAATCCTCCTTCACAAGCCGCTCCACCATCTCCGCCATCGTTCGAATAATCGCTTCATGTCCCCGCGACGCTTCCGTCGCTTGCTCCTCCGATGCCAGAACCTTGCCTTCCGCATCGACGATAACGGCCAGAATCTTCGTACCGCCCAGATCGATCCCCGCATATACCGGAATCATGTTGCCATTCCTCCCTCTCGTCCATTGGACTTATCCTATCGTCTTGTTAGCCTATCGTCTTGAATACTTGCTGAAGCATAAACACGGCGGCCCCGTACAGAGGGCCTTGATCCCCGTACGACGAGAGCAGCAGCCGTTCCGCCCCGAACGGCACCGGGAACGGAATGCTCTGCATCTCCGCCCGAAGCTTCTCCATGAACTTCGGCGAGCGGGCCATCCATCCTTCGAGGATGACCGCTTCCGGACTCACGAGGTTGACCGCCGTCGTCATCATCTGCACAAGCGCCGCGATGTACCGATCGAAGAGTGCGTCCAGCTCGCCCCCCGACTCGTAAGACGCGAGAGCCTCGTTAAGCGTCTCCGGGGGCCTGGAGCCGCTCGTCATCGCCGCGCGCCGGGCGTCATCCGCAATCGAAGCAGCCGACAGCATCGTCTCGATGCAGCCGCTTCGCCCGCAACTGCACTCGCGCCCGTGCGGCTCGACCGGAATGTGGCCGATCTCGCCGGCGCCGCCGCGGTAGCCCGAGAAGATCTGCCCGCCCAGGATCAACCCCGATCCCATCCCTTCGTGGATGTACAGATAGAGGAGATGGCTCTTCCCGACGCCGGCGCCGTTATAATATTCCGCGAAGGCGGCCGCATTCGAGTCGTTGAAGAGCTGAACGGGAATGCCGGGGAAGCGGCTCGCCAGCTTCTCCTTAAGAGGAAGCCGCTCCAGCTTCAGGGCCGTCGAGTAAATCACGCTCGCGCCGACTTCATCCACGATGCCCGGAGCCGACACCCCGATGCCCAGAAGCTCCCCCGTGCCGAGCGTCTTCGCCCTCTCCATGCCGCGAGCGACAGCGGCGAGCGCCGCTTCGGACACCGCCTCGTTGCCGGGGCCAACCCGTTGCCTCGCTTGTTCGACGATCTCGCCGTACAGATCGACGATGGCGCTATCCAGCCATTCGCCGCTGAGCGAGAGGCCGAGCACATAGCCGCCGCGGCGGTTGATCCGCAAGGCGATCGCCTTCCGCCCCGCTCCGGCGGAGGGGCGTTCGCCGACCTCCTCCACCTTCCCGGAGGCGATCAGCTCCTCCACCAGCGCCGACACGGTCGTCGGGCTCAGCTTCGTGATCGCCGCAATCTCCGCGCGGGAGAGCATTCCCTCCAGGTGAAGCAGGTTGAGGATGGCGGCCGTATTGATCTCCTTCATGAATTGCAGATTGCCTTTGGATCGCTGCATCGCTTCTCCCTCCACATCTCCGTTCTTAACCGGTTCTCTCCAGTCGTCTTCGGTCTTCATAGGCTTCATCGCGCTTCATTGGTTTCATCACGCTTCGTCACGCTTCTTCACGCCTCATTGGTTTCATCGCGCTTCATAGGCTTCTTCAGGCTTCTTCCGGTGCTCGATTGGCCCCATTCTACCATAAATAAGTCCAGTAGACAAATTAATTACCTTATATTGTAATTCACAATGAGCGAAGATAGCGACAAATGATTCGCATCCCCACCATGAATATGGTAAAGTTCAAATCAGGATACCCTTCTATATAATGGAGGATTTGTTGCAATGGGCTCTAACCCTCTCTATAAGCAGATTCAACTCTATCTTCAGGAACAAATCTTATCCGGCAAGCTTCGCCCGGGCGACCGGGTTCCTTCGGAGAGAGAGCTGTCCGCCCAATTCCAAGTCAGCCAGATCACCTCCAAGCAAGCCCTCTCCGCGTTGGCCGACGCGAACATGGTCATCCGGGTCAAAGGCAAGGGGACGTTCGTCGCGGGCCGCGGCGACAAGGATCTGCTGCACTCCGTCAACAAAGGCTTTAAGGGGATCGTGGGCATCATCTTCCCTTCGATTCATATGCCGATCGAGAGCTTGCTGTTTTATTTTATTCAGACGCTGCTGCACGCCGCCGGGTATCAGACGCTGATTCGCGTAACCGAGGATGACAGGAACAAGGAAACGGAGGCCATTCGGATGTTTAAGCTATTCGGCGTCCGCGGCTATCTTATTTTCCCGGCTATCGACGAGAGCTACAACGAGGAGATTCTACGGCTGTCGTTGGAGAAGTTCCCCCACGTGCTCGTTGATCGCCACTTGCCGAACATTACAAGCAGCAGCGTCATCTCCGACAACATCCACGGGACGATCGGAGTCATTCACCGTCTTCTCGATTCCGGCTGCCGCAACATCGCGTTCCTTACTCAGCAGAGCATGAATACGAATACGCAAGAACGGATGTCCGGATTCGAGAAGGCGTTCACGTTGCGGGAGCTTCCCATTAACAAAAAATATTGGTTCTTCGTCGATAAAGGACCCCGGAACGATCGGGAGACGATTGCGAGGCTGAAGCAATTCTTCGAGGCCCATTCCGAGATCGATGCCGTGGTCGCCGTGGATACGGTTGTCGCGATGCTCGCTTACAGCGTTCTGCAGGAGATCGGCTTGACCGTTCCGGACAGGATGAGGCTCGTCTCGTTCGACGATCCGAAGCTGCCGTTCGTCCCGTTCATCAAACAGGATGTCGAGAGCATCGCGAAGCATGCCGTCGACATTCTGCTCCGTCAGATGGAGTCGGCCTACAAGGTCGAACGCGTTATCGTGCCCGTGCGATTTATCGAAAATGTCCGCTACCCGTTCCCCAGCGATCTCCGAGATAGAGATCATGACGCCTAGATGCCGGCCGGCAAACATAAAGCTTCTCCGGCGTCCTCAGACGCGGGAGAAGCTTTGCGGAGACGATGCAGACAATAAATAAGCGCGAAGCTTATAAATTCGGTTGGCGATTTTATGCGGTTTTTCATATTCGTCGGCTCGGTTCGGAGGGAATCGCGGCGTTTTATGCGATTTTTAGCATACCTACGGAGAAGGGAGCCGGAGTTCCCTCCAGGAATGTGATTTTTCGCATAGAATCGTCCAAACCGCCCGGTATCGGGCTGTGCCAATGTGAATTTTCACATAAAATCCGGCATCGGGCGGCATCGGAGGCTTCCGTCTATCTTGCCAGGGCTCGAATGGGGCTCCGCTATCGCACCTGCGTTATTCGGCCGAACCGGATCTGGATCTGATGTCCCTCCGACTCTTCTCCCGGCCTGGCGCGGGCGACGGACGTCACCACGGCAAGCTCGTCTTGCCCCGTCTGATAGATGCTCGGCCAGACATTCTCATACGTCGTCCAGGAGCCGAACGGGGCGGTCTCATTCGTGTGCCAGGTCGCTCCGAAGTCGCCGCTGTACGACAGCTCGTGTGAGTTCGAGGTAACGACGACCGTCCCGTCCGCAAGCGACTCCACATAGGGGCCGCCCTTCTGATGGGGAATGGGCGTGCCGATTCCTTCCCCCCAGATGACTCCGTCATCGGAAGTTTTGAAGTAGACGTCGCACTTCTCCGTCCCGCACACTTCCAGAACGACGATATACTTGCCGTTCGCCATTCTCGTCCAGACGGGCATTCCCGGCCGGGATTGCTCGCGCTTCTCGTCCCAGGAGACCCAGATCTCGTCCCCCCACGTTCTGCCGCCATCCTTCGATATTTTCTGCGAGAGCACCTGACTGTAGGCCGGAGAAGCCAGGGCGTACTTCTCGCTTGCGTACATCACCCCAAGATCTCCGTTGTCCAGTTGACAGAAGTGCGTCTCGTACACGCCGCGGTCCGGGTTGCCCAGCTCTCCCGGCTCCCCTTCGTTGGAATCGATCAGGCTTAAATACGTCCAGGTACGGCCCAGATCGGTGCTCCGGTATGCCTCAACCCGATAGGATTGCTGCCAGATGACGGACCTTAGCCCCAACAGCAAGCTGCCGTCCTCCAACTGAATCATCTGGCCGTTGTCGAGATCCCTGCCCGGGTCGGACAAGGAGCCGATGACCGTCCAGGTTCTCGTACCGTCCGAGCTGACGGCGAATTCCAGCGTATTGCCGCCTTCAGGGTCCTTGCCGTATCCTTTGTTCGCATAAATCGTATAGACGATGAGCCAATCGCCGTTGCTCAGCTTCGCCATCCGTCCGTATTGGGAGCCGAACTTCCCCGGACGGATGTCCCGCGCGTCCCTGCCCGCATCTTCGAAGAAGGGCTGATTATGAATCAGGATCGGCTCTTCCCAGGATATCCAAGCCTTGCGTTGTTCGCTCATTCTCTTAGAACCTCTCCATTCCGGGCATCATGAATTCGCCAATGCATGGTTCATTTAGCCGCGCCTCCGACTGCCGATTGCCGCATCTTCGGAAGTTACTGCAGCTCCAGCTCCCACCGCTGCGGCGGCAGCCCGTTGTCGGTATATTGCTGAATGTTCCCTCCGGCGCTCATCGAGCCTCCGGCGACGTCGAGCGCAAGTCCGCTCTGCGCGTTCGTCAGCTTGTAATAACCGCTCCCCGTATACTCGATGATCCAGCGTTCCGGCGGCAGCCCGTTGTCTTCCCATTGCTGCACGTTGGCGCCGGGGACTCCGGAGCCCGCGTCGACATCCAGGCACTTCCCGCTCTGCGCGTTCGTCAGCTTGTAGGAGCCGTCCCCCATGTCCTCGATGATCCAGCGCTGGCTGGCCGAGCCGTTGTCGGCTTCCTGCTGCACGTTCGCTCCATTCGCGAGCGAGCCTCCGGCGACGTCCATCACGAGCCCGCTCTGCTGGTTCGTCAGCTTGTAGGTCGCTCCGGATACGATGCCTCCTTCAACGGGGACCAGCTTCCAGCGCTGCGGCCGGTCGCCGTTCTCCGTCCACTGCTCCGCCACGGCTCCGTTCGCGGTGGAGCCTGCGGTGACATCCAGGTTCAGGCCGCTCAGCTTGTTCTGAATCCGATAATTGCCTCCGCCGACATGCTCCGCCTTCCACAGCTGGCGATCGCTGCCGATATCGCTCCATTGCGTCACGCTGGCTCCGGGTGTCACGGAGCCGCCGGACACTTCGAGTAGCTTGCCGCTTTGCTTGTTGACGATCTTGTAGTAGCCGCCTCCGGCAGCGACGAATTGCCAGATCTGCGGAGGCAGATCGTTGTTCTCCCACTGTTGGACCTTCGCCCCGTCCGCTCCGCTGCCGGCGTCGACATCGAGATTCTTGCCGCTGTGCTGCGCCGTTATCTTGTAATAGGCACCCGATACGATGCCCGTGGATACGGCGTCGTAAGTACCCAGCCGAATCTGCACGTTGTGGCCTTCCGTATATTCATTGTAGGCGGAACGCCCTGCCGAAGTCATGACGGCGATCTCGTTCGTTCCCGTCTCGTAGATGCTCGCCCACAGATTGTCGTACCCGCCGAACAGCGATCCGTAAGGAGCGGTGTCGTCCACGTACCAGGTCGCTCCATAATCGTCGCTGAACGACACATTATGGGTATTGGACACGATCGCCAGACGGTTGTCGGAGAGCTGCGCCACGTACGGCGCCCCCCTCTGCAGAGGAATGAGGGTCCCCAGGCCGCCGGACCAGGTCGTGCCGTCGCTCGAGGTTTGGTAATGAACGTTGCAGTCGTCCACCCCGCACACTTCGAACACCAGCATGTACTCGCCGTTGTTCATCTTCGTCCATACCGGCATGCCCGGTCGGGCGTTCGAATCCCCCGGCGCCCAGGCCGCCCAGATCTCCGTTCCCCAGCTGGCGCCATCGTTCGCGGAGACCTTGAGCGAGATGATCTGGCTGTAAGCCGGCGATTCCGTCACATGCTTCTCATTGGCGTACATAACCCCGACGTCGCCGTTATCCAGCACATACATATGCGGCTCGTATACGCCCTTGTCGGGATTGCCGAGGCTCCCTGCGGCGCCGCTGTTCTCGTCGATCGTGCTCAAGTACGACCAGCTCGCTCCGTTGTTCGCGCTCTTGTACACGTCCAGCTTGTACGATTGCTGCCAGATGACGGACCGGCAAGCCAGCAGAATCGTTCCATCGTCCAACTGGACCATCTGAGCATTGTCCAGGTCCCGGCCCGGATCGGCGATCGTGGCCAGCACGGTCCAGCTCTGGCCGTGGTCCGTGCTGCGACTGAGCTGCAGCTTGTTGCCGCCGTTCGAATCGTACTTGTACCCGTTGTTGTCGTAGATCGTATAGGAGGCAAGCCAGTCCCCGTTATCCAGCATCAACAGGCGACCGTATTGGGAACCGTATTTGCCGGGCAGCACGTTCTTGGAATCGGCGCCCATGTCGGTATACTGCGGGATATTGTTGACCACTACGCTCGGGCTCCACTGAGTCGGCCCGGATTCCGCCGCGGCGCTCGCGGCGAATACAAGCGTAAGCATAAGGCATAACCATGTTGCGCCTAGCGTTCTCAAGCGCTTCATACGATACATTCCCCCATCCTCGCTATCGTTGCAGCAGGCTTCTCTCTTCCCCGTCCGGACTCCGGACACCTCATCGGCGTCATTCTCTCTATCGGCTTGCTCCGGCGCCCGCAAGCCGACGGAACAGCTTGATCTCCTCTTCGTCGTAAGCGGTACCGTCGGGGAGGAACAAGTCGTGCTGCCATCGGCTGAAGTCGAGCGGCCGGTCCGCGATCCAGTCCCACGGCTCGTGCGTCTGCGTCTTGCCGTTGACGAGCCCCCAATGGAAGCAGCCGATCTCCTCCTTCAGGAAGAGCGGAAGGTGCTCCGCCGCTTCGTTCCCGAACGGCCGGTGCAGCCATTCGGTTACGAGCAGAGGACGATTCCATTCCTTCAGGCTGTCGATCAACCGGCGCGTTCCGCTCAAGTCCCCGTAATAATGGAACGAGATCAGATCGGACAGCTCCGCCGCCCGCTTCTCGATGGCGGTCAGCTCGCCAAGCCGCCTGTTCTCTTGGTCCAAGTGATAGAAGTCCCACACCCCGGCCGTCAGCGGCTGGCTCGGCTCCATCTCCCGGCACCAGATGAAGGCCGCCTCCATCGCCTCGAGGCTCGAGCTGCAGTTGCCGCGGCCGTCCTTGCCCGAGTTGCCGGGCTCGTTCCAGATGTCCCAGGCCAGCACCCTGGAATCGTGCCGATGGGCGCCCGCCACGTCCTGGACGAATCGCTTCATGTCCGGCCAATTCGTTCTGTCGTCGCTGTAGTGATAATGCGGATTGCGGCTGTTCGGGCACGGGGCGGCCGGGCCGCCTCCGTGATGCCCCGGCTGCGGCTCCGGCTGCGGGCCGAAGGACGGAAGCGGATCGTAGTTCTCCGCCGGCCCTCTCCCGCAGTCGTCGAAGAAAACCGGCATCAGTTGCATGCGGCGGGAATCGAGCATTCGCAGCACCCGCTCCAGCCGCTCCATGAAGCCATCCCGTTGGTAACGCCACACCTCGAACGGCAGCAGCATCCGCACGGCGTTCAGCCCGATGGACCGGGCGAGGTCGAGCTCCCGTTCCATGTCCGCGGCAACCCGTTCGAAGCCGTACTCCTGCCAGATCTCGATCAGGTTGATACACCCGCTTGGAATGTAATTGCAGCCGACCGTCCACGGCCTGGCGCGATGCCAGGCCCAAGCGCGCTCTTCCGTCCAGACTTCCATTCCGTTGCCTCCATGACGGCTCCTTACTTCTGCAAGCCGGCCGCCTTCAATTCTTTGTCGAACGATTTCGCCATCATCTCGATTGCCTTCTCGGGCGTGGACTTGCCGCTCAACGCTTCCTGCATGCCGAGCTCGACGATGTCGTTAAGCTGCGAGGACAGTCCCGGCGCATCGACATCGGCCAGAATTTTCCCCTTGGAGAACGATTCGAACAGGACCGGGTACATCGTGTTCGACGCCGAGATCTCCGGGCGGTTGTAGTTCGAGGTGCGGGTCGGGTCGACCGTATGCTTGAGCATCAGCAGTTGAACGTCCTTGCCTTCAATGAACTCAATCAGCTTGTAGGCAAGCTCGGACTGCTTCGATTGGCTTGCGACGGACAATCCCCAACCGCCGAGCGTCGGAGCGCCTCCCGGGGTTACCGCAATGCCGACCTTATCCTTCACGGCGGACCCGTCCCCCTGCACGGTGCTGTACAGCCCCGGCCACTGCTCCATCATGGCGACCTTGCCGTCGGCGAACAGTTGGTTGGCGGTCTCCCATTGCAGCTCCATGAACTCCTTCGGAGCGTATTGCTTCAAGTCCACCGCATCCTGCATCGCTTGGATTCCCGCCTCGTTGTTGAAGCCCGGCTGGAAGTTCTCGTCGACGTCCGTGCCTCCGTAAGCGCCCAGCCGATTCGTCCAGATCCAGCGGCTGTTGCCCTTGGAGCCCATGTGGCTGTAGCCGTAGTCCGTCGGCGAATCGGGGTTCAAGCTTCTCGTGAAGAAGGCCGCCGTCTCCTTCAGCTCGTCGGCCGTCGTCGGCACCTTCAGGTCCTTGCCCGTCTTCTCCTTGAACTTGGCCTGGATATCCGCATCCTCGAACAGATCCTTCCGGTAGAAGAACAGTTCGACGTCGGGCTTGAACGGGAAAGCGATCAGCTTGCCTTGGTACTTGCCGTACACGTCAAGCAGCGCCGGGATAAAGTCGTCCAGATCCAGATTCGGGCTCGCCGCATTCTGAGTGAAGGAGGTAAGATCCTGAATCAGCCCGCTGTTCGCGAAGCCGTGAAGGTTGGCAATCGGCATCAGCACGGCGTCGAAGTTGTGCGTCACCTGCAGATCGAGCTGAATCTTCTCCATATACGTCTCCCCGGGGAAGCTCTGCACGACGACCTTGGCTCCCGAGACTTCCTCGAAGTACGGGGCCACCGTCTTCACCGCGTCGGCGAAATCCCCGTCCACGGTCGCCAGAGTCACGGTCTGGCCGGCATATTGGCCGTGGAGGGTGCCCCCGCTGTCCATATCGGTCAGTTGGACACCCAACACCTCGGGCGCCGCCGCAGCAGCCGTGCCCGAAGCGCTTGCCGAGGCTGAAGGAGCGCTTGATGACGGAGCGGCGTTGCCCTGCTTGTCGGAATTGCCGCCGCAAGCGGACAGCAGCGTGCCCGAGGCCAGTATCGCCGTCAAGACGGTAATGCTTGTTTTGCTCGATAAATTCGCACGTTTCATTTGGACGTCCCCTTTGTAATAAGATGGAACTTGCCCTTGCCCGATCAATCCGAGATGATGAAGTTCAGCCATAGCCGAGCCGCTTCCCGTCGGCCCCGTCCCACCTCCTCTCCTGGCCGTCCGCTTGCGGGCGGAGACTCACGATTCTCACGATTCGCACGGTTTTCACGATTCTCACGGTTTTCACGGTTTTCACGTTTCTCTACGGTTCTCACGCTTCTCCCGGTTCTCACGATTCTCCACGTTTCTCATGTTTCTCCCGTTTCGCACGATTCGCACGATTCTCACCCTTTAACCGCTCCGGCCGTAAATCCCTTGACAATGTACTTCTGCGTCGTCAGCGACAGCAGGAACGCCGGCAGCATCGCCACCGTCCCCGCCGCCGCAAGCGGACCGAAGGGGGTGTCCTTCTGCGCCTGAACGAGGCCGCTGATCCCAAGAGGCAGCGTCTTCTTCGCGTCGCTGAACGTCAGAATCAGCGCCATGCCGAATTCGTTGTATGCGGCCAGGAAGGCCAGAATGGCCGTCACCACAATCCCCGGCGCGACAAGCGGCAGCGCAATTCTCGCGAACAGCTGCAGCGGACCGCAGCCGTCAATGATGCCCGCCTCGTACAGCTCGCCGGGCAGCTCCTCGTAGAAGCCGACGAACAGCCATACCGCAAGCGGCAGAGTCCCCGCCGTGTAGACGATGATCAGGCCCGTGAGCGAGTCGAGCAGCCCCAGCTTGTCGAAGATGACGAAGTACGGGACCGTAAACACCAGGCCGGGAATCATCCGCACGGCCAGAATCAGGTACAGCCAGAAGCGGCGGCCCCGGAACCGGAAGCGCGCGAAGCCGTATCCGGCCAATGCCGCAATCAGCACGGACAACCCGACCGTGGCCAGCGCCACGACCATGCTGTTGCGGAAGTACAGCCCGATGTTGTTCTCCTTGAAGATCTCCCTGTAGTTGTCCCATGTCCATCGGGTCGGCCAGAATTCGGGGGGCAGCTTGATGATCTGTCCCGGCGTCTTGAACGAGGTCGCAAGCGCCCAATAGATGGGGAACAGGAAGAACAACGCGAAGAGGAGCAGGAGAACCCCTTGCGCCAATCGTTCCCTCTTCCGGATATTCATGCGGCCTCTCTCCCTTCGGTTCCCGTCTGCTTGCGAAGCAAGGTCATAAAGACCAGCGTGACGACCAGAATCAAGGCGAAGAAGATGAATGCGCCGGCGGAGCCCGCGCCGATGTTACCGTAGCGGAAGGCCGTCTTGTAGATGGCCGTTCCCATCGTCTCCGTGGCGGTGCCCGGCCCGCCGTTCGTCAGAACCATGACCGAATCGAATACGCGCAGAGCGTCCATCACCCGGATCGTCACGACCAGCGCAATGAAATTGCGAATAAGCGGCAGCGTAATGCGGAAGAACGATCGGGTGCGGCTGGCGCCGTCGATCATCGCGGCCTCGTAGACATCCCCCGGTACGGTCTGGAATGCCGCGAGGAAAATCAGCATGCAGAACGGAGTCGCTCCCCAGATGTCGACCGCGCTGATCGCGGCCTTGGCGGGCACCGACTCGCCTGTCCAACTGACGGAGGCGAAGCCCAGCAATTCGACAACATAGTTGACAATGCCGTACACGGGAGCGAACAGAATCTCCCAGATCGTCGCCGTCACGACGGGCGCAAGCATAAGCGGCAGAATAAACAGACTGCGGAACACCTTGAGCCGCTTCTCCATCGCCTTCGCGTTGAGCAGCATGGCCAGTCCCAGACCAAGCACCAGGTTAAAAATGACGGTTATGGCCGTGAACAGGAACGTCCAACCGATAGAGTCCGTGAACAGTCGGTTGCTCAGGATGTCGCGGTAGTTGTCCAAGCCGACATAATGGATCTGATCCAGCGGCACTCCCAATCGATAGGACTGCAAGCTGATGACAAAGGAGATCAGAATCGGAATCACGCCCAGCAGAACAATCAACGCGACTGCCGGCACGATAAACAAATACGGCGCCCAGCCGCCCCCGCGAAGGCCAGGATTACGTTTGTTCCCCATTCTCTGCGAAGCCCCCTCTATCGCCGAATGTTAACCATCGGCCCTTCTGAATGAATACGCTTACCACACCATTGATCATAATGGATTGCTCAAACAAAATACATACTAAGCTTAGTATTTTATATTATATTTTTCGCTTTAAAATCGGTTTTATATTGATTATTAGTAGAATATAATTGAATTAACTTAGTATATTAAATTAGGAGTTGCTTATTATATGAAGAGTGTGCCCCTCTACAAAAAAATTCAGAACCATCTGCGTGAGCAAATCCTCACGGGCGCTCTGCGGCCGGGAGACCGCGTGCCTTCGGAGAAGGAGATCGCCGACTTCTTCAACGTGAGCCAGATCACGTCCAAGCAGGCCCTGGCGGGCTTGGCCGATCAGGACCTGGTCGTGCGGATCAAGGGCAAGGGCACCTTCGTCGCCGGCCGCATGGGGACCGACATTCTGAAATCGATCGATTCGGGATTCAAAGGAATTGTGGGCATCGTCTTCCCGTCGATCTGCATGCCGGTAGAGAGCCTGCTCTTCTACCACATTCAATCGCTGCTGCATGACCGGGGCTATCAGACGCTGATTCGCGTCACGGAAGACAAGATGGACAAGGAGATTGAAGCGATCCGCATGTTCCAGATGTTCGGCGTCCGGGGATTTATCATCTTCCCGGTTATCAACGAGAGCTACAACGAGGAGATTCTGAAGCTGACGCTTAACCGGTTCCCTCACGTGCTTGTAGACCGTTACTTGCCCAACATCTCAAACAGCAGCGTTACCTCGGAGAATGAGGCGGGGATGACGGCGGTAGCCGAATATTTGTTCGAAGCGAGGCACAAGGATATTGCATTGATTACTCAAGAGGACACGAACTCCAACACCCGCGAGCGAATGATCGGCTTCGAGAAGGCCTATGTCGATCGCAAGCTGCCCGTCGACAAGCAATATTGGCTGTTCCTTCGGCGCGACGGCAAGGAACAGGACGCCGAGCTGTGCAGCCGAATTCGATCCTTCTTGGAAAATTGTCCGCACGTCACCGCCGTTGTCACCGTCGATACCGTTCTGGCGCGTCTTGCGTACGCCGTGCTGCATGAGATGGGGAGGAAGGTGCCGAACGACGTTCTTCTGGCATCCTTCGACGATCCGAAGCTGCCGTTCGTTCCCTTCGTCGAACAAGACATCGGAACCATCTCGCAGAAGGCCGTCGATCTCATCATCCGCCAGATGGAACAGGGGTACTTCGTCGCACGCGAGTCCGTCCCCGTTCGCTTCGTCGACGGTGTCCGTTATCCGATGCCCGACGGCATCTGAACGGAATGCTGCCCTCCCCTGCCCTCAAGCATAATAACTTCGGAAAACAATGTCCTGAGGATAGTTGCCGAAGCTCTTCCCGTACAGCGTCAGTCCGCCCCGGCCGCGTCCGGCGTCCTCCGCCGCGATCCGGAACGTCCAGTTTATCGCATGCGTCCCGATGTCCCGAAGACCCACGTCCGATATTTTCATCCCGTCGATGTAGGTGCCCTTCTCCTTGACCCGCAACACCTTCAGCAGGCCGTACTGATTGACATCCGTATGCCACCATTCCGGCGTCAGCCTCCCCCGCGTCCCTCCGAAGTCGCCGGGGCTCGTCCACACGCCCAGCAGCTTGTCCCCCAAGTAGAAGCGAATGTCCGAAGGCCAATTGTCGTTCACGCGGGGAGCTTCCGAACCGATCTCGAGCGAGATCTCGATCTCGTGAAGGGACTCGTCCCGGTGCAGGTAATTCGGAATGCGGTACTCCACCCAGCCCCTGGCGAACCACAGAATGCCCGCGTTCACCCGCTCCGGGTCCATGAAGCAGACCGGATTGTCGTATTGGCCGATGACCTTCTCCGTTGTTGCGATTCCGCAGGTGGGCCACGCTTCATAGTCCGTGAAGTGGCCGATCGGCACGGACGTCTCATGGAAGGGATAATTGCCGGGGGCATCGGGAGACAGCCTCACCTGCATGAACTCCTCCTTCGCGTAGCAGACTTTGTAGGTTCCCCCGTTGATCCGCTTCATTCGGCTGCCGACAAGGCCGGCTTCCTCCAGCTTCCGGATATGGCCGCTGACGACGGCGTTGCTTAAGTAAAGCTCCTCCGCCAACTCCTTGACGTGCCGCTCCCTCTCGAATAGCTTGTCGATGATCGCGAGTCGCACTTCGCTGGCCAATGCCTCGTATATCTTCAGCGACGCCGGGTCCGTTCTGAGCAGCATGATTATCCACCTTGTTTTGAATTTTGTTTTATACGAATCCTGAAGAATAAGATTGTTCCTTAAACCCCATTATGATACTAATATTGGTGTAGAGCAATCACTTTGAATTCTTATTTCATCAAATCCAATTATAAGGAGACTTATAAAGATGACGATTCGTGCCAGCATGCTCGTCGACAAGCATTTTGCCGTAGCTGCGGTGGACCCCCGGGTGTACGGCTCCTTCATCGAACACTTGGGAAGGGCGGTCTACGGAGGAATCTACGAGCCGGGCCACCCGACCGCCGACAGCAACGGCTTCCGCCGCGACGCCCTCGAGGCCATTCAGGCGCTGAAGGTTCCGATCATCCGTTACCCGGGCGGCAACTTCGTGTCCGGCTACAATTGGGAGGACGGCGTCGGACCGAAGGCCGAGCGGCCGCGCAAGCTTGAGCTTGCCTGGTGGACGACGGAGACGAACGAGGTCGGCACGAACGAATTCGCGGAATGGGCGAAGCTTGCCGGGTCCGAGGTGATGATGGCCGTCAATCTCGGCACAAGAGGCCCGGACGCCGCCCGGAACCTCGTCGAATATTGCAACCATCCGTCCGGCTCCTACTACAGCGACCTGCGGATCGCCCACGGCTGCCGCGAGCCTCACCGGTTCAAGACGTGGTGCCTCGGCAACGAGATGGACGGGCCGTGGCAGATCGGCGCCATGACCGCCGCCGAATATGGGCGGATCGCCAACGAGACGGCCAAGGTGATGCGTTGGGTCGACCCGACAATCGAGCTGGTCGCTTGCGGAAGCTCCTCCCGCTCGATCAAGACGTTCGCGGAATGGGAAGCGACCGTGCTGGATCTCTCTTACGAGCAGGTCGATTACTTGTCCCTGCACGCGTACTACAATAACAATGAAGGCGACACGGCGAACTTCCTCGCCAGCTCGCTGGACCTGGATCAATTCATCTCCAGCGTCGCGTCGATCTGCGATTACGTCCAGGCCAAGCACCGCAGCAAGAAGAAGGTCATGCTGTCGCTCGACGAGTGGAACGTCTGGCACACGATCGGCACCAGCCGCGCCAGCGAGCGCTGGCAGATCGCGCCGCCGGAGTTCGAGGACGTGTACACGTTCGAGGACGCGCTGGCCGTCGGCTGCTACGCGATCACGATTCTGAAGCATGCGGATCGGGTCAAAATGGCGTGTCTGGCGCAGCTCATCAATACAATCGCTCCGATCATGACGGAGACGGGCGGTTCGCTCTGGCTGCAGACGACCTACTACCCGTTCCTGCACGCATCCAACTTCGGAAGAGGCACCGTGCTGAAGTCGATCGACCATTCGCCGAAGTACGACTCCAAGAGCTTCACCGACGTCCCGTATCTCGAATCGGTCAGCGTGTACGACGAGGAATCGGAGACGTTGACGGTGTTCGCGGTCAACCGTCACCTGGAGGAAGCGATGGAGCTCGCCCTGGATCTGCGCAGCTTCGAGGGCATGGAGCTCATCGAGCACATCGTGCTGGAGTCGGACAATCTGAAGGCCGTCAACACGAAGAACGACCCGAACCGCGTCACGCCCCGCGTCGTCGACCGCACGACAGTCGATCAGGGCCGGGTAAGCTCGCTGCTGGGCAAGGCCTCGTGGAACGTGATTCGGCTGCGGAAGAGCAGGGGCTGAGCGCGCGGCTTCTCCGGAAGCGCCCCCTCCTGTCTGGGCAAGAAGAACCGCCAGGGAAGGTCGTCCTGGCGGTTCTTTTTGCTATTCGCTCTGCGGGTTCGATGACTTTTATGATTTATGTGATTTTATGTGGTTTATCACATTCGTTCGGCTATTCGGGCCGGGGATCGCTGTTTTGCTATGTAGAGCATCGGGTTAGACCTCCAACCGTCTCTTCGGAGCGTCGTTGTACGGGTTCCCGGCACATTGCTCCTAGACACGGGTCAAACTGGAGCGGCGATAGGCTCGCGGAGGGACCGAGATGAGTCGCCATTACTCAAGTACGGGCATTCGAGCAGGCATGGTGGGTGCAGATGAGTAACCACAGGTCAACTGGAGCGGCGATTGGCGCGCGGAGGGCCCGAGATGAGTCACCATTACTCAAGTGCGGGCGTCCGAGCGGGCATGGTGGGTGCAGATGAGTAACCACGACTCAACTGGAGCGGCGATTGGCTCGCGGAGGGACCCAGATGAGTCACCATTACTCAAGTGCGGGCGTTCGAGCGGGCATGGTGGGTGCAGATGAGTAACCACGACTCAACCGAAGCGGCGATTGGCTCGCGGAGGGACCGAGATGAGTCACCATTACTCAAGTGCGGGCGTTCGTGCAGGCATGGTGGGGGCAGTTGAGTAACCACGACTCAACTGGAGCGGCGATTGGCGCGCGGAGGGACTGAGATGAGTCACCATTACTCAAGTGCGGGCGTTCGTGCAGGCATGGTGAGTGCAGATGAGTCACCACGACTCAACTGGAGCGGCGATTGGCTCGCGGAGGGACCCAGATGAGTCACCATTACTCAAGTGCGGGCGTTCGTGCAGGCATGGTGGATGCAGTTGAGTAACCACGACTCAACTGGAGCGGCGATTGGCGCGCGGAGGGCCCCAGATGAGTCACCATTACTCTTGCCCCTATTCGCGGGCCCGTTCCGGCCGAGCTTGCAGCTCAACGGTTCGCCGCTCCCCGCTCGCGCGAATCACGGCGTCCAGCACCTCCTGGTTGCGATAGCCGTCCATGAAGCCCGGCAGGCCGTCCGGCGCGTCGCCGTCCAGCAGCGACAGGAAGTCGCCGTACTGCGTCGCCTTGCAATACGCCGGCACCTCGACGACGGCCCGGGCCAGCCGGCCCGGCGCCTCCTCGCGGGTCCAGACAACCCGCTCGGGGTCCAGCGTCGACGCGTGCAGCGTGCCGGCATCGCCATAGATCGTCACCTCGTGCTGATTGCCCGAGCCGACCGCATTGCGCGACGACTGGAATACGCCGGCCTCGTCTCCCGACATCACCCCCTGGAAGCTGACAAAGTCGTCCACTTCGATTGGGACCATTCGGCCCGTCGCAGGATCGCGACGCTCGGGAATAAGCGTGCGCATCTGCGCGGACAGCTCCTTGAACTCGCCGAACAGGAACCGGGCCAGATCGATCATATGGGAGCCCAGATCGCCGAGCGTTCCCGTGCCGGTGATGTCCTTGTTGAAGCGCCATAGATAAGGCGTGTCGTTCAGCGCCGAGCCCCAGCCCTGCAGGTACTGGATCGAGAAGCTGCGCACGGCGCCCAGCTTCCCGGCCCGTACAAGCTCCCGCGCATAGCGGAAGGCCGGCGTGTAGCGGTAGCTGAAGCCGATCATGCCGCGCACCGGCCGCGCCTCGTACAGCGCGAGCAGCGGGGCCGCCTCCGCGAAGACGCGGGTGAACGGCTTCTCGGCGAGGAACGGCTTGCCTGCCTCCAGGCAGGCCCGGATAATCGCCGCGTGAACGTTGTTCGGCGTCACCGATACGACGGCGTCGATGTCCGGATCTCCGATGAGCTGCTTGAAGTCGGCGTATCTGCGGTCCGGCGCAATCCGAAGCTCATCGCCCTTCTCCGCCAGCGCCCCTTCGTTAACATCGCTGACCGCCACGACCTCATAACGGCCTTCCTCCGCTATCCAGCGAATATGCGAATGCGCCATGCCTCCAAGGCCAATTAATCCAATCCGATAGTTGCTCATAGATTCTCCCGTCTACTTGACTGTCATGTAACGATCGTAGGCATCGTTGTAAATCTGGATCAGCTTCTGCAGCCCCATGTCGTTCAGCTTCTTGACATAGCCGTCCCACTCCTGGTCGATGCCGCCCTTCGTGATCCACTTGGCGCGCGTGCTCTTGATGTAGCTCTCGATATCCGTCGTCAGCGTCGGCAGCTCCGCATACTCGTCGACGGTATACATGACATCCGGGAACGGCTGCGTCACATAGTCCTTGCCCAGACTATCGAGCGTCAGCTTGAGGCCGTCGCCGCTCGACGGATCAAGCCGGATCTTCTTCTCGAACTCGGGGCTGACATACTTCGGACCGAAGTCCCGCAGCGAGCTGTCCCAGTACCAGGCGTCCGCGCTCGTGCCGTCCGGCGGGTCCATCAGCGTGTAGGTGCCGTCGTCGTTCTTGCTGATCGAGGTGCCGATGGCGCCCCAGAAGTTCTGAATGCTCGCTTCGCCGGTATAGAACTGGTCGGCCCACCGCGCGGCTACCTCGGGATATTTGCTGGCGGTGGTGATCAGCAGCTCGTTGCGCCGGAAGCTCAGGCCGTTCGGATCGCCGATCTGATACTTCTCCCCGTCCGGCCCCGCGATCGGCGCAATCGTCTCGTATTGCTTGCTCCACGGGCCGAACACGGCATCCGGCGTCCATTGATAGGAGAATCCGATCATCGCGGCGTCCGGATTCTGCCGCTTGGCCGTCAGCATCGTCTCGTCCTGCGTGAACGTCTCTTGGTCGATCAGCCCTTCGGCATACAGTTTGTTCGCCCACGTGATGGCCGCCTTGTAGTTGTCCGAAGTCGGAATATATTCCGGCTTGCCGTCCTTGATCATCATGTGGTTGCCGCGCAGATCGGTAATGCCGAACGGGGTGAACAGATTCATATCGATGTCCTTCGTATCGCTGTACGGAATCTCGTCCGCCTTCTGGTTGCCGTTCGGGTCCTGCTCCTTGAACGCTTTAAGCACCGTGTACAGCTCGTCGAGCGTTGTCGGCGCCTTCAATCCCAGTTTGTCCAGCCATTCCTTGTTGATGACCGGCTGCTGGGAAGCATAGGGCCGCGACGGCAGTCTGGCGGGCAGCGAGTAGATCTTGCCGTCCGGGAAGGTGCTCAGCTTCTTCAGATCCGGCATCTCGGCCATCGCCGCTTTGAGATTCGGCATATATTGATCGATATAGTCGTCCAGCGGACGGAACAGCGTAAGATTGTTCACAATATCGGAATCGCCGAACGCCAGATCGCCCACGATGATGTCCGGCATCTTGCCGCTTGCCAGCAGAACGGACTTCTGCGTCTCCCAATCGGTGTTGGAGATGACCTGCCAATTGATCTTGACGTTCGAGTTCTTCTCCAGCTCCTGCAGCCAACTGTTCTTCGTGAACGAATCCCCCATGTTGCCCCAGCGGATCGTGAGCGCGTTCAGCGTGACCGTCTTGTCGACGATGGGCAAGCCTTCCTTGTGAAAATTGTCGTTCGATGCGTTCGTCGAGCTGTTCCCGGTATCGCCCGATGCAGCTCCATTGTCTCCGTTATCGCTGCTGCAGCCGGCCAGCACCGCTGTCCCCAATACGGAGACGAGGGCCAGACCGGACATCCACTTCTTCGCCATAGCGAACTCCCCTTTATGTTTAATAAGTGCAACGCCTTGCCCGCCTTGCCGTCCACTCTTCCCGTCAGCCCTTCCGGTCAGCCCTTCCGGTCAACCCATCCGGTCAACTCTTCACGGCGCCGATCATCACCCCCTTGTTGAAGTGCTTCTGCACGAACGGGTACAGGCACATGATCGGCAGCGTGGCGACGATAATGACGGAATAACGAAGCAGGTTGGCCAGCCGCAGCGCGATCTGGGCCGCCTCTCCCGTACCGAGCGCATTCTGCATCTGGTTGGTCACCAGAATCTCGCGCAGCACGAGCTGGAGCGGATAGAGATCCGGGTTGTGCAAGTAGATCAGCGCATTAAAGTACGAGTTCCATTGCCCTACCGCGAACCACAGAGCCAGCACCGAGATGATCGCCTTGGACAGCGGCAGCACCATCTGCACGTAGAAGCGAAGATTGCCGCAGCCGTCGACCTGGGCCGCCTCCCACAGCTCCGGCGGAATCCCCGTCTGGAAGAAGGTGCGCGCCACAATGATATCGAATACGGCGACGGAGAACGGCAGCACCATAACCCAGAACGTGTCGTACAGATGGAAGTCGCGAATCGTCAGGAACGTCGGCACCAGGCCGCCGTTAAAGAACATCGTAAAGATAAAGAATAAGGATAAAAACCGGCGTCCGACCAGGTCCTTCCTCGACAAGGCGTAGGCCGCCGACAGATTTACCGCGAGCCCGATCGCCGTCCCTACGGCCGTATAAACGATCGTGTTGCGGTAGCCGAGCCAGATGTTCGAATGCTTAAACAGCTCCTTATAGCCATCTAGCGTGAAGCCCTTGGGATACAGCCACACCTGGCCGCTGCCGACCGCCGACGGATCGCTGAACGAAGCGATGACGATAAAAAACAGCGGGTACATAACGACAATTAGCACAAGCACGGCCCATGTGTACAGCACAATCTCCAGGAGCCGGTCATTGTTGCGCGTCTTGGGAATGCGCAGCTCCATCTTCGTTGCAGCCTCCATCGCGGATGCTCATCCTCCTCTCCATTACCAGAGACTGTGCTCGGAATATTTTCTGGATATCTGGTTGACCGCAATCAACAACACAAAGTTAATGAGGGTGTTGAACAGGTTGATAGCCGCCGAGAAGCTGTACTGGGAGCTGAGCAGGCCGATCTTGTACACGTACGTCGACAGCACCTCGCTCCCCGAGATATTCAGGTTGTTCTGCAGCAGGTACGCCTTCTCGAAGCCTACGCCCAGCATCCCGCCGACTCTCAGGATAAGCAGCGTTATCGCCGTCGGGATCAGCATCGGGATATCGATAAACCGGATTTTCTGCCAGCGGCTTGCGCCGTCCACCGTCGCCGCCTCGTACAGGCTGGGATCGACCGACGACAGCGCCGCGATATAAATAATGCTGTCCCATCCCGCGTGCTGCCACACGTCGGACCATACGTACAGGCTGCTGAACATGCCGGCCGAGCCGAGCAGATTGGGCGCTTCGGCGCCGAACAGACGATAGAGGCTGCCGATCAGGCCGTTGCCCGGCGACAGCAGAATCATCAGGATGCCGACAACAACGATGGTGGATATAAAGTGCGGCATGTAGGTGACCGTCTGGAACACGCGCTTGAACCGGTTCGCCCGCAGTTGGTTGACGCCTATCGCGAACAGAATCGGAATCGGGAATGTCGCGAAGCTGTACAGGCTGATGTAGACCGTATTGCGGATCGTGATCGAGAACTGATAGGAGTTAAAAAATTTCTCGAAGTATTTGAGTCCCGCCCAGGGACTTCCCATAATGCCCAAAGCCGGCTTGAAGTCTTTGAACGCAATGATGATGCCGTACATCGGCTTGTAGACAAAGCATAGCAGCAGCGTCACCGCAGGCAGCAGGAGCAAGTACAGTCCCCAGTTCCTGCCGATTCTCGCCATATTGCGCTGCAGATTGCCGCTCGATGAGCTGTTGGTCAACGTGCCGTCTCCCCCCTATCTTCCGGATTCTCTTTTCCCTTGCTGCAGCTTCAGTATACTTGCCGGAGCGAATCCGATTTGGAGCATGTGTCCCTGCTTTTCGGACTTTGCGCCGCGCATTGTCCGGGCCGGGAGGCTTTGAAGCTCCGGGACGCGTTTAATCCAGACTTTTTGCTGTCACTTTCCAGACATTCGGCGCCGGGGGGCCGATCGCGGGTTGCAATTTCAAACGCCGGTATTATAATCATCAGACAGCGCTATCATTTCATTATCGCTTCGATACAGAACAGAGGCTGACGCAAGGAGTTGCGCGCATGGACAAACAGGCGGACAACAAGCTGTATCCGATCCAGCACTATGTACGGATTATTCTCGTCATCTCCTTTTCCGCGCTTATTCTGGACTTCATCATCAGCTTCGCATCGATCGCGATCGTCAAGCAGCAGTCCGCACGCGACCTTCGGGATACGGCCAACCTGTACATCAATCGGCTTAACGGGGACTTCTCCTACATCAATCACTTCATGGGCTGGACGCTGGCCAACGACGACAATATCAAGCTCATGAACAACCACGGCACGAACGATACCGAGTTCATCAAGGCCAACGAATCGCTGTACCGCAGGTTCGTCGAGCTGCAGAAGAGCTACGATCGGAGCTATAACTTCTTCCTCTATCTCGGCGCCAAGAGCACCATGCTCAACATCGCGCCCATGGGACTGTCGTACAAGGAGTACCAGGAGCTCCAGCAGCAGATCGAATCTTATATCGAAGACAAGGTGATCTATGAAAAGTTTTATTCGCGGTGGTCGACCATTCCGTTGGCAGGCAAATTTTATATCCTGAATATCTTCCTGTATCATGACAACTATATGATCTGTCTGATCGCGGCCGACGATCTGATCCGCCCGCTGCGCCAGATCAACCTGGGGGAGAACGGATACGCGTCTCTCTGGACGGAAGATGGCCATCTCGCGACAAGCCCGATCTCGAACAAAGGCAAACCGCTTGCCGTCGGGCAGGAGCGCAACGCTCTGTGGAATGCCCTCCAGACCAAGACGACCGTCAACAGCGAGTTCGACAACGCTTCCTTCTATGTCAAGCTTGTCATTCAGTTCGGCGCCTTCGAGAAGATCATGATCGCCCAACTGCTCATCATGCTGCTGGCGTTTATCGTAGCCTGCAGTCTGAGCTTCATCATGCTCTACTTCAGGAACAAGGTGCTGCAGCCGATCAAGAGCTTCTCCTACAATCTGGCCTTCTGGACGGAGGACGGCGAACCGCTGGATGCCGCCGGCAGCAGAATCGTCGAGCTGGAGAAGGCCAACAAGCAGTTCGCGCAATTGGTCCGACAGATCAAGACGTACAAAATCGACATTTACGAGCGCGAGATCGAGAAGCAGCGCATCCAACTGGACTATACCAAGCTGCAGATCAAGCCGCACTTCTTCCTGAACTGCCTGACGACGATTCACAGCATGGCCCAGATGGACATGACCGAGGAGATTCAGCAGATGGCGCTGTCCACCTCGGTTTACTTCCGGTACATCTTCCAGAACGGCCGGGACTTCGTTCGGATGGAGGACGAGATCGAGCATGTCCGCGTCTACCTCGATATTCAGCGGAACCGTTATCATGACGCGTTCCTCTATCGGATCGAGGGAGCGGCAGCCGCCCGGGAAGCGCCGATCCCGCCGCTTGTGCTGCAGACCTTCATCGAGAACGCGATCAAATACGCGGTATCGCGCGACCGGCCTTCCCTCATCTCCCTCGCGGTCGAGTGCAGAATGATCGAAGAAGAAAGCGAGGGCATGGGCGAGGAGACGACCGTCGTCACGATATCCGATACCGGTCCCGGCTTCCCGCCGGACGTGCTGGAGAAGCTGCAGCGGGGACAGCCGCTCGACCAGAGCGGCGGCACGCAGATCGGCATTATGAACACCCTTCAACGGCTTGAATATTTGTACGGCCGGCGCGCGCGCGTTGAATTCGCCAACAGCGACGGAGCCCGCGTCACGCTCTATCTGCCGAAGCAGCCGCCCAATCCAACCTGAACGGAGGTTCGTCCCATGCACGCATTGGTGGTGGATGACGATTACTTTGTCGTGACCGCGCTGGAGGCGAAGATCGACTGGGCTTCCCTTGGCGTAGAGAAGGTGCATACCGCCCATAATGTCGCCCAGGCGCGCGATATTCTCATGAAGCATCCGATCCGGATTCTTATCTCCGATATCGAGATGCCGCAAGGAAGCGGCCTGGAGCTGCTGGCCTGGATTCGCGAGGAGCGCTATAACGTGCAGGCCATTCTGCTGACCAACTATGCCGACTTCAACTATGCGCAGAAAGCGATCGAGCTGAACAGCTTCGAATACTTCCTGAAGCCGATTCAGTTCGACAAGCTGATGCTCATTATCCGGAAGGCCGTCGAGCGGGCCAGGGAGCAGCAGCGGCAGGAGCAGGCGATTCGGGAGGGCTACTACTGGCAGCGCAATCAAGCGAAGATTCTGGAGCACTTCTGGCGCAAGCTGATCCATGACAGCGCCTCTTGCGGGCTGAAGCCCGGGCAGGTCGCGCGCGCCGTCGAAGAACAGAACCTGTCGTACGGCATGGACGATCTCGTCCATCCGCTGCTGATCAATCTGTTCCCTTATGACGGAAGCATGGGGGCGGAGGAGAAAAACCTGTTCGACTTCGCACTCCTCAACGTGGCGTACGAGCTGTTCCGGCATCCGGGCTATACGGTGGAGACGATACTCGAATACAGCGCGCACAACTGGATCGCCGTCCTGAGATGGAGTCGGTCGCCCGACACGCTGACGATCGAGAAGCTGTGCGGCTCGTTTATTCAGCAAGCCAACCATTCTCTGAAGTGCGATGCCTGCTGCACGGTCGGCATGCCGTCCAGGCTGGACACCGTCAGCGAGGCCTTCCGCCAACTGCTGCAGCTCAGCGCGGGAATGGCCAAACGGCGCAATCAGGTGTTCCTCGCGGAACGCGGACCCGGACGCGCCGACGAGGCCTATATTCCGCCGGACCTGGCCGCGCTCGAGAGTCATCTGGACAACAACCGGCCCGACGCTTTTCTCCGCGAGACGACGACGTATCTCAATCGATACTCCAACGACAATCATGTCGCCACATCCGCGCTCGCTCTGTTCCGGCTCGACATCATGCAGCTCGTGTATGCGTTCCTCAAATCCCAGGGCATTCAGGCGCATCAGCTATACCAGGGCAAGCCGAACGAACGGCTGCTGGCCCATTCCCTGAACTCCATCGAGGATATGGAGGCTTATGTGCAATACTTGGTTCAGACGGCGATGTCCTATCGCGACTTCGCCGGCCAGTCCAAGACCGTGGCGGAGGAGATCAAGCACTATATTCATTCGCATTACGGAGAAGATCTGACCCGCCTCAGTCTGGCGGACGTCTTCTACCTGCACCCCGACTATCTGGCCAGGCTGTTCAAGAAGGAGACCGGCGTATCGCTCGGCGCCTATATTATCGGGGCCCGCATCGAAGCCGCCAAGAAGCTGCTCCGAACGACGCCGTTGTCGGTGTTCGCCGTAGCGAACAAAGTCGGGTACGCCAACTACTCCTACTTCGCCAAGGTGTTCAAGCAAGAGACCGGCATGTCGCCGAACGAATACAAGCACGCCTAAGCGGCCGGCGACAACATCGGCGAAGCTCCGAAGCCGCCGGAGCCGCCCAACCGCCCAAGTCGTCGCAACCGCCAAGTCGCCCAAGTCGTCCAAGTCGTCCAAGTCGTCCAAGTCCCGCCGGAGCCGCTCAAGCCCGCCAAGCCCCGCCCAATTCGATGGCCGTCGCATTTTATGTGAAAAACCGCATTCGTGCAGCCCGCTAACGGGTATTTGAACGGTTTTATGCGAAAAACCGCATCCATGGCGGCAAACTCGGTTCGAACCTCCATATGTATGCTAAAAATCGCATAAAACGCCGCGATTCCCGCCACGCCACGCCAACGAATATGAAAAATCACATAAAATCGCATACCGCGCCGGGCCGGATCGCCATGGCCAGTGGGAAACGAATCGCACGCGCGCAAAGAGGCTGCTCCCAAAAGCCATCCATGATGACTTTGGGAACAGCCCCCACATCGATTCCGCCTGCCTACCAGAACAACTCCTCATGACTTGACCTTTTGCAGATGCGGCCCTTCATTGTATACGCCCTTGTCCTCAATGGCGGGGTCCTTCCCCTTGTCCACGTAGAACCGATCGGAGAGATTCACCGGCTCCGACTTGAAGGACACCATATCGTCGTTCAGCGCCGCGATCCAGCACTTCCCCTGCCGCCACTCCGATCTGCGCCTCCGCCGAGAAGTACATATAATACTTGTCCTTGATCTTGTTGACGCCGGGTGCCCAAGCTCGGCTCTTGGCCCAACCCACATCGTTCAGATCAAGCGCCGTATAGGGGCCGTCCCACTGAATCAGATCCTTGCTGCGGAACACATGGAACTTCTCGTAGAGCCACCCCTGGCTGTCCTTCGTAGGATAGAGGTAATAATCCTCCCCGTCTCTCAAGAGCAAGGGATCGGCCCACTCGCCCTTCAAGGCGGGCTTCCGGTTCGTCATCGCTCAACCCTCCGCATTCTTCCCGTCGTCGCATTCAACATCCATGCCTGTGACCAGTGTATAGGCTGCCGAACAAGACGAGTAGAGCAACGTCGGACAAATCGTGAACAATCGAGCGCAAATCATAACCACCCGTCCAACGGGTGGTTTGCTCTTGGGGTATAACCCCTTGTTGCCAAACTGCGCCTAAAGACGCCAGCCTGACAACAAGGTTGTTCAGGCTCAGGGTAATTTGTCACCTTCACGT
>NZ_SSOB01000012.1 GCF_004801405.1 Cohnella fermenti
ACGTAAGACCCCTGGAAGAACACCAGGTAGATAGGCTCGGGGTGGAAGCGCGGCAACGTGTGGAGCTGACGAGTACTAATCGGTCGAGGGCTTATCCTAAGAGCAGACGCAAGGCAGGAAGAAGATGCTGAATACACGCTAACTCGTTTCGTATCCGGTTATCAAGGCGCAAGCTTTGAACAAATCGCTACGGCTGCACCGCACGACTTCGTCATGCTGCCTGCAACCTAGCGTGCCGACGACTTCGTCGCGGCGGTTTGGTGATGATGGCAGAGGGGTTCCACGCGTACCCATCTCGAACACGACCGTTAAGTCCTCTAACGCCGATGGTACTTGGACCGCAGGGTCCTGGGAGAGTAGGAAGTTGCCAAGCCGATGAGCAAGACTGTTTCGAATAGCAAGAAGCCGAAGAGCATCCGCGAGGGTGCTTTTTGCGTTATGTTGCGCGTGATGCCCCCTGTGCCTGATCTGCGCGTGCTGGACCACGAAGAGGCAGAATGTTGCGATACAACAACATTTTGCCCGCCAAACAGCTCCATTCTGGCGAAATGATGCAAAAAGTCAACATTACCAACGATTTCTCCAAAAAAAGAGGGAATCCGGCCCAAAATGTTGACTATCCGCATCATTTTGTACGTTGGAGGGTGCTATTTCGTAAAAATGTTGCTAATCCGCAACACTTTGCTGGCTGCCCTCGCCAGTCGCCAAAGAAACGAGAGAATCGCCTCTTTGTGAAGCGTGAAGCGTTCGCCCAGACTCCCTGCCGTGCCCTTCTTTCGCTTCCCTCTCGTTGGGATCGGCGCGCTCTCCTCCTCCAAGGCCCATTCCTGTTCTCCCTCTCGGAGGATGGCATCGTAGCGGTCTTTGAAGGCTTGGATGACTTCCGGCTCGACGTTCTCCTCCTTCTCGCGAGCGGCGAGGGCGGTCTTCCAGCCTTCACGAAGCAACTCCGCCATCCGCTCGGCCCACCGGTGGCCGCCATGCTTCACAATGCCCAGACACTCCCGCAGCAGATGCGCATTGCAAAGGGCATGCCTGGCCGCACGCAACGCTTTGAAGTAGGATTTCATGCAATCGTGCACGACCGTTCCTTCGTACTTCGGCAAGAACCCAATCGCCTTAAACGCCTCTTCGCCGCGCTTGCCGTGCACGCGAAGGTAGGTGTAGCCACGGTCGGAGCAGACGTGAACCCAGTTGAGTTTGCTGTCCACGCGGCACCCGGTCTCATCCGCATGCACCAAACCACCTCTTGCCGGCGCAACTTCTTCGCAATGGCGGTCTCGACCGGTTCGAGCACCTCATAGGAGGTTTGCAGAAAGGAGAGCAAGGTGGCTTCGCTCGGCCGATACGTCGTCAGGTCTTCAAAGAGATCCGCCATCCGGCTGACCGGCAACATGTGATACGCATGAAAATAGGCTGTCCACGCGGCGAAGCCAAGGCCGTATTGCGTAGGGGCTTTGATAGGCGGTGGAAAAGCAGCGACTTGCTTGCGTCCGCAGTGAGCGCAACAGCCCGTCTCCGCGCGGTGCTCGGTGGTCCATGTCCGAGGAAGGGGAATGTCAACTTCCTGACGTCGTTCGACCCCTTTATGCGTCGCATCCGCCAGCGAATGTCCGCAATCGGCGCATGTCGTCAGCTTGTGCACCACGATGTGATCGGGGTTCGCGACGAAGTTCCGTCATAACTTCCTTCTACTTTGTCGGCTGTTGGAAGGGGAAATGTACCAGTTGATCCCAACATTCCAATAGGGGGAGTAGTAACGAAAAATCACATAAAACGTCGCGATTGCCTCGAATCCACGCCAACGAATGTGAAAAATCATATAAAATCGAAAATTTCCTCGGACCCGGGGGCGGAAGGCGCGGAGGAAGACGGATAGTGTGATGGCGGGCGAATGGCGTGGCGGGAGGAGGATCGTGTGATGGCGGGCGGATAGCGCGGCAGGTGGCGCTCGCCGAAGCTGCCCAACCCGATGGCTGCCGATTTTATGTGAAAAATCACATTCGCATTGTTCGAAAACGGGCAGTATGGGCGATTATATGTGAAAAATAGCATACATAGAGAAAATTCCGGGCCGAGGTGCTGGATCTATGCGAAAAATCACATAAAACGCCGCGATTGCCTCGAATCCACGCCAACGAATGTGAAAAATCATATAAAATCGAAAATTTCCTCGGACCCGGGGGCGGAAGGCGCGGCGGGAGGCGAGTAGTGCGGGAGGGGGAGAGTTCGGAGCAAATCCTGCACGAGTTGCTCGGATCGGTGCGGACCTCCCGGATCAAGTGGGGCGAGTCGGAGCGATTGCCAAGCTGGAGCGGCGCTCGACGAGGGCGGTATCGATGGCGACTTTGAAGCCGGTGCCCGGTGGCGAATCGTTCATCGAGGTCGCGAGGCGGATGGCGGCACGGACCAGCTTCTCCTTGTCCACGCGGACGGTCGTCAGCTCGGGGGAGACGATCACCGCTTCGGCGATGTCGTCGAAGCCGATGACGGATACTTGTTCGGGGACGCGGATTCCGAGCGTTGCCAGCGTCTTCATGGCGCAGATCGCGATAAAATCGCTCTCGCAGAACAGAGCCGAAGGGAGCGGCGTCCCTTCGGCCAGAAGCTCTTCGATCCGGGCGCGGAACGATTCCTGCACGGCGGGGACCATCGGATCGACGGAGAACTCGTGCCCGCTCGCGATCGTTATTCCTCCTTCGCGCATGGCTTCGTCCAAGCCTCGGCGGCGCGCGTCGAAGTTGGGAATGCGAACGTTGGACGCTACATAGCCGATGGAGGTATGGCCGGAGCGGCGCAGCCAAGTTCCGGCTTGGTACCCCCCGAGCACGTTGTTCGTATGCACGAACGGAATCGGCAGCGTCTCGAAGCAAGTGTCCAGGACGGTAAGCCTGGGCAGCCGCTCCGCGATGCGGGACAACGTCCGTCTATCGAGATTCGTCCCAAGCAGAATAACCGGCCGCTCCGCATGAGCCTCCGCGATGGTCCGGAGATTGTCTTCGAAGCGCTCCATGTCGATGGACGAGATGAGCAGGGAGAAGCCGCCGGACCGGGAGCCCTGCTCCAGGAAGTGAATCAATTCGCGGAAAAAAGGCTGTCGATCATAATGGGAAGTCACGATGCCGGAGTTGGCGATAACCAGAAAAAGCAATGTCGTCGCTGCACGTTCGGCAACCGCCTCCGCAACCGAATCCTGCGCTTGAGCTCTCGTCCTCGGCTTGTAGCCCGCTTGAGCGGCGATGCTCAGAATTCGCTCCCGCGTCTCGTCCCCGATGCCCGGCTTGCCGCTGAAGGCCAGAGATACGGCCGACTTGGACACGCCGGCCAACCTCGCGATATCTTCCATCTTCATGACGGTTGCTCCTCAACAATTGTTAAGTTTAGTTTACAAAATGAAATAGTTTGCCGCAAGAGTTCACACGGAATTTTAGTTAAGTTTAGTTGCCAAGCAAAAGAAACCGCTTCAAAACAACTATTGACGCTTCTTACGAGCGATGATAGGATGATTTTGAGCTGAGAAGCTAAATGGAGAACTGGAATTAACTAAACAAAACTAAACGAAAGTTGTTCAGATGAGATATTCATTGGAGGGAACCCGCATGGAATGGCAAGTCATCGACGGACGAACGGAATACATGACCAACCCGCTGGGATTGGACGAGAGAGCTCCGCGTTTCTTCTGGAAGCTGCGCTCGGACG
The DNA here is from genome assembly GCF_004801405.1 of Cohnella fermenti. Lineage (GTDB taxonomy): Bacteria > Bacillota > Bacilli > Paenibacillales > Paenibacillaceae > Cohnella > Cohnella fermenti. Next base: position 3,700 of record NZ_SSOB01000012.1, read on the forward strand.
AACGCAATGCCGCGCAATCCGCCTACCGGATTCTGGTCGCCTCGACGCCGGAAGCGCTCGACCGGGACGAGGGCGACATGTGGGACAGCGGCGAGGTCGAGTCCGACCGGACAACTCACATTGTGTACGAGGGCAAGCCGCTTCAATCGGAAGGACAATACTTCTGGAAGGTTCGCTCCCGGAACAACGGCGGCATCATATCCGCTTGGAGCGACACGTACTTCTGGACGATGGGGCTTCTCTCCCGTCAGGAATGGAAGGGTTCCTGGATCGGACGCCGAGCGGAGCCGAACGCGGAGCTCCAGCCGTCTCCGTATGTGCGCAAGGAGTTCGAGGCGCGCAGCGGCATTCGCCGGGCGACGGCTTACGCGACGGCGCTCGGTCTCTATGAGCTGCACGTCAACGGCCGCACGGTCGGCGAGCGGTTCGCGCCGGGCTTCACCGATTACGATAAGCGCGTGCAGACGCAGGCCTATGACGTCACGCCGTGGCTAACGGAAGGGGCCAACGCCATCGGAGGCATCCTCGGCGACGGATGGTATTCGGGAACGGTCGGATTTCTGGGCAATCACGTGTATGGGGAACGACCTTTTTTCCTCCTCCAATTAAATATCGAATACGAGGACGGAACGCGCGAGTCCATCGCGACCGACGCGAGCTGGCGCATCGCCAAGGGGCCGATCGTCTACTCCGACATGATCAAGGGAGAGACGTACGATGCCCGGCTGGAGCTGACCGGGTGGGACCTGCCGGGCTATGACGACTCGGGCTGGGAGCAGCCGGACGTGCGAGCGGGCTACAACGGCCTGCTGACGGCGATGATGGAGCCGCCCGTTCGCGTCACCCAGACGCTGAAGCCGATCTCGATCCGCCGGACGGAGCAAGGCACTTTTATTTATGACATGGGGCAAAATATGGTCGGGTGGACGGAGATCAAGGTGAGAGGAGCGAGGGGGGCCAAGGTGACGGCAAGCCATGCCGAGATGCTGAATCCGGACGGCTCGCTGTACCTGGACAACCTGCGCGTCGCCGTTCAGCAGGATCATTACATTCTGAAGGGGGACGGAGAAGAGCGGTACGAGCCGCGCTTCACGTTCCACGGCTACCGCTACGTCGAGCTGATCGGGTATCCGGGCGAACCGGATCTGGACACGATTGTCGGCAAGGTTGTTCATTCCGACACGAAGCCGACGGGAAGCCTGCGGACGTCCGACCCGATGGTGAACCAATTGATCTCGAACATCTCTTGGGGGCAGAGGGGCAACTTCCTGTCGGTGCCGACCGATTGCCCGCAGCGGGACGAGCGGCTGGGCTGGACGGGGGACGCGCAGATTTTTGCCCGGACGGCGTCGTACAACATGGACGTCTCGCGGTTCTTCGCGAAGTTCATGTTGGACATGATCGACTGCCAGCAGCCGTCGGGCGCGTTCACCGATGTGGCTCCGGACGCAGGCTGGATTCGGCACAAAATGTGGAACACAAGGCTGAACTGGTTCGCGCCGGACAACGCCGGCTGGGGCGACGCGGGGGTCGTGATTCCGTGGACGCTGTACCTGATGTACGGGGATACGCGCATTCTGGACACCCATTACGGAGCGATGGTCCGCTGGGTCGAATATCTGCGCACGAACAGCGAAGGGCTGATCCGTCCCGCTTACGCGAACTACGGCGACTGGCTGTCGATCGAAGCGGACACGCCGAACGAGGTGCTGGCGACGGCCTACTTCGCTTACAGCGCCCAATTGCTGAGCCGCATCGCAGGGGCGCTCGGCAAGCGCGAAGATGAAGCGGCGTATTCGCGGCTGCACGAGGACATCGCGGCCGCCTTCCGCCGGGAGTTCGTCTCGGAGGACGGACGCATCCAAGGCGGCACGCAGACGGTGTACGTGCTCGCCTTGCAATTCGGCCTGCTGACCGACGAGCTGCGGAAGCTGGCGGTCGGCCATCTTGCGGCCGATATCGAGTCCCGCGGCGGCCGCTTGTCGACCGGCTTCCTCGGCGTGGGCTACCTGCTTCCGGCGTTGACCGACAACGGAAGGCTGGACGTTGCGTACGGCCTGCTTACGCAAGAGGAGTTCCCTTCGTGGATGTACTCGATTAAACACGGAGCGACGACGATCTGGGAACGGTGGGACGGCTGGACCGAGCATGGCGGCTTCCAGACGCCGTCGATGAACTCGTTCAACCATTATTCCCTCGGTTCGGTCGGCGAATGGATGTACCGCTATCTGGGAGGCATCGAAGCCGATCCGCAGGCTCCCGGCTTCCGCCGGGCGATTGTTCAGCCCCGCCCGGGCGGCCGGATCACGTCGGCGGACGCCTCCTACGAATCGCTCCATGGCCGGTACGAATCGTCCTGGACGCTGGAGGCGGACGGCACGTTTAAGCTTCGCGTCACGGTGCCGGCGAACGCGGCCGCAACCGTGCACGTTCCGGGCAGCCGCATTGTCCTCGATGGGCGGCCCGCGCAGGAGGGGACGACGAGCTTCGAGCTCGGCTCGGGCTCGTACGAGTTCGAGAGCAGGTTCTCGTCAAACTGGGAATAACAGCCTTGTCCGCCCTGCCTCTTGAAGCTTAATCCTTGAGAATGATATAAAGAGATAAGGAATGATTGCGGTTACAAGACAACCGAGAGCAGATTCGTACGGAGAGGGAGCCATGCCAATGGGAACGAACGCCGGTCGATGGATAGTCGGGAGGGTTCGTTCCTGGTTCTCGCAGATCCGGACGACTCTGCTCTTCAGTTATTTTATTGTTATTCTGCTGTGTATCGCGCTCGTCGGCACGGCTTCCTTCTACATCTCCTACGAGACGATGGCGGAGCGGATCGAATCGGCCGGCTCGCAGATCGTCGACCAGATCCGCAACAACGTGGACAACGACTTCCGCAGCAAGCGCAACCTGCTGCTCGCCCCCTATTACGACCAAGAATACATCGACGGCATCAACGCCTATGCCGAGATGAGCGCGGAGCAGAAGTTCCTCTTCCGCCAGGATCTCGAGAACCTCTACCTGAAGAGCTTCAACGCCACTCCGATCCGGGGCTTCAACCGGTTCCAGATCTATTACAGCACCGGCGAATTGCTCGGCGCGTCCGACGACATCAAGCCGTGGTCCGAAGCGAAGGTCCGCCTCTCCGACTGGTTCCTGCGCACGATAGCCGCCGACGGCGGGGTGACCTTCATGGGCCGCAACGACGGCGACGGCGTCGTGGACGCGGACAACACGGCCTATTCCTCGTCCATCCTGATTCGGGACTTCTCCAACCCCGAGCGATTTATCGTTGTCCGCGTCGAGTACAGCGACGAGCTGTTTCGCACGATCGGACAGAGCGACGACCTGTCGGCCGGCAGCTCAATCGTCGTCCTCGATTCGAACGACAAGCCGGTGTTCGCCACCGGAGACATGCCCGACAACGCGCCCGAATCCGAGCTTGTGGCGCGGGCGAACGGGGCGAAGGGCAAGTTCTGGTACCGCAGCGACGGCGAGGACAGCCTCGTCTCGTATACGAAGTCGGACTATTCCAATTGGAAGATCGTGCTTGTGATGCCGCGAAGCGAGATCTTCGGACCGCTTGACCGCATCAAGACGACCGTTCTTTACACCGCCCTGGTCGCGTTCGCAGTTACGTTCCTGCTGTCGGTGATTTTCGGAAGAAGCATCACGAAGCCTATCCTTAACCTGTACAAGACGGTGAACCGACTGAAGCGCGGCGACTTCTCCGAGAGGGTGGCGGTTGGGCCGAACAACGAGATCGGGCGCATCGCCATGAACTTCAACGCCATGCAGGACGAGCTGCAGACGCTGATCGAGACGAAGTACGTCAACCAGATCAAGCTGCAGGAGGTCGAGCTCAAGATGCTCTATTCGCAGATCAATCCTCACTTCCTGTACAACACGCTCGACAGCATCCGCGCCATGGCGGACTACTACAAGGTCGGCGACATCGGCGAGATGGCGCAGGCGCTCGCGGACATGTTCCGCTACAACACGAGGAACCGCGACGAGGTCGTCACGCTGCAGGAGGAGCTGGAGCAGATCGAAGCCTATATGAAGATCCAGCGGGTCCGCTTCGACGACAAAATCGCCTTCGAGACGAGCATCGAGGAGGAGCTTTATGCCTTCCCGGTGCTCAAGATGACGCTGCAGCCGCTCGTCGAGAATGCCGTCTTCCACGGGATCGAGCGCAAGCGGGGGAAGGGAACGATCCGCATTGCCGCCAGCCGGGAAGCGGACGGCGTGCATCTGTCCGTCGCGGACGACGGGGTCGGCATCTCCGAGACCCGATTAAACGAGCTTAGATCAACGCTGAACTGGCGGCTCCATCGGGAGCAATGGCCGGATTCGGCGGCGGAGGGCGGCATCGGCGTGCGCAACGTCTATACGCGCTACGCGATCCGCTACGGAGAGCGCATGTCGCTGAGGATCGACAGCCGGAAGGGAGCCGGCACCCGGATCACGCTGCTGCTGCCGGACGAGGAGGAGGCCGAGCTGCCTTCCGCGAGGTCGGAATCTTCCACATAAACGGTCGTTTTCGTGAATGGGAGCGGGGAAAGCGCTTCCTTATAATAAAGTTGTAAGCGATTACGACACAAAGGGGTTGCTCGAATGAGGAAGTTCAGAGCGGTATCATCGATCCTGGTCCTGGCCGTCGGCGCGGCGGCGCTGGCCGCTTGCGGGAGCAATGGCAATAATAACGGAGGCAGCGTATCCTCCCAATCTCCGTCGGCAAGCGGAGCGTCCGCCTCCAAGCCGGCGAAGGACCCGGTCACGCTGACATTCGTTATCTCCAACACGGAAGACACGACGGCGTTCACGAAGATCTTCGAATCTTACCAGCAGAAGACCGGCAACAAGGTGGAGCTTCAGGCGCTGCCGGGAGCCGATTACGACAACCTGATCAAGACGCGCTTCTCCACGGGGGACTTCCCGGACCTGTTCCTTATGCAGCCGGGAACGAAGCAGTACGTGAAGCTGAGAGCGGACGAGACGCTGCACGAATGGTCGAACGAGACCGGCGTATGGGACAACGTCATCGACTCCATCAAGGAGTCCCAGGTGCAGGATGACAAGATCTACGGCGTTCCGTACGGCTCGACGGGTATGATGGGCGTGTTCTACAACAAGGACGTCTTCGCCAAGGTCGGAGTCAACCCGCCGACGAATTACGCGGATCTGATCGAGATCGCCAAGACGATCAAGGCGGCGGGCATCACGCCGTTCTACGAGGGAGTCAAGGACGCGTGGCCGCCGCAGGTATTCTATTACACCGGATGGGTCACGCAGGTCGATCCGGCGATCGGCGACGAGGGCGTGGCGAAGCTCAACTCCAACGAGCTGAAGCTGTCCGACATCCCGGAGCTGAAGGACCTGTTCGCGAAGCAGAAGGAGCTGAAGGAGCTCGGCCTGTACCAGGACAACTACATGTCGGGCACGTATGACGAGCTGCAGAACGAATTCGGCGAAGGCAAGGTGGCGATGACGTTTATGCTCGACGGAGTCATCTCCCAGCTCGAGAAGAAGTTCGGCAAGGACTTCGTCAGCAGCAGCCTCGGCTTCTTCCCGTTCCCGTCCGAGACCGATACGGGCACCGCGATGATCACGCCTCCCAACCAATTGATGGTGCCGGACAAGGCGAAGCATGCGGAGGAAGCGATCGAGCTCGTGAAGTTTATGCTTGAGCCGGAGAACGTCGACCTGTTCTACGCCAACAAGCCGGGCATTCCGATCTTCAAGGGCGCGACAAGCGAGCTGTATCCGGTACAGGAGGACGTCAAGAAGTACATCGACGACGGCAAGGCCAAGGTCAACATCCAGAACCGCCTGACTCCTTCGTTCGTGGACTTCTCCAAGACGCTGCAGAACTTCTTCCTCGACGGCAACATCGACAAGGCGATCAACGAATTCAGCGACAACTACCAGAAGGACGGCAAGGCGAAGGTGCTCGCGGGCTTCTAAGCCGTCAAAACCGTCAAAGCCGTCACGGTCGCAACGCCGGGCGGGTCTGGAAGGAGGGAGAAGGGAGTCCGCCCCGGAAGGGTCCGGGGCGGGCCGCTTCTCCGAAGCCGCCGCCGCCGCAAGCCAAGGAGCCAAGGAGGCAAGGAGGGGAGCACATGGAGAGACGCAAGTACCCGCTTTATTTTTCGTACCCCGCGTTAGCCGTATTTCTTCTGTTCTTCATCGCTCCGACCTTGATCGGAGTGTACTATAGCTTCACCGATTGGAACGTCAATGCCGATTCGATTCGCTTCATCGGATTCGACAACTACAAGGCGCTGTTCGGGGAACCGCGACTCGGGAAGGCCTTGTCCAATACATTGATCTTCGCCGCCGCGGTGACGCTGCTCCAGAACGCGGTCGGCCTCGGGCTCGCGCTGCTGATGAACGAGGCGATTCGGATGCGCAACCTGTACCGCACGATCTTCTTCATGCCTTACGTGATCGCCCCTATCGTCATCGGCTATGTTTTCCGCGCGATCTACCACCCCGAGCACGGAATCGTGAACGAGGCGCTCGGCTGGATCGGCCTCGGCTCGCTGGGCCAGGACTGGCTGAACGATCCGAAGTGGGCCTTGTTCTCCATTATTATGACCGACATCTGGCGCGTGGCCGGCTTCGCGATGGTCGTCTATCTGGCGGGCCTGCAGTTCATTCCCAAGGATCTGACCGAGAGCGCGTCGATCGACGGTGCCAGCTATTGGCGCCGGTTCCGCCACATTGTGTTCCCCTTGCTCGCCGCCTCGTTCACCGTTAACGTGCTCCTGTCCGTCATCGGCTCGATGAAGGTGTTCGAGATGGTCATGATGCTCACCGACGGCGGGCCCGGCTACACGACGGAAGTGTTCTATACGTATATTCGCAGCACGTTCAGCATGGGAATGATGGGGTATTCGACGGCGATCAACCTGGTGCTGTTCGTCCTCGTGACGGTTGTCGGCGTTCCGGTGCTGCTGGCCTTGAAGAAGCGGGAGGTGGAGATGTAATGGAGCATCCGGGCCGCAGAACGCTCGTGAGTCTCATCGTCTTCCTCGGCGCCCTCGTCATTCTGGTGCCGTTCTACATGATCCTCGTCAACTCCTTCAAGGGAATCCGGGAGTCCGCGCTGTTCGGGATGGGACTGCCTTCGGAGTGGAGCTTCGACAATTACAAGGAAGTATTCGACAAGGGCAACATCGTGAGAGGCTTCAAGAACAGCTTCCTCATCTCGGGCCTCGTCGTCGTGTGCGTGACGCTGTTCGCTTCGATGGCGGCGTTCGTGATCCAGAGGCGGGACGACCGCTTCATGAGATCGGCGTATCTCCTCTTCATCATGGGGCTGATCGTGCCCGTGTCGATCGTGCCGACGATCCGGCTGATGGGCGACCTGCACATCCGCGGCACCTACCTCAGCCTCATCATGTATTACACGGCCGTGCTGCTGCCGTTCGCCGTGTTCCTGCTCGTCGGCTTCATGAAGCAGATTCCGCGGGAGCTGGACGAAGCGGCGCTGCTGGAGGGCTGCGGCTACTTCCGGCTGTACTGGCGAATCATTCTGCCGCTGCTTGTCACCGTGCTCGTCACGGTCACAATCGTCGTCATGGTGTCGGTCTGGAACGACTTCTTCGGGCCGTTCTACCTCATGACGGACAGCACCAAGTGGACGATTGTCCTGCAGATCTTCAACTTCGTCTCGCTGTACAACACGAACTGGGGCATCGTCTTCGCCTTCATGGTCATCGTGATCGCCCCGATTCTGCTCGTTTACCTGCTGCTGCAGCGTTACATTATCGACGGATTGACGGCGGGCTCGGTCAAGGGCTAAGACATTGGTCGGTTCAAAAAAAGGCTTCGGAGGCAAGAGGCACATTCATTCGGATGCGAGGGAGGCTCGGCGGCATGCGCAAAGTTCTCGTAGTCGACGACGAGAAATGGATCCGGCGAGGACTCATACAGCTCATTCCATGGGAACGGCTCGGTCTGGAGCTGGCGGGAGAGGCGGCGGACGGCCAGGATGCCTACGAGCTGGCGCTCGAGGAGAAGCCCGACCTGATGTTCCTCGATATGAGAATGCCGGGACTCGACGGCAGGCAGCTTCTCGGGAAGCTTCAGGAGGAGCTGCCGGAGCTGCTGACGATCGTCGTCAGCGGCTACTCCGACTTCGAATACACGAAGGAAGCGATCCGGCACCGGGCGTTCGATTATTTGCTGAAGCCGGTGAAGAAGGAAGAGCTGGCCTCGGTGCTGGAGAAGGCGATCGCCGAGCTGGAACGAAGAGAGGCGCAGCGGGCGTCCGCTTCCGAAGCCGGCGACCGGGAAGGAAGCTGGCTGCGCGCCGCTCTGACGCGGCGTGCGAGCGGCGAAGCGGCGGAAGGCGAGGAGCCGAAGACGCCTCCGGGATGGGCGGAAGGGGAATGCATCGTGTTCGTCGCCCAAGAGGATGCCTTCCGCGAGAGCCGGCCCGACGCGGAGCGGGCGGCGGAGGCGGCTCGCGGGCGATTGAAGCAGGCGCGCTCCTTCCATCTGGGCGGCGACTGGACGTTCGCGCTGACGCCGGGGCCTGACGGCCGGGCCGAGCTGGTCGGCGCCATCGGCCGGAAGCGTTCGCACGGCGGCGAGCCGGAGCGTCTGCTGGCGGAGCTTCGCGCCATTCTGAGCGAAGCCTGCGGGGCGACGCTCAGCCTGGGCGCGGCCGTCTCGGCGAGCCTGCGCCCGCTGCAGCTGCAAGAGGCGTGGCGAGCGGCGAGGGAAGCGCTCGGCGGCCGGAAGCTGGGCGACACCGCAGCGATTCTATTGGCGAGAGAGGACGGGCCGGAAGCCTCCGCGCTGCTGCCTTATCCGCAGGAGGGGGAGAAGGCGTTCCTCCTCGCGCTCCAGATCGGAGGAGCGGAAGCGGCAAGCGAAGCCTTCCGGCAACTGTTCGCGGCTATCGCGACGGCGGGAACGACGGTCGAGGGGATGCAGCGAAGCGCCGCAATGCTTGTCCACTCGATCGAGAGACAGCTTCAGCAGTCGGGCGGCAGTCTTGAGAACGTCTGCGGCCGCTCCCCGCTCGCCTATTCCGAGATGATCCGCCAGCGCAACGACCGAGGCTCCGTCAGCGTGCTTTTCGAACGGGAGATCATTCCCGCCATCCTGTCCCAAGGCGGCCAGACGGGGAGCAAGCAAGGAGAGCGGCTTGTCCGGGAGATTCAGAAGCTGGTGGAGGCGCACTACGATCAGGCGCTGTCGCTGCAGCAGATCGCCGAGACGCGATTCGTCAACCCGGACTACCTGAGCCGGCTGTTCAAGAAGACGACGGGCCGCACATTCGTCGATTACCTGACCGATTGCCGCATTCATAAAGCGATCGAGCTGATGAAGAATCCCGCTTACAAAAACTACGAAATCGCGCAACTCGTCGGCTATGACGACTACCGGTACTTCAGCCAGATTTTCAAGAAGAAGACGGGCAAGACGATCGGGGAGTTCCGGAGCCGGGCGGAGTGCGCGAGCCCATCCTAAAGGAGAGAACCTGCGATGACACGACGACTGATTCCCGACACGCTGACGCTGGAGGAGCGAGCCGGGCACGCGCTGAACGCGATGGCCGGCATGGCCGATCCGGAATACGGAGGCATCCCGTTCTTCGCGGCGAACCTGATGAACGACCCCGCCAACCTGACGCACGGGGACTGGGACTTCGGCTCCTCGCACGGGCGTATGATCGACGGGATGATTCTGGCCCGTCACATGTCCGGCGAGACGTTCGGGGAGGAGACGGAGCAGCGCTACCGCGACAACCTGATGACCTTCTTCAAGGAGGACGGGCTGAGCTACCGCCAAGAGAACCCGAACTTCGGCTGGGAGCCGAACGCCAACCTGATCGACCAGCGGGCGGTCATCCTGTCGCTGACGACCTGGTACATGGCGACGGGAGACGCGAAGGTGAAGGAGGTCGCCGACCGCCACGTCGCCGCGCTGAAGAAGATCGCGATCAAGGAGCGGGAGGTGTGGTACTACCCGGCTTCCGAATACAAGGAGGGCGGCTGGCCTTCCGCGAACGCGATGCTGCTGCGGCTCGCTCCCGATCCGGCGGCGTTCTGCGGGCGGCTTGTCATGCCGCTGCTGAAGTACCACGAGCTGACGGGAAGCCGCGACGCGTTCGAGCTGTGCCAGTTCTTCACGGCGATGATCGTCGAGCGCAGCGGCGTGTTCAACAAGGACGGCAGCTTCAACGACGCGCTTGCCTACCGCAGCGGGCACTTCCATACCCGGCTCGGCACCCTTGACGCGATTGCAAGATTCGGCGCCTTCACCGGGGACGCTTCGCTGATCGCGTTCGTGGAGAAGAGCTACGCCTGGGCGCTGACGCAGTGCACCGCCTTCGGCTGGACGCCGGGCGACATGAAGGAGCAAGCCTACGAGCACGAGACATGCTCGCTTGTCGACCTGATCGCCACCGGCATCACGCTGGCGAAGAGCGGCTATACGAAGTATTGGGGCACGGTCGAGCGCTTCATCCGCAACCATCTGACCGAATCGCAGTTGCTTGAGCTCGATTGGGTGAAGGAGACGGACGACCGTTCGCGCAATGTGGCCGGGAGCATCAGCTACACGAACGTGGCCGCCAGCACGCGCGGGGCGTTCGCCGGGTATTCCGCGCCGAACGACTTCTGCTGCGACGTGAACCATGGCCGCGGGCATACGAACGACCTGCAGATCTGCTGCCTGGGGTCGGGCACGCGAGGGCTCTACATGGGGTGGAGCAACACGATTACGGAGAAGGACGGCAAGGTAAGCGTCAACTTCCTGCTTAACCGCGGCTCGGTCTGGCTGGACGTGGAATCGTATCTGCCCCACGAGGGCAAGGTTGTGCTTCGGGTGAACAAGGACCTGCCGTCCCTGCAGGTGCGGATTCCGGAGTGGGCCGGCTTCGCCAAGGTACGGATCGTCCGCGAGCGGGACGGGAGGAGCGAGGAAGGGCGCGGCTCGGAGCCGAGCCGCTGGGCGAAGGAAGTGTTCCTGCAATTAAACGAGGCGTACGCGGGCGAGACGATCACGATCACGTTCCCGCTGTCCGAGCGGACGACGGTGGAGACGGCCATCGGCCAGACGTTCGTGACCGAATGGCGCGGCGACGACGTCGTCGGCATCTCGCCGCGCGGCACGAAGCATCCGTTCTATTCAGGCCGGCGCGTCCATGACGTCGCCCCGATGCGCGAAGGCGAGCTTCGCCGCGTCGAGAACGAATTCGTATGGTAAGAGAGGAGAACGGACGATGAAGACGGTCGTTGCCGTATATACCGGCCAAGGCTTGGCCGATCCGCTGAAGAAGGTATTCCAGGAGCTGCTGCCGGACGTCCGGCTCGTCAATATCATCGACGACAGCCTGATCGGCGACGTCGTGAAGGCGGGACGCATTCCGCCCGGCGTTGCGAGAAGATTGGTCCAGTACTACCGCAACGGCGAAGAGCTGGGGGCGGACGTCATTCTGAACACGTGCTCGTCCGTCGGCGAAGTCGCGGACGATGCGGGGAAGCTGATCGGCATCCCGATCGTCAAGATCGACCAGGCGATGGCGGCGAGAGCGGCCGCTTCGTACGAGCGGATCGCGGTGCTGGCGACGCTGCCTTCGACGCTTGAGCCGACGATGCGGCTCATCGAGAAGGAGGCCGCGGCGGCGGGCCGGGCAGTGACGTTGGTGAACGGTCTCGCCGCCGGCGCGTTCGAGGCGCTGAACGGCGGCCGTCCGGAGGAGCACGACCGCCTGATCCTCGAGACGGCGGAGCGGGTCGCCGGCGAGGCGGACGCGATTGTGCTCGCCCAGGGCTCGATGGCCCGCATGGAGAGCAAGCTGGCCGCAGCGACGGGCAAGCCGGTGCTGTCGAGCCCGCGGCTTGGCGTCGAGCAGGTGCGCGAGGTGCTGGAGCGGCTCTCCCGCGAAGGGGAGGCCGCGCGATGAGCGGCGCCCGGAGCGATAAGTCGGCCGGCGCTTCGGGAGCGGGGCGCGTCGTCGCGGAGTATCTCGTCGAGACGCCATGGCCGCTCGCTCGCGCCGCCGAGGTGATCGCGGGCGAGCAGTCGACCGGCACCTTCACCGCGGTGCCGGGGGAGACGGCTTCGCTGAAGGAGCGCCACGGGGCGCGGATCGAGGAGATCGTTCCGCTCGAGGATGCGGCGGCTCCGCTGCTTCCCGGAGCGAAGCTTCCGCCGGGCCATGATGGGCGTTACCGGCGCGGCAAGATTAAGGTGTCGTACCCGATCGCCAACTTCGGGCCTTCGATTCCGAATCTGATGAGCGCGATCGCGGGCAATCTGTTCGAGCTGCAGGAGCTGTCCGGCCTGCGGTTGCTCGATATCGAGCTGCCGGACGCCTTCGCGAGTCGGTATCCGGGGCCGAAGTTCGGCCTCGCGGGAACCCGCCGCCTGACCGGCGTGTCCGGCCGGCCGATTCTCGGCTCGATCGTCAAGCCGAGCGTCGGCCTGTCGGCCGAGGAGCTTGGCGATCTCGTCTACGAGCTGGCCGTCGCCGGGCTCGACTTCATCAAGGACGACGAGCTGAACGCGAATCCGCCGTACCTGCCGCTTGAGCAGAAGGTGCGCGCGGTCATGACGGCAATCGAGCGGGCGGCGGACGTCACCGGCAAGAAGACGATGTATGCGTTCAACATCACCGGGGACATCGACGAGATGAGCCGCCATCACGACGTCGTCGTCGAGGCGGGCGGCAATTGCGTCATGGCGAGCGTGCTCAGCATCGGCTTCGCGGGGCTCGCCCACCTGAACGGCTACAGCGAGGTGCCGATCCATGCGCACCGCAATCAATGGGGCATGCTCACCCGCAGCCCGGGGCTCGGCATGGAGTTTACAGCCTTCCAGAAGCTGTGCCGGCTGGCCGGGGCGGACCAGCTCCACGTGAACGGGCTGAACAGCAAGTTCTACGAGAGCAACGAATCGGTCGTGCGGTCGATCCAAGCTTGCGCGCGTCCGCTGTTCGGCGGCTACGAGACGGTGCCGGTCGTCTCGTCCGCGCAGTGGGCCGGCTCGGCCCCGGCTACGTACGAGGCGATCCGCAGCGTGGACGTGATGCACCTCGCCGGGGGAGGCATGCTCGCCCATCCGGACGGCCCTGCCGCCGGCTTCGCCTCCATGCGCCAAGGCTGGGAAGCGGCCGCGGCGGGCATCGCGCTGGAGCGATATGCCGAGGACCATCCGGAGCTGGCCCGCGCGATCGAGAAATACGGAAAGAAGGGCTGAGACCTCATGACCATGCGGAATCGGAACGAGGAAGGGGGCCGCGCCAAGCGGCCCCTGATCGGTTATTACGGAGACGACTTCACCGGGTCGACGGACGTGCTCGAGGCGCTGTTTCGGCAAGGGCTGCGGACGCTGCTGTTCCTGGAAGCGCCGGACGAAGCGAGGCTGGCTGGATTCGGTCGCAAGTCGGTGCTTAACAGGGGGCGCGGGGGTGACGGAATTGATGGGGGAAACGGGCTTGACGGGCTTAGCAGAAGCGATGAGCTTAACGGGCTTGAAGGACTCGACGCGTTCGGCATCGCCGGGGTCGGCCGTTCCCTCTCTCCCGAGGAGATGGAGCGGGAACTGCCTCCGATCTTCGAACGCTTGAAGCAAGCCGGTCCGGCGATCATCCATTACAAAATCTGCTCGACGTTCGACTCGTCGCCGGACATCGGAAGCATCGGCAAGGCGGCGGAGCTTGGCTGGGCGAGCTTCGGCGGCGGCTATATCCCGGTCATCGCGGGAGTTCCTTATCTCGGGCGCTATACGGTGTTCGGCCACCACTTCGCGGCGGCGCCGGACGGGGAGGTTCATCGCTTGGACCGCCACCCGACGATGTCGCGCCATCCCGTGACGCCGATGGACGAATCCGACCTGCGCAAGCATCTGGAGAGACAGACCTCGCTGAAGTCGTCCCTGCTGGATATCGTTGCGCTGGACGGCGGCCCATCCGTGGCCGACGCCAGGCTGGAACGAATTCTCTCCGAGGAGAACCCGGATCTCCTGCTGATCGACGTGCTCGACGAGCGGCGCCTGGCCGTTGCGGGACAGTTGCTCCTGCGAGAGGCCGGGCAACGCGAGGACGGGCTGTTCGTCATCGGCTCCTCGGGCGTGGAATACGCGCTCGGAGCGGCTTGGCAGGCTTCGGGCGAGCTTCCGACGACATTCTCCGGCTCGGCCTCTGCAACGTCCCGGCGGACGGCGAAGCCGGTCGACCGCCTGCTTGTCGTGTCCGGAAGCTGCTCGCCCGCGACGGCGAAGCAGATCGCCGAGGCGGAGGAAGACGGCTTCGCGGCAATTCGTGTGCCGGCGCTCGAGCTGATCCGCCCCGAGCGGGCGGAGGAAGCGAGAGCGAGGCTGCTCGCGGAAGCGGAGGCGCTGCTGGAGACGGGCCGCAGCGTAATCCTGTACTCGGCCAGCGGACCGGACGATCCGGGCATCGGCTCGCTGCGGCAGGCGCTGGCGGAGCAGGGGCGGCGGCCGGAGGAGAGCAGCCGCCTGCTCGGAGCGGAGCTCGGCGGCCTCGCCCGCGCGCTTGCCGCTTCCGCGGGCCTGACGCGCATTCTGATTGCGGGCGGCGACACATCGGGCTACGTCGCCCGCGCGCTCGGCATTTACGCGCTTGAATGCGTGCAGGCGCTGGCGCCGGGGGCGCCGCTCTGCCGCGCGTATTCGGACGACGATGGGCTCGATGGGCTCGAACTGGTGCTCAAGGGCGGGCAGGTCGGGGGAGAGCGATTCTTTGATCTTGTGAAGAGAGGCGGCGAGACGGCCGATGACTGAGAAGCTGATGAAGAACGCGGCGGCGATCCCGCCCGATTGGGCGAACCTGGACGTTCTGCAGAGGAACGCGGAGCCTCCGCGGGCCGATCTGATTCCGTATGGCGGGAAGGACGACGCGATGGCGGGCGAGCGGGAGCGCTCGCCTTACTTTATGCTGCTGAACGGCGACTGGAGGTTCCTCTACGCCGAATCGCCGGCCGAAGTGCCGGATGATTGCGAGAGCAGCGATTACGCGGACGAGAGCTGGGCCCATCTTCCGGTTCCCTCCAACTGGCAGATGCACGGTTACGGTACCCCTCACTACTCAAGCTGCCCGTACCCTTTTCCCATCGATCCCCCGTACGTTCCCGCGAACAACCCCGTCGGCTGCTACCGCACGACGTTCGAGCTTCCCGCCGATTGGGAGGGGCGAAGCGTCCGGTTGCTGTTCGAAGGAGTCGATTCGGCGTTCCATGTGTGGGTGAACGGAAGCTTCGCGGGCTATGGGCAGGGCAGCCACTTCACGACCGAATTCGCCGTCACGGACTTGCTTCGCCCCGGCCCGAACCGGCTCGCGGTGCGCGTCTATCAATGGTCGGACGGCAGCTATCTGGAGAGCCAGGACAAGTGGCGGCTTAGCGGGATTTTCCGCGATGTGTACCTGCTCGCGCTGCCGCCGATCACGGTGCTCGACGCGTTCGCGAAGACGAACTGGCTGCCGGACGGCGCAACGGCCGAGCTGGACGTCGCTCTTCGGATCGCCAACGTGACGGGAGAGCGGGCAGGGAGCTGCCGAATCGCCGCAAGCCTGTTGGATGCGGAGGGGAACGCCGTGCTGGACGTCAGCCTGCCGGAGATTGTCTCGCCAGCTCCCGGACAATCGGTCGAGCTTCGCCTTCGCGAAACGGTCTCGTCCCCGAAGCCATGGACGGCCGAGACGCCTAACCTGTACACGCTCCTCCTCACAGTGCTCGACGACGAGAGCGGCCGCGCGGCGGAGGTCAAGCGGATCGCGGTCGGCTTCCGGGACGTTCGCATCGCGGACGGACGCCTGCTCGTCAACGGACGGCCCGTCGTCGTCAAGGGGGTCAACCGCAACGAGTTCGACTCGCGCACCGGCTTCGCGATCTCGAAGGAGTCGATGGCCCGGGACATCGAGCTGATGAAGCGGCATAATGTGAACGCGGTTCGGCTGTCGCACTACCCGAACGATCCGAGATGGCTCGATCTGTGCGACCGGTACGGCCTGTACGTTATCGACGAGACGGATCTGGAGACGCACGGCTTCCACTTCGTCGGCGACGAGGGCTATCTGGCCAAGCGGCCGGAGTGGCAGGAGGCGTTCGTCGACCGGGCGAAGCGGCTGGTCGAGCGGGACAAGAACCATCCGTCCGTCATCGTCTGGTCGCTCGGCAACGAATCCGGCTACGGCCCGAACCACGACGCGATGGCGGAATGGGTGCGGCAGGCGGACGGAACGAGGCCGATCCACTACGAGCGCGCCTACGACGCTCCGGTCGTGGACATCGTCAGCAGCATGTACCCGGCCGTCGCGACAATTATCGAGGAAGGGCTGAAGGACGACCCGCGGCCGTACCTCATGTGCGAGTTCGGGCATGCGATGGGCAACTCCACCGGCAACCTGCGCGAATATTGGGATGCGATCTACGAGTATCCCCGCCTTCTCGGCGGGCTGATCTGGGAGTGGGCGGACTTGGCCGTCGAGGCTTCGGTTCGGGGAGCGGCAGACGCCGCGAAGAGAGGACAGATCTACTTATACGGAGGAGACTTCGGGGATGCCCCGCACAGCGGAGCGTTCTGTCTCGACGGGCTGCTGTTCCCGGACCGGACGCCCAAATCCTCCTTGCTGGAATACAAGAAAGCAATCGAACCGGTCAAGGTCGTCTCCTGGAACGAAGGGACGGGGGAGCTCGTTCTGGAGAATCGTTACGACTTCTTGACGCTGGAACATCTGGAAGGCGATTGGACGCTGCTTCGGGACGGGGAGACGCTGGAGAGCGGGAAGCTTCCGGCGCTTCGGACGCTTCCCGGCGCGCGCGAGACGATTCGTCTCGCTTCGGCGGCGGAGCTTCCGGCGGCTGTGGGCGAGTACTGGCTTCATGTCCGGTTTGTTCTCCGCGAGCGGATTCCATGGGCCGAGCGAGGCTTCGAGATCGCTTGGGCGGACTTGGCTCTCGGCATCGTCGGCGCGGAGGAGGAGCGTTCGTCTTCCGTATCGCCGCTCCCGCTCCCGCCGTCGCCGTTGCAGCTCAAGTACGACAACGACAATTCGCCGCGCCTTGTCACCGTTCAAGGGGAAATCTTCGCGTTCGTCTTCGATAAGGCGAAGGGGACGCTGGCGAGCTGGCAGATCGGCGGCAGGGAGCTGCTGCTGTCCGGTCCGACGGTGAACCTATGGCGCGCGCCGGTGGACAACGACGTGCATCTGGCGAAGGAATGGATCGCGGCCGGCTACGATCGGCTGCTTCCCGATCTTCGCCACGCTTCGCTCGACCGGCTGGAGGAGGACGGGGCAGTTCGGTTCCGCGCGGAGTTCGCGCTTGGCGCCAAGGGCGAAGGAGTGGCATTCCGGACCCGCCTCGACTATACGGTGAACGGAGCCGGGGAGCTGCTGCTGGAAGCGGAGCTCGAAGCGCTGCGCCCCGAGCTTCCGCCGCTGCCGCGATTCGGCCTGGAGCTTCGCTTGCCCCGCGAGCTTGAGCGGATGACCTGGTTCGGCCGGGGGCCTCACGAATGCTACGCGGACCGGAAGGAGAGCGGCAAGCTCGGCGTGTACGGCGGCACGGTATCGGAGCAATTCGTCCCGTACATCAGGCCGCAGGAGAACGGCAACAAGGCGGATGTGCGCTGGGTCCGTCTTGAGGACGCGGAAGGCTTCGGGCTGCGGGCGACGGCGGTCGGAGCGCCGGTGAACGCCGGTGCGCATCATTATTCGGCAGCCGATCTGGCGGACGCGAAGCACGACTTCGAGCTGACGGCCCGCGGCGAGACGATTCTGAAGCTGGACGCGGCGCAGAGCGGGCTCGGCAACCATAGCTGCGGCTACGCTCCGACCCTCGACAAGTACCTGCTGCCTGCGTCGGAACGGCGGCTGATCTCCGTCATGCTGTCCGGGAACGATATAACACATTCCATGACATGATTGGCCGCTGGTTTTGTCATCTTCCACAATGGAAGCTCAAGGCATTCGTGAATGTGACCAATGTGATGTTAGAGTTGTTGACGTACCCTTCGCTTCTCGCTAGGATTTAGACTTAAATCCTGGTTGCCAATAGATGAGAAGGGGAGATCAACTTTGAGAAAAGGATTCTTATTCCTCGTACTTGCGCTAGTGCTTGTTGTGACGGCATGCGGCAACTCCAACGGCAATTCCAACGCGTCGGAATCGGCTTCGTCCGGAGCTTCGGCGACTGCGGACGCCGGGCAAAAGCTGCCGCGAGTCGCGTTCGTGTATATCGGAGAGCCGGGAGACGGCGGCTGGACGTACCAGCACGATCTGGCGCGCATCGAGCTGGAGAAGAAGTACGGCTTCACGGCGACGGTCGTCGAGAACGTGCCGGAAGGCGCGGACGCGGAGCGCGTCTTCACCGAGCTCGCGCAGGACCACGATCTGATCATCGGAACGAGCTTCGGCTACATGGATTCGATGGTCAACGTGGCGAGCAAGTATCCGAAGGTGAAGTTCCTTCACGCATCCGGCTACAAGACGGCGGAGAACTTGTCCACGTATGCCGGTCGGGCTTACGAGACGGCTTACCTCTACGGGGTGGCGGCAGGCAAGATGACGAAGAACAATCATCTGGGCTATGTAGGGGCCTATCCGATTCCGGAAGTCATCTATACGATCAACGCCTTCACGCTGGGCGCCCAAAGCGTGAATCCGGATGTGAGCGTCGACGTTGTCTGGTCCAATACGTGGTACGATCCGACGATCGAGCGCCAAGCGGCGGAGAGCCTGCTGGATGCCGGAGTCGACGTTCTGGGCAACTATCAGGACTCCCCGGCAGGCATTCAGGCGGCGGCGGAGCGCGGCGTGTTCTCGATCGGCAACGACTCCGACATGAACAAGTACGCGCCGGATTACTACATCTCCAATACGGTGTACAACTGGTTCTCTTACTATGATCGCAACGTTCAGGCGATCATGGACGGCACGTGGGCGTCCGAGAGCTACTGGGGCAGCTTGAAGGAAGGTCTCGTCGATCTGGCTCCGCTCGGCAAGAGCGTTCCGCAGGACGTGAAGGAGCTGGTCGAAGAGCTGAAGCAGGATATGATCGCTGGTCAGATCGACGTGTTCGGCGGGCCGATCTACGGTCAAGACGGCAGCGTCGTCAAGCCGGAGGGCGAGGCTCTGTCGGACGATGAGATTCTTAACATGAACTGGTTCGTGAAGGGCATCAAGGGCACGATCCCGAGCTGACCGACAATGGAGGCGACAGGCATGCAGAAGACGATACGCGATCCGGCGCTCTGGAACGAATGGCATCCGGTCGCTCTCGCGGAAGAGATCGGGACGGTTCCCAAGGGCGTGTGCGTGCTGGGGGAGAAAATCGTTCTGTACCGAAGCTCCAAAGGGATAACCGCGATGCGCGACCTGTGCATCCATCGCGGGGTGCCGCTCTCGCTCGGCAGGGTGCAGGGCGACCGGATCGTCTGCGCTTATCACGGGTGGGAGTATGACCAGAGCGGAGCTTGCGTCTGCATCCCCGCTCTTCCGAAGCACCAGGCGATTCCGACCAAGGCGAGGACGCCGACGTTCGCCTGCTGCGAGAGCCTTGGCTTCGTGTGGGTATGCCTCGGCGAGCCGAGCCGGCCGACTCCGATCTACGAGGACTTCGTCCCCTCGGAGCTGATTCCGCTCCGGATGGGCCCGTACCCGGTGCAAGCCTCGGGGCCGCGGGTGGTGGAGAACTTCCTGGACGTCTCCCATCTGATGTTCGTCCATGAAGGGCTGCTCGGCGATCGGGAATTCCCCGAGATCGACGACTACACGATGGTCGAGGAGAATGGGGTGTTCCGCTCAACCGAGATCGCCGTGTACCAGCCGGACCCCGACGGACGCGGGCACGGCGTGACGAGCCGCTACACGTACGAGATTTTCAGCCCGCTTGGCGTGCGCCTGACCAAGACGGCGGACGGCAGCGACGAGCTGTTCCATCTGTTCCTCTTCGTGCTGCCGGAATCGGAGACGACCTGCACGGCGTACATGCTGCAACTGCGGAATTACGGGCAGGACATCCCGGACCATGTATTCGTGGACTTCCAGAACACGCTGCTCGCGCAGGACAAGCTGATCGTCGAGAACCAGAAGCCGGAGCTGCTGCCGCTCGACCTGCAAGCCGAGCTGCACCTGAAGTGCGACCGGGTGGCGATTGCGTACCGCCGCAGGCTGAAGGAGCTCGGCGTCACGTTCGGAACGGATTGATGGCAGAGCTCTCTGTTCGGCAGAGGAACGGAGGCCGGCTAAGCTCCGAAGCCGCCCAAACCGATGGCCGCCGGATTTTATGTGAAAAACCGCATTCGCGCAGCCCCGATAACGGGTATGTTGAACGATTTTATGCGAAAAACCACATACATGGCGGCAAACCCGGCTCGAATTGCCGCATGTATGCTAAAAATCGCATAAAACGCGCCGATTCATCCGAATCCGCACCAACTAATGCTAAAAATCACATAAAACGCCTCGATTCCCGCCGCTGTCGCCTTCTACAATAAAAATGTTCCGTGCGTGGCCAGGCCGTCGTGTCCGAGGGAGCCAATCGCATAGCGCAAAAGCCCCGTCAGAGAAGATCTCGATCTTCCTTGACGGGGCTTCTTCATGTTAGCGCAGGTTCGGGATGTCCACGTTCGGGTCCGTGTCCGCTTCGTAATCAATGTCGTCGGTCTCGAAGCCGAACAATTGGAAGAACTCGCGGCGATAGCCGGCGATGTCGGTCAGCTCGTTGATGTTATCCGTCGACAGCTGCTCCCAGATGGCCGCAACTTCCGCTTGGACGTCTTCCTGCATCTCGAGGTCGTCGACGCGGATGCGTCCGCGCGAATCGACCGGGGTGTCGCCTTCTCCGTACAGGCGGGTGGAGAACAGGCGATACATCTGCTCGATGCAGCCCTCGTGGCTGCCCTTCTCCTTCATGACCTTGTACAGCGCGGAGATGTAGAGCGGAACGACCGGAATGGCCGAGCTCGACTGGGTGACAAGCGCCTTGTTG
The DNA here is from genome assembly GCF_004801405.1 of Cohnella fermenti. GTDB lineage: Bacteria > Bacillota > Bacilli > Paenibacillales > Paenibacillaceae > Cohnella > Cohnella fermenti. The sequence continues at coordinate 24,669 of NZ_SSOB01000012.1, forward strand.
ACCGAGACGAAGGCTCGTCCGCCGGTCGCGCCGAGCTGCTCTCTCAGGCGGATTGCGGTCGCTTCCAGATCGTCCTTCGCGCGGCCGATCGTTCCTTCGCGATACACGGCGTGGGTAATCTCAGGTCCTATGTACGAGTAGGCGACGGTTGTTGCTCCTTCGCTCAGGACGCCGGCTTCGCTCAGTGCGTCGATCCACATCTGCCAGTCCTCGCCGCCCATGACGGCGACCGTCTGGCGAACCTCGTCTTCCGTCGCCGGCTCGATTGTCGCGATGGACACTTCCGCCGTATGGAAGTTGACCGTCTTGTTCGAATACGACGGACCGATCGGCTTGATGACGGAGGAGAACGTCTCTCCCGTCACCGGATGAGTGCGGCGGGGCGAAGCGACGCTGTAGACGACGAGGTCGACTTGTCCGAGCTCCGAGCGAATAAGCTCGATCGTCTGCTGCTTGATCGCCTCGGAGAAAGCGTCTCCAACGATCGAGAACGACTTGACGCCGGCGTTCTCGGCCAAGCGCTCGAAGGCTGCCGAGTTGTACCAGCCGGCGCTTGCGGTGCGGGAGCCTTCCGCCGCTTTGTCGAAGTAGACGCCAATCGTGTTCGCGCCGGCGCCGAAGGAGGAGACGATTCTAGATGCAAGGCCGTAGCCGGTCGAGGCACCGACAACGAGCACGTTCTTGGGGCCGGAGATGGAAGGCTGGGATCGCACATAGTCCACTTGACGCTCCACTTGCCGCGCGCAGCCTTCCGGATGCGCCGTCGTGCAGATGAATCCTCTTGTTTTGGGCTGAATGATCATAGTAGACAGTTCCTTTCTCAGACGTTCGGGAATGGAGGCAGCCTGTGGCAACCTTCTTCTATATTACCGAATTTTTGCCCGATTGGGAAACGTCTAATCTCGAAGCCGAGCGCACAAGCGGAGCGCCCGCCCAGACGGGGAAGTCTCGGCGGGCGCTCGGGAAGATGCGGTCGTTATTGGCGTCCGGCGAGCTGCTGCTCCGCCATCTGGACGAGCCGGCGAGTGATCTCGCCGCCGATTCTGCCGGTGTCGCGGGTCAGCATATTGCCGTAATAGCCGTCTTGCGGAATGGCGATGCCGAGCTCCTGCGCGACTTCGAACTTCAGTTGCTCCAGTGCGGCGCGGGCTTGCGGAACCACGAGCTGATTGCGATTGTCTGCCACTTGAATCACCTCCACCTTCTGGCAGTATTATGCGAATCGCCATTCCCTCTTATACATAAAATTACCGGGTCCCGCCGCCGATCGCGAGTGCTACAATAGAGGAATCCCAATCAGGGGGGAGGGCAAGGGACGATGTTTGTCGCGCCGATGAGGACAGGAGGCTTGGAAGCTCCGCTGCAGAACGATAATTACATATTCGAACCCCAATTGGACGGACAGCGCCTTATCCTCTCGATGGAGGTTGGGCACGTCCGTCTTTACTCCGCGCATGGGTTCGATCTGACAAGCTTGTATCCCGAGCTTCACCTGATGCCTGTTGCGGACGGGGAGGACGTTGTGCTGGATGCGGTGCTCGCCGTCGTCGATCCGGCTACGGGCAGGCTGGATCGCGAGCAGCTTGCGCGGCGTTATCGGCTGAAGAAGAGAATGGACATCCGCGAAGCGTCCATTCGTTGTCCGGTGCATTGCTTCGTCTTCGATATTCTGCGCTATAAGGGCGAGGATATACGCGACTGGCCGCTTGAGCGCAGGAAGGCGCTGTTGGATGAGGCGCTGACGGACAATCGCCATTACAGCCGAATGCCTTATCTCGAGGGCGAAGGGGCGGCATTGTTCGAGACGATGGGGCGCAGCGGCCTCCAGGGGCTCGTGGCCAAGGACAAGCGAAGCCCGTACCGGAGCGGCACGAGCGAGGGGTGGCTGACGATTCTTCATTATCGGTACTTGGATGTCAAGATCGCGGGCTATCGGAAAAACCAGTTCGGATGGCTGGTCGAGCATGGAGCGAAGTGGCGGGACGTCGTGTCCGAATCGGTCCCGTTGCCGTACCGCCAGGCGTTCTACGGGGTAGCGAAGCTGATCGTCACCGGCGAGGACAAGGACTTCGTCTACGTCCGCCCGGAGATCGAAGCGCGGCTGCGCTACGTCAAGCAGCTCGCGGACGGATCGCCGGTGCAGCCGGAATTCGTCTCCTTCGTCGTTTAAGCTTCAAGCGGAAGGACGGCCTTCAGGCTCTCCTTCAGCTCCATTCGGCTTGTTCCCTGGAAGACGCCGCCCGGCTCGACTTCAAGCTCCTGGGCTTGCAGATCCCCGAGCAGGAAGCCGGTCGTCTTGAGCACCAGCTTGCCCTTCGCCGAGACGTTGCCCGTCACCTTGCCGGCCAGAATGACGTTGCGGGCGACGATGTCGGAATGGGCGCTCCCTCTCTCGCCGATAATGACGTCTCCCTCGCATTCAATGTCTCCGCGAACCTCTCCTTCGAGCCGGATGCTCGCTTGCGAAGTGATTTTCCCATTAAAGACGGTTCCTTCACCGATCAGCGTATCGGTCTTGCCGGGATCAACCTTGGACTTCCTCCCGATCATGGGGATTCCTCGCTCTCTTCATTGGATTCGGATTCAGAATCGGCCGGCAGATAGGACAGCGGGTTCACCTGGACTCCGTCCTTCACGACTTCATAGTGCAGGTGCGGTCCCGTGCTTCGGCCGGTATTGCCCAGTTCCCCGATAAGCGTTCCCTTCTCCACGCGGTCTCCGACCTGCGCGATCAGCTTGCTCAGATGCATGTAGCGGGTGACGATGCCGTCGCCGTGATCGATCTTGATGTTCTTCCCCTCGGCGGAATCCTTCTGGGACCAGGTGACGACGCCGTCCGCCGCCGCGTAGACGGGATCGCCGACGTTGCCCGAGAAGTCGATTCCCGCATGGAATCGCGCCTTGCGGGTGAAGGGATCGAGCCGGATGCCGTACGGGGACGAGATCGTCCGGCTGACGGTCGGCCAAATATTCGGAGTCGCATCCAGCTTAGACTGGACCTCCGAGACGTCCGCCTTCATGTCCTGCAGCCGCTTCTCGATGCCGCCCAGCGTCGGGACCAAGGCGGACAGTGTCCGGCTGGCCGTGTCCAGATACGCCTGGAATTCCTCGTCCGACGCCGGAATGTCTTCTCCGCCCGCGCCGAACGCCGAAGCGCTGAGCGCGCTCGCCTGGGGCTCGTCCTTCGCTTCGGAAGAGACTCCCATAAGCTCGCGCACCTGGTCTTCGAGCTCGTCCATCTCGTTCAATTGGCTCTGGATCGCGGAAGCCTGCTCGGTCAATTCGACCAGCTTCGTCTGAAGATAGTCGATGCTCGTGTTCTTGTCGGCCAGAATCTCTTCGTATCGAGACGCCGTATCGTTCATCTTCCGTTCCAGATAGACCAACTGATCTGCATTGGTGTCGTAATGGCGATAGAGCACAAGGCACGCCAAGGTGAGGAAAAGAAGCAGAACGGGAACGAGCGCCAGTCCGACCGCGAAGAGGTAGGATGGGACGGTCAGCCGCCGAACCGAACTGCTTGCATCCGGAATGACGACGAACGTTACCTTTTTGCGGCTCATCTCGTGTCGATCCTCCTCCGCCTAAAGTCGCATATTCGCAATTAAGGTTCGACAGAAGAAGATAGAATCCTTTTTCCAAATGATAAAAATATTCCGAAAAGCGCAAATAAATAAGAAAAGCCCGCTTGGCGCAGGCTTTCTCCGCTCGCGAACCGCCGTTCACGGGTTCTTCTTGCTCTTCTGATGCCGGTTCCAGCCGCTGTAGGCGAGGACGGCGCCCGCGACGGTCAGCACGACTCCGACGGTCTTGTTAAGGAAGATGAGGTCGACGATGCCGAAGATCAGGACCATTAGTCCCAGGACGGCAAGCTGCAATGGATTGGATTTCATTTAGGAAGTCACCTCGGCTTTTCTTCCTATTCTACCTTAAGGATGCCTCGGAATGATAGATTATCCTGCGCTAAGAGCGGAGCTTCCGGAATGGGGCACCGCGTGCGGGGCTGCCGCCCTGTTCAAATACTTCCTTCCTCGCCAGCGCCAGAGGGACAGCGCCCCGCGAACGTATTCGTCGGCGATCATGCAGGCATAGATGCCGATGAGCCCCCAGCCGAGCCCGATGCCGAACCCGTAAGAGCAGAGAGTGGCGATGATGCCGAGCGAGCCGATTGAGACGAACATCGTAAACCGGGTATCGCCTACCGCGTTCAACGCGTTCCCCAGCGCCATATTGAGCATTTTGCCCGGTTGCAGGATGAGGTTGAGCCCAAGCAGGGAGACGCCCATCGCCACGATCTCCGGGTCCGACGTGAACAGGCCGAGCATCGGTCTGCCCAGCGCGAAGAGCAGCAGGGCGTTCGCCATGACGAGCAGCAGGCCGAGTCCCATCGCCCGATAGGCGGCCGAGTAGGCCTCCCTCGTTCGGCCTTCCCCGTACAGGTAGGCGATCCGGATCTGCACGGCAAGCGCGAACGCATAGCCGAGCATGAAGCAGAACGACTCGAGCGTGTTCATATAGGTGCGGGCCGCCAGCTCCTTGGAGCCGAGCAGCGCAATGAACGAATAGATCGCGAGCTGCGAGAATACCCAACAGCTCATGTTCACGCCCATCGGCCAGCCGATCCGCAGAATCTCCTTAAACAGCTTGACGTCGAACCGCAGGTAGTCGCGCAAGCGGATCGTTCGCTCGAAGGAATGGCGGAACATGTAGAGCAGAATGACGACGGACAGCAGGCGGCATGAATTATCGGACACGGTGACTCCGAAGAGCCCCCATTCGGGCATGCCCAGCTTCCCGAAGATGAGCCCGTAGTTCAGGAAGATATGAACGACGTTGATGACAATGCCGGTGTACATCGGGCCGCGCGTATTGCCGGTGTTGCGGATCGCGGTGCCGAGCGCCGCTGTCATGGCCGCCAGGAACATTCCGCCTCCGACATAAGAGATGTACGTATCCGCGAGCGGCAAGAGCTCGGCGGACAGCCCCAGCAGCTTGGCGATGGAGCGCGCCTCGGAGAAGAGCAGGAAGCTGATCAGCAGCCCGATCGCCGTGCTGGTCGTGATCGCCATGACCGCGAGGGTGCGCGCGTCTTCCCGCCGCTGCGAGCCGATCCGCTGCGCGATCAGAATTCCGGCCCCGCCGGCTATCGTCATGAAGAGGGTCGTCAGCGCGCCGAACAGTTGACCCGAGAAGCCGACGACGGCGACGGCATCGTCGGAGATGCGGCTGACCATGATGGTGTCGACCGTTCCCAGCATCGTCTGCAGGAGAACCTCGATAAACACCGGCCAAGCGAGTGTCCATAAGGAAAATTTGCGGTCAAGCGATTGCATGATTTAAACCTCCGTACTGTCAGCGCGCTGTGTGATAAAATAAGAGGAATCAATGCGATTATAAATGGAATGGCGAACTCGATGTGTCATTTTTCAAACGGAAAGTTGTAAAATTCAAACCTAAGTGATGGAGGTGCAGCGATGGAGCTTCTGCAATTCACGATACCTCCGTTGCCTCATTATATTGGAAGCGGATACACGGTGGGCGAGATCGGGGACAGGCACGTCAGCCGCAAAAACATCGGGGTGTTCGATCTGCTGTTCGTGACGGAAGGCTGTCTGTTCGTCGGCGAGGAGGAGCGCGAGTACGAGGTGTCGGCCGGTCATGCCCTGATTCTGAGGCCGGACTGCTCCCATTATGGAAGCAAGGGCTGCGAGGTGCGGACGAACTATGTCTGGCTTCACTTCCAGACGACGGGAAGCTGGCGGCCGCTCGATTCGTCCGAATCGCCGGAGAGCGGAGATCCGGCATCGTACTGGGACAACTTCGACGCGTATGAGACGCAGACGTTCCCGCTAGTGCTTCCGCAATTCGCGAAGGTGTCGCACGCAGGCAAGGCGCAGGATGTCATCGATCGGCTGATCGGCCTCGAGCCGCTCGCTCATCGCAGCGCGACCCGCTTCGAGCAGCATGCGGCATTCCAGCAGCTTATCGGGTATCTGGCGGAGTCGGTCGAGCCGCATCGCCCGTCGCAGGGAAGACGATGCGCCGAGCAAGCGGCGGCCTATCTGAGGGAGAATTATCGCCGGGAGATTACGGCCAAGGAGATCGGGGAGAGCCTCAGCTTCCACCCGGTCTATATCGCTCGCTGCATGCAGCAGGAATACAACTGCTCGCCGATGGAATATCTGCTGCGCTATCGGATCGAGCAGAGCAAGCGGCTGCTCCTTCAGACCGACTTGACGGTCTCCCGGATCGCGGAAGAGACGGGCTTCAACCAGGCGGCTTACTTCAGCTCGTGCTTCACCAAGATCGTCGGGATGTCTCCGCGGACGTATCGCAAGCAGTACTTCTAATGGAAGAGGGAAGTAGCGGAATGATTGCAAAGAGGGGCGAATGAGAGAATCCTTGCAACTAAGGAATCCATAGAATAGGAGCATCGATCGATATTTTTGACAAGCTGCAGTTAAGCGGCAGGATCGGCTTGCGCAAGCGTTGGCGACTTTAGTTGAGGGAAGAAATAACGGATTGGACGGTGAGGAAGGAATGTCGGTTACGAATTTGATTCAGAACGGCAGCTTCGAGTCCGGGCTAACGAATTGGACGAGTTCCAATGTGACGGTTAGCGGAAGCTATTGCCATACGGGAGTTTATTCAATTGACATGGGCTCCGGATTGACAAGTTCGTATGTTTATCAAGTGGTTCCGGCGGAAGCGGGACAAGCTTACGAACTCTTCGTGTCCTTGAGCAAGTCGGACATCAACATCGGCCCGGCGTTGCTGCTGACGGTTTACTTCTGCGACGATTCGCTGAATCAATTGGGAATCGGTCTGCAGCAAGGGGTATCGACGCGGATTCCGGTTGTGACGAGCAATTCATGGCTGGAGGTTTACGAGACGACAACCGCCGCTCCGGTAGGCACGACACAGGCCATTGTGCTCATAAGCAAGCTGGCCCTGGCCAATTCGGCGACTCTGTACGTAGACGATGTGGCGCTGCTTGAGATGGTCGGCGCGGACGGCGCTGGACCGACGGGTCCGACGGGTCCGACGGGTCCGACCGGACCCACGGGCGCAGGCGCGACAGGGGCAACGGGCCCGACCGGCCTTGCGGGGGCGGAAGGAGCGACAGGTGCGACTGGGCCTGCGGGGGCTGACGGAGCGACGGGTGCGACTGGGCCAACGGGAGCTGACGGAGCAACGGGAGCGATGGGCCCTGCGGGAGCTGACGGAGCAACGGGTCCGACCGGGCCTGCGGGAGCTGACGGGGCGACGGGAGCGATGGGCCCTGCGGGAGCGGAAGGAGCGACAGGTGCGACTGGGCCTGCGGGGGCGGAAGGAGCGACGGGTGCGACTGGGCCAACGGGAGCTGACGGGGCGACAGGTGCGACCGGGCCTGCGGGGGCTGAAGGAGCGACCGGTGCGACTGGGCTTACGGGGGCTGACGGAGCAACGGGTCCGACCGGACCTACAGGCACGAGTGTGACGTCCTCGTACTTCTATGGACAGAATCCCGATGCTGTCATTGCCGTCGTTCTCGGGGGTACAACTATCCCGTTGAGCGAGAACCAGAATATCGGTTCCGGGTTCACGATTAACGGGGCCGACACCGTAATTACGGTGTCGGAGGCCGGAACCTATTTTATCGCCTATAGCGTCGTCATGACGGCTGCAGTTCTTGTATCTGCTCAAATATTGGTCAACGGTTCCGCTATAGACGAGCTGCAATACACGCCGATTGCGTCGCTGTCCTCGATGAGCGCTCAGGCTATTGTAACATTGGCGGCAGGCGATACGCTTGAGCTTCAGCTCTTCGGTCTGCTTGGTGCGGCAACGTTGAACTCCCCGGGAGCTTATCTGAACATTATCAGGTTGAATTAACGAAAATTAAACGGTCGCGATCGTTTCGGAGATCTATTCCATTTAGCTGAACTCTAGTCAAATTACGCTGACGAGCCTCTCCATCCGTTCCTGTTCGAGCTACAGGAGGAGAGGCTTGCTCAGCTCTTTTTTTCTAACGGAGGTGAATTAAGGTTGACGCTGACGAATAACGTCCTGAATGGCGGGTTTGAGACGGGGGATTTGTCTTCCTGGGTGGCATCCAATGTGACAGTAACCAACGTATACAGCCATTCGGGGATATATTGCGCAGATATGGGGACGGGTCCGACCTCTTATCTCTATCAATGGGTGCCGGCTTCGGCCGGACAATCGTACGAGCTTTTTATATCTGCATCCAAATCAGGGGGGAGCGTTGGGCCATCGTGTGTCGTCTATGTCAATTATTACGACTCGAGCTTTAACCTCCTTGGTCAAGGGCTAACCCTTGGCATATCGACTCGCTTGCCGATTGTCAGCGGGAACGGTTGGCTGGAATTGTATCAATCGGTCGCCGAAGCGCCTCTGTCCACGACCCAAGCTCTGCTCTTTATCCAGAGGCTGGATATTGCAGGTGCAGGGAATCTCTACGTGGACGATATCGCTCTGCTGGCGGCATCGGGCGGTGCGATCGGGCCTACGGGACCGACAGGCCCGGCAGGACCGACCGGGGCTACCGGGGCTACCGGGGCTACCGGGGCGGGCCCGACAGGGGCGACGGGGGCACAAGGAGTGACGGGACCGACTGGAGCGGCCGGTGGGCAAGGAGTCACGGGTCCAACCGGAGCCACGGGAGAGCAGGGAGTCACGGGTTCGACAGGGGCGACGGGTGGCCAAGGTGTGACTGGTCCAACAGGAGCAACAGGAGCAACGGGAGAGCAGGGAGAGACTGGGCCAACCGGGGCGACAGGAGAGCAAGGAGTAACTGGTCCGACCGGAGCAACGGGAGACCAAGGAGAGATCGGCCCAACTGGAGCCACGGGCGACCAAGGAGTCACGGGTCCGACTGGAGTGACAGGCGAGCAGGGATTGACGGGGTCAACTGGAGCCACGGGCGAACAAGGGGTAACCGGTCCGACTGGGGCAACGGGGGAACAGGGAGTCACCGGCCCGACCGGAACAACAGGCGAGCAAGGATTGCCGGGTCCAACTGGAGCGACTGGTGAGCAGGGAGCAATCGGTCCGACTGGAGCAACGGGCGAACAGGGATTGCCGGGTCCGACCGGAGCGACAGGGGAACAGGGATTGACCGGTCCAACCGGAGCAATGGGCGAGCAAGGGGCAACCGGTTCGACGGGTGAGCAGGGACTGACGGGCCCAACTGGAGAGACGGGAGAACAGGGGGTTACCGGTCCAACCGGAGTCACGGGTCCGACAGGGGCAACGGGTGATCAAGGCGTAACAGGCCCAACCGGAGCTGCCGGTGAGCAAGGAGAAACCGGTCCAACTGGAGCGACAGGCGAACAAGGAGAGACCGGTCCAACCGGAGCAACCGGCGAACAAGGAGTCACGGGTCCGACTGGGGCAACAGGAGAGCAAGGAGAAACCGGTCCAACTGGAGCAACAGGCGAGCAAGGAGAGACCGGTCCAACCGGAGCGACAGGCGAGCAAGGCGTGACTGGCCCGACTGGGGCAACAGGCGATCAAGGAGAGACTGGCCCGACCGGAGCGACAGGCGAGCAAGGAGTAACAGGTCCGACTGGAGCGACAGGAGAACAAGGGGTTATCGGTCCAACCGGAGCAACAGGAGAGCAAGGAGTAACAGGTCCGACTGGAGCGACAGGAGAACAAGGGGTTATCGGTCCAACCGGAGCAACAGGAGAGCAAGGAGAAACCGGCCCAACTGGGGCAACAGGCGAACAAGGGGTTACAGGCCCGACTGGGGCAACGGGAGAGCAGGGAGAGACCGGTCCGACTGGGGCAACGGGAGAACAAGGAGTCACGGGTCCGACTGGAGCCACTGGTGTGCAAGGAGAAACGGGTCCGACCGGGGTAACAGGCGAGCAAGGAGAGACCGGTCCAACCGGAGCGACTGGTGAACAAGGGATTACCGGCCCGACCGGAGCGACAGGAGACGAAGGAGAGACAGGTCCAACCGGAGCAGCCGGCGAGCAAGGAGAGACCGGCCCGACTGGAGCTACAGGGGAGCAAGGAGTCACGGGGCCGACCGGGGCCACGGGCGAGCAAGGAGAGACTGGCCCGACCGGAGCAACAGGCGAGCAAGGAGAAACCGGACCAACTGGAGCAACAGGAGAGCAAGGAGTCACGGGTCCGACTGGAGCAACAGGCGAGCAAGGAGAAACCGGACCAACTGGAGCAACAGGAGAGCAAGGAGTCACGGGTCCGACTGGAGCAACAGGCGAGCAAGGGGTCACGGGTCCAACTGGAGCAACGGGCGAGCAAGGAGTCACGGGTCCGACTGGAGCAACAGGCGAGCAAGGCGAAACGGGTCCAACTGGAGCAACAGGTGAGCAAGGGGTCACGGGTCCAACCGGAGCGACAGGCGAGCAAGGAGAAACCGGCCCAACTGGAGTCACGGGAGAGCAAGGAGTCACGGGCCCGACCGGAGCCACGGGAGAGCAAGGAGAGACCGGCCCAACTGGGGCAACAGGCGAACAAGGAGAAACCGGTCCGACTGGAGCGACAGGCGAACAAGGAGAGACCGGCCCAACTGGGGCAACGGGCGAGCAAGGAGAAACCGGCCCGACTGGAACGACAGGCGAACAAGGGGTTACCGGCCCGACCGGAGCCACGGGAGAGCAAGGAGAGACCGGCCCAACTGGGGCAACAGGAGAGCAAGGAGAAACCGGTCCGACTGGAGCGACGGGAGAACAAGGAGAGACCGGTCCAAGAGGAGCAACAGGCGAGCAAGGAGTAACCGGACCAACTGGAGCAACAGGCGAACAAGGAGTCACGGGTCCGACTGGGGCAACCGGCGAGCAAGGAGAAACCGGTCCAACTGGAGCCACGGGAGACCAAGGGGTAACCGGTCCAACCGGAGCTACAGGCGAACAAGGAGAAACCGGTCCAACTGGAGCGACGGGAGAGCAAGGAGAGACCGGCCCGACTGGGGCAACGGGCGAGCAAGGAGAAACCGGTCCGACTGGAGCCACGGGAGAACAAGGAGAGACCGGCCCGACTGGAGCGACAGGCGAACAAGGGGTTACCGGCCCGACTGGAGCAACAGGCGAACAAGGAGTCACGGGTCCGACTGGGGCAACGGGCGAGCAAGGAGAGACCGGCCCGACTGGAGCTACAGGCGAACAAGGGGTAACCGGCCCGACCGGAGCCACGGGCGAGCAAGGAGAGACCGGTCCGACTGGAGCGACGGGAGAACAAGGAGAGACCGGTCCAACCGGAGCAACAGGCGAACAAGGAGAGACCGGTCCAACTGGAGCAACGGGAGAGCAAGGAGAGACTGGTCCAACTGGGGCAACAGGAGAGCAAGGAGTTATCGGCCCAACTGGGGCAACCGGCGAGCAAGGAGTCACAGGCCCGACCGGGGCCACGGGAGAGCAAGGAGAGACCGGCCCGACCGGAGCAACGGGCGAGCAAGGAGAAACGGGCCCGACCGGAGCCACGGGAGAGCAAGGAGAAACCGGCCCAACTGGAGCGACGGGCGAGCAAGGAGAGACCGGTCCAACCGGAGCAACAGGCGAGCAAGGAGTCACGGGTCCGACTGGGGCAACAGGCGAGCAAGGAGAAACCGGCCCAACTGGAGCGACGGGAGAGCAAGGAGAAACCGGTCCGACTGGAGCGACAGGCGACCAGGGGGAGACCGGACCGACTGGGGCAACAGGCGAGCAAGGAGAGACTGGCCCGACCGGAGCAACAGGCGAGCAAGGAGAAACCGGTCCAACTGGAGCGACAGGAGAACAAGGGGTAACCGGTCCAACTGGAGCGACAGGCGAGCAAGGAGAAACCGGCCCAACCGGGGCAACAGGAGACCAAGGAGTCACGGGTCCGACTGGAGCAACGGGAGAACAAGGGGAGACCGGTCCAACCGGGGCAACAGGCGAGCAAGGAGAAACCGGCCCAACTGGAGCAACGGGAGAGCAAGGAGAGACCGGTCCGACTGGAGCCACGGGAGAGCAAGGAGAGACCGGTCCGACTGGAGCGACAGGAGACCAAGGAGAAACCGGCCCGACTGGAGTGACAGGAGACCAAGGGGTAACCGGCCCGACTGGAGCGACAGGCGAGCAAGGAGAAACCGGCCCAACTGGGGCAACAGGCGAGCAAGGAGAAACCGGTCCAACTGGAGCCACGGGAGAGCAAGGAGAAACCGGCTCAACTGGGGCAACAGGAGAACAAGGGGTTACAGGCCCGACCGGAGCGACAGGAGAACAAGGAGAGACCGGTCCGACCGGGGCGACGGGCGAGCAAGGCGTTACCGGTTCAACTGGAGCAACAGGAGAGCAAGGAGAGATCGGTCCAACCGGAGCGACGGGCGAGCAAGGCGTTACCGGTCCGACTGGAGCGACGGGCGAGCAAGGAGAGACCGGTCCAACCGGAGCGACGGGCGAGCAAGGAGAGACCGGTCCAACCGGAGCGACGGGCGAGCAAGGAGAGACCGGTCCAACTGGAGCGACGGGCGAGCAAGGCGTTACAGGTCCAACCGGAGCGACAGGCGAACAAGGGGTTACCGGCCCGACCGGAGCAACAGGCGAACAAGGAGAGACCGGCCCGACTGGAGCGACAGGCGAACAAGGGGTTACCGGCCCGACCGGAGCCACGGGAGAGCAAGGAGAGACCGGTCCGACTGGAGCCACGGGAGAGCAAGGAGAGACCGGTCCAACCGGAGCAACAGGCGAACAAGGAGAGACCGGTCCAACTGGAGCCACGGGAGAGCAAGGAGAGACTGGTCCAACTGGGGCAACAGGAGAGCAAGGAGTTATCGGCCCAACTGGAGCAACAGGCGAGCAAGGAGTCACCGGTCCGACTGGAGCGACAGGCGAGCAAGGAGAGACCGGTCCAACTGGGGCAACAGGAGACCAGGGAGTCACGGGTCCAACTGGAGCGACAGGAGACCAAGGGGTAACCGGCCCGACCGGAGCGACAGGAGACCAAGGGGTAACCGGTCCAACTGGAGCAACGGGAGACCAAGGGGTAACCGGTCCGACTGGAGCCACGGGAGAACAAGGAGAGATCGGCCCAACTGGAGCCACGGGAGACCAAGGAGTCACCGGCCCGACTGGAGCGACGGGAGAGCAAGGAGAGACCGGTCCAACCGGAGCAACCGGCGAGCAAGGGGTAACCGGTCCAACTGGGGCAACAGGAGAGCAAGGAGTTATCGGCCCAACTGGAGCGACAGGCGAGCAAGGAGAGACCGGTCCGACTGGGGCAACAGGCGAACAAGGGGTTACAGGCCCGACCGGAGCCACGGGAGAGCAAGGAGAGACTGGCCCAACTGGGGCAACCGGCGAACAAGGAGTCACGGGTCCAACCGGAGCAACGGGCGAGCAGGGAGAAACCGGCCCGACTGGCGCTACAGGTGAGCAAGGAGCCACAGGTCCAACCGGAGCAACAGGCGAACAGGGGTTGACAGGTCCGACTGGAGCGACAGGAGACCAAGGGGAGACCGGCCCGACTGGGGCAACCGGCGAGCAAGGAGAGACAGGTCCGACTGGAGCAACGGGAGAACAAGGCGTTACAGGTCCAACCGGAGCGACAGGAGACCAAGGAGTCACGGGTCCGACTGGAGCGACGGGAGACCAGGGAGTCACCGGTCCAACTGGAGCGACAGGAGACCAAGGAGTCACGGGTCCGACTGGAGCGACGGGAGACCAAGGAGAAACCGGCCCAACTGGAGCGACGGGAGAGCAAGGAGAGACCGGTCCGACTGGAGCGACAGGAGACCAAGGAGTCACGGGTCCGACTGGAGCAACGGGAGAACAAGGGGAGACCGGTCCAACTGGAGCAACGGGAGAACAAGGGGAGACCGGTCCAACCGGGGCAACCGGAGAGCAAGGAGAAACCGGCCCAACTGGGGCAACCGGCGAGCAAGGAGAAACCGGTCCAACTGGAGCCACGGGAGAGCAAGGAGAGACCGGTCCAACTGGGGCAACCGGCGAACAAGGAGTCACCGGTCCAACTGGAGCGACAGGAGAACAAGGGATTACCGGTCCAACCGGAGCAATCGGCGAGCAAGGAGTCACGGGTCCGACTGGGGCAACCGGAGAGCAAGGGGAGATCGGTCCAACCGGAGCAACCGGCGAACAAGGAGTCACGGGTCCGACTGGAGCCACGGGAGACCAAGGAGAAACCGGTCCAACTGGAGCCACGGGAGAGCAAGGAGAGACCGGTCCAACTGGGGCAACGGGCGAGCAAGGAGTCACGGGTCCGACTGGAGCCACGGGAGACCAAGGAGAAACCGGTCCGACTGGGGCAACCGGAGAGCAAGGAGAAACCGGCCCAACTGGAGCGACGGGAGAACAAGGGGTCACCGGTCCGACTGGAGCAACGGGAGAACAAGGGGAGACCGGACCGACTGGAGCGACGGGCGAGGAAGGAGTCACGGGTCCGACTGGAGCGACAGGAGAACAAGGAGTCACGGGTCCAACCGGGGCAACAGGAGAGCAAGGAGAGACCGGTCCGGCCGGAGCAACAGGCGAGCAAGGAGAGACCGGTCCAACTGGGGCAACAGGAGACCAGGGAGTCACGGGTCCAACTGGAGCGACAGGCGAACAAGGGGTCACCGGTCCGACTGGAGCAACGGGAGAACAAGGAGAGACCGGTCCAACTGGAGCAACGGGAGAACAAGGGGAGACCGGTCCAACCGGGGCAACCGGAGAGCAAGGAGAAACCGGCCCAACTGGAGCGACGGGAGAACAAGGGGTTACCGGCCCGACTGGAGCAACCGGAGAGCAAGGAGAAACCGGAGCAACCGGGGCAACAGGAGACCAAGGAGTCACGGGTCCGACTGGAGCAACGGGAGAACAAGGGGAGACCGGTCCAACTGGGGCAACCGGCGAGCAAGGAGTCACCGGCCCGACTGGAGTGACAGGCGAACAAGGGGTAACCGGCCCGACTGGAGCGACAGGCGAGCAAGGAGAAACCGGTCCGACCGGAGCGACAGGCGAGCAAGGAGTAACCGGCCCGACCGGGGAAACGGGCGAGCAAGGAATAACCGGCCCGACTGGGGCGACAGGTGAGCAAGGGGTCACGGGTCCAACCGGAGCGACAGGCGAGCAAGGAGTAACCGGCCCGACCGGAGCGACGGGCGAGCAAGGAATAACCGGCCCGACTGGGGCGACAGGTGAGCAAGGGGTCACGGGTCCAACCGGAGCGACAGGCGAGCAAGGAGTAACCGGCTCGACCGGAGCGACGGGCGAGCAAGGAGAGACCGGTCCAACCGGAGCGACAGGCGAGCAAGGAGTCACGGGCCCGACTGGAGCGACAGGCGAGCAAGGAGAGACCGGACCAACCGGAGCAACAGGCGAACAGGGGTTGACAGGTCCAACCGGAGCCACGGGTGACCAAGGTGTAACAGGCCCGACCGGAGCAACAGGCGAGCAAGGAGAGACCGGTCCGACCGGAGCCACGGGTTCCACGGGACCGACAGGACCAACAGGACCAACGGGGCCGGCGCAACTGTTGTACAGCGCGGGAACGGCGGGGGCGACAACGCTGTCCTCGGGAACGGCGTCTACGGTAACGAGTGTATCCGGCGTGCCGCTCGTCAGCGGCAACAATGTCAAGATCGACTATTCCATTCAGATCAATCTTACGGTTACGTTATCCGTCGGAGGCAACTTCACGGCTTCCATTGCCCTTCGGCGAGACGGCACCGCCATTCAGACCGTAACCGTCGTTCTCCCTTCTGGATTGCTCGCTCTCGGGGCCGTCGTGAATTTGCCAACCGGGTACACGTACGTCGATGCTATTACGGGAGCCAGCACAAGCACGTATGACGTCCAGGTGACTTACTCGATCTCCGGCGCGACAGTGGCGACGGTGACGGTGAGCAACCGCAATATCAATGTGATCAAGTTCTAAGCGAGGGCTGGGGCGAATGCGGTCGCAACGCGGCGGGAAGCTTCATATGGATAATTATCGATGACAAGCCATCGTTCCAGCCCGCTCTTATCCCTAGCTAGGAGGCCAAAAAATAGTGCTAACCGTCAGCCTGTGCATCATCGTCAAGAACGAAGAAACGACGCTTGGAAGGTGCCTTGAGTCGGTGCGGGATGCTGTCGACGAGATCAATATTGTCGATACCGGCTCCAGCGATCGAACGGTTGAGATTGCAAGCCGCTTCACCGACCGGGTGTTCTATTACGAATGGCCCGACAGCTTCGCCAAGGCGCTTAACAAAGCATTCTCCTATGCCACGATGGACTATATTCTGTATATGGACGCGGATGACGTGATGCTGCCGAAGGATCGGGATGCCTTCCTCGAGCTGAAGCGCACGCTTGATTCGTCCATCGACGTCGTCTCCATGTTCTACGATTACGGAACCGACGAGTACGGCAACGTCAGTCTGCGGTATCGGTACAATCGGCTCGTGAAGCGGTCGAGGAATTTTCAATGGCACGGAGATTGTCACCAGTACCTTGCCGCCTCGGGCAAGACGCTGAATGCGGACATCGCCATCACTCATCGCAGAATTAAGCATGCGACCGGACGAACCTTGAATCTATTCCGCAAAAAGCAGCAAAGAGGAGAAACGTTCGATGCGAGGGACTACTTCTACTATGGCAATGAATTGAGGGAGAACGGCCATCATGCGGAAGCGATCGAGGCCTATAAGACGCATCTGTCCCGCCAAGACGCCTGGGTCGACGACAAAATCTACTCCTGCATCAACAGCGCAGACTGCCATCGTTACTTGAACGATAGGGGCAACGAGCTGACGATGCTGCTGAAGTCGTTCGAGTACGGCGCGCCTCGCGCAGAGGCGGTAAGCCGGATCGGCGACCACTTCAACCACGCGGGTCAATTCAAGACGGCGATCTACTGGTACGAACTGGCGCTTCGCACGAGGCCGGCCCCGGACCAGTGGAGCTTCAGCTACCCGGCCTATTATACGTGGTACCCGCATCTTCAACTGTGCGTCTGCTACTTCAAAGTCGGCGATCTGCGCACCGCTTACGAGCACAATGAAGAAGCGCGCAAGTATCGTCCGGACGACGGCAGCGTGAAGCATAACCGCAAGTGGCTCGGCGAGAGGCTGGGGATCAAGCCGGAATCAGAGCCGGAGTCCGAATCCTGACAAGTTGGCTCGACCTCTTCGCTGGTGTATCATTATACGCAGATGAAGCTACCCCGCCATCATCCCATTTTCCACGGTAAAAGAGGTTGAGATCATGGTCAGATTCGGCGTTATCGGCACCAATTGGATTACAGATGCGTTCCTGCAGGCAGCGAAGCAGGTCGAAGGATTCACGCTGACGGCCGTCTATTCGCGCACGGAAGAGAAGGCGAAGGCGTTCGCGGCGAAGCACGGCGCGGCCCGCGCGTTCACGGATATGGAGGAGATGGCGGCGAGCGGAGAGATCGATGCGGTCTACATCGCCACGCCGAACAGTTATCACGAAGAGCATGCGACGCTGTGCATGAATCGCGGCCTGCACGTTCTGTGCGAGAAGCCGCTGGCCTCGAACGCGGCGGAGGTTCGGCGGATGGCCGAAGCGGCCGACCGGAACGGAGTGCTTCTGATGGAAGCGATGAAGTCCACGCTGCTTCCCAACTTCCGGGCGATCGCGGAGAGCCTGCCGAAGATCGGCAAGGTGAGGCGTTACTTCGCAAGCTATTGTCAATATTCTTCCAGATACGATGCTTATCGCGCGGGGACGGTGCTGAACGCCTTCAATCCGCTCTTCTCGAACGGGGCGCTGATGGATCTCGGGATCTACTGCATCTACCCGGCGATTGTGCTGTTCGGCAAGCCTTCAGAGGTGAAGGCCAGCGGGCTTCTGCTCGGCTCCGGCGTCGACGGGGAAGGGAGCCTGCTCTTGAAGTACGAAGGGATGGAAGCGGTCGTTCAATATTCGAAAATCTCCAATTCGTACGTGCCAAGCGAGATTCAGGGGGAAGAGGGCAGTGTCCTGATCGACAAAATCAGCACGCCCGAGAAGGTGGAAATCCGGTACCGGGACGGCAGGACGGAAGAGGTGACGGTGCCCCAGCATGAGGACAATATGAAGTATGAGCTGGAGGAATTTATTCGGCTCATCGAATCGGGGGAGCGGCAATCGAAGCCGAACTCGCATGAGAATTCGCTGACGGTCATGGAAGTCATGGACGAGGCGAGGCGGCAGATGGGCCTTCGCTACCCCGCCGACATGCCTTCTTAATAGTAGAACGACGACGGCTGTCCTGCTGATGAGGATACGCCGTCGTTCTTCTTATCGCAGCGCGGCCGGCATATTCGCACGGCTTGGCTCATACATTGAGGGATAATCGGACAAGAACATTGTCGCACATCGCCTCAATTCCGCATTAGATACCAAGGTGCGATTCAAATCGGGAGCGAGAGGGTAATTAAGACGGAGGTCTGTTGTCCGAACACAATCCATCGGCCACTCTAAAGAGTAAATAAAATCGTTGCCGAGGGATAAGTTTCTTTTTGACAAATGATTTTAACAGTAGCATAATGGTGTCTATCAAATGTTCGCCTACGAATTTCAACTTAGAAAAAGTCGTCGATTCAGGCTGCCAATTCATTATTGATTCAGCCTGTTTTTGATGTGCACGTTCAAGGAAGGAGTTGCGAGAGATGGCCTTATTTAAAGAATTAAAGAGCAAGCTGTTTATTTTCTTCACCGTTATTCTGTTCCTCAAGGGAGCGCTGGCTTGGTTCGTCGTGTTCGACGACGGCCCCTCCTGGACGACACTGCTGACCGAGATCCCGTTCTTCTGGATTATCTTCTGCTTTATCGAATGGTTCGCGACGAAGAGGAAGATCCTGTACTATATGATCGCCAACTTTCTCATTACGTTGCTCTACTTTGCGGTCTTGATGTACTACAAGTATTACGGCGTTATCGTTACGTATCATGCGCTCAGTCAGGCGGATAAAGTGACGAAGGTCGGAGAGAGCACTTATTCCCTGATGGACCCTTATTATCTTCTGATCTTTATCGATATCATCATCTTCGCTTTCTTCATGTTCAGGCCCAAGAGCATCGCCAAGATGAAGAATATCGGCATGCACCGCACGAATCGCCGCGTTCTGCTCGGAGCGTTCGTTCTGTCGCTGGCCCTGTGCGTCTTCAACATCTGGCCGAATCACGCCAGCATGAACGAGACGAAGAAGGCCGAAGAGATGGGCATCCTCAACTATGAGGTGTACACAATCGTAAGCGACACGACGAAGGAAGAGGAGATCATTCCGAAGGAAGAGATCACCCAGGATGCGATCGACGAGCTGAAGGGGATTGTCCAACCTGCCAATCCGCAATACTTCGGAGCCGACAAGGGCAAGAATCTGATCATCATCCAGATGGAGTCGTTCCAGAACTTCCTGATCGGGCTTACGATCGATGGTCAAGAGGTGACGCCTAACGTCAACAAGCTGGCGGCGGACAACTTCCACTTCGACCAGTTCTTCACGAGCGCCGGAGCGGGCACGACTTCCGATGCCGAGTATACGGTCAATACGTCGCTCTATATTCCGAAGAACGAGCCTGCCATCCAGAACTACGTCAAGAAGGCTCTGCCGAGCTTGCCGAAGCTGCTGGGAGACAACGGATATGCGACCTCTACGTTCCACACGAACGACGTCAGCTTCTGGAACCGCACGGAGCTGTACAAGGCGATCGGCTTCCAGAAGTACTACGACAAGAGCTTCTACGGAGACAATGAAGAGGAGCACGTGGCCTTCGGTGCCAACGACGAAGTTCTGTTCGACAAGACGATCGGCGTCCTGAAGGAGATGGACGAGAGCGAGCAGCCGTTCTATGCGCAGATTCTGACGATGACGGCTCACCATCCGTTCCATCTGCCGGACAGCCTGGCCAAGATGGAGCTGCCGGGAGAGCTTGAAGGAACGCTGATCGGCGATTATATCCGCTCCCAGAACTACGCGGATTACGCCCTCGGTCAGTTCATCGATGAACTGAAGGAGAGCGGGCTGTGGGACGACAGCGTTATTGTTTTCTACGGCGATCACCAAGGGATCAGCAAGTTCCTGATCGACGAGAGCGAGAAGGAGTACTTGAAGGGTCTTCTAGGCAAGGATTACGACTACACCGAAGTGCTGAAAATCCCGCTTATTATGCACGCTCCTGACGTAACGTATCCGAGTGTTGTTCACACGACAGGCGCCCAAATCGACATTCTGCCGACGGTGGCCAACCTGCTCGGCGTGTCGATGGGCGATCAGATCCACTTCGGACAGGATCTGTTAAACCAGCCGTCGAACCTGTTGCCGATGAGGCACTTCCTGCCGACGGGATCGTTCATCAACGATACTCAGTTGTTTATTCCGGGAATCGAGTACAAAGACGGCATCCACTACTCGATCGAGGATAACAGCCAATCCACGAGCCTATCGGACGAGTCGCAGTATCTGAACGCGCTGAAGCTGCTGCAGATGTCGGACAGCTTCGTGAAGCAGTTGCCGGATACCGATCCCTCCGACGCTCCGGTGAGCGGGGCGGACAATGCAAGCACCGAACCTGCAACCGATTCGGAGACGGCAACGGACGATGGAGCCGGGGCAACGACCGAAGTGCCGGCAGAGACGGATGCTCCAGCTTCCTCCGCCTCCGCTTCGGAATCTCCAGCGCAATAAAGAAGCAGTCAACAGCAACGGCGGCACCGGGAATAGCTCCCTGGTGCCGCCGTTGCTGCGTTCGTGGCGGAGCGGAACAGCGGATCGGCTTAGCCCTGCCGGGATTGGGCCAACAGTCTTCGGTAGATGGCCAAGTATCGCTGTGCCATGATGGCCGCGGAGAAGTGATTCTCCACGTATGCCCGCAGTTGCTCCGGAGGGGGATATGCGGCCTTGGCGACCTTGCGGGTCATTTCGCCCGTCGTCCGGCAGACCAGCTCGGGGAAGCCCCCCATCACTTCCGGCACCGCCCCGTTCGGGAAGCAGAGAGGCGGGGTGCCGCATGCCATCGCTTCGATCATAACGAGGCCGAACGGCTCCTCGCAGAGCGTGGGGAAGAGCAGGCATTCGGCATTGCGGAACAGCTCCAGACGTTCGCTTCCCCCGACTTCCCCGACGAATTGAATATTCGGGTTCCTCTGCATGGCAGGGACAATCTCGCTGCGATAATAGTCCATATTATAGGTCGGCCCGGCCATAATGAGCTTGCGGCCGGTTCGCTCCGCGACTTCCAGCGCGTAATGGACTCCTTTGTAAGGCAGAATCGCGCCCATATAGAGAAGATAATCCTGCTTCATCGTCTGCAGAGGATAGTCGGAGAGTTCGATTCCGTTGTAGACAAATTCGCCTTCGCCCTTCCCGTATATATCCATCTGTCTGCGGCTTAGATAGACGGGAGTCTGCACCGGGTTGTAGAGCGGATTATGGATGGAGCTGACGGTCGGTGTGGCGGGCTTCTCTCTGCCGACGACGGACAGTTGGGTATGATCGTGAATAACCTCCACTTCGGCGGGAAGCGTGCGACTCATCAGCTCCGGGATGCGGGACATGTCGTAGCCGTTATGCTCGAAGGGAATAACCGTCGCGTTCGCCCGGCTTCCTCTCGGCGCATACAGATAGACGTCGTGGCCGAGCCGCGCCAACTCTTCGGTCAAGGTGTAGACGACTCGCTCGATGCCGCCGTACTTCGGCGGAGGAAGCGGGAAGTAATCCGGCGCAACAAGCGCGACGGTCAGGGCGGAGGCTGCCCGGACGCGGTCGCGATAGCCGGCGGGCCGGAGAGGGGCATAATGCCGCTCCGTTCGGAACGGCAGTTCGCGATCGACGATCGCGCTCGAGTCGTAGCCTTGGGAGAACAGCTCCGGTCCGGTTATCTTCAACCCCCATTTTCTCGCGAATCGTTCGGCATTCCCCGGGAAATCAGCGTCCTCCCTGAATTGCTTCGAACGGAAGGTGCGGCTTCCGTGATGGTGGATAAAGACGTCTTGGGCCACCCAGAGGATGTTCCCGTTGATCCTCGCTCGCAGGCAGAGATCGTCGTCTTCATAGGTGCCGGGATAGAACGTCTCGTCCAAGCCGCCGACCCGGTCGATCAGGCTTCGGTGCATGACCATGCAGAAGCCGATCAGCCGGTACGGGTAGAAGCCGTCTCCGGCGTGCTCGCCTGCCCATTCCTTCGCAAATTCGCGCATCTCGTCCATGGTCCGGTAAGGAACCGCATCGACTCGTTGGGAGCCCGCCGCATAGTTCGTTCGGGGGCCGACGATGCCGATCCGTGGGTTCTTCTCGAACCAGGCGAGCATGCGGGTCAGCCAGCCGTCGCTGACGACCGTGTCGTTGTTCAGGAGGCAGATATACGTTCCGCTCGCGGCGACGATGCCCTGGTTGCATCCGGCGGCGAAGCCCCGGTTCGACCGATTGAGAATAAGCTTCGCATCCGGAATCGTACGGAGGTAAGCGACGGTGCCGTCCGTCGAGCCGTTGTCGACGAAGACCAACTCGTAATCCTCCGGCGTATGGTCGGCGATGCTCCGTACGCACTCGCGCGTCAAGTCGGACTCGTTGCAGGTAAGAATAATGATGGAGACTAGCGGCGCCATTGTGCCCATGTTCTCTCCTTCCGGATCTGAAGTTGCGGACGTGCCGTTACCCGACATTGTATTCGGCAGGCCGTCCCGGCGTCAGGGACAGCAGGGGAAGGAGGCACCGGTATCGGGCGATCGCCATGACGGGACCATCGCCATCTAACCTCCAACCGCCAACCGCAACCGCAAACACGAACAAATTAATGCTCATGAACCACCGCCCGCGAGCCCGCGAACTATCGTCCACCAACCACCATCCGCGAACGACCGTCTACCAGCAATCATCACCAACCATCGCCCGCTAACTCTCCCCCTCTACGGCATCCAATGCCAGCGGTTTCTTCGCCGACGAAGCGCACGAATGTCAAATTTCACATTCATTCTGCTCGACATCGAACAAGGAGGAGGGAGGAGGGGGAAGCGGGCCATTTGTTTTTCTAAAAAAGGGTGCCTTATCCCATCTGTTCAGGCTATGTATTTCCAGGAATTAGGATACTGATAGGAGGGGATAAGGCACCCTTTTCGAAATAGGGATAGGGACACTATCGGACGGCGGAGCGATATATACAGGGAGGGGGTATCCAGCGGGAGCCTTCACCCGCCTATCGCTTGTAGAAGAAAGAGGTTGACGCTTGACCGGCGGAGAAGGAAATGCGATAATGTACGCGTGTACATAATTAAAGGTGAGGGATTCGAACGATGGCATCGCGCAAAGAAGTGGCCGCACTGGCCGGCGTCTCGGAGGCGACCGTCTCGCGGGTGATGAACAATGTCGGCCCGATTAAGGAGCAGACCCGAAGGAAGGTGCTGGAGGCGGCGGAACGGCTCGGCTACCATCTCAATGCGATCGCTTCGAGCTTCGCGAAGGGGAGAAGCGGGAATGTCGGGGTCGTTCTGCCGCACGTTCCGAAGGTCCGGCTGTTCTCGACGTTCTACTTCTCGGAAATTCTGAGCGGCATCGGCGAGGCGGTTCAGGAAGCGGGCATGGGGCTGTTGCTTCTGTACCGGGAGCCGGGGATGGAATACGATTACTTGAGCTTGTTCCGAACTTCGCGAATCGACGCCTGCCTGGTGCTCGGGGCGACTTCCCTGCCGCAGGAGGAGCGTTCTATCACTCGCATGGCGGAGGCGGAGGTGCCCTTCTATGTGGTCGACCAGCGGTACGAGGACCGGAGAATTCCGTCCGTGCTCGCGGATCACGAGTTGGGAAGCTATCTGGCGGCGAAGCACTTGCTGGACCAGGGACTCCGGCGCATCGGCTTCCTGAACGGGACCGACTATTATTCGAACAGCCGGGACCGCTTGTCGGGCTACCGGAGAGCGCTTCAGGAAGCGGGAATCGCATTCGACGAGACGCTGCTGTTCGAAGGCAATTATAGCCGCAAGAGCGGCATCGAAGCGGCGGCGGCGGTGCTGCGGAGCCTGGATCGGCTGGATGCGGTCGCCTGCTCGAACGATCGGATGGCGATCGGCTTGATTCAGGGGATCAAGGAGGCAGGGATAGCGGTGCCCGGGCGCTTGCCGGTTATCGGGTATGACGATTCCGATGCGGCGGCGTTTATCGATCCGCCCCTGTCGACGGTTAGGGTGCCGTTCTATGAGATGGGCAGGCTTGCGGCGGAGCAGGTCATGCAAGAGCTTGCCCGGGAATCCGCAGAGGGCGAGCCGGACGGCGGCGGGGATCGCGTGCGAATGCTGCCGACCTCGCTTGCGATTCGCCAGTCAAGTTTAACGACCAAAGGAGAGCTGAACAGATGAGAAGAGCACTGATCTTATGGGGCGGATGGGACGGTCACCAGCCGAAGGAAGTGGCGGAGATTTTCAAAAATGTGCTGGAGCGGGAGAACTTCGAAGTGGAAGTGTCGGATACGCTTGAAGCATTCGCGGACGGCGAGAAGCTGAAGGAGCTTGATCTGATCGTTCCGGTCTGGACGATGGGACGAATCGAGCAGGCGTGGGTGAACAACGTCTCGGAAGCGGTTCAGGCGGGAGTCGGTCTCGCGGGCTGTCACGGGGGGATGTGCGACTCCTTCCGCGAGAATGTCGATTGGCAGTTCATGACCGGCGGCCAGTGGGTCGCTCATCCGGGCAACGACGGGGTGGAGTATACGGTCAACGTCAAGGCGGGGTCGAGTCCCTTGACCGACGGGATCGAGGACTTCGAGGTGAAGAGCGAGCAGTACTATCTGCACGTTGATCCGGCCGTCGAGGTGCTGGCGACGACGCGGTTCCCGGTGGTTCCGGGGCCCCATTCGCTCAACAAGGCGGTCGATATGCCGGTCGCCTGGACGAAGCGGTGGGGAGTCGGCCGGGTGTACTACAATTCGCTCGGGCATCAGGCGAACATCGTCGATATGCCGGTCGTGACCGAGCTGATGCGCCGGGGATTCCTCTGGTGCGCGGACGGCAAGAAGGCGGCAGCGGGAACGCAAGGCGCGGGCGCGTATACGGGAATGGCGGACAATCAACTTTAAGCGCGGGATGAGGAGAGACAAGCACATGGACAAAATGAAGGTAGGAATCATCGGAACGGGCAATATCAGCGGGATTTACTTAAAGAACGGAAGCCGGTTCGGCTCGATGGAGATCGTGGCCTGTGCCGACCTGGACGTGGAGCGTGCCAAGGTGCGAGCAGCCGAATACGGCATCCGCGGCTGCTCGGTCGAAGAGCTGCTGGCGATGGACGATATCGGCATGGTCATCAACCTGACGATTCCGCAAGCTCACGCGGCCGTCTGCATTCAAGTGCTCGAAGCCGGCAAGCACGTCTACGTGGAGAAGCCGCTGTCGGTTACGGGCGAGGAAGCGAAGCGCATCATGGATACGGCCGAGCGGAAGGGGCTTCGGGTCGGCTGTGCGCCCGACACGTTCCTCGGCGGCGGCATCCAGTCGTGCATCAAGCTGATCGACGAAGGGAAGATCGGCACACCGATCGGGGCGACGGCGTTCATGATGAGCGGCGGCCACGAGAGCTGGCATCCGGACCCGGCGTTCTATTACCGTCGCGGCGGCGGTCCGATGTTCGATATGGGGCCGTACTACTTGACGGCGCTTGTCTCCATGCTCGGACCGGTGTCCCGCGTCACCGGCTCCGCCCGGATCTCCTATCCGGAGCGGACGATCACGAGCCAGCCGAAGGCGGGAGAGAAGGTCGCCGTCGAGGTGCCGACCCACGTGGCGGGCATTCTGGACTTCGCAGCCGGGCCGATCGGCACGATTCTGACCAGCTTCGACACGAAGGGAGGCTCGACGCTTCCGTGGATTGAGGTGTACGGCAGCGAAGGCACCTTGCTCGTTCCCGATCCGAACAACTTCGGCGGCGAGATTCGGCTTCGCCGTGCCGGCGAACGGGAGTGGACCGATCTCCCGCTGACGCACGGGAGCGCGGAGAACGCCCGCGGCATTGGCGCGGCGGATATGGCGAAGGCGATTGTAGAAGGCCGTCCGCACCGGGCAAGCGGAGCGCTGGCGCACCACGTGCTCGAGGCGATGGAAGGCTTCCATATCGCTTCGGAGAACGGCTCGCATTACGCGATGAAGAGCAGTTGCGAGCGTCCCGAGCCGCTGCCGGCTGGACTGGACGACTTCGTGCTGGCATAATTAAATCTGCGGAGCACTCATAAGACGGGAGGCGTACGTGCGGCGGCAGCCGGCGTGCGCTTTCCGTTTTTGCTTGAGCAATGATGCGAAGGAGATTGGAAGCGACATGAGAGTATGGAGAATCGGAATGCTGGCGCTGGCCGCCGTGCTGCTGCTCAGCGGGTGCACGGCCGGGATCAAGACGGGAAGCGCGAATTCGAGCGCCGTCGCCCTCGGCGATAATCAGGTGGAGTGGGCGTTCACCCAAGCCGATCAGCATCCGGAGGAGAAACTGGTCGCCCTGATCGGCGAAGCGAAGGAGACGCTCGATATCGCGATCTACAGCCTGACGTACCCGGCGATCGTGCAGGCGATCAAGGATGCGAAGGCGCGGGGCGTCAGCGTGAGGCTGTTGACGGACCGGATTCAGTCCGGCGGGAAGACGCAGAAGGAAGCGCTCAAGCTGCTCGGCAGCGCGGGAGTTCCGATGAAGATCAACAGCCACAGCGGACTTATGCATCTGAAGATGACGATTGTGGACGGGGAAGCCGCCACGTCGGGCTCGTTCAACTACTCCAAATCCGCGAGCACGACGAACGACGAGATCTTTGTTATTTTCCGCAATGCCGACATCGCCCGTTCCTTCGAGGAGCAATTCGAAGCGATGTGGACGGACGAGAAGCGGTTCGAGACGATTACCCCGACCATCGCGATGGACGAATCGACGGGAAGCACCGGGCAGGCGGAGGAGGACGACGAAGGTGCGGTCGAATCGGCGGCGCCGGCGTCCTGCGCGAATCCGGACATCAAGGGCAACATCAACGCCAAGGGGGAGCGAATCTACCACGTCCCCGGAGGAGCCGGCTATACGCAGACCGATCCGGAGCAGATGTTCTGCACGGAGCAGGAGGCGGAAGCGGCGGGGTTCCGGAAGGCGCTGCGATAATGATGCCGCGCCCTCCCGGCGGCGGTCCGTCAAGGCCGCAAGTGCGTACGGTACTGGCTGGGCGGAAGCTTGTAACGGGAGCGGAAGGTACGGCAGAAGTAAGGATAGCTCTGGAACCCGCAAGCGTCCGCGATCTCTTCCAGGGGAGAGTTCGTGTGGAGAATCCGCTCGGCGGCAATCGCCAGCCGAACCTCCACCGCATAGCGAATGATGGATACCGAGAAGGTCGTCTTGAACAGATGCACGGCGGTGGACACGCTGACCTCGAAGCGGCTTGCGATGTCGCCCAGCGTCAGCCGCTCCGTCGCGTGCTGTTCGATGAACCTCTTGATGCGATAGGGCAGGAACTTCTCGTTCGGCGCAGCGCCTTCCGCCAGAAGTTTCACGGTTCGTTCGAGGGTGAGGCAGAGAGATTTGAACAGGTATTCCTTCAACTCGTCGTTGTCTTCGCGCAGATTGCGCTGCTCTTCGACCAGGCGGTTCCATAGGAGCAGAATGTCTTCGCTTAGCGGAATTTTGATTTTGCTTGGGATGCCGCAGCGTCCCAGCCAGCGAATGGCCCATTCTCCGGAGCACGCCATGAAGTAATCGGCGCTCTCCCGGTCGGGCGCGGCGTCGATGAACAGCTGGTAGCTCTCCTGCGGCCTCGAGAGGATCAAGTCCCCCGGCTCGAGGTCGAACGGCTTGTCGTTGACCGTCGCCTTGCATCTCCCTTTGACCTGCAGACGAATCAGCATAATTTCGGGCTCCCGCTTGCCCAGAGTAGAGAAAGGCTGATGATGAACGGAATACCCCACCATGTGAATGTTTAACGAATGCCCTGTCATCTCAACAACCTACCTCCTGCTGCGCCTGGTGCTGCCTCTCCTTTTTTCCACCTTCTACGTAATATTATTTTGCCAGATAAGTCAATCCCCATCAGATCGGATATTCAATCGGAAGTCTGCGGAGAGTAAGCTTGATACCAAGCCTAATGGGGGAGGACATGCTATGAGAAACAAGATTTCCGTTCAATTGTATACGCTGCGGGAAGCGTGCGCGGCTGATTTCCCCGGTGTGCTCCGCGAGCTTGCGAGCGTCGGCTACAGCGCCGTTCAATTCGCCGGATTCCACGGGTACGATCCGCAGCTTCTGCGGTCCGTGCTGGAGGAGACGGGGCTGAAGGTATCCGGTCTTCACTACGGCGGAGCGGAATTGCTCGATGATCCGGAGCGCGTGATCGGGGAAGCGAAGCTGTTCGGAACGCCGGACATCGTATGTGCCGGGATCGGTCCCGAATATCGCAACGAAGAAGGATATCGCACGATCAAGCGTCGGTTCAACGAGCTGGCGGAGCGCGTAAGCAGCGAAGGGTTGCGAATCAGCTACCACAATCATGCGTTCGAATTCGAGACGGAGGTAGACGGGAAGGACGGTCTCTCTTACTTGATCGCACCGGAAGCGGACAACCTTCTCCTGGCCGAACCGGACGTGTACTGGCTGAAGAAGGGAGGACGGGAACCGGTCGAATTCCTCTCGGGGTTAGAAGGCCGAGTGCCTATCCTTCATATGAAGGACATGACGGATGACGAGGAGCGGACGTATGCCGAGGTCGGGACGGGAATCATCGACTTCGAATCGATTGTTCGCTGGGGGGAAGCGTCCGGCGTCGAATGGTACGTCGTGGAGCAGGACTCGTGCAAGACGAATCCGCTGGACTGCGTCAAGACAAGCTATAAGAACTTGGTCCGAGTGATGGAGAAGATCGAGGGGAACGGGGAGGAAGCGCATTGAGTACAGTCGGGAATGAAGGCAAGGCCGGGGATAAAGTCAAAGTCGGCATTATCGGAACGGGGAACATCAGCGGCATCTACCTCCAGAATGGGCAAAGATTCGATTCGATGGAGGTCGTCGCCTGCGCGGATCTGGACGTGGAGCGCGCTCGGGCCAGGGGCGAGGAGTTCGGCATTCGCGGATGTTCGGTCGAGGAATTGCTGGCGGACCCGGACATTCGGATGGTCATCAATCTGACCATCCCTCAAGCGCATGCGCCGGTCGCCCTGCAAGCGTTGGAAGCGGGCAAACACGTCTATACGGAGAAGCCGCTGGCCGCGACGCGCGAGGAAGGTCTTCAGGTGCTCGAGGCGGCTCGCAGCAGAGGCCTTCTTGTGGGCGGTGCGCCGGACACCTTCCTGGGCGGCGGGATTCAGACCTGCATTAAGCTGATCGAAGACGGCGCCATCGGAACGCCGATCGGTGCAACCGCCTTCATGATGGGCAGAGGACCGGAGGCATGGCATCCGAACCCGGACTTCTTCTATCAGCACGGCGGCGGGCCGCTGTTCGACATGGGGCCTTATTACTTGACGGCGCTTATCGCGCTGCTCGGTCCTATCAAGAGAGCGGCGGGTTCGGCGAGAATTACGTTCCCCGAGCGGATCGCCACAAGCGAGAAGCTGTATGGGAAAAAAATCCCGGTCGAGACCCCGACGCATATCGCGAGTGTGCTGGACTTCGAATCCGGCCCGATCGCGACGCTGCTCACCAGCTTCGATATTAACGGCGGCTCCGTTCTGCCCCGTATCGAACTGTACGGAAGCGAAGGTACGCTGCTCGTGCCGGACCCGAATACGTTCGATGGTCCCGTGAAGCTGCGGCGGGCCGGCGAAGAGGCGTGGTCGGAGGTTCCGCTTACCCACGGCAAGACGGAGAACGCCCGCGGCATCGGAGCGGCGGACATGGCGCAGGCGATTCGGACGGGACGCCCCCATCGCGCAAGCGGAGAGCTGGCTTACCACGTGCTCGACGCGATGTACGGCATTCTCGATTCATCCGCAGCCGGCGCCCACTATTCGATGAGAAGCACCTGCCCGAAGCCGGCGGCATTCCCGACGGGGCTGGCAGACGGCGAATTGGACGGATAACTGGCGAGCGCGAGATAGTTGCGATAGACGGAAGACGAGCCAGGCCCGCAGCGGGCCCGGCTTTCTCACGTGTTGCAACCCCAGGAACCCTAGCAGACCCGTCGAACCCACTGAACCCACTGAACCCACTGAACCCACTGAACCCACTGAACCCACTGAACCCACTGAACCCACTGAACCCACTGAACCCACTGAACCCACTGAACCCACTGAACCCATCGAACCTAGCGAACCTAGCGAACCCGGCGAACCTAGCGAACCCCGCTAAATCCGCCGAATTGCTAACCTTTCGCCTCGCCGAAGTAACCAAATCCATCATACTCACCAAATCCATCATACTCACCAAATCCATCATACTCACCATACCCGCCGCCTCCGCCGAGCGCCAGAACCCTCTCCGAGCCCCCCGTCCCCCGGATTTTATATGAAAAATCACATTGGCACTCTCCGAAAACGGGCACTTTGCCCGATTATATGTGAAAAATAGCGTACATGGAGAAAATTCCGGCCCAAAATGTCGCATATATGCTAAAAACCACATAAAACGCCGCTGTCGCCCCCGATCCAGACCGACGAATGTGAAAAACCATATAAACCGCCAAAGACAAACCGCCAAAGACAAACCGCCAAAGCCAGCAGCCGCGGCGGGAAAGCGGTCCGAAGGCGAGAAGGCTATCTCATGATTATCCCCTGATTATGGACTTGCCCCGGGGCGATGCCTATAATAGAACTGCCTTAGCACGCCCCGAGAGCACACGCCCGAGAACCCGAGAAGGAGATACCATGAAACTTCGTTCCCGCACCTACTTTACCCGACTGCTTATCTTCAGTCTGCTTCTGGGCACGATTCCCGTGGCGCTGGTCGGCATGATCTCTTACTTCAAGTCCTCTTCCATCGTTCAGGATAAAGTGAATCAGAGCAGCATGGAGGCGCTGCAGCAGACCCAGCTCCGCGTGGAGCAGATGCTGAAGACGATCGACCACTCGGTTACCCAATTGATCAGCTCCCCGATCGTCGTCAGCGCGATGGAGCTTCCTTATTCCGCCGACTACTATCGAACTTACAATGAGCTGTACCAGAGCATGATTCGCAGCCAGACGTTCGAATTGACGGTCAGCAACATGACGGTCGTCAATCTGATCGGCGGATGGGGCGTGGACAACAACAATATTTTCACCATGTCCGACCTGAACGACCCGGATCGGCTTCTTCATTATGAGAGCATTCCGGTCTTCTCCGCGTGGGTCACCGACGAAGAGAACGAGCCGCCGAGCATCAGCCTGGTCAAGAAGATTCCGCTCAATTCGCTGAAGGCTCGGGGGCTGGCGGTGGTGACCGTCTCGGAAGCTGAGCTGGCCAAGCTGCTGCCTTCGGATCTTCATCTGGGGAGCATTCTGATCCTCGACGGCGACAACCGTCTGTTGACGTATGGCGGCAACGAGCCGGCGAACGAAGAGGACCTGCTGGAGCGGCTGACCGGACGTCCCGGCGGAGAAGGCCAATTCGACATGCTCGTTGACGGAGCAAAACTGAGTGTGATCAAGCGTCAGTCCAGCTACAACGGCTGGACCTACTTGTCGATTATTCCGATTAAGGAGATGACCCGGGATTCCCGTTCCATCGGCTGGGTGACGCTGGCGGTCTGCTTCCTGATGATGCTCGCTACGGCGGCGCTCGCGCTGTTCGGCTCCCGCTCCTTCTATCAGCCTGTCCGCCGGTTGGTGCGGGCGATCGGAGGGCCGTCCGGCCTCTCTTCCGATCATACGGCGAGGGACGAGTTCGCGCTGATCGAATCCCGGCTGCAGTCGATGCTTCAGACGGAATCGCGTCTGTCGGCCCAGGTGGTCGGGCAGGCGAGGGAGCTGAAGTCGTTCCTCGTGCTCAAGCTGCTGCGCGGCGAGGAGAAGGAGGAAGGGCAGCTTGCTCAGAAGCTGCAGGAGTTCGGCTTCCCGGCGGATTGGCGCTGGCATGCCGCCCTTGCCGTTCAGATCGATTCGCTGGAGGGGACGCGCTACAGCGAACGCGATGTCGATCTGCTGCTGTTCGCCGTCGCGAATATCGCCGGAGAACTGATTCCGGCGGAGGAGCGTCTCGATCCGGTGCTTATGGATCAATCCTCGATCACGCTAATCGGCGGGACGGAGCGGACGGAGCCGGAGCGCCGGGCCCGATTGCTGAATGCCGCCGAGCGTATTCAAGAGTCGGTAAGGCGATACTTGGACATCCCGATCAGCATCGGGATCAGCCGGTCGAGGCCGAGCCTCCTCGCCGCTCCGGTATCGGCCGAGGAAGCGCTGGAGGCGCTCCGCTACCGAATCCGGATCGGCCCCGAATCCGTTCTCTTCATCGAGGACGTCGCCCCCGGAGAAGGAACAAGAAGCGGATTCCCGCACCGAACGGTCAAGGAGCTGTGCGATGCCGTCCGATTGACGGACGGAGCCCAGAGCCGCGAGCTGCTCGGACAGAGCATCGAGCTGATTTTCCGCGAGCAGGCCGACTGGCGGCAGTATCATCTGTCTCTGATTCGGCTGTACACGATGCTGACGGAGATCATGCAATCCGACTCCGCTCCGTCCGCCGAAGCCTCGTCGGACCCGGAGAAGCAATTGTTCCAGAGGCTGCTCGAGCTGAATTCGCAGGAAGAGATCCGGCAATGGTTCGAGGAGACGGTGCTGAACCCGATTCTGTCGAAGCTGGAGCAGCAGCGCAAGTCGCATGCGCAGCTTGTGGCCGGTCAATTGGCCGCGATGATTCACGCCGGCTACGATACGGAGATTACGCTGGAGGCTTGCGCGGCGCAATTGAATTATCATCCCAACCATCTTGGCCCGCTGTTCGGCAGAGAGATGGGAATCAGCTTCAGCGAATATCTGCAGCAATATCGGCTGAAGATCGCGAAGCAATGGCTGGTGGAGACGGACATGAGAGTCGGCGAGATCGCCGAGAGGCTGACCTACACCAATTCGCAGAACTTCATCCGGTTCTTCCGCAAGGCGGAGGACATGACGCCCGGACAATACCGGGAGCGGCACCGGCGCGACTGAGGGAATACGGCAAGGATGGAATCGGACAAGGATGGCGAGCCGCTATGCGGGCTCGCTTTTTGTTTGGAATGCCGCAGCATAAGCTTTCCGTCCTCCTTCGCTGCGAAGCCGATGAAGTCGCCGGAGCCGCCGCCGGATACCGCCCGCCGGATGCCGCCGGATACCGCCCGCCGGATGCCGCCAGATGCCGCCAGATGCCGCCGCGCCGATACCGCCGGATGCCGCCTCATACCGGGATTTATGTGAAATTTCACATTCGTGCAGCACAATAACGGGCAGATTGGACGATTCTATGCGAAAAACCACATACATTACGGCAATTCCACCGGGAAATCCCATATGTATGCGAAAAATCGCATAAAACGCCTCGATTGCCCCGATTCCAAGCCGACGAATGTGAAAAAACGCATAAATTCGCGCATGGCCCTGACATCGAGCCACCGACATCGAGCCACCGACATCGAGCCACCGATACCGAGCCACAGCCAACAAGCGACCGGCATCAAGCCCCCCCTGCCTGATGATTGCGAGGCAAGTGCCGATGATTATAGGTCCCTTATGCCACTTGACGGAGCGGGCGCGGCGCTTCCCGGAGCGCAGAATACGCGCTGATGATTATGGCTCGATTATAGACGGGGCCTTGCCCGCCGTTTATCGTTAGAGCCATGAAACAGCAAAGCAAAGGTGGAGTACGAACATGAATCAACTGAACGGGAGCTTATCCGGCTTATCCATGCAGGCTCCGATTCCGGCATCCCGCAGGCGAAGAACGCTGCGAAGGCTGGCAAGGGACAAATGGCTGTACCTCATGCTGCTCCCCGGCGTCCTGTATTTTGTCCTCTTTAAATACGCGCCGATGTGGGGGCTGTTGATCTCCTTCCAGGATTATCAGCCGTATCTCGGGTTCGGCGGCAGCGACTGGGTCGGCTTCAAACACTTCGAACGGTTGTTTAACGACCCGCTGTTCTGGAGATTGCTCAAGAATACGCTTGTTCTCGCGCTCTACAATATCGTCTTCTTCTTCCCGGCGCCGATCCTGCTGGCCCTGATGCTTAACGAGATTCGCAAGGAAGGCTTCAAGCGGGCCATGCAGACGATGATCTACGTGCCCCACTTCGTATCGTGGGTCGTTGTGGTCGGCATCGCGTACACATTCCTGACGACGGACGGCGGCGTGGTGAACGAGGCGATCGCAGCGATTGGCGGCGAGAAAATCGGTTTCCTGACAAGCGCCGATTGGTTCCGGTCGATCATTACGCTCGAAGTGATGTGGAAGGAGACGGGCTGGGGAACGATCATCTTCCTCGCGGCGCTGGCTGGAGTCGATCCCCAGCAGTACGAGGCGGCGCGGATGGACGGCGCGAGCCGGCTGCGCCAATTGTGGCACGTGACGCTTCCGGCGATCCGCTCCACCATCGTGATTCTGTTTATCCTCCGGCTCGGCACGTTTCTCGATACGGGGTTCGAGCAGATTTTCCTCATGATCAATTCCTTAAACCGCGAGGTGGGCGAAGTGTTCGATACTTACGTCTATACGGCGGGCATTACGCAAGGGCAGTTCAGCTTCAGCACGGCGGTCGGCCTGTTCAAGTCCGTGATCGGCTGCATTCTCGTCGTCGGCGCCAACCGGCTGGCCCGCAAATTCGGAGAGGAAGGGGTGTATTGATCGTGGCGAACGAACGGAATTGGCGTTATCGGCTGTTCAACACCGTCAACGCGACGCTGCTGGCCGTCATCTCGGCGGCGATGGTTCTTCCCTTCCTCTACGTGGTGCTCATCTCCTTCGCAACCGATAAGGAGGTACTCTCCAACAGCTTCCTGCTGGTGCCGACCCGCTTCTCGCTCGAGGGGTATCGCTACATCTTCTCGACCCCGGTGCTGCTGCACAGCCTGGGCGTTACGGTCGGCGTCACCGTCGTCGGCACGCTGGTCAATCTCTTCATGACGGTGCTGACGGCCTACCCGCTGGCGCATAAGGAATTGATGGCTCGCCGGCCGCTTATGATGCTGATTACGTTTACGATGATTTTCAACGCGGGGATTGTTCCTACGTTCCTGATCGTCAAGTCGCTTCATCTGACGAATACGTTCGGAGCGCTTATTATTCCTTCCGCCATCAGTGCATTTAATCTGATTGTGGTCAAGAACTTCTTCCAGCAGCTTCCGGACGGTCTCGAGGAGTCGGCGAAGATTGACGGCGCCAGCGACCCGGGCATTCTGATGCGTATCGTCATTCCTCTGTCCATGCCGGTTATCGCGACGTTCTCGCTTTTCTACGCCGTGGGTCATTGGAATACGTTCCTCAGCGCCATTCTGTACATCAACGATTCGGACAAGTGGCCGATTCAAGTTCTGTTGCGCCAGATCGTAATTCTGTCGGAGATCGGCCTCTCCGATATGAGCGACTCGCCGCCGCCGCCTTCCAAGATCATCAACATGGCGGTTATCGTGTTCTCGACGGCCCCGATTCTCGTGTTCTATCCGTTCCTGCAGAAGTATTTCGCCAAGGGCGTTCTGCTCGGGTCCGTGAAGGGGTAACCTTACATCCGAATTCCGGTTAGAGGATGGGCCTGCCCGTCTTTTAATAGATCATTCTCAATCATTGGGGGAGGAAAAAACAACATGATCGCATCGACGAAAAAAATGGTGATGACCGGGGCTGCGGCCCTGCTGGCGGCAACGGCGCTGACCGCTTGCGGCAGCGACAATGGGAAGGAGAACACGGCAAGCTCGGGTTCGGGCGGCAAAGGCGTCATGGAGATTACCATGATGAACCAGTACACCTCCACCGAGCCTCCAAGCGAGGACAATCCGATCATCAAGAGGATCGAGGAGTATACGGGCACGAAGCTGAACATTACGTGGGTGCCGGCCACGGCCTACAACGACAAGGTGAACGTGTCCATCGCGTCCAACGACCTGCCGCAGGTGCTCCTGATCCAGGATACGAAGTCGTCTTCCATTATTAACGCGGAACGCTCCGGCATGTTCTGGGAGATCGGCCCGTATCTCAAGGATTATCCGAACCTGAGCAAGTACAACGCCAACGAGCTGGTGCTGAACAATATCTCGGTAGACGGCAAGGTGTACGGGCTGTACCGGGCGAGAGCGCTGGCGCGTCAAGGGATCGCGTTCCGTCAGGATTGGCTGGACAACCTGGGCCTGTCGCAGCCGAAGACGATCGACGAGCTGTACGAGGTCATCAAGGCGTTCGCGCTGAACGACCCGGACGGCAACGGCAAGCAGGACACGTTCGGCCTGGTCGAGGCGGAGGATTCGGGCAGCGGGGCGGGCGCAGTCGGCCTCATCGGCTTCCAGAACATCGCTGCGTACTTCGGCGCGCCGAACCAATGGGAGATTCAAGACGGCAAGGCCGTTCCGGAATTCATGACGCCGGAGAACATGGAAGCGATGAAGTTCTACAAGAAGCTGTACGACGAGAAGCTCATCAACCAGGACTTCGCGGCGACGAAGCAGAGCAAGCAGCAGGAGCTGTTCTATCAAGGCAAGGCCGGCATGCTGTTCCCGACGCTGGACTTCGTTATTACGGGCGGCAACGAATTGCGGAAGGCCAACCCGGACGCCAAGATCGATATCGTCAGCCGCATCGAAGGACCCGAGGGCGAGCGCGTCTTCGCGACGACCGGCTACAGCGGCATGTTCGTCTTCCCGAAGGCGACTGTGAAGACCGAAGACGAGCTGAAGGCGCTGCTCTCGTACTTCGACAAGATCGTCGACGACGACATGATGTATACGTGGACATGGGGCATCGAAGGCATTCACTTCGAGAAGGACGCCTCCGGCGAACCGGCGATCAGCGACCAGACGGCTTACACGAACCAGGTCTCTCCGCTTAAGCAGCTCCCGAGCTATGACGGCGCGCTGATGATCTGGAAGGGCAAGGGCGAGGCCGACAACAAGTTCCGCACGATGATGCAGGAGAACGAAGCGATCGCCGTCTCCAATCCGGTCGAGCCGCTGATCTCCCAGACGGCGGTGGAGAAGGGGACCGAGCTGAACAAGATCATTACCGATGCCCGCGTGAAGTTTATTACCGGAGCGCTCGACGAGGCCGAGTACAACAAGGAAGTCGAGAAGTGGAGAGCGCAAGGCGGCGACCAGATCATTCAGGAGTACACGCAGCTCTATGCCGAGCTGGCCGGCAACTGATGGCCGGCGGCAGTGCGATGACGGGCGGCTGAGGGAATGAATGGAGTTGGCACGATGACAGGCAGCATGAAGCAATTGATGGAGGCAGTGCGATGACGGGCAACATGAAGCAAGTGACGGAGGCAGTGCGATGACGGGCAACATGAAGCAAGTGACGGAGGCAGTGCGATGAAGGACATCTTGAAGCAATATGCATTTGATCTGCGCGGGAGCCTCGCGCCCAAGGAGCATATCTGGGTGAGCAGCGGGTACAGCACGACCGCCCCTCTTCGCAACACGGTGATGGGAGTTCGCGGCTGTTACGCGCCTCCCTTCTCCGCGAAGGACCTGCAATTGGACATTCGGCTGACGGCCGACGGCCACAGCATCGGGGATACCGGCAACTTGGGCAAGGGAGATTGCGGCTTGCTGTATGCCGAGGAGACCTGGCAGCCCGATCGCATCCTGCGCCGGGGAACCTACCACCACTTCGCGGGCGACCGGCTGATCTCGCTGAGCGTAACGAGCGAGCTGGTGCCGCTGTACGGGCACCATGGCTTCCTGCTCCAAGCGACCGTCCGCAATCGCAGCGGGAGAGATGCGGCCGTGGCCGTTGTCCCGCAGGTGGCGGCGGGACATCCCGCCTGGGTGAGCTACGACGAGTGGGACTACGGCTGGCCGGAGACGAAGGCGGAGGCGGCACGACCGCTGCCTCCTGCGGAGGGAGACGCCGATTCGGCCGGTCATCCGGCCTGCCCGGCTCGCCCGGCTTGGGAGAACTCGCAGGCGCGGGTTACGCTCATCCGGGAAGGCGCGAGCGAGGCGGTGCTGAAGGACGGCGAGCAGATGACCGTTCGCTTCGGCGTCATGCTCACCCGCTCCGGCGTTCCGTTCCGCGAGGAAGCCGCGCTGGCGCAATGGGATCGGCGGACCCGGGAGATCTGGGTGCGAAGGGCGGAGCAAGCCCGTCTTCGCCTGCCTTCCTTGACTTCGGATATTCCCGGACTGGAGGAGTACTATCGTCGTTCCGTGCTTAGCGGACTTGTCTGTCTGTGGGACAATCCGGAGTTCGCGATGCAGCCGTTCCCCGTCGTGTCCGGCATCGAAGGCGCCGGCATCTGCTGTTACCCGTGGGATATCGGCGGCTATGCGGCCAAGCTGGCGGGAATGCTGCTCGGAAGGGACAAGAGCCTGGAGCTGGCGCGGCTGATGGCGGCGAGCGGCGTCGATCGCCACTCGCGGTTCGCTCCGAGCGGCAAGGGGGCCAACGTTCCTTATTCCTACAGCCTGTGGTCCTTCGTTCACCTCGTCTGGTCGACCGTGCTGCTGCATGGAGGGGGCGAGGACCTGTACCCGGTCATGAAGGAGTTGGTGCTGCAGGACGATCGCCGCTTGCCGGAATGGAACGATCTGCTCGATTACGGCGAGCAGCCGAACCTGCTGGAGATGCGCGGAGCGGGCTACGAGCACATCGTGGCCAGCCCCAACGCCGAGCGGGCGTGGAGCTACGAACGGCTGTCCGAGTTCGCGGAGCATCTGGGCGCCGCAGAAGAGCCGGCCTCCGATTGGAGCGAGAAGGCGTTGCGGATTCGGGAAGCGATCCGCCGCCACCTCTGGGATGAAGAGAAAGGCTGGTTCAAGGCGCTGTACCCGGGCGGTCACGAGGAGACGATCTACTCGATCCAATACTTCGATGCGCTGCGCTTCGGCGCGTGCGACGAGAGCATGACGGAGAGCATGCTGAAGCAGGTCAGGGACGGCGCGTTCCTGGGGCCGTACGGCGTCAGCAGCGTCTCGGCGGAAGACGAGCTGCACTATGAGCAGAACGATCCGGACTGGTCCGGCGGCGGCTCCTATACGGGAGACGGACCGATGCTTGCGCTGACGCTGTGGGAGCAGGGCCGGGGCGAAGAGGCCTGGGACGTGCTGAAGCGGTTCCTGTGGATGGGGCGCCATCTTCCCTACTACCCGCAAGAGCATTATTGCGATCGGCCGGCCGTGCCTCCGCACAAGCGGGCCAATGTCATCGCCGGTCTGTCGGGAGCGGAGGCACTGCTCTTCGGCATGGCGGGTATTCAGCCGGAACTGGACGGAACGCTGTGGATTCATCCGCACCCGCCCGAGGAAGGGACCGTTCGCATCGAAGGCTTCCGGTTCCGCGGGCATACCGTGGACATCGTTATGAGTCCGGGGCGCTGCGAGATCGTCTGCGACGGTGTCGGCGTTTATGAAGGCATTCCGACGAGAGTGAAGGTCGGCCGGTTCCCTCCGTCAGCGGAGCGGGAAGCGGGCGAGAAGGAGGGAGCAGAGTGAACGGCTCACGAAGCGGACAAGACGGGGCGAACTCAGCGAGCACAGAGAACTTCGACTACGACGTTATTGTGGCCGGAGCGGGGGTCGGCGGCATCAGCGCCGCCCTTGCCGCAGCCAGGTTGTCGCGCCGGGTGCTGCTTATCGAGCAGGCGGACCAGGTGGGCGGGACCGGAGTCTTCTCCAGCGTCTCGCTCATCTGCCAGTTCCGGGACAGCACCGGGCGGCCGATCAATGACGGCATTCACCGCGAGCTGTTCCCTGCGGCCTATACGCACTACAACGAACAGCTCGTGCCGACGTACGACGAGCGGGACCTGGCGGCCGCGTACAGAAGGCTGATCGACGCCGAACCCGGCTTAACCGTATGGACCGGTTGCTTCGTCGCCGGAGCGGATCTGGAGGACGGGCGCATCGCCCGCCTCCATCTGGGAGGCAGCCGCACGGGAACGGCGACCGCAGCCGTGTACCTGGATGCGACGGCGGACGGCAATCTCGCCGCGTTGGCCGGCCTGCGCTTCCAGAAGGGACGGGAGAGCGACGGCAAGCTGCAATCGGCCACCGTTACGTTCAAGGTCAGCGGCATCGACCGCTCCCTGCTCCAGCAGCCGGATATCCGGCGCTGGTCGGCCATTCATTCGCTGCGCCGCGAGCTTCTTCCTTATTATCAGACGCTTAAGGAAGCGGGAGGAACGCTTAATCCGCGTCCGGGCATCACCTGCTTCCCTTACCCCGACGGCGAGGCGTTGCTGTTCAACTCCACCTCCGTGCTGAATGTCGATCCGACTCGGCCGGACACCGTGGCCCGGGGCATGGAGGAAGGAATCAAGCAGGCGCAGGAGCTGTTCGCGGCGATCCGGCAGCATCCGGCATTCCGGAACGCAACGCTCGACTATACGGCGCCGAAGCTGGGCATTCGCGAGGGCCGGCGAATCGTCGGCGAGTACGAGCTGACGGCCGGCGATTGCCTCGGCGCCCGGAAGTTCGAGGACATGGTCGCCGCCTGCGCTTATTCGCTCGACATTCACAACCCGGACGGGGGAGCGTCAAGGCTGGAGCCCATTCCGGCCCCCGGCTATTATCATATCCCCTACCGTTCGCTCATTCCGCAAGGCTGCGCCAATCTGCTGCTGAGCTCCCGCTGCATCAGCGGCTCGCACGAAGCGCACAGCTCCTACCGGATCATGGCTTCGGTCAGCGCGATCGGGGAAGCCGCCGGCACGGCGGCCGCCATCGCCTCATTCCGGAAGCTGGACGACGTCCGCAAGGTGGAGGCCAAGCAGATTCGATTTGTTCTCCAACTGCGAGGCCAATTCACGGAGGGCGACGTGGAGCGCATCGAGCTTCCCGTCTAGCCTGCCGCTAATCATCGATCCGACCGCAAGAAGACCCGGCTGCCCGATGAAGGGAGCCGGGTCTTGCCGATACCAACCACAACCACAACCACAACCACCATAGCCGCTGCAGCCACGACAGCCGCCACCGTCGCCATCTCGCACCGCCGCCGCCGTCACATCCGCCCAAGTCGCCCAAGCCCCCAGACACAACAAATATATGTGAAAATTCACATTCGAGCACCGCGATAGCGCGCAGTTTGGGTGATTTTATGTGAAAAACAGCATACACAGAGAAGATTCCGTCCCGTTTTTCCGCATATATGCTAAAAATCACATAAAACGCCGCGATTCCCGCCGATCCGAGCCTACGAATGTGAAATTTCACATAAAATCGCAAAAATCACCAGGATCACCAGGCCGGGGCGGGGGTTAGCGGAGAAACGAGCATCTCCGGGAGCTTCTCTTGGAGCTTCCCCGGCGTCATGGAGACGCCGCAGGCGTGTTCGCTTGGTTCTTCGTGGTGCGCCGAAGACAGTTCTGTATGGCTCGTGGCATCCCGAAGGCATGTTCGCTTGGTCGTGGCGCCGAAGGCCACGGTATTCCGAAGGCGATTCCATAGCTTATGGCACGCCGATACCGCTCAGAGCTTCGCCATTCTCGGCATCGACAGCCTGGCGATCTCGAGCATCTGGTCCGTCATGTACTTGGCCGAGTAGCGGAAGCCGGAGTTCACCCAGTAGGCGATCAAGCCGAGAATGGAGTACACGTTCTGATTGATGTAGATCTCGCGGTCGATGTGGGCGGGGACCCGGGGGAACAGCAAGTCGTACTCCTGGGTGAAAATCGTCCGAATCGCCTCCAGCAGCTTCTCCTGGAACCCCAGATTGTCCCGCTTGAGCAGCAGCGCGAATGCGCTCTCGTTCTCGCCAATGTACTGGAAGATCCGCACGGTCGAGGGAGTCAACTGCCCGAGGTCGTAACGCTTCCTGTCGTTCTCGTAAGGCTCCTTGAAGGCCGACAGGAACCCGCCGATCACTTCCTCGACCAGCTCGTCGAGCAAGTCCTCTTTATATTGGTAGTGCGCGTAGAAGGTCGCTCGCGAATAGCCCGCCCGCGATACGATCTCGCTGATGGTGATCTCTCGCAGCTCCTTCTCCCTCAGCAGCTCGACCAACGCGTTTTTGAGCGCTTTTCTCGTTCGAATGACGCCGTTATTCATTCTCCGTTCACCCCGAGCATCTTCGCCGTTAATGTATGAATTTAAGCTGGAACCAGACAGATTCGCCGCGAATGTAAGGACTTTGACAAAGGCCGCCGACTTGTCAATTGAAGCTTCCGGCCACGATTCTATAATGAAGGTGTGTCCCAAATACGAACGGGTGGCGGGCGGAACGAAGCCGTCCATCCTTAATTGCAAAGGAGTCTTGCATAATGAAGCTTCAAGGCAAAACAGCCGTTGTTACCGGAGCCGGTTCCGGCATGGGCAAGGCGATTGCGCTGCTGTTCGCGCAGGAAGGCGCCAAGGTCGTCGCGGCCGACATCAATCAAGCGGGCGTCGATGCCGTCGTTGCCGAGATTCGGGAGAAGGGCGGCGAAGCGACGGCGGCGGCCGTCAACGTCTCGAGGAAGGACGACGTCGAAGCGATGATTCGCACGGCGGCCGACACTTATGGTTCCCTGGACGTCCTCGTGAACAACGCGGGCGTCATGGACAACTTCACGCCGGTCGGCGACGTGTCGGACGAGCTGTGGGAGCGCCTGATCGGCATCAATCTGACCGGACCGTTCCTGGCCTGCCGCGCGGCGATCAACATCATGAAGGATCAACCAGGCGGCGGCGTCATCGTCAACAACGCTTCCGTCGGCGGCTTGTTCGGCACTCGCGGCGGCGCCGCTTATATTGCCTCGAAGCACGGCTTGGTCGGCTTGACCAAGAACATCGCCGCCACTTACGGACGCGAAGGCGGGAACATCCGTGCCAACGCCATTGCTCCGGGGGGCGTGAACACGAATATTCAATCGACCATTACGGCGCCTCACCCGCTCGGAGCCGCAGCGCTTGCCGATGCCGGACCAGGCAAGATAGCCGATCCGATGGAGATCGCTCGGGTCGCCCTGTTCCTGGCCTCCGACGACTCCAGCTTTGTCAACGGCGACGTAATCAAGGCCGACGGCGGTTGGACCGCACGTTAATTCATTATACCAAATCGAATAGGAGGAGGGGAGAAGGTGCAGAACGGCCGGCAATGGTCTGGATACCCCCTCCCTGTATTTTTGCCGCGCTGGCTGACACTGCCCCTATCCCTTTTCGCCAATGGGTGCCTTATCCCTTCCAATCAGTATCCTAATTTCTGGAAAAAAATACGCAGCACCTGAACAGCAGGGATAAGGCACCCTTTTGAGAATAAGAGATGCAACATGCGGCGGCCCCCCCCTAGGAAGAGCGTCTACTCGTTAGGCGCTCTTTTTGCTGTTGGCGGGAAATTTCTTTGCAATTTTGTTCGTTTCGTAGTATCTTATCGTTAGCCTAACTGTAATATTAACAACCTATCAATTTTATAAGTTAGCCAAGCGAGATCG
Organism: Cohnella fermenti; assembly: GCF_004801405.1. Classification (GTDB taxonomy): domain Bacteria; phylum Bacillota; class Bacilli; order Paenibacillales; family Paenibacillaceae; genus Cohnella; species Cohnella fermenti. Next base: position 68,033 of record NZ_SSOB01000012.1, read on the forward strand.
ACAACACGATGGAAGAAGCGGGTGATCTTATTGATGGAGAACAAGCTGCTGAATGGAAAATGGCATGCGACGAACGAACGGACGGGACAGGAATATCCGGCGCAGGTGCCGGGCTTCATCCAGAAGGATCTGATGGAGCAGGACGTGCTGCCTAACGAATACGATACGCTGTTCGAGCCGAAGATCGAATGGGTCGAGCACGACGGCTGGACGTACCGCCGCTCGTTCGAGCTGAGCGACGCGCTGCTCGCTTCCGAGGCGCTGGAGATCGTGTTCGAAGGCGTCGACACGTTCGCCGAGATCGAGCTGAACGGCAAGGCGATCGGCAGCACGGAGAACATGTTCCTGTCCTATCGCTTCGATGTGAAGGGCATCGCGCAAGCACGCAACGAGCTCGTCGTGCGCATCGCTTCTCCTACGGAGACGCTGAAGGAGAAGGAGCGGGCGTTCGGCGAGGACCTGTTCCTCTGGAACGGCATCTCCCCGCGTCTGTTCGGCCGCAAGGCGCAGTACGGCTACGGCTGGGATTGGGGAGCTCGCGTCGCAACGGTCGGCATTCACAAGGCTGTCCGCGTGGAAGGATATGCGCAGGCGCGCGGCGAGCATCTTGGCTATCGCCTTACGAGTTTGGCCCCGGACAAGGCAATCGTAAACGCTTCTCACAAGATCGTGAACGTTCGGGACACTGCCTTCGAAGCGGAAGTGACGTACACGATCTACGACGGCGAACAAGCGGCAGCGGTTAAAAAAGAAACTGTCAGCATAGCGCCGGGAGAGAGGACATACGAGACGTCTCTCGAGATTGCGAATCCGAAGCTTTGGTATCCGCTCGGCCACGGGGAAGCGCATCTGTATCGCCTGGTCGTGGAGGTTGCCGCGAAGGAAGCCTCCTACGCGCTGGAATGTTCCGTCGGGCTGCGCGAAGTGAAGATCAAGATGCCTTACGATGAGCAAGGCCGCAAGTTCCTTATCGAAGTGAACGGCGTCGCCATTCTGTGCAAGGGCGTCAACTGGATTCCGCTGAAGCTGTGGCCGAACCTCGACACCGCCGAAGAGTATCGCCAAGAGATCGAGGATATCGCGGCGGCCAACATGAACATGATCCGCGTCTGGGGCGGCGGCACGTACGAGAACCACGACTTCTTCGCGGAGTGCGACCGGCTCGGCATCATGGTATGGCAGGACTTCATGTTCGCGTGCGGCGACTATCCGGACGACGATGCGTTCTCGGAGCTGGTCGCCAAGGAAGCGGAATTTGTGCTGGACGAATTCGGCTCCCATCCAAGCATCGTGCTCTGGTGCGGCAACAACGAGAACATGTTCTTCATCGAGCGCAGCCGGAAGAAGCGCAAACATGGCTTCGGCGAGAAGCTGTACTTCGACGTGCTGAAGGAGGTGTGCCGCAAGGACACGCTGCGCCCTTACTGGCCGACAAGCCCGTACATGCTTACGTTCGACGATTCCCGTTACGAGGGCGACTACGGCGATCTGCACTCCTGGTACGTCTGGGGGCAGACGCATCCGTACGAGGAGTACCGAGAGGTCAACGGGCGATTCCTGTCCGAGTTCGGGATGCAGTCGTATCCTTCGATGAAGGTGATGAATGCCGTCGATGCGGAGGCCGACTTGCGCGACCCGAAGTTCGATGCGATGCAGAAGGCGCCGCACGGCATCCAGCGGCTGTTCTACTACACGGTCGGCGATTACCGGCTGCCGGCGACCAAGGAGCAGTTCGTCTACGTCAACCAGTTGCTGCAGGCGAACGCGCTTCGTTACGGCGTCGAGCACTGGGTATCCCGCATGCCGGATACGTCAGGCGCGCTGATCTGGCAATGGAGCGACCTGTGGCCGTCGATCAGTTGGGCGCTCGTCGACTACGGCAAGGTGAAGAAGCCGTCGTACTATTACATGAAGAGAACGTTCCAGGCTCCGAACGTTGTGGCGAAGATCGCCCCGGGGCAGGCGGAAGCGTCGCTGTATCTGATCCATGATAATGGGGATTTTGCGGGCAAGGTGCTGGTTGAGTACTACGATCTGGCGACCGACAAGGTCGTCAAGACCGAAGAGCGCAGCGTGAAGGGCCGCGGGCATCAATCGACCGAACTGGACAAGCTTGACGTCGGCGGCTTCGACGCGGCGGCGACGATCGTGTTCGTGAACTTGCTGTCGAGCGAAGGGGAGCGGCTGGCGCGTCAAGCGTATACGCTCGGCAAGCCGTATCAGCTCAAGCTGAAGCCGGCGCAACTGACCGTGACGACGAAGGCGCTGGATAGCGGCGACACGCTGATCTCGCTCCGGACGGACGTCTTCGCGAAGGATGCCGGACTGCTTAACGTCGTCGGCACGCTGTCGGACAACTACTTCGATCTCGTCGCCGGAGAGACGCGCGAGATCGTGCTGCGCGGCGTGCTGCCGGAAGGCTTCGCGATAGAGGCGGCAAGCTTAAACGGCGTGAAGACGATCGGCTACGTGTAAAAAGACGGTTGAATTGCATTGGGCCGTGTATTACACTGAGAACAATTGAATATTCGCGGGAGCTTGCAGAAGCAGGCTGAGAGTACGGCTGATCCGTCGTAGACCGTTTAAACCTGTTGGATAATGCCATCGTAGGAAGAATGCGTCTATTTGCGCGCGCTTTTAAGCGTCTTCCCCTGTCCATATGGCGGGGAAGGCGCTTTTTTGACGTCCCGAATTCGGATATTCAATTCAATACGGGATAAGGAAGGCGAGAAAAATGGACATTCGGCAATTGGGAGCCAATCTTCAGGAGGTGCGGGACCGCAAACCTCTCGTTCACAACATCACGAACGTGGTCGTGACGAATTTTACCGCGAATGGGCTGCTGGCGCTGGGAGCGTCGCCCGTCATGGCGTATGCCAGGCAAGAGGTCGCGGAGATCGCCGGGATCGCCGGCGCGCTCGTCCTTAACATCGGCACGCTGAACGAAGTCGAGGTCGAAGCAATGAAGCTTGCGGGGCGGGCGGCGAACGAACGCGGCGTTCCCGTCGTGCTCGATCCGGTCGGCGCGGGAGCGTCGGCCTACCGTACTGAGACGGCCCGAAGCCTGCTGGACGAGCTCGACATCGCGATCGTGAGGGGCAACGCCGCAGAGGCGGCGAACCTGATCGGACGCGACTGGACGATTCGCGGCGTGGATGCCGGCGCGGGCGGAGGCGACGTTGCGGAGCTGGCGCGGCAGGCGGCGCTCAAGCTGGGCTGCGTTGTCGCCATTACCGGCGAGACCGATTACGTCTCGGACGGCCGGCGGACGGCGGCCGTGCGGGGCGGAGACGCCCTCCTGACCCGCGTCACCGGAGCGGGCTGCCTGCTCTCGTCGGTCATCGGCGCTTACGCGGCGGTTGTGCCGGACCCGCTGGAGGCGGCGGTCGCGGCGCTCGCGGCATACAGCGCGGCCGCCGAGCTGGCGGCGGCCAGGGCGGGGAAGCAAGGGCCGGGCAGCTTCCAGATCGCCTTCCTGGACCTTCTGTGGAGCGTCTCGCCCTCCGATGTCGAGCGCCTCGGCAAGGTTGAGGTGGTGGAAGGATGAGGACGCCGACGGCACTCACGATCGCGGGCTCCGACAGCGGCGGTGGCGCGGGCATCCAGGCCGACCTGAAGACATTCCAGGAGCTCCGGGTGTTCGGCATGTCCGCGATCACCGCCGTTACCGCGCAGAATACGCTCGGCGTAAGCGGCATCTACCCGCTTGGAGCGGAGGCGGTTCGGGCGCAGATTGCGGCGGTCGGCTGCGATCTCGGCGTCGACGCGCTCAAGACGGGCATGCTGGTTGACGCGGAGATCGTCGCGGCAGTTGCGGAGGAGATCCGACGCCAAGGCTGGACGCGGGTCGTCGTGGACCCGGTCATGATCGCGAAGGGAGGAACTCTCTTGCTGCAGAAGCGGGCGGTTGAAGCGATGAAGGCGCAACTGCTGCCCCTCGCGCTCGCGGTTACGCCGAACGTGCCGGAAGCCGAAGCGCTGACCGGCCTCTCGCTCGGCGGCAAGGCGGCGGGACGGGAGGCGAAGAAGGAAGCGGCAAGAGCTCTTGCCGCGATGGGGGCGCGCCATGTCGTCATCAAGGGAGGCCATGACGAGTCGGTCGCAGGCCGTTGCGTCGATCTGCTCTACGACGGGCGGGACTTCTTCGAGCTGGAAGGGGAGCGGGTGCCCACGCGCCATACGCACGGGACCGGCTGCACGTTCGCGGCGGCACTGACTGCGGAGCTGGCCAAGGGGAGCGACGCCCTGCGCGCCGCGCAAGAGGCCAAGGCGTTTATCCAGGCGGCCGTCGGGTGTCCCCTGGAGCTCGGCCAAGGACACGGGCCGACGAACCATTGGGCTTACGGCGACTTAAGGAGGGCGGTGCGATGACGGCGGCATGGCAGGACGCGGCCATTCGCTCTGCGCTGCGCACGTACTTCATTATGGGAAGCAACAACTGCCGGCCCGGCGTCCGGCCCGAGCACGTGCTGGCCGAGGCGCTTCAAGGGGGCGCGACGCTGTTCCAATATCGCGAGAAGGGCACGGACGCGCTCCGGGGCAAGGAGCGCGCGGAGCTGGCTTGGCGGCTGCGGCTGCTGTGCCGGGAGCACGGCGTCCCGTTTGTCGTCAACGACGACGCGGAGCTCGCCATGGAGGTGGAAGCCGACGGCGTTCATGTCGGGCAGGACGACGAGCGGGCCTCCTCCGTCCGGAGGAGGATCGGAGCGGGGCGGCTGCTGGGCGTGTCCGCGTACGACGCTGCGGAAGCCGAAGCGGCGGTTCGGGCGGGCGCCGACTACCTGGGCGTCGGTCCGATCTATGCGACGAGCACGAAGGAGGACGCGAAGACGGCGTCCGGAATTCGGGCGATCGAGGCGATCCGGGCTCGCTGCATCGCGCTGCCGATCGTTGCGATCGGCGGCATCTCTGCGGCGAATGCGGCCGAGGTTATCCGCGCCGGAGCCGACGGGGTGTCCGCGATCTCCGCCATCTCGCTGGCGGAGGAGCCGCGCGAGGCGGCGCGGAGGCTCGCCGCAGCCGTGCGGTCCTCGGCGGACGGCGCCGGCTCTTCCCGCGACCGCGATGCTCAGGTGAAGGGGGGCGCGGCGAATGGACGCTAAGCTGCAAGTGGAACAGAAGGTCGGCGGCATGCAGGGAGCTCTGCTCGGGCTGCAGCACGTCTTCGTCTCCAACGTCTGGCTGGACCCGCTGTTTATCGCGGCCATGATCGGGATGGCTCCGCTCGCGGCTTCCAATCTGATCAACGCCGTCTTCGTGGCGGCGGGCTTCGTGACCCTGCTGCAGGCGACCCGGCTCGCCCGTCTGCCGATCGTGCAAGGCCCGTCGGCTTCGTTCGATGCCCTCATGATCTCGACGGCCAAGACGCACGGGCTTGCCGCGGCCTCCGGGGGCATTCTGGTCGCGGCGGCGGCCGCCTTCCTGCTCTCCGTTACGGGCGCGATCGGCAAGCTGGCCCGCTGGTTCACCCCCGCCGTATCGGGAACGGTCATCTGTACCGTCGGCCTTGTGCTCGCACAGTTCACCTTGCTGGAATTTCTCGGGGGAGCTCCGGGGGACGAGACGTACCTGACGGCGGAGACGCTTCTCTTGTCCATCTCGACGGCCGTCGCCGTCATTGCCCTCTCGCTGTTCGGGCGCGGCTTGGCAAGACGGTTCGCCTTCCTGATCGGCCTGCTCGTCGGCGATGCCATTGCCGCCGGCACCGCCGGGCTGGATTGGCGAAGCGTTCGCGAGGCTGCCTGGTTCGGATGGCCCGAGCTCATGCCGTACGGGGCCTTCGAATGGCACGGCGCGGTCATTGCCGCGTTCCTGTGCGCATACCTGGCCGCCACGATGGAAGCGATGGGCGTCTATCAGGCGGCCGCCGAGGTGACGGACACGAAGCTGGACGACGGGCAACTGCGGCGCGGCTTCGCCGGAGAAGCGGGCGGCTCCTTGTTGTCGGCCTTCCTGGGAGGGCTGCCGACGACGGCGTATGCGCAGAATGTCGGCCTGCTTCGGCTGACACGGTCGGGGTCCCGGTTCCCGATCGTCTGGGCGGGAGGAATTCTGCTCGTTCTCGGATTCGTTCCGAAGGCGGGCGCCCTGCTCGCCCTGACGCCGGGAGCCGTCATCGGCGGCTTGTTCCTGCCCGCTGCGGCCGGGCTGTTCTCGTCGGGCATCTCGCTGCTGTCGAGAATGGAGAAGACCGAAGCCAACTTCACGGTCGTCGGCGTCAGCCTTCTGCTCGCCGTCGCGCTTCCCGGCAATGTGGAAGGAATCGCCGGATTCTGGGGCACGCTGCTGTCCAATTCGATTCTGATCGGCGCGACCTTGGTGCTGCTTCTCCAGTTCTTGCTTGTCTCGCTCCCCCGTCGGCTCTCTCCCCTCGCCGGAAGACAGGAGGATGCGCTACCGGAAGAAGGACAACCATGATATGATGGGCTAGGATGTAAGCGCATCAGACGATATTGACGCTGACAGGCGAGAGGAAGGGACTCACATGGAAGAACTGTTGTTATGGCCGGAAGGCGCGCCGCTTGCGCATGGAACGACCGATGAGGATCGCCCTGCGATCTTCCCTTATCTGGCGGAAGGGGACAACCGCGCGGCAGTCGTCGTCTGCCCGGGCGGAGGCTACGGGACGCGTGCCCACCACGAGGGAGAGCCGATCGCTTTATGGCTGAATTCGCTCGGCATCTCCGCGTTCGTGCTTCGTTATCGCGTCGCTCCGTACAAGTACCCGTGCGCGCTGCTTGATGCGCAGAGGGCTATCCGCACCGTGAGGGCGAACGCCGAACGCTTCAACCTCGACCCAAGCCGGATCGGCATTCTCGGCTTCTCGGCGGGAGGTCATCTGACGTCCGCGGCGGCGACTTTGTATAACGAAGAGACCGGAACGCCGAAGGATGAGCTGGATGCGGCTTATTCCGCAAGACCGGATCTCGCGATTCTGTGTTACCCGGTCATCACGCTGAAGCCTCCTTATACGCACGGCGGCTCGCGTTTGAACCTGCTGGGGGCCGACGTCTCGCCGGAGCGCATCGAATACTTCAGCAGCGAAGAACGCGTGACGCCGGACACGCCTCCGTGTTTCCTGTGGCACACCGCGGACGATGCCGCCGTTCCGGTCGAGAACTCGCTGGCGTTCGCCGCCGCGCTTAGCCGCCACAAGGTTCCGTTCGACCTTCACGTCTATCAGCACGGCCGTCACGGCCTGGGACTTGCGGAGGATGAGGAGCACACGAGAGAGTGGACGGAGGCCTGCGCCTCCTGGCTGAAGCTGAACGGGTTTGCCGCGCGATAAACGCCGTTCCACAACCGCAGAAGGATAGAGATTCGGGACAACGGTCCTTTTTCTCTATCCTTTTTTTTGCGTTATTCGCCGCCCTATGCCTACGGATGCACTTAGATGAGTCATGGCCATCCGCAGTGCTGAAAAGCCAACTGCGGAGAAGCATAAGGAGCGGAGTTAGTGGAGAACCCCGTACAACGACGCTCCGACGGGGCGGTAGGAGAGGGAGATGAGCGTGAAACCCGCCTAACGACTGTTCGTTCCACTTGCCATCCCGCCCGGCATCGTTTCCAGCTCCCTCATGCGTCTATTCCCTCTGGCGGCATTAGGTCTCTTCTCCCTTTCGTTCAGGATAAGGAGATGCAAGGTGAACAAGCTGACCCAAGAGCAAAGGGCATGATCGTCAAGCGGAGATTCCTGATCCAAGGGGAGAAGAGGCATAAGGGTGTAGAAGGGGATCAAGCTCCCACAATGCCCACAATATGGAATATTTCACCGACATGCCGACCACGCTGGGCCGGCGCTAGGCGATGGCAGGACTTTCCTGTCTAAATCCGGTACAGACCGCCATTAGCGAGGATTAATTTTCGTATTAAATCGCAAACGGCACCGGGCCGGAAGGGGGACTATCTCGGACCCCGTCGACAAAATCGCCGAACCCGCCGCCCCCGCCGCCCCCGCCGATCCGCCGGATCTGCTGACCCCGCTGACCACGCCGGAACTACCGGACCTCCCGAAGCCGTCGCTCCCGCCAATTGCCGGATTTTATGTGAAAAATCGCATTCGTGCTGCGCGAAAAGGGGCAGGTTGGGCGATTCGGCTCAAGTTGATGTATGTATGCTAAAAACCACATAAAACATCGCGATTCATCCGAATTCAAGCCGACGAATGTGAAAAACCGCATAAAATCGCAAAGCCGGCGGGCCGGCGGTAACGAATAGCGCGGCAGGAGGAGAGTGCGAGGAGGATTTGGCTAGAGGGGGATAGAGAGAGGCAGCAGGAAGGGGAGTGGAGATGGGGAAGGGGAGAGAGGGGTAGCGGAAAATAGAGGATAACAATTGCAAACAGAAGAAAATTTTAACAATGGCATAATAGTAGGCGCAAATCTCCTTTACAAATGCTTCTTATAATGACGAATGTAAAGCGAATTGAAGAGGCTTGGAAGAGGGTTGAACAAGCAAGGCGCAGGGCCAATATGGGAGACAAAGAAGGGTGACCGAGTCAATGGTGATGAGAAAAGCTCTAGCAGCATCCGTATTAGCCGCAGTGGTAGGAACATCGTCGATCGTAGGCGCAGCTTCGGCGGCACCGGCCGCGAAGACGGCAGCAAGCGTACAGGCTAAGCAAGCGACGTTCCTGGTGAATGGTTCTTCCGCCTCATTCCGCGTCGTGACGAAGAACGGAGAGACGCTCGTATCGATTCGCGACGTGGCCAAGGCGATCGGGGCGAACATCGCGGTACATAACGGCGCTCTGACGGTAACGCTGAACGGGCATACGGTCGAAGCGAAGCTGAGTGCGAATCAGATTACGGCGGACGGAGCTGCGGTGAGCCTCAAGCAGCCGATCCAGCTCGTGGAAGGCTCCACCTATATGGCGGTTCGCCCGCTCGTGAACGGGCTCGGCGGAACGGTTGCCCTTAACGGTACGCAAGTCGTCATCTCCACCGTGAAGCTGGTCGAAGGAGCGGAGAACCCGCGCTTCGTGAGCGCGAGCAAGCTGCTCGTCTCGACGGTGCAAGAGTCCGGCCGCACGGATTACCTGGTCGATGCCGCATCCGGCAAGAGCGACGTTCTGCTCACCTCGACCGACAAGTCGGACCTGGTCGTCTCCCCTGACGGCAAGCAAGCGATCTTCTCCGACAGCGAAGGGCTGCTCTACCTGATCAATCTCTCGACGAAGGCTGTCTCCAAGCTCTCCGAGGACAACAACATCAAGCCTGAGCTTGTTTGGTCCCCGGACAGCAGCACGGTCTACTTCCTGCAAGGCGACAAGGGCTCGGTCATCGCGAAGATCAACGTGGCGAGCGGCGAGATCACGAAGATTCTGGAAGACAAGGTCGATTACAAGTCGAGCCTGAACGTCTCCGCGGACGGAACGAAGTTCGTCTACGCCGTGACGACGCTGGGCAGCGTAACGGCGGATTCGACGAACGTGGACGAAGACAATGTCGCGATCGACTACTCGACGAACCAGATCCAGATCTTCTCCTTCGATTCGTCGGTAACGGACGGCAAGCCGGTGCAACTGACGAAGGGAACGGACGACAAGGTGTTCATCGCTTCCGCAGACGGCAAGACGGCAACTTACGTCAGCGTCGCGAACGAGAATTCGAATGCCGTTCTGGTCTCGGTCGGAGCAAGCGGCACGGCATTGAATCTTTACAGCGAACGCGACGTGCTGGAATCGGTCCAATACGGCGGCAAGCTGTATGTGCTGGCAGCGGACAGCGACTCCGAGAACGGGATCTACGAGGTGACGTCCACCGGAGCTGCCAAGCAACTGTACGCCGTGTCGGCGGAAGTGACGTCCATCGTCGTCTCCGAATTCGGCATCGCGGTCGTACGCGACGGTCAAGTTCTCGTACGCAGCGGCAACGCCTGGACGGCCATCACGAAGTAATCGGCGCCAAGCCTGTATACACCAAGCTTCCGCAGACGAAGCCATCATCTGATCGTATCCGAGAGGAGTTTATTTTCCCATGAGAAAATGGTTCAAATCCCTTACGGCGGTAGCGCTCGCCCTGAGCTTGATCGGCGGCGCAACGTCGGCGGCCTCCGCGGCCAGCACCCTGAAGGGCAGCATCGTTATCAACGGTTCTTCCGCGCTTCTGCCGCTGACGCTCCAAGCGTCCAGCGAATTCAAGAAGCTGAATCCGAAGGTCAAAATCTCCGCATCCGCCGCCGGCTCGATCACGGGCCCGCAAGCGGTCCGCAAGGGAATCGCCGACATCGGCGCCGTCGACTGGGACGCTTCCATCGACGTGCCGGGCTTCAAGAAGTTCGACGGCCAAGTCGCGAATCCGGTTGCCGTTACGGTATTCGCCGCCATCGTGCACAAGGACGTTAAGGTGAACAGCCTGACGACGAAGCAGCTCCAAGACATCTTCTCGGGCAAGATCACGAACTGGAAGGACGTCGGCGGAGCGGACGAAGACATCGTTGTCGTCAACCGCAAGTTCGGCTCCGGCACCCGCGTCAACTTCCAGATGAAGGCTCTGAGCGGCACCGAATTCATGAGCAAGGGCGACAACTACAAGGAAGTCGGCTCGAGCGGCGATATGAAGACGACGATCGAGACGACCCCGAATTCGATCGGCTACATCGACCTTCCGTATGTCACGACGAAGATGAAGGCGCTCAGCATCAACGGCGTCGCTCCGACGGAGAAGAACGTCCTGAACGGCACGTACAAGGTATGGGGAATCGGCTACTTCATGACGAAGGGCAAGCCGACGGGCGCTACGAAGGCGTTCATCGAGTACATCCAGAGCAACACGTTCCAGAACGGCTCCCTGAAGAAGCTGAAGTTCATCCCGCTGGCGTCCGTGAAGAACCTTAAGTAATTTTCCAATAACCAGCCCCGCCATTATTCGATGAGACAGCCAGCTTCCGCGCTTCGGCGACAAGCTGGCTTCTCCTTATGAGAGGAGATCATCTCTCCATGATCGAGATGAATTCTACCGCACAGAACGCTCCGGCGGAGCTCGGCAACAGCATCCGGACCGGCTCGGGACCATCCTTCGATCGAAGAACGAGGCTGAGATGGGCGAACTCCGCGTTCCGTATCGCCTGTATCGCTGCCGCGGGCTTCGTCTGTCTGGTGCTGTTCGGCATCCTGTTCCTGATGTTCCGCACCGGCATCCTGACCTTCCAGGAGGTCGGCTTCGCCGAATTTTTCTTCTCAACCGACTGGGACCCGGAGAACGGCCACTACGGCGCGCTGCTGTTTATTTACGGAACGATTGCCCTTACGGCTCTTACGCTGATCATCTCCGTTCCCTTCTCGGTGCTGATCGCGGTCTTCCTCGCCGAGATGACGCCGAAGTGGCTTCGCAATACGCTTCGCCCCGTGCTTGATCTTCTCGTCGGCATTCCGTCGGTCGTCTACGGCTACCTGGGACTTACCGTGCTCATTCCTTGGCTTCGCGATCTGACGGGCAAGCCTCTTGCCGACGGGCTGCTCGCCGCAGCCATCGTCCTGACGATCATGGTGCTTCCGACCATCAGCCGCGTCAGCGACGACGCGATCACCGCCGTCCCGAAGAAGTATCGCGACGCCTCGTATGCGCTCGGCTCGAACCGCTTCCAGACGATCTTCCGCGTCGTCCTTCCCGCCTCGAGCAGAGGCATCGTGTACGCGGTCATTCTGGGCATGGCCCGCGCGATCGGCGAGACGATGGCGGTCGTCATGGTCATCGGCAACACGGCGCAGATCGCCGACAGCTTGTTCAAGCCGACCGCCGTGCTGACGAGCAACATCGTGATGCAGATCTCCAGCGTCGAATTCGACTCCACCTGGAACTACGCCTTGTACATGATGGGCTTCCTGCTGCTTGTCATCTCGCTTCTGATGATCGTGGCGGTTCGGTTCCTTCAGAAGAAAGGAGCCAGCGAATAATGAACGGATCGATGAACGGATCGACCAACGAAGCTCTGCGTTCCGAAGCCCCTTACTCGTTCGGGAAGAGAAACGGCTCGTCCGCCGTATTCGATAAAATTTTTACCGCAGTGGTATGGGGAATCGGTATTCTCGTCATTCTCTTTATATGCGGCCTCTTGTTCATGCTGCTGAAGAACGGCCTGCCCAAGCTCACCTGGAGCTTCCTGTACAGCATTCCGAGCGAGATCGAAGAGGGCGGGGGCATCGGTCCTGCGCTGTTCAACTCGTTCTATCTGCTCGCCATCTCGCTTGTGATCTCGATTCCGATCGGGCTTGCCGCCGGAATTTACCTGGCGGAATTCGCTCCGGACAACAAGCTGATCGGCTTCGTGCGGATCTGCGTGGAGGGGCTCAGCTCGGTTCCTTCCATCATCTTCGGCTTGTTCGGCATCGCCCTGTTCGTCGAGATGTTCCAGATCGGCCTTACGATTCTCGGCGGAGCGATCAGCCTGGCGTTCCTGAACCTCCCGATGCTCACGCGCATCACGGAGGAATCCATTCGGTCCGTGCCGGTAGAGATGAAGAACGCTTCATTCGCGCTCGGCTCCACGCATCTGCAGACGATTCGCAAGGTTCTTGTTCCGGTTGCGCTCAGCGGCCTCGTTACCGGCATCTGTCTTACCGCCGGACGCGCGTTCGGCGAGAGCGCGGTCATCATTCTGACGGCGGGCGTGACGACCTCCGGGGTTATGTGGGACTTCAATCTGTTCTCGCCGGGCGAGACGCTTGCGGTTCACCTCTGGTACGTCCAGTCCGAGGCGATCGTGCCGGATGCCGGGGAGATTGCGCAGAAGGCGACTTCCGTGCTGATCTTCATCGTGCTGCTGATCAACCTCGTGTTCCGCGTTCCGCTGTGGCTGAATGCCCGCAAGACCAGAAGCTAAAGCCAGCTCGTATTCGTATTCACGGGAGGAAACTCTGTTGAAGGCTCTTATCGAGATCGACAAGCTGAATTTGTTCTACGGAACGTTCCAGGCGCTTAAGAATGTATCGGTGGAAATTCCCCAGCGCGCGATTACCGCCTTTATCGGTCCTTCGGGGTGCGGCAAGTCGACCTTGCTGCGCACGCTCAACCGGATGAACGACATGATTCCGGGAACGAGAATCGAAGGCAGGATCGCGGTAGGAGGAACGGACATCTACTCCGGCGAAGTTCATGTGGAGACGTTGCGGAAAAAAGTAGGAATGGTGTTCCAGCAGCCGAATCCTTTTCCAAAGTCGATCTATGACAATGTGGCGTACGGTCCGAGGCTTCACGGCGTCCGCAGCAAGAAGCAGCTCGACGAGATCGTCGAGTCGAGCCTCAAGGCGGCGGCGCTCTGGGGCGAGGTCAAGGATCATCTGAAGCGCTCCGCGCTCAGCATCTCCGGCGGTCAGCAGCAGCGGCTGTGCATCGCCCGCGCGCTTGCCGTCGAGCCGGACATCCTGCTCATGGACGAAGCGACATCGGCGCTCGATCCGATCTCCACGCTGAAGATCGAGGAGCTGGCCCAGGAGCTCAAGGACAAGTACACGATTGTCATGGTGACCCACAACATGCACCAGGCGGCTCGGGTGTCGCATCAGACCGTGTTTTTCCTGAATGGCGAGGTTGTCGAGTATTCGGAGACCGAGAAGCTGTTCTCCGATCCGTCCGATCAACGCACGGAAGATTATATCAGCGGAAGGTTCGGCTGAGCTGAAGCCGAACGGAGAGGGGGAACCGTTGTGACGGTAAGAAGAGAGTTCGATCGAGGTTTGCAGGAGATGCAGATGCTGCTTGGCGAGATGGGCGGGCGCGTCGAGAAGGCGCTTGCGAATGCCACGGATGCGCTGGTCAGCCTGAATGCGATCAAGGCGCAGCGGATCGTGAAGGAAGACTTGGAGCTGAACCAGCTCGAGGAGCGGATCACAGAGCTCGGCTCCAAGCTGATCGCGACCCAGCAGCCGGTCGCCAAGGATTTGCGGCGCATTCTCGCCGCGTTCAAAATCTCGTCGGACCTCGAGAGAATGGGCGACCTGTCGGTCGACGTGGCGAAGGTGGTGCTGCGGCTCGAAGGCCAGACGCTGATCAAGCCGCTGATCGACCTGCCGAGGATGTCCGAGACGGTTCGCATGATGATCGCCGAATCGGTGCAATCGTACATGGACGAGAACGTCGACCTCGCTTACAAGATGAGCAAGGACGACGACCTGGTTGACGCCTTGTACAGCCAGATCATCCGCGAGCTGCTGACGATCATGGTCGAAGACCCGAAGACGATCCCGCAGGCAACGCTGCTCAGCTTCGTCGGCCGCTACTACGAGCGGATCGCCGACCACGCCACGAACATCGGCGAGAGCACCGTGTACCTGGTCACCGGCACCCGCCCGGACTTGAACGCGTAGGACGGGGAACCGTAGGACGGGAACGCGCAGGGCGGAAATGCATAGGGCGTCGTGCCGTCAGCGGATTAATGTGGAAAACCGCATAAGGAGCTTCCCCCGGTCGGCAACATCGTCCTGGGGCAGGGCTCCTTTTGTTGGCGTTGTGGGGCGCGCCGGCCCAAGTCCCCATCTTGCAAAAGGGTGCCTTATCCCTTCCGTTCAGTTCTCGCCGCCAAAGCGCGCAACTGAAGGAAGGGGATAAGGCACCCCTTTATTTTATTCCTCGCAGAACAACGGCACGAACTCGATGCCGGACTCGGAGATGCGAACGAGCCCCTTGTCGGAGAGGCGCAGCGTCGGGATGACGACAAGGGCGAGCAGCGACAGCGTCATGAACGCGTAGTTGAGCGTGCAGCCGGCGGAGACGATGGCGCGGCTGATGGACGCGGACTGCTCGGCTGCGATCTCGAACGGCTCGGCCGACATGAGGCCGGCGATCCGGAGCGGGAAGCTCGTCGTCTCCGCCTCGGCGACGACGGAGGCGCCGCCCTGCATGCGGATGACTTCGTTCGCGGCGCGGGCCATCAGCTCGTCGGAGTTGCCGATGACGAGCAGGTTGTGGCTGTCGTGCGCGACGGTCATGGCGATGGCGGCCGGCTTCGCGAAGCCGATGTTCGCGACAAGGCCGACCGAGCGGTTGCCGGTCTGCTTGTGGCGCTCCAGCACGGCGATCTTGCAGAGGCCGCTGTCCGGGGAGAGCACGACCCGCGAGTCTGCGACCGGTACGCGCAGCTTCAGCTCCGGAGTCTCGACGTGATTCTCGATGACCTGGATGACGCGGACGAGCGCATCGCCGTGCGCAATCGGAGCGGCAATCTCGAAGGCGGATGCGTCCACGTCGGGCGTGAGTCGGATGGAATTGCGCACCTTCTCGGGGTATTCGTAAGCCGGCAGGTCGACGACCATCCGCCCGTTCTCGGCGACGACGACACCGGCGGCGATTGTGAGGGAGACGTTCACGTCGGCGAGATGGCCGTCCAGCAGCAGGATGTCGGCGAAGCTTCCCGGCGCGATCGAGCCGACGTCGCGGGCGACGCCGAACCGCTCGGCGGTGTTGAGCGTCGCCATCTGGAAGGCGGCGATCGGCTTCACGCCCTGGCGGATCGCGTCGCGGACGACGAAGTTCATATGCCCTTCGTCGCGGATCGATTCCGAGCTGCGGTCGTCGGTGACGAGCAGCATCCGCCGGGTGTCGAGGCCGCGCTCGGTATGCGCCTTGATCGTGTTCGCGACGTCGTGCCAGGCGGAGCCGCGGCGCAGCTTCGCGTACATGCCGAGGCGGATGCGTTCGATGGCGTCCTCCGGGGTGACGCACTCGTGGTCGCCGGTAATGCCGCTGGCCGCGTAGACCGGCAGGCGCCAGTCGGAGGACGGCCAGGTGAAGTGGCCGTCGGCGATCCGCCCCGCGCTCAGCGTCTCCTTGAGCAGCGCGGCCATCTTCGCGTCGCCGTAGACGACGCCGGGGAAGTTCATCACCTCGCCGAGTCCGATCATGTCCGGACCCCAGCGGTAGGCTTCCGCGACGTCGGCGGGCTCGATCGCGGCGCCGGTCGTCTCGAAGGCGGGGCCGGCGGCCGGCACGCAGGAGGCGACCTGCATGTACGAAGCGAGAGGAGTGCCGAGCCCTTCCTCGCGCATGAGCTTGATGCCCTCGAGGCCGAACACGTTCGCCATCTCGTGCGGGTCGAAGAAGCCGCCGGTCGTGCCGAGCGGCAGCACCGCGCGGGCGAACTCGGTGACGGTGAGCTGCGTGCTCTCGATATGGGCGTGGCCGTCGAGCAGCCCCGGCGCCATGTACTTGCCCTTGGCATCGATCACGACCGTCTCGGGGCCGATGAGGTGCGCGACGTCACGGCCGACATAGGCGATGCGCGAGCCCTGCACGGCGACGGACATGTTCGGAAGAAGCTCGCCGGAGACGACGTTCACAAGCGTGCCGCCTTGGACAACAAGAGAAGCCTTGACGTCGCCTCTCGCGGTCGACACAAGGCTCTCGAAGCATTCGGATAAAGGGGGTCTGGGGAAAATCATACAGAGTAACACGCTCCATTCGCCATTCGGTTATCCCTAGTATCCCATCTTGGGCGGCTTCTGCGCAAATTCGCGGCTGCCGGCCGGCGCTTGGCGGCGCGCGGCCGCCTTGGCCGAGGAGGCCAGCCGCGCGGAATAAATCCGGTACGCCAGCAGCGCGGCGACTGTCATTCCGGTGACGGCATACATGCCGCCGATCGCGTTCGACCCGGCATCGGTTCCGAGCAGCGCGCCGTGCAGCAGCGCCATGCCGTATCCGGCGAACGCCAGGAAGTGAATCGTGCGCCACAGCTTCCTGCCGAGCTTCTTCATCGCGTCGGAGCTGGCGATCAGAACAACGGAGACGTACAGCGACAAGGTGCCGAGTCCCGTCAGCCAGCGATGGTCGCTTGCGGCGAACGGAATGAGCAATTCCGCGGCCGAGTAGCCGACGTAGTCGTCGAACAGCAGCACCGCTCCGTGCATCGCCCCGAACAGGAAGCCGAACCAGCCCGCCCATTGGTGAACGGCGAGGATAATCGCCTGGCTCTTCCGCCCGCTCAGCTTGCCGCTCATCAGCAGGCCCGCCGCCGTGGAGACGAACAGCAGGACATATGCGGTCAGCCCGGCTGCCCGGGTGGTCGTCCATACGTTAAACGTCTCATATAGCGGCTGCATGGTTCACCGTCCCGCCCCGCCCTGTTCGCTCGTCCGCATCTTCGTAATCCGCCAGGGCGCCGCCGCGGAATACTTGTCCATCTCTGCCTACGGCAACGTAGCCGAATGCCGGCTTGCGGGCTTCCAGCCACGCCATGCCGACTTCCGCGCCGAGCAGCAGCAGGCACTTGGCGTATACCTCCGCTTCGGTCAGAGTGGGCGCCAGCACGGTAACCTGCGCCAGATCGGTGTCGGCCGGCTTCATCGTGCGCGGGTCGATCAGGTGGTGCCGCTCGCTGCCGGCCGCTCCCCAGCGCCGCTTCATGACGCTGCTCGTCGCGATGCCCGCGGATCGCTTCAGCCGCAGATGGGCAAGCTCCCTCTCCTCCGCGAACGGGTCGCCGATCGCGATCTCCCAGCCGCCTTCGGGCGTGCCCCAGAGGGCGAGATCGCCGCCGGCGTCGATGGCGCCGACGCGTACGCCTTCCCGCTGGAGCATGCCGGCAAGCTGCTCGGCGCTCCAGCCCTTCGCGATGCCCCCGAGATCGAGCGAGACGTCCGGGTGCAGCCGAATGCCCATCATGCGCCGATCCAGTTCGGCCGGCTCCTCGGGCGTTCCGGGGACGGCTGCGGCGTTATTTGCCACATGGGCCGTTCGCTTCGCGCTCTCCAGGCTGTCGGAATAGCCGCTTGCGACGAGCGCCCTGCCGACATACGGGTTGAACAGGCCTCCCGTCTCCCGGAAGTAGCGGTCCGCCACGCTTGTCGCCTGATAGAGAAGGGCGGAGGCGAGGAAGGGCCGGCCTTCGCTCCGGTTCAGCGCGGACAATTCGCTCGATTCCCGGAAGCGGCTAAGGCTCTTCTCGATGAACGAGAACCAGGATTCGGCTTGGCGCTGCGAATGGGCCGACAGCCCGATCGTGCGGAACTCCGTGCTCATCGCTTGAAAAGTATGCATGTTCATCTCTCCTTTCGGATTTTCGCCTCTCGTATCCTTTTTCGCTTGCGAGCCTCTTGCTTACGAACCTCTCGTTCTTAATCTCCCGCCGGAGGAAGAGCCCGAATTCGAGCCTGTGCCGCCCTGCTCTCCCGTACCGACGCTTCCGCCGGCCTCATTCTGCCATTGCCTTCGCAGTTGATCCTGATCCGAAGACGCCGAGGAATCGTACGAGCCCGCAACGGTTGCCGCTTGCGCCGTATCCGTGTTCTCTCCGGAGATATACCCGACGAACAGGGAGTACAGCGCCACGCCGGACAGGCCGACGGCCCACTTGGTCCATTTCCGATTCGCCATGAATTCTCCTCCTTGCTCCCAGGATGCCATACGAACCTTAGGCCAGCTTGAGCCAATGGTGAAGAGAAGATTAAAAGTCCTCTCCGCCAACGCTAGCCGACAATTACCAAGTCCTTTCTCGACACATTCTCATATATTGATATCACAACCGATGCTTGTCATAGAGGAGGAGAGGGGATGCATCCGAACTTGGGTATAGTAAGCGTGACGCTTGGAGCGATAATCGGCTTCTGCTTCGGCCATTGGACGGAATCGTTAAGCTTCCTGCTGGTGCTGATGGTCGCCGACTACTTGAGCGGGACGCTCGCATCGCTGCGCGACGGGAAGGGCTTGAACAGCAATATCGGCTTCTGGGGGCTCGCGAAGAAGGGCCTCATGCTGATCGTCGTCATCGTGGCCCACCGCATCGACCTGGTGCTCGGCGCCGAAGTCGTCATGGGCGGGGCAATATATTTCTATATCGTGAACGAACTGCTGTCGGTGACGGAAAATTACGGGAGGCTGGGACTTCCGATGCCGGACAGGCTTCGCGACGTCATTCAAGTGCTGCGAAACCGCGCGGGCACGGCAGCAGGGAAGGACGAGGAGCTGCCGAAGTAAGCGGAGAGCGGCCGCAGAATGTCGCGGGAGCCGTACGAGCGTCCCCGCGCTTGTTCATCAATTTGTCATATGTGAAAAAAAGTTGACGATCTTCCCCGCGGAACAGTTGAGTTCAATTGTGTATTTTAGGTAAAATAAGAACTAGACATTTTGAATGAATCAGGGGGAGCATCAATGTACAAGTGGATCATGCCCGTATTGCTTATCATCGCGTGCTTGTTCGGCGTCTACCTGCTCGCGGACGGACTGCCTGAGAAGCCGAAGGAAGAGAAGCTTGCCGAAGGCGTAGAGGCTCTGAAGATTACGGCAACCAACTTTGAGTTTAATGAGACCGAATATCACGTGAAGGCCGGCACGACGTATGCCATCAGCCTCACCAACAAGCTGGGCAATCATGGCGCCGAGATCGTCGGCACGGACATCAACCTGACGAAGGACAATCCGAAGGCGGAATACACGTTCGACGCTCCGGGCGAATACGAGATCCATTGTTCGGTTCTGTGCGGACAAGGCCACTCGGGAATGATCGCGAAGATTATCGTCGAGTAATCGGCGGTTCGGGCGCGGTCCCGGCTTATTCGCGATTGCCCCAATGCACACGGGAAAAAGGAGCCATGAGGCTCCTTTTTCCCGTTGCGGCTTCGCAAGCGGTCCGCGTTCGGTCCTCGTCCGATTCTCATCCGGCCCGCATCCGGTTCTACGCTTCGCTGCGGTTCCGGGCAGATCGGGCGATCCCGATATCGCAGCAAAGTCCGATGACGGCCCAACTGACGACGGTCAGCAAGTACATAAAATAAACATTTACCGCATGAATATCGCCAAAAAGCTCGACGAACCAGATCGGAACGCTTAACATGAATAAGAAGAGGTTGTGCGGATCGTAGCCGGTGGCATTGAACAAGCACAAAGCCGCCGCCAGCAGCGTGCACACCAAGGTCACTTTGTAGCTCATGCGCAGTCCTCCCCGGGTTGCATTGCCCGTTCAGGAGTAGTATGCGCAGGGCCGAAGGGGCTCATGCGGCGGGCCGGAGCCGGTTCCGCGGCGCACATCAGACCGCAGAAGAAGGAGAGACTAACGAAATGATTACCCACATTGTTCTGTTCAAGCTGAAGGACCGCAGCCCGGAGAGCGTGGAGCGCACCGCACAGGTGCTTCGCAACCTGGAGGGCAAGATCGACGAGCTGCTGTCCATCGAGGTCGGCATCGACGTGCTGCATTCCGAGCGTTCCTACGACATCGCCTTGACGACGACGTTCGAGACGATGGACGGCCTTCAGGCGTACCAAGTTCATCCGGAGCACAAGAAGGTTATCGCTCATATGAACGAGGTTCGGGAAGCGTCGGTTAGCGTCGATTACGAGAGCTGAACAGGAGGAGCGGCGTGAATTCAACGGATACGGGGGCCGGCGATCTGTACGAGATGATGTTCTATCTCGTTCTTATCCTGATCAGCATGGTCGTCATGGTCAAGTGGTTAAAACGAAGAGCGAAGCGCAAGCGTCGTAACGACGGGGGTTAAGCAGCCATGTATTACGTGAATCGCGAGGGGATCGAGCGCCGCCTCGGCTGCATCCCCGAGATTGCCGAGGCGATGGACCGGCTGGCCGCTTCCTGGACAGGCTCCTTGAACGAAGGGCTTGCCCAGGAGCGGGTGCTGCACCTCGCGCTGGAGATCGTGACGGACGTCGGCAACTTCCTGATTGACGGCTTCATGATGAGGGACGCGAGCAGCTACGAGGATATCGTCGATGTGATTGCCGGGGAAGGCGTTCTCTCCGCAGAGCAGGCGGAGACGTTCCGCGGGCTTGTCGCGCTTCGCCGTCCGCTCGTGCAGGAGTACGACAGTTGGCCGCGGCGCGAGCTGCATCCGCTGACCGGCAATCTTGCGAAGCTGCTGACGCAGTTCGCGGACGATATTCGGGATTATCTCCGGCGCGAGCTGGACCCTTGGGAGAAGTAAGGGAAGCAACGGCTTGCCGGCCGCGAAGCGAAGGGAGGGGTGCTCATGCCGCAGGCGGAGGAAGGAACGACGCGAAGACAGTTGATGCAGCTTCTCCGCACGCACGGTGGGAGCACCGTCTCGGAGCTGGCGAAGCCGCTCGGCATTACGGAGATGGCGGTCCGGCGTCATATCCGCGCGATGGAGAAGGAGGGGCTCGTGTCGTCCACGCTGCTGAAGCAGGCGATGGGCAGACCCTCCTGCCGGTATCAGTTGACGGAGCGGGCCGACGATCTGTTCCCGAAGAACTACCCGCATCTGATGCTGGAGCTTCTGGGGGAGCTGGAGGAGCAAGCGGCCGGCGACGAGATGATCGGCAAGCTGTTCGAGGGCCGGAAGCGCAAGCTGCATGCGAAGTATCGCGAGCGGATGGAACGCAAGGAGCTCGGGGAGAGAGTGGCCGAGCTGGCCGGCATTCAGAATGCGGGCGGTTATATGGCGGAATGGGAGCGGGAGGAAGACGGGAGCTACCGGCTTCACGAATTCAACTGCCCGATCGCCCAGATCGCGAACCGCTACCGCGAGGCGTGCCACTGCGAGAAGAGGCTGTTCGGCGAGCTGCTGGACGCGGATGTCGAGCGGACGGAATGTCTGGCGGACGGAGGCGGCCGCTGCACGTACCGGATTCGGGAGCGGGCGGATGAATGGCGGATGGATAGTTAGAATTGGATAGTTAGAATTGGATTGCCAAGTAATTCGAATGCAAGAGCGGTTCGCGGGAGGGTGCTTCCGAGGGGCGCTCTTTTTTTTGGCCTGTCCGCAGTGTCAAGTCAAGCCCAGCCTTCTTATACTGGATTAACCGCATGGGCGAATGTCCCGAATGCGTTCAAGATACAAGGAAGGGAGGTGCGCTGCATGGCTTGGGAGCTGTTCGGCTGGGCGGCGTCCGTGTTGTGTGTGGTGGCGGCTGCGATGATTGTGCTGCTCGGCGTGTCGGTCCGGCAATCGCTTCGCCGAATGGAAGCGGAGAGCGCGCGGACGATGCGCGAAGCGGCGGCCGCGATGTCGGAATGCCGGCGTCTCGGCAGCGAGGCGGCAGAGGTCGCCCGTCTGTGCCGGGAAGGACTGCAAGGCTTGGAATCGCTCGCGCAAGGGGGGCGGGCGATCGGAGACGCCGCCCGCACGGCCGCCGGGGCCGCGGCGGATGCGGTCGTGAGCTGGACCCGGAGGCTCGAGGGCCGGCTCGCTGCGTCGGAAGAGAGACAGACGCGGCGGCTCGGGGAGACGCTCGACTGGATGGAGCTGGGCGTCTTCATCTGGAACGCCTGGAGCGGGCACTTCGGCAGCGCACTGAACGGACACGGCCGCAAGTCGGGAGAGAGTGCGGATGAGCAGCGGCGTTGATCGGCGCGGGCACAGGCCCGTCGGCGGAGCGGGCGCCAAGAAGGCGGTCGCTTCGGCAAGCCGGTGAAGCCGGAGAGGAGCGTATCGAAGATGGCGGAGAAGAAGGTTGTTAAATCCTTTTTGTTCGGGGCGCTTGCAGGCGCCGTAACCGGAGCGGTTACCGCATTGTTGTTCGCGCCGAAGGCAGGCAAGGAGCTTCGCAAGGACATTGCGGATACGGCGCAGACGGTTGGCGAGAAGACGGTGGAGCTGAGCAAGAAGGCCGGCACCTCGGCGCAATCGCTTGTGAAGAAGTCGACGGATTGGGCGGTCGACATCCGCTCCAAGTTCGGGAAGAGGGCGGGAGCGGAAGAAGCTTCTGCCGACGAAGAAGCGGAGTCCGTCGCCAGGTAGGATAAAGAGATTGTCGGAACCGCAGCTTGAACGCGAACGCGAGGCCGCCCTCTCCCGCAGGGCGGCCTCGGCGCGCGATCGGGGCTTGCTGGGCCTTGTCCGAAGATCCGCTAAGATGCAGGTACCTTTTGCGGCAGGACCTCATAATTTATCATGTTCCGACATCACCTTATTCCTACAGAAAGCGGTGTTCCCGTGCAGCAAGCGATCGCAGTCTTGGACTCCGGCGTGGGAGGACTGACTGTCGTCAGAGAAGTCATGCGCCAGTTGCCCCGAGAGAAGATTCTCTACTTCGGCGATACTGCCCGCACTCCTTATGGGCCGAGGCCTGCAGAAGAAGTCGTTCGATTCACAAGAGAGATCGTCGATTATTTGACCCAATACCAACCGAAGATGATTGTGATCGCGTGCAACACGGCAACGGCGGTCGCCCTTGACGACATTCGCAGCCGGGTGCGCATCCCGGTCGTCGGCGTCATCAATCCGGGAGCCCGGGCGGCGATCGGACGGACGAAGACGGGCCGAATCGGCGTCATCGGCACCGAAGGAACGATCAAGAGCGGGGCGTACGAGCAGGCGTTGCGCCGGTTGTCGCCTCACATTGAAGTGGTGAGCAAGTCTTGTCCCCACTTCGTCACGCTTGTGGAGGACGGGAACTTCCGCTCCGTCGAGACGTTCGAGACGGTAAGCACCTCCTTGCTCGGCCTGCGGGCCACCCCCATCGATTGCCTTATTCTCGGCTGCACCCACTACCCGTTCCTCTCGGAGACGATCTCCGAGGTGATGGGACCGAACGTCTCCCTGATCAGCTCCGCTGAGGAGACGGCAAGGGAGATCAGCACGATTCTGCACGAGAACAATCGACTGGCGGGCAACGAAGAATTGCCGATTCACCAGTTCTTCTGCAGCGGGGACTCGAAGAAGTTCCGGCATATCGCCCAGCAGTGGCTCGGCGAGCAGATTCGATTGACGCCGGTCGTCTGGCACGTCCCCCATATCGGCGCCTGAAGAGGCCCGTATTCGAACCTGTATGCCATCTATGCCACCCTTGGGCCGCTTCGGCCTTCGGGTGGCATTTTGATTGCCGGCTCCACATAGGGTTAGGTGACTGAAGCTCTCGTCATCTTGGCCAAGGAGGGAACCCCTATGGAACCGAGTACGTACGTCGTGCGGCAAGGCGATACGCCTCGCCGGATCGCTTCCCGCTTCGGCATCAGCCTCTTCGCGCTGGCCGCGGCGAATCCGCATCTGTCGCTCGAAGAGGGGCTGCTGCCCGGCGAGCTGCTCGCCGTGCCCGAGGCTCCCCCGCGCCGGTATGTCGTGCAAGAGGGGGACAGTTGGGAGAGCATCGCGCTTAAGATCGGCTGCTCGTCCGCCCGGCTAAGGGAGCTTAACGCCGGCGTTCGGCAGCTCGTCCCGGACGGGATGTGTGTGCTCGAGCTTCCTCCCGCGACGGAACGAATCGTCCGTTCGGATGCGGAATACGGCTCGGCGCAGTTGGCGCGGGACATCGAGAAGCTGCGCCGCGAGTACCCCTTCCTCGTGGCGGCGACGATCGGCCGCAGCGTGCTCGGCAAGCCGATCCACGCGCTCCGGCTCGGCGACGGCCCGTTCCGTCTTCAGGCGAACGGCGCGGTTCACGCCAACGAGTGGATCACCTCGCTTGTCCTCATGCGGTTCGCGGAGGATTACGCGCGGGCGTGCAAGCGGCGCGGCCTCGTGGCGGGCCGGCCCGCCTCCGAGCTGTTCGGCGGCTGCACGCTGTGGCTCGTTCCGATGGTGAACCCCGACGGGGCGGATCTTGCGCAGGAGGATCTGCGCGAGTCGCATCCGATGTACAAGGAACTGCTGCGCTGGAACGGCGGGTCTCGCCGGTTCTCCCGGTGGAAAGCGAACGCCAGAGGAGTCGATCTGAACGATCAATTCCCCGCGCATTGGGAAGAAGAGCGGAAGCGGAGGGGAACGGGCGGGCCCGGCCCGCGCGACTATTCCGGCCCTTCGCCGCTGTCGGAGCCCGAATCCCGGGCGCTCGCCGCGTTCACGGAGGAGACGGACTTCCAGGCGGTGCTCTCGCTCCATACGCAAGGCGAGGAGATCTATTGGAACTATCGGGGGCTGGAGCCGCCGCGTTCCAAGGCATGGGCCGAGAAGCTGGGCGAGGCTTCGGGGTATCGGCCCGTTCATCTCGAAGGAAGCGACGCCGGATTCAAGGACTGGTTCATCCAGAAGTTCCGGCGGCCGGGCTTCACGATCGAGCTGGGCTGGGGGCGCAACCCGCTGCCGCTCGATTGCCTCCGCGACATCTACCCGGAGACGGCGGCTCTCTTGGTGACGGCGATGGAGCTCGGCATGAAGGAAGAGGAAGACGGCTCGTAGACGGGAGGGGAGCCGATAGACGGGGCGGAGAAGAGCGCAGGGCATCACACAGCTTGCCATCCGGGACGACATCCTTTCCTCCAGCGCCGCACGCCCTCCGTCCTCCGCCCTCCGTCCTCCGCCCTCCGTCCTCCGCCTTCCGTCCTCTGCCCTCTCCCGCCTCCCGTCTGCCGGCATTATGCCTCTTCTTCCGCTCGTTCAGGAGAAGAATGGGCCGGGAACACCCGGCGGCGGTCGGAGCCCGCAGCTTTTGCGATTTTATATGATTTTTCACATTCATCGACCTGAATGGAGGGGGAATCGCGGCGTTTTATGTGGTTTTTAGCATACATACGCCAACTTGAGCCGGATTTGTCTCCATGTATACTAATTTTCGTATAAAATCGCCCAACCTCCCCATCATCAAGCTGCGCCAATGTGATTTTTCGTATAAAATCGGCAGTCATCCGGCTTCGCCGACTCTAACGAAGGTTGCATGATCCGCAAGGGGGGGCCAATAATTCAGTTGGATTTAAGGTTGGCTGTCCATAATTAGGGAAGCTATGGAATCCCGGCGTCCAATTCCGGATGCCGCGAAGAAGGAGTTTCCCTATGACACGGACGATTCGCACGGCTCTGTATGGCCTCCTTGCTCTATTTGCCGCTGTTTTCGTCGTTTCTACTTTTTTCCTCCGGGCGGAATATAATTACGGGGTCTACGGCGACACGGCGTTTCTCGCAGGCCAGAAGCTTGGCGTATACATGCCGGTTCTGGCCGTTCTGCTGGCGTCAGGCTGGGCGCTGTACCGGCTCTGCCGGAAGCTGTACCGGTTCCGCCCGCAGCTTGTTATCCCCGCCGTGCTCGCGGCATCGTTCGCCGTTCAGACTGCCATCGTCTTCCTGTTCCCGCTGCAGCCGACTGCGGATTCGAAGACGGTGCTGTCGCTGGCCCAGGACATGCTGTACGACGGGGATTACTCGTCCTTCCAGCTCGGCGGCTACCTCTACATGTTCCCGTTTAATTTCTCGATTGCGCTGTACCTGAACACCTTACTCGCGATTTTCCCCGACAATTATTTGGTTCTGAAGCTGTTCAACATGCTGTTCACGCTCGTGACGACGCTGATGGTGTACCTGATCCATCGGGAGCTCAGCGGCCGGAAGGATAGTCGCGACTACGGGGTGCTGGCGCTCGCCGCGTTCTATCCGCCATCGCTGTTCATGGTTAATTACATCTACAACGACGTGCTCGCGACGGCGCTGCTCGCCTCGTCCGTCTACTTCCTGCTGCGCTTCGTCCGGGGCGGGGGTTGGAAGCATCTGCTCGTCTCGGCCGCGCTGCTGGCGCTCGGCAACTACTTCCGCAGTATCGGCGCGATCGTGCTGATCGCCGCGATCCTGTATGTATGGCTGAGCCTCGGGCGGCTTGGGGCTCGGCGGGGATGGGCGGCTGTCGCCGTGCTGGCGGGCCTCTTCTTCGTTCCGGGTCTGGCTCAGAACGGGCTGCTGCAGGCGACCGGCATCGTGGACGAGTCTCCGAGCGCGAACTCGGCTCCGGTCTATCTGTGGCTCAATATGGGGCTCAATACCGAGACGCTCGGCTTCTGGGACGAACGGGAGAGCTACAGCATCTATCAGCGGCAGGCCGGCTACGACAAGGAGAAGAGCATAGAGCTGTTCAAGGCGGAGATCGGACGGAAGTGGACCGAAGCGACGGCGGCGGAGCTGGCGGAGACCTATTATAAAAAACTCGTGTGGACGTGGACGGAAGGAACGTATCAGCTTGAGAGGTACGGGATCGGCAACGACGGGACGACGGGGCGGCATCCGCTGGCCGCGGATTACAGCTACGCCACCTTCGCCACGGAGCGAATGAAGAGCGACTCTCCGGCCACGACCGGCTTGCTCTGGGCAACGTACGGAATGAACGCGCTGCTGTTTGCCTTCGCGTTCGTACGGCTGATCGGCTCGCTGCGGAAGGATCGGCTGGACGACGTTCTGCCGGCGCTTGTCGTCCTCGGCTTCATCGGCTTCTATGCGCTGTGGGAGATTAAATCCCGATATGTTTTCCCGGTGTATCCGCTGCTGCTCGTGCTGGCGTATGCCGGGTTCGGCGATGCGTACCGACGGTTGTTCGGGCGAAGGGAGGGGACGGCATGAGGGAGAGAGCGTGTGAGGTTGGCAGGGCAGGCGAGGCAGGCAAGGTTAGCAAGGCAGTCGGGATAGGCAAGGTTAGCAAGGCAGGCAAGGTTAGCAAGGCAGGCAAGGCTGGAGGGATAGGCAGAGCAAGGTGGAGTCGGGCAACCGTCGTTCTCCTGTGCGCACTCCTCCTCTCGTCCTGCGACGCCATTGCGGCCCAGACGATCGAGCGGTCGGAGTCGGGCGCGGGGCAGTCGAACGGCGGGCGGGGCGGAGCGGGGTTCGGCGGGCGGGACGGGGCCGCGTTCGACGGCACGTATGGCGCGGGCGCGAATCGCGGACGGCAAGGCGGGGCAGGCGGCGTCGGACGGGGCGGCGGGAGCGGAAGCCGGACAGAGGGGGGATAAGGGCGAACGGCAAGATGGGCGGCTGATTGGCGGCTCGGCTCCGGCGGGCAATCGGGACGACGAGCTGAGCTCCTTTGAATGTACAACCCTTCATCTGCTATACTGTGGACAAACTTGGACAGGCTCCGGCAATGGGGATTGCGGCGCGGCCGGTCGACAGAAGGGAGACGATGGCCTGTGGCAAGACGCTCCGGCGCATCGTGGTTAAGGCTAGGAGTTCGGCTTCCCGGACGGGTGTGGAAGGTGCTCAGCTCGCCTCGGGTGTCTCTGTGGGACAAGCTGCTGTTTGTCGTGCCTGTTGTCTTGTATTGGGTGCTGCCCGATCTCATGCCCTTTATGCCGATCGACGATATCGCGGTGACGATTGCGCTCGCGGGTTGGTATGCGGGACGGATGGAGACCAAGTACGGGCTTAAAGCGTGAGAAGGAGAACGAAGATAACCTTCTGCGGAACATGATCCGACGCCTTCTATCCGCCTCAATTCCGTCTTGAGTTCCGCAGGCGAAGTCATTACAATAGAACGAGAGCCAGGGCAGGACAAGCCGCGACGTCGGCCGTGCCTGCCGAATCGATTGCAGACGGGAGCGAAACTTAACATGAAGTGCAAGATTACGCGCAACGCGGCCAAGGTGCTGCTTAAAGAGATCGAGAAGCCGGAGAACGAAGGATTGAAGCTTCGCGTATTCGTGACCCACGCCCACGGCGATCATGCCCACTACGGCATGGATCTCGGCAAGGAGCAGGAGGGCCACATCGTCGTCTCCACGGACAAGGGGATCGACGTGCTCCTGAAGGAAGGCGACGACTTCCTCGACGGCATCATTATCGACTATCTGTACCTTCCGCAGGAGGGCTTCGTCATCACGAATCCGAGCAAGGGCAATCATGGGGAGCACTGAGCAGCAGCTTCAACCCCGGCCCCGCGCGGCCAAGAACGACATCCGAATCTGCGACAAGTGCCGCAATGTCCGGATCAAGTCGCTGAAGAGCAAGCTGGAGGCTGCCGCGCCCGGCACCGAAGTCAAGGTGGAGTGCAAGTCCTATTGCGGACCGTGCAAGCGCACGGGCTTCGTCTTCATCAACGGCCGTTACTTGAAGGGCGAGACGGAAGACGAATTGGTCGAGAAGGCGAAGCCGTTTATCAAGTAAGCCATTTGCATCAAGAGGGAGCTATGCGGGACGAACTGCCGCTGGCTCCCTTTTCGCTGAATGGACGACAGCGGCGAGTGCTTGCATGAGGGAGGGGGCTCCGCTAAAGTCGGTGAAGGCGCCGGAGACGCCGCTGGAGCCGGGCGCAGGGGCAAGATGAGCTGTCACATGTATCACACATGTATCATCTGATAGTCCCCAAAGGGCGCCTTATCCCTACTGTTCAGGCTATGAATTCCCAGATATTAGGACACTGATCGGATGGGATAAGGCACCCTTTTGCGAAAAGGATAGGGGCAATATCGCCCAGCGCGGCGGCACATACAGGGTGGGGGTATCTAGGCCGCTCCTCCCACACATCGAGAACCAATTGGCAAGGGATGAAGCTGGGCGAGACGCACATTGGACGATCGAATGGAGGAACTGCATGTCTAACCATTACGAGTTGCGGCCGTTAAAGGTGCCGGAAGATTACGAGAGCTTGGCGGAACTGCTCAACACCTTCTTCTCGGAGCCGATCTCCGCGGGGCGCCTGCAGGAGGACGATGCCAATCTGTATACGGTCGGCCATACCTACAAGGATGACGACGGGCTGCTGGCCGGCTACGATCGCACGCGCTGCGTCGCGGTGACGAAGGAGAACCGGATTATCGGCTATGTCTGGTCTTGGCGGGCTCCATGGACCGAGCCGGGTTGCTTAAACAATACGGTCGTTGTCTCGAGGGAGCATCGCGGCCGGGGAATCGGCGGGAGTCTGCTCGAACATCTGCTGCAGTGGGGCGAAGGGTTGGGCGCGTCGAAGCTCGTATCGGAGATGTGGGACGACGATCCCGCAGCGCGACGATTCGCCGAGCGGAGAGGCTTCGCGGTCGAACGTCATATGTTCCAATCGGTGCTGGAGCTGGAGCGGGCGGAGCCTTCGATTGTGGAAGAAAAGGCGTTGTTCGAGGAGCTTGCCGGCCAAGGAATTCGGTTCCGGACCTTGGCGGAGGCAGGCGAGACGGAGGAGAACAAGCGCAAGATTTACGAGATTTACCGTCGTTCGCTTGTCGACATTCCCGGCTTCACGGGGGGAGTGCCCGACTTCTACGAATGGCTCAAGTGGCATCTGCAAGTCGAAGGCTACGATCCGGAGCGCGTTCTGCTGGCTGTGGATGGAGAGCGGGGCGACTATGTCGCTGTGTCGAATCTGCCGTACAAAGAAGCGACCAACGGCATATACCACGAGTACACCGGAGTTTGCCCGGAGTATCGCGGCCGCAAGATCGCCCGCGCGCTCAAGATCCGCGCCGTTCAATTGGCCAAGCAGCAAGGCGCCGCCTACTTGAAGACGGACAACGACTCGCTCAATGGCCCGATTCTGCGAATCAATCAGAGTTTGGGCTACGTTCCGCTGCGAGGCTCCTACCGGGTAGTTGCCGATCTGGCAGCGGTTAAGAAGGCTCTGGCGTCGTTGCCGGGGGAAGGAGTGTAATCACAGAAGTCGCGCCAATCCGAGCCATCCCCGACAATAGCCAGATGCATCCGCGGATCGGAATGGAATTCGTTGCGCAGCGATGGCGCGTAGTCGTGCTCGGTGGCCCAATACTTGGTGGTCCAATGCTCGGTTGCCCAATGCTCGCCGCCCAATGCCCATCCCCAAGTACGGCAGATAGGAGCACGGGCCAGCTCATGGACGGAACGAACGTGATTTTTCACATTCGTGGCGGCTTTGGGGCGGCCATTTTGAAGGTTTTATGCTATTTTTCGTATAAAAAGCGGGTGCGGCGGGGGCCAACCTTGATATGAATGCGGTTTTTCGCATAAAAACCGCGTTATCGCCATATTTGACTCAATTGTATGTGAAAAATAGCATTCGTTCGGTAGCCGGACGGTGGATCGAGGCAGATCGAGTCGAATCGAGTCGGGCAAGGGGGCAAGGGAGCAGGGGGGGGGCAGCGAGAGTCGGAGGAAGTCAGAGAGAGTCGGAGGAAGTCGCCCCGCGTCCGAGCCTTCCGCACAACAAGAGGCGCCGGGAGTCCCCTGGCGCCTCTGCCCTCTACTTCGTAATCGCGATCAGCGTCGTTTGGTCGTCCGTCGCGCTCACGTCCACCTTCCAGCCCATCTGCTCGAAGACGAAGCCGACGGGGGCGAGCGCGGTGCCGCCGACGAGCTTCGGCGCGTAGGCCATGTCGACCTTGCCGGTGCCGTCCACCGTCGCGACGGCGGAGTCGACGATGAGGCGCAGCTCGCGGCCGTCCTTGCGCAGCGCCACCGTCTTCGTCGGCTGGTCCCAGCTCAGCTCGGCGCCGAGCGCCCCAGCGAGCTGCTTGACCGGCACGAGCAGCTCGTTGCCGGATTCGGCTCCTTCGGCAAGCACGCGGTTCGTGAACACCAGCGACTCGCCGTCCAGCGTCACCTTCACGTTCACGACATTGTTGTCCTTGTTCAGAATCGCCGTCTCCGCGTCGACCTCCAGCCGGTCGTTCAGCTCGTCGACATTGGCGTCCGTGACGCGGTAAGCCGGGTCATCGCGGCCAATCGCCTCGGCGATCCACGTATTGACGTCCTGCTTATGGTGAGACAGGTCCTTGTACAGATCAAGATCGTACGTCCACTCGCCCGCCGCCTGGAAGTCGTACAGTTTAACGTTCGGATACTTCGAGAATTGCTCATACATCCATTTTCTCATCGTGATCTGACTCTCGAACCGGCCGGGGTTCGTGTTGTACCAGACGACCTGTCTCAGCACGCTGTAAGGCGGATAGTAGAAGGTGAACTCCACTTCCGGGTGAGCCTTGACGAGCGACAGGATGTTGTCGTTGAAGCTCTTCTGCACGACATCGAGCGGCTCCTCGTTAATGCCGAAGTACACCTCTCCCTCGTTGGCCGTCGCGTAATTTTTCGCCACCCGATCCTTGCCGTAAGTAACCATGCGGTTCCAATTGTACATGTACTCGAGGTTCTGCTGGCCGTAGCCGTCCAGCTTCGCCTTGATGCTCGTAATGAACTGCTCGTACACCGAATAGTTGAACAGGTACGGATAGTCGTTCCACAGCTTGTCGTCGTACATATAGGCCGGGAATTTGGAGCTGTTGTCGTACGAATTCGCCTTCAGCGAGAAGTAATCGAGCCCCCAGAGCACCTTCTTCACCTTGCCGGTGCGAAGGGCTACCTTGGCCATCTTGTTGTGCTCGTCGGCGGTGGAGCCCTCCATGGACAGCTTCATGGCGGTGCCGCCGAGCTCCTTCCCGACGATGGAGGGGAGGAAATTCTCGGTCATGGACGTGCCGATGATGATGGTATCGTAATCCCAGTTCTTGGCCAGACCCGGGTTCTGGTAACGCTCCTCGGTGGAGAAGCGGGGCGTGTACCAGGTTACTTTATGGTAGAACTGAAGCGGATCGATGAGCACGGTCAGCGAGACGACCGCCCCGGCCGCGAGCAAGGCGAACAGAAGGAAGCCGCCGACCATCCGTCTGGAGCGCCGCCTGATGGAATTCCGTCTCGCGGGCTTGCCGCGGTCTGCACGCGGAGCGGAGCTAACGTGGGTAGACATGGGTACAGGACCGCCTTTCTAGAAATTAAAGTACAGGAATGTGCTGATCCGGTTCAGATACAGCAGGGAGATGACGAACAGGACGGCGATCCAGAGCGCGACCTTAAGGCTCGGACGGAGCGCCCCTTCCTTCTCCGAGGAGTTCTTGAACAGCAGGACGAACGGGAGGAACAGGGCGATCAGCACGATCGGCGTCAAGAGCGAGCGGGCAGTGCCGAGGCCGAGCCCTTCAAGCCCGATCATTCCCTTCAGGATGCGAATGGCCTCATGGAAGTCTTCCGCCCGGAAAAACACCCAAGTCGCATTAATGAACATGAACGTGATGAACCAGGCGAGCCAGGTCGGCATCGGCTTCCCGCGGCGCGACCAGATGCGCTGCACCGCCTGCCCGACGCCATGCATCGCGCCCCACAGGATAAATGTCCAGCCGGCTCCGTGCCACAGCCCTCCGAGCAGGAACGTAATGATTGTGTTGATATTCGCCCGGGCGAAGCCCTTGCGGTTGCCGCCGAGCGGAATGTAGATGTAATCGCGCAGCCAGCGGCTCAGCGTCATGTGCCAGCGTCTCCAGAAGTCGGTGATGCTGACCGCCTTGTACGGCGAATTGAAGTTCTGCGGCAGACGGATGTTGAACAGCAGCGCGATGCCGATCGCCATGTCGGTGTAGCCGCTGAAGTCGAAGTACAACTGGAACGTGTAGGAGAGCGAGGCCACCCAAGAGTCGACGAAGGACGATGCCTTCGCGAAGCCGTCGTTCGCGTAGAGGGCGAACGTGTCGGCGATGACGACCTTCTTGAACAAGCCGATGCAGAAGATATATGTACCCTTGGCGATGTTCGCCCAGTTCCACACCTTGTTGCGCTTGCGGTCGAACTGCGGCATCATCTCGCCGTGATGCAGGATCGGACCGGCGATGAGGTGAGGGAAGAACGTGACGAACAGCGTGTAGCTGATGAAGTTGAACTCCTTCGCCTTGCCCTTGTAGGCGTCGACGAGGAAGGCGATCTGCGTGAACGTGAAGAAGCTGATGCCGAGCGGCAGGATGATCTGCAGCGCCGAGAAGCTGTGCCCGGTCAGTTCGCCGAGGTTGTCCAGGAAGAAGTTCGCATATTTATAATAGCCGAGAACCCCGAGATCGACGACGAGACCGAGAATGAGCACCGCGCGGCGTCTGCCCGTGCTGCGATCGGACCATCTGGCAAGCCACCAGCCGATCAGGTAGTTGAAGACGATGGAGCCGAGCATCAGCGGCAAGTATTTGGGGTCCCAGTACCCGTAGAAGAACAGGGAAGCCAGCGTAAGCGACGTCTTGGCCGCGATCGTCCAGCGAAGCCGATTCAGCACGTAATACACAATCAGAGTGACGGGCAGAAACATGAAGATGAATGGGTAGGAATTGAATAGCATGACGTCCCTCTTTCTTCCTTCGATGGTTTGGCTGCTCAGAGACTATTATCTTCGACTTTAAGCGATATTAAAATACAATTTTTGCTTAAGATGCGAAAAAAGAAGCGGCGTCGAAGCGGGATGGCTGCGACGCCGCGGCTGCATGGGCGGTTATTCGTTCTTCTCCCTCGGGAGGTCGAGCAGCTTCGGAACAAGGTCGTGCTCGACAACCATATCCGATACGCGAAGCTCTTCCTTCGCGGCTTCGGCTCCCGGCGTGCAGAGGGCGATATCGGTCTTCTCTCCGTCCGGCAGCGAATAACAGGAGCCGTTCTCCGTCACCCCGTCGCCGGAGGGGAGGTAATAGAGGCTGGCGGTCGCGAAGCCGCCGTTGCGGAACACGACGGGACTCTCGGAAGCCGACACCATGCTGACGCCCATGAGCGGATTGCCTTCCGTGGAGATGCCGAGCAGTTGCAGAATCGTCGGAGCCGTATCGATCTGGCCGACCGCCTTCTCGCTGACGCCCGCGTTCTCGTCGTTCGGGAAGTGGATGAAGAACGGAACCTGGCGGACGATCGCGTCCTTCTCCTGATCGGACAGCGCCCGCCCGTAAAATTGCTCGTAGACGCTCATGTCATACAGCGAGTTGTCGTGGTCCCCGTAGAACAGCACGATCGTGTTGTCCCACAGCCCTTCGTCCTTCATCCGCTCGACGAGCTCGCCGACCGCTTCGTCGACATAATGCATATCCTCCATGTAGTCGCCGAACGTGGTGCCTTTGAACTCGCCGGAATCGAAGTCGACCGCGGACGAGCTGATGTTGAACGGGTGGTGGCCCGAGAGCGTAATCGCCAAGGAGTAGAACGGCTGCTGCCCCCGCTCGAGAAGCTGGTCGATCGTCTGGCGGAAGAACGACTTGTCTCCGAGCGACCAGCCGAGCGGCTCGTCGTTCTCGTAGTCGTTGATCGTGTAGAACTCGTTGTATTCCATGCCGCGGTACA
Source organism: Cohnella fermenti (assembly GCF_004801405.1). Taxonomy (GTDB): domain Bacteria; phylum Bacillota; class Bacilli; order Paenibacillales; family Paenibacillaceae; genus Cohnella; species Cohnella fermenti. The sequence goes on from NZ_SSOB01000012.1 coordinate 102,654, forward strand.
TGTTCGTGCGATTCCAGAAGCTGCCGTCGTATGCATGGTGAACGGTCGTGTCGTAGCCTTCCCCGTTCAGAATCTCCGGAAGACAGCGGAAGTCGTGGTCCGCGAAGCGGCTGAACACCGAGCCCGACGTCATCGGGTGGAGGGAGCAGCTCGTCAGGAAGTCGGCGTCCGACGTGCGGCCTTGGGCTGTCATATGATAGAAGTTGGGAAAATAGAGGCTCTGCCCGATCAGCTTGTTCAAGTTAGGTGTAATCTCGACGCCGCCCACCGATTGTCCGATTACCATCGACTGGAACGCTTCCGCTTGAATGACGAGCACGTTCTTGCCCTTGTAGGCTCCGAACAGCGGCTCGTTCTCCGCCGTCTTCTGCAGGTCGGCGCGGCCGGCGAACCAATCGACGGCATCCTCGATCTCGGCTTCGCTCGGCCCGCTGCCGATCCAATGCTCCTTGGCGTAGCGATAGGCGTCGTAGCCATGGAAGCCGAATAGTCCGGTCACATTGTAGATCGGGATGTTCCACCAGTTGCCGACGAACAGCCCGCTGGCCCAGCCGTTCTTCTGCTCATTGACCGGATTCGCGATCATATAGGTGCCCGCGAAGAACAGGACGACACCGAGAGCGATGCGGGCATAGACCGACTTGCGCTTGAAGAACGCCGGCTTCAGCCGCTGCTCCAGGCTCGCATAAGGGAGGTCCCGCTTCTTCGCCCGGTGGACGAGCCAGAAGACGAGGACCGTGAGCAGGACGGCGACGGGCAGATCCGCGAACAGCAGCCAGTCGCCCGGTTTGATCAAGTCCTTGATGCTGTCGCCGAGCTCGCCGACCTGCCCGGCTTGCGTCAGGACGGGAACCGAGATGAAGTCCTTGAACGTCCGGAAGTAGATCAGGTCCGCGAACATAATGAAGGACAGAACAAGATCGAGAACGGTGAGCGCGACTGCGCGCGCGCGCCGGCCGAGCCAGACGGTCCAGAACGTGGCGAGCACCATGGCGCCGATGTTGACCGTCCGCTTCCAATGGTTCATCGCTCCGACGTCGAACTGGCGATCGAGCCAGTTCAGTTTATAGGCCATGGACGCGATAAGCAGCATCGCTCCCCAGTACGGCCACAGGCGAATGCCTTCCCAAGACAGCCGGACGCCCTTGCGCGCCGCCGTCTGCAGCATAGTCATCATAAATAAATACGCTTCCTTTCGATAAGACACATAAGACACAAAACTTCAATAAGTATATCTCTAACGGGGCCGTCTTTCAAACTTGCAAATCCAATGAAGGGGTTTGACCCGCCGAATCGGAGGAAGCTACAATGGGAGGAAAAAGCAGCAGACTGCGCGATGCGAGGAAACGCATCGAAGCGCATCGCTATAGAGAGGAAGATAAATCCGTTGAACGATAACGCGTGGAATTCCCCATCCGAGACGACCCCGGAGAGCTACTTCGACTCCTTGTACGAGACCGACCCGGAGCTGACGCGAATCGAGCGGTCGATCCGCGAGCACGGCATGCCGGAGATCTCCGTCGAGCCCGGCTACGGCCGCCTGCTGACGCTGCTCGTTGCGGCGACGGGAGCGCGGAGCCTGCTCGAGATCGGCGCGCTCGGCGGCTACAGCGGCCTGTGCCTTGCCCGCGGCTTGCCGCCGGGCGAAGGGCGGCTGACGTCGCTGGAGCTGAAGCCGGAGTTCGCCGCGCTGGCGTCGCGCAACCTCGCGGAGGCCGGCTATGGCGAGCGCAGCGAGATGATCGTCGGGCCGGCGGCGGACAGCTTGGCCGCCCTGGAGGCGGAGGGCCGCCGCTTCGACTTCTTCTTCATCGACGCCGACAAGGAGAATTACCCGGTCTACCTGGAATTCGCGATCCGACTCGCGAATCCGCGCGCGATCGTCGCGGCGGACAACACGCTGCTCCGGGGCCGGACGCTGAACCCCGGCAAGCAAGGGCCTGCCGTGCTCGCGATCCGCGAGTTCAACAAGGCCGTCGCCTCCGACCCGCGCCTCGTCACGGCGCATCTGCCGTCCTACGACGGCCTGCTGCTCGCGATGGTGAAGGGCGAGGCATGAAGGGGGAGAGAGGCGAAGGCGAGGCGTAAGGGCGAGGACGGAGTCGCGAGACTATCGCTTAATCGTCATGCTCGACGGTGACGGCCACTCCGCCCCGCTTGCGCCCTTGCTCGACATAATGATGGGCTTCCGCGATTCGCTCCAGCGGGTAGACGCAGTCCACGACCGGCTTCAGATGCCCGCCGTCGATTAATTCGCGGAGCTTATCCAGGCGGGATGCCTTGAGTTCCAGCTTGCCGTCGTCGATCGAGACGTACTTCCCGCCCGGGACAAGCGATCTCCTGGCCTGTTCCTTGACGGGCGAGCTCTTGGCCCTCCCCGCCGCATCGAGCATCACGTCGTAGCGCTCGAGCCGCTGCGCCGCGTCGTCCGCGGCATAGTCGATCACCCGGTCCGCGCCCAGCGCCTGGATGAACGCCGCATTCCGGCCGCTGCACACCGCGGTCACCTCGGCGCCGCAGTGCTTGGCGAGCTGGACGGCCAGCGTCCCTGACGTTCCCGAGGCTCCGTAGACGAGCACCTTCTGCCCGCGCCGGACGGCGCCTTCCTCGATCCGCTGGAGCGCCAACAGCCCGCCGTAAGCGGCGGCCGTCGCTTCTTCATAGCCGATCGACGACGGCATCAGCGCCAGGCAGCCGCGCATGGAATCCGTCTCTTGCACACACGCGTACTGTGCGTATGCGCCCATTCCGAGCCCGGTAACCCCATATACCCGATCTCCTGGCTTGAATCGCTTGATGTCCGCTCCGACCGATTCGATCTCTCCGGCCAGCACCATGCCGATAATGGCTGTTCTCGGTCTGCTCCAGCCGAGCGCAAGCCGCATCGGCAACTGGAACCGAAGCGGCAACTGCGCTCCGCGAATGTAGAGGTCGCTCGCGGTGACGGCCGTGGCGCGGATCTTGATGCATACTTCCTTCCGCTTGGGAACGGGCTTGCGCCGTTCTTGAAGCTGAAGCACTTCCGGGGGGCCATACTTCGTACAGACAACCGCCTTCATGGCATCGGTTCCTCCCCTAATTTTCCATTTCCAACTTTACTGTAAGCGGCTTCATCGCAAAATTCAAGCAGGAAAAAAAGAGAGGAACCCTAATCCGTAAACGGTGGGATGACGGGGCAGCGGACGGATGTGTGGAGTGGGGTGCCATACATCGGCAGGATGGCGGGGCAGCGAGCGAATGTGTGTGTTGTTCGGAGTGTCGTGGGGTGCCATACCTCGGCGGAATGGCGGGCAACGGACGAATGTGCGGTGTGGAGTAACGATGCCTCTACCTCCCGCGGCGCAGGCCGGGAATGAATGTGAAATTTCACATTGGCGCGGCACGATAGGGGGGCGATTGGGCGAATTAATGTGAAAAACAGCATAAATCGAGGAAATTTCGGATCGATTTTCCGTATATATGCTAAAAACCACATAAAACGCCGAGATTGCCCCCATTCAAGCCCGACGAATGTGAAAATTCATATAAAAACGCCAAACCGCAGGAGGCAGAGCGCAAAAGACATCGGCCAAGCGGGGGCTGGGCGCAAACAAGCGAGGGCTGGGCGCAAACAAGCGGGGACTAGGCGCAAACATGCACTCTCTCTCAGCCGCCCCCCACCGTCACGCCAGCCCGCTTCAGCGAGCTGTACGCCCAGATCGACGTCGCCATCAGGCTGACGCCCGAGACGATGAAGATGCCCTCGATGCCGATCGGGCCGGCGAGCGCCCCGCCAGTGATCGGCCCGATCATATTGCCCAGCGCGAGCGAGCTGCTGTTGAAGCCGAACGCCTGGCTGACGTTGCCGTCGGGCGTGTGCCGCCGGATCAGCGCATTGACGGTCGGCGTCAGACCGCCGATGAAGATGCCGAGCACGAATCGGTAGGCGAGCAGCTCCGGCACGGAGCCGGCGATCGCCTGGGGAATAAAGATGATGCCGGCGCCGAGCAGGCAGATGACAAGGATGCGGAACGAGCCGATCTTGTCGCTCAGCTTGCCGAGCAACGGGGCGGCGACCATGTTCGACATCCCCGTGACCGCGCCGACGAAGCCCGACCAGAAGGCGAGGTCTTCGCTCGTGCCGTGCAGCCGCGAGACGAACAGCGGGATAAGCGCCATCGGGCTCAGCATCGCGAACTGGATCAGGAACGTGATCGAGAACAGCGCCGGAAGCTGCGGAATGCGCATCAGCTTCTTCAGGTTGTCGGCCATGCTCGTCTTCGGGGCGGCGGCGGCCGCCTCCTTGTCGAACGTCTCCTTGACCATAAGCCAGGAGAGCGTCGAGGCAAGGAACAGCAGACCGCCCGTAATGTAGAAGATGGGGCGGAACCCGACCGCGTCCGCCAGCAGGCCGCCGAGCAGCGGGCCGAGAATCGTGCCGGCGATGCCGCCGGACTGCACGGTTCCCATCGAGAAGCCGAGCCGTTCCTTCGGCGTCGACGCCGAGACGAGCGACACGGCCGCCGGGATGTAGCCGGAGATCACCCCGTTCGCCATCCGCAGAAGCAGCAGCTGCCAAGGCGCGTTCGCGAAGCCCATCAGCACCATCACCACCGACATGCCGAAGCCGGAGCGCAGCAGCATCATTTTCCTCCCGTAGCGGTCCGACAGCTTGCCCCACAACGGCTGGAAGAAGAACGACGTCACAAAATTCGATGCGAAAATAAACCCCGCCCAAACGGCGATATTGTGTTCTCCCACGACGCCAAGATCCTCCTGCAGGTAGAGCGAGAGGAACGGCGTAATCATCGTCATCCCGGCGGAGACGAAGAAGCAGCCCAGCCATAGAACCGCGAGGTTGATTTGCCAACGTTGCATGCAGGCACCTTCTCTTACCGGTAAGATAATATCGTCAACCAGTATAGTATAGTCCATTTTGCCGGACAAGGGCGGGCTTTGTCATACATTTGTCAACAGATCATGAATGCCAAAGGTTGTGACCGCTTGCCAAAAGGGGCATAATGGAGTCAAAGTAACCCATTCCATGACTAGAGGGGACCAGTCGAATGAACGACCGATTCTTGAGCGCGTGCCGCGGCGAGCCCGTCGACCGGGTGCCGGTGTGGTACATGCGCCAAGCGGGAAGGTACGACCCCGATTACCGCAAGATCAAAGAGAATTATTCCCTGCTTGAGATATGCCGCCAGCCCGAGCTTGCCGCCGAAGTGACGATGATGCCGGTGAACAAGCTCGGTGTCGACGCTGCCATTCTGTATTCCGATATTATGAATCCCGTCGCATCGATCGGCATCGACTTCGATATTGTCAAGGACGTCGGCCCGGTCATCGCGAATCCGGTGCGCACGGCCGCCGAGGTCGACAGGCTGCGCCCGATCGACGTGGAAGGCGATCTGCCGCATGTGCTCGAGACGATCCGCATCCTTCGCCGCGAGCTGAGCGTTCCGCTCATTACGTTCGGCGGCGCGCCGTTTACGCTGGCCAGCTATATTATCGAAGGCCGGCCTTCGAAGTCGTACATCCGCACGAAGACGATGATGTACTCGGAGCCGGACGTCTGGCATAAGCTGATGGGCAAGCTCGCCGACATGGCGGCTGCTTATTTGCGTGCGCAGATCGGGGCCGGGGCCCAGGCCGTGCAATTGTTCGACAGTTGGGTAGGCTCGCTCGCCCCGCACGACTTTGAGAGATTCGTGCTGCCGCATGTGCAGGCGATCTTCGACAAGCTGACCGATCTTGACGTGCCGAAGATTTACTTCCCGGGCGTCAGCTCCGGCGAGCTGCTGCCGTCTCTTGCGGAGCTGAAGACGGATGTCGTCGGCCTCGACTGGCGCGTGCCGATTGCGGAGGGACGCCGCCGCCTGGGCGGGCGCTTCGCGGTGCAGGGCAACCTCGATCCGTACGTGCTGACCGCGCCGCAGAACGTCATTCACGAGCATGCCGCGAGGCTTATCGACGAGGGCGTTCGGGAGCCGGGGTATATTTTCAACCTCGGTCATGGCCTGTTCCCGGAAGCTTCCCTCGAGAAGCTGAGAGAGTTGACGGCGTTCGTACACGAATATTCGGAGAAAAAGTTGAGAGAAGGGGTGGCGGGATGAGCGCGGTCGGCGTATTGGTCATGTCGTACGGAACTCCGGACAGTCTGGAAGGCGTCGAGGCGTACTACACGCACATTCGCCGCGGCCACCCTCCGACACGGGAGCAACTGGAGGATCTCACATCGCGCTACGAGGCGATCGTGGGCGGGGTTTTCCCGCTTCGGGAGAACACGAACCGCCAGGTCGAAGCGCTCCAGCGCACGCTGGACGAGCTCGCGGGAGAAGGACGCTACCGTTGCTACCAGGGCCTAAAGCACGCGGCTCCGTTCATCGAAGACGGAGTGGCGGCGATGGCCGCGGACGGCGTGAAGGCCGCGGTCGCAATCGTGCTCACGCCGCAGTTCTCGGCGATGAGCGTCGGGGGGTATCTGAAGCGGGCCCGCGAGGAAGCGGAGCGGCACGGCATTCTTCTCGCCGAGGTGGAGAGCTATCATCTTCATCCCGAGCTCATCTCCGCGCTGGAGAAGCGCGTGAAGGGCGGTCTCGAGAAGCTGGGCGCGGACAGGGACGGGGCGCTTGTCCTGTTCAGCGCGCACAGCCTGCCGGCGAGGATCGTGGAGATGAACGATCCGTATCCGGAGCAACTGCTCGAGACGTCCAGGGCGATCGCGGAAGCGGCCGGTGTCGATCGCTGGCAGTTCACCTGGCAGAGCGCGGGCCAGACCGGCCAGCCGTGGCTCGGGCCGGACATTCTGGACACGCTGGAGTCGCTCTCCCGCGAAGGGACGAAGGCGGTGCTCGTCGCGCCGGTCGGCTTCGTATCCGACCATCTGGAGGTTCTGTACGACCTGGACCTTGAGGCGAAGAAGCGGGCGGCCGAGCTCGGCATTCATCTGGAGCGGATCGACATGCTCAACGACGACGGCGAGTACATGAACGCCCTGGCGGACACGATTGTCAAGGCGGTCGATTAAGAAGATGGAGAGTGGCGATATGGGACGTAATGTCAGACGGGTGGCGATACTCGGGGGCGGCATTACCGGCCTCAGCGCCGCTTTTTATTTGAAGCGGCACGCGAGAGAACGGAACATGGATGTGGAAGTGACCGTGCTGGAGGCGTCCGGCCGGCTCGGCGGCAAGGTGAACACGCTGCGCAAGGAAGGCTTCGTCATCGAGCGCGGACCGGATTCGTTCCTCGGCCGCAAGCTGCCGATGCTGCATCTGGCGCGGGACCTCGGTCTGCTGGACGAGCTTGTCGGCACGAACCCGCAGGCGACGAAGACGTACCTGGCGTCCGGCGGGAGCCTCAAGCCGATGCCGAAGGGCATCAACCTTGGCATCCCGAACAACCTCGGCTTGTTCGCGAGAACAAGCCTGGTGTCCCCGCACGGCAAGCTGCGCGCGCTTGACGAGATGCGGATCGCGCCGCGCGAGGGCGACGGGGACGAGAGCATCGGCGCGTTCCTTGAGCGCCGGCTCGGCCGCGAGATGGTCGAGAAGATCGCGGAGCCGCTGCTCGCGGGCATTCATTCCGGCGATCTGTACAAGCTGGGCCTTGCGGCGACGTTCCCGGAATTCCGCGAGATGGAGAAGAAGCACGGCAGCCTCATTCGCGGCATGATGGAAGCGAAGCGGCTCGCGCCGACGGCGGGCGCGCAGGCGGCCAAGGCGCGCGCCGAAGCGGTCGGCGGCTATCCGATCCCGCCGACGGTGTTCCTTACCTTCCGCAACGGGCTGTCCACCGTCATCGAGGCGCTCGAGAAGCATCTGCGCGAGGACGGCACGGAGATCCGGCTCGGCGGCGAGGTCGTCCGGCTGGAGAAGGCCTCGGCCGCCTATCGCTTGCATCTGAAGGACGGCTCCGCACTCGAAGCCGACGCCGTGCTGCTGACGATGCCGGGGTACGCATCGCTGCCGCTGCTCGCCCCGCACATGGAACTCGGCCCGCTCGGCGACATGGAGTACGTCTCCGTCGCGAACGTCGTGTTCGCCTACGACGGGAAGGGCTTCGGCCACCGGCTGGACGGCGCCGGCTTCCTTGTCCCGCACTCGGAAGGGCTGACGATTACGGCCAGCACGTGGACGTCCGCCAAGTGGGGCCACACCGCCCCCGCCGACAAGCGGCTTATTCGCTGCTATGTCGGACATGCCGGGGACGACTCCGACGTGGAGCTGAGCGACGAGGAGATGACCGATCGCGTCCGCAGCGACCTGCGCACTCTGATGGGCCTCGCCGCGGAACCGCAGTTCGTCGAGATTACCCGGCTTCGCCGCGGCATGCCGCAGTACGGCATCGGTCACGCCGAGCACGTCGCAGCGTTCCGCAAGCGGCTCGCCGCTGCGCTTCCCGGCATCTTCGCGACGGGCGCCTCCTTCGACGCCGTCGGCCTGCCCGACTGCGTTCGCATGGGCCAGGATGCGGCGGAACAGCTCTTGGCGTTCGGCGAATAGCAACGAGGATGCCCGACGTTGCTCCCGCCGCCTCGCCGCGTCATCCCGATCTCCCGCCGCCGCGCGGAGGTCGGGCTTTTGAATTTTAAACGGATCTTTAGGTGTTTCGACAATTGATTCGACACGATACGACAAAACTTCCTGTAGCCAGTAAGGTAAAATCTTCATTAATGTGCGGATTTGATCTTGTCGAATTCATGCATACTCTTATCCCATAACAGAAAGGTTGAGATCTTTTGCGCAAGTTCTGGCTTCTTCTCGTAACGGCTTCCTTATTCTTCGCTTATTCCGGCATGGCTGGCGCGGCATCGCCCCAGAAGCCGATCCAAGTGTTCGTGAACGGCTCTCCCGTCACGTTCGCGGTAGACCCGGTCGCCATCGACAGCAGGACGTTCGTCGAATTCCGCTCCCTGTTCTCGGCTCTCGGCTATGAAGTGGACTACGTGTCGGCGACCAAAACGATTGTCGCGGAATCCGCCGATCGCGTCATCAAGATGACCGTCGGCTCCAAGCTCGCTTATGTGAACGACGAGCAGGTGCAGGTCGACGATCAGCTCAAGATCGTCGACAGCCGCACACTGGTCGGTGTCCGCTTCATCGCGACGCTGTCCGGCAAGGACGTGACGTGGGTGCCGGAGACGAGAACGGTCGAGATCGTCGATCAAGGGCCGACTCCGGAGCAGGAGGCTGCCGTCTTCGCGGTGCTGAATAAGCTCCAACTGACCGAAGCGGCTCATGACTATCTCGGGCATATCGCTTTGTTCACGGACGATTCCCCGTTCTTGGCCTCCCTCGGCGACGATTACAAGGACCAATGGGAACGGGTGAAGACGAGAACGACCATCCTTGAGAAGACCATCGTGTCGTATTCGGCCGACACGGCCGTCCTGCAGACGGAGGAGAAGAACGAGAAGATCGGCGGAGAAGGCTTCAGCCCCGATTACGAAGGAACCTTCTACTATACGCTCAAGCTCGACGGGGCGGGAGAGTGGAAGATCAACAATGTGGAGATGATCGCATTCGAGGTGACGAATGCGGAAGAACTGCTCGACCAGGCGGTTACGCTGCCCGACGCGGATGCAGCGGCGCTGAGAAGCGTGCTGGAAGCGCAGTTCAAGGCTACCGCCGACGAGGATATCGATGGCTACATGGCGACCATGTTCTTCGATGACGAATCGACCAAGCAGTATGTTCGGGATACGATCAAGCAAGTGTTTGAACAGACCGATTCCGTCATCACAATCGACAAGTTTACGGTCGTCGACTATTACGGCACCGATAAGGCGACCATCGTAGCGGAGATGACCACGGAGGTTCAAGTGTCCGGGCAGACGATCAAGATTCATTCCATCGTCTCGAATGATGCGGAGAAGAGAGACGGCAAGTGGCTGCTCGATCCGGCGGCAGCCCAGTTGAAGAGCGAGCAGCTTTAATCGCCATATGACCGATGCGGCAGGGGGAACTTCCTCCTGTCGTTTCTCTGTTTATTGGCCATTTTTATCCCTCCATAATGAGAATACGCTCTTATGACGCCCGAGGCGCGGATTTATAATAAGAAGTGTAATCGGTGGCCTTCCTGCTATAATCAGAGCATCGAGTCCGCAAGAGGGAGGACGTTCAGCCGATGAGCCTTGGAAGACGGGTATTCACCGCGTTTATGGTTTTTATCATCGTCCCGTTATTCGTTCTTGGAACCGTATCCTATCTCGTCTTCCAGCACATTACGGAAGAGAAGTACACGGAACAGATGGAGCTGTCGATGAACGCGATCGGCCGCAACATCAGCAATATGATCAAGGAAGCGAATTACTTCTCCGACTTCTGGGTGACGACGAAGGACAGCGTGCAGAGCGTGGAGCAGTCGATCGGCCGAATGACGCCGGAGACGTCGTCTGCGACTGCCGAATCGAGCGAATTGAGCGACGACAAATATATGGAAGAGATGCAGGAGCGGCAGAAGCTGAGCCAGCGGGTTCTTCTCACGTATCCCGGCATCAAGTCGGTGACGCTCTACCCGAATGACGGCCGAGTCGTCAAAGTCGGTTTTATTCCGGATACCCCGCCCGATTTCCAGGTGCTTACGTCGAAGCCGATTTTCCAGGAAGTGCTGCGGAAGAACGGTGCGCCGGTATGGATCGGACCCAACGAAGACAAGGACCTGACGGGAGAGAACAACCTGTTCACCCAGATCCGGGTGCTGCTTGACATCGACACGCTGAAGAGCAAAGGGATTCTCGTTATTCGTTTCCAGATGAACGAGCTTAACCATACGTTTGATTTCTACAATACGGCAGCCAGCGACAACCGGCGTTATCTGATCGTCGGCCGCGGCGGAACAGTCGTCTACGACAGCGAGGCGAGTCTGGAAGGGCAGAGCTTCGAGCGGACCGCCGACCCGGACGGCAAGCTCGATCTGACGAGTTCGTTCCAGAGCGTCAAGATGAAGTTTCTCGGGGAGCAGAGCCTTGTCTCCGTCCATAACCTCGGGGATATCAAGCGGCTTGGCGTCGGCGACTGGTCGCTTGTTACGGTGACGGATTGGAAGTACCTGTCCGGCAGCCAGACCCGGATTCTCAGTTGGTTGCTTGGCATCACGCTCGCCTCCATCGTGCTGGCGCTGTTCTTTAACCTTCTGTTCGTTCGCCGCACCGTGCGCTTTATCGTCAAGGTCGTCTCGGCGATGCGCAAGGTGGAACGCGGGGATCTGACGACCCGGGTGTCCATGGCCGGCAACGACGAGACCGTCATTCTTGCCAAGGGCTTCAACAGCCTGGTGGAGCGGGTGTCCGAGCTGCTCGAGGACGTCACCCGGGAGCAGAAGCGCAAGCGCAAGGCCGAGATGATGCTGCTGCAGGCCCAGATCAAGCCGCACTTTCTGTTTAATGCGCTGGAATCGATCAACATTCTCGCCGTGCAGAACGAAGGACGCAAGGTTAGCAGAATGGTGCAAAGACTGGCGAACATCTTCCGGATCAGCATTCAGCAGAAGGAGGAGATTCGCGTCGATCAGGAGCTCGAGCATCTTCGCAGCTACCTGGAGATTCAGAAGTTCCGGTTCGAGGAACTGTTCGAGTACGAGATCGACGTTCCTTCCGAACTGTGCGGCCACAGCATTCTCAAGCTGACGCTCCAGCCGCTCGTCGAGAACAGCATCCAGCATGGGTTCGAGGGGATCGATTACTTGGGCCGGCTTCGGGTCTGGGCCAGAGAGGAAGAAGCGGGCCTCGCGTTCTATGTCGAGGACAACGGAATCGGTATCGGCGAGGAGCAGCTTGCGCGGTTCGCGTCCAGCGGAGTGACGACACTCGAGGAGCTGTACGAGGAATCGTCGGAGACGGGAGAGCGGCGGGGGCTCGGCGTCGGCAACGTGGCGGACCGGCTGCGCATTCATTACGGAACGGGATACGGATTGATTCTATGCAGCGCACCGGGACAGGGGACCGTCATCAAGTGCCTCATACCGAAGACAGCGAAGGGAGAATCTCATGATGCTGAAGGCCCTATTGGTGGATGACGAGATCAACATTCTCAAGAATCTGCAAGCGGTCGTTCCATGGGAAGAGCTCGGAGTCGAGATCGTCGGCACGGCCAAGAACGGAGAGATCGCCCTCGAGCTTGTCCGGGAGCACTCGCCGGAGCTGATCCTGTGCGACATCCGCATGCCGGTGATGGACGGTATCGAGTTCTTAAGCGCACTTCGGGAATTCAATTCCGACTCGGAAGTCATCATGATGACCGGCTATCAGGACTTCAGCTACGTCCGTTCGGTCATTCGCTATGAAGTCAGGGACTACGTCCTGAAGCCGATCGATTACGAGGAGTTGGCTCAGACGATCGGCCGTCTGGCGGACGCCATTCGCGACCGCAAGGCCGAGCAGCAGGTCATCCAGACGGAATGGCGGCAGATGTTCAGCCTTGCCTACGAGAAGGTGCTTTACGATCTTCTCAACGACGTCGGGGGAACCGGTCCCTCCAAGCCGTTCCTCAAGTTCCATGAGCTGTCCGGAGAGCATCTGATCTTCGCCATGATGCTTGTCGATGTGGAGGAATACTCCCGCAAGGAATGCGTCTGGGACGAGAAGGAGCGGAGGTTGTGGAATTTCGCGATCCATAACATCCTTTTGGAAAATCTGGACGGATTCCAGGTGCCCCATTCGGTTCTGCAAGTACGGAGCGGCGAGTGGTGCGTGCTCATCGAACGGATTCCGCCCGAATCGTTCGATCGCGACGAGTGCCTGGCTTGGGGAGCCAAATTGAGCCAGGCGGTGCGGAATTACTTGAAGCTGAACATCCGGGTTGTGCTCCATCCGTCCCCGGTCAAGCTCGAGAAGCTGTCGCGCACCTACAAGTCGCTTCAGCGTTCTCTTCACCTCGGAAGCACCGGCAGGAGCGAGGTGCCCGTCCTGCTTCCGGAGAAGAACGGCGGCCGGCCGGACGAGACCGTCGGGCTGTGGGACCGCATCGAGGCGATGGTCACCGGCCTTAAGCGGTGCGACAGGCGGAAGACGGAAGCCTCGCTGAAGGAGCTGAACGAGGACTTCAAGCGGCTTCCGGAATCGTCCTTCGAGCGGGTCGAGCCGATCCTTCATTACGTATGCCTGCATCTGCTTCGGGAGATGCGGGCGATGGACGTCATCGGCCGGGAAGAGGAGATGAACTATTGGAACCAGATCGACCATAGCCCCGGCATTCGGGACACCCTTGCCGTCATCAATCGTCTCGTCGACCAATCCATCGACAACGTGATGAAGAAGAAGACGAGCGACGTGCTCATGCTCTCGGCCAAGGACTATATCGAACGCAACCTGTCTTCGGATCTAAGCATCGACATGCTCGCGGACTACTTGGGCATTAGCGGAAGCTACTTCAGCCTGCTCTTCAAGCAGCACGTCGGCGAGACCTTCGTCGAATACGTCACCCGGCAACGGATGGAGATGGCGAAGTCGCTGCTTGCGCTAAGCGACAAGAGCGTCACGCTGGTCGGTCAGATGGTCGGCTACGCGGAGCGCCGCTACTTCACCCGGGTGTTCAGCAAGTACACGGGCATGCTGCCGTCGGAATTCCGGGAACGTTCCCACCAGCAATCTTGACCACATCGAACATGACCACATCGAAGGGAGTCGGCCAGGCATGACGCCAAGCGCTTGGAATACACTCAGCTTAAAGGAAAAGGTAGGGCAGATGTTTATCTGCGGCTTCCCCGGCCGCGAGCCCGAAGCAGGCATTCGCCAACTTATCGAAGAATATGCGATTGGAGGCGTCGTCTACTTCCGACGCAACCTGAAGGACGCGGCTCAGGTCGGAAGGTTGTCGAGCGCGCTGCAGGAGAATGCGCAAGTGCCGCTGTTTATCTCCATCGACCAGGAGGGAGGAATGGTCGTCCGGCTTGAGGAGGGTGTGACGGTTATGCCCGGCGCCATGGCCGTCGGAGCGGCAGGGAACGCGGATTGGGCACGGGAAGCGGCAGCATTGTCCGGCGCCGAGCTTCGCGAGATCGGCATCAACATGAACTTCGCCCCTTGCCTGGACGTGAACAACAATCCCGCCAATCCGGTCATCGGCGTCCGTTCCTACGGAGAGGACCCGCAGACCGTCGCCGCACTCGGAGTCGCGGCGATTCAAGGCTATCAGGCGAGCGGCGTTGCCTCGGTCGCGAAGCATTTTCCCGGGCATGGCGATACCGATGCCGACTCGCATCACGAGCTCCCCGTCGTCCCGCACGGCCGCGATCGCCTGGATGCTGTCGAGCTCGTGCCGTTCCGCGCCGCGATCGCCAGCGGAGTCGATGCCATCATGACCGCTCACGTCGTCTTCCCGGCTTACGAACCGGACAACGTGCCCGCCACATTGTCCCGCTGAATTCTGACCGGTTTGCTGCGAGAGCAGCTCGGCTATAACGGCGTGATCGTGACGGATTGCCTGGAGATGAATGCCATCTCCGAGACGATCGGCGTCGCCCGCGGCGCCGTCGAAGCGATCCGTGGCGGGGCCGACCTCGTTCTGGTCAGCCATCGGCTGGATCGCCAGATCGCCGCCCTCGAAGCCGTCTACAACGCCGTTCTCGCCGGCGAGATTCCGGAATCCCGCGTGGACGAAGCTGCCCAGCGCATCTGGAAGCTGAAGCGGGAGAGAGGCTTGCTAGGCAGCGTCCTTCCGTCTGCTTCGAATTCGCTGCTTGCTCAGGAGGTCGCCGTTCGTATCAGCGAATCCGCGGCAACCGTCGTAAGAGGCGGCGAGCTTCTGCCGCTGCCGAAGTCGGCGGGCATTCTCTCTGTCTGGACAGAAGCCAGAGTCGGGACCGAGGTCGTCGAAGTCATCGAGCAGCAACGCACGCTCGGCGAGGCTCTCCGCTCCGAAGGCTACCGCGTCGCCGAACTCCGCATCGGCCTGGAGCCGGAAGCCCCCGAGGCTGAATCCGCCCTCGCAGCCGCTCGGGAAGCGGACGTCATTCTGTTCGCCTCCTACGACGCCGGCTTCTCCCCGTCGCAGTCCGAATTGATTCGCCGCCTGTCCGGGCTGACGGATCGCGATCGCCTGTTCGGCCTCGTCGCGACTCGCACCCCGTACGACCTGCTGTCGGCCCCCGATGTTCCGCTTTATATTTGTTCGTACGAGAACAAGCCGACCATGATGAACGCGGTCGCGGGCGTCCTGTCGGGCCGCCTTCCGGCTCTCGGCCGTCAGCCGATCACAATCGGCCCCCATGCCCGTCATCCCTCCTCGCGGTAACGCTTGTCCGGCTCCGGCGTTCGGTTTTTGTCATACCCCCTACCGTATGTCTGCCATTGCATCTCCAAATCGCCCATCCCTTTTTCCAAAAAGGGTGTCTTATCCCCTCCGTTCAGGTTGCGGCCTATTCAGCTTGCGGATGGTGGGTGGAGGTTGCCAGTCACATGTTTGGCAGATAGCAATTGCAGGCTGTGCACTAAGGTCGTGGACATGAAAACTATGGTTATGGAGTGCTCCCATCGGTTGCGGGGTGTGTGCGTCTGAATGAAGGGGACTAGGGTTGGGATGCCGGTTCAAGTTCAAAGTGGCGTTGTGCGCTCTCGCTCAAACAGTCCTTCTGCTAAACGGCGGTATACAACCGAAGCCACTTGCCCCGCCACTTCTTCTTGCTCTCGAACTTGTGCCAAGGCGGCAGGAGGACCGGCCGGTCCTTCGTGAGCTCGGGATAAGTGATGGCGGGAGTGATGGCGCTCAGACGAAGAACGGAGCCAAGCAACAGGTCGGAGCCAAGAAAGTCCGCCGCATGGTTGGCGCGATAGCCATATTCATTCAAGTAAGCCTGAAGATGCTTGGGGCGAATGCCGCAGAACGTATCGTTCAGCCAACGCTCGACATGGCGCCGATGGTCCCGAAGAGCGGGATGCCTCCGGTTGGCGGCAGGCGGAATAATCGTCGCGGGACTCCCGTCCGTGCAAGTCGTCCGGAACGCCTCGATGCCGGCTCGGGCGATCCGCCTGAAGAACCCCTCCTCAACATGGTCCGGCGACGGCTGCCAGAAGCGAAAGAACTCGGGCTGCTGCTGCTCGTCCAACGAGGCCGCAAGAAGCAAAGGCTGACGCGCATCGAGATAGAGGGCGGGGCCATAATCGGCGTGCTCGATATGGACGTTGCCGCTCAGAATGCGGCTCTCCACCTCCAAGGACAAGGCGTGCCTGATTTTGTGGGCGATGAGCCAGGCTGTTTTATAGGTAACCCCGAGGATGTCGCGCAGCTCCGTCGCCGCAATGCCGGAAGGCTGCGAGAGCAGATAGATCGCTTGGAACCAGCGGGGGAGCGAAGTGGAGCTTCCTTCCATGACGGTCCCTGAGATCAGGGACGTCTGGCGGCGGCATGAGGCGCATTCGAACAGGGGAAGCCTGCGGCTCCGAATAAGGAAGTAACGGGTTTGGCCGCAGCAAGGGCAACGGAAGCCATCGGGCCAGCGCGCATCGAACAAAGCCGAGATGCAGGCTTGATTGGAGGCGAAGCGTTCCTTGAACTGTTCGAAAGCGATCGGATCGTCGATCATGAGAGGATCACCGCCAGGAGAGGGATTGTGCTTCCATCATACCAAACAAACGTTCGTATATCAATCATTTTCTGGGGAAATACATCCACCTTCCGGTTGGAGACCGAACAGATGGCAAGAGGGTGATCGGCCCCTGAACGGAGGGGATAAGACACTGTCTGTGGAGAAGGGGGGGACTGAGCAGAAGGGATAAGACACTATTTTTCGAAAAAGTGATCCCTACCCTCCAAACTCTCCTATTATATTCCATTATATAAACCGCCTATAACGATTAAAAAATCGACAAATCACAGAATTGTTATCGCTGTGTAAAATTTACTGAACAATTTCAGCTTGTTTTCAGCTTCGGTTAAGGTTCGCCTTATGCCAACTGGATAAGATGGCTTATGTAAACAGGTTATAGGAAAGCGAGGTGCGACAAGACGAGATGCTGAATTCGCCGTACAATCTTAAGTTCCGCCATGAGTTGAAATATTATGTGAACTACGCTCAATACTTGACGATCCGCCAGAGGCTCAGGAATCTGATCAGCCAAGATGCCAACGCGAGCGAGCAGGGAGAATATCACATTCGCAGCCTGTACTTCGACGACATCGACAACAAGGCACTGCACGAGAAGCTTGGAGGTGTCCGCGATCGGGAGAAATACCGGATTCGAATCTACAACAAGTCGGACAAGACGATCCACCTCGAGAAAAAAATCAAGTTCAACGATTACATCAGCAAAGTAAAAGCGTCCCTGACCCGAGAGGAGTGCGATCGGCTGATAGCCGGCGACTACTCGGTGCTGGAGGGATCGACGCATCCGCTGAAGAAGGAAGTCCGCGACGAGATGAAGTATCATCTCCTGAAGCCCGTGGTCATCGTCGACTACGTCCGCGAGGCTTATGTGTGCCAGCAAGGGAACGTCCGAATTACGTTCGACAAGAACCTGAGAACCGGTCTGAACTCCGTGGACCTGTTCAGCGAGGAGTTGCCGACGGTGCGGGCCTATGACGACGAATACTTCCTGCTTGAGGTTAAATACGACGAGTACTTCCCGGAATATATCCGGCAGGCGATTCAGATGGAAGGGCTGATCCGACAATCGAATTCAAAGTATGTGATCTGCAGGAAACTGCTTAAATTCAACACTTGGGAGGACCAATAATATGGCAGCAGCAACCACGACCAACACGGGAGACACAACAAACTTCACAGATGTGATCAAGGATTCCGTTCTGGAGAATTTCTCCTCGGACATCAGCATCACCAAGATGGCGATTACGCTCGGCATTGCTTTTCTGCTCGGATTGTTCATTTATTTCTTGTATAAAAGGGTTTTCAGCGGGGTGCTCTACTCCAAGAGCTTCAACGTGTCTCTCGTCGGAATGACGCTTATTACGGCGATGGTCATCATCGCGATCAACTCGAATCTCGTCCTGTCGCTCGGGATGGTCGGCGCGCTGTCGATCGTTCGGTTCCGGACGCCGATCAAGGACCCGACCGACCTGATCTTCCTGTTCTGGGCCGCCGTCGCGGGCATCGTGACCGGCGCAGGCTTCTACACGCTCGCGATCTTCGGCTCGGTCATCGTCGGCCTCGTCCTGTTTATCTTTATCAAGAAGGCCTCGTTCGAGACGCCTTACCTGATGGTCGTCAACTGCGAAGGAGACGAGAGCGAGAAGGCGATCATGGCCAGGCTGAACACGCTCGTGAAGCGGTTTAATGTGAAGCAGAAGACCGTTACGAGCAATAACGTCGAGATGACGATCGAAGTGCGCCTCGGCGAGAACGAGCCGGCATTCGTTAACCAGATCACGCAAATCTCCGGGGTCAAGAACGCCGTCCTGATCAGCTACAGCGGCGACTACGTCTCCTAATGGGCGGTGAGCGATAATGAAGGTAAGAACCGCGATTATCCTGCTCATCTGCGTCTTCGCGGGGATGCTGACGTTCGGCTTGTCCGGGTATACCGAACAGTCGCCGACGAGCGGTACCGCCACGAAGGTCAGCTCCGACACGGATGAGAACACGGATAAGATCGACGAGTATGTTTTTCCCAAGGATAAGGTTGTCGATGTGAAAATAACGATAGATCCGGACGAGTTCCAGGATATTATCGATAATGCGTCGGCGGAGGAGATGCATACGGCTTCGGTCGATTACAACGGCATTCACTTCGACAATATCGGCATTCGGGCCAAAGGCAACCTGAGCCTTCGAAGTGTCGTCAACTCGGATTCGGATCGCTACAGCTTCAAGCTGAGTTTCGACGAGTATCTGTCGAGCCAGACGCTGTACGGCATCAGCAAGATCAACCTGAATAATAACTACAGCGACGCCACGTACATGAGGGAGTTCCTGACGTACGAGCTGGCGGAGACGATGGGACTGCCGACGCCGAAGTATTCGTTCGTGAATGTATATGTCAACGGCGAGCTGTGGGGCTTCTATCTCGCGATCGAGCAGATCGGGGACGAGTATCTGGAACGCAACTTCGATGATACGACCGGCGCGCTGTACAAAGCCGAGATGAACGGCAACGGCGGCGACTTGGCGTGGTATGGGGATGATATCTCTTCCTATCCGGCGCTGACGAAGAAGTCGGACGCTTCGGATGATGCGCTGATCGCCATGCTGGACGAGCTGAATAACGGAGACGATTATGAGAGTGTGCTCGATGTTGAGGAAGCTCTTGGCTATGTCGCGCTCAACGTGATCACGAACAATTCGGACAGCTACATCGGGCAGAACAAACAAAATTATTATTTGTACGAGAAAGATGGAGTATTCTCCGTGCTCCCGTGGGACTACAACATGGCGTTCGGAGGATTAGGCGGCATGGGCGGCGGCAGAGGAGGCGGCAATGGCGGCGGAAGCTCCTCGACCCTGATGATCGACGAGCCGACCCAAGGCTCGGTGTCGGAGCGGCCGCTCATCTCAAAGCTGCTCGCCGTGGACGAGTACAAGGAGCTCTACCACCAGATTATCAGCGATGCGATTACGACCTACCTGGCGGCGGATACGTTCTCCGAGCGGGTGCAGGAAGTGTGGGAGATGATCGCGCCATACGTTGAGCAGGACCCTCGTCCGTTCTACACGTTCGCGGAATCCGAGAGCGGCGTGACGAGCCTGATCTCGACCAATACGAGCAGCGTGGAAAATATTCAAGGTCAGCTCGACGGAACGATCGCGTCCTCCGGCGACGGCAGCGGAAGCGGCGGTGGCATGGGGGGCGGTATGGACTTCGACTTCGGCAATATGGGCGACATGGGCGGCATGGGCAACATGCCTGAGATGGGGAATATGCCCGATATGGGCGGCATGAATGGAGGAGGCCAAGGAGCCGCTGCATCCGACACGCAGGCTCAGTCGGCGTCCTTAAGCAAGGAGCGTACTTCCGCGAATGCCGGAATCGTGCTTGCCGAGGCGGCGGCTGAAGCGGCCGCAGGAGATGCGAACGCGGGAGGAGAGCCGGACGCGGGAGGTCAGGCCGATCAGACGACTCCCAACGGAGACGGCGCCCAGAACGGAGCCGATGCTAACGGCCAGAACGGCGGCAACGCGCAGAACGGTCAGAATGGTCAAGGCGGTCAGAATGGCGGCCAGGGCGGACGCGGCCAGGGCGGCGGCATGGACTTCGGCGGCGGTCAGGGCGGAGGAGGCTTCGGAGGCGGTGGCTTCGGAGGCGGCCAAGGCGGACCCGGAGGCATGGGAGGCTTCGGCGGATTCCCCGGAGAGAACGCTGCCGGTTCGACTCCGCAGGGCAGCGAGAAGGCTCTGACGGAGACGCTTATTATGATCGGCGTGCTGATCGCGGCGTGCATATTCGTGGTTACCTTCAAGAGAAAAAGATAATAAAAGACAATAAAAAGGTTAGATGGGCCGTTTCGACTCGGATGCTGGCATCCGGCGAGGCGGCCTTTCGACATTTCCGGCATGTGCCCGAGACTTGTATATGCTATAATTTACGGGCAGGAACTGGATAGGGAGGGATCGCGCTTCATGACTTATTCCCGTACTCATAGCCGCCGCAAACACCGCAGACGCGCCCGCATTCTTTTCTACGTGAATGTCTTGTTCCTTGTTGTCGTGCTTGGAACCGGGGCCGTCCTCGCCTACCACTGGATGTACGGACAAGAGAGCGATCCGGTATCGGAGTCGCCCGCCGAGTCGCCGCCGCCCGCCGAGCCGTCCTCGGAACCGTCTCCGACCGCCGTCCAGAGCCCGGACAACGACGTCTCCGACGACGAGGGAATGACGGCCGAGCCTTCCGCGGATAAGGATGGAGCGACGGTGAACCTTGCGTTCGTCGGAGACATTCTTCTGGCCGCTCGAGTGGAAGAATACATAACGAAGAACGGCGTCGACTATCCGTTCCGGAACGCCTCCGATCTGCTGCAGGCCGCAGATATCGCCGCCGCCAATCTGGAGAATCCGATCACGGAACGAGGAACTCCCGCCGAGGATAAGACGTATGTGTTCAAGGGCAGCCCGGAATCGCTGCAAGGGCTGAAGAACGCCGGCTTCGACATTGTGTCGCTGGCGAACAATCATACTTTGGACCAAGGTTGGGAAGGGCTAAGCGATACGATGGATTATCTGGACGACATCGGCATCGACCATGTCGGCTCGGGCAGCGACGATACGGAAGCCTATACCGCCGCCTATTATGAGGTGAACGGCATTCGCGTCGCTTATCTCAGCGTGACGAACGTCGTTCCGGTAACGGAGTGGAAGGCGGACAAGAACCACCCGGGAGTTGCGGAGACGTACGACACGACCCGCGCCGTTCAGGCGATCAAGAACGCCAAGGAACTGGCGGATATCGTTGTAGTGATGGTGCACTGGGGCAAGGAGAAAGTTCAGGAGCCGATCGACAAGCAGACGAGCGTCGGGCATGTCTTCATCGATGCGGGCGCGGATCTGGTTATCGGAAGCCACCCGCATGTGCTGCAAGGCTTCGAGACGTACAAGGGCAAGTGGATCGCCTACAGCCTCGGCAACTTCGTCTTTACGTCGGCGGGCGATCGCTTGACGCAGGAGACGGGAGTGCTCCAGGCGGCTTGCACCAAGCAGGGCGAGTGCGGATTGACGTTCGTGCCGATGCTGTCGACCTATGCGCAGCCGAGCCCGATGAGCGAAGAGGAGGGATCGACTCTCCTCGCCAAGCTGTCGGAGCTGTCAAGTCCGTACGGAGTGTCGGTTCATTCGAACGGAGAGATCGTTCCGTCTTCCGGAGCGCTCTCCCCATAATTAGCAAGAGAGAGAGGGGCACTATGCCTAGGAGCGAACTTGCGCGCCTTCATCCGTGCGTAGCCCATCGCGGATGGTCCGGAGGCGCCCCGGAGAATACGCTGGCGGCGTTCCGCCTTGCGCTCGCCGAACCCGCCGTTCGCGGCGTGGAGATGGACGTCCATCTGAGCAAGGACGGGATTCCCGTCGTCATTCACGACGAGAAGCTGAAGCGCACGACGAACGGAAGGGGGCGCGTTCAGGATTATACGGCGGACGAGCTCGGCAGGCTGGATGCGGGCAGTTGGTTCCATCCTTCGTTCGCCGGGGAGTCCGTGCCGACTCTCGAAGAGGTGCTGAGGCTGCTTGGCGGGAAGCTTAAGCTGAACGTCGAATTAAAAGAAGGGACCCGGCGGGTGGAGCTGCTGGCGTTCAAGGTGGCGGAGCTTGTCCGCCGGCTCGGGCTGGAGGCGGACACGACGATTACTTCCTTCGAACGCTCGATTCTGGAGACGTCGAAGCGAGTGGCTCCGGAGCTTAGAATCGGTTGGATTACGAAGAAGCGATTGAACCGGAAGCTGATCATGCGGCTGCGGGAGATCGGCGCCTCGTTCCTCTCGGTCGAGCATTCTTCGCTGAGTGAAGCCGGAGTTCGCGAAGCGGTCGAGGCGGGAATCGAGGTCATGGCGTGGACCGTCAACGAGCCGAGGGACTTCGCGCGCCTCGCCGCGATCCGGCAGCCGCTTCTGCTATGCACCAACTACCCTGATCGCTGGCTGATGGCCGTGCAAGATGGAACGGAAGAGAATGGAGAGGAAGAGAATCCCTATGACGACGTTTGATATTCGCAATATTTATTGCGTTGGCCGCAACTATCGCTTGCATGCCGCCGAGCTCGGCAATGCCGTGCCCGAGCAGCCGATGATCTTCACCAAGCCGACCCATGCGGCCGTCGCTTGGGAGCAGGAAGTCCGGCTCCCCGCTGACCGGGGAGCCGTGCATTACGAAGCGGAGCTTGTGCTTCTGTTCTCCAAGCCGTACAAGCCGGGGGACTCTCTGGATGATGCGGTATCCCACTTCACGGTAGGGCTGGACTTCACGCTGCGCGATGTGCAGGAAGGCATCAAGGCGAAGGGCTACCCGTGGCTGCCGGCCAAGGGCTTCCGGAATTCCGCAGGTCTTGGCGAGTGGCGGGCGTATCCGGGAACCCGGACGATCGAGGAGAAGCCGTTCGCGCTGGCGATCGGCGGCAAGGAAGTCCAGCGAGGCGACGTACGCGATATGGTGCACGGTCTTGAGAAGCTGGCGGACTTCGTCGCGACCCATTACGGCATCGGCGCCGGAGATCTGCTGTTCACGGGCACTCCGGCCGGCGTCGGAGCGCTGAATGACGGGGACGTGCTGACGCTGACATGGAACGAGGAGAACGTGGGAAGCGCGAAGGTCGTGCTCAGCGGCGATTGATCGCCGTACATACGGACGAATATGCATACGTATGAGCCTATGCAGGTTGCTCATGCTCATAAAGGATGCTCCATTTCACGCACGCGGGAATGGGGCATCCTTTTTTTACAAGGTAGTGGAAGATCAAGACAATTGTATCCCTGGATTAGGGGAATGAGGCCCTTACGGGAAGGAGATTACCCCTTACAATAAGGGTGTAAGCAACGAACAACGAACCTATGGGAGGGTCCTACGAGTGCAAAAGAAACTGGTTTCCGTCCTGGCTTTATCGGTCGCTATGTCCGCGTTCCTCGCCGCTTGCGGCAGCAATGAGAACAACAATACGGCATCGCCGTCCCCAAGCGAAAGCGCGAGCCCGAGCCCATCGCCTTCCGAATCCGCTCCGGCTTCGGAATCGACCGCTCCGGAGAAGGTAGAGAACTTCACCGTGTCACTGCGCCATATCCAGATCGGCGACGCCCAGAAGTTCCGCAAGGCGATTCTCGACGATGTCGTCACGAAGACCGAAGCCGACGTTCCGGGACTGAAGATCGAGCTCGACGGCGTCGAAGACAGCGTCAACCGCTTCACGAAGCTTCCCGCCGAGATGGCGGCCGGCAACCCTCCCAAGATCTTCGACGTGTTCGGCGGGTCGGGCGATACGCAGAAGTATGCCGGAGCCGGACGCATGCTCGACCTGACGCCGATCCTCGACGAACTGGGCCTCAAGGACAAATTCCTGAGCGGCGTTCTCGAACCGTTCTCCGTGGACGGCAAGGTATACGGCCTGCCGATCGGCGGCAACACCGAAGGCATTTTCTACAACACCGAGCTGTTCGCGAAGTATAACCTGAATCCTCCGACCACTTGGGACGACTTGATCAAGGCCGCCGACACCCTGAAGCAGAACGGCATCACCCCGTTCGCCGTCGGCTCCAAGGGAGCATGGGTGCCGAACATGCTGGTCAATACGTTCATCGGCCGCATCGCGGGCGAAGGCACGAACGCCGGCTTCATTACCGGCGCATCGCAGTGGAATTCCCCGGACGTCGTCGCCGCGTACCAACTGTTCGCGGATTGGGAGAAGGCCGGCTACTTCACGAAGGGCGAGCTCGGCAAGGAGTACGGCGACATGCTTAACGACTTCGTCGCCGGCAAGGCGGGCATGATGTTCGACGGCTCGTGGCGCTCTTCCGCCTTCAAGAACGATGCCGTAGGGGCCGAGATCGCCGGCAAGGTGGCGTTCGTGAACCTGCCGGCCGTCCCGAACGGCAAGGGCGATCAGTCGTCCGTCAACGCGAACTACGGCGAAGGCTACGGCTTCTCCTCCGATCTGAACGACAACGAGCTGAAGGCGGTCAAGGCATTCATCAAGAACATGTACAGCGAAGAGATGCAGCTTCGCGGCTTGCTTGAAGACGGCGTGCTTCCTTCGATGAAGCTGACCGACGTCTCCCAAGTGACGGACCCGATCGTGAAGCAAGTGCTTGACGTTCTGAACGGCGCAACGGCAAGCTTCCCGCACTTCGACTCGGTCGTTCAATCCAAGGTGTACACCGAGACCGAGACGCAACTGCAGAAGCTGATCGCCGGCAAGGCGACCGCGCAGGAAGTCGGCACCGCGATCCAGAAGGTTCAAGACGCGGAGAACGCAGCCGCAGCGAAGTAAAAAATTCGATTGCCGGATGAGAGGGGGCGTCCGCTCGAGCGCGGCGGCGCCCCTTCCCTCCATCCAAGCTTCCTTCCGCATAAGGAAGGGATACGCCCATTACCGATGCCGGCGGGGGAGAAACCATGAGAACAACACTGAGAAATCCCTATGTCTACTTGCTATTCGTCGTCCCGACAATCGCGTTATACTTCCTCTTCTTTATTTACCCCATGCTGACTTCCGTCTTCTATGGATTCACGAATTGGAACGGGCTCGACACGAAGGACTTCATCGGCTTCGATAACTTCGTGAACGCGTTCAAGGACGAGGACTTCCGCAACTCCATCTGGAACAACCTGTACATCCTTCTGTTCTCTTGCTGTGTGCAAGTGCCTCTGATTATTGTTTTCTCCCTGCTGATCAGCAGCGTAAAGAGATTCCAGGGGTTCTACAAGACAACCGTCTTCATGCCGTCCATCCTGTCGACTTCGGTCATCGGGATTCTGTGGGGGTACATCTACGATCCCGACGTCGGTCTCATTAACAACATCTTGAAAACATTCGGGCTGGACCCGATTTATTTCCTCGCCGATACGAAGTGGGCGCTCTTGTCCATTCTGATCACGAACGCTTGGCAGTGGATGGGCTTCTATATCGTTCTTATCCTGGCAGCCATTCTGGGCATCCCGAAGGATATCGACGAAGCGGCGATGATCGATGGGGCGACGGGCGTTCAGCGGGCCTGGTACTTGACCGTTCCGCTGATCAAACCGATCATCAACGTCGTCATCATGCTCTCGATCGCCGGCGCTCTGCGCGTTGTCGACATCGTGCTCGTCATGACAGAAGGCGGGCCGGCCGGAGCGACCGACGTCATGGCCTCCTACATGGTGAACAAAGCGATCAAGTACGGAGATTACGGCTACGGCACCGCGCTCTCCATCATTATTTTCATATTTGCACTCGTTCTGACGGCACTGTACCAGACCTTGGTCGTCAGAAGACAAGAGAAGGTGGAATACTGATGGCAATCCCACTGCGCAGAACAATCCCGCATCTATTCATGATTGCCTATGTCATCATAATACTCGTGCCGTTTATCTTCATCCTGTTCTCGTCGTTCAAGGCGAACAACACGGAGATTGCGACGCATCCGTTCGGCCTTCCGAAGTCGTGGGAGTTCGGCAACTACAAGGAAGCCTGGGTGAAGGCGAAGATCAACGTCTACTTCTTCAACAGCTTCTACCTCGCCTTTACGGCTGCCGCCACCGGCGTCCTGTTCTCCGCCGCGACCGCGTTCGCGATCACGCGGATGAAGTTCAAGCGGACGAGCGGCTGGATCTACCAGTTCGTGCTCATCGGGATGCTCATTCCCGGCAACGTCCTGTTTATCGCCCAGTATCTGCTCGTGCAGAAGCTCGGCATTCTCGACACGCACTGGTCGCTGTTCCTGCCATACACCGCCGGTGCTCTGCCGTTCAGCGTGCTGCTCGTCTCGGCCTTCATGAAGTCCATCCCGCACGAGCTTGAGGAAGCGGCGGTCGTCGACGGGATGAACGTGTTCCGAATGTTCTTCCAGATCATCCTGCCGCTCACCGTGCCGGCGCTCGTCACCGTGTTCATCGTCAACTTCCTGGGCAACTGGAACGAGTACCTGCTGTCGTTCTTCTTCATCAGCAAGGACGCTCTCCGCACGCTTCCTTCGGGAATGGTCCAATTCCGCGACGCGTTCCAGACGAACTATGCGCTCGTATGCACGGGCATCGTGTTCAGTGTCGTGCCGGTTCTCGTCATGTACGCGTTCCTTCAGCGCAAGATCATCGAAGGGCTGACGGCCGGCAGCGTTAAAGGATAGGGGGCACGCGGATAACGGTAATGGCCATGGTGGATGGCGAAGGTGGATGGCGAAGGTAAATAATGAAGGTAAATAGTGAAGGTAATAGCGAATGGCGAAGGACAACGCGGGTCTGCGGACTCGCTTTGTTCTATTTGCATTTTATGGTATAAAATGGAATATTGCGCGCGCTCGGTGCTGCTGGGTGCTCTAGGGGTTCGCAGAAAAGGGGGCCTTATCCCCGCCGTTCAGTTTTGCCTCCCAGCCCCCTCCCTGAACAAAGGGGATAAGGCACCGTTGGGCCGGATGGCACATGCTCACTGAGCAGATGGGATAAGGCACTGTTTTGGAAGAAAGGGGATGCTCGCTCAGGGTTATCCATTAATTGGCAAAATATATAAGTGGAATAAAACAATATGCAAACGAAGAGGAAGTGAGATAATGTACACGTCGAGTGAAATAATTTTTAAGCGGGATGAGATGCTATATAAGCAAGATGAGAGAGTAAAACCATTCGGCGTGGAAAAATAGTGTAGAATAATAAAACGATTCCTTGGGAGGATGGAGGAGGGGCTGAGCCATGAAACATATCCCGATCGATAACCCGTCTGTTTGTCCGCCTGACATGCTGTCCGGAGCCGAAGGCGATAGTCGCGATAACGGACGAGAAGCGCCTCTCGTTCATTCGTTTCCGCCGATAGCGGACGAGAGCTCCCGCTTGCTTATTCTCGGCAGCATGCCCGGAACGCGCTCATTGGAGATGAATCAATACTACGGCAATCCGCGCAACTTCTTCTGGCGAATTCTATACGAGCTTCTGGGGGAGGGAGCGGAACGCGCGGCAAGTGCCGAGTACGAAGAACGCCTGGCTATCGCCAGGCGCAACGGAATTGCATTATGGGACGTCATCGAAGCGTGCGAGAGACCGGGGAGCCTCGACAGCGCCATCCGCAACGCGGTGCCGAACGAGATACCGGACTTGCTGCGGCACTGCCCAGCTATTCGGGTCATTGCGTGCAACGGCACCAAGTCTCATTCGGAGCTGCTCAAGCAGTACGGGGATACGCCGGAGCTTCGGAGCCGGACGGTGCTTCGGTTGCCCTCTTCGAGTCCGGTGCCGACTCCGCAATTCCGCGGTCTGGACGACCGGCTGGTCGTCTGGAGAGAGCTTCTGGCCCCGCATCTGCCGAATCGCAGCGGCAGCCGCGACTAGACTGCAGCCTGCAGAGTTCGGCCCCAACGCAGGCTTAGATCGCCCAATCTCCATGGCGGAAAATCTGGATTTCTTCGCCGTCAGACGTGACGCCGAAGATGTCCATCTTGTCGGAACCGATCATGAAGTCGACGTGCGTCATGCTTGTGTTGAGGCCGCGTTCCTTGAGCTCCTCCTGCGTCATCTTCGTTCCGCCCTGCAGGTTGAAGGCGTAGGCGCTGCCGATCGCCAGATGGTTCGAGGCGTTCTCGTCGAACAGCGTGTTGTAGTACAGGATGCCCGACTGGGAGATCGGAGAGAAGTGGGGCACGAGCGCAACTTCGCCGAGGTAGTGGGAGCCTTCGTCCATCTCGACGAGGTTCTTCAGCGTCTCCTCGCCGGTCTCGGCTTCGACTCCGACGATGCGTCCGTTCTCGAACGTCAGCTTGAAGCCGTCGATCAGGTTGCCGCCGTAGCTGAGCGGCTTCGTGCTGGAGACATAGCCGTTCACGCCCGAAGCGAGCGGCGCGGTGAACACCTCTTCGGTCGGCAGGTTGGCGACGAATGGCACGCCGGCTTCGTTGTCGCTGTCGGCGGCAAGCCATAAGTGGCCTTCCGGCAGCTCAATCGTCAGGTCGGTTCCCGGGGCGACATAGTGAAGCTTCTTGAATTGCTTCTTGTTCAAGAAGTCGGACTTCTCGTTCAGCTTGCGGATATGTTCCTCCCAGGCGGCCAGCGGATCGTCAAGATTCACGCGAACGGTGGCGAGGATCGCTTCCCACAGCTTGCCCACTTGCTCCGCTTCGGGAACGTTCGGGAACACCTTCGCGGCCCATGCCTTCGAAGGCGCCGCGACGACGCACCAACTGAACTTGTTCGCCATCATGTACTGGCGGTACTTCGCAAGCGTCTTGCCATACGTCTTCTGATTATTGACGATGCGCTCATGCGGGATTCCCTTCAGCATGTCGGGGTCCGAAGAGACGACGCTGACGACGGCCACGTTGTTCTCGGCCAGCTCTTCCATCTCCGCCGCATACCACTTCGGCTCCTCGAGGAACGCTTCGTCCGGAGCGAGCTCGTAGCGCGTGCGCGTGACGATGTCGTCGGTCCAGTTCACCTTGACCGAGAACGCTCCCGCTTCATACGCCTTGCGAACAACGGCGCGTACAAGCTCGGCCGCTTCGGTCGTCGCATTCACGACGAGCTTCTGCCCCTTCTGAAGCTTAACCCCTATGCCAACGATCAGGTCTGCGTATCGATCCAACTGTTGCTGTGTCACGCTCATTGTACCAACCTCCGACTGTTTCGATAAATAGGTTCCTGAACGCGCTGAACGCCGTCAGGCTCTATTTATTGTAACATAGCCGGATCGGTAACCAAAAAGCCCGGTTCAGTCCGACAGCCGATCCCGAATTTGGACGAGGCGCGGCAAGCATTCGAAGAACGCGTCTACGATCTCGGGGTCGAAGTGCCGTCCGCGTTCCTCATGGAACAGCTTCTCGATCCGCTCGAGCGGCCAGGCGGCTTTGTATACCCGCTCGGCGCTGAGCGCGTCGAACACGTCGGCGACGGCGGTGATGCGGCCGTAGATGTGGATCTCCTCGCCGCGAAGGCCGTTCGGATAGCCGCTGCCGTCCCACTTCTCATGGTGCTGCTCGGCGACGATGGAGGCGGCGAGCAGCAGCTCGCGCCGCGAGCCGCGAAGCAGTTGGTGCCCGATCTTGGTGTGGGCCTTGATCGTGTCGTACTCTTCGTCCGTCAGCTTGCCGGGCTTGTTCAGCACGGCGTCGGGGATGGCGACCTTGCCGATATCGTGCATGGGAGAGGCGGTGCGGAGCACGTCCGCCTCCCGTTCGGGCAGGCCGAGCGTCAGCGCCAGCTCGTACGAATACTCGGCGACCCGGCGCACATGGTTGCCGGTCTCCTTCGAGCGAAGCTCGCCGATCTCGCCCATCGTCGAGATGATCTCCCGCTGCGTATCGGCGATCTCCAGATGAAGCATAACCGATTCGAGAGATTTGCCGGCGTAAGAGGCGGCGAGCGAGAGAAGCTCCATATCGCGCTTCGTGAACGTCTCGGATTCGGTCAGCTTGTTGACCGCCTGGTAAGCCCCGATAATGCTGCCGTCGTTGTTGCGGAACGGAATCGTAATCATCGACTTCGTGACGTAGCCGGACTTCCGGTCGTTGTCGGCATTATGCCGCGGGTCCGCATAGGCATCTTCGATGATGACCGGCTCCCCGGTCGCGATTGCATGGCCGACGACGCCGCTGCCGGCCGGGATGCGAATCTCCTTGACGCCATGGGCGACGGTCGTGTACAGCTCCTGCCGGATCTCGTCGATCAGCCAGACGGTGCAGCGATCCGCGACGATCATCTCCCTGCCCATGTTCGCCATCAGCACAAGCACCCGATCAAGCGACGTTTCCCCCGTGATTTTGGCCATATAGTCGAAGATAATCGCAAGCAACTGGTCCGAGGTCAGATCCGTTCTGTGCAAGCGAGAACGCCCCCTTATTCCGATAGCCTATCTGTCCTATCTGTGTATAAGGTATATTCGCGTTACCCAAAGTCGAATCCTGCCAAACAATGACGATTATTTGGAAAAAAGTATCATTAGTAATACCGCGCCCCATTCGGCGATTCGCCAAACGAAAAAACTCCGCCGACGCCTGCGGAATGCAGGGAGGGCGGAGCGAAGCGGCTGCGTGCCAGTAATGTGGGGCGCAGGCTGCGAAAGGTTATGCGCGGTCTGCCGTCAGCTTCTCCATCTGCTCGATCAGGTCCTCGAAGACGCTCATCGCCTGGGCGATCGGCTCCGGCGTGGACATGTCGACGCCGGCCTTCTTCAGGATGTTGATCGGATAGTCGCTGCCGCCGCTCTTCAGGAAGCCGAGGTAGCGGTCGACCGCCGGTTGCCCTTCTTCGAGAATCTGCTTGGCGAAGCTCGTCGCCGCGGAGAAGCCGGTCGCGTACTTGTAGACGTAGAAGCTCGTGTAGAAGTGGGGAATCCGGGCCCATTCCATCTCGATATCCTTGTCGACGACCATGCCGTCGCCGTAATACTTCGTGTTCAGACCGTAATAGATCTCGCACAGGTCCGCAGGGGTGAGAGACTCGCCGGCTTCGGTTCGCGCGTGAACGATCTTCTCGAACTCCGCGAACATCGTCTGACGGAATACCGTCGTCCGGAATTGATCCGCGTAATACGTCAGCAGGTACATTTTCTCCTTCGGATCGGTCGACTTGTTCAGCAGGTAATCCATCAGGAGCGCTTCATTCAGCGTCGAGGCGACCTCGGCGAGGAAGATCGGGTACTGCGCGTCGCGATATTCGTTGTTCCCGTCCGAGTAATAGGAATGCATCGCATGGCCCATCTCGTGCGTGAGCGTGAACATGCTGTTCAGGTTGTCCTTGTGGTTGAGCAGCACGTACGGGTGGGTGCCGAACGCTCCCCAACTGTAGGCGCCGCTGCGCTTGCCTTCATTCTCGTAGACGTCGATCCAGCCGTCCTCGAATCCGCCTTGGAGGACAGTGCGGTAGTCGTTGCCGAGAGGGGCGAGGCTGTCGTACACCGTCTTCTTGGCCTGATCGTACGTGACGTCCATGTCGAAGTCGTCGACGAGCGGCGTGAACAGGTCGTACATGTGCAGCTCGTCGAGCTTCAGCAGCTTCTTGCGCAGCGCCATGTAGCGGTGCATGAGCGGCAGATGCTCGTGGATGGTGGAGATCAGGTTGTCGTAGACGCTCTGCGGGATGTTGTCGCCGAACAGCGACATCTCGAGAGCGGACGGGTAGCTGCGGGCATTCGCGTAGAAAATATTCTTGTTCACATTGGCGTTAAGAGTGGCTGCGAGCGTATTGCGGAGCTTGCCGTACGTGTCGTACACCGCCTTGAACGCTTCGCGCCGCACTTCGGGATTGCGGCTCTCGAGGAATTGGATGTAGCGGCCGTGCGTCAGCTCGACCTCTTCGCCCTTGTCGTTCTTCACCTTCGGGAACTTCAGGTCCGCGTTGTTGAGCATGCCGAAGATCGTGCTCGGAGCTTGCGAGACGTTGCCGACCTGCGCGAGCAGCGATTCCTCGTTCTTGGACAGGACGTGCGGCTTCTGGCGCAGCATCTCTTCGAGCGTACGCTTGTATGTAGGCTTCAGGGAAGGGTCCGCGATGAGCTTCTTCAGATCTTCTTCGCTGAACGCAAGAATCTCGGGAGTGATGAAGGAGAGTGCTTCGTTCACTTCGACGCTGAGGCGCTTCGTCTTCTCGGCGAGCGACTGGTACTTGCCCTCGGCCATGTCCTCGTGATGGTGCATGTTCGCGTAGACGTACAGTCGCTCCGCGAGCAAGGACACCTCGTCCTCGAGCTCGAAGCAGCGGTTGATCGAAGCGGCGTCCGCAAGCTTGCCTTCGAAGGCTGCGACCTCGGCGACCTGCTTGCGGGCCTTCTCGTATTCCTGGTCCCAATCGGCCTGGCTGGCATACAGGTCCTCCAGGCGCCAATGATGGGCGGCGTCCGTCTCGCTGCGCTTGGGCAGTTGATTCATATCAGATGACCTCCTTGGAATAATGGAATCGCGGGACTTCGCGGCGACTTCCCGTCCGGAGATCGGGAACGCCTTCGCGCTCGGCTCCGCTGCGGTGCACCATAAAGACAAAGCCGCCAGAACGGCGGCGGACGACAGGACATACGGCTTCATGAACGGACCTCCCAAATCTGGTAGCGGTTGCCGTTCTAGTATGTCCTGCCAAGCGATCAGCTACCCGCCGTGAAGACGGTGTAGACGATCAGGAAGAAAGCGAAGGCGACGAGAACGAGCGAGATGATCGCCATTCCCCGCTTCAGCTTCTGCGGAATGTTGTCCCGCTGCCAGATCAGCACGGCTGCGAGCACGAATGCGGCTAACGCGAAGATGAGTGTCGGGTTGTCTTCCAAGCGGCTGCGACCTCCTGCGAATACGGGCTACGGGCGATTAGATGGAGCGAAGAGCTTGAAGCGTCGCCTTGAGCTGCTCTTCCCCGTCGGGGAAATCCTGCGCCGTGAAGCGCCTCTCGGCCCAGTTCATCAGCTCCGGGCGGCTGAGGAACCGATGGCATTCCTCTCCCCATTGATCGGAGATCTCGCGGACGACGAGCGTCTTGCCTTGCACCTCGACGGTGAGCATGTTGTAGTTGTCGTGCTTGTAGATCACATGTTTGGCGAACATTGCGAATCGGCCTCCAGTGGGCTGCCTAGGGGCATTATGACATGCTTGGTATCCCTAAGGGCATTATTGCATGCTTTTATCATAGAAGAGATGCGCCTAGAAATCAAATGCACGATACCTTGGGAATATTCCCATTATCAGGGCTTTATTTTACATAAATTAGGGACGTTCGGGCGGCTGCGGGAGGATGCGCGAAAGCGCTGTTTTTCCTGACGCAGAGCCGTTTTCCCGCTCTCCCGAAGAGGCGGCAAAACAATATGGAACAAAACGTTCACATATTGCGTCTTGACAACGAATCGGGTATAATAATCTCATTCGCCGATTGACGGCGAGATTTTAGGAGGTTTTTCATTTGAGAGGAACAGTTAAGTGGTTTAACGCAGAGAAGGGCTATGGCTTCATCTCCGTAGAGGACGGCAACGACATTTTCGTTCACTTCTCTGCGATCCAAGGCGACGGCTTCAAGACCTTGGATGAAGGTCAAGCGGTTGAGTTCGAAATCACGCAAGGCAACCGCGGAGCCCAAGCATCGAACGTGGTGAAACTGTAAGTCTCGCGCCTCGCGAAGACTTATCGCATATCACGAAAGAGCGCTAAAGAAAGACCTCCGGCACTCGGGTCGGAGGTCTTTTTATTGATATTTGGCAGGTGTAAGATATCCGCCTGCATTGCTGCTTGCATTGCGGGCACGTCTCCGCAGCTTGGAGACGCAGACCGAGCCGCGCCAATAAAGGCAGCGAAGCCGCCGATCGGCAGGAATTTATGTGAAATTTCACATTCGTGCCGCTCGATAACGGGCAGGTTGGGCGATTCTATGTGAAAAATAGCATACATGGAGAAAATTCCGGCGCGAGTTGCCGCATATATGCTAAAAACCACATAAAAAGCCGCGAATGCCGCCCGATTCAAGCCGACGAATGTGAAAAATCATATAAAATCGCAATCACCATCGGACCAGAGGAGCGGGCGGGGAGCTGCCGGCGAGATGGGCAGGGCCGCCCGGCCACTCGACCCGGCGGCGATCAGGTCGAGTGGCGGTCAGGTCGCCTTGGCCGCCGCGGCGCGGTGAACCGTCTCGATCGTGCCGCCGCCTAGGCAGACGTCGCCGTCGTAGAAGACGACCGCCTGGCCGGGCGTGATCGCCTTCTGCGGCGCGTCGAAGACGACGCGGTACGTCTGGCCGTCCGCCTCCGGCCAGAGCGTGACGCCTTGGTCCGGCTGGCGATAGCGGAACTTCGCGGTGCAGCGCAGCGGCTGTCCGGGCTGCGGCTTGGCGAGGCCGATCCAGTTGACTTCGGAAGCCGCGAGGCCTTCCGAATAAAGGCTCGGGTGAGCGTCGCCCTGCACGACGTAGAGCACGTTGCGCTCCAGGTCCTTCTCCGCGACGAACCAAGGCTCGCCGGTGCCGGAGCCGCCGATGCCGAGTCCCTGGCGCTGGCCGAGCGTGTAATACATGAGGCCGTCGTGCCGGCCCTTCGCTTCGCCGGTGCGGATGTCGACCATGTCGCCGGACTTGGCCGGCAGGTAGCCCCCCAGGAATTCCTTGAAGTTGCGCTCGCCGATGAAGCAGATGCCGGTGCTGTCCTTCTTCTTCGCCGTATAGAGGCCGGCCTCTTCCGCGATGCGGCGAACTTCCGGCTTCGGCAGATGGCCGATCGGGAACATCGCCTTCGACAGTTGGGACTGGTTCAGCGCATGCAGGAAGTACGTCTGGTCCTTGTTGCCGTCGACGCCGCGCAGCAGCCGGTACTCGCCGCCCGCGAGCTCGACCCGGGCGTAATGGCCGGTCGCGATGACGTCGGCGCCGAGGTCGAGCGCCTTCTGCAGGAACTCGCCGAACTTGATCTCCCGGTTGCACATGACGTCCGGGTTCGGGGTGCGGCCGCGCCTGTACTCTTCAAGGAAGTATTCGAACACTTTATCGTAATATTCGGTCTCGAAGTTGACCGTATAATAAGGAATTCCGATCTGGTCGCAGACGCGGCGAACGTCCTCGGCGTCCTGGTCGGCGGTGCAGACGCCGAACTCGTCGGTGTCATCCCAATTCTTCATGAACACCCCGATGACGTCGTAGCCCTGCCGCTTCAGCAGCAGCGCCGTGACGGACGAATCGACGCCGCCGGACATGCCGACGACGACGCGAACTTGCGATGGATCGGGGAAGCGCGTATCCCGGGCATCCATAATTTCAATCATCTCCTTGAGCGAAACGACCCGACAAGTGCCGGTCTTAAGATCATCCAACATTGTAGCACAAATTGGAGCACAATCCCGCTTCTTTCTCATCCGCCCGCTTTTTTTTCGCATCTGAAGACGGGTCAAACGCGGGTTGGCGGGCGATTTGTAATGCAATTGCCATGAATACGTTGTCTTTTTTTGCCCACAATGCTTAATGTTATGATAACATAGATCTGTAATGGGGATACTTTCCCATTCGCGGCAACACCCGACTATTGATTCCGCATTCGCGTAAATAGAACGACAACGATTGACGTACGTACGATTGACGCAGTTAAAGAGAGAGACGAGGTGCATTCGATGAAAATTTCGACGAAAGGCCGTTACGGCTTGACGATTATGATGGAGCTGTCGGCCAAATTCGGCGAGGGCCCGATCTCCCTGAAGAGCATCGCGGAGAAGAACGGGCTCTCCGAGCACTATCTGGAGCAATTGATTGCGCCTCTGCGCAACGCCGGCCTGGTGAAGAGCATCCGCGGGGCCTACGGCGGCTACATCCTGTCCAAGGAGCCGGAGAGCATCACGGCAGGGGACGTTATCCGCATCCTCGAAGGGCCGATCAGCCCGGTCGATTTCACGGAGGAAGACGATCCGGCGAAGCGCGACCTGTGGCTCCGCATTCGCGACAGCATCGCGAACGTGATGGATTCGACAACGCTCTTCGACCTGATCAATTATAAGGAAGAAGACGCTCAGGACAGCTACATGTTCTACATCTAAGCAAGAGAGAAGCGAACGTTATGCCGATTATTTATTTCGATCATGCGGCGACGTCCCCGATGCGCCCGGAGGCAATCGGGGCTTATGCGGACGCCGCGGCCAGGGGGCCGGGCAACCCGTCGAGCCAACACGCCGGAGGGCGTGCGGCGCGGGCGATGCTCACGGCGGCCCGGGACTGCCTGGCGAACATCCTGCGCTGCGACCCGGGCGAACTCGTCTTCACCGGAGGCGGCACCGAGGGCGACAACGCCGCCTTGTACGGAGCGGCGCGCGCACAGCGGCTCCGCACCGGAAGGGATCGCATCGTCACGACCGCGATCGAGCATCATGCCGTGCTCGGCGCCTGCCGCAAGCTTGAGGCCGAAGGCTTCAAGCTTACGGTGCTGCCCGTGGACGGAGAGGGCATCGTTCCCGTTGCCGCCGCGGAAGAGGCGATCAAGGACGACGTCGCCGTCGTCAGCGTCATGTACGGCAACAACGAGGTCGGCTCGCTGCAGCCGGTCCGCGAGATCGGGAAGCTCGCGCAGGAACGCGGGGCGGCGATGCACGTCGACGCCGTCCAGGCGCTCGGCTACGAGCCGCTCGACCTCGGCGCGCTGCCGGTCGACCTGCTCAGCCTGTCCGCGCACAAGATCGGCGGCCCGCAAGGCGTCGGCGCTCTCTACGTGCGCAAGGGCACGCCGTTCGAGTCCACGGCCAGAGGCGGCTCGCAGGAGAAGAGCCGCCGCGCCGGCACCGAGAACGTCGCCGGCATCGCCGCCTTCGCGAAGGCGGCGGAGCTGGCCGCCGCAGGGCTTGACGGGCGCCGCGGGCAGGCGGAAGCCGTCCGCGCGAAGCTGCTGTCGGAGCTTGACGCGCTAATCGGCGCGGACGCTTACCGGCTCAACGGTCCGACAGACGCGGAGAAGCGGCTGCCGCACATCGTGAACGTCAGCTTCCCCGGCCTCTCGAACGAGACGATGCTGATGAATCTCGACCTGTCGGGAGTTGCGGCGTCGGCCGGGTCGGCCTGCACGGCGGGCTCGCTGCAGCCTTCGCACGTTTTGATCGCTATGGGACTTGAGACTCATTTTCTCCAATCGGCGATCCGCTTCAGCTTCGGAATGGGCAATAATATAGAAGAAGCGGAAAAAACCGCGAAAATCATTGCAACCATTACGAAGCGTTTGCGTAATAGATAACAAGCGCCTCGAATCGCGAGGTGGCCGCACATAAGAACCGTGCAGCAATTGATCGGACTTCCCGTGTTTCTGCAGAACGGCAAGAAGGCCGGGCGCATCCGGGACGTCGGGTTCGACGAATTCTGGCAGCTCTCCTGCATCGTCCTGGACTCGCAGGTTTGGTTCCGGCGAGCCGTTCGCATCGTGCGTTGGGCGGATGTCATGAAGTGCGGCGGCGACGCCGTCATCATTGCAAGCCGGCAAGCGATCGCGACGATAAGGGCACGCGAGCTGTTGCGCTCCTTCCATACCGGTGTTGTCCAACTGAGGGAGCTTCCCGTATTTACGGAGGATGGACAAGAGCTCGGCCGCGTATCGGATGTTTATTTTCCGAAGACCGAGGGTACACAAATAATAGGATACGAATTGACGGACGGATTTCTCGCGGATGTGTTCGAGGGTCGGCGGAAGCTGCTGCTTCCCGAAGGGCCCGAGGGCGTCACTCTGGGCGAAGACGCCATCCTGGTTCCCGCTTCGTGCGAACGGGTCCTGGAGAGGGATCCCTAAATCGGAAAGATTAGGTGATAATCGATGATGAGATGCCCGAACTGCAACTCCAAGGATATCGGCAAGATCGGCTCCCACCAATTCTATTGCTGGAGCTGCTTTATCGAATTGACAGTGAACGGAGACAAGATGTCCGTTTACCAAGTGGAAGAGGACGGGACGCTGAGCTCCCTGGACGACTTGTTCTTCAGCGAATCGCTTCCGGCCGCCATTCAGGCGAACGGCTTGCAAGCGTAACGTTTATTTGGTTTACGGATTTTAATCCGGTGTGTGATTTTATTTACTCTGCGAATAAGACAACGAGAGCGGGGGCGTGGCCGGACAAGCGGCGGGCGCCCCTGTTTTGTCATGCGCACGTTTACGACTCCGAACAAGTACGCATACTGAGTAGCATCAAGGCCGACAGCGGCGGCCGTACGATTCGGGGGTAACACGTTGAACCGGTTCACCCACAGCCGGCTGTTCGCCGTGCTCGTCTACGCGATCCTGGCGCTGCTCGCTCTCTATCTGCTTATTCTCGTCCGTCCGCTGCTCGTCTCCGTGTATGATTTTCTCAAGGCGGTCCTCGCTCCGTTCCTCATCGCCATGATCATCGCTTACGTGCTCAATCCGGTCGTCGGGCTGCTGCACGAGCGCAAGGTGCCGAGAACGGCCGCCGTGCTGCTCATCTACGCGCTCTTCGTGTTCGGCTGTGCGGTGGTCGCCGTCAACGTGACGCCGATGTTCGCGGGACAGGTGCGGGAGCTGAGCGAGCACATGCCGGAATTCACGATGAAGGCGCAGAGTTTGATCGATCATCTGAACAACAACAAGTCGTTCCCGGAGAGTGTGCAGACCGGAATCGACCGGGCGATCGCGGGCGTCGAGAAGCAGATTGCCGACCGTCTGGCCGCGTTCATGAACAACATTGGAGCCGTCGTGAACGTCGTGTTCCTGGCGATGATCGTGCCGTTCCTCGCGTTCTATATCCTGAAGGACATGCGCGTGATCGAACGAACCGTGTTCAAGTATGTGCCGAGGGACAAGCGGCAGGGGATGTCGAGGCTGCTGAAGGAGATCGACGAAGCGCTCGGCAGCTACATTCGCGGGCAGTTGCTCGTGTCGGTGTGCATCGGGGCGCTGGCTTACGCCGGCTATCTGATCATCGGCATGCCGTACCCTCTGCTGATGGCTTTTTTCGTCGCGGTGTTCGATATCATTCCTTACCTTGGGCCGTACTTCGGCGCGCTTCCGGCCTTGGCCATGGCGATGACAATCTCTTGGAAAATGGCGCTGATGGTCGCAATCGTCAATATGGCGTGTCAGTTCCTGGAGAGCAACGTAATCAGCCCGCAGGTCGT
Source organism: Cohnella fermenti (assembly GCF_004801405.1). Classification (GTDB taxonomy): domain Bacteria; phylum Bacillota; class Bacilli; order Paenibacillales; family Paenibacillaceae; genus Cohnella; species Cohnella fermenti. The sequence goes on from NZ_SSOB01000012.1 coordinate 141,726, forward strand.
CGGCCGTTCGATGCACGTTCACCCGCTCACGATCATCTTTGTCCTGCTGGTCGGAGGGGAGCTCGCGGGGATCGTCGGCCTGCTGCTGGCGGTGCCGTTCTACGCGGCGATGAAGGTCGTCGTGCAGCATCTGTTCGCTTATTATGTAAGGAGAAAAACCGCCTGAGGCGCACAGAAGGCTTGTATGGAGGAAAATCGTTGACTTTCGGGAAACGGCTTGTCTATAATCAGGGTAATTGCGCATATTGATCAAAGCGTCGACAAGACAAGAGTACGTCGCAGCCCGCACGGCCAGAGAGAAGGCTTGGCGTTCCTATCCCTTGAGGAAGGGGCGTTGCTGAGAGAGCCTTCGTTGCGAAGAACGACGGAAGCCGGTCTTGGAGCTCGAATCCTCGACGGTTGGGCCCGTTAACGCCCTTCTAAGGAGATTGTCGCGCCCGCGGGCGAGGCGATAACCAGGGTGGTACCGCGATGAATTCGTCCCTGATTTTGCAGGGGCGTTTTTTATTTGGCTGCGGGGCGCGGAAGGGCGGCCGGGTGCCGAGCGTACACTTATAATTGGAGGTTGTTCCGTCATGAAACCGATGCAAGCCGCGGAGATCCGCGAGAAATGGCTGGCGTTCTTCGCCAGCAAGAACCACCACGTCGAGCCGAGCGCCTCGCTCGTGCCGCACAACGACCCGTCGCTGCTCTGGATCAATGCGGGCATGGCGCCGCTTAAAGCATACTTCGACGGACGCGTGAAGCCGGAGAATCCGCGCATCACGAACTCGCAGAAGTGCATCCGCACGAACGACATCGAGAACGTCGGCAAGACGCGCCGCCACCATACGTTCTTCGAGATGCTCGGCAACTTCTCGATCGGCGACTACTTCAAGGAGGAAGCGATCACCTGGGCGTGGGAATTCCTGACCGGTCCGGAATGGATCGGCTTCGACCCGGAGAAGCTGTCGGTGACGATTCACCCCGAGGACGAGGAGGCGTTCCGCTACTGGAACGAGAAGATCGGCATCCCGGCCGAGCGCATCGTGAAGCTCGAGGACAACTTCTGGGATATCGGCGAAGGTCCTTGCGGCCCTTGCACCGAGATTTTCTACGACCGCGGCGAGAAGTACGGCGATCTGTCCGATCCCGAGTGCACGCCGGGCGGCGAGAACGAGCGCTTCCTCGAGGTGTGGAACCTCGTGTTCTCGCAGTTCAACCACAACAAGGACGGCAGCTACACGCCGCTGCCGAACAAGAACATCGATACCGGCGCCGGCCTCGAGCGCTTCGCGTCGATTGTGCAGGACGTCGATTCCAACTTCGACACCGACCTGTTCCAGCCGATCATCGGCCATGCGGCCCGCATCGCCGGCATCAACTACAAGGACAACGCCGACCATGACGTGGCGCTGAAGGTCATCGCCGACCACATCCGCACGGTCGCGTTCGCCGTCGGCGACGGCGTCCTGCCGTCGAACGAAGGCCGCGGCTACATTATCCGCCGCCTGCTGCGCCGCGCGGTTCGCTACGGCAAGGTGATCGGCATCGACCGCCCGTTCCTGTGGGAGCTGTTGCCTACGGTCGGCGCCATCATGGGCTCGCACTATCCGGAAGTCGTGGAGAAGCGCGAATTCATCGAGAAGGTCATTCGTACGGAGGAAGAGCGGTTCCACGAGACGCTGAGCGACGGCCTGTCCATCCTCGCCGACCTTGTCGGCAAGGCGAGGGCGCAAGGCGTCGGCCAAATCTCCGGACCGGATGCGTTCAAGCTGTACGACACGTACGGCTTCCCGTTCGACCTGACGGAGGACTATGCGGCCGAGCAGGGCATGACGGTCGACCGCGAAGGCTTCGACGCGTCGATGGAGGAGCAGCGCGAGCGCGCCCGCGCCGCCCGTCAGGAGACGGACAGCATGAAGGTGCAGGGCGGGGCGCTGTCCGAGCTGACGGCGAAGAGCGAGTTCGTCGGCTACGGCAGCCACGTTGCGGAAGCGAAGGTCGTGGCGATCGTGAGCGGCGAGTCGTTCGCGGATGCGGCGGGCACGGGCGAGTCCGTTGCGGTTATCCTCGACCGCACGCCGTTCTATGCCGAGAGCGGCGGCCAGGTAAGCGACACCGGCGTTCTGGTCGGCGCGGACGGCACGACGGCAACCGTCGGCGGCATGAGCAAGGCGCCGCTCGGCCAGCCGGTTCACCATGTGACGGTGACGAGCGGCGCGCTGAAGGTCGGCGACGTCGTCACGGCGACGGTGAACGCGGCGGACCGCAGCGACATCGTGCGCAACCATACGGCGACGCATCTTCTGCACAAGGCGCTGAAGGAAGTGCTCGGCCAGCACGTCAACCAGGCGGGCTCGCTTGTCGAGCCGGAGCGGCTGCGCTTCGACTTCTCGCACTTTGGTGCGATTACGCCGGAGGAGCTGGCGGACGTCGAGCGCCGCGTCAACGAGCAGATCTGGATCGGCACGGATGTGGACATCAGCCTGAAGCCGATTGCGGAAGCGAAGGCGCTCGGCGCGATGGCGCTGTTCGGCGAGAAGTACGGCGATATCGTGCGCGTTGTGCGCGTCGGCGACTACAGCCTTGAGCTGTGCGGCGGCTGCCACGTGGCGAACACGTCGCAGATCGGCCTGTTCAAGCTCGTCAGCGAAGGCGGCATCGGCTCCGGCGTGCGCCGGATCGAAGCGGTGACGGGACGCCATGCGTACGCGTACCTGGAAGAGCAGCTTGGCCTGCTGAAGAACGCGGCCGCCCTGCTCAAGAGCAATGTCGCCGACGTGCCGAAGCGCGTCGAGGCGGTTCAGGCGGAGCTGCGCCAGGCGCAGCGCGACGCGGAATCGCTGCAGGGCAAGCTGAGCCGCCTCGAAGCGGCCGACCTCGCGGGCTCCGCGACGGACGTCGGCGGCGTCAAGCTGCTGGCGGCGCAGGTGAACGCGTCCGGCATGGACGCGCTGCGCGGCGTGGCCGACGAGCTGAAGGCGAAGCTCGGCTCGGCGGTGCTGGCGCTCGGCGCGGTCGACGGCGACAAGGTTCAGCTTGTTGTCGCCGTGACGCCGGACCTGCTTGCGAAGGGCCTGCATGCCGGCAAGCTGATCAAGGAGCTGGCCGCCATCTGCGGCGGCGGCGGGGGCGGCAAGCCGGAGCTGGCGCAGGCGGGCGGCAAGGACCCGTCCAAGCTGAAGGACGCGCTTGAAGCGGCTCCGGCGCTGGTGCTGAAGCAACTGAACGGCTGAGACGGCTCGCTGCTGCGGCGGTTCGCATAGCTCGATAATTAGCTCCTTCGGCGCCGATGGCGCCGGAGGGGTCTTTGTGTGAAGGCCAGCGATAAGCCGCCGGAAAGTCGCCGCAAAGCCGGCGTAAAGTCGCCAGAAAAGCTGCCGGTAAGCTACCGGCAAGCTGCGGGCAAGTCGCCGCAAAGCTGCCGAAAAGCCGCCGCAAAGCTGCCGAAAGCCGCCAACCCCCGCCAACCCCCGCCAAACCTCGCCGAAGACGACGATCCGCCGAATTTTATGCGAAAAATCACATTGGAGTCGCCCGACAACGGGCACTTTGGGCGATTTTATGCGAAAAATAGCATATATGGAGGAAATTCCAACTCGAATTGCCCCATATATGCGAAAAACCACATAAAACGCCGCGATTGCCTCCCGCTCAAGCCAATGAATGTGAAAAACCACATAAAACGGCTCGGTCGCCTCCCCTCCAGGCCGACGAATGTGAAATTTCATATAAATTCGCAAAAGTCAGCGAACCAGGAGAGAGCAATCGGGTCGCCCGGTGTGGAGAGCGATGGCCAGCTTGCGTGGCGCGGAGTAGAAGCGGGCGGCGCGGCGAATGCTAATTTTCGCATGTGCCTTCCGGGCGGTGCGGCGGGCGGGGGCGTTTTTCGCAGTCATTCGAGGGTTTGGCGACCCGTCGGGCCATCGAATGCGAATAGTCGCATTAAAGCTGCAAATTTCCTGTTCGTCGGGGAGGACGAGAGTGTGATTTTGCGCATAAAAGTGCGGGTTTGGACGATGTGTGTTCCCGCTTGGACCGGCATGGACCGCCATGAAGCGACTGGAAGCAGCGCGAAGCGGAGCGGCATGCGGCAGAATGCGCGGCGACGGCGATTGTGTCCGCTCTCTTCGGCCGGGAGCTTCCATTTCCTGTCCGTTCGAGAATGTGTTATGATGGATTGTAACGAGAAAGCGAGGTGCTGGAGATGAGCTCATCGGACAAGAATTACATGGATCAGACGGTGAAATTCGACGTCGTTCCTGACCCGGAGGAAGTATCCTCCAAAGACATCTTCCTGTCTGTGTACGATGCGTTGGTGGAGAAGGAGTACCATCCCATCAATCAGATCGTAGGCTACCTACTCTCCGGTGATCCGGCCTACATCCCCCGTCACAACAACGCGCGCAGTATGATTCGGAAGAAGGAGCGGGACGAGCTGATCGAAGAACTCGTTCGGTTCTACCTGGAGCAGCACCGCTAATGCCGAGAATCATGGGATTGGATTACGGGGATAAGCGGATCGGGGTTGCCGTCAGCGACGCGTTCGGCTGGACGGCGCAAGGCGTCGAAGTTATCGTAAGGAAGACGGAAGGCGATTACTTGGCGCGGATTCGCGATCTCGTTCGCGAGCACGAAGTCGAGACGATCGTCGTCGGGCTGCCGAAGAACATGAACGGAAGCATCGGCCCGCGCGGCGAGATCTGCCAAGCATTCGCGGAAGAGCTGAAGCAAGAGCTGAACATCGCCGTGAACATGTGGGATGAACGGCTTACGACGGTGGCCGCCCAGCGGACGCTGCTCGAAGCGGACGTCAGCCGCGCCAAGCGGAAGCAGGTCGTCGACAAGATGGCGGCAGCGCTGCTGCTGCAAAATTATTTAGACTTCAAGACGAGGTGAAGAACGAATGACAAACGAGAACAACCGCGAGGAAGAAGCGGAAATTATTTATATCCCGGACGAAGAAGGCAACGACGAAGCGTTCGAGGTGATTATGAAGTTCGAGCCGGACGACGGTACGGGCCGCAAGTATATGATGATCGTTCCGGCGGACGACGAGGACGAGGAGCAAGAGGTGCTCGCGTTCCGTTATGAGGAAGAGAACGACGAAATCCAACTGTTCCCTATCGAAGACGAAGCGGAATGGGACATGGTCGAAGAGACGTTCAACACGCTGACGGCCGAATTCGGTTCGGACGAAGACGAGAAATAAGAGCGTCAAACGAAGGCTCGCAGGCTTGGAGGGCAAGGAATGAACGAAGCTGGGAAGACGGGCGGAGAGATCCCCTCGCTTAAGGAATTGTACGGCAACAAGCTCGAGCTGACGGGCGAAGACGGCGCTTCCGTCGCTTGGACGCTTCTGGCTCAGCTCGACGTGGGCGGGAGAAGCTATGCGGTGATCCAGTCCGAGCAGATGCGCAAGGACGGCGATATCGAGATTCTGCGCATCGCCTTGGACGAGGACAACGCTCCGCAGCTCGAATCCGTGGAGGACGACGAGGAATGGGAGAGCGTCTCCGAAGCGTACGACGATCTCCAGTTCGAGGGCGAAGAGCGTCCTTGACGGCAGGCTGAATGCGGCCGCGGCCATCGCGATCGAGCGCGAAGAAGCGGGAACGCCGGCGGATGCGTCGGCATACGAAGAGCGGGCGACCGCTCTTTTGCATGAAGAATGGTTGACAGAATCGGCAGGAGGGACGGGAATGGGCAAAGAGCACGACGGAGCTCCGGAAGGCTGGAGATCGGTCTACTCTGATCGCAGAGAAGAGAATACGGCATCCGATGAGGATACGAAGCCGATTCGGATCGAATCGGATGGCGCGAACGTTCTAGGAGGGGCGGCGATCTCGCAAGGAAGGACGGAGGCGTTCTCCGCGCAGAGGCGGGAAGCCGCCGGTTCCCCTGCGGGAACGGGGGCGGATTCGGGCCGTCCGGATGTCGGTTATCCGCGCGAATTCCCGTCGGCGGCCGAAGAGAACAAGGGCAGGCAAGGCAAGTCTCCTGCCGCCTCGGCCGAACGGAAGGAGCCGGGTCCGGAGAAGGGCGGCTCGGGGAAGGGAACCGGCGGCAAGAAGAGACGCAGGAAGCCGAGGCCGCTGTTCTGGTCGTTCTTCATTGCGCTTGGTTTGGTGCTGGCCGTCGTTGCCGCCGTTCTGTTCTATGTGTGGAACGGAATGCGCACGCCGGCCGTGTCCGCAACTCCTGTCAAGGTGACGATCGAGCGGGGAATGAGCGCCAACGAGATCGCCGATGAATTGACGGAGGAAGGCCTTATCAAGAACTCATTCCTCTTCGGAATTTGGCTTAAATTCAAGAACGAAGGCTCTCAGTTCCAGGCGGGCGAATACGAGATGACGCCGGGCATGACCCGCGAGCAGATCGTCGGGAAGCTGAATGCCGGCGATACGATCGCCGCGGCGACGATCAAGTTCACGATTCCGGAAGGATTCACTGTCGTGCAGATGGCCGATCGCCTCGCCGCCGCGGGGTACGTGGACAAGGCGGCGTTCCTGGAAGCGATGGCGAACCCGGCCGCGGTGAGCGGATCGACATGGACGAAGCTGATTCCGGCCGATTCGAATCTTCGTTATCCGCTCGAGGGATACCTGTTCCCGGAGACGTACGAGATGAAGCAGGGAGCGACGGTCGCGGACATCGTCAATCGGATGGCTTCGGAGCTGGACCGCAAGCTGGACAGCCTGCCGGAGGAGTGGCAGAACGTGCTCGAAGAGCGCGGAATGACCGTTCACGAGCTGCTGACGATGGCTTCTCTCGTGGAGCGCGAAGTCGTGATCGACGAAGAACGGCCGATCGTCGCGGGCGTCATCAAGAACCGCCTCGATAAGAAGATGCCGCTGCAGATCGATGCGACGATCCAGTATCTGCTCGACAAGCAGAAGGAGAAGCTGAGCACGGACGACCTGAAGGTGGACAGCCCGTACAATACGTACCTTAATCCGGGCTTGCCGCCGGGGCCGATCGCGAGCCCGAGCCTCAAGTCGATCGAAGCGGTGCTCTACCCGGCGGATACGGATTATTTATATTACGTCACGAAGAAGGACGGAACGAACGAGCATTTATTCGCTTCGACCTATAAGCAGCACCAGAAGAATATCCAGACAAGCGAGAAGAATGAGAAAAAATAAGATGTGCCCATTCGGCCCGGTTATCGTTCTTCCTTCTCTCCCGCTTCATGCGGGAGGAGAGGAAGCGGTCGCCGGGTCGTCACGATTGACGAGGGAGCGATGAACGCAATGAGAACGGAACTTCTGGCGGCCGCAGGCTCGATCGGTCAGATGGAGCGATATATCGAGGCGGGCGCGACCGCCGTGCTGATCGGCGAGCCGCGCTTCGCGATGAGGCTTCCGGGGGCGATCCCGCAGGAAGCGATCGCGGATGCGATTGCGAAGGCGCACCGCGCTGGCGCGAAGGCTTACGTGTCCATGAACAAGCTGTTCCGCAACCATGAGCTTCCGGCGCTGCCGGGTTACTTGAAGCTGCTCGCGGAAGCGGAGGCGGACGCCGTCGTCTTCGGCGACCCTGCGGTGCTCCTGAACGTCCGCGAGCACGCCCCGGGCCTTCCGCTGCACTGGAACGCGGAGATGACCGGGACGAATTCCGCCACGGCCGGCTATTGGGGCCGCAGGGGGGCGACGCGCGCCGTGCTGGCGAGGGAACTGAACGAAGAGGAGATTGCGGATCTGAAGAGCAAGACGACGATGCAGGTTCAGGTTCAAGCTCACGGAATGACCAATATTTATTTCTCGCAACGCAATCTGCTGCAGAGTTATATGGACCATCTGGGGAAGGAAGCCCGAATCGTGGAGCAAGGTCCGAACGACGGGAGGTACCTGGTCGAGGCGGAGAGGCCCGAGGAGAAGCTTCCGATCTATGAGGACGAGAACGGTACCCATGTCATGAGCGCCGACGATATCGCCCTGCTGGAGGTGCTTCCGGAGCTGCTCCGCGCGCAGGTGGACAGCCTGTATATCGAGACGCTGCTGAAGCCGGAGGCGTATAACGAGGCGGTCATTCGATTGTACCGGCAGGCGATGGAAGCGTGGGAGCGGGACCCGGACGGCTACGAGTGCGACGAGGAGTGGCTGGACGCCCTGCATGCGCAGCAGCCGGAGGGCCGCGAGCTCGGCTTCGGCTTCCTGTACAAGGAACAGGTGTATTGATTCGATTGATTCGATTGTCGGGAAGACAACAAGGAGGAGAACGCCATGAGTAGCATTGCGCCGGCGAAGGCGACGGGCGGGAAGGGCAAGCGGCACCGGCTGGACAAGCCTGAGCTGCTTGCTCCCGCCGGCAGCCTGGAGAAGCTGAAGATCGCCGTTCACTACGGGGCCGATGCCGTCTATATTGGTGGCCGGAAGTACGGTCTTCGCTCGAACGCCGATAACTTCAGCTTCGAGGAGATGCGGGAGGGTGTCGAGTTCGCGCAGAAGTATGGAGCGAAGGTGTTCGTCGCCACGAATATCTACGCGCACCAGGAGGATCTGGGCGGAATCGAGGAGTACTTGCGCCGGCTTGAGGAGGTCGGGATCTCCGCGATCATTGCGGCCGATCCGATCATCGTGGAGACTGCCATGCGGGTCGCTCCGAAGCTGGAGGTTCACCTCAGCACGCAGCAGTCCACCATGAACTGGCAAGCCGTCCGGTATTGGAAGGAGGAGGGGCTGCCGCGCGTCGTTCTGGCCCGGGAAGCGTCGATGGAAGAGATTCGCGAGATGAAGGAGCGCGTCGACATCGAGCTCGAGGTGTTTATCCACGGGGCGATGTGCTCGTCCGTCTCCGGCCGCTGCGTGCTGTCAAATCACTTCACGGACCGGGATTCGAACCGGGGCGGCTGCTGCCAATCGTGCCGGTGGAAGTATGATCTGCACGAGGACGGCGTCTCCGTCATGGAGGAGGGGGACAGCCTCTTCACGATGGGCAGCAAGGATCTGTGCATGATCAAGCATGTGCCGGACCTGATCGAGGCGGGCGTGGACAGCTTCAAGATCGAAGGGCGGATGAAGAGCATCCATTACGTCGCTTCCGTTGTGAACGCCTACCGCCAGGCGATCGACAGCTACATGAACGACCCGGATGCGTATGAGCTCAAAACGAGCTGGGTGGACGAGATCGGCAAGGCGGCGAACCGTCCGCTGAATACCGGCTTCTTCTATTCGACGCCGGGCGCGGAGGAGCACATCTACGAAGCGGAAGAGAAGCCGGCGCCCTACGACTTCGCCGCCGTTGTGCTCGATTACGACGAGGAGAGCGGCATGGCGATCGTTCAGCAGAGAAGCCCGTTTCGCCCGGGAATGGAGGTCGAGTTCTTCGGTCCCGGCGGCCGCAGCTTCACAATGACGCTCGGCCCGCTCACGGACGAGAACGGCGGCGAGCTTGATGCGGCGAGGCATCCTCTGCAGACGATCAAGCTCCGCGTCGAACATCCCGTTGAACGATTGGATCTGATGCGCAAGCGCATTATGTGATTTTCTCCAAATGGCATTGTAGGATGATCTGAAAAAACAAAAACCGTGCAAATCGAACAGGATATCAAAAAGGACTTGTCGAAATTCCCAGTTGATGTAGAATAATCATTGTCAGAACTAGGCAGAAGTTGTATCTTGCATTGAGGGACAACGGGCAATTCTGTTCGTGTATTGCTTCTATTCGTCATATTGAGCCGGAGGGGTTGCATCAGATGAAAAAAACAACATGGCGCGAGCGGATGAATGTTGTGGATTGGAAGAAAGGATCTCATGCTGTAAGCGGCTTCGCAAACCGGGTTAACGGACAGCTTAAAGACACCAAATTCTCGAACCCGATACGCTCAGTGGGCATGAAGCTGTTTATTCTTATTTTCTGCGGAATCTTGTTGTGCGTCGCATCGCTTGGCATCTTCTCGTACAATAAGTCGAAGTCCATCATCGAATCGAAGATCTCCGAGGCAAGCCAAGAGACGGCTGCGCAGACGGCTGGGCGGATCGACCTGCTGCTCACCAATTACGAGCGCAAGACGATGGAATTCCTCTCGGACCAAGAGTTCATGTCTCTGCTGAGCACGACGCTGTCGACGTCGGACGACTATGAGCGATTCGACAGCCAGCGGACGCTGGCGACGAAGCTGAGCACGATCATGCTGTCGGACAACATGCTGTCGGGAATCTACTTGCTGCCGACGGTTGCGGGAGGAGAAGTTATCGGAACGTCGCCTTCCGGCGGCATGCCGGACTTCTCGGAGAGCTTGCCTTCGTTCACCCAGAAGATGCTGGAGGCTTCGGGCAGAGTCGTATGGGTGCCGACGATGACAAGCGGCATCTCGGGGAAGCTTGGCGTTCAGACGATCGCGGTCGGCCGGGCTCTGATGAATGTCGGGAGCGGTACGACTCCTTACCTGCTCGTGATGGAGATCAACTTAAATACTCTCCGCACCGTCCTGGATACGGTCAAGTTCGGCGACGGAAGCCAAACGTACATAGTCGCGGACGACGGCACGAACGTGCTCTCCGCGAATGAGGACGAGCTTGCGCAGCCGTACAAGTATGAGCTTCCGGGCGACAGCGGCTCCACGAAGATCAAGGTGAACGGCAAGGATACGTTGTCCGTCATGTCGGGCATGACCACGGCGCCTTGGAAGGTTGTCGGCGATATTCCGGTGAGTACGCTTGTCAAAGCGGCAGGAGCGATTCGCACGCTTACGATCGTTATGTGCATCGTGTCCGCCTTGATTGCGGCGACGATCGGTCTGCTGATTCTGTGGACGATCGGCCGTCCGCTTGGCCAGCTTCGTACGCTCATGAACGAGGGCGAGCGCGGCAATCTGACGGTTCGCTCCCGCATCAAGCGCGCGGACGAGATCGGGCAAGTCTCGGACAGCTTCAACCGGATGATGGAGCAGATTACGGGACTTGTCATGCAGACGACCGCCTCCGCCGCCGAAGTGCTGGCGACATCGGCATCGCTGTCCGACGCCTCGCATAAGACGGCGGGCTCCGCGAAGGAGATTGCGATTGCGACCGAAGAGATCGCATCCGGCGCGACGAACCTGGCCGTGGAATCCGAGCGGGGCAGCGAGATGACGGGACATATCGGCGAACAGGTTCAGACGGTTATCTCGGCGAACGACGAGATGGGCCGCTCTGCATCCGAGGTCGAGGAAGCAAGCCGCAAGGGAACCGGGTATATGACTGCCCTGATGGACAAGACGAGCCAGACCGAAGAGATGACGCGCTCGATGGTCGAGAAGGTCGACAAGCTCAAGGACAGCACAGGGTCGATCCGCAAGATTCTCGAGGTGCTCGGCAACTTGACGAAGCAGACAAATATTCTGTCCCTGAACGCGACGATCGAAGCGGCGAGGGCGGGGGCGGCAGGCAAAGGCTTCATGGTCGTCGCCGACGAGATTCGCAAGCTGGCGGATCAGTCGCGGCACTCGATCGGGGTCGTAGGCGAAGTCGTTCAGACGATCCAGCGCGAGATCGACGAGACGGTGCACGTGCTGTCGGATGCGTATCCGCTGTTCCAAGCCCAGATCGATTCCGTTCGCGATGCGAATGCGATTTTCCAAAGTGTGCAGAATCAGATGGGCGGCTTCGTGCAGAAGCTCGAGTCGACGACAGAATCGATCAATCAGCTCGAAGGGGCTCAGTCGACGTTGTCGCTCGCCATGACGAATGTAAGTGCCGTTGCGCAGGAGGCGTCGGCGACGTCGGAGCAGGTCGCTTCGCTCAGCAACGAGCAGCTTAACGTCAGCGAAGGGCTTGTCCAGTTGTCGAACCGCCTGGAGCAAGTGTCGAAGGAGCTGAAGGAATCGTTGTCCCGATTCACCGTAGCTTAACGAAGTTAACGAGTTTAACGAATAGAACTGCGAAGCTTGCAGGAGTGAAGGGTCGCCCTCCGTCGTTGTTGACGGAAGGACGGCCCTTTTTTTGTGAGAATACCTGCGGGAATCCAATTGCTTCGATGTGAATCTTTCACCAAAGAATAATGATTTTTGAGTTAATTTGGCGCAAATATAAACAACATATCGCTGATGTAAGCCCTTAACTTTCATTTGCCTGAAGGCTGTGATTTCAATTTTATGCCCGTAAACCGGCCATTTTTTCGTTATTTTCAGCGAGATAAAGTTGGCGCAAAATAATTAAAAATTTACCCAAATATATTGACGGTTTTTGGTTATTGGTTTATTATCAGAGTGTGAATGAAGTTTGTTGGCGGCTGAATGTGGATAGTTGGCGCAACTTTTGAGTGGAGAGTGCAAACATGAACAGACTGAGAATGGCGTTCGTCGGTGTAGGGGATATGGGCTCGCATCATTGCATCGGATTCGATCTTCTGCCGGATTGCGAAGTGAAGTACATCTGCGACATGAACCAAGCTAATGTGGATCGCACGTTGGCGGAGCTGAGCCATGCACAGCCGGTTGTCGTGACCGATTACAAGGAGCTCGTGCGGCGAGACGATATCGATGCGGTTGTCGTCAGCGTTCCGAACTACCTCCATCGCGAGGTGGCGGTTGCCTTCCTTGAAGCAGGGAAGCACGTATTCCTGGAGAAGCCGGTCGCTCACACGCTGGAGGACTGCGATGCCATTATCGCAGCGGCGGAGGCGAGCGGGAGCCTGTTGCAGATCGGTCTCGTCTACCGCTATTCGAACGTCTATCGCCGGATGGCAGAGGAGTTGGAGAGAGGGCGCCTCGGAGAAGTGAAGCTGATGTGGTGCAAGGAGTTCCGCGATCCGTTCCCGCCGGCCGAATGGTTCTACGACAAGAATAAGTCGGGCGGAGCGCTGGTGGAGAAGGATTGCCATCACTTCGATATCTTCAACTGGATGATCGGTTCGAAGCCGGTAAGGGTGTTCGCGACCGGCGGCCAGCATGTCATGAAGCAAGGGCAGCGGAATCTGATTACGAACTCCTACAGCCACTATCCGGAGAGAACAATCTCGGACGTCTCGATTGTGGATCATGCCTGGGTGACGATCGAATACGAGAACGGCAGCAAGGCGAACCTGGGACTGTGCATGTATCTGAAGCCGCGGAATCTGACGGGAGACGGCCTCGAGATCGGCTTGATCGGGCAGAACGGGGCGCAGATGGTCGCCAAGAACGACAAGACGATCGACATCGTCGGAGGGAATGACTTCACCCGGGATCATCTGGATATCGATGTCACGTCCGATTCGATCATGGGCGGCCATACCGGCGGCCAGACTCAGCGAATCGAATTCGTCCGCGGCGTGAGAGAGGGCGCGAAGCCGTTCGCCTCCGCTTATGTCGGGCGGGATGCGCTTCTGATCGCGCTGGCTGCAGAGAAGTCAATCTTGGAAGAACGTTACGTTTATCTGCGTGAATTCGCCGCAAATCCCGCTGTTGAGATCGCCAAGTAAGGGAGAAGGTGGTGCTCGTATGAATAATCGATTGAGGAAATACGACACGTTTGTCTTCTTCCTGTTCATAGCCCCGTGGATTATCGGGTTCTCGCTTTTCTTTCTCGTTCCGTTCGGGACGTCCGTGTTCTACGCCTTTACCGATGCGCGGCTCCCGGGCTCCGTCGACTACAGCTTCGTCGGGTTATCCAACTTCAAGGATATGCTGGACAATCCGATCTTCGGCAAAAGTTTGCTGAATACGCTTTATTTCGTTGTCGTGGGGGTTCCGGTCGTGACGGCCGGCATGCTTATCCTGGCGCTGCTGCTTAATTTGAACGTCAAGGGCATTGCCTTGTATCGAACGTTCTATTATTTGCCTACGCTTGTCCCGATCGTTGCGACTGTCATCATCTGGCGTCTCGTCTTCAACTCGGAATTCGGCATCCTGAATGCCGGGTTGTCCGTGTTCGGCATCGGCAAGATCGATTGGTTGGGCAGCGAGGGGTTGATCAAGCCGGTCATCATCCTGCTGCAGGTATGGATATCGGGGAGCGGGGTGCTGATCTTCCTGGCTGCGCTCAAGAACGTTCCGCGTCATCTGTACGAGGCAGTCCGCATCGACGGGGCCAATCGCCTGCAAGCCTTCTTCAAGATCACGCTGCCGATGATCAGCCCTTCGATTCTGTTCGTTGTCATCATCCAGACGATGTACAACTTCCAGATGTTTACGGAAGCGCTGCTGCTGTCGAAGGGCGGGCCGAATTACGCCGCTTATACGTTCGTCTACAACATCTACAAATCGGCCTTTACCGATCTGCAGTTCAGCATGGCTATGGCGCAATCGATCTTCCTGTTCGCGCTCATCTCGCTCGTGACCTTCGTCTTGATGAAGCTGTCCAACCGCTTCGTCTACTACGAAGGGGAGAAATAAGGGGGACTATGGCATGAATGGATCAGCCGGTACATGGCTATCCCGAACGGGCAAGTATGCACTGCTGACGGCGGCCTTGATTCTCTTCGCGGGGCCGTTGGCCTGGATGCTGTCGACGATGCTTAAGACCAAGGCGGAGACGTATGAAGTGCCGCCGTCCTTGCTGCCCGATTCCATCAATTTCGAAGCGTTTAACCGGTTGTTCGACGTTCAGCCTCTCATGTGGAGGTGGATTCAGAACTCGTTCGCCATCTCGATTCTAGTCGTAATCGGAGTGATCCTCTCAAGCTCCGTCGTCGCTTACGGCTTCTCCCGCTTCACGACCAAGTTCAAGGATCGGCTGTTCCCTATCGTCCTCATGACGATGATGATTCCTCCTTCCGTCATGATGATTCCTTCCTACGTGCTGTTCACGAAGCTGCACTGGGTGGATACCTGGCTGCCTCTTATCGTTCCCGCGTGGCTCGGAGGTGCGTACTATATTTTCCTCTTCCGACAATTCTTCCTTACGATTCCGCAAGAGCTGGACGAGGCGACCTACCTGGACGGAGGCAATCGCTGGACGGTGTTCGCCCGGGTTATCCTCCCTCTCTCCAAGCCGATTGTCGTCACGACGGTTATCTTCGCCTTCGTCAATTCCTGGCTCGACTTCCTCGGGCCCTTCCTCTACATCAAGAACAACGAGATGTTCACGCTCAGCGTCGGCCTCCAGCTTCTTATCGGGCAGACGAGCCAGGACTTCCCTGCGCTGGCCGCCGGAGCGTTTATCAGCATCGTGCCGATCGGAATTCTGTTCCTGTTCGCGCAACGATACATTGTCGAGGGGGTGGTGCTCACGGGTTCGAAGGGGTAACGGCAAGGCGTAAGAAGATCCATGACTGCCGATTTGCTAAAAAATCCAAAGGGGAACTGGGTATGAAAACAAACGGGAAGCGGTTGTTGAGTTTGTTCGCGCTGGTTATTTCGGTAGGGGTTGTCGTCTCCGGCTGCGGCAATAATGGCAATTCGAATGGGGCTTCGAGCTCGCCGTCAAGCTCGCCTTCGGGCGGGGCCGACTCTGCATCCGAATCGCAGAAGCCTGCCGAGAAGGCGACGATTACGTATTCGCAATGGGGAACGGCGGAGGAATTGCAGCGAACCCAAGAGCTCCTGAACAAATTCATGGAAGCCAACCCGAATATTACGGTCAAGCTGGAAGGCAAGGACTGGGGGAGCTATTGGGACGGCCTTACGGCGAATGCCGCCGGCGGAACGCTTCCGGACGTCTTCAAGACGAGTTACGCCTACATCGAGAAATACGCGGAGCTTGGCATCTTTAAGGAGCTGGACGGCCTTCTCGCCGAGAACGGCTTCGATCTGAACAATATCGATGCGAGCTTGCTCGGACTTCATAAATATCAAGATAAGCAAGTGTCCCTTCCGATCGATGCGAACGTCATCGTCTGGTATTACAACAAGGCCATCTTTAATGACCCTGCGCAAAACCCGAAGGGGGCGCCGGTGCCTTCGCTTGAGCCGACTTGGGATGAGATTATCGATATCGCGACGAAGCTTACGCTCGACAAGAATGGCAAGAACCCGGGCGAAGCCGGGTTCGACGGCAATAATATTGTGCAGTGGGGCATGTCCGTCTCCCCGGGCTCGACAATGGATTGGTTCCTCGAGCCGGAGCTCTGGTCCAACGGGGCGAAGCTGGTGAACGATGACGGATCGCTTGCGCTGAACACGCCGGAGGCGCGCGAGGTGCTCGACTTCTTCATCGATGCCACCAAGAAGAAGATCAACACGACGCCGGCGCAGATCGAAGGCCTTGGCGGTCAAGTGAACCTCGGAATTACGACGGGCAAGGTTGCGATGAACCCGGGCGGCAACTGGAACACGACGAACTTCAAGGAAGCGAATGTCGATTACGGCACAACCTACCTGCCCAAATTCAAGGAGGCCAAGACGGTCGTTCAGCCGGCTGGCATGGCGATCGCGAGCAATACGAAGCATGAGGCGGCGGCTTATACGCTGCTGGCTTGGCTTGCCGGACCGGAAGGACAGACGGAGCTGGCGAAGCAGGGCTATTCGATTCCGGCGAATAAGGCGGCATCGGAGGCTTATATCTCGACAGTGGGGGACACGAACAAAATTTTCCTTGATGCGCAGCAGTTCGGAATCATCTCTCCGTTCACGGCGAAGAAGACCGACCTGGTGTGGACCTATGGGGAGCAATCGCTGAAGAATCCCCTTGCCGGCGATGGAGATCTGGACGCGGCCATCCGGGATCTGGAGTCTAAATTGCAATAAGTAAATTGCCATAAGCAAGAGAGTTTCGACAGAGAGAAGGGAAGCGGGAGCGCTTCCTTTCTCTCTGTTTGCGTAAGGAAGGGGGCATGGTGTGACGGGATTTGTTGACTATTGCCAAACGGAGCCTTACAATAAATTTGGCGCAACCATTAGTCAGTTGCCGCAATTTTATCGGTTCCTAATGGCGATATGGTCGGCTGGATGTCATTTTACTTGATTTAGGAATAGTGAGGAATGTACGATGGCCAAGTTGAAGGACATTGCAGAGCAGGTCGGGGTATCGATCTCGACGGTGTCGAGGGTCATGAAGAACGACTCGACCCGTTCGGTGAGCGAAGAGACCCGCAAGAGAATATGGGAAGTTGCGGAGAGGCTCGGCTACAAGCCGTCCCGCGCGGATAAGGGCGGCAGAGCCGACTCGACGACGGCCGCGCACATCGGCTGCGTTGTTGCGATTCCTCAGAATAAATATAACAATCCATACTTCTCCGTCATTCTCGAAGGCATTGAGAAGGGGCTGACCGATTGCGGGCTGCGACTCGAGTTCGTCTACAGCATCGAGGACCAGTCCGACATTCAGAAGCTTCAGGTGCTTGTGAAGGAGCATCGGCTCGACGGCATGATCATTGTCGAACGCATCGATGCGGATGCCTATCAGTGGATCAAATCGAACGTAAGGGTAGTCGTCGGCGTCGACCTCTCGGACAAGAGCATCCCCGTTGTCTGCTACGACCGGGAAGCGGCGGCCAAGGAAGCCGTCAATCATCTGATCGATCAGGGGCATAAGCGAATTGCGTACATTGGGGGACCGGAGTTTAACGATCCGTTCCGGCAGGAGAAGCGATACCTTGGCTATCAGAGTGCGATGCGCGAGGCGGGGCTTGGGTTGAGCGACGACTGGATCATCGACGTGAAGTGGGACGTGTCTCTCAGCTACGAATTGACGAAGCAAGCGTTCGAGAAGCCGGGGGATGCGCCGACTGCGATCTTCGCGGCGAGCGATATGATGGCCATTGCGGCAATGCGCGCGGCGACGGAACGGGGACTCCGAATTCCGGAGGACATTGCGATCGTCGGCGTCGATAATATCGAGATCTCCGAGTTCACGTCGCCTCCGCTGACGACGATTCATGTTCCCAAGATCGAGATGGGCATTTACGCCGTCCGCCTGCTTCTCGATTATTTGGAACACCGCTACTCGCTGCCTGTGCGCATGACAATTCCGTACCGGATGGTTTACCGGAGGTCGTCGGACGCCCCGGCTCAAGCGATCGTCGGCACGAGCCGAGCGGAAGGCTAAGCGGACGGGCTGCGGCATTCCGGCTGCCGTTGGTGATGTTAATGGTGTTATTGGTGTCCCCCAAGCTAAGCTCCCTCTGGGGCGCGCCGCTGCTTTTCTCTTTTCTTCTTCCTGTCGGAAGACCGGAGGATTCAATGGATTGGCAACTTGTTTACGCTCCTTCCCGATTGGGGAGGGCGTTTTTTTGTTATGGGCATGATCGGGGGAAAAGATGGGGATAGAAGCTGTTTGGCGCAAATTTGTCGATGGATTCGGGAGAAAGAAAAGGGATTCAGGAAAAATAATGCAGTCATATTGTGATTATAGTAGAGAAGATTGTGTATGACAACAAGGTTTTTTAGAGGCTTATCGATTTTTCTTTGTTTTTCCTGCTGGAAAGTTCAAAAATAAATTCCATGATTGACAAGAAATCAGGAAAAAGGCTACACTGAATTTGTCTATAATTGCGCCAAATATTATTTCGAATTGGGCAAAATTTGTTTAGGGAGGAACAGGAATGCTCAGAAGAAGGGGAAAACGTTGGGTTGTCTGCTGTTTGCTTGCCGGCTCGCTCCTGCTCGGTATCGCTTGTCCGCCATTCGGCCCTGTCGAGGCCGCGCCTTCGGCAGACGATTCGTTCGGAGGCACGCCCGGGGAATGGCAGGAGATCGAGAGCGATTCGGTCGGCGTCGGGAACATGCTGCAACAGTTGAAAGCGCTTCAGCAGGACGGCAAGCTGTATCTGTACGTCGGAGGAGATGGGCTTGCTGAAGGCGGAACGTTCTTCATCGACAGCGACAACAACCCGTTGACGGGAAGCGCATCCGGACTCTGGAGCGACTCTGCAGGGATCGATTACGAACTTCGCGGCGCCGAGTTGTTCCGCTACGACCAAAGCGGATGGACATCTGTCGGTCCGGCCGCGGTAAGGACGGAGGAGACGTTCCTCGAAGCGGAGATCGATCTGGCTTCGCTGGAGGTGGTCGGCTCTCATAACGTCAAGGTCGGGTTCGAGCGCGACGGCATCCACGCCTTGCCGGAGACCAGCGGCCTCATGCTGTCCGTGGCGCCGCCTGCCGCATACGTCGACGATGCTCTCTCGATCGAGGTGGACGGTGATTCCTCCGATTGGGCGTCCATTAACGAGCTTGCCCATTCGGCAGACGGATCGACGACACTCCGAGCATTCTCGAGCGGCAATCGGTTAAACGTCCTCATCGAAGGGCAGATCGATTCGGGAGAATTCCCCGACCTGTGGGAGCATATGCTGATCGATGTCGACCGCAATCCGGCGACGGGGAGCTCTTCATGGGCCTGGGCGAATACGCTCGGCTCGGAATACCTGGTGCAATATGGCCTGCTCTACGAGAGCGGCGCGGACGGCGGCTGGACATGGAACGACACCTCAACGACGTTCCCCTACGCGCGATCCGGGACGGGCAATCACAAAGCGATCGAGTGGTCGCTTCCTCTTGAAGACCTGGGCATTACGGAGACGACGTCGATCAACATCGGCTTCTTATCCAATACGCTGACGGCTCCGGCGGCGACAGCGGACCCGGCTACGCTGACGGTTAGGGTGTCTCCCCGAATCACGGTAGATGGGGATGCGTCGGATTGGGCGTCCATTGACACTTTGGCACAGACGACCGATGGCACGACGACGGTCAAGGCGTTCGCGGCAGACGGACGATTGAATGTGCTGATCGCCGGACAGATCGATGCGAACGAGTTCGCGGACGGCTTATGGGAACATGTTCTGATCGACGCGGACAAGAACCCTGCGACGGGAAGCAGTTCGTGGGCCTGGGCGAATACGCTCGGCTCGGATTATCTGGTCCAGTTCGGCGGGTTATTCCGGAGCGGCGAAGACGGAGGCTGGGCCTGGAGCGACCTCGGCGTCTCCTTCCCCTACGTCAGAGCGGGCACCGGCGCGAACAAGACGATCGAATGGTCGCTGCCCTTGGAGGAGCTTGGGCTGGAGGAAGCTTCGTCGATTCGGCTCGGGTTCCTGTCGAACATTGCGGCCGCGCCGGATGCGGCAGGGGACCCTGCCACGCTGACTCTGGGCATGGGGAGCATCCCGATTGTCATCGACGGGCAGGACGACGATTGGAATTCGGTCGAGCTTGGCGCGTCGCCGTCCGGGGTGCTGACGGAGCTTCAGGCCGTGCAGGATAGCCGCAAGCTGTACACGCTCGTGACGGGAACGAATCTCGACCTTCGCAACGTGTATTACCTCGACAGCGATAACGACGGAACAACCGGGTATGCGAGCCCGGACTGGCAGGATGCCGGAGCGGACTACAAGGTAGATCGCGGGACGCTTTATCGCTATTCCGAGCCGGAGCAGGAATGGACGGAAGCGGGTTCGGTCTATTCGAACGTCACTTCGGAGACGGCCGAGATGTATCTGTATTGGGATCAGATCGGCCGTACGGGGCCGGGCGAGATTCGGATCGGCTACGAGAGCCGCTCTATTCTCCAGTTGCCGAACAGAGGCGAGCCGATGATGGCGTCCGCTCGCACGGTCTCCGCTCCGGACGCTCCGAACACGTATTATCCTCGCGAATCGTTCGATGTGTTGGAGAACCCGTTTATGGGATGGGTGCCGTGGGCGAAGGACAAAGACAAGCCGGCCGGCGAAGCCTATTCCCAGCCTCATTCGCTTGTTTATGCGGGAATCTCTTGGCGAGAGCTGGAGCCCGAGCGCGGCGTCTTCGATTGGGAAGGGATCGAGGAGAAGTACCAGTTCGACTTCTGGAGCTCGCAGGGCAAGCGGATCAACATTCGGATCGTGCTCGATACGCCGACGGAAGATCCGGCGCATCTGGATATCCCGGATTGGCTCTATGACGAGCTGAGCGAAGAGGGGATACCCGGCACCTGGTACGATACGACGGAGATCGGCGCGGGGTTTAGCCCTAATTACGACAGTCCGACGCTGCTTGCGGAGCACGGCCGGATGCTTGAAGCGGTCGCAGCCCGCTATAACGAGGACCCGCGTATCGGCTTTGTCCAACTCGGCTCGCTCGGTCATTGGGGCGAATGGCATACGTGGCCGTCGGGCTCCGGAGCGTTCCCGCTGCTGAGCGTATCCGATTCGTACGTCCGCCAGTATATGGAGGCGTTCCCGGACAAGAAGATCGGCATGCGCAAGCCGTTCCCGATCGCAAGCGAGTACAAGCTTGGCCTGTTCAACGACGTATTCGGCATCAAATCGTCGACGAACGAATGGATCGGCTGGACGAAGAACGGTTGGAGCGGAATCGGCGAGTTCGTCGATCCGGGCGACAATCCGAACGAGAAGCTGGAAGCTTCGAAGATGCCGGATTTCTGGCAGAATTCCTTCTCCGGAGGAGAGTTCGCGGAAGGGAATCCGCAGAAGTGGCTGACGGACGACGCGATCATGGAATCGCTGCGTCAAGTTCGCGACAGCCACACGTCCTGGCTCGGGCCTTCCGCTCCGGCGAGCGTGCCGACGGACTCTCCCTTGCAGCCTAATCTGGATGCCATGATGAAGATAATGGGGTATCGGTACGTTATCGAAGCGGTCACCCATCCTTCGGCCGTAAAGCGCGGAACCGCTCTCCCCGTCTCGTTCGTTCTGAACAACAAGGGGGTTGCGCCGTTCTACTATGATTGGCCGCTTGAGCTGTCTCTCGCCGACGCGCAAGGGCAAGTCGTTTACTCGACGACAGAGGAAGGAACGGACATCCGCGATTGGTTGCCGGGCAAGACGACGGTGAACGCGGTGATGTCCGTCCCGTCAACATTGAATGCAGGCACTTATACGCTGCAAGTATCGTTGCTCGATCCGTCGACCGGGCAGCCCGGCATTCGCTTGGCGAACGACGGGGTTACGGCCGAGGGACGTTATGCTCTGGACCAGGTAACGGTGACTGCGGACGGGGGAACGAACATAGACGTCGGCTCGCATCCAGGTGCGAATACGGGCAACAGTACCCCGAACTCCGCTTCCGTTCCGGAGATCGCAGCGGAGCCGGTTCGCGAGGTCGGCACGGACGGAGCGGAGAGAACGGCGTATAAGGTGGACGAACTCGCGATGAAGAAGGCCATCGACGCCATCGGCTTGGCGGGAGAGCCCCAGACGAACGCGGTGCTCCGGCTGTTGCTTCCGGTCCGGCTCGGCGAAGCCGAAGAGGCTCATGCGGTATTGTCCGGATCGGCTCTGCGCGCGGCCGCTCTGGCGATGCCGACCGGCGCCATCTCCATCGAGGCCGACGGAGCCGGCTTCCTGCTTCCCGTTAATCTGCTGAACCTGGATTCTCTGGCGAAGCAACTGGGCGTCTCCGTCGAACAAGTAGCGATTCGCGTC
The DNA here is from genome assembly GCF_004801405.1 of Cohnella fermenti. Taxonomy (GTDB): domain Bacteria; phylum Bacillota; class Bacilli; order Paenibacillales; family Paenibacillaceae; genus Cohnella; species Cohnella fermenti. The sequence goes on from NZ_SSOB01000012.1 coordinate 163,914, forward strand.
TCCATCTCGATGGCGGCAGGCACCATCGCGGAGCGGGCGAAGAAGGATGCGGAGAAGGGGGGCATGGAGCCGGTCGGCGAACCGATCGCCTTCGAGGTCGCTGCAGAAGCCGGCGGCAAGAGAATTGTCTTGTCCGAGTTCGGCAATGTCTACGTACAGCGCACGATCAAGCTGGCAGGAGTGCGCGATACGGACGGACTGACGGCGCTTCGGTACGATCCGGACACGGGAGCGTTCTCGTTCGTCCCGGCGAGATTCGTGGCGGGGGACGAATTTACGCAAGCTGCTCTTAAGCGCAACGGCAACAGCTTGTATATGGTCGTGCGCTTGAGCAAAACCTTCGCCGATCTGGATGGCCACTGGGCGAAGAACGCGATTGATCGCTTGGCCTCCAAGGGGCTTCTGAACGGGACTGCAGCCGACAGGTTCGAGGCGGACAAGGCGTTGACGAGAGCGCAATTCGCTTCGATGCTGGCACGCGCTCTGGGCTTGACGCCGCAGCTCGACGCCGCGACTGCATTCGCCGATGTGAAGGACGATGCCTGGTACGCCGGCGAAGTCGGAGCCGCAACGATGGCGGGATTCGTTCATGGGACGGGCAACGCCTCCTTCGAACCGGAAGCGGGGATCACAAGGGAGCAGGCGGCGGTTCTTCTCGCATCCGCGCTGAACTACATCGCCCCGGGAACAAGCGCTGCCGTTGACGTTGACGACATCTTGCTTAAGCTTGGCGATGAATCGAGCATAAGCGGATGGGCTCGCGATGCCGTCGCTGTGGCGATGGAGCGGGGGCTGATGAAGGGAACCGGCGGCGGCATCTTCGATCCCAAGCGAATCGTAACGCGAGCGGAAGCGGCAGTTGTGGCGGAGCGCTTCCTCGTGAACGCCGGGTTGATCGATTGATGGGATAAGCTTCTTCGAAGGTTGCGCGTGCGATCGTGCGATGAGCTTGCCTATCCCGTCCATTCGTTGGCAATACTTGGAGGGACCAGACATCGGAAGTGAGGGCTCTCTCCATGGACAAGAGATTGGCAACGCGACTCGTTCACGTTCTGCTTCTATTCGTCATCGCCTTCGGGGCGATCGACCTGCGAATGGCTTGGATCGGATGGAGGGCAAGCCGCGAGCAGCGCTCCGGATCGGTGTCGGCACAGAGCGCCGCGCTCCAGCGGTCCGATCGCCTGGAGCTCGATACGGGAAGAGCGCAGTTTCTTGACCGCCGGGGCGTCTATCTGACCGGCGAGACGGTGCTCGCTCTGGCGGCTTTCCCTTCCGGGGGCATGCCGAGGGGGACGGAAGCAGCCGTTGCGCAGTTGGCCTCCATTATGAACATCGACAAAATGAGATTGGGAGCCTGGCTGGACGGGATGCGAGAAGCGGACGTGTGGCGAGCGGCGGACGGCAGAAGGGCGTATGCCCTGACGGAGGATCAGGCTCAGAAGATCGCCAAGCTGCGGCTGACCGGCATCGCGCTGCTTCCATATCGGAACCGCTACCCGTCTCCCGACTCGCTCAACGCTCTCCACGCGATCGGCTACGTCTCGCAGAATCCGGAGAGACTGCGAAGTCTCTATGGCGAGTCCGTACGCGAACGCAAGCTGCGCTTGACCGATTCCATCGGCGGAGCGGGGCTGGAGATGAGCCTGGACCGCTGGATTCACGGCGTCGGGAGAACGGAGGCAATCGTGGTGACGGATGCGGCGAGAAGACCTCTGGAAGGGCTCGGACTACGTTTACAGGCCCCGGACAATCCCCACTACCCGCTGCATGTGCGCACAACGATCGATTCGGCCGTGCAATCGGCGGTTCAGTCGGTGGTGGCGAAGCATCGGATCGCGAAGGGGGCGGTCGTCGTGCTCGACGCCCGCAACGCGGACGTGCTTGCGATGCTCTCGCTTCCTTCCTATGACCCGACCCGCATCGGGAAGACGGGCACCGACGAGGGCAATCACGCGCTCATCGCGGTGCCTCCGGGTTCGGTATTCAAGACGGTGACGTTGGCGGCTGCGCTTGAGGCCGGCGTCACCACTCTCTCGGAGCGATTCCGCTGCCAAGGCCATTATGGCCGCTATGGGCTGAAGTGCTGGCGCGAGGAGGGGCACGGCGTGCTGACGCTTGAGGAAGCGTACGCCGAGTCGTGCAATGTCGTGTTCGCCGCGCTGGCGGAGAGGCTTCATCCGGGCGCGCTGCAGAAGACCGCCGACCGCCTCGGCATCGGCCGGCAGGTGGGATGGCATGCGGACGAGTTCCTGAACGGAGGCCCGCTGCGCTTGCTGCAGGAGGAGCAGGCCGGAACGGTGTTCAAACGTGTGGAGGACGGCAAAGACGGCGGCGTGCGCACCGGAACGGGAATCGGCCAGCGCGATGTTCGCATGACTCCCCTGCAAGCGGCGAATCTGGCGGTCACTTTGATCCACCAAGGCAAAGTGCTCGCCCCCCGCATCGTCAGCGAGCTGCGCTACGCGGATGGCGGCCTGCTGGCGGAGCTGCCGTCCCAGTCGGCCCCGTCCGCCTACGGTTCGATCCGTCCGCAGACGGCGGCCGTTCTTCGGCACGCGATGAGAGCCGTCGTCCTGGAAGGGACGGCCGAGCATACGCTCGGGGACCGGAAGTGGCCGCTTGCCGGCAAGTCGGGCACGGCGGAGCTCGGCGACTCTTCCGCGCTCGGCAACGACCATTGGTTCGTCGGTTACGGTCCGGCCGAGGGCGAGGCGCGTTACGCAGTCGCGGTGCTGATTGAGAACCAGCCGACCGGCAGCCGGAACCGAGCCGCGCAGTTGTTCGGCGAGATCATGGATCGGCTGCTTGCGAGGGAAGAGCCCCGTTAGAGCGGCTCGCGCCATCTGCCGGGGCGGTCAAGCGGCCGAACGTGCGGGCTGCCGACGGCGGGCTAGAATAGCGCCGCTGTCAGCAGTCCGCACACATGTCCCCCGTCCAAGATTCAGTCCCGCGGCGGCCTGCCGGGGAACCTCCACCGCTTCCGGGGGCCATTGCCTTGCCCGCCCTGCGCGCCGTTCTCGCCGTCGCCGCTCCCTGCCGTCGCGGGCTGGGGCTCAAGCGGGGAGATATCGAACTCTTCGCGAGGCAGCCGAATCCAGCGCATCAGGTAGCCTTGGTCGTACAGCGCCTTCAGCAGAATCATCAGCACCGGGGCGAGAATCAGGCCGATCACTCCGAAGAACGACAGACTGACCATCATGAACGCCAGCATCGTGAACGCCGAGACGCCGATCGTCTGGCCCGTGATGCGCGGTTCCAGGAACTGCCGCGTCAGCGTAACGACGAGCAGCAGCGCGCTTAGCCAGATGGCGAGCGCCGTGTTGCCGAAGATCAGCAGGTAGATGATCCACGGGATAAACAACGTGCTGACGCCGAGCAGCGGCAGCACGTCGAACACGCCGGCGAGCAGCGAGATCGCGAAGGCATTCTTCACGTTCAGCAGGAGCAGCGCGATGAAGATGACGATGAACGTAATCGAGATGAGCTTCGCCTGCGCGGAGAAGTAGGCGCCGATGCCCCGGAATACGTTGAAGCGGAGAAATTCAAAGGCGGTCTTCAGCGTCCTCGGGAAGCGGTCGTTCGCGAATTTGCGCCAACTGTCGATCTCGACGCTCAGGAAGTACGCGAGAATGATCGCGATGCCGAAGTTGACAATAAACGACGAGAACGAGGTGAGGAACGACACAAGCCAATTAAGGAAGTTCACCGCGAGGTCGGTGCCGAAGTTCGTGATCCAGTCGATCGCTTCGTTGGCCTTCTCGGTGATGTCGCTGGGCAGCTTGTCCGAATGCTTCTGCAGTTCCGCCGTGATGTTGTTGATCTGCGCAGCGATCTCCTGCTGGTACTGCGGCAGCTTGTCGATCAGTTGATTGATCTGGGAATAGAAGATGAAGCCGAGCCCGGCCAGCGCGCCGAGCAGGACAAGAGTGAAGAGCAGGACGCTGATGCCGGAGGCGATCGCCTTGCGAATGCCGATCCGGTGCAGGCGTTTGGCGAGAGGTTCAATGCAGAAAAACACGGCAAACGAGAGAAAAACGGGGGTGGCGATGTGGTACAGGTAACTGAAGATGAACATGACGAGCCAGACGGTGAACGCGACGACCGCAATGTCGAACGCAGTTCGCCAATACTTCTGATACAAGGAGAACATCCGAATTCAACCACCCTTGACGTAAGATAGAAGCCAGTCCATCTTCCATTGTACACGATACCGGAATGCGTATGTTAGAATAGAGACTGCACGCACGACATCATTTTGGGCGCGGCATTATTCTACACATACGCGAAACGGTGAGATGAGATGGACAGACTTGTTTGGTGGTTGTTATCGTTGGTGACGCTTTACGACTTCATTCCGGGACTCATCAGCCGCGTCTTCGGCTTCCGGGTGTTCCGCCGGGGGCGGGCCGAGCGGGAGATCGCGATTACGTTCGACGACGGTCCGAATCCGCTCTACACTCCGCAGTTGCTCGATCTGCTTAAGAAGCATGACGCCAAGGCGACCTTCTTCGTTGTCGGCGCCAAGGCGGAGAAGCATCCGGATATCATCAAGCGGATGTACGACGAGGGCCATTCGCTCGGCATTCACAACTACGTTCATCGCAGCAACTGGATCATGAGCCCGCGCACGGTGAAGCGGCAGGTGCAGCGGACAAGCGACGCGATCTTCGCGATCACGGGACGGCGCCCGATCTATTACCGCCCTCCGTGGGGCATTCTGAACCTGTTTGACTTCTCCTTGCTCCGCCATTATCAGATTGTGCTCTGGTCGGGCATGTTCGGCGATTGGAAGGTCAAGCCCGGAGCGGAGACGCTGTATCGGAAGATGAGGAAGCAGCTTGCCCCGGGAGAGGTGTTCGTGCTGCACGATTGCGGCACGACGTTCGGAGCGGACGAGGAGGCGCCGGCCCATATGCTGCTGGCGCTGGAGCGCATTCTGCAGGATGGCGACAGGATGGGGCTGCGTTATGTCGGGATCGGGGAGCTGATGGAGATTACGGAGACGATGAAGGCGGACGAGAAGGAGCGCAAGACGCAGGGCGGCCAGGCGGCGGCTGCAAGGCGGAAGACGGGGCCGGGCAAGCGGCTCGTCGTCGCTGTCTGGATGCTGTGGGAGAAGCTGTTCCATGTGCTGTTCCGGCTGAAGCCGATCGACAACGGACAATTTATGCATTATCGGATTATCCGCTATTCGGGACCGGAGCTGGCGATGGACGGCGGGGTTCGGCTTAAGCGCGGGGATCGGCTGCTTGAGATGCACTTCGACAATGGGAAAATGTACGAGATCGGCATGAACGCCAAGTCGTCGGTCCACGTTGCGATCCGGGTTATTCGCGAGGTGCAGCACGCGCTGCCCAGCCTCGCGAAGGAGATTCGGCGGATCGACAAGGAGGGACGCATCAAGGGGCTGTACGGCGTCTCCACGATCAACCGGGGAGCGGAAGGTCTCGGCTTCGAGACGTTCGCGCTGCCGAAGGGAATATTCTCCTTCCTGACGCAGCGATACCTCAAGCTGCTTATGAGCATCATTCATCCCGAAGGCGGGGGACGGGTGCGCAAGCACAGCGACACGATCGAGCCGCGCTGCATCGTCATGAGCCGGGAGCGGGCGCTGGCGTGGGAGAGCGGAGAGAAGCCGGCGGAGATCAGCGAGGCGTACCGCGCGAAGCGGCCTAACTTATAAATACGCAAGAAGCGGCACGGGAGCGAGCTCCCGTGCCGCTTGCTTGCGTATTGGCGAAGCGATAATTACAGCTTCATGACGCCGCCTTGGGAGGCGTTCGTGACCATCGCCGAGTAGCGGGCGAGGTAGCCGCGCTTGATCTTCGGCTCGAAGCCCGACCAGTTCGCACGGCGACGCTCCAACTCCTCGTCGCTTACTTCAAGCGTGATCGTGCGGTTGTTCATGTCCAGCTCGATGATGTCTCCGTCCTCGACGAAGGCGATCGGGCCGCCCTCGGCCGCTTCCGGAGAGACGTGGCCGATCGCGATGCCGCGGGATGCGCCGGAGAAGCGTCCGTCGGTGATCAGGCCGACCTTCGTGCCGAGGCCCATGCCGACGATCTGCGATGTCGGAGCCAGCATCTCCGGCATGCCGGGGCCGCCCTTCGGCCCTTCGTAGCGGATAACGACGACATGGCCTTCCTTAACCTTGCCTTCGGCGAGCCCTTGGAGCACCTCGTCCTGGGAGTCGAAGCAGATCGCAGGTCCGCGGTGGTAGCCGCCGACGGACTTGTCGACTGCGCCGACCTTGATGATCGAGCCGCGCGGAGCCAGGTTGCCGAACAGCACGGACAGGCCGCCTTCCTTCGAGTGCGGATTGTCGATCGGTCGGATGACATTGTGATCCTTGATCTCGCAGCCGGCAACGTTCTCGCGCAGCGTCTTGCCGCTGACGGTGAGCACGCTGCCGTCCAACGCGCCTTCCTTCTTGAACAGCTCGTTAATGATGGCGCTGACGCCGCCGGCCAGGTGCAGATCCTCGATATGATGGTCGGATGCCGGAGCGAGCTTGGACAGATACGGCACGCGCTTCGCCACTTCGTTGATGCGCTCGATCGGATAGTCGATGTCCGCTTCGTGCGCCAGGGCCAGCGTATGCAGAACCGTGTTCGTGGAGCCGCCCATCGCCATGTCCAGCGCGAACGCGTTGTCGATCGAAGCCTTCGTGACGATGTCGCGCGGCTTGATGTCGGCCTTGATCAGCTCCATGAGCTGCTTGGCCGATTGCCTGACGAAGTCGCGGCGTTCCGGCGCAACCGCCAGAATCGTGCCGTTGCCCGGAAGGGCGAGGCCGAGCACTTCGGCGAGGCAGTTCATTGAGTTCGCGGTGAACATGCCGGAGCAGGAGCCGCAAGTCGGACAGCCGAATTGCTCAAGCTCGGTCAGGCTCTTCTCGTCGATCTTGCCGGTCATGTAGGCGCCGACGCCTTCGAAGACGGACGTCAGCGAGATCGCGCGGCCGTCGCTCGTGCGTCCGGCCTTCATCGGGCCGCCGCTGACAAACAGTGTCGGAATGTTGATGCGCAGAGCGGCCATCATCATTCCCGGCGTGATCTTGTCGCAGTTCGGGATACATACCATGCCGTCGAACCAGTGCGCATTCACCATCGTCTCGACGGAGTCGGCGATGATCTCGCGGCTCGCGAGGGAATAGCGCATGCCGATGTGGCCCATCGCGATGCCGTCGTCGACTCCGATCGTGTTGAATTCGAACGGAACGCCACCCGCTTCGCGGATCGCTTCTTTAACGATCTTCCCGAATTCTTGCAGGTGGACGTGGCCGGGAACGATGTCCAGGTACGAGTTGCACACTGCGATGAACGGCTTGCCGAAGTCTTCTTCCTTGACGCCGGCCGCGCGGAGCAAGCTGCGGTGAGGGGCGCGGTCGAATCCTTTCTTGATCATATCGGAGCGCATTTTCTTCGGTGCGGGCATATCGGGAGTTCCTCCATTCATAATAAAGACGAAATATTGGATAAGAATAATTCTAACATACTCGGACAGGTCGTTGCTATATGGGATGAACAGGGAGCACCGGCGGATCTGAAGGAACGGGCTCTATCGAGCCAAGAAACCTCCGATCCCGCTTACGGATTGGAGGCTTCTTCCTTGTCCGGGAACAGCTTGGACAGGGCGGCGAACGGCAGATTCTCGTAATGCTCGGTCTTGTAGACGATCTCCGATTCGAGCCGCGAATCGTCCGCCAGCTTGTTCTTGCGGAACTGGAGCTGGTCGAACAGCTTCACGAGAATGCCGGCGGTGTTGACCGCGTCGTCCATGGCCCGATGATGGGAGCCGACGAACGGAATCTCCAGCATCTCGAGCGCGTTCTTCAGGCCCATCTGCTGGTGCTTCTCCAGCTTGAACGTCTTGGACAGCATCTTCTGAAGGTTGTTGTGGTTCAGAATCCACTTCGTGTCGATCTTCTGCTCGCGGCATTCCTGCACGAGCTGGCGATGATCGTCCGGTCCCCAGGCGACCAGGTAGTATTCCTCGGGCCCGATCCATTCGAGGAAGGCGCGAACGGCGCCGCCGAGCGTCTCCGCGGAGGCGACGTCCTCCTGCCGGATTCCCGTGAAGGAGGTCGTATCTTCGGACAGCACCGGAGCGATGACCGGCCGCACGAACGTCTGGAATGTATCTGCGACCTCGGGGGCTCCTTCGCGAAGCAGCACCTTGGCCGCCCCGATCTCGATAATCTCGGCCACCTGGCCTTTTTTGCGTCGTACCGTCATTTCCAAGTCATAGACGATATAAGTCAAGATGATCACACCTCGTCATTACCCATTCAAGCTGCTTTAACGCGCTTCCGTTATTATAAGCTTCCGCCCGGATTTTGTCATGGTCAAGTGAGGGGGATGCGGACAAAAAAACAGACAGCCTTCCTGAAGCGAAGGCTGTCTTCTGCGGCGGCCATTCGGCTCGTGCTTAGGCGAGCTTGACGAGGCTGTACTTCTTCTTCCCCTTGCGGATAATAATGAAGCGCCCGCCGATCGCGTGCTCTGCCGTTACATCGAAGGCCAGATCGGCGATCCGTTCGCCGTTCAGGTAGATCGCCCCGGCGGACACGTCTTCGCGCGCCTGGCGCTTCGAAGGCGCGATGCCGACGTCGACGAGCCAATCCACGATGTTCTTCGTCTCCTTGGACGCTTCGAACGTCGGCATCTCCTTGAAGCCTTGCTCGATCTCATCCGCCGTCAGCGAGCGGATGTCGCCGCTGAACAGCGCCGCGGTAATTCGCTTCGCCTGCTCCAGCGCGTCTTCGCCGTGCACGAAGCGGGTCATCTCCTCGGCGAGCGCCTTCTGCGCTTCGCGCTTGTGCGGCTCGGCTTCGACCTTCGCCGCCAGAGCCTCGATCTCCTCCTTGCCGAGGAAGGTGAAGTACTTGAGGTACTTCACGACGTCGCGGTCGTCGGTGTTCGCCCAGAACTGGTAGAACTCGTACGGGGTTGTCTTGTCCGGGTCGAGCCAGACGGCGCCGCCCGCCGACTTGCCGAACTTCGTGCCGTCCGCCTTCAGCATAAGCGGAATCGTCAGCGCGTACGCCTCCGCTTCCGGCCCTTCCTTCTTGCGAATCAGGTCGAGTCCGCTCGTGATGTTGCCCCACTGGTCGGAGCCGCCGATCTGAAGCTGCACGTCCTCGTGACGGAACAGGTGCAGGTAGTCGAGCGACTGCAGGATCTGGTAGGAGAACTCGGTGAAGCTGATGCCGCTCTCGAGGCGGCTTGCGACGACGTCCTTGGCCAGCATCGTGTTGATGCTGAAGTTCTTCCCGTAGTCGCGCAGGAAGTCGATGACATTGATCTGGTGCGTCCAGTCGTAGTTGTTGACGAGGCGAACCTGGCTGGCGTCGTTGTCGGTGACGAACAGCTTCTTCATCTGCTTCGTGAGCGCGTCCACGTTGGCCTCGATCTGTTCCATCGTCTGCAGGGTGCGCTCGGACGCGCGGCCGCTCGGGTCGCCGATCGTGCCGGTCGCGCCGCCGATCAGAATGACGGGGCGATGGCCCGCGAGCTGGAATCGCTTCAGCACGATAAACGGAATGAGATGGCCGACGTGCATGCTGTCGCCGGTCGGGTCGACTCCGCAATAGAGAGACACGGCCTTGTTCCCGGTCAGCTTGCGAAGTCCTTCTGCGTCGGATTGCTGGTTAATGGCGTCGCGCCACTCGAGCTCGTCGATAATGTTCAATGGATACAGCCCCTTTTGCCCAAAATAAACAAAAAAACGCCCCTCGTCTGAATCAGACGTAGGGACGATTGTTAACCGCGGTACCACCCACATTGCGCCAATGGACGTTAAGGTCCGTTCGCGCCGCTTCAAGCGAGATATCGTTCGCTTCTTCCGCTTGGCGTTACCCAAGGGCTCCGGAGGCGTACTTCGCGGACCGCTGTGTGTGTCAGGTCGCATCGACCCCTGACTCTCTGGAACAGGGACAACGCCGCTACTGGTCTCCATCTTCGCTATGGATGTGAAATTACAGCTAGTATAGCCGGAACGTGCGGATATTGCAAGCCTGCCCTGACAGCAGCCCTTCCCAATCGTTCGTGCGATCATAAGCTGGTTATTAGACCAGGACAGACGAGGGGGAAGAGAAGCTCATGATCATAGGCACGGTCGTGACGAGCAGCCATCTGCCGCGGGCGCAACTGCTCGCTCAGTCGGCAAGGGCGCATTGCCCGGCCGCGAAATTCATCGTCAGCCTCGTGGAACGGGAGCTGGACGTCTCCTCGAACCGATACGCTGCGTTCGACGAGGTCGTGCTCGCCCGGAGCACATGGGTCGGCAACTTCGATCGGCTTCTCTTCCAATACGGTCCGCGGGAGGCCAGTTGCTTCGCCAAGGGGCCGTTGCTTCGTTATGCGATGAACAGGTATCCAAGCGAGACCTCGTTCCTGTTCCTGGACAGCGATACGGAGATCATGGCGCCATTGGACGATCTGGAGGAGCGCTTCGCCCGCAGCTCCGTGCTGCTGATCCCGCAGCATCTGGCCCCCGGCGCGGAGTACGACGACTTCTGTTGCGGGGTTTATAACGCGGGCATGATCGGGGCGAGCCGGACGACGGACGGGATCGCGTTCGTCGACTGGTGGTCGCAGCGGCTGGAGAGGCACGCATACTGCGGGGAGAACAACACGCTGTTCGCCGGGCGGAAGTGGTTGGATCTCGTTCCGTCCCTGTTCAAGGGCGTGGAGATCGTCAAGCATCCGGGCTATAACGTCGCCCGCTGGAACTATTCGGAGCGCAAGGTGGCGAGGTCGGACACCGGCAGGCTGCTGGCGAACGGCTTGCCCTTGTTCGTCATGCACTTCCATGCGATCGGCGAGCGGGAGAAGGAGATCGAGGACGGGAAGCACCGCGCGGAATTCCCCGTTGTCAGCGAGCTTACCCGCGACTACGCGACTCGCCTCGACCGCTTCGGGAGGAGGTACGCTTCGCAAATTCCATGGAGCTACAACTTCTTCACGAACGGCGAGCTGATCAAGATGAAGTCGCGGCGGATTTACCGGGAGAGCCACTACCTGCGAACGAGATACCCGAATCCGTTCGCTCTGCATAACGCGTTCTTCGAGGAGTTCGCGAACAATCCGGTCATGGAGGAAGCAGCGGTCGCTCCCGCCGACCCGTCTTCGCTCCCTTCGCCGCTTCCGCCTCTGCCGATCGAGCCTCCCGAGAGTCGCAGCGGGAGCGGGAGGAATGAGAGGGGCGGGAGGAACGGGAGCGGGAGGATTGAGGAGATTGAGGGAATCGCGAGAATGGGGAGGAGCGGAACAACCGGCAGGAACGAGAGGGGCGGGACAAGCGGAAGAATCGGGAGGATCAGGAGAATTAGCGGGGGCAGGAGAATCCGGAAGAGAGCCCGCAAGCTCGGCCCGACCCGGCTGCGGCGCGGGCTCCGTTCCGTTCGGCGGAAGACGCGAAGCGGCGGCCGAGCGGGAGGCCGAAGGATGCCGCGGTTCGCCGCAGGCGCAAGCTCCGCAACGCGTTCAAGGGCCGGCGAAGAGAGGAGCGTGAAGGCACGATGATTATCGGCACGACGGCGAATCTGACGCAGCTTCCCCATGTTCTCGAACTGGCGCGTTCGATCCGTGTTCACATGCCCGACGCAAGATTCGTCCTCTGCCTTATCGAGCGGCAGGGCCCGCCTCTTGGCATCGAGCTTCCGGGAATCGACCGCGTGGTCATGGCAGAGGAATTAGGCATCCCGAAGCTGTCCGCCTATCTGTTCAAGTACACGGCGCCGCTTATCCAGAACGCGCTCAAGGCAAGATTCCTTCGTTATCTGGAAGGCGCGGAGGCCGGCGAGACCCGGTTCCTCTTCGCGGACCATCGCGTTCGATTCTATGCGGACGTGCCGGAGCTTGCGGCGGCGCTCGACGATCATCCGATCGTCCTCGTTCCGCACCTGACGGAATCGAAGCTGTCCGACGCTTGTGCGCGAGAGCTGCTTGTCCTCAACAACGGGACGTTCAACGGCTCCGTGCTCGGGCTGAGAAAAAGCGAGGAGGCGAGGACGTTCCTCGATTGGTGGATCGACAAGCTGGATCGCGATGCCTGCGGGCCCTGCGAGCGGGACTTCTGCGACCAGCAGTGGCTGAGCTTCGCTCCGGTATTCTTCGATGTCCATATTATGCAGCATCCCGGTTATCTGCTTGCATTCTGGAACTTCCACGAAGCGTCGCGGACGGTCATCCATGTCGAGGGCGAGCGGGTGGAGCTGTCGGCCGGCACGCTTCGCTGCATGTGCTTCGCGAACGACGATCGTTCGATCGAGCTGTTCGCCAGCGGTCTTCAGCCGGTCGCGGCCCAATGGATTCTGGCGCTGAAGGAAGGGTACGAAGCTTCCGTTCGGGAGCACGCGAAGCTCGGGTTCCATGCCGGTCTCTATTGGAGCTACGGCCGTTACAAGAGCGGGGAGCTCATCTCCCGGGAAGCCAGGGAGGCGTTCCGCAGCATGCCCGCCGAATGCTCGCCGGACGATCCGTTCGCGCTCGGCAACCAGCGAATTCTCGATCTGGCGAAGGAGGCGGCGGCCACATGAGGATCGTTCTGGTCACCCCTTCGACGGGCACAATTCCGCCGGAGCGGGACGGGGGAACGGAGCGGGTTATCCACGATCTGTGCGATGGCCTCGTCGAGCTGGGGCACGAGGTCTATCAGTACGCGGCGCACGGAAGCCGGGCCCGAGCCGTTCAGCTTCCTTATCCGTTCCGGCAATTCCCGGAGCTGGAGATCGGAAGGTTTGTCCATTACTCGATGCCTAAGGGCATCGACATCATTAACGACCACACGTTCAGTTCGGTGCTCAGCCAGTATTCATGGGACGTTCCGCTCGTGTCGAGCCGCCACGTGCCTTACCTGTCGCAGGCGCGCAACCCGGTCTACGTCAGCGAGACGATGCTGAAGACGATCGGCATGGGGCAAGGCCATTACATCCATAACGGCATCGCGACGGAGCACTACCCGCTCGGCGAACGGAAGCAGGATTATTTGCTCTTCGTCGGCAGGATCATCCCGGACAAAGGGGCGGCGCAGGCGATCGACGTCGCGGAGGAGGCGGACATGAACCTGGTGATCGCCGGGCCGATGGATGACGAAGCATACTTCAAGGCGCTGATCGAACCGAGGCTGAAGCGCAATCCGCGAATCTCGTATGCCGGTCCGGTCGGGGGACAGAAGCGGCAGAGCTTGTTGAAGCATGCGAGGTGTCTCCTGTTCCCGTCCCAATGGCAAGAGCCGTTCGGCCTTGCGATAATCGAGGCGTTCGCGTGCGGCACTCCCGTGCTGGCATTGGATCGGGGTGCGGTGCGCGAGGTGCTGAAGGGTTATCCGAGCTTCGTCTGCGAGACGATTCCCGAGATGGCTCGCAAGCTGCATTCTCTGGACGCGTGGGCGGCCCCGTCGGAGCTCCGCAAGTACGTCGAGGCGAACTTCCATCGCCGGAAGATGGTCGATGAGTACTTGCGCTTGTACCGCCATTGCATCGAAGCGCCGACTCCGTCCTAGACTTCTTCGCCGCTCGTTCCCGGCATACACATATTTAAGAAGCGGAAGGGGAGGCGTGCGCGATGGATAAGGTTCTGCGCCGATATTATCAATTGAAGCAGAAGAGCAAGGAGATCGAACAAGAGCTCGCGGAGCTGCGGGAGAGCATTGTCGCTTACTGCGCGGAGCATGAGCTGAGCGAGGTGGCGGCCGGCGGCTATCGGGCGAAGCTCGTGCGGCAGGAGCGCAAGGAGTTCGACGGGGCCAAGCTGTACGAGGCGCTTCCGGACCCGGAGGTGTGGCGGCTGCTCTCGAAGCCCGATCCGTCGAAGATCGGCGGCCTCGTCAAGCTGAACGTCATTACGGAGGATTCGATCAAGGATACGTTCACCGTTCAGCCGGTAACGCTCGTGCAGGTGGAGAAGAAGTAGCGGGAACATCGGCGTGCGACAGGAGCTTAGGATGACGAATGGGGGGGAAAAAGGTCCGCGCGCGGCGGACCTTCTCGCTATTCGGCCAACTTAACGGATTCGAGGCTGCCGTTCGTCTGGAAGTCGGAGGTGTAGGCGACGGTCGTCGTCGCGAGCAGCTTCTCTCCTTGGGGGCTTGTAATCGTCACGGTCGGAGCGGAGGAGTAGCCGGAGCCGGGATTCTCGATCTCGATCCCGGTCACTTGGCCGTCCTTGACCGTCGTCGTCAGCACGGCGGGCGTTCTCGCCCAAACCTCGCCTTTGGAAGCCATGTACCGATAGTAGTTGGACACCTCGTCCAAGCGGTCGTTCGTTATTCCGTAAGGGGCGAGAACCTTCAGGAGCACCGCCTTGTTCGCTTGCTCGCGCTCGGTGGTCGGGGCGCCGTCCTTGGCGGGACTTACGCCGCTGAAGGCCTCGCGGAACGTCTCCGTCGGCACGCCGAGCGCGGAAGCGATCAGCACGACCGGACGGCCATTGTCGACGGGATCGGTGTCGTACCCCCCGGCGATTGTGATCGTGTAGCCGTTCTTGTCCGTATAGCTGGCTGTTGCGGCGGCGGAAGAGGCGGAAGCTGCGGAAGCGGGAGCGCGGCCTTGCCCCGCGGGGGCTTTCTTGGCGGCGGCAGGCTGTGCGCTCGCTGCTGCGGCAGGCTGCTTATTCGTCGCCGAGGCCGGAGCGTCGCAGGCTAACGCGAGGGGAACGGCGATCGATCCGGCAGCCAACAGGCCGATAACAGTGAACCATACTTTTCTTTTGATCATAGGGGTGAATCTCCTTTCGAATGGGGGAGGATGAGAAGCTAGCTTTAGAATAGGGGCCGATTGTGTCGGGAATGCGTCCAAACTCCGGTTTGTTTTGGAGCTTTGTCCCCTACCTCGCTTGTCCTCGCTCTCTCGAAATCTCCTCCTCCAACCGTCTCTTCGGAGCGTCGCTGTGCGGATTCCACCGCTAACCCTCTCGCTTCGCTTCTCCGCAGCAGGCTTTTCGTAGCTGCAGCGCGGTGTTTTATGCGGTTTTTCGCATTCATTCGGCTTGAATTGGGGGCGATCGAGGTATTTTATGCGGTTTTTCGCATATATCCAGCGTTTCGAGCCGGAGTTTCCTCTATGAGTGTGAAATTTCGCATAAAATCGTCCAACCTGCCTGTTATGGAGCCGCGCCAATGTGATTTTTCGCATAAAATTCGGTATTCATCGACTTCGGGGGCGGGTTCGCCGACCGGCACTACTGGACTTGCGCCTTGGCTGGCAAGCGGGAGTCCGGCCATGCGGGAAGAAGGAGCCGGAACGTCGTTCCTTGGGGCGAGCTGCTGTGCAGAAGCAGTTGTCCGTCCATCGCCGAGGCCAGCATCCGGCCGTAAGTGAGGCCCAGTCCGAGCCCGGAGGAGACAAGCTTCTTGTTCTCGCCCCGATAATACCGCTCGAAAATATGCGGCTGCTCCGCCTCCGCGATGCCGGGTCCGTTGTCCTCGATGCTGACGATATAAGGGAGACCCGGGCCGGCCGGCTCCGAGAGCGCGACGACGATGGTGCCGTTCCCCTCGAACGCTTGCTTGCTGTTGTTGAGCAGATTCACGAGAATCTGCTGGATGCGGGCCGCGTCGCCCGCCGCGATCCGGGAGCGCTCGCCTTCCGGAATCTGAACATGCAGCGAGATCCGGTCCTCCTGGTCGAGAAGCCCCCACTGGTAGACGATCTCCGGGAGCAGCTTGCCCAGATCGATCGGCTCCCGATCGACGTGCGGCTTGCCGGAAGCGAACGAGTTGAAGTCGAGCAGGTCGTCGATCATCCGCTGCAGCTTGCGCGTGTTCTCGAGGGAGATGTCGAGGAATTCCGCCGCTTCGCGCCCCGTCACCACTTCGTCCCGGACGGCGGCGATCAATCCCCGGATGGAAGCGACAGGGGTCTTCAAATCATGGGTGACGCCCGCCAGCAGTTGTGTCCGCAGCTCCTCCAGAACGCCCAGGCGCGCCGCCATCGACCGGAACGAGACGAGAAGCTCGTGAACCTCCCGCTCCTTGACATCGGCCGGAACGGCAACGTCGTAGTCCCCGGCTTCGACTTGGTTCAGCGCATCCGCCAGCCTCGCGATCGGCTTCCTTAAATTCCGGGACAGCAGGTAGATGATCAACCAGCCGAGCAGACCGGAGCTCAGCAGCAGGGAAGCGATAAGGACGTAATTCTGTTCCACGCGCGCCAGTTCCGCGTTGGAGTAGGCGACGACAACCGATCCGATCCTCCTGTCGCCGGCGATGACCGGTGCAGTCAGCACGTAATAGCCGTCCGCCGACGCTGCCCGGAGACGGTCTGCGGACCGCGCCGGGTCCGAGAGGCTCGCCGCGGCGGGAACGGACTCGCCCCCGGGACCGCTCTTGGCGTACAGGACCGTCCCCTCGTTATCGTAGACGGACAAGGCGAATTGCCCGGGAATTCGGTAAAGCCGCTGCCTCGTATCGATCCACTCGTAGAAGTCGTCGGGGATCGCCGGAATTACTCTTTGGGCCGCAGCCAGGGAGAATTCCTTCAGCGCCTCCTTGCGCCCGTGCACCGTCTCCGCGCGAATCCAGGCGACGGTGGCGAGTCCGATCAGGAGCAAGCCGAGAAACAGCGTCAGAACATACCGGAACGACCAGAGAAGCAGCAACGTTCGGCGTCTAGGAGCGCGTATTGGCATAAAGCTGATACCCCATCCCTCTGAGCGTGCGAATCTCTCCTTCTTCCGCGGGCCAATGCAGCAGCAGCTTGCGCAATCGCTTGACGGCAAGGTCGACGGCCCGGTCGCTGCCATCGTAATCGATGCCCCATACTCTCTCGATCAGGTGCTCCCGCTCGAAGATCCGGTTCGGGTGCTCTGCGAGAAACAGAAGCAGGGACAGGTCCCGCGGCATAATCGTCAAGCTCGCCCCATTCAGGTACACGCTGCGGGATTTAAAGTCGATTCGCACGCTGCCGAAGGTGACCTGGTCGGAACCGACGAGCGATTGGGCCGGCCTGCGAAGCACCGCTTGAATGCGGGCGACGACCTCGCCCGGCTCGAAGGGCTTGGTCATATAGTCGTCCGCTCCATCGTTGAGGCCCTGAATCCGGTCCCCGACATCGCCCTTGGAGGTCAGCATGATGACGGGGCAGGAGCTCCGCTGCCGCAGGCGGCGCAGCACCTCCCAGCCGTTCATTCCCGGCAGCATCACGTCCAGAAGCACCAGAGCCGGCCGCGCCGACTCGAATGCTTCCAGCGCCTCGGTGCCATTGGCGCAGATGCGGCTGTCGTACCCCGCTTTGCGGACATAAGCCGCCAGAACCCGCGATATTGCGTCCTCGTCCTCGATGATCAGAATCGTCCCTTTATGCCCGCTGAGGCTATTCCCATCGTGCTTATTCCCAGCTTCCATCGTTCGATCCGCTCCGTTCCGCCCGGCTGTTCTCTCTCGAATAAATTATACGATCGCGGGCTTCGATTCGCCAGATGCCGGAATGGCTTCCGCCGACAGTCTATCGTCCGATTGTGTCCGGCGGATGTCGAAGAAGCAGCAAACTCTATTAAGTTATAGAAGGCGCAGCCGCAGGACAAAATTGATATAATGGCACTAGCCGATAAAATTTTGAGAGAATGAATGGGAGTTCGAACCGATATGAGCAAAAGGAAATCTTCTCGACTTGCGCTGTCCACAGAGGAAATCCGCGTCATCCTGAGAGCGGCGGACGATTTGATCGGGGAAGGCGGCCGCACGCTGCTGACCAAGGTGCTTCGCGGCTCGAAGGAGGAGAACCTGCTGAAGCTGGAGCTGGACCGCAATCCGTCCTACGGCTTCTACGCCGGCGTCCCTTACGAGGAAGTGTTGGAGAAGGTCGATTGGATGCTGGACAACGGCTACCTGGAGACGCAGATGAACGGCAAGCTGCCGACGATCATTTTCTCCCGCTATGGCTGGATGATCGAGAGGGAACGTTACGCCGAAGAGCTCCTGCGAGAATGGGAGAGCTGGGCGGACAACGGCGTTACCCCGGCCAGCATGGAGTATTTGAAGGACCGCAACCGGGGAACGGCGTTTCTTCTCCTGTACAAGGTGCTCTGCACGGGCGACCCGAGGTACATTCCGTTCCTGGAGCGCTGGGCAAGCGTCGACTATCAGAAAGTCAAAGCCGAGATTCGCAAGGCGATCGAAGCGATTGAGGCGCGAAGCGGGATGGACGACGAGGCATGGGAGCGGCTGAAGGGCGAGAGCTTGGAACGTCTGCTCGTTCCTTCCAAGCGGCCGCTTGTTCTTAGCTGCGAACGGTGCGAGGATCTGTTCCTGATGAACGAGAGAGACCCCGGCCTGTACGGCAGGGACGGCTTCTTCTTCCCCAAGCAATGCGCACGTTGCGCAGCGGAGAGCAAGCAGGCCAGCGGCAAATCGAATTGACAAAAGGAGAGAGCGGCGAATGAAGCTGTTGCACACGGCGGATTGGCACCTCGGCAAGCTGGTGCAGAACGTGTATATGACAGAGGACCAGGCTTACGTCCTGGAGCAGCTCTTGCGCGATATCGAGACGGAGAAGCCGGATGCGGTCATCATCGCCGGAGATCTGTACGACCGGGCGGTGCCGCCGACCGAGGCGGTTCAACTGCTGGACCGGACGCTGAAGCGGATCGTCATCGACCTGCAGACGCCGGTGCTCGCCGTCTCCGGCAATCATGACAGCCCGAGCCGCCTGAACTTCGGGAGCGGCATCATGAAGGCGGCGGGGCTGCACATCGTCGGCGAGCTGGACACGGAATTCGCGCCGGTGACGCTGCGAGACGAGTTCGGCCCGGTGAACGTCTATCTCGTTCCGTTCGCGGACCCGGCCGTTGTTCGCCTGGCGCTCGGGGACGACAATATTCGTACATACGACGATGCGGCGAAGGCTGTCGTGGAGAGGATCAAGCCGAGTCTTAAGCCGGGCGCGCGCAATGTGTTCGTCGGCCATGCCTTCGTGACGAAGGGCGGGCAGGCCGAGCCGAATACGAGCGATTCGGAGCGGCCGCTGGCGATCGGCGGGGCGGAGCATGTGAGCTCGACACACTTCTCCTGCTTCCATTATACGGCGCTTGGGCACTTGCATCAGGCGCATCATGTCGGAGACGAGACGGTCCGCTACTCCGGCTCGCCGCTGAAGTATTCGATCTCGGAGGAGAATCACCGCAAGGGATATCTGATGGTCGAGCTGGACGCGGAAGGAAGGGCAACGGTTGAGAAAAAACTGCTGGAGCCAAGGCGCGACATGAGGACGGTAGAAGGGGTTATTGCGGACATCGAGCGGCAGGAACGCAGCGATGATTACGTGTACGTCCGGCTGCTGGACGAGCTTCCGGTCCTCTCGCCGATGGAACGGGTGCGCGCCGTCTATCCGAATGCGATGCACGCGACTCAGCCGTCGGTGCTGCGGCACCTCGGCGGGCAAACGGATATGGCGGCGGACGGGGGCAAGGCGGGAATGGATAAACTGTCGCTTTTTCGCAGCTTCTATAAGGAGGTCAGGGGAGCCGAAGCGTCCGAGGAGACGGAGGGGCTGTTCCTGGACGTGCTGCGCGAGATCGACCGGGAGGAGGGGGAACGTCATGAAGCCCATCAAGCTGACGATGACGGCATTCGGGCCGTATAAGGACAAGGAGACGATCGACTTCGCGGAGCTCGGCGGGCACCGCCTGTTCCTCGTGTCCGGCAACACCGGAGCCGGCAAAACATCGATCTTCGACGCGATCTGCTTCGCGCTGTACGGAGAAGCGAACGGGGAGGACCGCAGCGATTCGCGCAGTCTGCGAAGCCAGTTCGCCCCCGATGACACGCATACCGCCGTCGAATTCGAGTTCGAGCTGAAGGGGCGCACGTACCGCATTCTTCGGCAATTGTCCCATGTGAAGACGGGCAACAAGAACGCGACGGGAGAACGCTACGAGTTCGTGGAGACGACGGACGGCCGGGAGACGATGATGGTCGACCGCTACATGGTGCGGGCGATCAACGAACGGCTGCAGACGCTGATCGGCCTGACGAAGGACCAGTTCAGCCAGATCGTTATGCTGCCCCAGGGCGAGTTCCGCAAGCTGCTTACTTCGGATACGGAAAATAAAGAGGAGATTATGCGGCGCATCTTCCGGACGCATCTGTTCAAATATGTGGCCGAGGCGCTGAACGAGAAGCGCAGGAGCGCCCAGAACGTCGTCGAGCTCGTCCGCCGCGACCTGGACATGCATATGGTGAATCTGAGGCTCGCGCTTGAGGAGCGGGAGGAGTCGGAGCTGCATCGCGTTCTCGCCGAGGAGCATTACAACGCCCATCAGGTGCTGGAGGCGCTTGAGGGCGAGATTGCTCACTACGCGAAGGAGGGCGAAGCGCTCGAAGCTCGCCTGGGCGAGGAGACGAAGCGGCAGAAGGAGCGGCTGGAGCATCTGCATCTGGCGTCGGCGCTGAACGCGCAGTTCGACGAGCTGGACCGGAAGCGGCGGGAGCGGGACGCACTGGAGCTGCGGCTGCCGGAGGAGGCGGCACGGCGCGAACGGCTGGCGTTGGCGGAGAAGACGCTGCCGCTGCAGGTGCAGGAGAAGCACGTCGCGGCGGCGCTTGCGGATGCGGAGGCGAAGCGGGCGCGGCAGCGCGAGGCGGAAGCCGCGCGGCTCGCGGCGGAGGAAGAGTACCGCCGGCGGGACGAGGCTTATCGGCTCGAGGAGAGCCGGGGCGTCCGCCGGGAACAGCTCGTTCGCGAGCTCGAAGGGCTGAACCGGGATCTGCCGGTCGTTCGCTCGCTTGACGCTCGCCGGGCGAGGGTGGAGCGGATGGAACGCGAAGCGGGCAAGGCGGAGGCGGAGCTGCGGGCGCTGGAGGCGGCGGCAAGCGCTCGTCAGGAGGAGCGGAAGCGGCTGGCGGAGCGGCTTCGCGGCTTGGACGAGAGCCTGCTGGCGCTGCCCGCGAAGAGCGAGCGGCTGGACAAGCTGCGCTCGGACGCGAGGCTGCTGAAGGAGCTCGGGCAGCTTGCGGGCGAGCGGGACAAGGCCGCCGCCGAAGAGCGGAGCCGGCGGGAGCAGGCGGAAGCCGCCGAGCGGGAATACGCCGCGCTCGAGGCGGCGTGGCTTGAAGGGCAGGCCGGCTGGCTCGCGGCGCATCTGCACGACGGGCAGCCGTGCCCGGTGTGCGGCAGCGCGGCGCACCCGCGCAAGGCAGCGGTGTCGGAGGAGACGCCGACGCGCGAGCGGCTCGAGGAGACGGGCCGCCGTAGAGCGAGCTTGACGGCGACGTACGAAGCGGCGAAGGCGAAGCGTGAGCTGCTGGCGGCGCAGCTTGAGCCGAAGGCGCGCGAGGCGGCCGAGCTTGGCTTCGCGAGCGGGGACGGTGCCGGAGGGGGCGGCGGTGACGGTGTCGGCGGAGACAGCGTTGAAGGCGGCCGAGGCGGGGACGGTGTCAGCGGAGACAGCGTTGAAGGCGGCCGAGGCGGTGAGGATGTCAGCGGAGACAGCGGTAAAGGCAACCGAGACGGTCAAGAAAGCGGAGAAAACGAAAGCGGGCTCGCGGGGACGGCGATTTGGGAGCGGCAATACGCCGTCGTCGTGGAAGCGGGCAAGGGTGTGAGCGCCGAGGTGACGCGGCTGAAGGAGGATCAGGCGGCTGCGGCCGAGCTGCGACCGCAGCTCGAGAAGGCGGAGCGACTGCTCGAGGCCGAGCAACGCGAGAAGGAGAGCAAGGCGGCGGAGCAGCAGCGGCTCCGGAGCGCGTGCGCGACGGAGAAGGCGCTGTACGAGCAGGAGCTCGGCCGCGTGGCGGAGGAGCTGCGCTCGCTGCCGCTGCTTGAGGCGCGGCTGGCGGAGCGGGAGGCGGAGAAGGCGAGGCTGGAAGCGGCGTGGCGCGAGGCGCAGGAGCGGTTCCAGCAGGCGCGGGAGCGTCAGGCGGCCGCGGTTGCGGCTCTTGCGGGAGCGGAGGCGCAGTTGGCGGAGGCGCGCGAGCGCTATGCGCAGGCGAGCGCCGAGTTCGCCGCCGGACTGCGGGCTGCGGGCTTCGAGACGGAGGAGCGCTATCGGCTCGCGAAGCTGGAGGAGGCGGAGCGCGAGCGGCTGAAGCGGGAGCTGGAGCGATTCGACGCCGAGCTGGCGTCGGCGCGCCGGCAGGCGCAGGAGCTGGAGGAGCGGCTAGCGGGCAAGGAGCGGGCCGATCTGGACGCGCTGCGAGCGGCGAGCGACGAGCTGGAGCGGCAGGTCGAGCGGACGCGCCAGACGCTGGCGCGGGTGCGGGATTACGAGGCCAAGGCGCTGGCCGGCAAGGAGCAGATCGCCCGGGCGGAGCGGGCCCTTCGCGACGCGGAGGCGGAGTTCGGGCTCGTGAAGGACCTGTACGATGTCGTCCGCGGCGAGAATGCGCTCAAGATCTCGTTCGAGCGGTATCTGCTCATCGAGTTCCTCGATCGTATTCTGCATGCGGCGAACCTGCGCCTGACGACGATCTCCGGCGGGCAGTTCTACCTGGCCCGCAGCGACCGGCGCGAGAAGCACGGCAAGCAGAGCGGTCTCGGTCTGGACGTGTTCGACAACTACACGGGCCAATATCGCGATGTGAAGACGCTGTCCGGCGGCGAGAAGTTCAACGCCTCGCTCTGCCTCGCGCTCGGCATGGCCGACGTCATCCAGACGTACGAGGGCGGCATCTCGCTCGAGACGATGTTCATCGACGAAGGATTCGGCTCGCTTGACGAAGATTCTCTGAACAAGGCGATCGAGACGCTTGTCGAGCTGCAGATGACCGGGCGGCTGATCGGCATCATCTCGCACGTGCAGGAGCTGAAGCAGGCGATTCCGGCTGTGCTCGAGGTGAAGAAGTCGGCGGAAGGACACAGCTATACGAGCTTCCGAGTGAGCTGACGGCGAGGGCTCGTAAGCAGCGCCAGAGCAGCATCGGAACAACACCATAACAACGATGTCGGGAGTTACTACCCGTCTCCTGCTAGGGGCCACTAATTGTATGCGATTTTTCGCATAAAAGTGGTCGTTTGAGGCGGCCGGCAGGCGATTGTATACGGTTTTTCACATAAAAGTGGTCGTTTGAGGCGGTTGGTGGGCGATTGTATGCGGTTTTTCGCATAAAAGTGGTCGTTTGAGGCGGTTGGCGGCGATTGTATGCGGTTTTTCACATAATGAGTAGCGAATTATCTGAAGTCGAGCAGAAAAAATAGCTCCTTGCAAGCAGGAGCTACGACTTTAGATAATTCGTTTGGACGAAACCGCGGTGGGCTACGCACGTTGCTACGCTATGGGGAATCAAATCGGTACGCTCCCTCCTCGCAAGCCGCAAAAGCGGAAGGAGTGCGCCCGCGGGGAGGCGTGCGTCCCGGGAATGTAAGGTTTAAAAAGAATGTAGGTACACCTCCCCCCTCCCCACTGAAGCGGCTGGTTCGCATTTATGCAGTTTGTTCCGCGGGGGAGGCTCGACTCATATGACCGACTCTGCAACAAGGGCAGCAGGCAAAGTCTTGGCCCAGTATCTGCTGCAAGAGCTCGAGCGTCGTACGTTTCGGTTGCGGAAGTGCCGGTACAGGTGTGCGTGTGAGCTTCTTGCAAAGCTTCAATCGAGTCGCTTTGCCACGTGGACTCAGGAAGCCGTAATGCCGAATTCGTGTGAATCCTGGAGGCAGGACGTGAATCAGGAAACGGCGAATAAACTCATCCGCAGTAACGGTCATCTCTTTTGGCTTATTGTCGTCCTTGTAATCCCGCCATTTGAAGGTGACATGGTCTTCTTCCAGCTTCATCATGCGAGCGTTCGAGATGGCCACGCGGTGGGTGTATCTTCCCAGATACTCGACGACACAACCCGCATTCTTGAAAGGCGGCTTGCTGTATACGACCCATTCCTTCCGGTACAACGTAGTGAGCAGCCGCTGGAACGATGCGGGATGCTGCAGATCTGCCGTGGTACCGAAGAATTGGAGCTCGGCTTGCTTGAGATAGGCCAGGAACTTGCCTCTGAACTTTCTGGAGAGCACCTTCACCGGGATAAAGAACTTCTTCTTGGAAGGGA
>NZ_SSOB01000013.1 GCF_004801405.1 Cohnella fermenti
ACCTGCCGTTTTTCCACTCCCCTGATGATTGGCGTTAGGCTTCTCAGGCAGCTGTCGTGCCTGACGCACGAACGCCCACGTCATTGTCGGTGATTCTTTCACCGACAAAGTACGTGAGCGTTAACAGTTACAGCCATATGTAGATCAGACTCAAGATAAAAATTTGAAACTTTACCGAGTACTTGGACGAAGTCCAGACAATCTCGATTGTAATAGTACTTTATTGATAGCCACGAATGCAAAAACTTTTTCTGAAGGCATTATATGCGGAGGAGATAAAGTCGTTTCTTTACTTATTCTTCAAGGAGAAAAAGTTCCTTATGTTAGCCTTAAGTACGGAATATCGCTTTTCGATGACTTCAGTACAATTACGAGTACCTTTATCAAACAAACTCCAGTCAATTTGATTTTAGCGAGGGATACCGCCGTAGCGATAACGAAAAAGAAAGGTACAAACTATTTCGGTTTCAGATGGTCCTTTGACAATTCGTTTAGTCAAAATGGAGGGAAATTTTGGTCTGGGCCTTGGATGGAAGCAAATCATGATGGATACATAGTAGGCCATCTAGAAAAAATTAAAAACCAAGGGAATCCACTCCCGATTATATTTGGCTTTGAATATTGGTTTCACGATGAATATGATGAACCGATACATCCTCAAGACGGCGAGGATGTTCCGTTGTATGTTCCATGTAGATCTACAGTAAACTTTGGGGTGTCACATAATTCAAGTGACAAAACAATATACGATGGAGTAATGAAAGCGCTTTGGGATCGACTTGAAACGGGCTATTGTCGCCGTGCTGTTTACCTTGGGTAGAAATTTCACAATAAAGTTGCGAAGCCGAGTGCCTTGGACTTGGTCAGGTTGGCATTGAACTCCTTCAGCTTGCAGGAAACGCCCCTCTCCCGGCCCTCATTCCTCATACAACTGGTCGAAGTCATCGATAAATGGATAGACATACGGATCTTCGGGCGCCTCGATGACCTTGATCTTGGTAGCTTCCAGCAGAATGATCTCATTCCCGCGATAGTCCGTTGTGGTCAGCTTGCCCGTCATCGTAATCCACGTATCTTCCTTCAAGGCTGCTCCCGAAGCGGCTTTGACCAGGAAGCCATACGGCATCGAATCCGCGGAGCAGCACAGCATCGCCAACCGGGACACGACAAACTGATCCTGCCCCATATCCTCCTCGCGATAGACGAACCCGCTGATGACGATATCCTTGCCGATAAAGTTGGTCTTGTACATGTCCAGCATCGTCAGCATCTCCAGAAATCCGACGCTGTTGACCTTGATCGCGTCCTTCTTGTACCACTTCTTCCCTAGCTCCGCGAAGTCGACACTGTATTCGTCCGCCGGGAACAGCGCATCCAGCTCGTCAACCTCCGGTGCCTGGGCGAGTTCTTCTTGCACTGGCTCTTGCTCTGGCTCTTGTACCGGCTCTTGTACTGGCTCTTGCTCTGGCTTTTGCTCTTGTTCTTGTACTGGCTCTTGCTCTGCCGGCTCTTGCACTTGCACTGTCGGCTCCGGAGATGGGCTTACCGTCTCCAAAGGCTTGACCGCAGGGGCCGAAGCTTGGCTTGGCGAAGCGGCTGAAGCGGAAGCGGCGACGTTCAAGTTCATGCCTTTGATCGACACCACTTCGCTTCCCATGATGCGATCGGGCAAGGCGAACCCCAGAATCAGCGGAATCACGAACAGCGAATAGATGAAGCCGTTGGCCGCTAGGGAACGGGAAGGCTCGTGTCCGCAATCGCAGCCCGCCTTCTCTTCCTTGTCGGATTGCTGAACGATCATGTACAAGTAGAACACGGCCAATAGGAACATGGCGGCCGATCCGAACTTCACATAGGGAATCAGTCGGGGAACAATATAATAATGCAGCTTGTTCGCGCTGACCAGATGCACGATATAGAACGCGAACCCGCCCAAGAGAATAGCCCGTATCCAGTAGTGCGCGAGCAAGCTCCTTCTGTTATCCACCGATCTTCCTCCTTGCGAGTCCGTTTAACTCAAGTAATATTTTCCCAGGAGCCATGCCCCGACGAAGACGGCCGGAACAATAATGGCGGCAAGCGTCAGAACAAACCTTGTCTTGAACAGGGACAGCAGCATAAGTGTGCTCTTCACGTCCAGCATGGGACCGAATACGAGAAACGAGAGCAATGCCCCGGTAGAAAATGTACCTGTAAAGGAGGTGGCCACGAAGGCATCGGAGGTGGAGCATAAGGACAGCACAAAAGCAAAACCCATCATAAAGAAATGCGCCGCGAATTCCTGTTGGCCGATCCCGACCAGGTCCGCCCGAGGAACATAAGCTTGGATGGCGGCTGCGAGCATGGAACCGACAATCAAGTACTTCCCCATATCGAAAAACTCGGCCCCGGCATGTTCAAATACGTCAGCCCATCGGTTGCCCGAATGCGAGTGCGAATGCGAATGTCCGTCTGCGTGCGAGTGTCCGGGTGTTGCTTCAGGCTCGTTCTTCCCCCTGCGGAATGGGGATTGCTTAAGGAAATAATAAAGCAATAAACCGACGAGCAGACCTATCGCAATAGCCAGTCCCATTCTCGCGTACACCATCTCCGGCTTCGTTCGAAAGGCCAGGTAAGTGGAAGAGAACACAATCGGATTGACGATCGGCCCGACGAGAATAAAGACAACCCCTGCGTAAGCCGGCATTCCCTTGGCTGTCAATCTTCTGACAACGGGAATCAGCCCGCACTCGCAGATCGGGAAAACAATGCCGAGCAGACACGCCATCACAATGCCCAGAATCGGATTGCGCGGAATTCCCTTGCGAATCCAGGCTTCGGGAATAAACACATGCATGATCGACGACGCGAATACGCCCAGAATCAGAAAGGGCAGCGCCTCTAGCAGAATGCTGATGAGCATGGTCTTAAAGGTATGAATCTCTTGGGCGAAGGAACCGACGCCATGGATCAACAACGTTGGATGAAGAGCGAACAGAGCGATGAATCCGATCAAAGCGCCGAACAGGGCGTGCGACTTCCATGCTCCGTGAACCGAGGATAACTTCAAGCTCTTCACCTGCAAAATTGTAATTCTTACGAACTGAGAATAACAGGAATAAAAACCTCTGTCAATTCCATAGAGCCAGAACACTTGCCGAGATAATGGAAGTGACCGTCTGCTTGGAAGCCATTGAAGCGGCGAAGGTCAGCCCCAACTCCTTGCGGATCGTCCACAGCGTCACCAGGCAAGCCGTAAGCGTAGATGCCAGATAGACCAGGACGAACAGTTGGCCGGCATGAAGTCCGCTCAGGAAAGCGCCGTTATCCTGGTTCAGGACAAGCAGCCCGTCCTTGCGCAGAATGGAGAACACAATTCCGCCTGCGGCTTCGGCCGGCAAGCGGAACCAATGCATCAGCGGAGCCCCCCATCCCGTCAGCACGTCGATGACCCCGGTCCCCTGCATAATCGTCGATACGACGCACAGGAGAAGGAAGATCGGCATCGCCTGCAGCAAGAACTGCTTCAGCACATTGCGCACCCGCCAGAGGACCGCCTTAAGGTCCGGCACCTGCAGGAACGTCTTGCCCGGCTGAATGGCGAACAAGGCCGGGTGCCCTCCCCTGTTCCATACTCTCGTATGAATGGCCCCGACTACGGTCAGGAGCAGCAGATAAGGCAGGAACAGCCAGGGACGGCCGGCCGATCCGAACAAGGACAGCGAGGCTCCGATCTGATAGCTGCAGGCCGATCCGAAGGCGATCAGGGACACGCACGACTTGCGCGTGCAAGCGCTGCAGGCCCGGCTCTGATGAACCGCCACCACGTTGCAGCCGAAGCCCGACAGCACGGGAATCAGGTCTCGGCCGCTGAGCCCGACAAGCTTCATCCACGGGTCCAGGGAGTCCGTAATTCGATCCTTGATGCCGCTCTCCTCGCCGATGGCGATGGCCATGCTGAGCAGCAGGACAACGGGAAAAGCCCACAAAAACGAGTACCACCCCAGCGTGATCACCCCGTAATCTCCTGCGAGCAGGGATGACAGCGGTCCCGGCAGCCCGGACAGCTTCTCTGCGAGCCCCCCGATGAAGATGCGGTCTCCGATCGGCTGCAGCCAGGAAGAGAGCCGATACGCCAGGAAGACCGGGAGGGCGAACAGCAACAGCAGCATCAGAACGGCGAGCAGCCGTCCCCATATCGGAAGCTCGAGCCAGGTGGCCGGCGGCTCCATGTCTTTAAATTCCGTCGGAAGATTCGCAAGCTGCGTGAGCGATTGACGCTGAACAACCGTTGCTCGCGACGCCGATTCCAGAATTCTTGCTCTCGAGCCGGTATCCAGATAGCGGGCATCCACCGCCTGAACGGGTATTCCCAATTGCTCCCGGTACGTCCGGACCTGCTTCTCGACCCGCGAAGGAACCTTATCCGCGAAGGTGAGCAGCAGCGCGGCGCGGATCGGGCGGGAGGCGGCCAACTCCAGCAAGGGCGGCAGCTCCGAGGCAACGTGAGTCGCCCGAACGACAAGCAGCGCCGTATCCGCTTGGCTTAATTCCTCCAGAGCCAACAGCGTCGTGACGCTGTCGTCCTGCAGGCGGATGCCGGGCAGATCGACGATCTGCCGGTTCGAAGGCAGCTTGCCCCTTCTCGCCATGACGGTCGAGCCTCTGAAGTTCGCCACCTCGGAGGATACGTCTCCCGTCAAGCTTCGGAACAAGGCGGACTTCCCGGACGATTCGAAGCCGATAAGCGCCAAGGAGGAAGGCGGAAGCGTCTCGTTGTTCAGCATTCGCAGTTCTCTCCGCAGCAGGACAGATCGTCCAGGAAGAAGCCTTGCTTCCTGTATTCCTCCAAGACGGTACAGTCCAACCCAAGCTTCGAAGCGATCCGATCCGCGATCACCCCGAAGCGCTGGCGGAATTTATAAATAAAACAGAAGTGCAGATTGCCATGCTTGACGGCCGGACCTGACAAGTAAAGCCCCGGCGTCATCGTCGATTCGTCGTGCCCCGTTAAAGCCGGAGTCCCCTCCGCACTCCTCTCGAACAGATGCTCGACAAGCTTTAAGCTGCCATGGAACCCCGTCGCGAGTATAGGCGGCGTAACGGAGGTTACGGTTGTCTCCCTTCCGGACGAATTGACGCAGCGAATGCGATATTTGCCCGCTCGGGTAAGCTCGATCCCGCGAACGTCGTGCTGCCCCATCAGCCGAATGCGATCCTCTTCCAGGCTGTGGATACGGTCCTTCGTATAAGGGGACAGCTCCACGCTCGGATCGCTGCTGCCCTTCCGGGTCCACCGTCCGCTTCGGTCGATCAGGGTCGCCCGCTTCCCCAGCTTGGCAAGGTTGATCGCCGCATCCGCGCCGCTCTCGTAGCCCCCGATGATGACGAATTCGTCGCCGTCCAGGTCCTTCCAGCTTGGAATCAGGCTCGTGTGAATGGCATGCTCGGCCCCCGCCACGGCATCCAGCTTCGGGTATTGGAACTCCCCGGCGGCCCAGATGACGAAGCGGCTGCGCAGCGTGCCGTCGGACGTGTCGACCTCGAATCCGCCGGACGGCAGCGGGCGAACCGCGGACACGTCGACGCCTTCCCGAATCGGCAGCTTCTTGTGCTTCGCAACGGCCTGCAAGTATTCGGCGTATTGCTTGCCGCTCGGGTGCTCCGTATTCAGCGAATACGCGGGAGAGGTGTTTAACGTAACCGCGTTCAGATCGAGCATCCCGTAGGCATTGCTCGTGAATGACGGCGTGATCATCCTCATCTCCGGCGGCCATAGTCGGAACGAGGCGCCCACCTGCCCCCGCTCCAGAATGCGGAACGATTGGACGTTCAAGTCCTGCAAGACGCAGCCGATCCCGATTCCGGCCGCTCCGGCGCCGACAACCAAACAATCGAATGTAGTCAAGGTTCAGCCTCATTTCCAGTTCGTATTTTCGTTCTCCAGCTCGGCCAGCGCTTCCTCGATCCGCTCTTCCGAGAAGCCTTCACCGATATGGACGATGACCTCCTGCACCGCTTGCCGGGGACGGATGGCCGACAGATGCGATTGACCGTAGCAATATTGCACAAGCGACAGCGTGTCGTCCCCCTTGAACCGGACAATTCCCTTGACACGGTAGACCTGATCGGGAAGACCGGCCAGATAAGCTTCGAACGACTCGCGGGCGATCGGTGCGCGGAAGTAATGCGTGTGCGCTTTGAGAAAAGAATGGGTGGCGTGCTTGGGCTTAGGGGGGCTTAGCGAACAAGAGGCATTTTCCTCAAACAGAATGGGCAGCGGCTTGAACCTTCGATGGTTCATTCGCCCGGGCTTCGCTTCGAGCAGCAGAGGAACGGCTCCTCTGCCGTATTCCGTACTCGCGATCGCGGCTCCGGCATTCCACTCTCTTAGCGCAAGCTGAAGCCTGTTCGACTCCTCCCGGCCGACACCGTCGCTCTTGTTCAGAATGATCGTGTCCGCAGCTCGTGCCTGATCCCTTAAGAGCCGGAACAGCTTCCCTTCCGGATGGCTGCGAAGCGTTGCCGATAGCTGCGGGGCCGAGACGACCGTTATCGTTCGGACGAGCTCGACTCGCCGCAGGAAGGAAGCATCCGTCACGCTGTCGACGATGGACAGAGGATTCGCGACTCCGCTCGCTTCGATCAGAATCGCATCGGGGTTATGCTCCGTGCACAGCTTCTCGATGACGAGCGGCACATCGCCGCTTCCCGTACAGCACACGCAGCCGCTCAGCACCTCGGCGCGGGGCACCTCGCGCTCGAGAATCGGGCCGTCGATGTCGACATCGCCGATCTCGTTGATGAGAACGGCCGGGCGACGGCCCGACTGAACGAGCGCATCGATCGCAAGGCGCAGAAGCGTTGTCTTCCCGCTTCCGAGAAATCCGGCGAGAACGTAGACGGGAACGGGGCTCGTCATTCCCTCACCTCTGTCCGAAGCGGGGAAGCGGGTCCTTCAGCTCGCGCCAGTTGCCGCTCATTTCTTCCGGCGTAAGCAGCGCCTTGTCGAGAGAGGCGGAGAGCTTCTCGCGGTCGATTCCGATTCCGATGAAGACCAGCTTCGTGACCCGGTCGCCCCATTGTTCGTCCCAATCGGGGGAGCGCGGCACCTCGCCGCTTCCGAAGTAAGCCCGCTTCTCGTCTTCGGTCAACGCGGACACCCACAGCCCGGCGGGCGACAACTGCCGGGAGACCCCCGCCTGACTGAACGACAGAGCCATATTGTTGCGGGTGGCGAGCCACACGATTCCCTTCGAACGAACGACCTCCTGCGGCCAATTGGCCACCCACTTCAGCAGCCTCTCGGGATGGAACGGGATTTTCCTCCGATAGACAAACGAATGGATGCCGTACTCCTCCGTCTCCGGCGTATGGTGATCCTTCTCCAGCTCTTGAATCCAGCCGGCCGATTGGCTCGCGGCTTCGAAGTCGAACAAGCCCGTATTCAGAATCTCCTTCGGATCGACCTGGCCGTGCGTGGTGCGAATCAGCTTGGCGCGGGGCTGCATCGCCCGCAGGGCCGTCTCCAGCTTCGTCAACTCCTCCTCGGCAACCATGTCGCACTTGTTGACAATGAGCACATCGCAGAACTCCACCTGATCCGTCAGCAGGTGAACGACGCCTCTCGCATCGTCCTCTCCAGCCTCCTGGCTGCGATCCTTCAAGGTGTCGCGGGTGTTGTAGTCCTTCCAGAAGTGATAGGCGTCGACAACGGTGACCATGCAGTCCAGCCGGGTCAGCTTGGACAGATCGATGTCCAGCTCGTCATCCACATAGGTGAACGTCTGGGCAACGGGCAGCGGCTCCCCGACGCCGGTCGATTCGATCAGAATATAATCGAACTTGCCTTCCTTGGCCAAGCGTTCGACCTCCTGGAGAAGGTCGTCGCGCAGCGTGCAGCAGATGCAGCCGTTGGACATCTCGACCAGCTTCTCCTCCGTGCGGCTTAAGCCGCCGCCGTCCCTGACCAGATCGGCGTCGATGTTGACTTCGCTCAGGTCGTTCACGATAACGGCTACTCTCAGGCCCTCGCGGTTGTTCAGCACGTGATTCAACACGGTTGTTTTGCCCGCGCCCAGGTAGCCGCTGAGCACGGTTACGGGGATTTTGCGGTCCGATTGGTTATTCGATTGGCTGTCCGATTGATGATCCGATTGGCTGTCCGGCGTCTGAACCTTCATGATGGACCTCCTTTAATTGTAATTATTACGATTAATGTCGATGCGATATTGTTGCGCCGAGTCTAGCCGCGAGCGTACGCCGAGCCGGGAACATATTCGATGAACGCTTCCGTCAGATGCTCTTGCATCAACGGCTGATCGAGCATAATCGCCTTCCGCTTCGCCTTCGTGACGATCTGCTCCATCTCCGCGTAGCTGCATTCCTTCATGAGCTCGTGAGCGGCGGAGACGACCTCTTGTTCCCTCTCGAACTCGCCGATTAACGAGTGCAAATATTCGGCCCTGGTGCGCTCGTCGGGCATTCCATAGGCGATCTTCGTATCGAACCGCCGCCAAACGGCATGATCGAGCTCCGTCTCCAGATTCGTAGCCGCCATGAAGAGACTGTTCCCGTTGAACTCGTCCAGGCATTGCAACAGCGTGTTGACGACCCTGGACATCTCCTTCACTTCATCGTTGTTGTCCCTCATTCTGGCAATCGCGTCGAACTCGTCGAGGAACAGAACGCAAGGCGCCGCTCTGGCATAGTCGAATACCTTGCGAATGTTGCTGCCCGTCTCTCCCAAGTGACTGTGAATGATCGAATCGAGCCTCACGAGAATGAGAGGCAGCTCCAATCGGGAGGCCACATGGAAGGCGGTCAGCGTCTTGCCCGTTCCGGGAGGACCGTACATGAGCAGCTTGTTCGGGCAGCTCACCTCGTACTTCTCGAACTTCTCCCTCATGCCCAGAATGGCGATAAACTCTTCCACGATCTTCCGGTTTAAGGGAGACAGCACCAAGCGTTTGACTTGCCTTGAGCATTCGCTCGGCGCCCAATAACTTGCCATGTCCATGCCTTTGGCTCGCGGCATACGCGAGCTAGAAGCCGATTTGCTCATTCCATGATTTGCTCCTTGTTCAATCCGAATATCAGGCCGTCCAGAATATTCCCGCGCGGTCGACCTCCACTTGCTCCAGTTGGCGCTCGAAGTCCGCATGGGGAGGAATCGCCTCGGCCGTTCCCCATGTTCCGTCCTTCGCTCTCGCCAAGACATGCCACCGGTCCCCCGAGAAGCGAAACCGAACGATCGGCTGTCCGACCCACTCCCGATAAGAGGGATCGGGCCGTTCCTCGCATAGAGTAAGCTCCGCTGCCTCCCACTTGTACGTCAGACGAACGGACGAACGCATGGACGGCGGAATCTTCTCGCCGATATACCACTGGAGCAGCTTCTCCACTCGGCGGGTTGTCACAATATCCATTCCCTCTCCCCCTTGCGAACGAATCGGAATTGCCAATCGGAATCGAATTACCAGCTTGCTTTCTTCACGCCGGGAATCTGCCCCTTGTAGGCCAGCTCCCGGAAGGCGATCCGCGACACCTTGAACTTGCGGAGGTAACCGTGCGGTCTTCCCGTCAGCTCGCAGCGGTTATGCAGCCGAGTCGGCGAAGCGTTCCGGGGCAACTTCTTCAAGCCTTCATAATCCTTATTGTCCTTCAGTTGCTTCCGGATCTCCGCGTAACGGGCGACGATCGCCTGTCTCTTCTGCTCTTTAACCACTTTCGATTTCTTCGCCATTGTTGTTGCCTCCATTATAAGTAGTTGAATTGTTTCCGGCAAATCCGGCTTAACGAGTTTCTCTGTGCAACGTGTAGCGCTTCAGACGGGGGCAATACTTCTTCAGCTCCAAGCGCTCCGGGTGGGTCCTCTTGTTCTTCGTCGTCGTGTAATTCCGATCTCCCGTCTCGGTGCAAGCAAGGGTAACGGTTACTCTCATGCGGATCGCCTTCTCTCTTGTAATTGTAAATGCATGGAACAAGCGCTACTGCATGGCCGACGAGCTCTCCCTGCCGCAGCAATCCTTGCAATAACCGAATATGTCCAGCTTGTAATGGACGGATTGGAACCGCTCCGGCATCGGGAACGCCGAATCGGCCGGATCGAAGGTCACTCGGATCGCTTGCTTGCAGTCCATGCAGATGAATTGATAATGCGGAGCCTGCTCTGCCAGGAGCGCCCGATATCGCACATCGCTCCCGACAAGCATCGATTCGATCAACCGCAAGTCCAGGAACAAGCGGAGATTCAAATAGATCGTTTCGTAGCTTAAGCCGGGGAACGTTCGCTTCATCTTCCCGTACAGCTCCATGGCGGCCTGCGGATGCTTCGATGTCGCAAGGAGCGTTAGCAGCCGTTTACGCTGTTCGGTAACGCGCATTCCGTTATCGAACAGTTCAAGCAAACATCTGTCCATGTATTTCCTGACATTCAACCGTCATCACCCGCTTGAGCTATTCCGTAATTTGGATGGGATTGGCTGGATCAAGGCAGCGGATCGTTCAACAGGCTCCAATCGCTCTTCATTTCTTCCTCGGTCAGCAAGCAGGCATCGAGCGAGGCGGACAATTGGCCGGGATTCAGGCCGACGCCGATGAACACGATCTTGTTGACGCGATCGCCGAACGGATCCGACCATTCCTCGCCCAGCTCGGGATCATCCCGCAGATGCGCTTCTTGTTCTTCCTCCGGCAGGGCGGCCAACCAATAACCCGAAGGGCCGAATTGAATCGAAGAACCCGCTTGGCTGAGGCTCTGGCCGGTATCGTTCCGGGACGCCACCCACATCATGCCTTTGGCGCGAACCACTTCCTCGGGCCAGTTCTCCATCCATTCCAAGAGCCGACTCGGGTGAAAAGGCTTCACTCGCTTAAACACGAACGAGGATATCCCGTATTCCTCGGTCTCGGGCACGTGAACCGGCTTCTCTAATTCCTTCAGCCAACCGGCCGACTGGCTCGCTTCCTCGAAGTTAAACAAGCCGGTATTCAGAATCTCCGCGGGGTCGACCTCCCCGTTAACGGTTCGGATAAGCTTGGCGCGCGGCTGCAGCTTGCGCAGGACGGCCTCCAATTGATCGAGCTCGTCGCCGGCGAGGGTGTCGCACTTGTTCAGCAGGAGCACATCGCAGAATTCGACCTGGTCGATCAGCAGGTCGACGACGTCCCGGGTGTCCTCCTCGCCGACCGCCTGATTGCGCTCCAGCAGCGATTCGCCGGAAGAGAAGTCGTGCCAGAACCGTTTGGCATCGACGACGGTCACCATGCAATCCAGCCGGCACCATTCCGCCAGATGAATCCCTTGCTCTTCGTCGGCATACGTGAACGTCTGGGCAACCGGCACAGGCTCTCCGACTCCGGTCGATTCGATCAGAATGTAATCGAATCGACCGGAGCTCGCCAGCTTCTTCACCTCGACGAGCAAGTCCTCGCGCAGCGTGCAGCAGATGCAGCCATTGGACATCTCCACCAGCTTCTCGTCCGTTCGCGATAACCCGCCGCCATCCTTGACGAGCTGCGCATCGATGTTCACTTCGCTCAGGTCGTTGACGATGACGGCGACCTTCAGCCCGTCCCGGTTGTTCAGCACATGGTTCAGAACGGTCGTCTTGCCTGCGCCGAGATAACCGCTTAGAACCGTTACCGGAATTGTGTTCATGGGTAAGCTCTCCCAATCTAGGTGTAATTATTACGATTTGAACCCGTGGCGACCTCGCCGACCGCCATGACGATCTGCTTTGTCAGCCATTCTGTCTCTTGGGCCATCTATTCGTTTAGCGCCTTGATCAAATTTTGCAGATTCTGCTTCATAATCCCGATGTAATCGAGGTTGTTCTTGATATCGTCCTCCGTCAAGCCTTCAAGCGGATTCAGCACGTCCGTCTTGGCATTGATCTCGTCCGCAACGACTTGGGCAACCTTCGGATCGACCAGCGTCTCGAAGAAGATCGTCTTGACCTCGTGCTCCTTGGCGAACTTGACGACCTCGGCCATCTCGCCTGCCGACGGCTCCTGTTCGGGCGACAAGCCGGAGATCGGAACCTGCGTCAGGGCATACTCCTGGGCCAAGTACCCGAACGCGGCATGCTGAGTAACGAACTCTCTATGCTTGACATCCTTGAGCCCGTCCCGGTATTCCTGGTCGAGTTCCTGCAGCTTGGCGATGTAAGCCTCGGCGTTCTTCTTGTAATCGTCCTTATGCGCCGGGTCGGCTTGCTCAAGCGCCGCCTGGATTGCGGCGACTTCCTTCTGGGCCAGAACCGGGCTCAGCCAGACGTGAGGGTCCAGCCCGTGGCCTTCTTCCTCATGCCCCTCTTCCTCCGCATCGTTCTCCTCCTCGTCGTGGTCGCCGTTGTCCCCGTGTTCGTGCTCGTCCTCCGTGCCCTCCATCAACGAGATTCCTTGGCTCGCTTCGACGACAATGCGATCGCTGTTGGCCGCGCTCGACAGCGCATCCTCCACCCAGCCTTCCACGATGCCGTTGTAGACGAACACGTCGGCGTCCTTAAGCGTCGCCATATCCTTCGCGCTTGGCTCCCAATCGTGCGGCTCGACGCCGGAAGGGATAAGCGCCACGACCTCCGCATGATCGCCGGCCACCTGCTTGCTGAACTCGTACATCGGATAGAACGTCGTGACGACCTTGATCTTGCCCGCGCTCTCGTCCGCTTGAGACACCTCCGCCTTGTTGCCGCAACCCGATAACACGAGGGCCAACCCCGCGCTTACTACCATCGTTTTTCTCATCCAACTGGTCATGCTTCGCCATACCTCCACAGAATAAAGTTGTTATAATGAAATCCGCCCTTCTCCGGATGACGATTCGCCCTTTATTCGGCTCTCGTCACCCTGGAAGGAGTGGCGGGTGTTTCCTCTTGAACGGTTTGGATTCGGGCTCTGACCCCGAGCTTCTTGAGCGCCTTCTTGAGCGTCACCCCGACAACGAGGAACACCAGCAAGACGAATGCGATAGTTCCTCCGGGAGGCGTGCTCAGCTCGTAAGAAGCGGACAGCCCTGCGAATACGCCGACCAATCCGATGCCCATCGAGACAAAGACAGCGGCCGCGAAGCTCGGAGAGATTCGGATCGCCAGCGAGGCCGGCAGCACAATCAGCGAAGAGACGAGCAGCACGCCGACAATCGGCATCGCTGCGGCAACGATCATCCCCGTCACGACACTGAAGCCAAGGGAGATCCACGATACGGGAAGACCGTTCGTACGGGCCGTCTCTTCATCGAAGGAGATCAAATAAAGCGGCCTGCGCAGCAGGTAGAAGAACAAGGCGCCGACGATCGCCGTCGCGAGCATGAAGAGCAGCTCGGTCCGATTCACCGCTACGACGGAACCGAACAGGTAGGACGAGAAGCTGACATTCAGCGTCTTGTTCAGCCCCATCAGAATAACGGACAGCGACAAGCCGCCGACCATGATGATCGCCACCGAGACTTCGCTGTACGTCCGGTAGGCCCGGCGCAGATATTCGACGGTGATCGCGCCGACGATGGCCACGAGGAATCCCGTCACCGTCGGGTTGACGTGGAAGTAAGCTCCTCCCGCTACGCCCGCGAGCGATACGTGGGACAGCATGTCGGCCATCAGGGCCTGACGCCGGAGCAGCAAGTAGACGCCAAGAGCGGAAGCTAACAGCGCAATGATCCCGCCGGCACAAAATGCCCGCTGCATGAAGTCGTAGTG
The DNA here is from genome assembly GCF_004801405.1 of Cohnella fermenti. Lineage (GTDB taxonomy): Bacteria > Bacillota > Bacilli > Paenibacillales > Paenibacillaceae > Cohnella > Cohnella fermenti. The sequence goes on from NZ_SSOB01000013.1 coordinate 13,680, forward strand.
CAACATCTCCATCCGCTCTCTTCCTTCCTCTCCAGCGTAATGAGGCGATCCAGCTCCGGCTCGACCTCTGACAAGTGGTGCGTCACCATGACGACCGTCTTGCCCTTCTCGCGAACCTCGTTGCGCATCAATTCATAGAACCGGGCGCGGCTCTCCTTGTCCATCCCGGTTGTCGGCTCATCCAGCACGTACAGATCCGGGGACAGCGCCAGCGCTCTGGCCAGACATATCCGCTGCTTCTGCCCGCCGGACAGCTCGCCGATCTTGCGATTGCGCAGATGGAGCGTATCCGTCAGGAGGAGCGCCTTCTCTACGGCTTCCCGGTCGTTCTTCCTCATCCTTCGCAGCCACGACCCGCGGCCGTATCGTCCCGATTGAACGAATTCCAGCACGTTGCTCGGGAAGCCGCTGTTGAACGAGGCGATCTGCTGCGGCACGTATCCGACGACAAGCTTGCCGCCTTCCCTGTTCGTGGAAGAGATCTCCGCCGTTCCTCGCCATGGCTGCAGCAGCCCCAACGCAAGCTTAAGGAGCGTGGTCTTCGCTGCGCCGTTAGGGCCGGTGACGGCAACAAACTCGTTGGAGTGGATCTCGACGTTAGCCTCTTCCAGGCAAGGCACATCGCCATAGCCGAACATCACGTCCCGAAGGCTGGCCAGTCTCATCTCGTTCCGATCCCCCTTCTCGAGGCGACTTTACCATCGCCTTCGCGGTACGCGTAATAATTACGATTACGAATCAAGCGGAAAATCCAACTCGAGAAGCAAGCGAAACATCCGGCTCCGAGCGGATGCTTGGCTGCATGCTTGGGCGGAGGCTCGGTCGGACGCCGTTCTTTTTGGATGCCGTTCTTTTGTGTAATTATTACACTTAAGAAGAATAGCAGAAGTGTTCCTGTCCGTCAACCCGTCGCACGATCATTTCGTTATCTTGCTCTTCTATTGCCTAAATCCCCTCAACGCCCGATTTCAAGGTTATACTTACGTAGGAGGCGAGAATCGCATGAATCGCATGAATGACGAGCAGTGGCAGGCTGTCGCCAACAACGACGGTTCCTACGACGGGAGCTTCTTCTATGCGGTGAAGACGACGGGCATCTTCTGCCGCCCTTCCTGCCGCTCGAAGCTGCCCAATCGGGAGAACATCGACTTCTTCCTCACGGCCGACCAAGCGCTTGCCGCCGGATTCCGCCCGTGCAAGCGATGCAAGCCGACCGGAGAGCGGCTGCCGGACGAGGAATGGATCGCACTCGTCACCGCATATGCGGATGCGCACTACGCGGAAGCGCTGACGCTGGCGACACTGGCCGAGCTGACCCATGGAACGCCCTATCACCTGCATCGCACGTTCAGAAGAATCACGGGGCTGACTCCGGTCGAATACGTCCAGCAGGTTCGCATCGGCCAAGCCCGGCGGCGCTTAACCGAGTCCGACGCCTCGATTGCCGAAGTCGGCAGAGCCGTCGGGCTCGCGAACACCCCTTATTTTATTACCCTGTTCAAGAAAAAAACCGGCCAGACGCCGGAAGCCTATCGCCGGCAGCATCGGCAGCCCAATAAGCAACAGACGGAGGAGACGCGATCATGATCAAGAACAACGGAACAACGAATGGCGGGCAGCCGCTCTACTGGACCTTGCTTGTGTGCGGCAATTGGAAGGTTCATCTCGCCGCCGCAGAGGAAGGCTTAAGCTTCGTCGGCTCGCAAGACCGCCCTTATGAAGAGCTGGCCGCGTGGGCGGCAACCCGCTTCCCGGAACGGCCGCTCGTTCGCGGCGACGAGCAGTTGCGTCCTTATGCGGACGAGCTTATTCGCTACTTCCGAGGAGAACCGGGCGAGCTCAAGGCCCCTCTGTTCTACCGCGGAACGGCGTTCCAGGAGGCGGTCTGGCAGGCGCTCCGCGAGATTCCGTACGGCCAGCTTCGGACGTACTCGGACATTGCGGAGCGGATCGGCAAGCCCGCTGCGGTGCGCGCGGTCGGGGCCGCCATCGGCGCCAACCCGATCCTGATCGCCGTTCCGTGCCATCGCGTCATCGGCAAGAACGGGGCGTTGACCGGCTACCGCGGCGGCATGGCGATGAAGACGCAGCTATTGGAGCTGGAGCGCTTGCCTTAAGCTTCTTGCCTTAAGCTCCTGGCCGCCCCTTGTCATCGGACTCCATTGGGCGTAAACTTTATAAGGGTCTGCGCTCCAATTCCTACATACGCTTGAACGGTTCGTTCGAACCGGATGTCCGGCTCCTTGAGCGCCATCGCGGCTTATTCCGCAGAGGGGCTTCGCGCTGTGCGAGCCTGCGATTCGCGAACATAGTCGCACAAAGCCCGGCCTTAAGTCCGGTGACGCCCTGCGGATTCCGTGTTAGGCTGTTCCCTAGCGATGCTGGCATCAACTTAATGAATGAGGTGAAATCCGTAGATGAGCGATTTATTCAGTTCCATTATTCTCGGCATCGTAGAAGGCTTGACCGAATTCCTCCCCGTCTCCTCCACCGGTCACTTGATTCTGGTCAGCGACCTTATCGGGTTCGACGAGGATTGGACGACCACCTTCAAGATCGTCATCCAGCTCGGCGCGGTCATGGCGGTTCTGATTCTGTATTGGAAGAGGTACCTCGGCATCGCCAAGGATGTCGTAACGTTTAAGCTGACACCGAACAAGCTGAACGTCTTCCATCTCGTTCTTGCCATGATCCCCGCCCTCGTCGTCTACCTGCTCGCCAAGGACTTCATCAAGAACGATCTGTTCGGACCGAAGCCGGTGCTGATCAGCTTGATCGTCGGCGGCATTCTCATGATCGTCGCCGCACGGGTCAAGCGCAAGATCACGGCCGAGGAGACGGACGACATCACGTACAAGCAAGCGTTCGGCATCGGCTTGTTCCAGTGCCTGGCGCTCTGGCCCGGCTTCTCCCGCTCCGGATCGACGATCTCCGGCGGCCTGCTGCTCGGGACAAGCCAGAAGGCTGCGGCGGACTTCACGTTCATCATCTCCGTGCCGGTTATGCTCGGCGCAACGGTGCTCGATATGTACGACAGCCGCGACATGCTGACATCCGACCGGCTGGTGCTGTTCCTGATCGGCTTCATCGCCGCCTTCGTCGTTGCGATGATCGCCGTCGTCACATTCCTGAACCTGATCAAGCGGCTTCGCCTGGAATGGTTCGCCGTATACCGCTTTGTCATCGCGATTCTGTTCTTTATTTTCGTTATTCTGTAATCAACCCGCCAACCACGAACGGCAGCTCGAGCGCGATGACGCTCGGACTGCCGTTTTGAGTTATTTGCTGCAGGATTTGCTGCAGATGCGGCCCATGAGCGATCAGAACGGAGGAGCGTACTTCTCCAACTCGTCAATCGTCATATCCAGAATTTGCACATACTGCTTGCGGCTATGGCTTCCGCGAATAAACGAAGTGTCCATCCCTGCCTTCCGCAGCTTCTCGATCCAATCAAGCGCGGCCTCCCGCCCCATCCCCTGCTGAAGCATGCCGTAATACATATAGACAAGCTCGTTGCTGACATTCGTGTTGAACACCATCGGGTCGTCGGAGTTGACATTGACAAGCACATTCGTAAGCTCGGCGTTGCCGGCGGACTGGAGCTTAAACAACTGGTTGCCGAACATGGAATCAATCTCTCCGATCGCTTCATTCGACGACGGATTGACCTCGACAACAATTCCGTTGGCGGCCATTTTGCGAATCAAATAATTTTGCATATCGGTCATCATCATCTGCTCGATCTCATTGGCGGTGACGTAGATCGGCTCTTCCATTTTCCGTAAGGTTGCTTCCTGATGATAAGCGATGTAGAGCTTGTCCTGCGGCCTTGCGCCAGCTTCCGCTTGAAGCTTCTTCACTTCCTCGGTGCGTCGCTTGAATCTGCGTTCGTATACGTTATAGAGAACCGGAATTCGCAATTCTCCCGCCGACACCACCTCGTCGAACAGCTCTGCGGCAATCCGGTCGATCGTTCGTTCCAGATAAACGAGCGTCTCCGTCTGAAGCTTGGGCGTATAGCTGTACACTCCCCAGATCCAGAGCAGATTGTCCAGGTACTCGCCTCGGGGCAGAATGACCAGCGGATTGTGCCGCACCCATTCCGGAATATCCACGCCCAATGCGATGCCGTGGCCAATCCGGTCTCCGGCGTGCAGCTTGCAGTACCGCACCACTTCATCGATGCGCCGAAGCCCGGAGATCAGATGCCGGAAGTCCTCTCCCGCATGGAAGGTGAAGAACAAGCTTTGCCGCGGCAAGATTCTCCCTTCCGGGTCGACGATGCGCAGCGCATCGTACTTGCTGTCCCGCGCCTCCTCGAAGACGGGAGCGAACACATGCACAGGAGTGGCATTCTCGGAAGCGGCCGCATCGAGACCGACAATAAAGTTCGTAGCCATCGGCACGACTCTGCGTAGCTCCTGCAGATGCTGCACCTGCTTGATGTATTGCTCCTGCAGCTCGCCGAAGTGCAACGCCTTCTTCAACGTATGATGGCGCTCTTCATCGTACAGCCACAAGTCCTTGCTCACGGTATCCGGACGCTTAATGAGGTGATAGACGATACCGAGCAGGGGAAAATCAACCTGTGGATCGTCGTCGACTCCGTAATCGTTCCGCAGAACATTACGGTAAGAGCGCAGAATATCGAGCAGCGTCATCTTGTTCCATTGCAGCTTGTCTTTAATCGAGATCCGCAGCTCTACCTTCTTCAGATAACGATTCTGGAACAATGTTCGCAGCATCGTCTCATAGTAATTCCCATTCCGGACGATGCCATCCGTCGCCCGGTCAAAGTATCCGCGGAAGAAGTCGAGTCCGTGCATAACGGTCGGTTGAATCACTTGCTGGTAGAACTCGTTCTTGATCGACACGTAGATGAAGAAGGCACGGAAGAACTGTTCATAATGATCGGCGTACCTCTCCTCCTGCTGAATATGGCGCTTATACAAGAGAGCATGGTGCAGCAACAAATTTTCCCCGTAGGTCTTGACCCCGCGATGACTGGAGAACACATCGAACATACAGTCCGACGGGTCCGGTTCCGCCAGATCGGTGAAGGCGACCCACACTCGATCGATCGCCCGGATCAGGTCCTCGGATGGAGCAAATTCGTTGCTCCCTTCCCTGAGCAGGCGGAACAGCAATTGCAACGTCTCGGGGTCGCTCAGCTCCAAGTTGTCGCTCAGCCAGGCGAACAGCGACTGATGCGTTTGAACGACCGACTCCGCTTGATAAGCGTCGGGACGATTCCGGTACACCTGGTCCTTCAGGTAGAACGCCATCACCAGCCGAAGAAGCCTGGCCGTAAGAAGGTAAGCTTCCGCCTGCGCGGAAGCGGCAAGATGATTGGGCTGGAATTCCCGCAGATATCCGGCCTCCATACGCCCGTTCATGACCGCCTGCCACAGGATGGAGAAGTTAAACGCGGCCGTCGCATGAATATGATTCTCCGCCACTCCTCGACGCAAGATGTCATCCAATGCCGCATCCGCCAGATTGACATGCTGATAGAACTCGTGGAGCTGGACAGGCTCAAGCAAGCCGTTCTTGATGAAGTGCAGCATGATAATCAGATCGAGCGGGATAAATCGACTTATCGCGTGGAAGAAGTGAACCTTGTCCTGCCCCTTGTATTGCTCCATAAAGTCGATGAAGCTCCACTGCCTGTCGCGATTCACATCGTTCTTCCAATACTTGAATACGACATCTCCGTCCCGGTAAGAGATCAACGCATCGCCGAACTCCTCCAATATTTGAAAATAGTGTTTGTAAAGCCTCATCTCGGTCCGGCGTTTAGAGCGCGCGCGGGACGGAGCGGCAAAACCGGCTTGTCTCCACTTGTCCGCATCGTCAACGCTGACAAGCATCGGATAAAACTTCTGTATAAGCAAATGAATCTCATCCATGCTTTTGGGGCGCGCCTTCCGCAGAACCTCATTCTGAATCTGGACGCGAAGGCGCTTCTGCGCCTGTTTACGGTCCGCCTTGGCGGATTCGCCCGGCCCTTCTCCATCGATCGCCGCCAGAATCTCCTTCTGCCCGAGGAACCGAACATTCTGGAACGGGAATAACGAGATGTTGATAAGCAATGTGATCTTGTTAAGCATCGAAATCTCCCAAGTCCAGCAGACCCTCCGGGCTGTCGTCGCCTGGCCGATCGCTTTCCAGATCCGTCATGTTAAGATTGTATTCCATGATGTCCTCCAGCGTCCTCATCTGGAAGTGCTCGTGCGCCTCCTCCAGTTTCTCCTTAATATATTTCTTGGCGCCCTCATAAGCATCCTGCTCCATCTCGATCTGATTGGCCCCGACATACTTGGCATATTGTTGAATCGCGGCCTTGTCCTCATCCTTCAGGATCGTCGTCGTGGAGAAATAAGCGGCATTCCTCAAGAAGGGCAGGAACGCTGCCGCCTGCTTCCGGCCATAGTAGACCCGATTATTTTGCGATAGATTTTCGACCGATCGGAGCATTTTGCAATAGGAAGCGAACGTTGCCCTCGTTGCTTTATTTTCTCCGTCCGGGTAGAGAACCCTCTTGACTAAGCCTTTTGTTTCTTTATAGCGAGTGTAGCTTAATCCATCCGGATCGGCTCTGAACGCCTCTATGGCGCGCGGCTCGATTTGGTCCAATTCAACCTCAAGCTCCGCCTTAGGCTTCAGCCATTTGTCTTTTACGGTTTTTGCGAAATCCTTCATTTTATTTTCCAGCGTCAAATAAATGGCATCCGGAACATTAGAAGGTTGGCCGGCCTCCTCATTCTCCCGTTCGCGATTGATCAAGGTTAGCATACGCCCGATATGAGCAGCACTCTTGTCAAACTCATACTTTATTGCTGCGGCCTTCTTAATGGAGATAAGGGAATTAAGGAAGAGGGACCTCTTCACTTGCAGCTCCATATATTCCGGCCACTTGTTTTTTATTTGGAGGCTAACAAGCTCCTGGTCCCACGTGTCCAGCAGCGGCTTAAATTGGCGTTCCGCCGTTACTATCTCCGCGGTCTCCGCACACAGAGCCTCCAGGAGATTGATGCTGAAGTTCGCCAGATCGCTCCTCTCGTCGGCTTGCCCGTTGTAAGCCTGCTGATAGAGCTCATCCAACAAAGAATTCGTCGACTTCCCCCGTTCGCGCATCTTTTCTTCCTTAAGCAGAAGCGTATGAATCGTTCGAATCGTAAGCTCGTCCTGCGCTTGAGCGTTATCCGCCTCCCACTGGCTTTTGTACCATTGGACATGGGAATCGGACATGAATTCAACCAGCAATCCCGAGACCTCGGGGTCCGCCAAGACGGCAAGCGCCTCCGCCAAGAAGAACAGGCGGTAATCGGCATGCTGGTTCCTCTGCAGGAACAGTTCCTTTATCCTTGCGTCCGCGATGTCAACCAATTCCGCAGGCCGCTTCAACAGCTCGTCAACGACGCTTCTCCGCCACTTTAGATAAGCGGGCGAATCGTACGCAGCTCCCGGCAGCAAGCTGCGAATAAGCTCGCCGATCACGTACAAGGCCGTTCGCAAGCTCGCAAGCTCCTTTTCCAACTCCCCGTTGCCCTTCAATTCATCTAACGTATCGTAGCGAATCGCAGAGCTTCCGGCCTCGCTCCCCCAGAGCAGGAACCTCTCGTATATAAACCCTTGATGCGGCAACAGTCGGGAATTGGACAGGATCAGCGTGTCGACGAACGCCTTAACCAGTTGGAATTGATGCTCCGGCTTTATCTCCCTGCCTTCCTGCCGCGCCTTGAGCAATTGATTCAGGTGGTAGTAGGCATTCACAATTCCGCGCGGCCGTTCATCGAAGATGATATAGCTTTTGGTTAATGGTTTGCTGACTGTTTTGTTTGTGTTGCCTGGTTTGCCTGTTCGGTCCGAATGGTCGACATCCGCCATGTAGCTGAAGATGGACCATTCCCCCAGCAGCTTGACCAATTGCGCCAGAAGCGTCTCCTCTCCGAACGCGAAGCCGGGAATCGTCTGCTCGTTCCACTTCACCAATTGGTGGCGTCTTGCCGGCGGGATTGTTTTCTTTAAATACTCATGGGCTAACTTTGACTTCCTTCCCAATATGGTAAGAGCTTTCTCGGAATTTTCTTCATTCTCGGATTTCAAAGATTTATAAGCTCCCAAGCCAAGCTCCCGCAGAGGCTCGTCCTGCAACAAGGCCAGTATAATCGATTCGGTCAGAATATCGTAGTCCCCCGATAGAACGGTGACGATATTCGGATGATTGACATATTGCAAGAGAGCGTCCATCAGCTCGCGCGTTTTGGAAGTCTTCAAGTCAATATCATCGATAAAAATATAAATGAGAGGAATGGGCGGGTTTGCGCCTGTTGCCGACATGTCGCGCTTACTCCCGTTCCCCTTGCCAACCATGGATTTTTGCACGTCAACAATAGTGTCTACCAGCGCCATCAGCTTCTTCTTAAACTCGATATCCGGGATGAGCAGCCGTTCGGACTTGCGAATATGAGTTCCAAGATCCGCATAGTTCTGCACAAGCACGTCCCTGTATTGCCGTTCGGTGTAGAGATGATATTCAATGGTGTCGTCCATTATTTGCTTAAGCGGGTTGTTCGGCTTTAACGTGCCGTTATTGAAGTACGAGCCAAGCGGGGACGCTTCGCTCGTATCGCATCTCGGCAAGTCCATACACCGCATTCGATCCAGAAGGGCGTTGCCTTCCTTGCACAGCAGGCCGACGATCGAACCGATGATCTTCGTGTTGTCCCCGAAGTTATCCGGCTCGATCAGCGGAAGCAAGATATTGCTCTTGTCCTGCGCCAGCTCGACCCGGAGCGTGTAGAGCGCAGAGGATTTCCCCGTACCGCGCGGGCCGAAGATTCCGAGCGTATTGTTGAAGTCCTGCTTGCTCAGCTCCTCCCGCCCTCTCTGCCCCCCACTCAAATAATCGGCAGCAGCGGAACGAATCTCTTGCAATTGCTCCAATAACAGATCGTACGTCGGCATAATTTTATAGACCTGCTCGCCAAGCGCCCGGGCACCGATAATAACCTTGTCTGAGGCCGCGGGCTGATTGGGATTTGTACTCATCGTCGTCTCTTCCTCTCCGAATTCCGTTTCTTATGCAGAGTTGCCCCAGGAGTTGCCGCTTCAAATTCGTTTAACTGCGTTCTTCCCCTCCATACATTCTTTCCCTCCCCCTAATCTCCTTCTTTTTATGTAAAATTTTGTCGTCCCCTGCATGCGTCGCTCGTATTGATTTACGTAACTATTATTATGTAAACTTATTCTTGGTACAACGGCAACCGACGTGTGCGAACGAGAGCGTCGTCCGTCCGACGAGCGGTTGCCGTTTGGTTGATTGCCGTTGGATGCTCGGGTTATTTTCTCAGATGATAAGGAACGGTTGTCATAATGATGTCCTTGCCGTACATAAGCAAGCGGGTGCGGATCATGAAGCTCGTCTGGTTATGAAGAATGTTGTGCCAGCTCTTCCTCGGAATGAATTGCGGAATAATGACCGTCACCTGGTAATTCGACTCCCCCGCCTTGCGCTGCACGGAATCGATGAACCGCATAAGCGGCTGAATGATCGAGCGATACGGGGAATGCAGCGTGACGAGCCGGATGTCGGGCTTCCACTTGCTCCACTTCTCCTCGAAGCGCAGCTCCTCCTCTCGCTCGAACGGGACGTACACCGCAATAATCTGCTCGGCCTTCAGCGACCGGGCGTAGTTCAGCGAACGTTCGACAACGTGCGTGATGCCCGACACCGGAACGATGATGACATTGCCCTCGATCGGCACCGCCGGTTCGCAGGAGGCGATCCGCAGTTGCTCGCCGACCGCCTCGTAATGCCGCCTGATCCGGTAGAACACGAAGAGGATAATCGGCAGGAAGACGAGCACGGGCCACACCATGGCGAACTTCGTCAGGAAGAACATGAGCGTCACCGTGAAGCTGATCAGCGCCCCGATGAAGTTGATGACCAGCTTCGGCGCCCAGCCCGGCGGCTTCTCGCGAATCCACTTCCGGATCATCCCGCTCTGCGACAGCGTGAACGGAATGAACACGCCGACCGCATACAGCGGAATGAGGTGCTCGGTCTGTCCGTGGAAGGCAACGATCAGAACAATCGACAGCACCCCGAGGAAAATAATCCCGTTAGAGTAGCCGAGTCGGTCGCCGCGAACCGTGAACATGCGAGGAATGAATTTGTCCTTGGCCAGATTGACGGCCAGCAGCGGGAAGGCCGAATAGCCCGTGTTGGCTGCCAGAATCAGAATCAGCGCCGTCGTTCCCTGAATGAAGTAATACAGGAAGCGGCGGCCGAATGTCTCTTCCGCGATCTGCGAGACGACCGTCACCTCCGGCAGCGGCGAGATGCCGTAATAATACGCCAGGAACACGATGCCGGAGAACAGCACCGCCAGCAGCGCCCCCATCGCGATCAGCGTCTTCGCCGCATTGCCGGGCGCCGGAGACTTGAAGTTCGGGATCGCGTTGGAGATCGCTTCGACCCCCGTCAGCGCCGAGCTGCCCGAAGCGAACGCCCGCAGCAGAATAAACAGGCTGATGCCCGCCACCGGCGTTCCGAGCGAAGCATGCAGCTCCGGCGAGACGTCGCCTGCGGCGATGCGGTACAGCCCCACGCCGATCAGCACAAACAGCGCCAGCACGAACAGATAAACCGGGTAAGCCAGAACCGAAGCGGACTCCGTCACGCCGCGCAGGTTCAGGAGGGTGATGCCGATGACGAAGACGACCGCAATCGGAACGTTGTACGGGTGCAGGCTTGGGAAGGCGGACGTCAGGGCGTCCGTGCCCGCCGATACGCTGACGGCCACCGTCAGAATATAATCGACAAGCAGCGAGCCCCCGGCCACAAGACCGTACGACAGGCCCAGATTCTCCTTGGAGACGACATAAGCGCCGCCGCCGTGCGGATATGCGAAGATGATCTGCCGATAGGACAGAATCAGCGCCGTCAGCAGAACCAGCACGCCGATCCCGATCGGAATCGAATACCAGAACGCGGTCGCGCCGATCGCGACAAGCACAAGCAGAATTTGTTCCGGACCGTAAGCGACGGACGACAGGGCATCGGAGGATAGAATGGCCAGCGCCTTTGTTTTGCGAAGCTTTTGTTCCCCTAACTCGGTCGATTTAAGCGGCCTGCCGAGCAGTATTCGTTTGATCCTGGATGCCATTGCCGATCACCATTCCTTATCCGTCCTTAGGGTTGATTCCATGCACCAAAAAAAGCCGCAGAGGAACCCTCCGCGGCCTGATCGGCCGAAGCTGTGTCACCCTCTCTAACGACGCTTACGAGGTTAGCTGACGGATTCGGGCGATTAGAGTCGCCCTACGGCAGACGCATGGCATGGCTGCGCCGCCGATTCACCCCGCGCGACGAATGCTCGCCGCGATTGGTTCCCCCGATCTCCTTCGCGGAGATTCAGCGATTACGAATATTTGAACTACGGAGATGATCATACTGCAACTATCCCCGCTTGCCAAAACCGATATCCGGCAGAATTGCACGAGGCTGACATTCCCCTTATTCGGTTAAGCGTTTACACGCCCTCGGCTCTTATGTTTGGTTCGATTATCGTCGTTTTGCGCGTCAATGCCTGATTCTACGCCTGGATCGGAGCCGCCGAACGCGACTTCCTCCTTGAGACGAACACGCTTCGGTACAGGAGCAGAATACCGATATGCGCGGCGGCGAGCACCAGGTACAGATTGCTGAAGACGAATGCCGTCTCGTGCGATTGCCACGGAATCCAGGGCGTGACCGCCCCATGATCGATGACCTTGCCGAAGACACTTGTCGCAATCGCCCCGGACAGGAAGTTGCCGAGCGTCAGCATTCCCATGCCGACGCCGACCTGCTCCTTCGGAATGCTGCGGGAGATCGTGTTCGACAGGGCAATCTGCATAAACATCTGTCCGACCGTTCCCAGCATGTAAATAAAGCCGATGACGACGGCGGGACTTCCGACGAAGAACGATAACGCGAGGAAACAACTGAACAGCAGCGCGAAGGCGCAATGGTACACGAACGGATTGCCCTTCACATCCGCCAGCTTCCCGACCTTGCGTCCCAGATAAGCGGATACGCAGGCGCCCGGAACCATTACGAAGCCGATCCAGCCGGACTCCAACCGATTGATGTCGGCGAGCAGTTGAGGCGTCAGGAACGGCAGCGCATAGCTGACGCTCATGACGAGAGCGGCGATCGTTAACCCCATTAAATAAACCCGATCCCGGAGCAGCGTTCTCGCAATGAACGGAGCGCTCGCGCTGCGAATTCTCCAGGCGAACAGCAGCAGGGCAGCGGCGCTGCCGGCCCCGAGAATCGCGCTTCCTTGCGTGATCGCGAGCAGCAGCAGAGCGACCGTCCCCGCCAGCAGTCCGCCTCCCAGCCAATCGATGCGCGTCTCTACCTTCGGCTCTTCCGCGAGATGCTTCCGGTAGAACGGCAGCGTAAACAAGATAAGCAGCGGAATCGCGAACAGCCATCGCCAATGAACGAACGAGACGAGCAGCGACGAGACGACCGGTCCGATCGCATTGCCGAGCGCAAGCCCGGTAGCCGAGATGCCAAGCGCCCTCCCCCGCCGCTCCGGCGGGAAGTAACGAACCGGAATCATCATCGCCAGCGCCGGCACGACGGATGCGCCGATCGCTTGCAGAATTCTCGCCGACAGAACGAACGCGAACGACGTCGCGAGCAGGCCGAGCAGCGAACCCGCCGCGAATACGAGCAAGCCGGCCGTAATCAGTTGCTTCGCCGGGTAACGGTCGAGCAGCTTGCCGTACAGCACCGAGCCGACCGCATAGATGAGCAGGTAGACGGTCGATACCCAGCTTACCTGCGCCACCGTGAGACCGAAGTCGACCCGAATCTCCGGCAGAACGATATTGAACATCGTTGCGCTCATCGAAGAGAGGACAAGCGTAACCGCAAGAATTTTAATCAGAATATCGCCGTTTCTCATTGTGATCCCTCCCGAATGGCTCCTGAATTGCTTTTCCTCCTCTACTATAGCTTTCCACATTCATAATGTATAATATATATTATTATATATAGTGATATCCTTTGGTATATCAATGAACGATGATGGGAGGCATGGGGCCGAAAATGGAGCTGCTGCAATTAACCTACTTCCGAACGGTGGCGAAGCTTGAGCATATGACGAAGGCGGCCGAGCAATTGCGGATTGCCCAGCCGGCGTTAAGCAAGACGATCTCCCGGCTGGAAGCCGATCTCGGCGTGCCCTTGTTCGATCGCCAGAACCGCCAGATTCGCTTGAATCGCTTCGGGCGCGCGTTCCTCGGCCAGGTGGAGACGGCGCTTAACGCGCTTGAGGAAGGCCGCCGGGAGCTGGCGGATATGGCGGGCGCGGAGCAAGGCACGATCCGGCTCGCCACGCCGACGCTAAGCCGCCTCTCCTCCTCGATCAGCGCCTTCCGCGAGGCGTACCCGGAGATGCTGTTCCGCGTCGTGCAGATCCCTCCCGCCGCCTCGAACGAGATGATCTCCTTGCTGGATCGCGGCGAGGTCGACCTTATCTTTACCGCCGTGTCGTTGAAGCAGCCGTGGATTCGCGAGCTGACCGTGCTCACGGCGGAAGTGTGCCTCGCGGTTCCGGCGAGCCACCCGCTCGCGGAGCGTTCGAGCGTATCCCTGTCCGAGGTGGGCAACGAAGCGTTTATCGAGTATCACGAGGAGCACCCGTTCCGGCACCTGAACGACGGCTACTGCCGGGAAGCCGGCATCGAGAGGCAGATCATCTGCGAGGTGGATGAGCCTTCTGCGCTGTGGAGCCTCGTGCAGGCCGGACTCGGCATCGCGTTCACCCCGCGCAACCCGAGCCAGACGGAGGACGCCTCCGTCAAGCTTCTCCGCATCGAGCGGCCGAACTGCGAACGGGAATTCGCCATTGCCTGGAACGACAAGCGATACTTGCCGAAGGCGTCCCGGTCGTTCGTGGAGTTCCTGGAATCCTACTTCCACGTGGAGGACGGGACCGGCAAGACCAAGTGAACAACAAAGAACCGGCTGCCCCGATATCGGGAGCAAGCCGGTTCTTCTTGTCTATCGTATTTAGAAGTTGAATTTGAAGTCGTCGTCGGTAAGCGGCTCGACGTTCAGCGTGCGCACGTATCCGTTGCCCTTCTTGGAGAAGAAGTCGTGCTGCTTCGTCTTCGTGCTGATGCCGTTGAAGACGATCGGATTGACCTCTTCGACAGGGAAGATCGGCTCGAGGCCGAGGTTCATCATCGCCTTGTTCGCGTTGTAGCGGACGAACGTCTTGACTTCCTCGTCCAGACCCAACTCCTTATAGAGCTCGTCCGTGTAGTCCATCTCGTTCTGGTGCAAGTACTGCAGCAGGCCGTGGAACGTCTCGGATGCATCCTTCTGCTCGTCTTCGGTCAGCTCCGCGAATACCTCCTGCGCGAGCAGGCCGACGTAGACGCCGTGAATGCTCTCGTCGCGAAGAATCAGGTCGATAATCTCCCCGCTGCTCGTCATCTTGCCTTGGCCGGCCAGATACAGCGGGTAGAAGAAGCCGCTGTAGAACAAGTAGCTCTCGAGCAGAACGGAAGCCGCCATCGCCAGGTACAGATCCTTGCGCGACTCGATGTTCTTGTAATATTGGGAGATCGTATCCGCCTTGATCTGCAGATGCTTGTTCTCCTCGACCCAACGGAACACCGCATCGATCTCTTCCGTCGTGGCCAGCGTCGTGAAGATGCTGCTGTACGACTTGGCGTGGATCTGCTCCATCATCGCCATGAAGCCGAGCACCGCCTTGCGCTGCAAGCCGTCGACGTGCTCGAGAATCTTCGGCATGCCGACGCCGCCCTGCACGGTATCGAGCAGCGTCAGCCCGCCGAGCACCTTCTTGTAGAGCGTGCGCTCCGCCTCGCTCATCTCCATCCATACCATCTTGTCGTCCGACAGCGGAATCTCTTCATCGGTCCAGAACTGCATGATGTTCTGGTTCCAGAACATATTCGTATAATCGTCCTCTGGACGGTTCCAGTTGACGGCCTTCATTGCGCACATGGTTGATTGTCCCCTCTCATCAGGCCGCGCAGAAGCGGCTCAAGCGATTGCTTAGCTTAGACTGCGCAACTGACGCAATTCTCGACGGACAGAATGTTTGTCCGCGTATAGTACAGGGACTTTAACCCCTTCTTGGCCGCGTAGATGTAGAACCTCGACAGCTCGCGCGTCGTCACGTCGCTGTTGACGTGAAGAACGGTCGAGATGCCCTGGTCGACGTGAGCTTGAATCTCCGCGATCAGGTCGATGATCTTGAACTGATCCATCTGGTACGCGGACTTGTAGTAGAAGAAGTTGTCGCGCTCCAAGAACGGCATCGGGTAATACGTCGTCGAGTTCGCATACGTGCGCGTCTCGATCGGCTCGACGATCGGCATGACGCTCGCCGTCGAGTTCTGGACGTACGAGATGCTCTGCGTCGGGGCGATCGCAAGGCGATAGGCGTGGTACAGGCCATGCTTCTGCACGGCTGCTCCCAGCTCCGCCCAATCCTGCGGAGACGGGATCGTTATGCCTTCGAACAGCGCCTTGACCTTCTCGGTCGCCGGACGGTAATCCGTCGATTGGTATCGTTCGAAGTACGCGCCGCTGGCATATTCCGAGCGTTCGAAGCCGGCGAAGGTCTCCCCTCTCTCCCGGGCGATCTCCATGCTTCGTTCGATCGAATAGAAGTTCACCATCATGAAGAACGTGCGTGCGAAGTCGCGCGCTTCGGCGCTCTCGTAAGCGATGCGGTTCTTCGCGAGGTAGCCGTGCAGATTCATCGCGCCGAGGCCGACGGAATGCAGCTCTTCGTTCGCCTTCGCGACGCCCGGAGCGTTCGCGACGACCGACATGTCGCTGACGGCGGTGAGCGCCGTGATGCCTTCGTGAACGGATGCGCGAACCTTGCGGGTATCCATGACGTTCGCGATGTTCAGCGATGCGAGGTTGCAACTGATGTCGCGGCGGATAACGTCCGGCATTCCGTAGTCGCCGATCTCGCTCGTCTCCTGCAACTGGAAGATCTCCGTGCACAGGTTGGACATCTTGATCGCGCCGATTCCCTTAAGCGCGTGATCGCGGTTCGCGTTCGAACGGTTCATGATATAAGGATAGCCGGACTCGAGCTGAATCGTCGCGATCTTCGTCAGCATGTCGCGCGCGCTCAAGACGACCTTCTTCTTCACGCGGGAATCGGCGAGCAGCGTGTCGTACATCTCGTCGATATCCATGTCGTCGAGGTGCTGGCCGAACGCCTTATAGACCGAATACGGGGCGAAGACGTGAAGCGGCTCGTTCTTCTCCGCCAGCTCGTAGAACTTGTTCGGCACGATCAGGCCGATCGACAGCGTCTTGAGGCGCGTCTTCTCGTCCGCGTTGATCTTCTTGCTGTCGAGGAACTCCATGACGTCCCAGCCGAAGATATTGTAGTAGCCGGCGCCGGAGCCCTTGCGCTGCCCCATCTGATCCGCATAGGAGAACGCATCCTCCATGAGCTTCAGAACCGGCATGATGCCCTTCGCGGCGCCTTCGACGCCCTTGATCGGCTCGCCGCGTCCGCGCAGCTTCGAGAGGTTCACGGCGACGCCGCCGCCGATCTTGGAGAGCTGCATGCACGTGCCGAGCACGTAGTTGATCGAATTCAACGCGTCGTCCATCTCGAGCAGGAAGCAGGAGACGAGCTCGCCGCGGCGGCTCTTGCCCGCGTTGAGGAACGTCGGGGTCGCCGGCTGAACGCGCTGCTCCATCATCGCGGAAGCCAGCTTCAGCGCCGTGTCCACGTTGCCGCGTCCGAGGTGGAGCGCGACGATCGACACGCGATCCGGATAATGCTCCAGGTAGAGCGACTTGTCGTTGCTCTTCACCGCGTAGTCCGTATAGAACTTGGAAGCGGCCATGTACGATTGGAACTGGAAGTCGTACGAATGGGCGAGGGCGTACACCTTCTCGACCTCGAACTCGGAATACTGCTCGTAGACGTCATCATAGAAGTCTTCGGCGATCATATAGCGAACCTTCTCGGCCGTCGAGGAGAAGATCAGGCTCTTGCGCTTGACCTCTTCCATGAAGGAATCGACCGCCTCACGGTCCTTGTCCAACTGGAAGAAGCCTTCGGAATCCCGCTGCATCAGCAGGTTGTTAAGTTCAATATGCCGCAATGAGGCTCACCTCTTTTTTGAATTTTTCCACATCGACGGTCGTTCCCGACATCTCGAACTTCATGAGAACCGGAACGCCGTACTTCTGGGAGATAATATCCGCGCTCTTCGCGAAGCCGTCGCCCCAATTGCGGTTGCCGCTGGCGGAGACGCCGAGCAAGCGATCGTGATTACGCTGGAGGAAGGACATGACTTTCGCAGGGGCTTGACCGAATCCCGTAGTGTATGTAACGAGTATGAACGGTTCGTCCAGCTTGGTCTGTTCGTCAATCTGAACGGCGGGAAGGTCCAACTTGCGAATAAATCTCTTCACATTGCCCGTCTTGGAATCGTAAGCGATAAGCACGGCTTCGTCTCCTCTCTATCTCTTACCCTTATGCTGCTCCTTACCCTTCTGACAATAAAAGACGCATTCGGCAACATCTGGAATTCAATCGCCGAACGCGTCCATGGCTAATAAGGAGCATCGCTCCTTGTTCATGCCTGGGTGGACCGTATCGGACACGCTCCTATCCGTCGTAGGAGTGGCTGTGTCTCTCGGCGTGAGCGGGTCTCTGGCTTAGGTGTCCGAATTCCTCTTGTCCGGCGGCTCCGGCAGGAGCCAAGCGACTCTAGCAAGACGAGGAGGAACTCTACCGTCACAGTGGCGGGACCGCGCCGGATTCGAACCGGCTTCCCTCTTATGCCTTGGGCGATGGTGAACGCCAAGGCACTCACACCGACTATATCTAGTTCGTATTACTAAATTTAAATCAATATTTTGTGGGTGTCAACGGGTTATCGCACTTTCCGCTCCAAGAAAATTGTCCATATGCCTCGAGTCCTAATTCGCCGAAACCGGTCACGAGACATGAGTTTATCACTCTATTGTCTTCCAGTCAAAGCAACACAAATGAACAAAAAAAGCAAGAAGCCGCTCCCCGATTGGGATGTGTGGCTTCCCGCTTTCTGTTAAATGAAGGTTAAATAGACGTAAACGGCGCTAGATCGTCTTCACATGCGATGCGTATACCTCGCCGGGCACGCCCGAGGGTAGTCCTGTCGTCCGAATCTCGACCTCGTCCCCGACCCGAACCTCCCCGGCGGTCGCCGGCTCGCCCGACACTATATATTGGGTGAATTCGCTCAAGACGACCTTGGTCGCCCCAATAAGCAGATAACTCTCTTCCTGCAGAGAAGACGCCAGGCGGACCTCGGCCACCTCTCCGGTCAAGTCCGGTTCGCCGGGCACCCGGTCCAGCACGTCCAGCGCAAGCCCTCCCGTCTGCCCCGGATAGCTGGTCAGCATCAAGCCTTCGCTCCACGCCCGCACCCGGTAGCCGATCCCGATCTCCTCCAGCGCGATCTCGTCCCCCTCCGCCAGCCGCAAGCTGGCATCCGGCAGCGCGAAGTCGTACCATGCGGCATCCGGCGACTTGTCCGCGCCGATCGTTCGCGCTTCGTCGACGATCAGCAGCCGGGTGCCGTCGATCGCCGTCACCCTGCCCTGCGTATGGGAGACATCGCCAAGGTTGTAAGCGCTGAGCTCCAGCTTGAACGTATAGCCGATCTTGTCGTAGATCGCCTGCTTCACCTGCTTAAGATCGCTCTCGGTCAGCGGCTCCCGCACATCCCCGAGTCTTCTCACCTGCAATTGAACCGAATCGTCCATCGCCGAAGAGCTCAACGCCTTCGCGTGCTCCTTCGCCAGCGTGTCCTTGAAGCCCTGCCCCATGAGCTGTCTGCTTAACGAGACATAATCGGGCTTGCCCGAAGAGAACATGCGCAGACCGCCGTCGCAGCCGCTGACGATCAGGATCATTAACGCCATTAACCCGCAGATCCCAAGCCTTCCCGCACTCATGCCCCCGCCCCCTCTCTATTGGATAGCTATCGACTTTCCCGGTCGATACCCATCAGACGGCGGCGAGAGGCATAAAGTTACATGCCGCCTATTCCCGCAGCTTCTCCTCCACGGAATCCAGCTTCTGCTGCATCGAGCCCTTCTTGTCGCGCCTGTCGTCGATCGTCACGGTTGTCGACACCCGCAGCGCGCCTGCGCGGAACGGCACCTCATGCAGACGCCTCACGACGGCGAGCAGATCGTCCAGCTCCCCTTCGATAATCGTGCTCATCGGCGTAAGCTGGTAGCGAATCTCCTCTGCCGCCTGGTCCAGCTCCTTCTTCACCGCCGCAACATACTCGCTGACGCTTGTGCTCCCCGTTCCGAGCGGAACGATCGTTACTTGTACGATGGCCATAGTGCTCCTCCACCTTTCTCTTCGTATTATGTATGTATTGGACTGAACGATCGGGAACCCCGCCCCTGCCGACCTCGTCGAACCCGCCGGAGCCGATGGCCGCCGAATTTTATGTGCAAAACCACATTGGCGAAGCCCGATAACGAACACTTTGCCCGATTATATGCGAAAATTCGCATTCGTGGAGGAAATTCCGGCCCCAAACTCCGCATATATGCTAAAAATCGCATAAAACGCCTCGATTCCCGCCCAACCCAGCCAACGAATGTGAAAAACCGCATAAAATCGCAGAAGTCATCGGATCAGGGGATCAGAGCAGCGTTCTCCTGCCTAATCCGATCATACAGGAAGAAGCCAGCCCAGCCAAATCGGCCTATTAGTTTAGATCATTAACGATTGGCCGGCGCTTCCATGCTATACTATTGGAATATCAATCGGCTGGAATATTAATCCGCGTGGGTGATCGAATGAATCTGCAGAAGAGGAAGGACCGCGAAGAGCTTGACCGGCGCGTGCCGTCCATGCCCTGGTACGTCGAGAAGTTCATCAATTACAAGCTGCCGGATCTCTCCCCTTCGTCTCTGCTGGAGTACGTGCGGGATTACGAGATTTTTTTCTCCTATCTGATGAGGGAAGGGCTGACGGATGCGGCGAAGATCGGCGACATTCCGATCGAGGCGCTCGAGAAGCTGCACATGGACAGCATCGACGGGTTCCGGATGCACATGGCGTCGAAGGCCGACGGCCCGAACACCCGGACGACGATCTCGCGCAAGCTGTCCTCCCTCCGTTCGCTGTTCCACTACTTGAGCCAGATCGCCGAGGACGAGAACTTCTATCCGCTGCTGAAGCGCAACGTCATGGCGAAGGTGTCCGTCAAGCGCACGCACAAGCCGAAGGACACGGCGGCCAAGCTCGAAGGCAAGCTGCTGCAGGAGGAAGAGATCGCCGAGTTCATCCGCTACATTCACAGCGATTACGCCCAGGATGCGGCGACGAACAAGCAGGCGCTCCACGCGCACGAGCTCAACCATATCCGCGACGCCTGCATCGTCAGCCTGATTCTTAATTCCGGGCTGCGGGTATCGGAGCTGGTGAACCTGAACGTCGACGACCTGGATATGAAAAAAAAGCTGCTCTACGTGTACCGAAAAGGGAAGAATGACGATACGTTCAAGACGCCGGTCTTCTTCCGCCAGGATGCCGTCGGCGATCTCGAAGCGTATCTGGAGCTTCGCGACCTGCGCTACCGGGCGCCAAGGCGCGAGAAAGCCCTCTTCCTCGCCATCGCCAACGGCAAAAAAGAAGGCTCGAGAATGACCAAACGCGCGATCCAGGAGATGGTCATCAAGTACGCGAAGCGATTCGGCAAGCCGTACTTGTCCGTCCATAAGCTGCGGCATTCGTTCGCAACCGACTACTACCTGCGCAACGACTTGTACAAAACCCAGGAGCAGCTTGGACACGCCTCCCCGGAGACGACGCAGATCTACGCGCACCTGACGGACAAGACGATGGAACAGGCGATCGACAAGCCGAAGACGGCAGCCGATTAATCCGGCAGCCGTCTTCTTTTGCTTTATTCCGTCAGGAGCCGGCACCATTCCGCCAGCCGCTCTCCCGTTCGCTCAAGCCCGATCAGCCCTGCGGCCGCATCCCCGATCTGCTCGCGCAGCACCGCCGCCCCGTCCACCCCGTCAAGATAGCGGCCCAGGAAGTGCACGAAGACGTCGAGCTTGCGCAGCTTGATCAGCGACGGCACCGCATCCGCTTCCTCCTCCGACAAGCGGACGTGCCTTGCGAAGCCCGCGAGGAACGCCGGAATCGTTCGTTCCGCCGCCTCGTCCCCGAGCATGCCGGACAGCACGACGGCCGGCTCCATCGCCCGCAGGTCGCGCGTGGCGAATTCGAAGTCCAGCACGGCGACGATGCGAGCCGGGTCGTCCGGCGCGGCCAGCAGATTCGAATCGTTCACATCGCCGTGAACGAGCTGGTGCGGGAGCTCCCGCAGTCTCGGCAGCGAAGCGCGGAAGCGTTCCAGCTCCCCGAGAATCGTCCGCAGCGCGGCGGCCTGATCCGCGAACTCCGCCGGCGGGGCGAGGCAGAAGCCGGCCACGACCTCCGGGCCGCAGGACGGGTGCGCGAGATCCATCTCGTAGTACGGCGGATACTCGGGAGCCTCCTCCGGCGCGGCAGCCGCCAGCGCCCGGCTCAAGCGTCCGATCGTCTCGCCGACGGCTGCGGCGGCCGCAGGAAGACGGCTGTTCGGACGAACGCCGTCCATATAACGGAACAGGCAGGCATACCGCCCGTCCTCCAGCTCAAGGAAGCTGCCGCTGCCATCCGATAGCGCTGCCGGCTGCGGCACCCCGAACGGAAGCTCCTTGTTCCCCAGCAGGGTCAGCACGGAATGCTCGAAGCGGATTTTCGCCGAATCGCGGTGCGTCTCGTAGATCCTCATTACATACCGCTCTCCGCCGCATTCGATGTACCTCGTCGTGTTGTTGTAGCCGGATGCGCCTTCCGTCAGCGCATAGGACGCATCTGCGGCATATCGCTGCATAATCGTCCCGATGATCGTATCCATGCTCGTTCCGTTCAGCACAATTCCGTTAGCCTCCGATCTTCGTCACGCTGGCGTCGATGGCGCTCAGCTCCGCTTGAGTCAGGATGCCGAGCCTCCAGAATGCGACGCCTGCCAGGCTGTAGCGCTTGGCCAGGCCGATCTTGTCCCCGACCGTCGTCTCGTTCTCGTTGTCCATATTGACGGCCAGCATAAGCTTCTCCTTCGCGACGTCCTGCGCCAGCGCAAGACGGATCGCTTCGTCGACCTTGGCGAGCGGCTCCGGCTGCTTCTCCTCTCCGTAAGCGTAAGCCATGATCACGATCTCGTCCGCATAACCGGCCAGCGTCTTGTAATCATATCCTTTATAAGACCCGTTGAGCGGCTGCAGGACAAGCGACAGCTTAAGCCCCTCCTGCTTCAGACGTTCGGACAGGGCCGACACGTAGCCGTTGAATTGCTTCTGCGCCGTGGCGGAATCGTCCTTCCAGCCAAGCCCTTCGTAATCGAGCATGATGCCGCCGATGCCCTTCTCCTGCGCGAACGCAACCATCTGCTCGATGGACGCTTCCTTCGCAGCCGCATCGGTCAGCGTCTTGGTCAACTGCCGCTGGCCGTCCACGCCGAACACCATCAGATAGCTGTCTTCGGCCCGCTGCACAATCGACTCCGGCGTCACGTCTCCGTCTGCGAACGGCAGCCGATAAGGCTTCTCCGTCGTCGTGAACGCGCCGTACGTGTCGATCTGGCTCCAGCCGAACGCAACCGCGTTCAAGCTGTCGATTCGGCTCACCTGATCGTACGAGCTTATCGCATAATACCCCATAAGGCGCATCTCCCGCTTCGGCGATTGAATCTTCACCGTCTTGCTCGCGCCGTCCCATTCGACGGTCGCGCCGAACTGCCGGCCGAAGAACGCCATCGGGATGAGCACCCGCCCTTGCTGCTGAACCGGCGCCGCCGTCAGAGCCACCTCCTGCCCGTTCACTACGGCGGTCTTCTTGCCGAGCGTCAGCACGACCTTGGCGGTCGCGCCGTCGGCATCCTTGCCGACCGCCACGACCGTCTTCGCCGCGGCATCCCAGCTTACCGTAATGCCAAGCGCCTCGGCAATCGTGCGGAACGGAACAAGCGTAACGCCGTTATCGATTCTCGGCGCCGAGTCGAACGGAAGCGCATAATGATCGAGCTCAATCTTGATCGCCTGGCTTGCGGCAGCGGCCGAAGCGCTTGCCGAGACGCCGGCGGCAGCGGCCGACGGGGTCCAAGGCGACAATGGAGACAACGGAGACACTGGCAGAACGAGCGACATTCCCATCGCGGCGATAACGGCGGTTCTGCCCCAACTTCCCCAACTTCTGATCACAAGAACATCTCCTCCCGCTTCTTCTCTCTATCAACCTCGCATCCTAGCATTATAGCAAACCCCAACCGGTCTCACAAAATCCTATTGATAGAATTATATGGAACGCCAACCGCGAATACGATAAAAAAAACGCCGGCCCGAAGATGGCTCTCCGAGCGGCGCTTCCTTCTGTTACTCTTCGTTCCCGCCTCCGGCGGCCTCCCAATCCGACCGCAGCAGCCCCATCGCGACAACGTCGACGCAGCGGCCTCGCTTGTATTCCCGCTCCCTCAGACGCCCCTCCTCGCGGAAGCCGCATGAGCGGTAGCAGCGAATCGCCCGCTCGTTGAAGTCGTACACTTCAAGCTCGAGCCGATTCAGTCCGAGATCGAGGAACGAATAGTCGATGAGCAGCCTCATCGCTTCCGAGCCATATCCGCGCCCCTGCTCCGGAACGCTTCCGATCACGATCCCGATCCGCCCGACGCGATTCTTCCAATCGATGGAATCCAGATTGATCTGGCCGATATATAGCTGCGTGTCGGCATGGGCGATGACGAAGCCGGCCCGGTTCGGCTGGCGCTCCATCATCGCCTGCAGGAACGATTCCGTCGCCTCCAGCGTCTGGGGCATCAGGAAGATGTCCGACAACGTCGCCACGACGTCCGGATCGTTGACCCACCCCCGAATCGGCACCAGGTCCTCGTACCGGTATTCGCGCAGCATCACCTTCTCGCCGATCAGATACGGCATCTCGCATCACCTGTCCTTGTCCACTGTCCTTGGGCAATCCGATTCAACTCTCCAGGAAGCCTCGGTCGACGGCGCGCTGCAGCAGCTCTTGAATGAAGGAAGCGAGCACGGGAGACACCCCGTCGATGAAGCCGATTCGCCTGAGCGCCTGCGCATGGCGAACGCCGTTCTCCTTCCAACTGTAGCCTTCCGTATAATAGTTGTGCAGCATCGGCTGCAGCCGGTCGATCGCCGCCGCGAACAGCGCCTCCCTTGTGTCCATCTCCTCGAATTCGCGCCAGAGCTTCCTGTACTCCGCCGCCTGATCTTCCTCCAGCAGACCGAAGATCCGGCTGGCCGCCGCCTGCTCCCGCTCTTCCTTGTCCGAATATCCTTGCGTATCGTAAGCGAACGTGTCCCCCGCGTCGATCTCCACGATATCGTGCACAAGCAGCAGCTTGATCGTGTGGCTTAAGTCGGGCTTCGGCTCGGCAACGTATTCGTGCAGCGTCATGGCCATCATCGCGATATGCCACGAATGCTCGGCCGTATTCTCCCGGCGGCTTCCGTCGGTGAGAACCGTGCGGCGCAGCACCGTCTTCAAGCGATCAATCTCCATGAGAAAAGCAATCTGGCGAGTCAGCCGCGGCGTTCCCCAAACGTCGTCTTTTCCTTCCATAGCAAGCTTCCTCTCCTTCTCTCTCTCGAACGTTGCCGTTAACGCAGCCGCTCCATCCAGTCGCCGGGAAGCCGGATCGCTTCTTGCGCGACCTTCTCCGGCGACCAGACCGGAATCAGCTCTGCCGGCTTCGCTGCCTCCGGCTTCGGGATAAGCCCCGTCGCCCAGGCGATCAGTCCGACGATCTCCTCCGCCTTGACGCTCTCCGCCCTCAGCTCGGACAGCGACACCGAGCCGTGGCGCTTGGACAGGCGGCTGCCGTCGTCGCCGAGCCAGAGCGGGCCGTGCGCGTAGCGCGGCGCGGTCGCCCCGAGCGCCTCGAACAAGGCAAGCTGCCGCGGCGTCGAATCGAGCAGATCCCATCCGCGCAACACGTCGGTTATTCCCATCGCGAGATCGTCCACGACGACGGCGAGCTGGTAGCCGACGACGCCGTCCGCCCGCACAACCGCGAAGTCTCCGGCGCTTCGGAAGCTCCGCTCTCCGGCGATGCCGTCGCGGAACCCGATATCCCGCTCCGGCATCGCGAAGTGAAGGGATGGCGCTTTAATCCGCTCCCGCCTCTCCCGCTCTTCCGGCGACAGCTCCCGGCAGCCGCAGCGGACCGGGGCGCCTTCGGAAGCGAGGCCGTGCGGCGCGTTCGCCATCTGGAGCAGCTCCGCGCGGCTGCAATAGCACGAATAGAGCCAACCGTCCCCGCGAAGCCGAGCGATCGCTTCCCGATATCGCTCGTCCCGCTCGCTCTGCGTATACGGCCCGCACGCCCCTCCGATATCCGGTCCCTCGTCCCAATCGAGGCCGAGCCAACGCATCTCTTCTATTAATAGCTCCGCATAAGCCGGCTTGCATCTTGCCCGGTCGAGGTCCTCCATCCGCAGAACCATCGCGCCTCCCGCAGCTCTGAGCTGCAGCCAGGCCAGAAGCGCCGTGGACGCGTTCCCGAGATGCATTCGCCCGGACGGCGTCGGAGCGAATCGGCCGCGAGACGGTCGCCCGCTGTTCGATGTCACGTGAATTCGCTCCTCCTTTCTTTTTCCCATTGTAGCATAGAACCGCTCCATTCATATTCAGTTCATCTTCGTGAATCATGATGGGTTCTGAGGTATGATGGATTTGAATTGAGATGGATTCAGATGGATTGAGATGGAGAGGACAGAAGGAGGCGGGTTGAACGTGGCAAGAGTGCTTATCGTAGACGATGATCCTCATATTCGGGAATTGGTTCGCGTCTTCCTGGAGCGGGAAGGGTTCGAGATCCGCGAGGCGGCGGACGGAGTCGAAGCTCTCTCCCTCCTGGAGTCGACGCAGGTGGACCTCGCCATTCTCGATATCATGATGCCGAACATGGACGGCTGGGAGCTGTGCGAGCAGCTTAAGAGCCATTATGATTTTCCGCTGCTTATGCTTACGGCCCGGGGGGAGACCTCGCAGAAGGTGAAGGGATTCCAGCTCGGAACGGACGACTATCTTGTCAAGCCGTTCGAACCCGTCGAGCTCGTCATGCGCGTGAAGGCGCTGCTGCGGCGCTACAACATCGCGATCTCGCAGACGCTGCAGCTCGGACGCGTTCAATTGAACCACAAGACGTACGAATTGACCGTCGGAGGCGTCGCCCACACGCTGCCGCTCAAGGAATTCGAGCTGCTGCACAAGCTGGGAAGCTACCCGGGCAAGACGTTCTCGCGGGAGCAACTGATCGAGCAGATCTGGGGCTACGATTATGAGGGAGACGAACGGACGGTCGACGTTCATATTCGCAGGCTGCGCGAACGGTTCCCCGAAGAGGACAACGGCTTCCGCATCACGACCATCCGCGGGCTCGGCTACCGAGTGGAGGTGCTCCCTTGAAGCGGGATCGGCATCGGGATCATCTAGAATGGCGGATGCGGCGTCTCGAACAGAAGCTCGAGAACAAGCGCAAGATTATGGAAGAGCGCAGCAAGAGAATCGAGGAACGGATGAAGCGCCGAGAGCGGCATCCGAAGCTCGGACAGCCTCGGTGGTATCACATGATGCTCGGCGCGTTCGGCTTCTTCGCCTTCTTCTCGCTTTGCTGGACGTTGGCTCACTACTTGACTCGGTTCCTGGATCAATACTGGATTTTTGCCCGAATGCATACGACGCTCCGCGAATATGTCGCGATTGTCATGGCGCTATTCCTGTTCGGATTCGCCATCCAGCTTGTCGGCTTGCTGTTCAAGCGGGACAAGCGGCACGCGATCAACATGTTCAAGCTGATGATCGACGCGATGCAGCGGATGGCCAAGGGGGACTTCAACATCAAACTCGAAGCGCACCCCCGGTACGCCGGTCAATTCTCCGTGCTGGTCGACAACCTGAACCGAATGGCGAACGAGCTCGGGCAGATGGAGCAGATGCGGCAGGAATTCATCTCGAACGTCTCGCACGAGATTCAGTCGCCGCTTACCGCGATCAAGGGCTTCGCGCAGGCGCTGCAAGGAGGCGATCTCTCGCCGGAGCAACGCGCCCATTACCTCGAGATTATCGAGACCGAGAGCGACCGCCTCTCGCGCCTCAGCGACAATCTGCTGAAGCTGACATCGCTGGAATCGGCCCATCACCCGTACCAGCCTCACGACTACCGGCTCGACCGCCAGCTTCGCAAGCTGGTCCTCTCCTGCGAGCCGCTGTGGGAGGCCAAGCAGCTCGAGCTCGACATCCAGCTTGATGAGGTTGTCATTCACGCGGACGAGGAGCTGCTGAACCAGGCGTGGAGCAATCTGCTCCATAACAGCATCAAGTTCACCCCCCCTTCCGGCAGCCTGACGATCAAGCTCGAGAAGCAGGAGGCTCATGCGGTCGTAAGCTTCGCGGACACCGGAATCGGCATCGAGGAGAAGCATCTCCCCCATCTCTTCGAGCGATTCTTCAAGGTCGACAAGTCGCGGAACCGTTCCGCGGGCGGAAGCGGGCTTGGCCTGTCCATCGTACGCAAGATCGTCGATATGCACGGGGGGACCATCCGCGCGGCGAGCACGCCGGGAATCGGCACGACCTTCACCGTGAAGCTGCCGCTCGGCCAGCCTCCCCGATCTTGATTCTGACGGTAAACAAACATCCTCGCCGCTTGAGTGCGGCGAGGATGTTCTCGTTGCGAACGTTGCGAAGCGACCCGTCCATGAATCGCTTCATCATGAATCGACTCCAATCAGGCGGTCGGAAGCAGCGTACGGAGCACGTAGTTGAAGAACATCGCTTGCAGCGAACGGGAGGAGTACGTGTTCGTCTTCTTCATCATACAAGCCAGGTGGTTCTTGAGCGTCTTCGGCGAGATGTGCATCTGCGCGGCCATGTCATCGTTGCGCATCCCTTCGACAACAAGAATTCTCATGACCTGAGTCTCCCGCGGGGTGAGCTTGTGGTGCTTGGCGAACGATAAGAACAACGGATTCAACAGGTTGATGGGTACATTGGGCGCTTCATACTTCTGATTATCGCTCGTGAAGTAGCTGTTTAACATTCTCATTGGATAAGTCGGCTCCTTTAATTGGGCTTGGATCAGTCGTTAAGTTCGGATCGGGGGCGGGGCGGGTGGCGGGTCCGGGCTTCCGTCAAGCGAATCCGAGTCGTTGTTCTCTCGCAAAATTTCCTTATGATGCCATGATAAAGAGAAAGCATTAAAAAATTTACCTAATGGTTATTTGTCAAATGTTAGTTTATCTCATACTTCAAGGAAGATTTGCATGCGCGTTCGCTTCGGATTACAATGGTGGCTGTATGTTCGGAATCCTCCCTCATCACTCGCCGGTCTTATCCGCCAACCGGAGCATGGCGTACGGACTGTGAGCAACATCCATCTCCATCTGACTCCATGTCGGAGAGCCTGAAGCACACGATGCCGAAGCTCGTCCGAGACAAGCCGATCTCCCTGCGAATAGCCCGGAATGCCGCTGTTCCCGATACGCTTCTCGGCAATCCCGCGCGGAAGCCGGTCGAAGTCGGTCGAAGTGATGACGAAGCCGGTCGAACCGGCTCGCCTGAAGAGGATAATCGATCGAGAGGAGCGACTGTCTTCCGTTCCATCGAGAAGTATAAGCAAAGTATTAGTTTAACTAACAATTCAGATATGGGTGGAGATTTGAAGTGACGAAGGTTCTGGTCATAGAAGACGATTCGATTCTCGGCGAGATGCTGACGTTGTATCTGACCGAAGAGCAATTCGACGTCGAACGGGTGGAATCGGCTCGCGAGGGCTTCCAGGCTCTGGTTAAATTTTCCCCGGAGGTCATTATTCTCGATCTGATGCTTCCGGACGCGGACGGCCCGATCCTGTGCACTCGCTTCCGCGAGAAGACGCCGGTTCCGATCATCGTAACCTCGATGAAGAATGCGGTTGCCGACCGGATTCAGGCCATCACGCTCGGAGCCGACGATTACTTAACAAAGCCTTACAGCGTTCAGGAGCTCAAGGTCCGGATTCAGGCGTTGCTCCGCCGGGTTAACGCGGCCCAGCCGGTGCCGGCGGGCGCCGCCGCGGCCCGCGATCGGATCTTGCTGAATGGGGAGCGCCGAACGATTATGCTCGAGGGTCATAATATCGAGACGACGTTCTCGGAATACGAGATGATGAAGCTGTTCATGCAGTATCCGGGCCGCGTATTCAGTCGCGAGGAGCTGCTCAATTCCGTGCGGGGAATCGATTCGTACGTGAACGAGAGAGCGATCGACGTTCATATTACGAATCTGAGGAGGAAGCTCGAGCGGAACCCCAAAGAGCCCCAACACATCAAGACCGTGTGGGGCATTGGCTATAAGTTTATAAAGTAGCGGGACTGCGCCCGGAACTCGACGTTTAAGCGGTTCGGCTCTTCGCGGCGTTCTTACAGCTCGCTTAGAAGCTTCTTGTTCGGGAGGTAATGAACTGCCCGGATGAAGCGGATGGTGCGGGTCTTCGCTCTCATTACGATGGAATGGGTCTCCGCTCTCTGCTCCGACAAGTAGCGGACTCCCCCAAGGAATTCGCCCGGGGTCACGCCGGTAGCCGCGAAGATAACATCCTCCGTCCCGATCATGTCGTCCATCGTCAACACCCGGTACGGGTCCTCGATTCCCATCTCGACGCAGCGCTTGTACTCATTCCCGTCCGCAGGCATCAGCCGCCCTTGCAGTTCGCCGCCCAGGCAGCGCAGCGCCGCTGCGGCCAGCACGCCTTCCGGCGCGCCGCCCGAGCCCACGTACAGATCGATGCCGGCCTCCGGGAACGCAGGAGCCATCGCGCCGGCGACATCCCCGTCCGACAAGAACTTGATTCGCACGCCGACCTTGCGCAGCGTCTTGATCATCGACTCGTGCCGATCGCGATCCAGAATCATGACGGTCAGATCGGACACCTTCTTGTGCAGGTTCGCCGCCGCCTTCTGCAGCGTCAGCTCAAGCGGGTCCGTCAGGCTCAGCTTGCCGGCCAGCTCCGGTCCTACGGCCAGCTTCTCCATGTACATATCCGGCGCATGAAGCAGATTGCCCTTGCCCGCGACGGCGATAACGGACAGCGCATTGTTGAGTCCCTTGGCGACGATCTCCGTTCCTTCAAGCGGATCGACGGCGACGTCCAGCTCCGGCCCGTTGCCGCTGCCGACCTCTTCCCCGATATAGAGCATGGGCGCTTCGTCCATCTCGCCTTCCCCGATGACGACCGTCCCCTTCATCGACACGGTGTCGAACATCGACCTCATGGCGGAAGTCGCCGCCCCGTCCGCACTGTTCTTGTCCCCTCTGCCGAGCCATGGCGCCGATGCCAATGCGGCAAGCTCCGTGACGCGTACGATCTCCAATGCCAACTCTCTCTCCATGATCGTTCCCCCTCGTTTGATCCTGTGTCAGGTTTATTTTCTACAATGTCACGTTCTGCCAATGCTCAAGAATAATGCCCGCGGTCTCTTCGATCGCCCGTTCCGTCACGTCGATGACCGGACAGCGCAACTGCTGCATCATCTCGTCCGCATACCGCAGCTCCGCCTCGATTCTCTCCAGCGAAGCATATTGCGCATGGGTCGGAAGCCCGAGCGCCTTCAGACGCTCGCTTCGAATCTTCAGCAGCCGCTCCGGCCGCATCGTCAGCCCCACCGTCAGCCGCTCGGAAGGAACGGCTGGCCCGAACAGCTCGGTCGGTGGCTTCACTTCGGGCGTAAGCGGGTAATTCGCCGTCCGATAGCCCTTGTGCGCCAGATAAATGCTAAGCGGCGTCTTCGACGTTCGCGATACCCCGATCAGAACGATCTGAGCGTTCACGAGCCCGCGAACGTCCTTCCCGTCGTCGTAGCGGACCGCGAACTCGACAGCCTCGATCTTGCGATAGTAATGATCGTCCATCTCGTGCAGCAGCCCAGGCTTGTACTTCGGCGAATCGTTAAACGTGTCGATAAAAGCCTGCATCATCGGGCCCATGACGTCGACCGCCTTCACCCCCGCGCGAATCGATTCGTCCCTCATCGTCTCCCGAAGCTCGGGCTGAACGAGGGTGTACGAGATGAATCCCCCGGTTCGGGCCGCCTCCATGACGACCGCCCTCACCTCATCCTCCTGCTTGATGCCGCCATACCGTTTAATCGTTACGTTCGCAAGCGCGAACTGACGTACCGTCGCCTTGGCTACCGCCTCAGCGGTCTCTCCCACCGCATCCGAGCAGACATAGATGATCTTCCGTTCTTCACCCGGCACCGCTTCTCCTCCTACCCCATCTACATATGCGAGGCTATCTCTACCATGGCTTGTGTAATATTCGTCTTCGTAATGCGACCGACGACCTCCGCCTCCCGGCCTCCGTCCTCCGTCATGCGTGCCCGGACAACGGGCAGGCTGTTGAGCTGATAAGCCATCATCCGCCGCGCCGCCTCAAGCAGCGTCTCCTCCGGCTCGATTGTCACAAGCTGCGCTTGCTTCGTCATCACCATCCGGATCGGAATCGTCGAAGCGCTCGGATTCCCAAGCGTGAACTTCAGCAGATCCTTGGGCGATACCATGCCGATAAGCGCGTCCTGATCGCTGGTGACGATCAAGCTCCCGACATTCTCCACGAACAGGCTGATGACGGCGTCGCCGACGGTGGCGGTATCGCGAATGACGACCGGACGGCTCATCCGGTCCTTGACCTTCCATTCCTGCATCCAATCCTGCGCCTTGCGTTCCGGCTTCAGCGCTTTGCCGAGGAAGTAGCCGACCTTCGGCTTCGCGTCGATAAAGCCAAGCATCACCAGCACCGACAAGTCCGAACGGATGGTCGGACGGCTGACGCCGAGCGTCTCCGCGATCTGCTCCCCGGTAATCGGAGCGGACTTGGTCACCATGTCGACGATCTCCAACTGTCGTGACGTAAGTTCGATTCTCGCCCCCTCCTTCGCTTCATCTCTTTTTCAATCGCGTGAATCCTATTTATTGTATATCACATTTTTAAATATGACACAATAATGTTTTTATTAGTGTGTCATATATAAGCCGAAAGCCATGAGAAAAACCGCCTTATTCTTCGATCCGCCGCTTTTGTGCTTTCTGCGAGGTATCCGTATGCGGTACCAAGTCGGCAGGGCATCTTGCGGGATCGCCTTCTCTCTTGCTCGCTCCAGCTTCCGCTCTCTCTCGTGCTCGCTTCCTCTTACGCTCATCCATCTATACATCTTCCGCCTCTCTCGCGCACCTTCTCCTGTTTGCTCATTCTCCGCCCGGCTCCCTCGATCTCCCTCGATCTCCCTCGATCTCCCTCCCTGGATCTCTCGCAATCCCCGCCTCGGCTCGCTTTCCGCCCCCTGGTCCGGTGACTTTTGCGATTTTATGTGAATTTTCACATTCAGAGGCATCGATAGGGAGGCAATTGCGGCGTTTTATGTGATTTTCCGCATATATACGGAAGCGCGGGATGGATTTTCCTCCATGAATGTGATTTTTCGCATAAAAACGGGCAATGTACCCCTTTTCGGGCAGCACCAATGTGATTTTTCACATAAAATTCGGCGGCCATCGGGTTCGACGACTTCGGCGGGTTAGGCGGGGTTGTTGGGGGCGGTCGGTTCGGCAGGTTGGGCGGGTTCGGCGGGTTCGACGGACTCGGCAGGTTCGACGGACTCGGCAGGTTTGACGGACTCGGCGGGGTTGTTGGATTTGTTTGTTGGGTTTGTTGAATTCGGTGGGCTCAGCAGCTTTGACGGGCTCGGCGGGGGCGGTGGGAGTTTGGCGATTGGTTTGTTTGTTGGGTGTGTTGGGTGTGTTGGGTTCGGCGGGTTTGGCAGGTTCGTTGAGTTTGGAGGGTTTGGCGACTTCAGAGGGCCTGCCGGGTTCGGCAAATTTGTTGGATTGGACGAGTCCGATGGGGTCAATGGGGACGAATGGGTGCGGTGAGTCCGACAGTAGGCGAATCAGAGGGGTTCACACGGCAAAAAACCGCTCAAACGGTGCGTTTGAGCGGCTGCAGCCTAATTTGGATTCCTGACTTGAATTCCTGGCTTGAATTCCTGACCTGAATTATTGATCGATATTCCTCAGCGCGTACTCGAAAGTCGGTTCCTCTCTGTCGTCGCGTGCGATCCAGCCTCGGAAGGCCGTAATCATGATCCCGGCCCAGGTCGCGCTGAGCAGGTAGCCGGCAATGACGTCGCTCGGGTAGTGAACGCCGAGGTAGATGCGGCTTGTCCCCATCAAGACGAACCAGGCGACCGCAAGCACGACAACCGCCGTTCGAAGAACGGACGACGAGATGTGCTTCCAGAGCAGGTAAGCTGTGATGACCGCCAGCGTGAAGGAGGCCATCGAATGGCCGCTCGGGAAGCCGAAGCCCTCTTCTTCGATAAGGCGGTGCAGCGACGGACGCTCCCGCTCGAACAGCCCTTTGGCGATATTGTTCAGCAGAGTCGAGCCGATGAGCGCCGCCGCGAAGAGCAGAAGCTCCTTGCGCTGGCCGAGCAGGAGAGCCAACAGCAGCATAACAACGACGGCGACCGAGACGACGTACCAGGTGGTGCCCCACATGGAGATCGTCTCCATGAAGGACGTCAGACCCGGCGATTCCCAGCCCTGAATGAGCTTGATGATCGGATCGTCGAAGCCGGATACGGAATTCGTTCCGACGAGGGCGGCGAAGATGCCGAAGGCGATGAAGCTGACGATGACGGCGATGCTGGTCATTCTCAAGCGTTATTCCTCCTTGAAGCGGACGGTGATATGAAGGAGCTCGCTGCGGCTTGCAAGGCGGATCGGAGGGCCCCACGTCCCGAAGCCGGAGGAGACGAATGCGTGCATCCGGTCCTTGCGCAGGTAGCCCCAATCCAATTCGAACAGGCGGCGGGTGATCCAATGATTCGGCGCGAATTGCCCCCTGTGCGTATGCCCCGAGACGAGCAGATCGACGCCCGCCTCGGCGGCAGCGGCGTATTGGTAAGGCTGGTGGTCCATCGCGAGGATCGGCAGCGCGGGATCGAGCCCTTCCGTGAGCGCCTTCATCGGCAGGCGCCCGTCCGGATCGGCCGATTCCGCGGTCTTGTCCTTGCGCCCGACGAGTTGGACGGCCCCATCCGCCACAAGCGTCGTCTCGTCGCGAAGCACCGGAATGCCGACCGAACGCATCCGACCGACGAATTCCTCGGCATGGCCGCCGTAATATTCATGGTTGCCCAGCACGGCATAGGCTCCGTAGCGGGCACGGAGCCGGCCTAACCGCTCGTCGTTCCGATTGCGGATGACCGGTTCAATGTCCTCGTCCATCACGTCTCCGGCAAGCAGGATCAGATCGGGCTCGATCCGGTCCACGATGCGCAGCAAACGATCCAGATGGCGATTGCCGACCACGTTGCCCAGATGGAGATCCGAGGCGACGACGACTTCCAGCTTGTCGAGCACCCCGGCTCGCTTGTCGATCGCGACCTCGTAGCGCCGCACGATAGGCGTCCAGGCGTTCCAGGAACCGACGGCCAGAAGCAGCAGCAGCGCCGCAAGCGCGATCGAGCCGGCGACAAGCGCGTAGCGATCGGGATAAATGCCAAGCAGCTTGGCACCCCCGCCGATCACATCGACGACAAGCGAGAGCAGCACCCCGAACTCGAACACAACAAAATAATAAGAGCCGACGACCTTCAGGAAACGAGACAGCGCCTTGGGCCGGAAGCGAATGCGGCCAAGTATGTAGCTGAAGGCGAAGAGCCCCATCAAGAGCCAATACAGCAGCTTCGGGTACTCCGGCCACAGCGCTTCGAGATACAACCCTCCGTTCCAGACGATATAGCCGGATAACGCCAGGAAGATGAGGAGAATGGGCAGGAAGGTGAGCCATATGCGACGATTCATAGATTAGGCAGCGCTCCTCGCGGGAAGGATGTTAAACTGTGAGCTATTATATCACACATTCTGCCATCGTCTCTATTTCTGTCATCCTCTCTTCCGCTATCCTCTCTGTTCCATCATCCCTCTATTCCCCGGTCCTCCCTATTCCTCTCTAGCGCCCCGAGTTCTCGCCGATGAGCGGGCTCGGTTCGCCCTGGAACAGCAGCTTGAGCCGATGCAGGGCACGGGTGCAAGCGACATAGAGAAGCTTCGCATCCTCCGGCCCGTAGCTGAGCTCATCCGCATCCGCGATAAGCACCGCGTCGAATTCCAGCCCCTTGGACAAGTAGGCGGGCACAATCGTCACGCCGCCGCTATACGCCTGCTGGTCCGCCTGCAGCAAGGATGCCTCTGTCCCAAGCTTCTTGAGCTCGGCATGCAAGCGCTTGCTGCCGTCTGCCGTCCGGCACAGCACGGCGATTGTCGACAGCCCCGGCTCGCCGCTCCAGGCGCGAATCGTACGCGCCGTCTCTGCGGCCAGCGCCGCCGGCCCCTTCGCGAGCGGGACGCACTCCACCGGCTCGCCGCTGCGGAACACCGGAACTGCGGGCTTCGCCTCCCCTTCCATCCCGGCGAGAATCCGATTGGCGAACTCGATGATCTCGGTCGTCGAACGGTAGCTTCGATCCAGCTCGTAGTACGCCGTGTCGCTCTCGGGGAACAGGTCCGCAAGCTCCTTCCAGGAACGGATGCCCGCGTAATCGTGAATGCCCTGCTGCAGGTCGCCGAGCACCGTCAAGGACGGAAGCCGCTGCCGGTTCGCCAGCACGGAGAGCTGCAGCGGCGAATAATCCTGCGCCTCGTCGATGACGATATGGTCGTAAGCCGGCTCCGGCGTGCCATACAGGCGCAAGTGCAGGAAGGCGAGCACCGGCAGATCTTCCCGGGGCACAACGGTCGGCTTGCGCTTCGAAGCCGAGGGCTTATAAGCGGCATCCCCGGGGAAGCGCAGCCGATAAAATTCCGCCGCCGTCAGCGAAGGAACCTTGTTCGAATACGACTTCCACTTCGCCGTCGCGGCCGCCTTGATCGTCTTGTCGCCCCAACGGCCGCGGCCGAGCTGGATCTCCATCCAGCGCTTGAGCCGGTTCAGCAGGCGCTCGCGCCGCTTCATGATCGGCTCCTCCGCCGGCTCCTCGCGGAACCAGGCGCGAATCTGCACGGCCGACAGCTTGATTCCCGGATACGGACTGAACTCTTCGTCCGGAATCAAGCTCTCCTCGAAGCCGGCGAGCGACTCGCGAAGCTTCTGCGCGTAGGCGACGCTTCCCTTGATTCGCCCGGGCGCGCCCTCG
Organism: Cohnella fermenti; assembly: GCF_004801405.1. Taxonomy (GTDB): domain Bacteria; phylum Bacillota; class Bacilli; order Paenibacillales; family Paenibacillaceae; genus Cohnella; species Cohnella fermenti. The sequence goes on from NZ_SSOB01000013.1 coordinate 50,041, forward strand.
CGCTCCTCCCTTGTCGTCTTGCGCTCGAACCACCGCTCCAGCGCCGCCGCGTGGCTCTCTTGAACAACCGTTCCTTCGAGCAGCTCGACCGCCCATTCCTCGAACGTCGTCTGGCGAATGTCGCCGACGCCGAGCTCCGGCAGCACCCCCGAGATATAGTCGAGGAACATCCGGCTCGGGGCAAGAATCATCATCCGCTCCGCACGAACACGATCCTTGTACCGATACAGCAGATAGGCGAGGCGGTGCAGCGCAACCGTTGTTTTCCCGCTGCCGGCCACTCCTTGAATAAATACCGCCTTGTTCTTCTCCGTCCGGATGATCGCATCCTGCTCCTGCTGAATCGTCGACACGATATCCTTCAGCTTGTTGTCCTTGCTCTCGCCGAGCCGATGCAGCAGGAATTCGTCCGTCGTCAGAGCCGCATTGTCCTGGCCTTCTTCGTAGCTGTCGACCACGCGCTGCAGCTCTCCGTCCCGAACGAGCAGATTGCGTTTAAGGAAGACGCGTCCGTTCACAATGCCGTCCGGAGAGTCGTACGACACCGCAGCGTCTCCTCCCGTGAACGAATAGAACAGGCTCGAGATCGGGGCGCGCCAGTCGATGACGAGCGGCTTCTGCGATTCCTCCTCGCCGACGCCCGTCTTGCCGATGTAGAGAGGCATAGCCGCCGCATGGCCGTCCTCCCGGAAGTCCAGACGCCCGAAGTAAGGCTCTCTCTCCGCGATCTCCAGCCTTTTTTTCTTCTGCTGCCGCAGGTCGTCCAGCACTTGCTCCGTCACGTCCTTGCCCGTATACGGCGCTCCGATCGCCTCCCTCTGAGCGATGATCTCCCCGCGTACCCGCTCCAGCTTCCGAACTTCTTCTTGGTGCTTGGCGCTAACCGACATTCCTTCTCCTCCCGAATGTATATTCGTCTCTCAAATGTGGACAATTAATGTAGCACACCTCCCGCCGGAAATCAATTTTGTCCCGCATGCCCCGCGAAGAGGACGGCTGCCGAATGTGTCAAATTGGTAAACATGTGATCGATAGCACTTTTCAAAATTGTCAGAAAGGGGTAAGGTGAACAGAGAGGCTGTCGGCCTACATATTAATCAGACGAGGTGTTTCCCATGAGCTACTCCCATATTCTTGTCGCCTACGACGGTTCCGGACAGTCGGATAAGGCGCTCAATCACGCGGTCCAGATCGCAAGCCGCTTCGGCTCGAAGCTGACCGTCGCTCACGTCTTCTACCTTCCGATCTACAATTCCGGGGACCTTCTGATCAACACGCCGGCCGACTTGGCCCAGCAGCTCACCGAACAGTCGTCCAAGGTGCTTGAGAAGGCGAAGGTGCGCGTCCCGGACAGCGTAGCGGCCGAATACAAGCTCCTCGAAGGCAGCCCGGCGCTGGCTATTCTCGACCTGGCCGAAGAACTGCAGAACGACCTTATCGTCATCGGCAGCCGCGGCCTTGGCCCGATCCGCGAGTTCGTGCTCGGCAGCGTCAGCCACAACGTCGTTCAGCATGCCGAATGCCCGGTTATGATTGTTAAATAAGGGATTGGAAAAGAAGAAGCCCGAGAAGTTCGCTCCCGGGCTTCTCGTCTTGTGTGCTGTGCGAAGCTACGCCCTCGATGTCTCGCTCTCGTTCCAGGCCCGTTCCGCCGCATCGACGAGAAGTTCGAACAGCTCGTCGTTCGTGTCCAGCTCCGCCTCCACCGCGTCGATCTCCTCTTCGCTTCCGGATTCGCCGAGGAAGAAGAGCGAATGGCTCCATTCGTCTCCGCGATCGCTCTGCATTGTCGCCTCATAGGGCTGCTTGTGCCCGTCCACTTCGAATTGAATGTGCGCGACGTAACCGTTCGCCTTGTCGTAGCTCGTTCTCGCTCCCAGAATTCGTAGCTGCATGTCCCCGCACTTCCCCTTCTGCTGTAGGTGCCATTTTCCCCCTATCGTATCACATCCCCCGCCAAGCTGACAAAACAGAGGTTGCGCGAAGCGAATTCGGCCGGGTTATCAGCTCTTCTGCAGCTTCATCTTCCCGGAATGGACGAGATGCACCTTGACCTCGACCTTCGCAGGAAGCTTCTCGAACGTCTCGTTCCGCTGCTTGAGCCGCTTCCATTCGGCGCTCCGATGGCGGTACAGATACTCCTCGAACCCGAACAAGTCGACCGACTTGCTTCCGGCGAGCTTCAGGGAGGCTTCGATCTGATCCTTGATCTCCTGCTCCGCCCGCTCTTCGATCTGCTGCTCCGTCAAGTGGTCGACGTATTCGGACAAGAGCGCCCGTACGGTAAGCGACAGCGTGAACGTCGGGGTCGGCTCCTTGTCATAACGATAGTCTGCCGACGAGCTCTTGATTCGAAGCACCGCACTGACCTTCTCCCCTTCGGTCACCGTCAGTTGCCTGCCGTTGGACACCCCTTGGAACCACCGGACTCCGAACAGCTCCGCTTCGCCGAACTGCCCGGCATAACGACCGTTGTCCATCACGAACGCTCCCTGGAAGGAAGGCAGATCCAGACGCAAGCCGCTGTTCAGCTCCCAGTGAGTTCCATCCAACCTCATAAGAGGGATGTACAGCGGACACGGGCAGGACTTTAACGACTTGACGACGTCCCTTACTTGGTTCTTCGTTGTGAAGGGAAGGCTCGCCCGATTCGAATTCGGCTGGTAAATATCCGTATTCAGCGGCGAGAGCGCGTTCCTGCCAGTCGAGCTGAACAGCTCGCCAAGCGGGCTATCCGTCCCGAGGAGATGGATCGCGTAACGGATTGCGCTGTTGCGATCCACTCCATCGAGCATGTCCGGCAGCACAGGGGCCGACGACGGGTCGATGACGATCGCCATCACATGATCCAGATTGGGACTCATCTGCATCGTATGGAACAGATTGTCCAGCGCTACGCTTGGCGTCGCTCCCTTGTCGTGGCCGAAGACGGAGGCGCTTCGCTCCGAGCTGGAATTGCCCTTCTTCGCCACGCCGGCCAGATCGATGATCTGAGCGAACACTTCATATTCCTGCTTCTTGTCGTTGTACGAGAATCCAAGAGCCGTAATGTAGTGCAGATCCTGGATCATCACTTCGTCCCAGCAGCCCGTCATGCCAAGACAAGCGAGAAGCGCGGCTCCCCATCCGCCAAGCCTTCTTACCCCTCGCAGCTTGCCGGCCATCGGACTACTTCCCTCCTCTTTTGCTCTTGGATCGGCGCGGTTGATACGGGCCGTTGGACAGGTTAGAGGGGAGACGGATCAGGGTGGAGAGCGCCTGCCGCAGATGGAACGGTCCGAACGGCTGCAAGTACGGCAGGCCGAAGGAGCGAATCGACGCCAGGTACGTCAGCACCGCCATCATCGAGAGGAAGAAGCCGTACATCCCGAACAGCATGCAGAACAACAGCACGAGCACCCTCATGATCGTAACCGCCCCATACAGCGATTGGTTGACGAGCGTGAAGGAAGACACGATCGTCAGCGAGACGATGACCAGCATGGTCGGAGACGTGAAGCCCGCTTCGATCGCCGCCTCGCCGACGACGACCCCGCCGACGACCGCCACCGTCTGTCCGACCGCTCTCGGCAGCCGTACGCCGGCTTCCCGGAATACCTCGAACAAGGAGAGCATAAGGAACATCTCCATCGTCGCCGATACCGGAAGTCCGACTCGCGAGAGAATGATCGTCGACAGCAGAGGGAACGGAATCTGGTCGACGTTGAACGCGGATACGGACACCCAGAAGCCGGGCAGGAAGATCGTGGCGACGAGCGCAATGACCCTGACAAGCTTCTCGACCGTCACGAAGTGGTACGGCAAGTAATTGTCCTCCGGCGACTTCAGCAGCGAGAACAGATTTACCGGGGCAATGAAGATGAGCGGAGAATTCTCCAGTAGGAAAACAACGCTGCCGTTCATCAGCGCGTCCGCGGCGGAGTCGGGTCGGCCGGCATAATCGATCAGGGGGAACAGCGAGACGGAACGGTCTCCGAGCATCTCTTCGACCTGAGCGGCTCCGTTGATTGCCTTGGTGTGGATTTTGTCCAGTCGCTTCCTCGCTTCGTCCACCCATTCGGGCTTCGTAACGCCGTCCATGTAGAGCAGAGCCATATCGATCATCATCTCGGTGCCGAGCGTGAACAGCTCCACCTTCAGCTTGGTCGTCCGAATCCGCTTGCGGATGAGGCCGAGATTGATGTGCAGCTCTTCGACGAAGCCGTCCTTCGGCCCTTTGACGGACAGCTCCGAGCTGGACTCCTCCGGCTGCCGGCCCGGCATCTTCGCAATGGAGAACGAACGGATATCGCCGTCCATGAAGAATAGCAGATGACCGGAGAACAACTGCGCAAAAACCCGCTTCCGCGCAAGCTCGCTGTCATGCCGAAGCTCGATCAGCGCATAGGCCGAGCCGATCTCCCCTCCATCCCGCAGCATAATCTGCAGTCGGGGAAGGATGCTCTCGGTCAGCAGCATCTCGTCCACGAGGCCAGTCGTATACGCAAGGCAAATTCGCCTCTCGCCCCCCACCACCTCTTGGACAATGACATCCGCGCAGTTGTGCAATTCCTCATCGAACCAATCATGCCCCGTTGCTTGTCTCATGGGAGGCGTCTCCTCTCTTCCCGAAGGCGGCGATCAGAAGCAGAAGCAGGAGCAGCGCCGCGAAGGCGCACAGCATGATGGGAGCATAGCCCGCATAGAACCGATACTCGGTGGAATCGTCGACCGGATAGATCGAGCAACCGAGGGTGAGAAGGCCGAGCGCCCCTCCGAATATCCCCCTCTTCACCCGGCTGCGAATTGCGAATAGATCCATCATTAACGCGAGCGAGCAGGACGTGCGAATATACGCGCCGGAGATCCACTGGAAGATCGCGAAGAAGTCGACATGCTCGAAGTACTTGCCGATCTGAACGATTCTCCATTGGATAAAGGCCGGATACCGCTGGATAGAAGCCTCGTACGGGCCGAACTCCGTCAGCACGCCGACGATAGGACCAAGGCTGAGAACGACAATGAAGGCCGATACGATCCAGACATGCTTTTGGGCGAAGGGCTTGTTGACGTACCCTTGGATCAGCACGAGCAGGACGAGCTCGGAGTAGCCCCCCGCCACCATAACCATCCCGTTCAGCACGGGAGACCAGCCATGTTCGAGAACCGGCAGCAGCTCGCTGTAATCCTTGCGCGGCGTGTTGGCTCCGGAGACGAAGAGGCCGAGAAGGCAGACGAATGGAAGCAGCAGGCAGGAGACATAGGCGATCACGTGGATGCCGAGCACCGCGCCCGCCGTGCATAACGTTGCGAAGATGAGCGTCGTTACGAACGTCGGCGTCCTGGGAAGATAAGTAGCCTCCCCCCATTGAATCGTATCGAGAACGGTGGAGATGACGATCATCCCGAGCAGCGCGGCGAATACGGCGAGGATCGCGTATTTGGCGGGAAGTCCGACTCTCTCCCCCAGCCATTCCGGCAATTGTCGGGTTCCGATGGATCGAAGAAGAGCGCGCAGAAGCAGAATAGCGACAGGCAAGATGGCCGCGGTCAACAGAACCGTCAGCCAGGAATCCCTTCCCGCACGGTCGAGCACCATAGGGGCGATAACCACGTGATTCATAAACCCGATGGACATAATGACCATCATAAGGCACGTCGTTCGGCCGATTCGGATCAATTGATATTCCATCTTTACCACCTCTTTCCTTACTATCCCCCGCCGCGAGCTTTGCCATTCGCCAGCGCGGTCCGGCGCGCCGCCGGCGAGCGCGGCAGCTTCGGCCGTTCGGCCGTTTGACCGCCCCCGTGGCGCTTTTTATGTGAAATTTCGTATTTGTTCGGCCCTTTGAGATGACCACCCCGGTGGCGCTTTTTATGTGAAATTTCGCATTCGTTCGGCCGGGCGCGCATGGTGCGGATTAGTTAGTATGTTGCACCCAGGTTGAAGCTTTTGTGGAGTTGTTGTGCGGATTTTCCGGATAGAGGAGGTTGGCAGCAGAGGCACTACGGCAAACAGCCCCCGCCTAACGGCGGGAGCTTGCAATCGAAGATGGCGCTTAGGTTGTGTCTGGGTTCTGTCTGAGCTCTGCCTGGGTCTGCCTGGGTTCTACTTGGGTTCTGCCCGCTGCTGCCCCCCTGCTACGCCGACACCTCGCGCAACCGTTCCAGCTTCAGCAGCAGCTCTTCCTTCGAGAAGCCCTCGCCGATGAACACCAGTACGTCGTGCACGGTTCTCTGCGGGGTGATTCTCATGAAGTCGCTCTCCTTGTAAGCGTATTGGAACAGGAAGCGGCTTGGGGTGTCGGTGAAGGTCACGATGCCTTTGGCGCGGTATACCTCGTCCGGAAGCTCCTTCAGGAACCGCTCGAACCGAATGCTGTCCAGCGGCTCGTTCAAATAATGCGTCCAGACGTGGATGTGCTCATGATCGCGGTGAACGTGCCCGTGCTCGTGTTGCGTATGCTCATGAGGAACGGATTCATGTCCGCCCCCATTCCCACTCCCATTCCCATTCCCGCTCCCGCGCGCCTCGCTGCGATTTTGCTCCGGGCCCGGCTCCCTCAGGAACGTCAGATCCGCGTCGCAGCGCACCGTCGGCAGAATCGCAGCAGACGGGTTCCACTCCCGCAGCCAGCCCGCCAGCTCCTCCAATTCCGCAGCTCCGACGAGATCGGCCTTGTTCAAAATCAGGACCGACGAGACGCGGATCTGATCCTTCATCAGCTTAAACGTCCGGCCGGAGCCGATGCGGACCCGATCGAGCAGATGCCGGGCATCCACGACCGTCATGACTCCCTTCAGCTCAAGCCGCGTATAGAGCGACGTCTCCGACACCGCATCGATGATCTCGAGCGGCTGGGCGACGCCGGTCGATTCGATCCAGACAGCGTCCGGACGATGCGCCCGAATCAGCTCAAGCAGCTCCAAGCCGACATCGGATTTGACGGAACAGCAGATGCAGCCTCCGAGCAGCTCCGCCATGGGAACCTTCTCGCCGACCGCGAAGCCGTCCAGATTGACGTCGCCCACTTCGTTCATGAGCACAGCGGACTTCAGCCCCCTGCCCTCCGCGTCTTCAATGAGCTTGCGCAGCAGGGTTGTTTTGCCGCTCCCCAGGAACCCCGTCAACAGATATACATCGACTTGCTTCTCCATCCTCTTGTCCTCTCCCTCTGTTGCATTGCATATAGGCAAAAAAAGCCCCCGCAGCGCCGATGTCGGCCGCGGAGGCTGATCTTTATCTTCTGAGCGCCGCATACGCCGGACGGATCGGTTCCGCGCAATCCGGAACCTCCAGCGAGACATCGTTTATGTAGCCTCCCACCGGGAATGCTTCCAGCTCGGCCGTGGGCAGTTCCCGAATGACGGGATACACCTTCCGGTATTCGCGGACATCCTCGCTCAGCCATGCGTCGATGCCGTCCTCGTCCAAGAGTGCCGGCATCCGCTGCGCGTACGACTCGACAACTCCGGCTGCGGGCGTCGTCAGCATCGTGAACGCCTTGATCGCTCCGCCGTCCACGCGCGGCCAGATCTCGTAGAATCCGGGCACGGCGAACGTCCGCTTATCCCGGAAAACAATCCGCATCGGCTGAAGAACCTTTTTGTCGGCTCGCCATCCGTAGAAGCCGCAGCAGGGAATGACGCACCGCTGCTTGTTGACGATTCGGCGGTAGATCAGCCGTTCGCCGATCGCGCTCGCATCCGCGTTGATGCCGTCCTTCGACCAGTACGGCATGAAGCCCCACCGGAAGCTGTCCAGAACCCGCTCCTTGCCGTATTCGTACACAATGGAGCCATCCTGGGTAGGAGACAGGTTATACTTGGGCCGGTACGACACGGACGCATCGACCGTATCGATCCGGAATTGCTCGATCAGCTCGGGCAACCTTGCGGTTAGAGAATATCGCTGACACATGGGGAGCACCGCCTTCTGCTAGTCTCTCCCCAGTATCTGCTATTTGTGGAATGCTATTCGCGCAAATTGCTTGCCCGCTCCTAATTCATCTGGATCAGTTCCTCACATGAGATAACGGCCGGAGCCGCCGTCGCCGGCATAACGCTCCATCACCCGTTCCCGCATCTCGTCGTCGAAGCCGTCCAGCTCGTCGAGCAGCGACAGCGGGTCATCTTCCGGCCGTTCGGCGGCGGAGTACAGCAGCCATTCCGACAGGTCGGCGGCCGCTCGCAACCGGTCGAACCGATGGTGATAATAGAGCGATGCCCGCTCCAGGTACAGCCGGGCGCGGAACGGCTCCAGCTCGATCGCCCGGTCCATCGCGCGAATCGCTTCGTCATATTGCCGAAGGTTCGAATGGATCGCTGCCAGATGGAGCATTCCCTGCTCATCGTCCGGAACGAGCCGCGCGTAGTGCCGCGCTTCCGTGAGCGCCGCTTCGTACTCGCCGAGCTCCCAATGCAGGCAGCTCAGCATCCAGATCAACCGGGCATGGTCGGGCACGAGCGCCAGGCCGGCCCGGCAATCCTCGATCGCGGCCGCATACTTCCCCGCGTTCATCCGCGCGATCGCTCTTCTCTCGTACAGGCGCGGATTGTCGCTCTCGAGCCGGATCGCCCGCTCGTATTCCTCCTCGGCAAGCGCATGGTTGTTCATGCCCGAGTACAGCTCGGCAAGCGCATAAGCCGTCTTGCTGTCCTCCTGCAGAGCCGGCTCGAGCTTCATCGCCTCCTGGACGTCCAGCATGGCCGCTTCGTAGCGGCGGTCCATGTAGCGGGAGAAGCTCCGCCTCATGTAATAATCCGCGCTGCCGTCAAGGGAGATCGCCTTCGTGTACGCCTCGTCCGCTTCCCCGTATTGCTCCGCGTCGATGAACAGCTCCGCCCGCTGCTTCCAGTTCAGCGGATCGCCCGGCTCCTCCTGCGTCAGAGCCAGGCTCATGCGCAGGGCGGCCTCCGGCTGGCCGGAATCCCGCAGCACATCGACGAGCCAATAGCGGACAACCGAATGTCCGGGGTGGCGCTTCAGCGTCTCGTTCAGAGCGCTGACCGCCGCGTCCCAACGCTCCAGGCGGCGGTAGGTCAGAATGAGCTCCATCCGCGAAGAGAAGCTGTCCGGGTTGGCCTCGACCAGCTCGCAAAGCTTCGCGATCGCCTCTTCCTCCCGCCCCGACTGGCGGAGCAGCACCCCTTGACGAAGCAGCAGCAGCTCTTCGCCGGGATACTCCTTGAGGCCGGCTTCGATCGTCTCGAGAGCTTCGCTCATCATCCCCGCCTTCTCGAGCAACTGCGATTCCTTCATGCGGAAGCCGTATTCCGCATCGGCAATCGCCATCAAGGTCCGAATCGCGGCGTCCGAGTAACCGGTTCTCTCCAGCAGGAAGGCCGCTCCCCGGTCTTGGCTCAGGCGCAGTCGGCTCTGCTCCCGCACCGCCTTGCGCAGCTCGGCGATCGCCTCGGCTTCGCGCCCTGCCGCCTCCAGCGCTTCCGCATAGCGGAACCGATGCAGCGGAATGACAAACTTCTCCTGCGCAACGACTCGCTCCAGCAGACGAACGGCCCGGTCGACCTGCTCCAGCCGCAGGCAGATGCACGCCAGCTCGTAGCCCATCGAAGCGCGCGCCTCTTCCCCGCACCGCTCCAGCGCCCGCTCCATGCTCTCCGCAGCCGCTTCGTATTCCCTCAGATTGCTGAGGGAGATCGCTCTCGTATACCAATAAATCGCAGCTTCCGGCTCCTGGCGAATCGCCTCGTCCAGATCGCGAATCGCTTCCCTCTCGCGGCCGATATCGTTGTAAGCGAGAGCCCGCTTCAGCAAGGCGCCCGGCCGGTTGGCCGAAGCGATCGCCGCTCCCAGAATCCGGATCGCCTCCGCCGCGCGATCCCGTTCGATAAGCAGATCGGCGTAATCGAGCCGATCATGCTCCGTCATTCGCCGCTCGCCGATCCGGCCGTACCAAGCAAGGGATTGCTCCGGCTTCCCGTGCTTGCGCAGTCTGGCCGCCATCCAGCGAGCCCAGGCGGCTCCGAGCCTCATTCAATCCCTCCTAGCGAGAGAAGCTGCCGGCTCCAGCCGGCAGCTTCCTCATTGCGAATAGCCGTCAGAAGACGGAACATCTTCCTCCAGCGCGAACTCGTAGTCGTCGATGTCGTAGAGCAGCACCGGAACGCTGCTCTGGATCGCCTTGTCCTGGAACTCGATCTGATCGGTCAGAATCGGGCATTGCAGGCGCAGCGAAGTCAGAATCAGCTCCGTCTCGATCGGATCGAATACTTCGCCGTACTGCATGTTCTCCACGGCGTTCACGATGACGAACGTCACGTGCTCGTTGATCGGCAACGGCGGGCTCTCACGCCACGGCGCCAGCAGCGCCCGTTCCAGCTTCTTCTTATTAAACGGATCTTCGAAGAACTGAATCATCTCCGCCACCTTGGCCTTCACGTGCCGGTCGTCATCCGGCTCCGGCATGATCGGCTCCGGGCTGTCCTTCATATCGTACAACTCCATGATCGTGGAGTAAGGAATCCTGTATTCGACAGGACGTTTCGGCAGAAGCAGTTGGCCGTAAGTGGCGATCATGACCGCCTCGATGACAAAACGTCGTTCCATATGATTTGTTCCCTCCCGGTGACATCTCGCACAATCCTTGCTTGCGTCGACTCCCATTATAGCACAAATACAAGGAACGTGATGACGGGCATTTCACCGAGAAGAGAAACAAAATATAGGGAGCCCGCCGCACAGCAAAAACCGTCAAGGGAAATCGCGAGTCACCCCCGACGGTCCTTTGGATTGTTGAGGAGAAGCGGCATGCCAGGGCATGGCCGATGCCTTTGGCGGTTTTATCCGATGCGGTTGACGGTTTTATGTGAAAAACCGCATTGGTGCAGCTCGGCAACGGGCATTTTAGGCGATTCAATGTGAAAAATCACATTCGTGGAGGAATTTTCGGCCAGAGGGGCCGGATGTATGCGAAAAATCACATAAAACGTCCCGATTCCCTCCCCATCCGCACCGACGAATGTGAAAATTCATATAAAATTCGCAAGCCAACGGCTTCGGCGGCATCCGGATCATCCCGATCAACCTTCCGGCCGCATCAGTTCAACCTTCCGACCCGCTCCCGATCAACCCTCCGGCCGAGCGGTCACCTGACCGTCCTGCAAGTACGCCCGCAGCGACGGATCGTTGCGCAGCTTGACGTTGCCGAGCTTCGCCTCCTGCTCCGACAGCAGCGTGAACTTCCAGCGGCCCAGATCCCGCACCTGCTCCCATTCCGCCGCGTGCCGCTCCTTGACGATCGCCTCCGGGGAGAGCGCCCGGAAGCGCCCCGATCCCATCAACGCGTCGAAGCGCTTCTCCTCGCCCGGCTCCTCGTCCCAGAGCAGAAGACCGTAGAACGGCAGGCCATGGGCGTTCGTCTGCATGCCCGCGAGCAGCTCGCCGTTCACTGAATGCCTAAGCGCGTAGGGCACATTCGCTCACCGCCTCACAGATAAGGATGCTCATGCTTTGCCTTGAGCACCGTCCACCGCCGCTCGATCTCGCTCTCGAATTCGCGCAGCGTCGCCTCGTTCTCGGGTTTGGACAGGTGCCTCGTCTTTCCCATCATTTTCAGCCAATCGATGACCTGGACCTTCTTGCCCTTCTCCTCCGGGTTGTACGTGATCGCCGTGACGCCCCGCTCCACCTCGTACAGAGGGAAGAAGCACGAATTGACCGCCTGGTCGATAATCGTCGAGCCGTCCTGGTCCTCCGACAGCCAGTTGAGCGGACAGGTGATCAGAATCTTGCCGTACACAAGCCCTTCGTTCTGCGCATACCATTGCGCCTTGGCCGCCTTGCGCACCAGGTCGATCGGATACGCCTCGCTTCCCGTGAATACGTAAGGAATGTTCGTGGCCGCCATGATCTGCGCCGTGTCCTTGTGGTGGAACACCTTGCCCGCCTGCTGCTTGCCGACGTTCGACGTCGACGTCCGATGCCCGAGCGGCGTCGAATACGACAACTGCGCTCCCGTGTTCATGTAGCCTTCGTTGTCATACTCCAGAATGATCATCTTGTGGCCCCGCAGCGCCGCCCCGATCGCCGGTCCCATGCCGATGTCCATGCCGCCGTCGCCCGTGATCATGACGAACGTGAAGTCGTCCTTCAGCCCCAGGTGGTCGAGCTCGCCGCGCCGCTTGCGCTCATGGAACATCTCGACGACGCCCGACAGCGTGGCCGCCCCGTTCTGGAACAGGTTGTGGATGTACGTCGCCTTGTGCGCGGAGTACGGATAGCCGGTCGTGACGACCATGGCGCAGCCGGTGTGGAAGAGCGCGACCATGTCCCCCTCGATGCCCTTGAAGAACAGCTCCAATCCGGAGAAAATCCCGCAGCCCGGACAGGCCCCGTGCCCCGGAGCGATCCGCTTCGGCTTCTTGGTGAGATTGCGCAGCGGCGGCACGCGGACGTTCAGCTTGCCGCTCGCCTCGTCGGGGGTTACGGTGATCAGGCCGGTCTTCAGCTCCTCGAACTTCATCGGCTCCAGCACCCGCTTCGGCGCCTTGGCCGGATCGCCCGGCGTATGTCCGTGGTAATCGAACGGCTTGACGACTCGTGCCGCATCTGCCGCTGTACCCGGAGTCGCTGTTCCCGAACCGCTCCCCGCCGCCGCGATCGCCGCCTCGAACAGCTTCAGCCCGTCCTCCGCGTAGAAGTCTTTGCCTCCAAGTCCGTAGATGCGGCTTACGACCTTCGTCGTATGGTTCTCGTACGTCTGCAGCGCCGCCTTCACCTCAAGCGTCATGTTGCCGCCGTGTCCGCCGTACGAGTCGGCCCGGTCGCCGACCGTCACCGCCTTCACCCCGCGCAGCGCGTCCGCGAGCTGCCGGGCCGGGAACGGGCGAATGATGTTCGGCGAGATCGCCCCCGCCTTCACGCCCTGCTCCCGGAGCTGGTCGACGACGTCCTTGACGATCTCCGCCGACGAGTTCAGCAGGAACACCGCAACTTCGGCGTCGTCCATCCGATACAGGTCGAGAATCGGGTAATCGCGTCCGGTCAGCTCCGCGTATTCCCGGCGAATGCGGTCGTACACCGCTTCCGCCCGGTACATCGCCATCGACTGCTGGTAGCAGTTGTTGATGTAATCCGGCTCGTTCATGTACGGGCCGACCGTAATCGGATTGTCGCGGTCGAGCACGTGCGCGAACCCTTCCGGCGGCTTCTCGCCGACGAACGCCTGCACGTCCTCGCGGTTCGCGAACGTCATGACGCGGCGCTTCTGGTGGCTCGTGAAGTAGCCGTCCGAGGCAACGAGCACCGGAAGCCGCACCTCGGGGTCCTCCGCCAGCTTCAGCGCGAGGATGTTCATGTCGTACACCGCCTGCGGGTCGCGGCACAGCACGATCGGCCAGCCGGTGTTGAGCGCGAAGTACAGGTCCGAATGGTCGCCGTGAATGTCGAGCGGACCGGACACGGAGCGGCAGACGAGGTTCATGACCATCGGGAAGCGCGTCCCCGACTGGACGGGCATCTGCTCGAGCATGTACAGATAGCCGTTCGCGCTCGTTGCGTTGAAGACGCGCCCGCCCGCCGTCGAGGCGCCGTAGCAGACGCCGGCGGAGCCGTGCTCCCCGTCCGCCGGGATCAGCACGATGTCGTGCTGGCCGTTCGCCTTCATCAGATCGAGGAATTGGGCCACTTCGGTCGAAGGCGATATGGGAAAATACCCCATGATATGATAGTTGATCTGGTGCGCGGCGTAAGCGGCCATCTCGTTGCCGGATTCGTAGACGACTCGTTGCTCGACCTTGCCCTTGGGGGCGGCCGTCTTGCTCATGTCAATCGCCATGGAATGCTCCCCCCCTTCCTCAAGAGATCGCGAGATTGAAGCGGTGCGGAACGCGGCTGCCGTCGGCATAGCCCTCAACCTCGAACTCTCCGGAGAGCGCGGAGGTCGGACACGCCTGAACGCACTTCAGGCAGCCCTTGCAGTATTGGTAGTCGATGCCCTGCAGGAACATCTGCGGCCGCCCCTTCTTGTCGGGCTGCTCCTCCCAGACGAAGCAGAAGTCCGGGCAGACGTTGTCGCAGGCCGCGCAGTGGATGCACTTGTCGTCCGCGAAGTGCGGCAGGCGCCCGGCCCGCGAGATGCTGAGGTCCTTCAGGATGCTGTTGCCGGGATTCGTGATGACCCCGCCGAGCGGCTGCGTCTCGTAGCCGAGCACGGGGGTGTCCATACGCACGAAGCCGGGCATCTCCTCGCCCTCCGGCAAGGCGAACGATTGGATCGCGACCTCGTCGTAGCCGCGCTGGAACGTGCTTAGGGCCGGCTGGACGGAAGCGGGGTACTTCTTCTCGAGCGACTTGCGCACGACGCCCTTCATGAACTCCGGGTCGAGGAAGCCGCACAGCCGGAACAGGCCGCCGAGCATCGCCATGTTGACGCGGTTATGCTCGAACAGCGCGATGCCGGTCGCGTCGACGACAGCGATCGTGCCGCTCTTCAGCTTCAATTGATCCTTGAGCTCTTCGGGAGACTTCCTGGAGTTCACCAGGACGATGCTGTCCTCGTACATGCCGGAGATGACGTTGACGGTGCGGGATAAATTCTCGTGGAAAATTCCGATGACATGAGGCCGTTCGACGGGTGAGGTGTCGCGAATCCGGGTGTCCGGGTCGCAGAAGCGGATGTGCGCCTTGACCGGCGAGCCCTTCTTCTCGGAGCCGTACGAGCTGAAGCTGACTCCGTTCAGAGAAGCGCCCATGACGCCCGCTTCCGCGAGCATCTTGCCGGCGAGATTCGCCCCGAGTCCGCCTATCGATTCAAGGCGAATCTCGAAAAAACCGAGTTCATTCGTTCTGGGCAGCGATGACATAAGCCTTCGATTCCCCCTTCTTATGGTTGTTGCCGACAACGCAAGAAGTGAATGACGCACCGGGTGCAGTGGCTGATGAAGCTGTTTAAGAGACAATTCGCTATCGCTCATCTTAATTCCTGCCGACCGTGACGAATTTTGGTAAACGCTTGCAAAAAAAGGAGCCGACGGCGGCAATTCCGCCGCTGCGCCGCGGTTGCCGCCCTTCTGCTCCTATTGTATGTAGCAACCTCTCTGCGATTGCATAGGTCCTGTCTATTCCTCGTAGATCATCTTCCGGGTCATGCCGCCGTCCACCGTCAGGTTGATGCCGGTGACGAAGTCGTTGTCCGGATCGGTCAGATAGAAGCAGGCGCGCGCGATATCCGCCGTCCGTCCGACGCGGCCCGCCGGATGCTGGGCATGGTCCTCGGGACGCAGCTCGCCGAACTTGCCGTTGTCGATCCAGCCGGGGCTTATCGCGTTCACGCGAATGCGGTCCGCGCCGAGCGACAGCGCAAGCGCGTGAGTGATCGCCACAATCCCGCCCTTGGAGGCGGCATACGCCTCCGAGTTCGGCTCGGACTGCGCCGCCCGCGTCGACGCGATGTTCACGATCGCCCCGCCCTGCGCTTGCCGCTTCATGACCTTGGCCGCTTCGCGGGAGCACAGGAACGTGCCGCGAAGGTTGACGTTCAGCACGGCATCCCATTCGTCGACCGACAGCTCGAGCGGCGGCTTCCAGATGCCGAAGCCCGCGTTGTTGATCAGAATGTCGATGCGGCCGAACGTCCGCACGGCCGCCTCCATAATCAGCCCGGCGGCCTCGGGCTGCGCCAGGTCGGCCGGGAAGAAGCTCGCGCTCCCTCCGGCCTCGTTCAGCTCGCGGGCGAGAGCCTCCCCGGCTTCGCCGGACAGATCGGTGAGCAGCACGGCGGCTCCCCGCCCGGCATACGCCCGCGCCAGATCGCGGCCGATCCCGCCGGCGGCCCCGGTCAGGACAACCGTCTTCCCCTCGAACCCCGTCATTCCGCTTCCCCCTCCAGCCTGGCGAGCCGCTTCGCGAACGTTCCTCGCCAGGAGTCCGAGAGCGCGCCCAGCCCGAGCATTTTCCTTATGCCGCTCTTATCCGCCCGGTCCTTGTGCATGATCCGGTTCGCCTCGGTCACGGAGATGCCTGCGGGATGCCGCTCCACCAGCTCGAACTCGCCCGTGCGGACAACCCCCGGCTCGATCACACGGAAGTAGAAGCCGGTCGCCCCCCGCTCCGTCACAAGCGCCGGCAGCTCGTCCATCCCCCACTTCATCGCCAGCTTCCAGCAAGGCTGCCTTGGCTGGCTCACCTGAACAACCGCATCGCCGATCCGATAGACGTCTCCGATATGCACGTCGTCCTCGGACAATCCTGCGACGGTGAAGTTCTCCCCGAACGCTCCGATCGGCAGCCGCCGGCCGAGCACACTCTCCCAATGGGGATAGTGAATCAGGCTGTATACGCACACCGCCTTGTCCGGTCCTCCGTGGTTGACGAGATCCGCCTGCTCGTCTCCTTCGAAGCCTTCGGGCGCAAGCGCGAGAACCTCCCCGGCAGGAGCCTTCCAGATGCCCGAGCGGGCTTCCTTGCCCTTGAAGCTGGACACCTTCGCCTTGCCCGTGTTGATGGAGACGAGACGATCGCCTTCGTTTGCCCTGCTCCTTCCGTCCACTCCGTTCCCTCCGTTCTGCCTTGCCTCCGTCGCCGGGTTCCGTCACGCCCCGAAGTCGAGGCGCATGTCGTGCCAGCGAACGCCTCCGTGTTCGGCATGGACAAGCCCCGTCGCCCGGAAGCCGCGCGCTTCGTACCAGGGCACGAGCTCGCGCTGGCTCATGAGCATCACCGCCGCGAGCCCTGCGGCCTTCGCCGCCGACACAACCCCGTCGAGCAGCCGCGTCGCAAGCCCCTGCCCCCGGCGATCCGGGTGCGCCGCAACCGACAGAATGCACAGCTTGCGGCCATCCGTTCGTCCGCCGTGGCTCCGCTTGATGCCGACATCTGCGCAATCCCGCGCATCCGTGCGCACGCCGCAGACGAGGCCGACCAGCCGGTCCCCTTCCCACGCTCCCAGGAAGAAGCCGGGGAACGTCGCCTGGCGATAACGGAACGCTTCCAGCGTCGCGGCCTGATCGGCCGGATAGCAGAGGCTCTCGAGCTCATGCGCTTCCGCTATCCGCTCCGCCGGAATCGGACGGATCGCGGCGTTATTGAAGGTATCGGCGTTATCGGCGTTATCGGCGCCAAGACTCCCGGTATCCCGGCTCAAGACAATCTCGCCTTCTCGGCGCCGGTCAGCCTGCGGCCGCGCACCTTCAGCTCGATCTGCCCGTCCTTCAGCCCCCAGATCTCGTCCGCGAACTTCTCCGCCAGCTCGAGGCGGTGCATCGCGACGACGATCGTTGTCCGCTTCTCCTTGCAGATCTTCTTCAGCCTGTCCATGATATCTTCCTGGGAATGTGGATCGAGGCCCGATACCGGCTCGTCGGCGAAGAGCAGCTCGGCGCCGTGCGCGATCGCCCGGGCGATCGCGACTCTCTGGCGCTCGCCGCCGCTCAGCTTCTCCGCATGCTGATGCGCCCTGTCGATAAGACCGACGGATTCCAACGTCTCCATCGCGCCCATATAGTCGTCGTTGCGGACCATGCCCGTCACGCGGCGGAACCACGGCACTTGGCCGATCGCTCCGATCAGAACGTTCTTCAGCGCCGTCTTCTTCTCATAGAGAATCGGCTTCTGCTCCAGATAAGCCATCTTCCGGCGCGCCTTCCACTTCGCGAGCATGCCCGCCTTGAGCAGATTCTGGCCGTCGAACAAGTATTCTCCCCCGCTCCACGGGTCCTTGAGGGCGAGACACTTCAGCAGCGTCGACTTCCCGCTGCCGCTTGGGCCGACGACGGCGATGAACGCCCCGGCCTCAAGCTGTCCTCGAATGTCCTTCAGCACAACTTTGCCTTGGGGCAGCTTGCGGGTCAAGCCAGCTATCGTAATCATCGATTATGGGTGCTCCTTCTGAATGACGAATAGAATTTCGTAAATTTACGCAATAAATATAGTTTATTGTATTCCGGAACACCTTTCCATACGAACGGATGTTTGCTATAATGAGAACAAGAACAATTGTTCTTATATCATCTGCCAGAGAGGTGGATTTGGGATGGTTAACTGCGAACACTTCCGCTACGTGGAACCTTCGAGAGGAAGCCGCCCGTCACGAGATCTTACGTTCAAATTTTACGCCGACGGGAAGCTTATCATTGTCGATAACGATACCGGGCACACGATAAACCCTCGCGAGCTGCGCGGGGGAAGCTACGACTTCTATGTGCGGCAGCGGATTGCGTTCATTCGGCGGGATCTGAACGCCAAGCGCGCCAAGTACGCGTAACAAGGTACAAGCGACCCTGCATGTTTGTCGTCAACAGGACCAGGGAGCTGCGATGACCAGGACGAGAACAAGGGTTCTCGTCCGTATTCGCGTGCAATTACGGCAAGTTCTTGTTGATCTTGTTCAGGCTTGGCGGGTAACGGGACATCTTGTCCAGACGAAGCGCTCTCGCTTCTTCCTTCATCCGCGAGGCGTTCTGCTGGTCGTCGATTTTGGAGCTGCCGTTTCTTGGCATCGGCTGCCGCTCACCTCCTGACCGGTTGGATCGCCGGAACGACCCTTCGCCCTTTATCGGGGCATTCTTCCATTTTGCCACTTTGCCCGCATTTACAAACTCCCCCCTCGTCGCCATAATGGAAGTATTGTCTTGGAATCCTTGAAGGAGCATGAAGAATGAAGCAGACTCTCTTGTTCGATCTGGACGACACCCTTATTTATTGCAACAAGTACTTCCATCTGACGCTGGAGCAATTCGCCGACACGATGATGGACTGGTTCTCCTCTTATTCTCCGGCGCGTGGAGAATTCCTGACCAAGCATACCGAGATCGATATTGCCGGGGTCAAGGTTCTCGGCTTCCTCAGCGAACACTTCCCGCAATCGTTCGTCGATACGTATCTCTTCTTCTGCGAACGCTACGGCCGCAGCCCGGACGAGAAGGAGAAGAAGCTGCTCTGGGAGATCGGAATCAGCGTCTACGAGCATGAGGCCGAGCCCTACCCGCACATGGACGCCACGCTCACCTTCCTGCGCGAGAGCGGCCATGAGCTGCATCTGTATACGGGCGGCGATCCGGTTATCCAGAAGCGCAAGATCGAGCGGCTGCAGCTTGAGCGGTACTTCGACGACCGCATCTATGTGCGCATGCACAAGAACACCGAGGCGCTGAAGGGAATTCTAACGGACGGCGCGTTCGATTCCGGCCGCACGTGGATGATCGGCAACTCGATCCGAACCGATGTCGTGCCCGCCCTCGAATGCGGCCTTAACGCCATCTACATGAAGCGCGACCAGGAATGGATGTTCAACATGATCCCGATCGACGCCGCGCCGCAGGGAGCGTTCCTGACGCTGTCCGATCTCTCGGAGGTGCCTCCCGCCATCGAAGATTACCTTGCAGGCGGGAGGAAATCCGGCGTCTGATGCCGGTGACGGGTTCCGTTGCGAGATGTCTTCCGAGGTGCAGAAGGTTTAAATGACATTGCGTTGACGTGCGGATTCGCACGTCTTTTTCTATGCCCTGGGAGAATGGTCGAAGCTGCAACCTTCATGCAGATTTTTACGTCTCGTCTCTATAATGGAAAATGAAGGGGTGGATTTGGCATGTTGAGGACAAGATCGGCAAGGCAAAGCTGGAGACCAAAAGCGCGGACCCAAGCATCGCAGCTATTGTGGATTTGAAGCCGTACGCGAATGAAGAGATTTATATTACAACCTACTTGCTCAAAGAAAAACAAAAAACAGGAAAGCAAATATACGCGGTCATTTATCAAGTCGATGAAGATATTGTTGGCGGATACGGACATTTGGAAGACTGGTTGCCTGGCGTTTTCTCTTTAAAGGATAAAGAACGGTTAATCGGCGAAGGAACCATAACTAAATAGCGCAACAGAGGCGTTAACTAAGCGACAAAACGAAAGAGAGTACCCACAGATGTGATGGATACTCTCTTTTTGCTTCGTTACGGCGAGGCGACCCTGCGTCCGTTCAGGATTGGCCGTACAATGCCTTCACGCTGTCTTGCCCGGCATGGAAGACGTGCTCTTCGGCCGGGAACGCCCGTGTCCTGACTTCATCGGCATACCTCGCGATGCTGTCCCGGATCAGGCTCCCGACGTCCGCATAGGTCTTGACGAACTTCTTCCCGCGATAGTCCGGGGAATAACGAACCAGGTCGTGGTAGACGAGCAGTTGGCCGTCGCAGCTTCGGCCCGCTCCGATGCCGATGATCGGAATCGCGACCTCGCGCGCAATACGCTCCGCCGCCTCCTCGGTCATAAGCTCGACCACGATCGCGAATACTCCCGCGCGTTCCAGCGCTTTCGCGTCGTCCAGCAGACGGCGGACGCTCTGCGGGTCCTTGCCTTGGATCTTATAGCCGCCAAGCTGGTGAATCGATTGCGGAGTGAGGCCGATATGCCCCAGAACGGGCACCCCCGCCTGAACGATCCGTTTGACGGTGCGCTCGATCTCTTGGCCGCCTTCCATCTTCACCGCGTGGGCATGCCCTTCCTGCATGAGACGGCGCACATGGCGAAGCGTCTCGTCGAGGCTGCCGTGATACGTCATGAACGGCATGTCGGCGACGCGGAACGTATGCATCGCACCGCGGGCGACCGCCCGGGCATGGTAAACGATGTCGTCGAGCGTTACCGGAATCGTGGACTCGTAGTTCAGAATGACGTTCCCGAGCGAATCGCCGACAAGAACAATGTCCACGCCGGCTTCCTCGGCCAGCCGGGCGGAAGGATAATCATAGGCGGTCGTCATGACAATGGGTTGTCCGTTCGACTTCATCTCTCTCAACTTGTGAATCGTCAGAGGCTTGGGGGTTGGCATGGTCGCGAACCTTCCTTTCTGAATGGGTTGATCATCAAAATCAGAAGTTCGCAACGCTTCTCAAGTCTCGGTCCTCTCGGATCAGAGCAATGCCCAATGCGTTCACCTCCATCGATATTCCGTTCTCCACACATTCCGTTCTCCACACAAGTGCCAGGAGTGCCATTCGGCCGCCCGATACGGCCTCCCACTCGAGTATGCCAGATGGGGACTTTCTTCCGCAACCCATTTTCCCCCTTGGCCTCTGCACTCCCTCGATCCAACGATCCATCGTTGAAGAGACCCATGCACGTCCGCATGGGCCTGGCTTCAATCCGTATGACCGTATGTCTTGGCGACTGGCCCGTTTAAGACCGTACCATCGGAACGTTCGATGGATGGTTGATCCATGCCTCTAGCTGTTCGGCCGCGTCCGGGATCGAACTCGCCCGGATCGTTGCCTCCTCGCCGGAGGAGCGCCCGCCGGAGCTGTGCTCGTAACGGGGGTCGTAGTAATGCGTCAGCAACAGCTCGATTGCCCGCTCGTACTTCTCTTCCTTAAGCGAAGCGTCGATCTCGGCCGCAATCGGCGTGTGGATCTGGCCTTTGATGACGCGGAATGCCGCCAGGCACTCCTCCTGATGCTCGCCCGGCCGATAGTCTTCGATCAGGTTGCGCACTCTTACCTCGAGCGGCAATTCGATCCAGACCGTCTTCGCCTCTTCCCGCTTCCGAACCATAAGCTCCGGCTGGACGACCTTGCCGATTCGTTTGCCCTCGGCTTCGAACAGCACGTAAGGGGCGTCCCGCAGCAGCCGAAGCCGCTCGAAGAGCAGCGCATCGAACTTCTTCTGATTGCTCGCCGTCCTCCCGATGCCGCCGAAGATGGAGCCGCGATGTCCGGCCATCCCTTCAAGATCCAGCACGGGCGCTCCGCGCTGCGCCAGAAGCTGCAGAATCGCGGTTTTGCCCGTTCCCGTCAATCCGTTCAGCACATACGCCGGCGGCTCGAAGGTCATCGACGCCAGGCTCTCCAGCACCCAGCTCCGATACGCCCGGTAGCCCCCGGCGAGACGATAGACGTGAATGTCCATCAAGGAGAGCAGCGTCGCCGTCGTCCGGCTCCGCATGCCGCCCCGCCAGCAGAAAACAGCCTTCTTCCCCGATATGGACCCGATCTGCCGAATGAACGACGGCAGCTTCGCGGAGACGATCTCAAGCCCCCGCTCCTTCGCCGCCTGCACGCCGACTTGCTTGTACAGCGTGCCGACCTCAGCCCTCTCCTCGTTGTCGAAGAGCGGAACGTTGACGCTGTCCGGGATCGTCGCTTCCGCGAATTCTCCGGGAGAGCGAACGTCGATCGTCGTAATTCCTTTGGCCAGCCGCAGTTCGGCCCATTCTTCTATGGTGATGTCCTGGAACATGCTCTCTTCCTCTCTGATCGTGCTCTCCGCGCCGCCTATCCATCCTGCCTATCCGCGCCGCCTTCCCGAGTCAGACGACCCGGATGCGGTTCGGATGGTCGGCCGTCACTTCGCCGATCAGGCTTGCTTCCACTCCGGCCGCGACCAGCTCCGCGTGAAGCCGCTGCGAAGCATCCGCGTCGACGGAGATGAGCAAGCCGCCCGAGGTGACCGCATCGCACAGAATCAAGCGGTCGAGCTCGTCCATAGGCTCGGGGAAGTCGACGTCGTCCTGCACATGCTTGAAGTTGTTCTTAGTGCCGCCGGGCACGAAGCCGTTCTCGGCCAGCTCCCGCACGCGCGGCAGCTTCGGCACGTCGCTTCCCCGGATCACAAGCCCGAGACCGCTGCCCTTCGCCATCTCGAGCGCGTGCCCGATCAGGCCGAAGCCGGTGACGTCCGTGCAGGCATGGACGGGATACGGCTCCATGATCTCGGCCGCCGTCTTGTTAAGCGTCGCCATCACTTGCGTCATCCGGCGAATCTCCGCTTCGCCGAGCTGGTCCTTCTTGACGGACGTCGTCAGGATGCCGACGCCGATCGGCTTCGTCAGAATCAGCCTGTCGCCGGGCTTCGCGCCCGCGTTCGTGCGCACGCGGCTCGGGTTCACGAGCCCGGTCACCGCAAGCCCGAACTTCGGCTCCTTGTCGTCGATCGAATGCCCGCCGACGAGCGTCGCTCCCGCTTCGCGCACCTTGTCGCCGGCCCCGCGCAGAATGTCCGCGAGCACTTGCTTGTCCAGCGTCGAGATCGGGAACGCCACTATATTTAACACCGTTAAAGGCTTGCCGCCCATCGCATAGATGTCGCTTATCGCGTTGGCCGCGGCAATCTGCCCGAAGTCGTACGGGTTGTCGACGATCGGGGTGAAGAAGTCGACCGTCTGCACAAGCGCAAGCTCGTCCGTCAGCCGGTACACACCCGCGTCGTCGCTCGTATCGAGCCCGACCAGCAGGTTCGGGTTCGGCTCCGCCGGAGGAAGATTCCGCAGCACCTGGTGCAGATCCGCCGGTCCGATTTTGCAGCCGCAGCCTCCCTTGCTCGAGTAAGAAGTCAGCTTGACGGGTACGTTCGCTTCCATGTTCGATTCCATCCTCTCTGTGTGCTATCCAAGCTTTAATGGTACAGGATCGCCATCGACATGGCAAACGGGCAGCCGGCTGTCCCCGCCGATGGATCGCGCCCCGTCTCCTCCCCACTGACGCATCGCCCGGCAACATGTCCCCGTGCCAATGTGCTCCGCCAACACGCCCTCCGTCGTCACAACCTAGATCGCGCCCCCACGCGCTCCCCTCCGCCAACGCGACTCCACCAACGCTACTCCACCAACACATCCTCAGTCGATGAACGATTCTATGTGAAATTTCACATTCAAATCCGGCGCGACGCCCGCAATCGAGCATTCTATGTGAAAAATAGCATATATCGCCGTGCGATCCTGCGAGCTGGCCGATTATATGCGAAAAACCGCATAAAATTGGCCAAACGGCCGTAATCCACGCAAATGAATGTGAAATTTCACATTCATTTGGGAAATGAGCAGGCCGCAAGAGCGCTGCGAGCATAAAAAAAGCGGCACAGGGACCGATCCCCGTACCGCCGGCTTGCTCTTGCTTCGCTTGCCTGCATTGATTCCGCTAACCTCTGTACTCGCTAGCCTCTAGACGCTAACCTTTAGCCTCTCCAGCCTCTAACCGCTAACGCTAACCTCCAGCCTCTAACCGCTAACGCTAACCTCTAGCCTCTAGCCGCTTTGCACTAGCCTCGTCGCGCCTTGCCTGTGTCGTTGCCTCAAGCCCGGCCTTACGCAGCCGCGTGCTCGGCACGGTAAGCATAGGCTCGCAGCGCCACTACCGTCGCCATCTCGCGGGTAACGTCTCCTTGCGGATCGAAGCGGTTGTCCTGCCCTTGCATAAGCCCAGTGCCGATGGCAAGTTCGACATCCGCCTTCGCCCAGGCCGAGACGCTTGCGGCGTCGGCGATCGTTGCCGCAGCAGCCGCGTCCTTGACTCCGAGCGCCTTGACGAGAATCGAAGCCATCTGCTCGCGGGTAATCGAGTCGTTCGGGAGGAAGGCGCCTTTGTAGCCGCTGATGAAGCCCGCCTCGCTGGCCGTGTTCACGTAAACGAAGTACCACTTCTCCGGCGATACGTCGCTGAAGGAGCTGGATGCGGAAGTCGACAGCTCCAGTCCGAGAACGTTCACGAGGAGCTTCGCGAACTCCGCCCGCGTGATGGTCGCCTTCGGGCTGAGCTTGCCGTCGCTGCCTTGCAGGTAGCCCTTCTCGACGGCCTTGCCGAGAGAGTCGGCCGCCCAGCTCGAGATCGTTCCGGCGTCGGAGAATGCCAGCTTCCAGTCGAGCAGCCCGGCCAGTCGGTCGTAGGCCGCGTCGACGCTCGCTTGCGTGCTCTCCAGGTTCTTGAGGACGTCATAGGCGTTGTCGTAAGCACTCTTGATGTCCGCTTGGGCCAGCTTGGCCGCTTGGGCGGAAGAGGAATTCAACCCTGCCACGAGCGTCGTCAGCTTGTCCTTGTTCGCGAAGGTCGCGTATCCTTCCGCCCATTCGCTTGTCGTGAAGTCCGCTCCGTAGCCCGACACGGTGAATTGGTAACGAATGACGTCCCCTTCATGCGGCTTGTAATCGGAAGGGCCGACATCCGGCGATACGTTGTTCACCACCGACATCCAGCCGCCTTCGGGAGAGTAGTCGTACTCGCCGAGCCATTCGTCGTCGCTCTCTCTCGCCGTCGGCTCCTCGCTCATATGGGACAGAATGTAAGCCGGAATGTTCGCCTCGAGCGTCGAATCCTTGACTCCCGTCAGGTAGAAGCCGGTGTCCGTCGCGCCTTGGTACTTCACGTTGTCTTCCCCAAGCGCTCGCAGCACCAGGTCCGCCCCGTTGTCTCCCGCATAGAACGGAACGACGGTCGGTTCCAGGTAATAGCCTTGGCCGATCGTGAACTTCTCGACGGTCATCGTCACTTCGCCGATCGGCGCATTCGCCGTCTGGGAAGCGGCGCTTGCCCCTCCCGCGACAGACGTCAATCCGACGGCGAGCAATGCCGCCGACAGCAAGCTGTTTCTTGTTTTGTTGGTTCTCATCTGATTTAACTTCCTCTCGTCTTAAAAATTTTATATATAAAGCAGAGTGGTGCCGTTAATGGAGACAGGCGCGCTTCCGTCGGACATCAGCGTTCGACGAGTCCGTACTTGGTTTTGATCCGGTCCAGCTTCTCGATCATGGGTCTTGACAGCACGTACAGGAAGACCACCGTCGCGACGGCATGCACCAGATCGAACCAGAACCCCGTCGCGTAAGCCGCAGCCAACGCCTGCCAGTTGAACCTCGGGGTAAACATCATAACCGAACCGATGTTGATGATGCCGCCGTAGATAATTAATGTCATTAATCCTCCGAAGAAACACAAGGACAACCGGGACCGCTTCAACCATCCTTTGCGATAGAGCAGCCCCGCGACGAAGCCGATGATGCCGAAGCAGAACATCTGCCACGGCGTCCACGGGCCTTGCCCGAAGAAGAAGTTCGAGACGAAGCCGGCGGTCGCCCCGACAAGGAAGCCCGCCTCCGCGCCGAAGCTGACGCCCGCGATAATGACGATCGCGACGACCGGCTTGAACTGCGGAACCATGAAGAACGCGGCCCGGCCCGCGACGGCGATGGCGGCAAGCACGGCGATGACGATCAGCTCTCTTGCCTGCGGCTTGCGATTCTCGAACACGAGAGCGAACGGAACGAGCGTATATAAAATAATAAGCAAGCTGACGAAGTAGTACTTGCGGTCGTCCAGGACGAACACGCCGAGCAGAATCGTCGCCGGGATGACGAGGACGATGAGCAGGGCGGACAGCAGCGTGCGGCGCGACCAGCGGCGGGACGCCGCACGCTGCTGTCCGGACACGCGCGGTCCCGTCCGGTCAACCGCATCCCTTCCGTTGCCGCCCTTTAGCGTTCCGTTCGACATAAGCGAATCACGTCCTCCTCCGTTACCGCCGCCCGATCGAGATGGCGCGCCATCCGATTGGCGGACGTCGTGTAGAACGAGTTGCCGGCGAAGAACGCCGCCGTCTCGTTCGACGAGATGACGCTGCCGTCGAAGAACATGGAACACCGCTTCGCGTGCTTGGCGCAGAACTCGATGTCGTGCGACACCATCACAATCGTTTTGCCATCCTCATGGAACTTCCGGAGCAGCTCGCCCAGCTTCTCCTTGAAGAAGCCGTCCAGCCCCTTCGTCGGCTCGTCCAAGAGCAGAATGGCCGGCTCCAGAAGCAGCACCTTCGCAAGGGCCGCCCGCTGCTGCTCGCCGCCGCTTAAGTCGTACGGATGCATCCGCAGCAGCGGCTCAAGCTCCGCGAACCGGACAACCTCGGCGATCCGCTCCGCCTTCTGCGCCTCCGACAGCTTCTCGCCGTCCAGCATCTCATACAGATCAAGTTCAACCGTCTTCTTGACGAAGAGCGACTGCGGATTCTGCGGCAGCACGCCGAGCAGCCCGCGGAACAGCTTGTCCGGGCTCGTCTTGGCCGGGTCTTGGCCCGCGACGAGAATTCGGCCGCGATACGGCTTCAGCAGCCCTCCGATCAGCGAGAGCATTGTCGTCTTCCCCGTCCCGTTGCCGCCGACGAGCCCGAGGAATTCCCCCTCTTCTACGCGGAGCGAGAGGTCCTTGATCGTATCCGGCGCATTCTTCGCGAACTTGAACCAGACGTCCTGCAGTTCGACTGCGGCGGGCCTCGCGCCGCTCGCGCGCTCCTTCGCGTGCCGCCGTGCTCCGTCCGGATTCCCGGCCGGCTCCTTCACTTCTCCCGTCCCGGAATCGGCGATGGCCCTCCCTGCAACGGAATCCAGCCATTGCCGCCCTTCCTTTACCGTCAGCGGCACCGGTCCGCCGGCTCCGCTTCCGGCATGGATTCGCATGGGCGAAGGCATCGAGCGGAACATCGGGTGATCGAGCTTGCGCAGCCGAGCACCCGCCTCCCGAGGCGCCTCGTCGACGATCACGGAGCCCGCATCGAGAACGATCAGGCGGTCGGACAGGGGAAGCACTTCCTCAAGACGGTGCTCGGTCAGCACAACGGTCGTGCCGAGCTCCCGATTAATCTTGCTGAGCGTGCCGAGGAACTCCGCCGCCGCGATCGGATCGAGCTGCGAGGTCGGCTCGTCGAGCACAAGCACGGACGGGTGCATCGCCATGATCGAGGCCAGGTTCAGCAGTTGCTTCTGCCCGCCGGACAACTCGGCGACGTCCCGGCGGAACCACGACTGGATGCCGAAGAAGCTGGCCATCTCGGCGACGCGCAGCCGAATCGTCGGCGTATCCACGCCAAGGCTCTCAAGCCCGAACGCCAGCTCATGCCACACCTTGTCCGTGACGATCTGGTTGTCGGGGCTCTGCAGCACGTAGCCGATCTCCGAGGCTTGCGTTCTCGCGTCCCATTCCCCGACCTCCCTTCCCCGGTAGAGGATGCTCCCTTCCCTGCTGCCGTGCGGAGTCAGCGCCGGCTTCAGGTGCCGCAGCAGCGTGCTCTTGCCGCAGCCGGACCTGCCGCACACGGCAACGAACTCGCCGCTGCGAATGCGAAGCGAGACATCGCGCAGGGCGGGAGCCGTCTGCTCGGGGAAGGAGAACGTTACGTTCTCGATGCGATAAATTTCCATTTGAAGTCCTCCACCAATTGAATGCCGACCGGCATCAGGCATAGCGCACAATAGCTTGCGTACACGATGAAGCTCAGCGGCGTCGCCGGCTCCATCCGGATCGACGGGAAGAAGCGGATCGCGTTATGCCCCAGCGCCGCTCCCGTCAAGACGATTGCGGCGAAGAACGCAAGCCAGCCGAGCGCAAGTCGATCCCGCCTGTCGAAGCGATAGAGGGAGAAGCTCGTCCGGCGCGGCAGTCCGTACCCTCTCGCCTTCATGGAATCGGCCGTCTCGATCGCGTTCTCAAGCGCCCACGTCGTCATGATCGAGACGATTCGCATGCCGTTCTGCGCCTTCCGCACCAACGATCCTTGCGTCGCGTCGCGTCCGATGCTTCTCTGCGCGAGCGAGATTCGGCCGATCTGATTGCGGTACCGGGGCACGAACCGAAGCACCATCGAGAAGATCAGCGATAAGCCCGGCAGCAGCCGGCCGAACAAGTAGATGAACTTGTCGGACGTCATGACGGCGTTGTAGCAGGAGAACCAGATGAGCACCGTCACGAACATGACCGCCGCCGCCGCCCCGTACAACAGCGATTCGAGCGTTACCGGGTTCCCGCTGCGCAGATAGAACAGAATCGTCGCTCCCGCATGATTGAAGGCGGGATTCAGAAGGGCCGCGAACAGCAGGAGCGGCAGCATGTACAGCAGATTAAACCGGAGCGCCTTCGCGCTCCTCAGCAACTGGGAGTAGACGACGGCCCCGAACAGCGAGATCGCCTGCAGAACGGGATGCATCCACAGCATGCTGAAGGCGATAACCGCAACGAAGTACGCGAAGCCGACGACGGGATGATAGGAAGCGAAGGCGTCTCTTCTCACGTCTGCTTCCCCGCCGCCTGTTCGCCCCCGACGTCGCGTCCAAGATCGCATGTGTACACCCATTCCACAACGTCTCCGTCCTTGAGCGAATAACGGCTGCTGCCGTAATTCGGGAACGCCCCGTTCACCTTATACATCCACCCGCTCAGCTCCCCGCAGTCGAATTCGTAGATGTTGGCGATCCCTTCGACATAGCTGCTGTTATAGGCCGGCGTCTTGGCGAACTCGAGCGGTATCTTGTTCTTCTTCATCTCCCGCTGCAGCACGTCGAACGCCGTGTCGCCTTCTTCGAACGTCACCTGGCGCGAAGCGAACAGAACGCCGTCTGCCGGCAGAACCTCAAGCTTGTCTTCGTCGAACAGGTCGAGGTTCGCCAGAATCGACTTGGCCGTCACGGACAGCGTTGCCGTATGTTGCGTGTTCTTGTCCTCGGCTGCAGCCGGCGATTCGGACGGCCGGGCGGCGCTCCCGGGGGACGGTCCGGCCCCGGACGCATCGCTTGGGCCCGGAGTGGCGGGCGGGCTGACCGAAGCTGGCGGCGCGGAAGCGGGTGTCGAAGCCGCCGCCCCGCCCGCATCGGTTGCCGCGGACGAAGCGCTCGACGCGGCACCTTCGCTCGGCTCCGACGCGGCACCTTCGCTCGTCCCCGATGCGGAGCCTGCGTTCGCCCCCGGCGCCGCTCCCTGGCCGCCCGAGCCCGTTGCCGCGGACGAATCCGCCTCCGGGCCGGACGCCGCAGCCGACGACGGCGCCGCGCCCGCGCTTGCCTCGGGAGCCGCTTCGCCCGCAAGGCCGGAAGCGCTCGTCGCTGCCGGTTCGGACGATCCGGAAGGACGGTCGCCGCCCCACGCGAACGCCAGCGCCAGCACGCCGGCGATTCCCGCCGCGGCCAGCCATTTCTTCGGAGTCATTCTCATTGCCTCATGCACTCTCCAATTCATTCATGGACGGCGGCAGCCTGCCACCCTGATCCGCTCCCGTGCGAAGCGCCGCCCCCTGACCGATCCGCTCGGCATTCAGACGTCCGTCATGTCGTAGAGACGGCCGCTTCCGCTCGCATAGCGGTCGTAAGCGACGAGAGCGAGCAGCGCCTGCTCGGTCGCCATCGTGTCCACGATGCCCGGCTCGGAGCCGCCGCTCGCGATTCCTCCGGCAAGAATCGGATAGAAGCCGCCGGACACGTCCGCGAAGCCGAGCAGCGCATCCAGCGCCGAGCGCCCGTTCTTCACGAACCTCGCGTCCGCGCCGGGGTCGATGCCAAGGCCGGTCAGCGCGATGACGACCTGCGCGACGCTCTGCGAATTGACGGACTGCGCGCTCGCGAAGCCTCCGTCCGCCAGTTGCGCGGCGGACAGCAGGGCGACGCCGCGATCGACCGCGCTTCTCGCCTCCGCGCTCGAATCATAGTAAGGCGTCAGCGCCTGAAGCGCCATCGCCGTAACGTCCG
Source organism: Cohnella fermenti (assembly GCF_004801405.1). Lineage (GTDB taxonomy): Bacteria > Bacillota > Bacilli > Paenibacillales > Paenibacillaceae > Cohnella > Cohnella fermenti. Next base: position 80,238 of record NZ_SSOB01000013.1, read on the forward strand.
GATCGGCAACCGTCTCCTTCGCGCCGAGCGCCCATCCTCCGCCCGCGATCTCGCGGTTCAGGATGAAGTCGACGAGCAATTCCCGAGTCGTCTGCGTCTTGACGCCGTCGTTCTGCGGAATGGCGTACCCCTTGCTGTCGAGCGCAAGCAGGGCGAAGATCGGCCCGTTGACCCCTTGCTTGATCAACTGCTCGTAGTCGGCCAGCTTCGCGAGCAGATCGAACCCGTCCGCCTCGTCCGCTCGCTTCCCGAGAGCGGTCAGGGCAAGAATAACGCGATCGTATTCGGTGTACTTCACCGAATGAAGATTGCCCTCCGCATCGACCAAGGCGTTCATCAGGTTGGCCTCGTACTTCGCGTAATACGCCGGATCGATCGGCTCGCCGGAACGGGCGAGGCCGACGATCGTCCACTCCCCGCCGATGCTGCTCACCGCAGGGCTTGCGACCGTCCGCTGCAAATAAGCGGCGGCAGAGACGAGCCGGCGGCGAACGATCTCCTGCCGTTCGGACGCCTCCGCCTGAACGATCGGATGCTCGAGGCGGTAGTCGGACGCTCGCATGACGACGACAACCGCCATCTCGCGGGTGACGGAATCAAACGGGGCGAAGCGATCTCCCTGGCCCTGCATGATCCCGTAAGCAAGCGTCTTCCGAACGTCCGCCTCCGCCCAACCGGACACCCGGCCCAGGTCCGCCAACGCCTCGCCGCCATCGCCCGTCCCTTCGCCGGCAACGCTCCCGCCTCCCGCTCCTGCTCCCGCTTCGCCAGCCGCCTCCGCTTCCGGCTTCGCTTCCGCCTCCGACGCCGCTTCAAGCCTTAGCGCTCTCGCGACAATCGAAGCCATCTGCTCGCGCGTGATGCTCTCGTTCGGGTTAAACCTGTTGCCGTACCCGCTCACGAAGCCCGCCTGATAGGCCGTGTTCACGTAACCGTAGAACCACTTGTCCGCGGATACGTCCGCGAAGCCGTTCGTCTTCACCGGCGAAGCGGACAGCCCAAGCGCACTCGTCAGGAGCTTGGCGAATTCGGCCCGCGTAACCGCCGTCTGCGGATTCAGCCTGCCGTTGCTTCCCTGCACATAGCCTTGCGCCGCGGCGTTCGCCATCGCGTCCGCTGCCCATGGCGACACCGAAGCCGCATCCGCATAGCTCCCGCTTAAGCTGCCGAGCCGCCCTCCATATTCGGGAGCCGCTGCGAGAGCAACCCCCTGCACCGGACTCGCATACGAGAAGAGCGCCGTCACGGCCAGGCAACCGGTCGCCAGCCGCATAACCCTGCTAGTTTTTCTCATGCAATGAACCTCTCTATTCCTGTCGTTGCAATTCTGTCCCTCACCGGTATTCTCTTCCCGCCAGCTTCCTGCCGGACTCGCCCGCCTCGCAGCCCCGCCGATCCAAAAAACCTCTCAACCGGAATGGTTGAGAGGTTCGGCTCACGACTGCGCCCAGACAAGCTGGCATGAACGGAACACCCCCTATCGCTCGTAGAGTTAATGGTGTCGTCATTCAGGCAGGTCTTCTGGCTCAAGATTCATCGCGTTCGCTGCCTTCCCGGTTGGCCAGTGGCTTCGTAGCGAACGCTCCTCTCATACAGCGGCGGGACCGCGCGGGACTCTCACCCGCTTCCCTATTATTCCTTGCGCGCACGGCGAAGGAACCTGAACTCCTATTCAATTCCTATCTATCTTACCGAATTATACGAGGTTTGTCATTGCTTAATGACTCTCGTCGTCTATCGCGATCTCGATCTTGCGCACCCGGTGCTGCCCCTTCTCCCGGATAATGAAGGTAACGTTGCCGTAGCGCCGCGCCGTTCCGACGGGCAGCTCCGGCTCGTGATTGTACAGCCAGCCGCCGATGGAATCGACGTCCTCGTCTTCGATGCGCGTGCCGACGACCCGGTTCACTTCCTCGATCAGCGCGGTCCCTTCCACCAGGTATCGATTGTCGCCGAGCGGCTCGATCTCCCTGCCTTCGTCCTTGTCGAATTCGTCGCGGATCTCCCCGACGATCTCCTCGAGAATGTCCTCGATCGTAATAAGCCCGGAGGTGCCCCCGTACTCGTCGAGCAGAATGGCGAGGTGGACGTTCTCCTGCTGCATCTTGCGCAGCAGCGTCTTGACCGGCATTGCATCCGGGACGGCCATGATCGGCTGAATAAGCGAGCGATAATCGAAGTTCGGGTCATTGTCATAACTGAGGAAAAAACGTTTGGTGTTCAGAACGCCGACGATGTGGTCCTTGTCCCCTTGGGCGACCGGGAACCTCGTGTACTGTTCCCTCTTGATGATGCTGCGATTCTCTTCGACCGTCTTGTCCGTGTACAGGCACACCATGTCGGTTCGCGGCACCATAATCTCGCGGGCGAGCAGCTCGTCGAACGTGAAGATCCGGTTTACGTAGCCGTATTCGGTCTTGTTGATCTTCCCGCTCTCATAGCTCTCCGACAGGATGATCCGGATCTCGTCCTCGGAATGGGCCTCCTCGTGCTCCTTGACCGGCTGCATGCCGAACAGCTTCACGAAGCCGCGAGCCGAGCCGTTGAGCGCCCAGATGAACGGATACATGATTTTGTAGAAGTAAATGATGATCGGAGCGGTGAACAGGGCGACTTGCTCCGCCTTCACGATCGCCGCCGTCTTCGGCGCCAGCTCCCCGAGCACCACGTGCAGATAAGTCATGACGACGAACGCGACCGCGAACGAGATGACGTGGCTGGCGCTCTCGCTGAGCGCCAAAGCGTTAAACAGCGGGTGAAGCAGCTTCTCGATCGTCGGTTCCCCGAGCCAGCCGAGGCCGAGCGCCGTAATCGTAATGCCGAGCTGACACGCCGACAAGTAAGCGTCCAGATTGGAGGTCACCTTCCGCACGGCGAGCGCATTCTTCTTCCCTTCCAAGACGAGCTGATCGACACGGCTGGAGCGCAGCTTGACGATGGCGAATTCCGTGGCGACGAAGAAGGCGGTAAGTACGATAAGCAGCGCGACGAGCAACAGATTTAGTCCCAAGCAGATCTTCCTTTTCCCAGAGGGAGTTTAATGTTAGAAAATGTCCTACCCACTTACTACGGACGAACATCCCCATCGTTCCACGCGGGAAGAGGTATTATGCGGATTCGCACCAAACGCGTTTATCGGCCCGCCGAACGGCGAAGAGCCGATCCCTTCCGGAATCGGCCCTTCGTTATCGGCTTCTCGTGCCGGAGCCGGAGCTCCGGGAGCCTCGTCCCGTGGCAAGCAGCATCAGGAACGAGATCGCAAGAATCGTCCCGGTCCACGCCCAGGCAAGCTCGGTATGGCCCGAATCGACGGCGACGTAGATCGCGGTCGGCAGCGTCTGCGTCCGTCCCGGAATGTTCCCGGCGATCATCAGCGTCGCCCCGAATTCCCCGAGTCCTCTGGTGAAGCCCAGAATGTAGGCGGTGACGAGCGAGCGGGAGCTGAGCGGAAGCGTGACGTAACGGAATACTTGCCATTCGTTCGCCCCGTTCGAGCGGGCCGCTTCTTCGAGGCTGCGGTCGACGGAATCGAAGCCGACCCGGATCGACTGGTACACGAGCGGGAACGAGACGACGACCGCCGCCACGACCGCCGCCCACCAACTGAACACAATCGGAGCGCGGAACAGCCATTCGATGAATTGGCCGATCCAGCTCCTCCGCCCCAGCAGCATAAGCAGAAGGAAGCCGACGACGGTCGGAGGAAGCACCAGAGGCAGCATGAAGGCCGTCTCCAGCAGCACCTTGCCCCGGAAGCGGGACCGGCTCATCCCTCTGGCAACGAACACTCCGACGATCATGACGAAGATGCTGGCGAGCAGCGTGACTTGCAGCGACAGCTTGATCGGCGTTCCGTAATCCGCCCAGGTCATCTTTATTCGTTAGGCGCCGAGAACCCGTATCCGGTGAAGATGCTCATCGCGTCCTCGGACTGGAGGTACTCGTAGAACGCTGCCGCAGCTTCTTGATGGGCGCTCGCCTTGACGATGCCGATCGGGTATTCGACCTTCTTGTAGGTCGCCGGGTCGACGGTATACGCGATCTTGACTTTATCCGAGACGAGCGCATCCGTCTTGTAGACGAAGCCGACGTCGGCGTTGCCGGTCTCGACGTACTGCAGCACCTGCTTGACGTCCTTGCCTTGAACGAGCTTCTTCTGCAAGGAATCCCACAGTCCGGACGCCGTCAGGGAGTCCTGGGCGTATTGGCCGGCGGGCACGCTCTCGGGGATGCCGATCGCGATGAACTTCACGGAGTCGCTCGACAGATCGGCTGCGCCCGCGATGTCCGGTCCGCCCTCCTTCGGCACGACCGCAACAAGCTCGTTGTTCAGCAGAGTCACCGTCTGATCCTGCTCGATGAGGCCCTTATCGACGAGCGCCGTCATGTTCTTCGTCGCTGCGGAGAGGAACAGATCGGCCGGCGCTCCCTCCTCGATCTGCTGCTGCAGCGCGCCGGACGCCCCGAAGTTGAACGTCAGCGTCACGTTCGGCGCCTGCTCGGCGTAGGCTTGCTGAATATCGGTCATGGCGTCCGTCAGGCTGGCTGCGGCCGAGATCGTCAGCTCGACCTTCTCGGCGGACGGCGTCTGCTCCTTCGCATCGCCGTTGTTCCCGCAAGCCGCGACGACAACCATCGCACCTGCCATCATCAGGGACAGGACGCTTTTGCTCCACATCTTCATCGCTCCCACACCTCTCCATTTATATCTGTTTATATTCATCTATAACTAAACATTATCATACAAAGCGCCGATGGCCCTGACAACCCTGCCTTCACGGAATTGTGTTACAATATAGGAAACACGGCATTTACTTGTACGATCGACCAATATTCCAAGGAGAATTCCGATGACCGAAGACATATCGTACACGACGGAAGAGATTGCGAAGCTGCTGAAGATCTCCAAGCTTACGGTGTATGACCTGATCAAGAAGGGCGAGCTTCCCGCCTATCGGGTTGGCAAGCAGATGCGCGTCGACGCTTCCGACCTCGATGCGTACAAGCGGCGCTCCAAGGGAATCCGCGAGCCGGCGGAGGAGCCGCCGAGGCCCGTCAACGCGTCCGGAAGCTTGCGGCCGCTCGTCATTACCGGGCAGGACGTCAGCCTCGACATTCTCGCCAAGCATATGGAGAAGAGCATCCCGGGGGTGCGGCCGCTTCGCTCTTATGTGGGGAGCCTCGACAGCCTGATCTCGATGTACCGGGGCGAATCGGACATCGTCAGCACACACCTGCTCGACGGGGATACGGGGGAATACAACCTGCCGTACATCCGCAAGCTGCTCATCGGCTCCTCCTATCTGGTCGTGAACCTGCTGAGCCGACGCGCCGGGCTTTACGTGGAGAAGGGCAACCCGAAGCAGCTTCGCGGCTGGAGCGACCTCGGTCAGCCGGGCCTGCGCTTCGTCAACCGCGAACGCGGCGCCGGCGCGCGTGTCCTGCTCGACGAGCAACTGCGGCTGCACGGCATCGCCGGCTCCAAGCTGGACGGGTACGACTGGGAGGAGAACAATCACCTCGGGGTGGCAGGCAAGGTCGCGTCCGGCGAGGCGGATGTCGGGATCGGCATCGAGAAGGCGGCGGCGATCGTCGGAGGCATCGACTTCATCCCGCTGATTCAGGAGCGATACGACCTCGTGCTGCTGAAGCGGCCGGACAACCTCGAATGGATCGAGGCCGTCCTGCGTATCCTGCGCTCGGAAGCGTTCCTTCGCGAGCTTCAAGCGATCTCCGGCTACGACCTGTCGCAGACCGGCCGCGTGCTTTACGAGACCTAAGCCGGGCGCCGATCCCGCCCGGTGCCCGCATGGATGGCGACTCCGCTGCCGCCCCGCAACCGACTGCGCTGCCCCGCCCCGCTGCCGCCCCGCTGCCGCCCCGCTGCCGGGATTTTATGCGAAATTTCACATTCATGCGAAGGAAAAAGCGGCTGCGAGGCGCAACGAATGTGAAAAATCACATTCATGGCGGCAATTCCGGCCCGAATGACGAAATGTATGCGAAAAACCGCATAAAACACCCCGATTCTGCGAAATCGCCGCCGATGAATGTGAAAATTCACATAAAATGCGTTGAGTCACCGAAAAACCGCATAAAATCGCCCGAAGCGTCGGATCGGACGACGGGCGAACCCCAAAAAAACGTCAGGGCGATTTCCGCCTGACGTTTTTTTGGAGTGAGCGCGATACGCAGAATTAGGAGCGGGGACCCTCCGCAAGCTCCCAGCGCTCGCGGAATTGCAGCAGCTTCGGGTGCGGCCGCTCCGGCGGTCCCGTCACAATCAGCCGAAGCTTGACGATCCACTCCTCGAACGAGGAGAAGGAGGCGAACGCGTTCGCAATGTCCGGCGTCAGGAGCAGGAAGTACGGCGCCGGCAGCGTCTCCGTCAGATGGCGAAGCGCTTGGTCCATCGGCGTATACTTCTTCCGCTTCCCCTCCCACCTGTCGACCGCGATCCACGATTCCCCTCTCGTCCGCTGCCACTCGAGCAGCATTTTCTCCCGTTTGTAATACGCCTCCACCGGAGAGCTCCCCATTCGCCGCATCGTCTCTTCGTGAATCGGATACAGCACAAGCCGCGCGAACGAGCGCTCCTCCGCGATCCGCGCCGCCGTGTCCAACTCCGCATTCAACTCGGCTTCCTCCGCCCGCTCGAACGAATCGTAGCAGATCAGCGTCCCCTTCGTCCGCTCCTGAGGCGGTTCGTACCCGTAGGGAACCTTGCTCGCTTCCGGTGCCACGGTCTACTCCTCCTTGTTCGTCAACGCGTCAAGCAGTTCGTTCGCTTCCGGATGGTCCGGCTCCTGCTTCAGCGCCAGGCGCAAATACGAGGCCGCGCGTTCCTCCTCCTCTTGCTCCAGACAGCAGATCGCGAGGCAATAGTACACCATCGGATCGGGCTCTTCCTGCGCTTCGGCCACGGATCTCTCCAGGAAGAGGCGGGCATCGCCCATGCGATCCATCTCGAACAGCAGCATCCCGACGTCCAGCGCCAGATCGTACCTCTGCGGCATCTCGTAATAAGCTGCCCACATCCGGCGAATGCCAAGCTCGATGTCGAGCTTCTCCTCGTCGCTTGCCTCCGGAAGAAGCTCGGAGATGCGCTTCGCGCTCTGGATAAACCATTCCGCGTCGTAGCGGCCGAGCCGCCAGAAGGCGAGCACCTGCTGCATCCCCAAGAACTCCAGGCTTCGATCCATCCACAGCTTCAGGCTGAAGAAGTCGTCCGGGCCGAACCGTTCGACGGAACGCCGATACGCCAGCTTCGCGTTCACGAAGCCGCCGGGGTTCTCGAGCATGAGCAGACAGCCGACGTTGAGGTTCTTGTAATGATGCTCCGGGAAAAGCGCCAGCGCCCCCCGCTCCTCATACGCGCGATTGATCGCGTGGTAGTTGGCTGTCAGCGAGAAGCTGCCGCCGTGCAGGACGAGGTTGGGCGGCTCGGCGAATCGCCAATCGTCCGTCAGGTGGTCCCCCTTGTCCGCGGTAATCAGGACGAATCCCGCCGAGGACAAGGCATGGAGCCGTTCCAGGCAGCGCAGCGCTTCCTCCGGGAACAGCACATGGGAGTCCTCAAGCTCCTGCCGGTACAGGTCGATAACGCCCCGGTACGGGTAATCCGGCCGGTCGTATTCGGGAGCTCTGCGATTGACATAGCTCATTCTGATCGCGGCCAGCGCATCCGCCGACGACAACGCCCCGTCCGCGTCCGGCGCTTCGATCTCCACGTCGCATTCGTAAATCTGCCCTTCCCCGATATAGAGCAGCTCCTGCGGGAGGCTGTCGAAGAGGTAATTGGCGATAATCAGGAGCGGCTGGTTCAGCTCTCCCGGGCGGATCGTCTCTCCCGATACGGCGAGCCGAAGCTCCGTGTCCCGCACCACGTCGAAGCGGGCGAAGTCCAGGCGTCCGGCCGCAACATGCGGCGCAAGCACGGGATGGCGCTGCCACCCGGCGACGTTGTCCGCCGCCAGATCCGTCATGATATAGCGGTACGGAGGCAGCTTGATGTCCTCTCCGGCGTATGCGATGAGCTCGCCGAGCGAGTGCAGCACTTGGCCGGCGAAGCGCCCCGCCCCCGCTCCGAGCTCAACGACAACCACCGGCTCGTCCGTCCGGCCGCGTGCGGCCAAGTCTTGAAGCATGCCGAACAGAATGTCCGCATATGCCGTTCCGATCATCGGGTTGCTCGTGATGTATTGCGGCACCTGATCGTTGCGCCAGGCATCCAGACCGAACTTCTCGTAATATTGCCGCTGCAGCTCCCAGATCGGGGCTTCGCTGAAGCGATAGGTGCTGCGGCCGGTCGTATCGGTTTGCTGAGGCTTTGCTGGTTCTTGCGTATTCATCCCTTGCGCTTGCATTCCCGTCGTCTTCATTCCTGTTTCCCGCCTTATCTAGAACATTGTCTCTGGCATCGTACCACAATTCGCCGCACAACCCAAAACCGCCCACCGGCCGGAGACGGCCGATGGGCGGTTCGTTCGAATCAGAACAAGGGTTTAATCAGCGAGTAACCGATGATGATCAGCATAATGAATGTCATATGATACAGGGAGAAAATAAACATCGTCTTCGACCAGCCGCTCTCCGGCATGCGCCGATAACCGGCGACGCTCAGTCCGAGCCATACGGCGCTGACGACGGCGTTGACGACGGCGATGGTCGGGCTGAACGACCAGAACAGCGCGCTTGTCGCGATCAGAAGAACAAGGTAGAAGTTCTGCTGGTAATACGTGCGGCGAAGGCCGTAGACGACCGGAAGCATCGGGACGCCCGCCGACCGGTACTCCTCCATGCGCCGGATGGCGATTGCGTAGAAGTGCGGCATCTGCCAGACGAGCATCAGCAGGAAGATCGCGAGCAGCGCCGGATGGCTGAGATCGCTCGAGATGGCGGCCCAGCCGATCAGCGGCGGCGTCGCCCCGGACAAGCTTCCGACCTCCGTGTTGTACACCGTTCTCCGCTTCGTCCACATCGTGTAAGGAACGACGTACAGGAACAAGCCGAGGAAGCCGAACAGGGCCGCCTCCCAGGAAGCCAGGGCGAGCAGAACGAGACCGGCGACCGACAGGATCGAGCCGACGAGAATCGCGTTCCTCGCGCTGACCTGGCCCGTGACCGTCGGCCGCTTGCGCGTCCGCTCCATGACAATGTCGATGTCCCGGTCGTAGACGTTGTTGAACGCCCCCGCCGCGCCGATGACGAACGTGGTCCCGACAAGCGCCAGAACGATCTCGCCGATTTTGTCGAAGAACGACGCGTCCGAGACGTACAGCGCCATGCACAGGCCGGCGAACATGGAGATAAGATTCGATTTGATGATTCCTATTTTAATGGTCTCGAATACGATATTGGTGACCGACTTGACCGATATCTCGTAGCCGAGACGGTCGGCTTGCGCGCGCATGCACGAACACTCCTTCCGTTTTCTCTCTACAAACCCACTACCCCATGCTAACACAATTTGGACCGCGATTCCTCTTCATTTGACACCTAACAAGATTCTGTCAAAAGTTTGTGTCGCTTTCGTTAACATATAATGCGCACAAAAAGCAGTTTAACCGCACTCGTCCCCGAATGCAATCAAACTGCTCAAACGATTTTGCGCGGCTGGCGCCTTGTCGGTCATCGGTCATCGCTCATAAGAGGGAATCGATCAACTCCGCAATCCCCGTAATTCGGGCAACCGTGGCATTGTTCAGGAACAGCACGTCCGTCGCCTGCTTCTCGGTTGCGAAGTCCGTCAGATTGCCCGTGTACGAACGCGGATCGACGTAATAAATCTTGGAATAATGATCCAGCAGATACGGGATAAAGGCGTTGGCATAGGAATCCTTGACGACGAGAAGGGTTCGCCCGCTGGCGCTCTCGGTCGTTATCTCCCCCCACGGCGTGTCTCCGCCCATGAACACCGCGTACAGGCCGTTCGTGTCGTTCGCATACTTCGCGTTCACGAGGTCGCGGTTCAGCGGAGCGTTCTTCGTCGAATAGGCGGTGTACTCGTAGTCCGATGTCGGAGTGTAATAAACGATCGTATCCGGATTCGCCTTCAGCTCCTCGAGCTGAAGCGTCTTGTACTCGCTGCCGAGGAAGTCGCCGATCGTTCCTTCCTTGAAGTCGTCCAGCGAAGCCGGCTGCTCCCCGGTTGCCTCCGCGAATACCTTGTATGCGTAATAGGCGCCGAGCGCGGTCCAGTGATGGTCGGTCCGGTAATACACGTAGTCGTCGAGATGGCTCGCGAGCGCGTCGTACGCGTCCACCTGAACGATTCCCGGGTCCAGCAGCTCGCCGATATGGGCGAACGCCTCCTTCTGCGAGTCGGAATTGTTCTTCGCCAGCTCGCTGTCCGAGAATTCCCCCGCCGTCGGAACCAGGAGCGAATACACCCGGACCGAAGCGTCGATGCTTGCCTTGAATCGGTTGAGCGCATTCGCATACTGATCGGCGGCGCTCTTGTTGTAGACGAACAGCGAAGCCGCTTCGCCGCCGGAGACGATGTAGTTGACGCCTTGCACGTTCACGAGTTGGTCTTCCGCAACCGCGGCCGCGCCGGAGCCGGAATCGGCGGCTGATCCGGAAGGAGCTGCCGATTCGGATGCAGATTCGGATGCCGACGAGCTCGGCGAAGCTTCGCCGCTGTCGTTCTTCTTCTCGTCCGCCCGGGTGTGCAGAATGCCGAATGCCACAACCGCCGCCAGAAACACGATAAATAAGGTTAGGGTAACTCTGAATGTCGATCTCATCTTCCGCGAATCCTCCATAACGAATCTTGCAACGCTCTAAGGAACATTGTACTCCCCGCGTCTTAAGAATTCAGGAGCGAATTCTTAATTATTTATAAAACCTGTCCGCACATCGAACTCCGCGCCGTCATGGGCGGCATACACCTCTGGGAAAATCGACCGAGCCTCTTCGACCATCCGCCGGACGTCCTCCTTCGCGTATCTCGCGCTGAAGTGCGTCACCACAAGCCGCTTCGCTTCCGACTTCAGCGCGATGCCGCACGCCTGCGCGATGGTCGAATGCCCGTAAGCCGCCGCCTTCTCCTCCAGGCCGGCCGCGAACGTCGCCTCGTGAACGAGAAGATCCGCTTCCCTGCCGAGTTCGAATGCATTGCCGCACGGCGCCGTGTCCCCGAGAATCGTTACGGTCGCGCCCGGCGTCGGATCGGCCAGCACATCCCCGGGGCGCACCGTCGTTCCGTCCGCGAGCGTCACCGACTCGCCGCGCTTCAGCAGGCCGTACTCCGGGCCGGGAGGCAGGCCGAGGCGGGCGAGCTTCTCCGTATCGAGCGCGCCGCATCTCGGCGATTCGACGATCCGGTAGCCGAGGCAGCGAATCCGATGGTCCAGCTCCATGGCGACGATTCGGCAGAAGCCGGCGTCCAGTTCCGTCCGCTCGTCTTCCAGCTCGACGATCTCGAGCTCGTAGTCCAGCCGCACCTCGCTTGCCGCGAAGATGCCCTCCAGATAGGCGCTTATCCCCGCCGGCCCGTAGACGGTCAGCTTGCCCGCTCCTTCAATGAAGGAGCGGCTGGTGAGCAGCCCCGGCAAGCCGTACAGATGATCGCCGTGAAGATGCGTGATGAAGACGGCCTCCAGCTTGCTCAGCTTAAGCTCCTTCCGGCCGAGCAATTGATGCTGCGTGCCTTCTCCGGCATCGAACAGCCAGAAGCGGTTGCGGCGCTCCGGGAATTGCAGCGCGATCGAGGTGACATTGCGTTCAAGCGTCGGGCGTCCGGCGCCCGTTCCGAGCAAGATAAGCTTCATGCTTCTGCCCACTCCCCTTCCGGTCATGAAGCGACGGAATCCTGATTAGTATGGCCCGTTTGGGCCTTCATAAGCTTCGCGAATAATCCGATAATAGCCTATACAAGAGCGGCCGGCAATCGCATCTGCCGAACATGAACGGCCGCGAACAGAGGAGCTCGAGCGCCATGGACAATGGGAACGGTAAAGTGAACGATATGGAGAACACGAGCGAGATGCAATTGTTGGAGCGGCGGCTGGACGCCTGGGTGGCGGCGAGCCGTCCCTACACCTCCGGAGGCAAGGTCGCCTCCTACATTCCCGAGCTGTCCAAGGCGCCCAAGGATGCGCTCGGCATTACGATTCTCGCCGCCGACGGCAAGGCCGCCTCGTCCGGGGACAGCGAGCTGCGCTTCACTCTTCAGAGCATCTCCAAAGTATTCACGCTCATCCTCGCCCTGATGGACAACGGCGAAGCCGCCGTATTCGCCAAGGTCGGCATGGAGCCGACCGGAGACAACTTCAACTCGATGCTGAAGCTGGAGCTCGTGCAGCCCGGCATCCCGTTCAACCCGCTCATCAACGCCGGAGCGATCACCGTCTCTTCGCTGATCCGCGGAAGCTCCCCCGCGGAGAAGTCGGCCCGCATCCTGCAGTTCTTCCGGCGGCTGGCAGGCAACAGCCGGCTCGCGTACGACACCGGCGTGTACCTGTCGGAATCCGAGACCGGCGACCTGAACCGCTCGATGGCTTATCTGCTGAGGGATCACGGCGTGCTCGAAGGCAAGGTGGACGAGGTGCTCGACGTCTACTTCCGGCATTGCTCCATTCAGGTCGACTGCGCCGACCTGGCCCGCATGGCGCTTGTGCTCGCCTGCGGCGGCGTCGATCCGCTTACCGGCGAGACGCTCATCCCGAGGCGCTGCGTGCAGATCGCGAAGACGTTCATGACGACGTGCGGCATGTACAACGCGTCCGGCGAATTCGCGATTCAGGTCGGCCTGCCCGCCAAGAGCGGCGTGTCCGGCGGCGTTCTCGCGATCGTTCCGGGCCGGCTCGGCATCGGCGTCGTCGGCCCGGCGCTTAACGCCAAGGGGAACAGCTGCGCGGGCGTCCATCTGCTCGAGACGATCTCCAAGGAGATGAGCTGGAGCATGTTCTGACGATACGCGCGGTCGGGAGCGGTCGGCACGGTTGAGATCGCCCGCCACATGCGCTATTCTGGACATACTCGGACTTCAATTTACTTTTCCCCATTGTGGCTAGGAGACTATCGTTTATGTATAAGAGCTTGGAAGAATGCGTGCTCGACCTGGAACGGCACGGACATCTCGTCAGAGTGCGCGAAGAGATCGATCCCCATCTCGAGATGGCGGCCGTCCATCTGCGAGTATACGAAGCCGGCGGCCCCGCCCTCTTGTTCGAGAAGGTGGGGGGCTCCCGGTTCCCGGCCGTCTCGAATCTGTTCGGCACGCTCGAGCGGAGCAAGTTCATCTTCCGCCATACGCTGGAAGCGGTGCAGCAGATCGTGCGGCTGCGCGACGACCCGATGCAGGCGCTGAAGCACCCGCTGCGCAACCTCTCGTCGGGCTTCGCCGCGCTCAAGGCGCTGCCGATGAAGCAAGCCGGCGGCTTCCCCGTGGCGGAGCAGCAGATCCGCATCTCGGACCTCCCCCTCATCCGTCACTGGCCGGACGACGGCGGCGCGTTCATTACGCTTCCGCAGGTGTATTCCGAGGACCCGGACAAGCCGGGCGCCATGAACGCCAATCTCGGGATGTACCGTATCCAGCTCAGCGGCAACGACTACCGCCTGAACGAGGAAGTCGGCGTGCATTACCAGATTCATCGCGGCATCGGCATCCACCAGGAGAAGGCGACCCGCCGGGGCGAGCCGCTCAAGGTCAGCTGCTTCGTCGGCGGCCCGCCCGCGCACATGCTGTCCGCGGTCATGCCGCTTCCCGAAGGCTTGAGCGAGCTGCTGTTCGCCGGCCTGCTCGGCGGACGCCGGTTCCGCTACAGCTATCAAGACGGCTTCTTCGTCAGCAACGACGCGGACTTCGTCATCACGGGCGAGCTGCATCCGCTGGAGACGAAGCCGGAAGGGCCGTTCGGCGACCATCTCGGCTATTACAGCCTTGTTCACCCGTTCCCGGTCATGAAGGTTCGCAAGGTGTACGCGAAGAAGAACGCGATCTGGCCGTTCACCGTCGTCGGCCGCCCGCCGCAGGAGGACACGTCCTTCGGCGAGCTGATCCACGAGATTACCGGGGACGCGATCAGCGGCGAGATTCCCGGGGTGAAGGAAGTCCATGCGGTCGATGCCGCAGGCGTCCATCCCCTGCTGCTCGCGATCGGCAGCGAACGGTATACGCCGTACATGAAGACGAAGAAGCCGACCGAGCTGCTCACGATCGCCAGCCGAATTCTCGGCACGAATCAGCTCAGCCTCGCGAAGTACCTGTTCATCACCGCCGAGGACGAACGGCCGCTCGACACGCATAACATCGAGGAGTTCCTGGCTTATATCCTCGAGAGAATCGACCTGCGGCGCGACCTGCACTTCCATACGAACACAACGATCGACACGCTCGACTATTCGGGCGGCGAGCTGAACGGCGGCAGCAAGGTTGTGTTCGCCGCCTACGGCGACGCCCGGCGCGAGCTGTGCCGCGACGTGCCCGAATCGCTGCGCGGCCTTCGCGGCTTCGAGCACGCCCGCCTCGTCATGCCCGGCGTCGTCGCGCTGCAGGCGGCCGCGTTCGGCAGCTACGAGTTGGCCGGCCGCGAGCTCGGCGGGCTCGCCGAGGAGCTGCGCTCGCGCGGCGGACTCGACGGCTGCCCGCTGCTGCTCGTCTGCGACGACAGCGGCTTCGTCGCGGACAGCCTGGCGAACTTCCTCTGGGTCGCCTTCACAAGAAGCAACCCGTCCCACGACATTCACGGCGTGAACGCCGCGTTCGACCACAAGCACTGGGGCTGCGACAACGTCATTCTCGACATTCGCCTGAAGCCGCACCACGCGCCGCCGCTTGTTCCCGACCCTGCCGTGGAGAAGAGCATCGACCGCTTCTTCGTGCGCGGCGCCAGCCTCGGCGGGGTTCGCGGCCTATAGATGCAGCAGGCCGGTCGCCTTGAATTCGCGGATGGCCGATTGCTGCTGCTTCGGAAGCGCCTGTACCGTCTTCTCCATCCTCGCCCGGACATAGGCGTAAACCATCAGATCAACGCCGACAAGCTCCGCGATCCGACGATATTCCGTCGGCCGGAGCTTGTTCCGTTGCACCGCGCTGTTCCCGACATTCTCCCGGCGCATATGGATATCTCCCCAGCCGTACCGCTGCTGCAGCAGGAACACCGTCTCTTCGAGCTGCTCGACCGTCCCGACAATCGGGTACTCCCGCTCGATCAGCCTGATCGTCTCCTCCGCGGACGCGCCCGGCTTGCCGGTGAGCATCGCCGTCTGATAATTGCGGAACACGGCCAGCGTCTCGGCGGGCAAGCTCAGAAAGTGCTCCAGGCTGCCGTCGCCCATGCAGGCATGAAGCGGATGGTCCGTTCTTCTGACGATGTAGGAATGGTAGGACACCATCGCAGCGATCGGATTCCTCATCATCGAGGCGTATTCGCAAGAACGGGCGAGCTCCGCGTGAAGGCCGTAAGCGAAGTGCCCGATCAGGCAATCGTAGCGGCAAGGCAGGAGCTTCAGAACGTTCAGCCAATGCTCCCGATTCCCCATATCGACGACACCCAGCTTCTCCTGGAATTGCTCATGGAACATCGCAGCGACGCTCGTTCCGGCCGTCTTCGGAATATGGACATACAGCAGCAGCGGCCGTGCGCTCGCCGGCTTCACCTCCCCGGCAGCCTCATGAACCGACACGTTGTCTCTGTTGTCCATGTTGTCCCTCTTTTCACTGCCATCCCTCCCGCAGCCGTTTTTCCCCCTTAATCAACATATTCGCGCAAGCACGCGGAAGCATGGACGAGACGGCGGAATCGGGCGCCCCCCCCCCCCACGACCCGTCACCATTGTCGCCCCTGAACAGCTCTCCTCCCTGTTCCGATTCCCCCGGTTCGATTCCCTGACCCGCCCGCCTCCCTGTTGCGATTCCCCGTTCCGATTCCCCGGTCCGATTCGGCGTTTTATACGATTTTATGCGATTTATCGCATTCGTCGGCGCGTTTTCCTGATGGATCGAGGCATTTTATGTGATTTTTCGCATCTATACGGGGACTTCGGGTCCGTATTGCCTCCATATATGCGGTTTTTCGCATTCGTTGCGCCGCAAAGCTCCTTTTTCCCCCGAACGTATGTGATTTTTCGCATAGAATCGCCCGTCCGCACCCCCATCCCGCACAAAAAACGGACAGAGCTCCCGATTCCGGGCCCCTGTCCGCCTTGTTCCTGCCGCTTCGATTCGAATTGACTTTAGTCCTCGTCCTCTTCCGGCAGCTCCACGTTGTGGTACACCTGTTGAACGTCCTCCAGGTCGTCGAGCGCGTCGATAATCTTCTCGAACGAAGGCAGCGCCTCCTCCGGCAGCTCCACGTAGTTCTGCGGAATCATCGTCAGCTCGGCCACGGTGAATTCCGTGACCCCCATGCTCTTGATCGCGTCCTGGACCGCGTGGAATTGCTCCGGATCGGCGTACACGACGACCGATTCGTCTTCCTCCACGACATCGCGCACGTCGACGTCCTTGTCGAGCAGCAGCTCGATGACGTCATCCACCGACTTGCCGGTCAGGCCGATGACGGCCGCGGCATCGAACATATAAGCGACCGAACCGTTGACGCCCATATTGCCGCCATTCTTGCTGAATGCGGCGCGAACGGAGGCTGCCGTGCGGTTGACATTGTTCGTCAGCGTATCGACGATAATCATCGAGCCGTTCGGGCCGAACCCTTCGTACCGCAGCTCGACGTAGTTCTCTTCCCCGGACCCCTTCGCCTTGTCCAGAGCGCGGTCGATGATCGCCTTCGGCACGTTGTACGTCTTGGCACGCTCAAGGACAACCTTAAGCGCGCGATTCGCTTCCGGGTCCGGCTCGCCCTTCTTGGCGGCAACGTAGATCTCGATCCCGAACTTGGCATAAATCTTGCTATTGCTCGCGTCCTTCGACGCTTTCTTGTTCTTGATGTTGTTCCATTTGCGTCCCATGATCCAGTCCTGCTTTCTTAATTATAATAATGCATTATACCAAATGACTTATCGCTTAATCCAGTACAAGCTGCCAATCGGGTCCCGACCCGCAAAATCGTATTCGTCATATTCGAGATCACACGTCCTCCAATCGTCCTCGCAGCGCAACGAAATCCGGAAAATCCGGGCATCTCGCCTTCAGCGTCTCGTGCCCCCTCCCTCCTCCGAATTGTGCTTCCGCCGCAGAGGCGCCTGTACAAGCCGATTCGCCTTGAAGAGCGTACGATACACGACAGGCTCGGATTCGCGAATGCGGGAGGGATCGTCGTGAGAGCGTTCATTACAGGAGGGGCGGGCTTCATCGGTTCCCATCTGACCGATTATTTGATCCGCAACGGGGCGGAAGTTCATGTGCTCGACAATCTCGTCTCGGGGTTGGAGCGCAATGTCAACCGGGAGGCCAAGCTGCATATCGGCGACATTCGCGCGGACGAGAGCGCGGAGCTGCTGCTTCGCTGCGCGCCGGACTGCGTCTTCCACCTGGCTGCCCAGATCGGCGTCGGGCCCTCCCTCCTGTCCCCTTCCGCGGACGCCGACACCAATGTCGTCGGAACGCTCAGGCTTCTCGAAGCGTGCCGCAGCGCCGGAGCGGGCAAGCTCGTCTTCTCTTCGTCGTCGGCCGTCTACGGCGATCTGCCGCACGAACGAATCTCGGAGGAATCGCCGCCCGCTCCGCTCTCCTTCTACGGACTGTCCAAGGACACGGCAGAGCGCTACATCCGACTCTACTCGCGGCTGACCGGGCTGAATTACACGATCCTGCGCTACGGCAACGTGTACGGTCCCCGGCAGCGTGCCGTCGGCGAAGGCGGCGTGGTGGCGATTTTCCTCGATCGGCTGCAGCGCGATCTGCCGCTTGTCGTTCACGGCGACGGCGAGCAGACGCGGGACTTCGTCTACGTCCGCGACGTCGTCCGGGCTAACGCTGCGGCCGTGCGTCTGGGAGACAAACAAATAATCAACATCGGCACAGGGAGGAAAACATCGATTCGGCAGCTCGCCGCCCTGCTCTCGGCTGTTCACGGTTCGCCGGCGGCCATAGAGCGGACGGAGAGTCGCAGCGGAGACATTCGGAACAGTTGCCTGAACCCTGCCAAGGCCGCTCGGCTCCTCGGCTGGGAAGCCGAGTTTGCTCTGGCTCGGGGATTGGCAGAAACGCATCGGGCTTTGCTTAATTGACGTAATATTATTTATGTAAACTTTATGTCATTAATTATTATCATTAATTATTATCGTCAGCGGCAGTCCGGGCTGTGCCGTACAGCAGGACTGCCGCTGTTTGATTGATACAAGCTTCCCTTTCCTGGAGCCGATTACGTTGTCGCCCCTGCAGTTGCGTAGCCGTTAAAGACGACCGGTCCTCTGAGCGTCGCTCCTCCCTCCGATGCCTCAATAAACATCGAATAGCGAATCTGCCCGGCCAGTACATCGGCTTCCGGCGGGAAGTCGCCCGCATTGACGCTGATCGGCGAGAACGCGCCAACGCCGTTCGTCGACAGCACTTCGGACAGGATAACGACTCCGGTTCCTGCCGTACCGTTGGAATTGCGTTCCACCGTGATCGTAATATCGATAAAGATGCCCGAGTCGACCATCTCGATACCGACCGTGCCGCTCAAGGCCGCCCGTACGTTGGCCGCATTGCCTGTCGGAATGGCGCCGATCACCTGCAGCCCCAAATCCCCGATGAAGAGGGGAGTCGTCGTCAAGGCATCGGCTCCCGCGCTGTTGCTCCGATGAATGGACAATCTTCCGTCCAGAAATTGAATCGACATCGTGTAATCACCTCCCATCGCTGAATAACAGCATATTCGTACAAGTCGCAGCTTGTACCGTGGAAAGTGTCACTTTGTCAAGCACATCGTTAGCCGCCGAACAACTCGCCCTGCGCGCTCGCCCGAACCGCGCTTCCGCATCTGCGATTCGGACGAGATCGGCTATTGCACCCGCCCCTTCAGCTTGCCGATATTGCGAATATGGACCGTAACGTTGACATTCCGAAGCGACTCCTTTGTTAAGATAAACCCTTTTTTGTCCGACAGGCTCTTGAACACACGAGGATGCGTGCGATACAGCGTCTGGCGCAGGCCGAACGGGTCGCACCCTTGCTCCGCTCCCTTGCGGAACGTCATCTCGATCTCTTCCTTTATGACCTTCGCCGTCTCCCGTTCAATGTCGGCCACGGAGCGGTTCTCGAAGATCTCGTAGATGAAGCCCGCCGCCTTCACGCGAATATCGAAGCGCACGTCGCCTCCCTCGAGAACGGGAGTCGCCTTATATTCCGGACGCATGACGTTGACGACCGCAAGCGGCTTCCCTGCCGCGGGCACCCGAAGCGGGATGCCCTCCAGCCCCTTCTCCTTCCATCTCATCCCCACGGCGTCGACATCGGGAAGCCAGGCGGTCATCTTCCCCTTCCGGAAGAAGTAAGACCCCGACACGCGGAACATCTTCTTGGGCTTCTCGTCTTCGGTCCAGCTCTTCTGCTCCAGCTCCACCGAGGGCATCCATGCCGCGTCTCCGGGCTCGCTGACGAGCGAGACGAACCGGTTGCCGGTCATCGGGAGCGTAAAGAACCGTTCCGAGACGGCCTGGGAGCCGTTGTAGGCCAGCGTGTCCAATGGCGACAGATCCAGGAGCGACGGCTCCGACAGAATGTCGTCCAGGTTCTCCTTCGTCCCGAAGAGGTAGATGTTATACCGGATCTCGCGATTCCGGTTGATCGAATTGGCCGGCTGGGAGCTGCTCTCGCGCAGAATCCGATCCGTCAGGAAGATGACCTTCACATGGCCCCAGAACATCCGGAGCTGCGACGTCTCGGAGACGGACGTGAACGCCCGTGACAGCGTATCCCCTTCTCCGTGTCCGACCCAGATCGGAATTTTCCTGCCAACATTCGGATTCTCCGTCTTGGCAACGCTGTTGAAGTTGAGAATCTGCAGGTACACCTTGTATTTGTTGTCCGCGTAATCCAGACCGATCGCCGTGACGTAAGCCATGTTCTGCACATCGTGCGAATTCGAGCACCCCGGCAGCAGCACGAGCGCCGCAAGAAGGGCGAGCGCGCCGAATCTCCTTCGCAGCTTCATTCCCCTTCCGCTCCTTGCCGGTCCTTGTCGATCGGATGGAGCACCGTCGGCCTGTTCTTCATCCAAGCCCACGGCAGCTTCAAGTTCGCCTGAACAATATCCTTGACCGAGAGCGGCGAGGTAGGCGACAGATAGGAGACGCCGAACGACTTCTGGGTCGCCAGATAGGCGGTCAACAGCACGATGCCCAGAATGACGCCGTACATGCCGGCGAATGAAGCGAGCGCGAACATGAAGAGGCGCAGGATGCTGACAATCGTGCTGAGCGACTGGTTGACGAGCGTAATGCTGCAGACGGCCGTGATCGCCCCGACCACGACGACGGACGGCGAGACGAGTCCGGCGCGGATCGCGGAATCGCCGATGATAAGCCCGCCGATGGAGGTCAGCGTCTGTCCGATCGCGGAAGGAAGCCGGATGCCCGCCTCCCGGAAGATCTCGATGAGCATGATCAGAATGAACATCTCCATCTGGGCGGACAAGGGCAAGCCGAGCCTTGCGACGGAGATCGTCGCCATAAGCCGGAACGGAATCTGATCCTGATGGAACGCCATCAGGGCAACCCAGATTGCCGGGAGGAAGATCGACAGGAATAAGCTGAAAATACGGATGATGCGGGCGAACGAGACATAGGCGTAATTAAAGTGGATGTCCTCGGGAGACTTCATGATGAACGCCAGGCCAGCCGGCCCGATCAGCACCATGGGATTGCCGTCCACGATAAGCACGAAGCGGCCGGCGAGCAGGCTTGACACCGCCATGTCCGGGCGGCCGCTGAAGGCGAGCAGCGGCATCAGCTTAAAGCTGGAGCCGACCAGCCGCTCCTCGATCTGCCCGATGGAATAAAGGCCGTCCACCTCGAAGCTCTCAAGCCTTCGCCGCACTTCCTGCCGTATCTGCGGATTCAGAATGTCATGGAAGTAGAGCAGCGCCACCTTCGTTCGTGTCCTCGCTCCGATCACGTACTTCTCGACGCGAAGCGACTCGCTGCGGATTCGCTTGCGGATCAAGGCGATGTTGACGGAGAGGTCCTCGATGAAGCAATCCTTCGGTCCCTTGATGGAGATCTCGGTGCTCGATTCGAACGGATTCCGCGACGGCCGCTGCGGATATTCCAGCAGGCAGAACGTTCCCTCGCTGCGGAAGAACAGCAGCAAGGCCCCTTCGAAGATCGCTTCGCACAATTGCTCCTTGGACAGCTCGGAGTGTTCGCCCATCACGGGCAGCACGCCCGCCAGCGCCTTGCCGACATCCGCGAACGAGCCCGCGCTGTCGTACTGGCGGCGAAGCTCGGGAATGACGACTTCGCTGATCAGGCGGCTGTCGCACAATCCGTCCGCATAGAGGAGAAGCGCCCGGTTGTCTCCGTTGTCTCCGAAGGAGCAGCTCTGGAACACGACATCGGCGCTTCCGGAGAACAGTTCGCCGAGCTCCTCCTCGGTCCAGCTCCGCTTCGCGCAAGATTCGCCTCTGCTCATAAACTCTTCCCCCTCCTCGACGGCCTCCGGATCGCGGCCACGGCCATCCATACGAACGACAGCAGGAACAGCACCGTGAACGAGATCGGCATGTAATAGTCGTACATCCACAGGTAGAAGTCGTATTCGTTGATCGGCGACCGGATGACGACAATGTAGCTCAGCATAATGCCGACGATCGTCCAGCCCCGCGCGCGGGCGCTCTTGAGCGGCAGCAGATCGACGAGCAGGAACAGCGCCAGGCTGACGCGTACGCCAGCTCCCGACAGCCATTGGAAGATGGACAGGAAGTCCAAGTGCTCGATGTATTGCCCGATGCGAAGCAGCCTCCATTGCTCGTAAGGAGATTCCATCTGGAGCGCGGCTTCCTTCGGGCCGAATTCGGCGATGCCGCCGATGATCGGTCCCAGCATAATTCCTACCAGGAACAAGCCGAACGCAAGCATCTGCCATACCTTCACCTTGGCCGAGATATGGTGCTGGAGCAGAACGAAGAGCAGCAGCTCCACGAAGCCCGCCTCGGCGTAGACGACTCCATCCCATACCGGCTGCCAGCCGTTCTCGAGAATAGGCAGCAGGAGCTTGTAGTCCTTCTGCGACGTGTTGCCGATGCCGACAAGCATCCCGAGCGCAATGACAACGGGCAGCAGGATGCCGGACGTGATGGCGATGATCCGCAGGCCCCAGATCGCGAGCAATGCCGTCAGTGTCACCAGGCAGAGGACAAGCAGCAGTTCCGGACTGTCCGGCATATAATTCGTCACGTGCCAGCTCGCCGTATGAACGATTGTCATGCCCGCGATCAGGTACAATTGCGCGCAGACGGGAGCGACCAGCAGCCAGGAGACGGCCGGCATCGTGGCGGAACGCAGCCATTGCCTCCACGGCTTCATGCCGGACATCCGCATAATGGCAACGACCATCAGACTCCATACGAGGAAGAGAACGCCTGCGACAGACACGGTGATCCACGAATCGCGTCCGGAGGAATCGAGAATCATCGGGTTGACGATCACATGATCCGACAAGCCGTTCATGAGCGCCATCATCGTGCAAGCCTGCAGGAACGTGATCTTCCGCTCTTCCGACATCTTCCCGGCGGCCTCCCTCCTAATCGCGACCGAACGGCCGGCAAGCTTGACGAGTTTTCACATGCCTATTGTCGTCGTCGCCATTTTTTTCTATTCACGGTTCCCCCTTCCGCCTGAAGTCCGGCGCGACATCCTGCGAAGCGAAATTGACAAAACGATTCCGGAAGCGATATTATTAAATCTTACGGTATGGCTGAACGGATGCTTATCGAAGGCGTATAGCGATAGTGAAGGAGAGGTTCTCATGTCCAACGACGAAGTCATGCTGACCCCGGAAGGCAAGCTGATGCTCGAGCAGGAGCTGGAAGAGCTCAAGACGGTTAAGCGGAAGGAACTGGCCGCCCGGATCAAGATGGCGATCAGCTACGGAGATCTGAAGGAGAACAGCGAGTATCACTCGGCGAAGGAAGATCAAGCGTTCATGGAGACGCGTATCCTGACGATCGAAGGCATGCTCCGCAAGGCTCGCATCGTCCAGTCGAAGAGCGACAACAAGATCCAGGTCGGAACGACGGTCGTGCTGCTCGACGTGGAGATGAACGAGAATGTCGAATACAAGGTCGTCGGAGCCGCGGAAGCGGACGTGCTGGCGAACAAGATCTCGTACGAGAGCCCGATGGGCGTCGCGCTGATCGGCAAGACCTCCGGCGACAAGGTCGTCGTGAACGCTCCGATGGGCGATATCGAATACAAGGTGCTGGAGATCAAGTGATTCCAATCCATCACCTGGGGAATAGGATTTCAAATCAGAAGAACCGTCCGGGCCAGCTTTAATCTCCCCGGACGGTTCTTTTGTTTGGGCAACGAGCCGATTTTTACAGATTTTCTTTTCTACAGATTTTCTTTATAGAAGGCATTAAGCTTCTCAACGGCTTGTCCAACGGGCTCCGGCTGGTCGTACAGATCGTAGTGGCTTACATTCTCAAGAACGAACAAGTCCTTCTTCGCGGATGCCGCTCTGCGGTACAATTCATGACCATCCTTGTACGAACCGAATGCCCCTTGCTTGTCGCCTACAATGATCTGCAGCGGTTGAGTCAGCAGCTCTTCCGCCAGATGGAAAGCATCAAACCCCAATACCGAATCCAAACTTGTAAACTTCAATTTATTGGGAGAGTTCGAGCTCTGCCCTCTCGGCGTGGTGTAATAATCGACGGCTTCCACAATATCGATATCCGTTATTCCCGCCTTCTCTCTCTCCGCTTGACTGCAAGGAATCCAATTGACCATCATCGGCTCCGCTCCGCGGGCTTCCGCCGTTCGCTGTTGGCCGATGGCCTCCAGGGCCCTGATCGGATCGGCGCTCTCGCGCTGCACACGTCCTATATTGGCTCCGACAACCGTTCCCACCGCCCGAATTCGGCGCTCTGTCATGGCGGCATTTACAGCATAACCGCCCCCGGCACATACGCCCAATACCCCGATGCGGTTCTCATCCACAAAGTCCAGGGCAGTCAGATAATCGACGGCACAACGGATATCTTCAACGCGTGCAGCCGGCGCTTCCGCATATCGAGGTTCGCCTTCGCTCTCGCCTTGGTAAGACGCATCAAATACAATCGTCACATAGCCAAGCTCGGCAAGCTTCTCGGCATAAATGCCGGCGGTTTGTTCTTTGCAACTGCTGCCAGGATGAACGCACACGATGGCCGGATTATGCTTTTCATTTTCCGCATTTCGGGGCACATTTTAGAATACCTGCAACCATAAGCTCATGCGCCTTGAATTTGACTTCTTTTTTATTCACTGACATAAAGAGCCTCCTGTTATTTCATGATTATACTCTTGAGAGTTTTATTACTCTCGTGTATATTTACGTTATAAGATTGCTTATCTGACTTCAAGGGACAGATTTTGATTTCCATGTAGTACTATACATTTGTTGAAGTTTGGGTAGTAACAGAAAGGGATTGTACCATGAGCAACCAAACGGACCGCAGAATTGTAAAATCGCAGAACGCCATCAAGTCGGCTTTTCTGCTTATGTTGCTTGAGGATGGATTCGACAAAATCACCGTAAAATCCATTACGGAGAGAGCCGACATCAGCCGCAAAACCTTTTATCTGCATTATGTCGACAAATACGATTTGCTGGATTCCATCGTGAATAAGCAATTGGAGGAATTGGGCGTCATATGCGAACAGAAAAAAGAGAAGGGCTTTATTGAAGGCACCGTGATCTGGTTCCATTATTTCGCGGAGCATCAAGCTTTCTTTGCAGCTTTGTTCGGAAGTGACAGCACGGTTTCTTTTCGCAAGCAGCTTCTGCAATTCATCATGCACCAACTCAGCCTCAAGCTTCATCGAATCCGTCCGGAAAAGGATGCCGAAGTTATTTTGAAATTTTTGGGCATGGCGGTTTTGGGCATTGTGGAATCCTTTGTCTTGCGTCAATTAACCGCCGGCACGGAAGATATAGCAAGGCAAGTAGGGGAATTGCTGGAGCAAAATATCGCCAATGCCTCTGTGGAATAATGCCTCCGTGGAATAATAGATGACCCCTCGCGGGGTCTTCGTCTTTAACCGGATTGACGGGATACCTCCGTCCGTGCCAAGCTGCGCTCGGCGCAAGTCAGCCGAACTGAACAACGTTGCCGTTATTAAGGGGCCGGTTCGTCTGGCTCTTCCACCACGGCGAATCCGGATGAGGCTCTTCCGCTCCCCGCCCCAGGTAGACCACTTCCCCGATTCGCGGGATACGGATCGTCACTCCCCGCTTCTCCGCTTCGGCGGATACCCGCGCGGCAGGGTCGTTCCAGGCATGAAGCGCCAAGGTGAAGCCTCCCCAGTGAACGGGCAGAAGCTCCTCCCCCTTCACGTCCAGGAATGCCTGAACGGTCTCCTCGGGAAGCATATGAACGCCATGCCAGCGCTCGTCGTACTGCCCGCATTCCATAATAGCCAGGTCGAACGGGCCGTGCTGCTCGCCGATTCTCTTGAAGTGCGGGCCGTAGCCGCCGTCTCCGCTGTAGAAGAGACTTCTGCTCTCCGTCTTGATGATCCACGAGCACCAGAGCGTGGAGTCCCGATCGAACAGGCCGCGCCCCGAGAAGTGTCTCGCCGGCGCGCAGGCGAATCGGATGCCCTTCGCCTCGCGTTCGTCGCCCCAGTCCATCTCGATGACGGCATCCGCAGCCGCCCCTCTCTTCCTCAGCCGCTTGCCGACGCCGAGCGGAACGAGGAACAGGTCCGTCTTCGGGATCAGCTTCCGTATGGAGCCCGAGTCCAGATGGTCGTAATGGTCGTGGGAGAGGACAACAATGTCGACGCGCGGCAGCTCGTCGATGGAGATCGGAAGCCCGACGCTATAGCGCCGGTTGCGCCCGAACGGAATCGGCGACGGGCTGCGGCCGAGCATCGGGTCGATCAGGATCGTCTTGCCGTCCAGTTGCAGCAGGCCGGCTGAATGGCCGAACCATACGACCTTGTCTTGCCCGTCCCGCAGCGCTTCCTGCCCGAGCGGAACAACGGGAAGCGGCCGTGCCGGCTTCCGGAGGGTTCGTGAGGACATCATCTCCCGCAGCAGCGAGAAGACGTCTCTGGCGGTTAATTTATTCATCGCCGGAATCTCGTTCAGGAACTTGCCGTTCTTGGCCCGGCGGGATCGGTTCCACTCGCTCATCGTCGATCTCTCCTCCGCTCTCGTTATTAACCGATAATACAAATGGTTGATAGCGTTAGTCTAATCCTCCCGGAGAACCGATGTCAAACCCGCCCCGGGCTTGCCTGTCCGCAAGGGGGCTGCGAGGGTACCAAGGGCAAGAAAAAGAAAAGAAAATATGCTAGGATAGGGATAACGACAAACAGCGAACATTCATTCGGGTGGGCGTGCGGGAAGGAATGGGGAACGTATCATGGCATTGACGAGCCGGGAAGTGAAGCAGTTGTGCGGCCGCTTCTCCTATGAACGGGGGCAAGCCGCCCTGCAGGGCGGACAGGTGATCTTGCATCGGGTGGAGCAGCCGGACGTCGGCGACGAGACCAAGCTTGCCTACAGCGCGACGGTCCAATCGAGCCAGCGTTACGATGTCGTTGTCGAGCTGTCCGGGCAAGGCCGCGTTCCCGATGTGAACGCAAGCTGCACATGCCCCTCGCTCGCCTCCTATTCCCAGCTCTGCTCGCATATCGCCGCCGTTCTTCTGGCGATTGTCGAGCTGACCAAGTCGGGGACGGTTCCGCAGCCGCAGGAAGAGAAGAACGCCGCCTCCGCAGCCGTCCCCCGCCCGGCCCAGGGGAAACCGCTCGACGAGAAGCTGCTGAGTCTCTTCCTGCCCGAAGCGCCGACGCTCGGCGCTCGGGCGGCCTCCTACGGCGAGGAACGCCCCCTGCTCGAGATCGAGTACGTCTGCCGGCCGCTTCCGTATGGCATTCCCGAGCCGGAATGGCTGATCGGCGTGGAACTGAACGTCGGCAGCGGGAAGCGCCATCCCGTTGCCGACATCCGCGAGTTCCTGAAGCGCTGCGAGCGCGGGGAACGGTATGCCTTCGCGCGGGGAGCCGAGTTCGACCCGGCTCGCCATGCGCTGTCTCCGCGCGACGACGAGATCGTGCGCCTGCTCGCCCGGATCTCCTCCCATGAACGAACGGCGCTGGCCGCCGCTCCGGTCATCCAGACTCGCGTGAAGTCCGGCAGCAGCGAGCGCACGCTGCCGATCCCTCCCGTCTATTGGGAGTCGCTGCAGCCGCTGCTGGCCGCCGCCGAGCATGCCCGCCTGGCGACCGAGCATTCCGGGGAAGGCAAGCTCGCCGTCTCGGACCGCCCCGTCCCGCTGCGCTTCGAGCTCGGCGAAGCGGAGGACGGCGAGTATGCGCTGCGGGCTGCCGGTCTCGACCGCCTGCTCGTGCTCAAGGCGTACGGCCTCGCCATCGCGGACGGGGAGCTGTGCCGGATTCCCGCTGCCGAATGCCGG
Organism: Cohnella fermenti; assembly: GCF_004801405.1. Classification (GTDB taxonomy): domain Bacteria; phylum Bacillota; class Bacilli; order Paenibacillales; family Paenibacillaceae; genus Cohnella; species Cohnella fermenti. The sequence goes on from NZ_SSOB01000013.1 coordinate 107,765, forward strand.
CAGCTTGCCGAACTGAAGAAGCTGCTCGGCGACGAGCACGGCAGCGGCAGCGCCGGCAGCGGCGAACGGCTGCCGATCTCCGCCGCCCGCATCGGCGCCTTCGTCGAGCACGCCGCGCCCGGATTGATGCGCCTCGGAACGGTCGTCATCGATCCGGTTCTCTCCGAGAAGCTGACGCGACGACCGCTGCGGGCGAAGCTGTTCCTCGACCGCGTGCGGGACCGCCTGCTGGCCGGCCTCGAATTCCATTACGGCGATATCGTCGTCCACCCGCTGGAAGCGGACGAACGTCGGCATCGTTCCGATCGCATCCTGATCCGGGAGGGCGAGAAGGAGCAGGCGATTCTTCGCATCATGAACGCCGGCGGCTTCTACAAGACCGAAGGCGGTTATGTCATGGCGGACGAGGACGCGGAATACGAGTTCCTGTACCATAAGCTTCCGGAGCTGGAGAAGCTGGCGCAAGTGTACGCGACGACCGCCGTGAAGCTGCGCCTTCATTCCGGCCCTTCCCCCGTCGTCGTGACCGTCCAGACGGAGGAACGGATGGATTGGCTCGAATTCCGCTTCGACCTGGACGGCATTCGCGACTCGGAGCTGAAGGAGATCGTGAAGGCGCTCCAGGAGAAGCGCAAGTATTACCGGCTGCCCGAAGGGACGCTGCTCTCGCTCGAGAGCCCTTCCTTCTTGGAGGTCATGCGGCTGCTCGACGAGGCGGCCATCCGGAAGAACGAATGGTACAATTCGCGTGCGCGCGTCCCTCTCTCCCGCGCCCTGCTGCTCACAGGCGCGCTCGACCGGGAGAAGAGCGACGCCGTCCGCTTCGCCAAGTCCGTGCGCAAGCTGCTCGAGAACATGAGGAACCCCGACCACCTCGACCACGAGGTGCCGGAGTCCCTCTCCCCGATTCTGCGGGATTACCAGAAGTATGGCTACCAGTGGATGAAGACGCTCGCCCATTACCGCTTCGGAGGCATTCTGGCCGACGAGATGGGGCTCGGCAAGACGCTCCAGAGCATCGCGTATCTCGTCTCGGAGCTGCCCGGCATCCGCGCATCCGCGCAGCCCGCCCTGATCGTCTGCCCGGCCTCCCTCGTCTACAACTGGCTCAGCGAGCTGCGCCGCTTCGCGCCGGAGGTTCGCGCCGCGGTCGTCGACGGCGCCGAAGCGGATCGCACGGCCGTCTGGCGCAGCGTAGAGCGCAGAGCGGCTGCCGAAGCGGCGCCCGACGTGCTGATCACGTCCTACCCGCTGCTGCGCAAGGACATCCGCCGCCTTCGCCCGCTTGCGTTCCACACGCTGCTCCTCGACGAGGCGCAGAACGTCAAGAACGAAGCGACGCAGACCGCGAAGGCGGTCAAGAGCCTCGCGGCGCCGCGAAGGTTCGCCCTTACCGGAACGCCGATCGAGAATCGTCTCGCCGAGCTGTGGTCGATCTGCGATGCGGTGTTCCCCGAGCTGTTCGGCGACAAGAACCGGTTCTTCGAGCTCCCGCCGGGCGAGGTGTCGCGGCGAATCCGTCCCTTCCTGCTGCGCCGGCGGAAGAACGATGTCCTGCGCGACCTGCCGGACAAGCTCGAGAGCGATCGCCTGTCCGAGCTGCTGCCGGAGCAGAAGAAGCTGTATGTCGCCTATCTTGCGGAGCTTCGCGCCGAAGCGGTCAAGCATCTGAAGGACAAGGATCACCGACCGAATCGGATTCGAATTCTGGCGGGCCTGACCCGCTTGCGCCAGCTCATCTGCCACCCGGCGCTGTTCGTCGAAGGCTACAAGGGCGGCTCCGCCAAGCTTGAGCAATTGCTTGAGCTTATCGACGAGGGACTTGCCTCCGGCCGCCGGATTCTCGTGTTCTCGCAATTCACGACGATGCTCGACTTGATCGGGAAGGAGCTCGTCTACCGCGGCCTCCCCTACTTCCGGCTGGACGGCGAGACGCCGCCCGCGGATCGCGTCGAGATGAGCGAACGGTTCAATGCCGGCGAGCTCAGCCTGTTCCTCGTCTCCTTGAAGGCCGGAGGAACCGGCCTCAACCTGACGGGCGCCGACACCGTCATCCTGTACGACCTCTGGTGGAACCCGGCCGTCGAGGCGCAAGCGGCGGACCGCGCCCACCGGATCGGCCAGCGGAAGGTCGTTCAGGTAATCCGAATGGTCGCCAGGGGCACGATCGAGGAACGAATGACCGAGCTTCAGCGGCGCAAGCTGGACCTGATCGACGAGGTGCTCGAGCCGGGCGCGGGCGAATCGCTCGCCGCCTTGACCGAGGAGGAGCTGCAAGAGCTGCTGCGGCACGACTGACGCCGGCGGAGGCGGGACACGGCAAGGCTAACGCCCGGCCGGGGCTGCGGCTTCAACCGCCGGCGTTCCGCTCCCGCTGCTCGGCTCTCCGCTGACCCGCTCTCCCGTTATTCCAGCTTCAAGCCGAAGATCTTCCCCCCGCGAGAAGCGACGACCGCATAATCGTCGAACACGGCGGGCGACGCTTCGACGTTCGCACCGAGGCTTGCCTTGCCCTTCACCTGACCGGTCATGGCGGATACGACGAACACATTGCCCGCGGAATCCGCCTGAAGCAGGCTCGCATTCCCCTTGCTATCGTACACATCGACCGGCGACGACCAGGCGTACCTTTGCATTTTCCACGACCAGAGCTCGTCCCCTGTCTTCTTGTCCAGCGCAACCATCAGACCCGCGCCGAAGCTCCCGTACCTCGCCAGCGTGAAGACGACCCGATCCGCGATCGCCTGCTTCCCGAGCACCGGCGTCGCCAGCAGCCCCCCGTTCACCGGATGATCCCCAAGCTGCGTGTAGCAAGCGTACTGCTTCTTCCACACGACGTCCCCCGTCAAGCCGTTGATCTTGCGAAGCACCGCGTAGCCCTTGCTCCCCTGCTTGTCGACCTCCGTTCCCGTGTACAGATACGGCACGCCGTTCTCCGTCTCGATCACGATCGTCGCATCGGTATCGTCGACGGACGGAAGCGACCAGATCGGCGTGTTCGTCATCAGATTGATCGCCTGCAGGCTGCCGCCGTTGTCGGCGAAGTAGGCGTAATGCCCGTACACCGCGACCGAGTTCTCGATGCCTTGATACGAGTTGCCCGCGATCGAATAGCGGTACTTGCTCACCTCCGGCTTGATCGTCAGCGTCTTCTTCGCCGCATCGAACGCCGTGTTCAGCTTCACGTTGTAGAACATGCCGTTCTCGCCGCCTACGAGCAGCGTATCGTCGAAGCGGTTAAACAGCGCCGAGCTGTCGAAGGCCCCCCAGCCCCGCTTCGCGAACGAATCGATCCCCTTCATATAGTAAAGCCGCTTCTGGTCGATCAGGCTGTACAGCCCGAACCCGATCGTCCCCTTCTCGGGAATGCCCTCGCCCACATAGAGCAGCGGATAGCCCCGGGAATCGACCGAGACGCTCCCCTTGATCGGGTTGCCGATCTTCAGCGGCTCCCTCGTCTTCTCGCCCGTCTTAAGCTCCAGGAAGTACACGTACCCGTCGAGCGACGCGTAGATAACCTCAGTGAAGTCCTTCAGCTTCTTGAACTTATCTTGCACATTCATCGCTTGCAGCACATCCGGCTCCCAGCGCACGATGGCCGGTTGACCGGTCCACCCCGCGCCCCCTCCCCAGGAGCTCGTCTTCGTCGTCAAGCTCCATGCCTTGAGCGGTGTGAACGTCTTCATCTCTACGGTTCCATAAGCGGGAGCGCTGCGCTCGGCCGAGCCGCGGAAGGTAAGCACGCCGTCCACTTCCGTATAGACACTCGGGAACGCCTGCGGCTGCGGGATGGAGCTCCAGCGGTATTGAATCCGGGAGGTCGCCGCATTCGCAGCATTCGCCGCACTCGCCGTGTGCCCCGAGGCATTGCCGATGAGCTCGCTAATTGCGAAGAGAATAATTAATGCAGTTAAATAAGGGCGCAATCGAATCATGAACGACACTCACCTGCTCGGCTGAAGTCGGAGCGAGAATCGGAGTTGGAGCGGCTCCGCTTGTTCGATTGTACATGCCGCCTGTCGAGAAGCTTGTCAAACGCTCGGAGCGGATCTCGGGAGAGTTTGTCGAAGGTCGTCCATCCGCAGCGAACCCGCGCCGTTCGTCGGTATGACGCGATTCTTGCGGGCATAGAGTACCCATAGAACAGCGGAAAAGGAGTGATTCCCGCGATGCATCCTCCCTATCGTTCCGTTCAGTCGCTCACGTTCGTTCTTATCCACGGTGCCTGGGCCGACACCTCGTTCTGGGACGGCGTCTCCGCAGAGCTGCGCCAGATGAGGCACACCGTCCATGCGCCACCTTATGCCGGCCACGACTCGGACCCGAATCGGCAAGCGACCCACGACATGATCGTGAAGTCCGTCGTCCGTTACATCCTCGAGCAGCGGCTAAGCGACATCGTCCTCGTCGGCCACAGCTTCGGGGGCACGATCATTCAGAAAGTCGCCGAGCAGCTTCCGGAGCGAATCAGGCGGCTCGTGTTCCTGAACGCGTTCGTGCTGCCCGACGGACAGAGCGTTGCCGAACAGCTTCCTCCCGCGGCCCAGGCTGCCTTCGCGAAGCTTAGAGCCGCTTCCCCCGACGATACGATCGCGCTTCCCTACCCGTTGTTCCGCGAGTCGTTCGCCAATCTGGGCAGCAAGGATCAGGTCGATTGGCTGTATTCGCTGACGCCTCCCGAGCCCGCCGGCCCTCTGTACGAGAAGCTGGACCTGAAGAAGTTCTACTCGCTCCCGACGCCGCGCAGCTACGTCTATCTGACGGAGGACAACGTGTTCCCGCAGACGGACGAATACAGCTTCCACCCCGCGATGTCCGCGCGGCTCGGCCTGTATCGGCTCATCAAGGGCTCGGGCGATCATATGGTGACGCCTCGTTACGAGCCGGGGTACGTCGCGCGGCTGCTTTACATGGGGGCGCGGGACTGAGAGGCTGGGATGGGAAGCGGGCATCGGTTCCGTCGATGGCCCCATCGAGAAGATTCGACCCATGCACACTTGGAAAATGATACGCTAAAGGAGGGAAACGAAACCACGTGGATGGAAGGATGATGGCAAGATGAGCAACCTGCTGAACGAACGGCCGCTTGGCGGTCTTTACGTTCCGGTCGTCGCTCCGTTCGGACCGGACGGCGAACTGGACATCGCCTCTTATCGCCGTTACATCGGACGGCTCGCGGAAGAGGGCATTCAAGGACTTGTGGTGAACGGCACGACCGGCGAGTCGCCTACCGTCTCCTGGGAGGAGGTGCGCCTGCTCATCGAGGCGACGCGGGAGATTGTCGGCGAGCGCGAGCTGCCGATTCTTGTCGGCACGGGGACGAACGACACGCGCGCCACCGTCCGCCGGACGGAGGAGGCGATGCGCTTCGGGGCGGACGGCGCGCTTGTCGTCGTTCCCTATTACAGCCGCCCTTCTCAGGAGGGCATCGTCGAGCACTTCCGCCAAGCGGCCGCGACCGGGCTGCCTGTCGTCGCGTACGAGATTCCCGCGCGAACCGGCGTGCGGCTGACGCCGGAAGCCGCCCTCGCGATTCTGTCGATGGACGGGGTCATCGGCATGAAGGACAGCTCGGGCGATCTAACGCTGCTCCGCGAATTGCTTCGGCGAGGGAACCGCAAGCCGGTCCTGTGCGGGGAAGACGCCCTCCTCCCGGAGATGCTGCTCGCAGGCGCGGCGGGCGGTTTTCTCGCTTCGGCGAACGCGCACACCGCCCGGTTCCTCGACGTGCTGCGCCTGTTCCGGGAAGGCCGCGCTGCGGAGGGCGCCGCCCGGTTCGAGGAGCTGCAGGCCTGCATCCGGCTCCTCTTCCGCGAACCGAATCCGGCGCCGCTCAAGTGGCTGCTCGCCCGCAGCGGAGCGATCTCCTGCGAGCGAACGCGGCTGCCTCTCGTCGGCATCACGGACAGCCTCAAGCGTGAGCTGGAGCCGTATATCCCGGCGGCTTCACTCGCTTGATGGCAACTCGACTCGCTTGTCTCTTTTCCGACAGCCCAATCCGGAAGCCCAACGAACCGCAAAAAAGCCCCCGTGAGGGGGCAAATTCGCGACGCTTATGCGTATGCGCAAACCACATCTAACGCCGCTTGTTACAGCAGCGCGGCCAGCTTCTCTTCGAACTCGGCCGGCGCCACCATCGGATCGATGCGCTCGACGACATTGCCCTCGCGATCGACGATAAACTTCGTGAAGTTCCACTTGATGTCGAATTGATCGGCAGGCCCGCGGCTCGTCAAGTACTTGAACAGCGGATGCGCGTCGTCGCCGATGACCTCGAGCTTCTCGAAGAGCGGGAACGTAACGCCGTAGTTGAGCGTGCAGAACGCTTCGATCTTCTCGTTGCTCTCGGGCTCCTGCTCCTTGAACTGATTGCTCGGGAAGCCGAGGATAACAAGCCCGCGGTCCTTGTACGTCTCGTACAGCGCCTGCAAGCCTTCGTATTGGGGAGTCAGCCCGCACTTGCTGGCGGTGTTCACGATAAGCAGCACCTTGCCGGCATACTGCTCGAGCGTCGTCTCCGTCCCTCGAATCGTCTTAACGGAATAATCGTAAACGGACATGTGGCCATACCTCCCTAGTATACGTTCCAGAATTACCGTTCGTAACAGCTAATCTTCTACCCCCGACTTCCCCGCAAAAAATGATGATAAGCGGAGGAGACTCGATACGCGGGTGGAGCGACTGGGATACCCCACCCCAGTATGTATCGCAGCTCTGCCCTGTGTGGGGGCCCTGCCCTTTTCGCAAGTGGGTGCCTTATCCCCTCGAATCAGTATCCTAATTATTGGAAAATCCAGGGCGAAGCCTGAACGGCAGGGATAAGGCCCCCTTTTTGAAATACCGGATGGCACTTGCGACCAAGCACCCAATACAGGAATAAATTCAATTATTTTCTAATAACCTTATTGCTTGCCGAACGTGTCCGTCAGAATCGGAACGATCTGCGACTTGCGGGACACGACTCCCTTCAGAATCGCCCTATTGGCGTCAAGCTTGACACCGTAAGCTTGCTCCACGACAGCGGCGGACTTGCCGAGCGCGATGCCGACGGAATCGTTGTTCAGGATGTCCGTGACGACGAACAGGAACAGGTCCAGGCCCTTCGCGGCGATAATGCCGTTCAGCTTGTCCTCCAGCTCGGCTTGGCGGCCCAGAACGTCGTTCACGTCGACCGCGTTCACCTGCGCGATCTCGACCTTGGCGCTGCCCATCGAGAATTCCTTCGCATCGAGGGAGACGAGCTCGTCGATCGACTTGTCGGCCAGATTCGCGCCGGCCTTCAGCATGTCGAGGCCGTATGCGTCCGCGTCGACGCCGGCGATCACAGCCAGCTCGCGCGCGGCGGCAACGTCTTCCGGCGTGCAGGTCGGCGACTTGAACAGCAGGGAATCCGAGATGATGGCGGAGAGCATGAGGCCCGCGATGTCCTTGGAGATCTCGACGCCGTTCTCCTTGTACAGCTTCTTCAGAATCGTCGCCGTGCAGCCGACCGGCTCCGCGCGGTAGTACAGCGGCCCGCTCGTCTCGAAGTTCGCGATGCGGTGATGGTCGATTACTTCGACAACGCGAACTTGATCGATGTCGCTGACGCTCTGTTGGCGTTCGTTATGGTCGACGAGAATAACTTCCTTGACTTCGTTCGCTACCGTCTCGACAAGGCGAGGAGCAGCCGCTTGGAACGTGTCAAGCGCGAACTGCGTCTCGGCGCCGACGTTGCCCAGGCGAACGGCTTCGACGTCCTGGCCGAGCTTCGTCTTCAGATCGGCATACGCGATGGCAGAGCAGATGGTGTCCGTGTCAGGATTCTTATGTCCGAAGATCAATGCTTTTCCCATATTCATGCTCCTTATTTATCAGATGGCGATAAAATTATACCCTAGCAAAAGGAAAACAAGCAAGCTTGCCCCCGCGTTCATCCGAAGTGTCCGAACGGCAAAACGGCGACGCCAAGGATTGTCTCCCCGACGCCGCCTTCGCCTTCGCCTTCGCCTTCAATCGCTAGGACAAGACCAGCTTGCTCTCCGATGCCGACTTGATCTCCGCGACAGCCTCGTCCAGCCTCGATACCGGGGCCACCGAGCAGCGCTTGCACACCTTGATCGACTTGCCGTCCGACTTCGTGCGCGGATAGAGCAGCTTGATGCGGGTCGCCTTGCACACCGGGCATGTCCCCCGCCCGTGAGAGGGCACATTCCAGATCGCCCTGCCGCGCTTCGACTTCGCCATGAGCTCACCTTCTCATTCGATAGGATGAGTCCATTGTAGCGCTCCTTCGGCGTCACATGCTGTCGGTCTGCGGAGGCGAACCGTGTCTATTCCCCACAAATTCCAGGAGCCGGCTCAGCCGCTCCCCGTCAAGCTCATCTGCGTTGTCCCAATACAGCACGGAATCGTCCGGCAGCTTCCACTTGATCTGCCGAACGGCGAGCGAACGGCTGAAGCTGTCCCAATTCCTCAGCTTCCACTCGTCCGCCGCCAGCCCCCGGCCTTCGATCCGGCGCCGATACAGCTCCAGGTCGTGCAAGATGACATAGATCGCCTTGACCTCGACCTCGCTCCTCCGTTCCCCGAGGCGGCTCAGCTCGGCTTCCAGCCACTCTGCGCTCTCGGTCTCCTTCGTGAACGGGCCGACGACGATCGCATCGAGGCCGAGCTCAAGCTGATCGAGCGCCGCGTTCATCGTCATCCGGTAGCCCAAGTCCCGGCACAGCTTCTTGTATTCGTCGGAGTCCCGGTCCTCGGGATCGAGCCCCGCCAGCGTCATAATCCGCTCCGACGCCGGCCTTGCGAACATATCCATATCGAGCAGCGCCGCCCTTAGCCGCTTCGCCAGCTCCTTCGCGATCGTCGTCTTCCCCGCTCCGGCCGGGCCGACGACAAAGATCAGTCGTCCTCTCAATCCCTTTAATCCCTTCAATCCCATCGATCCTCCCGATATCCGCCGTACCCGCCGCTCTGACGGCGGCGTCTGACTCTGCGCTTGCGTATCCAGCCCGCCGTCATAAGAAGGCCGACGGAAGCCGCCACGAGGCCGGATACCTCGCCGCCCCTCCCGCTCTCCTTCATGCTGGCCGTCGCCTCCGCTTCTCCCGCGGGCACCGCGACCTGCTCCGGATCGGCCTTCTCCGAGCGGCTCGCCTCAACCAGGCGGCCGGCCACCTGCCCGCCGTACGGCGATTCGATCAGCACTTCGCCGCTTGCGTTCACTTCGAAGGCGGGGTCCGACCCGCTGGGCACAAGCGCGGCAACCGCCCGCTCCGCCTTCCACTCGACGATCGCTTCGTCGTCTTCGCGCACGAACGTCTCCCCCGTCTGGAGGAATGTCTTGGAATAGAACGCCCCGAAGCCGTAATCGAGCAGCTTCGTCGTATCCGCGTAGGCTTGCTTGCTGCCCGAAGCTTTGAGCACGACGGCGATCAGATCGACGCCGTCTCTTGTCGCCGACGTCACGAGCGTATTGCCCGCGGCGGTCGTATAGCCGTTCTTCACTCCGGTCGCCCCTTCGTAATCCCAGAGCATCCGGTTGTGGTTGATCAGCTCGGTCTGCCACTCCTCGCCGTTCCACGGCAGCGTCTGCGTCGAGACGACCTTGCGGAACGTCTCATTGCCCATCGCGTAGCGGGCGATCAGCGCCATATCCTCGGCGGTCGTCACCATATTCGGATCGGGCAAGCCGGACGGGTTCGTGAACGTCGTATGCCGCACGCCGACCTGCTCCCGCACGAACCGGTTCATTCGCTCGGCGAACGCGTCCTTGCTGCCGTCCAGATGCTCCGCGATGGCCGTTGCGGCATCGTTGCCGGAGTTGACCATCAGGCCGTAAACGAGCTTCTCGAGCGTCACCTGCTCCCCTTCGGCCAGGTACACGCGCGTCCCCTCCTCATAACGAGCCTCCTTGGAGACGGTAACGATGTCGGTTAACGTTCCTTCCTCGATCGCGATGATTGCGGTTACAATTTTGGCAATGCTTGCCGGGAACATCGAGACTTCGGGGTTCTTCCCGTACAGGACAACGCCCGAGTCGGCATCGATCAGAATCGCAGACTCCGAGTCGATCGGCAGCGCAGTAAGCTCCGCTTCTTCGGCGAAGCCGGTCGGAACCCGGATAAGAGCCAAGCCAATTCCCAATGAGAGTATACAGAGCATTCCGCGACGTGCCATGGTCCACCGCCTATGTGATTGATCGGTTGGGAAGATTGTTGTATTGTTGTTCGGAATGGTTTTATAGCGTCTTATTTCGTATTATAGTATAAAAGGTCGGGGTACGAACGAAAATGACCTATAAAAAATGATAGAAAGCGCGGGAACTCGATCTTATGCAACCATTCTTGAACCGTTGGCAAGTCCGCAGAGAACAGGGCAAGCAGAAATTCGTCCTTCGGTACGGCTTCCTGGCGATCGGCGTATCGGCCGTCGTCCTCTTCTCGATCTTCGATGTCGTCTTCAACGGCAACATCTCCTTCACTTATCTGCTCGGAAGGCTTGTCATGTTCCCTTCGGTAGGGGCCATCGTCGCCGGCCTGCTGTGGGAGCGGAACGAGAAGAAGTACGCGAAGCTGCTGACCGATTCGCAAAAATAACCGCCCGAGCTGTGGAGCTCGGGCGGCGGCTGCCGGCATTGGCGCAATTATTGAGGATGGAGAGGGGGCGGCGGCTTGGCATTCGGTATCAAACGTGCGGAATTGGCCGAATGGAAGAGACGGGTCGAAGACGGCGAGATCGCTTATTTGACTCACTTCTGGTTGGACCCTCGCTGGCCCGGCATTACGACCGTCACGAAGGTCGGCTGCTCCGATCGGAACCGCTTGGCGGAGTGGTGCATAGCCAACGGCTTGTCTCCTCGTTACATCCATGACCGCGACGAATACCCTCACTTCGATCTCATCGGTCCGAAGCAGCGGGAGATTCTTCTGCGGGCCGGACTGGAGGATCAGCTTGCCCGATTCCGCCTGCTCTGATTCCTCCTGCTCTAATGGGGATTCCCCAGCCGAACGGGGTTGGACTTGCCGTGTCTCATCAGCTCGGAGACCGTGACCATCCGATACCCCCTTCGGCTCAGCTCCGGCAGAATCTGCTCGAGCGCCTCGACCGTCTGCGTCGAGCCTTCCACGTGATCGTGCATGAGCACGATGTCTCCGTTCCGGGCGTTCGTCAGCACCTTGCGAACAATTCGGCCGACTCCCGGCGCAACCCAATCCCTCGTGTCCTGATGCCAGGACCAGAGGATTACCGTGTACCCTCTCTCCTTCGCCATTCGAATGACCGTCTCGTTGTAGAAGCCGCCCGGCGGCCGGAACCAGCGCGGCTGCTGGCCGGAGATCTCCGTCAGCTTCTCCCCCGTGCGATCCATCTCGCTCGCGATATCCTGCAGGCGATTGCGGCCGTTGAAGTACATGTGGGTGTACGTATGGTTCGCCACTTCATGGCCTTCCAGCGCTTCCCTCCTGACAATCTCGGGGAACCGCTCCGCCCTCCTGCCGACGACGAAGAAGGTGGCCTTCGCCTCGTACTTCGCCAGCAGATCGAGAATGCGTTCCGTCGTCTTCGGGTCCGGCCCGTCGTCGAACGTCAGGGCGATCAGCTTCTCATCCATCGGAACCTCCCAGACGATCTCGCCCCGGGATTCGTAGTGCTTCCTGGAATTTGTTTGCGGATACGGTGCGAAGCCGCTTGTCGCAAGCAGCGCGGACAGCGCCAGCAAGGCGATCCCTGTCGGTCTCATCACGTTCGTTCCCCCTTCGTTCATGCCCGTTAGTATGGGATGCGAACGTTCGATTTATGTCCCAGGTCCGGCTCCGTCCCCTTCGTCTCCTCTCCCCATAACCACACTGTAAGCGCCCCGACGACAATGGCAACAAAGAAGATGGAGAAAATCCCCCGCATCGACACATCCCTCGCCACCAGCTCGCCCACCAGGTAAGGACCGATCACTCCGCCGATGCGGCCGAACGATGCGGCCAAGCCGACTCCGGTGGAACGGATCGACGTCGGATAGTTCTCCGGCGTGTAGGCGTACATCGCTCCCCATGCCCCGAGATTGAAGAACGACAGACAGATTCCCATAACCAGCAAGGCCGCTTCCGTCCGGGACAGGCCGAAGCCGAGCGCGCTAACCGCCGTCAGCAGCAGATACGCCACAAGCACGAACTTGCGCCCGAGCTTCTCGATGAAGTAGGCCGCGGTGAAGTAGCCAGGCAGTTGCGCCAGCGTAATAATCAGCACGTATTCGAAGCTTTTGACCAGATCGAAGCCCATTCGTCCCATAACCGTCGGAAGCCAGAGGAAGATGCCATAATAGGAAAATACGACCGTGAACCAGAGCACCCACAGAGTGAGCGTAGCACGGCGATGGCGAGGGGCCCAGACGGCGCGGATGCGATCCGACAGACTCGGCTTCGCCCGCTGCAGCGAGGCGAAACGAGGCGAGTCGCTGATCGTTCGCCGCAGGTACAGCGCGTAAACCGCCGGAATCGCCCCGATCAGGAACGCGATTCGCCACCCGTGCGCGGGAATGACGAAGTAGGAGATCAGCGCTGATGCGATCCAGCCGACCGCCCAGAAGCTCTCCAGCAGGACGACATATCGCCCGCGGTCCGCCGCCGGCACGGATTCGGAGACGAGCGTCGACGCGACCGGAAGCTCGCCTCCGAGGCCGAAGCCGGCGACGAACCGCAGCAGGCACAGCACCGCGAAGCCGGAAGCGAGCGCGGACAAGCCGCTGGCAGCGGAGAAGATCAGCAGCGTCCACAGCAGCACCGCCTTGCGTCCGTAGCGATCCGCAAGCGCCCCCGCCACGGCGGCCCCGGCCGCCATCCCGATCGAATTGGTCGCCGTGAGCCAGCCGACCTCGCGCGCGCTCAAGTTCCAATCGACGACAAGCGCCGCAACGATAAAGCTGACCATCCCGACGTCCATTGCGTCGAACAGCCAACTGATGCCCGCGCTGAGCAGCAGCTTGCGCTTCCGTCGTCCGGTTACGTATAGAGCCTGCTCCTCGGAAGACCCGGTTCCGTTCGCGTTGCCGTTCGCGGCAGTCGTCATGAGTAGTCCCTTCCTCTCGCTTCCTTCTGGGAAATAATATTCGCAACGGGAAGCGCCGTTATGACAGCCATTTGACAAAACAGCCAAAGTTGCTTTATTCTATAAAGTGTTGTTTTTTGCGAGATTGCGGGTCCTTCATACACGATTTATAGGCGGTAGAGAGGACAACTTCTCTGCCGCTTCGCTTATTCTTGAACCATCTTCGATATAGAAAGGATCATATGCGATGATCAATCAACCCCCATATCGAGTTCTGCTCTACTATAAGTATGTCAAGCTTCCGGACGCCGAGGCGTTCGCGAACGAGCACCGCGCCTACTGCCACGCGCTGGGCCTGAAGGGCCGCATTCTCGTTGCGGAAGAGGGAATCAACGGCACCGTCTCCGGCACCTATGAGCAGACGGAGCAATACATGCTGGACATGAGGGCCAACCCGCTCTTCGACGGCATCGTCTTCAAGATCGACGAAGCGGAGGGCCACGCGTTCAAGAAGATGTTCGTGCGGCTGAAGCCGGAGCTTGTGACGCTTCGTTACGAGAAGCCGCTCGACCCTACGGTGTACAGCGGCAAGCGCCTGTCCCCGAAGGAGTTCCACGAGTACCTGCAGCGCGACGACGTCATTGTCCTCGACGGCCGCAACGATTACGAGTGGGACCTCGGCCACTTCCGCGGCGCGATTCGGCCGAGCGTCGAATCGTTTAAGGAATTCCCGGAGTGGGTGCGCAAGAACATGGGCGAGCACAAGGACAAGAAGGTGCTCACCTACTGCACCGGCGGCATCCGCTGCGAGAAGCTGACCGGCGTGCTGATGAACGAAGGCTTCGAGGACGTCTACCAGCTCGAAGGCGGCATCGTCACCTACGGCAAGGACGAAGAAGTGAAGGGCCGTCTGTTCGACGGCAAGTGCTACGTCTTCGACGAGCGCATCTCCGTGCCGATCAACCACACGGACGAAGACATCGTCGTCGGCCGCTGCCACCACTGCGGCGAACCGGCGGACACGTACGTCAACTGCACGGACGACACGTGCCACCTGCAGCACATCGTCTGCCCGGACTGCCTGGAAGAGAAGCACGGCTACTGCTCCGCCGAGTGCGAAGAGCACGACCGCGAGCTCGCCTCCGCCCGCTAAGCTGCTGCCTGCCGCCGCGGCACCTGGATCTGCCGCGCTCGTGGCGATCCGTTCTTGTGGCAATCCGCGCCCCGGCGTGGCTTCCGGACTCCGGATGGGCACTGAATGCCGGTTTTTTAGGCATTCAGTTGCTCGTTCGGAGCTTCGGCAGCGTGAATGGCCATTTTTTGAGCATTCAGGTGCTTCGGCGTGGCTCCCGGACCCTGAATGCTGATTTTTTGTGCATTCAACAGCTCGGGAGGAGTTGTTAGGGAGCTGAATGGTGATTTTTCAGGCATTCGTCTGCGAAGAGCAGACTATCCAGCAGAGTGGTCCCTCCACCAATCGTCTCCATGCCTCCAACTGTCCTCCGATACCGCCCCAAATGTCGGTTTTTCCGTCATTCGCATCGTCCCCCTGCTACTCTCACGCTCCAAATGTCGGTTTTTCCGTCATTCGCGCCGCCCCCCAGCTACTCCCGCGCCCCAAATGTCGGTTTTTCCGTCATTCGCGCCACCCTCCAGCTACTCCCGCGCCCCAAATGTCGGTTTTTCCGTCATTCGTACCGCTCACCAGCTACTCCCGCGCTCCAAATGTCGGTTTTCCCGTCATTCGCGCCACCCTCCAGCTACTCCCGTGCTCCAAATGTCGGTTTTCCCGTCATTCGCGTCGCTCCCCGGCACAGTCCGGTTGCTCCCCTTCCCCGCATTAGCCTGCCAACGTGCCGGCCTGGCAACCGTCTGCTGGTTAACCGTCGTCAGCCGCGAAGGCGATGCAGCCAGTTGCCCATCCGCTCCAGCGCTTCGTTTAGTTGGTTCATCGAGGAGGCGTACGTGCAGCGAATGTGCCCTTCCCCGCCAGCGCCGAAGACGTCTCCCGGAACCGTAACGACGTTCGCTTCGGCGAGCAGCCGCTCCGCGAATTGCGCCGAAGTCATTCCCGTATGCGCGATCGACGGGAACGCATAGAACGCGCCGCGCGGCTCCAGGCAAGGCAGGCCGATCTGGCGCAGCCCCTCGACGAACAGCCTTCTGCGCCGGTCGTACGATGCGACCATCCGGTCCTTCTCTTCCCGGCCGATCCTCAGCGACTCGAGCGCGGCGATCTGGCCGAGAATGGGCGCGCACATGACCGTGTATTGGTGGATCTTCAGCATGGCGCCGATCAGTTCGCGATGGCCGCAAGCGTAGCCGACCCGCCAGCCCGTCATCGCGAACGCCTTGGAGAACCCGCTGACGAGCAGCGTCCGCTCCTTCATGCCCGGCAGCGAGGCGAAGCTGATCTTGGCCTCCTCCCCATACGTCAGCTCCGCATAGATCTCGTCGGCGATGACGATCAGGTCGTTCTCCCGGACGAAGCTCGCGACAGGCAGCCAATCCTCGGCCGTCATCGTCGCCCCGGTCGGGTTGTTCGGGTAGCACAGGATAAGCACCTTCGATCTGGGAGTAACCTTCGCCCGCAGCGCCTCGACCGTCAGCTTGAAGCCGCTCGCCGCCTCCGTATCGACCGGCACGACCTTCCCCATCCCGAGCGACGTGATCGGCGAATAGGAGATGTAGCACGGCACCGGCATCAGGATCTCGTCCCCCGGACAGATCAGCGTCCGCAGCGCCAAGTCGATCGCCTCGCTGCTTCCGACCGTCACGAGAATCTCGCTGTCCGGCTCGTAGTCGACCGAGAACTCCTCGCTCAAATAATCCGCGATCGCTTCCCGCAGCTCAGGCATGCCCGAGTTCGACGTATACGATGTCCTCCCCTGCTCCAGAGCGCGGATGCACGCCTCCCGCACCACCTCCGGCGTCGCAAAATCCGGCTCGCCGACTCCAAGCGAGATGACCTCCTTCTTGCCGTCCAGCAGATCGAAGAACTTGCGAATGCCGGACGGCGGAATGTCGCGCACAACCGGATTCATTCTGTCCCTCAGATTCGATTCTTGCAGCTCCAGGCTCAGGCTCGGATAAGTTACTTTGTTCATCGCCAGTCTCCTCCTTAATCAACCCAAATAAAACAAAAAAACCCGTCCCCAAAAAAGGGACGAGTCTGCACCCGTGTTACCACCCTAGTTCCGTCCGAATCCAAACAAGACGGCGCTCCGCTCGCGTATCCATCAATACGCGTTCCCTTTAACGCTGGAATTGCGTCGGAACCTACTTGAATTCAGCCCGCTTCTCGGAGATGGCTTTCCGTTATCGCCTGAACGTCGGCTCTCACCTCGCCCGACTCTCTGGAGGAACAGCTCGATAACGTACTCTTTCTCGTCATAGAATTTATCATTCGCTTATAAAATTAAAGCTGAAATTAAAATTAAAGCTATTATAGCCGCGTTCCGTTCCAAGTTGCAAGCCTTTTTTATCGGCAGCTATTAGGCGGCCGCTCGCCCTCTTCGCCCGACAGCCCTCTCAAGAACTCGCCAACCCGCTCCCGATGAGCCTGCCTGAGAGTATAATGGTCCGCCAGCCGCGCCGCCACCCGCGTCGAATCGCCGAAGAAGAAGCGTTCGTACAGCGTCTGCCGTCCGCCGAACGAGCTGGCTGCGATCTCCCAGGCGAGGCGCAGCAAGGCGGTTTTGCTGCGGGCGTCGAGCCGGCCCGACTTCAGGTACGTCTCAAGCGCAGGGCCGTTCTCCGACGCGAAGTCCCGCTCCGTCGGCAGCATGATCAGCCCCCCGGCCCCGATCAATTGGAGAATGTCCACCATCCGCGGATAGAGTCGGGGATAGAGCAGATTGGCGGCGTACAGAATGTCCGGATTCGGGAGCATCGAGCCGAACCGATCCTTCTTCGCCGTCGCCTCCGAGGCGAGCAGCATCGACCGCAGCGTCTCTGCGGCCGCCATCAGCTCCGCCGACTTCTCCACCACATGCGAATACGCGCCAAGCCCCATCGTCTCGACCAGACTGTCCGCCAGCCCGCTCAGAAACTCTGTTTTGGCCAGAATTCGGCACAGAATCTGGTGGGAAGCGTGCGTGTGGAACCGGCTCAGCTCCATCCAGCGGTTAACCATGAACGGATCTCCGCACAGGAAGACGCGATTCGCAGGCACAAGCACTTGGTCGAAAATAACCAGAGAGTCCATCTCATCCAGCGAGGAGCCGAGGGGGTGTTCGCCGGCGGAATCGGATGATGCCCAGTTGTCCCGGCAGACGAAGCGCATGCCTTCAAGATTGTTCGGAACGGCGAAGACGAAGGCGTACGGGTTCTCCGTCGCGGACAAGTGAGGCAGCGGCACCGGGAACACAAGAATCTCCTCCGCCGTCGCCCCCTGCGTCGTCAGATAGAACGCCCCGCTTACGACAATCCCTTCCGCCGTGCGCCGGACGACGTGCGCGGCCGCGGGAACCTCCAGCGATTGCAGGAACGACGATATTCTCGCGGACGGAGGCTGAATGAACGCATGGGACAGCGTGATGTCGTTGTCCATGCAATAGCGGTAATAGCTCAGGGCGTTGTCCGCGTATTCGGGGTATTCCTTGGCGAACAGGCGGGCAGACACGCCGAAGGCCATAACCGCCGTGTTCATGTAGTCGGGCGAGCGCCCCAGGAACCCGTGATGCCGCTCGGCCCAGAGCCGCATCATCTCCCTCCGGCGGGCCAGATCGCGCTTCGTTCGAGGCTGCAAGTACGACAGCCCGGTCCGTTCTCCCGACTCCGGCCGCAGGAACGTCATCCGCTCCCGCAGCTTCTCCTCGTGCTGCATATCGTACAAGGCGGCCTGCGTCCGCATCAGCCCGCCGAACGCCGGGTGCGCCGACAGCTTCCCCGTCAGCCGCTCTCCGCGCAGCCATACGTCCGGCTTCGCCTCGTCGACGCGCGCGGCATATTGCTCCCCGTTCTTGATTCCCACCTCGGTATCCCCTTCCCGTTCGCCGCCTATTTTCCACCCATAGTGTATGTTCGGCTCCCGATCCGCGAATCCCCGCCCGACAAAAAAACCAGGGCATCCGCAAAGGCGAACCCGCCTCGCGAATACCCTGATGAATGCCGTGATCTCACTTGTGCTTCAGATGCTGCAGCGTCACGTGGAAAATCTGCTCGATATGCGAATCGTCGAGCGAATAATAGACCGTCTTGCCGACCTTGCGCCGCTTGACCATCCGCACGTTGCGAAGGTACCTGAGCTGGTGGGAGACGGCCGATTGCCCCATCTCCAGCAGCTCCGCCAGGTCGTGGACGCACAGCTCGCGCTCGAGCAGCGCCCCGATCAGCCTTACCCGCGTCGGGTCCCCGAGCGCCTTGAACCATTCGGCCATCTCGAGGACGGATGCCTCGTCCAGCAGCTCCTTGCGGACCTCGTCAAGATTCGGCTCCGTGCCGATGCACGCGCCCTCGCATTCCTCCATCAGGGACGGTTCCATTCCGGCTCCTCCTCTCCATGGCGCGCCATTCCTGCGAATGACGCCATTATAGCAGATCGGGCGTCCGCTCGGGAAGAAGCAGCTCGTACTTGCAGAAGCCGCCCTCCGACACTCCCCTGTGCGCAAACCCCATACGCGTATAAAAGTCGTTCAGAACGGGGTTGTCCGCAATGCAGTCGAGCCGAATCCGGTCCTGCCCGCCGAAGCGAATGCCGCTTCTCACCCACGCGAGCATGTCCCGGCCAAGCTGCCTGCCGCGGTACAGCCTCGAGACGGCAAGCCGATGCACGTACACCGCTCCCTCGTGCCCTTCGCCGCCCCACAGGTCGAGATCCCACGCGCTCGGCTGCCGCAGCAGCATGACCACGCCGGCCAGCTCCTCTTCCCGCTCGAACACGAACACGTCGCCCCTGCGGACGGCGTCCTCCGTGTGATGGTAATCGTTCCCTTCGAGCAGCGCGCCCCATTGCGAAGAGCCCATGCTGCGAAGCCAGGCGGCCGTCTGGACGAGCAGCTCCATCACCCGCGCCGCATCCTCGGGCCGCGCCTCGCGAACCCGGATCTCCTCGTTGACCTTCTGCGTCACATACCGATAATTCGCCATCGCTCGTGCTCCCGAAGCCGTCAGGCTCCTTCTCCCTCCGGTTCAATATGGATGAAGACATGCTTCACGCCGTGCGCCGTTCCCATTCGCCGCTCGATCTCTTCCGTAATGCCGTGGCTCTCCGCCACGTTTAAGCTGGCCGCCACTTCAACGGTCGCGTCGAGCAGCACATTGTTGCCGTGAACGCGCGCCTTCACGTCCTTAACCCGCGCGACGCCGGGCGTGCTCCCGATCGTCTCGCGGAATCGCTGCAGCGCCTTCTCGTCGAAGCCGTCCGTCAGCGCATGGCTCGAATCGCGGAAAATATCGACCGCCGTCTTGCAGATCAACAAGCCGACCGCAAGTGCGGCGGCCGGATCGAGCCAAGCGAAGCCGAGCTTCGCCCCGATGATGCCGACGAACGCCCCGAGGCTGACCATCGCGTCCGAGCGGTTGTCCTGCGCCGTCGCCAGCATCGCCCGGCTCTCGATTCGATGAGCAAGCCGCGAATTGTAGACGTAGACGACGAGCATGACGCACGCGCAGAACAGCGCGGTCCATGCCGTGAGCAGGTCGGGCTCCGTGTACGCTCCCGACACGAAGTTCGCAACCGCCTGATAGAGCACCTGCAAGCCGACGACAAGCATGATGAACGAGGCGAGAAGCGCCGCCACCGTCTCCGCGCGGAAGTGGCCGTACCGATGGTTCTGGTCCGGAGGCTTGCGGGAGATGCGCAGCCCGATCCACACCGCCGCGGACGCAACGATGTCGGTCGAATTGTTCAGGCCGTCCGCACGGAGCGCTTCCGAATGGTAGGCGAACCCGATCCACAGCTTCATGCAGGCGAGAACGATGTACACCCCGATGCTGAGCAGGGCGCCTCTCTCTCCTTGCTTGATTTTCTCGTAAGCTTCCAACACCGGCCTCCTTCACCCTCTCGGCCTCGCGGTGCCCCGCCGACGCGAGATGGCGATATTCCGATAAGCTACCAGTGTTGCCCAATTCCGCCCGTTCTATCCTTATTCGCTGCCGGCGAACAGCTTCAGCAGATCGGGCGGAATCTGGAGCGGGCCGGCTTGTCCGAGAAGCTGTCCCAGCTTCGCCTGAAGCTCGTCCTCCCGTTCCGACTTGATCTGGCCGATCTCGTTCTGCAGCCGCTCCATCTTCTTGTCGAGCTGGAACGCCGCCTCGGCCGCCTCCTTAAGCTCTTCCGTCAGCCGGCTCGGCACCGTCTCGTCGTATTTATAATAGATTTTGTGCTCGAGGCTGGCCCAGAAGTCCATCGCAATCGTGCGAATCTGAATCTCGACGCACACCTGCTCCTCGCGGTCCGACATGAACACCGGAACGTCGACGAGCAGATGCAGGCTCCGGTAGCCGTTGCCCTTCGGACGCTCGATATAATCCTTCTCTTCGATAAGCGTCAAGTCTCGCTGCGAGAGCAGCATATCGCGAATTCGATATATATCCGCAATGAACGAGCAAGTAATTCGCAGGCCCGCGATATCCTTGATGCTGCTCCGGATCTCCGACAGGCTGAATGGGCAGTTCTTCCTCCGGATCTTGTTCAGGATGCTCTCCGGCGACTTGAGCCGCGACTTCGTATGCTCGATAGGATTGTAATCGTGAAGCAGTTGGAACTCTTCCTGCAGAATCTCCACCTTGGTCTCAAGCTCGGCAAGCGCGAATTTATAAAGCATCATAAAGCGAGTAATCTCGTCTCGGAACTGCTTGAGTTGCGTAACCGGGAATGGATTCATCGTATCTCTCCGATCGTTGCTGTTTAACGGGCTGTTGCCGCCATGCCAATCTCTTCTATTGTAGGGGATGACGGCCCCAAGAACAAATCGGCGCGTCAGCGATGCCTTAGCGGCGCTGCAGCGCTTCGAGAACGACTCCCTCCGGCAGCAGCCCCTGCACGATCTCCCGCAATTCCGCGGAGGCCGCCAGCCCCTCGTCGAGAATCGCGACTCGCCCGCGATCCTCGCGGGTCCGGATCAACCGGCCGATCCCCTGGCGCAGCCTGAGCAGCATATACGGCAGTTCCACTTCCTCGTACGGGTTCGCGGAGGCGTTCCTTCTCGCTTCGAAGACCGGGTCCTGCGGGGGCCATGGCAGCGACCAGACGATCACGTTCGACAGAGAGGGGCCCGGAATGTCCAAGCCCTCCCAGAGCGTCACGGCCGCGAGAACGGTTCTCTCTTCGTTCTGGAAGTCCGAGATGAGGCCCGAGATCTCCCGGTCCCCTTCGAACAGGAACGGGTAATCGGCCGCGCCTCTCAGCTCCTCGCTCTCCTTCTTGAAGCGATTCAGCTCCTCCCGCGAGTTGAAGAGCAGCAGCGCCCGGCCATCGGTATGGCCGATCTGCGCCAGCGCCGCCCCCGTCTTCTCCGCCGAATTCGCGAAGCCGCCTTGCAGGGGCGCGAACGCCTCCATCCGCTCCGCATACTCGTACGGGGAGTCGACGCTGAACGACTTGCCGGCATCGATGCCGAGGCTGTCCGCCAGATAGTCGAACGAGCCGCGGACCGACAGCGTCGCGGAGGAGAAGATGACCGGCATCCGCTGCGAGAACACCCGCTCCCGCAGCACCTCCTTGACCGCCCGCGGCATAATGACAAGCATAAGCCCTTCCGGGCTGTCCTGCGCCCAGCAGATCGGCGTCTCGCCCCGGCCGAACAAGGCGAGCGCCCGCTGCATCAGCTCGAGATGCTCCTCGACGATCTTCAGATGGTAATCGTTCAGCGTATACAGCTCGCTCTCGAACACAAGCTCCTCCTCGACGAGATCCAGGGCGGAGCGAAGCTTCCCGATCTCGCGCAGCAGCTCCTCGCCGGCCTCGACACGCTTGCGGCTTGAGCCCGCGACCGCCTTGCTTGTCCGCTCGAGCAGCAGGAACAGCGCATCGCTTCGCATCAGCGCATCCTCGATGGCGAGCGCAAGCGATTCGCGGATCTCGCCATCGAGAAGCCGGGTGATGAGCGACTCGAAGACCGAATGCTTAAGCCGGTAGGTGAGCGCCTTCTGGGCCGCCGTCTCCAGCAGATGGCCTTCGTCGAACACGACCGCGCTGTGGTCGGGAAGCAGCGGGAGCTGCCCTTCCCGCTTGCGGCTCTCGAAGGTCCAGACATGCTCCATATAGAAGTCGTGCGAGCAGACGATCAGATCGGAAGACCCGCGGTAATGATCGCGCGACAGCGTCTGGCCGCAGCGGTGGCGGCGGTCGCAGACGAAGCAGTCCTGGAACGGGTCCCAATTGATCCGCTCCCACTGCTCGTCGTTCAGATACGGATACTGCTTGCGATCGCCGTATGCATGGAACGCTTGCATCGCCGCAGACTTGTAGACGAAGTCCGGCAGCTCCCTGCTGACGCTGTCGAACAGCTCCGCCTCGGCGTCCTTCTCCCGGGCCTCGTCCAGCTTCCTGAGGCACAGGTACTTGTCCGGCGACTTGCCGAGCCTGGCGTCGATCGTGAGCTGAAGATGCTTCGCTATCTTCGCCAGATCGCCCTCCGGCTTGACGAGCTGCTCGATCAGCGACTCGTCCGCGCAGGCGATAATGACCGGCTTGCCGACATACCTGGCGTAGCAGACCGAATACAGCAGATAGACAAGCGTCTTGCCGGTGCCGACGCCCGCCTCCGCGAAGAGCGTCGCCTTGTCGGCGAACGCCCGTTCCAACTGGTACGCCATATAGATCTGTTCGTCGCGGATCTCGAAGCCGGCTTCCGGCAGGATGTCGTAGAACACATCGGCGACCCATTCGCCGACCTGCTGAAGGAACGGCTTGTTTTTCTCGTAGACGAAGGGATAACGATTCAAGAACAATCAACCTTTCTCCTCGCAATTGAGTGAATATATCATGAATCGCGGAAGCGGCGCAATCGTTTTTTTGGAATACCCTATTTTTGAATACCCTATAGACGAATAACCATATAAGGGGCACCGTGCATACAATACCGCAGACCATCTCACAGGAGGGATTGCCCGCCATGCTCATGCCGTTCGCGAACCAAGGCCAGCAACAGCCGCTGCAACAGCAGCAGCAGCCGTCCGGCAGCGGCGTAACCGTACAGCAGAAAGCAACGTACTTCATGGGAAGGCCGGTCGGCATCTCCTTCCGGAACGGAACGGGCGCATCCGGCATTCTGTGCAACGTGCAGAACGGCCAGTTGTCGCTGCTGCAGTACTTGTACCACTCCCAGTTCGCCACCTTCCACTACCCGCTGACGGACATCGCCGACGTGCTTCCTTATCCGACCTGCGGCTGATTCCCGCACGAGGACCGGCGCCCGATCCGGACGCACCGCTCCCTCGCCCCTCCCGCCGACCGAGCATGGCTTCGGATGCGGCTGAAGGGGCGTTTTTCCCATACACATTATCTGGTAAAATAAAGAAAACCCCCGAGGAGGTTCGCGCATGAGAAACTTCGCGGTTGCAGCGGGAGGGCTCGCATCGCTCGGCTGCCTTCTGCTGTGCGGATTGTTGCTGCTGTGGAATCCTTATTCCGACGCCAGCCCCGGAAGCGGAACGATCGCCGTCGTCACCTTCATGCTGATTCTGCCCGCCTGCCTTGGCCTGATCGGCGCGATCCTGCAATCCCCGGTGCTGCTCGTCGTCGTCTTCGTCTGGTCGCTGCCGGTCGGGGGCTATCTCGCGATTGCGGCGATTCCCGGCCTGTTTAACCTGTTCGCGGCCGTTCTCCTGCTCTATCTGCTCTCAGCCGTCCTCCTGAGAAGGAACCCGTAGCACGAACGACACGGTCATTCCCTCTCCGCCTCGTTGGAATTGCCCCCAGATTTTGTACAGGCCGCCCTTCGGGAACGTCGCGGCGAATACCGCCTGGGGGCCGGACGCGCTCGCGTTCACGGGATGCACGTGCAGCATCTCCTGCGCGCCTTCGCTGATCGCGATAACATGGCCGATCGCCCCCAGGTAAGGCTCCAGATCGCGCACGGGCTTGCCCGTCTGCTCGTCCCGGAACGCGAACGTCAGCGAGGACGGCATCCCGGCCATCAGGTGCGCCGCAGTCAGCGCGATCTCCACCCCGTTCGCGGAAGCGGAGAACGATTCGCTCGGAGCCAGCGCCTCGCCGCTCGCGCTTGGTCCTTGAACCTCGATCTCGGCGGTGCGCGTCAATTCGTTCAGGCCGGTCGGCCTGAAGCCCGCGAACAGCTTGTAGCGTCCGCCGCTCGGGAACACGACGGGAATGCGGAACTCGCCGCCCCCTTCGCCGCCCCCTTCATAAACGGGATGCAGGTGCTGGAACGACGCGAGGTCCTTGCTGACGACGATGAGATGCATCAGCTTCTCGTGGCTCAGCTCCAATCCGTCGATCGGAGTGCCATCCCTGTCGCGAAGCCGAATGACCAGCTTGGCGGGCCGCTCCGCGCTCGGCACTCCTTCCGGCCAGCTCCAGGAGGCGAGCTTGCTCCTCTCCTCCTCCGTCTCCGGCGCCTCATCCTCGCCCTCGTGCGTATGCGTGTGCGAGTGTGTATGCGTGTGCGAGCGAGCAGGCGCCATCGTGTCGATGACCGCCGCCTGGGCGCCATTCCCGCTGCCGAGCGGGGCGAACAAGCCGGCTCCCCCGAGAAGGAGTGCCGCCGCCGCTCGCTTCCATCGTTCCATGTTGTTTTCTCTCCTTATAGAGCTGTGCATTCGAATCCCCTTAGTAGTGTCTCCAACTCCTTCCATTCATTCCCGTCATTCCCGCCTATCCGTTCATCCCTGCCGCAGCCGTTCGTCGCCCGGAACGAGCAGCAGCGGCGCTCGGAGAAGCTCTCCGGGCGCCGCTGCTTATAAAGCCTATCGATGGAGCTGCGATTACGCTTGGGGTTGTTCGCTGGCATCCGCCGTCTCGCCTGCCGCCTTCTCTTGCTCCTCCAGAATCCGGTACAGCCCGTCCAGAATGAGATCGGCCGGATCGCGATTGAGCAGGAAGTGCGCCAGCAGCAGATGGAGCGGCATCGCCACGACGTTATTGCCGTCCTTGTACTTCGGGAAGCCGGCTTCGAGCACCGGACCGTGCTCGGGGTGAAGATCGAGACCGGAATAAATCTCGTCCGGACCGAATTCCTCCTTGATCGTGCCGAAGCAATGCGGAAGAATGTGGCCGTCCATCACCTTCTTCGCCTCGTCCTCATTCTGCGGCGGCCTCGGGAGCAGCACGCTCTCCGGCGACTTCATCAGGTCGACGAAGAAGGAGGACATCCACAGCGCCGGATTCGGACGCGTCTGGAAGTTGCTCAGCAGCTCGCGCAGGAAAAACCCGCACACGTAAGCGTTCCCATCTTCCTTCGTTACGCGGAACGTGAACATCGGCCCGTACACATTGTGCTGAGTGACCTGCCCGTCCACCTTGCAGCCTTCGAATTGCGATTGAAGCGCAACGATGCCGTTATGATGGAGCGCCTTCACGAGCTCCTTCATCTGTTCCATCGCTTTCTCCGCTTCTTGGCGTTCTTGATTTTCTTGACCGTTATCTTGGGTTGTCGTCATCCATAGCACCTACCTTAGTCCTATCATACCATCGGAAGGGCTTCGGAAGGAAGAGAACGAGGCGGTGATCGGCAAAAAACTTCTATGCATGGCAGGAGCTGACGGTAGGCGGATGAAGCGACTTGGGTACCCCCACCCCGTATCTGCTGCTGCGCGGGCCGATGGGGGCCACTATCCCTTTTTGCCAAAGGGTGCCTTATCCCCTCTCGTCAGTATCCCAATTATTGGAAACCCTCAACCTGATCGGCAGGGATAAGCCACCCTTTTTCGAAAAAGCAAATGGTACGCCCCCACCTCCCCCTCGCCTTCGCCCCGGTATTACTCCTCCTCCGGCACCACCGCCCGGAGCAGAATAACCGCGTTATGGCCGCCGAAGCCGAACGAGTTCGACATGCCGACGCGAAGCGCGGCCTTGCGTGCGACGTTCGGGACACAGTCGATGTCGCATGCCGGATCGGGACGCTCGTAATTGATCGTCGGCGGAATCAGCCCGTCCTGCAAGCTCTTGACGAGCGCGATCGCCTCCACCCCGCCCGACGCGCCGAGCAGATGGCCAAGCATCGACTTGTTCGCCGTGACCGGAACCCGCCCGGCCCGCTCCCCGAACAGCCGCTTGATCGCAAGCGTCTCCGACAGATCGCCGATCGGCGTGCTCGTCGCGTGGGCGCTGATGACGTCGACGTCATCCGGCGCAAGACCGGCTTCAGCCAGCGCGGCCCGCATCGCCAAGTAAGCGCCGTAGCCCTCCGGATGCGTCGCCACCATATGATAAGCGTCCGAGCTGGCACCATAACCGATGACCTCGGCATGAATGCGGGCGCCGCGCCGACGCGCGTGGCTCAGCGACTCCAGCACGACAACGCCCGCCCCCTCCCCCATGACGAAGCCGTCGCGGTCCGCGTCGAACGGGCGGCTTGCCCGCGCCGGCTCCCCGTTGCGGGTCGAGAGCGATGTCGCGTTGCCGAAGCTCGCGAGCGAGATCGGCTCGACCGCCGCCTCCGCCCCGCCGGCGAATGCCGCGTCCGCGAGGCCGAGGCGGATCAGCCGGAACGCCTCGCCGATCGCGGTGTTGCCAATCGAGCAGGCCGTGACCGGCGACATCGACGGCCCCATCGCCCCGAAGCGAATGCCGATCGTTGCCGCCGCCATGTTCGAGATCATCATCGGCACGAGCAGCGGGCTGACGCGGTCCGGCCCTCTCTCCCGGAGCACCCCTTCCTGCTCGTGCAGCGTCCGAATTCCGCCCGTGCCGGAGCCGATATAGACGGCCAGACGCTCCTTGTCCACCGCGGCCGCCCCCAAGCCGGAATCGTCCCACGCCTGCTCGGCCGCCGCCAGCGCGAACTGGGTGAAGCGATCCATTCTTCGCGCTTCCTTCCTGCCGAACCGGCCGTCCGCGTCGAAGTCGCGCACGCTTCCCGCGATTCGCGTCTTGAACGCACTCGCATCGAAAACATCGATCTCGCGAATGCCGGATTCGCCCCTCGCCATCTTCCCCCACATCGTCTCCGCATCGTTGCCGAGCGGCGTAATCGCACCCATGCCCGTGATGACGACTCGTTCCATCGTTTTAGTACCTCCTCTTAATAGCTGACGATGGAACTAGAATGACACAGCAAGTATCCTATTACAAGTTGTCGTTTATCCTAGTATAATAACTACTATGATGATTCAAGGTAATGGAGAGGAATGCGAACATGAGAACGACCATGAACCGATCCGCCCGCCTTCAAGCGCTGTCCGCCTTCCTGCAATCGCAGCGCGCGAAGCTCAGGCCGTCCGAAGCCGGCTTCCCCGAGGGCGGCCGCCGCCGAACGCCGGGCCTGCGGCGCGAGGAAGTCGCCCAGCTCGCCGGCGTCAGCCTGACCTGGTACACCTGGCTCGAGCAAGGCCGCGACATCCAGGCTTCCTCGGCCGTGCTCGATGCGATCGCGAGCGCGCTCCGGCTGACGAAGGACGAGCGCAAGTACTTGTTCTCGCTGGCGCTGGAGAGCGGAGAGCCCGCCCCCCTGCCGCAGGAGCCGCCCCGCATCGACGCGCCGCTGCGCCATATTCTGAAGGAGCTCGCCTCGTGCCCGACGATCGTCTCCGACCGCCGCTGCCAGATCGTCGGGTGGAACGAAGCCGCATCGCATATTTTCCTCGACTTCGACCGGATCGCCCCGGAGCGCCGCAACCTCATTCGGCTGCTGTTCGAGCGGAAGGAATTCCGCCGGCTCGCCGTCAACTGGGAGCTGTTCGTCGGCGGGTTCCTCGCCATCTTCCGCTCCTACTACGGGGAATACGTGGGAGACGGCTGGTACGAGACATTCCTGGAAGAGATGAGCGAGCTCGACCCGGACTTCCTCCGCTTGTGGGAAGCGAGCAAGGTCAGCTCGGCTCCCGAGATGGTCATCGAGTTCCGGCACGCGAAGGCCGGCAAGATGCAGTTCCACCTGACGTCGCTGATGATCCACGGAAGTCCCGACCTGCGCTGCAGCGTGTACACCCCCGACCCGGGCACGACGACCGAAGAGAAGCTGCGGCGCTTGATGGCCAGAACCCAATCGTCGTAAGCCGCCGCCTCCCTCTCTATCCACGTTCTCCCAAGTCACCTATAATAGGGGCATGACCATCACTCACTTATATCCAGTCGACAAAAAAAAGGGAGGGCGAGGCTGTGGCGGACAACGAGCAGCAACGGGGACAAGCGTCGAACGCGGCGGTCGATGAAGCGCCCGTCAACGGGCTTAAGCTTCCGGCTATTGATCTTAAGGGCGCCTCGAGAAGCTATGGAAGCCGGACGATCTTGAAGGACCTGAGCCTCACCGTCGAGCGCGGCGAGCTGTTCGGACTGCTCGGCCCGTCCGGCTCGGGGAAGACGACGCTCATCAAGCTGATCACCGGGCTCGAGGCTGCAAGCGCCGGAGAGGCGACGCTGCTCGGGAAGCGGGTGCCGAACCGGCAAGTTCTCGCGAAAGTCGGCTATATGGCGCAGGCGGATGCCCTGTACAACGAGCTGACAGGCACACAGAATTTGGAATTCTTCGCAGCGCTCTACGGGCTGTCCGGAGCAAGGCGGCAGGAGCGGATCGAGAGCGTCCTTGCGCTCGTCGACCTGACCGAGCATCGCAGCAAGCCCGTCTCCGCGTATTCGGGCGGCATGAAGCGGCGGCTCTCGCTCGCCGTCGCGCTGCTCCACGAGCCGGAGCTGCTGCTGCTCGACGAGCCTACCGTCGGCATCGATCCGGCGCTGCGCCAGTCGATCTGGGCGGAGCTGCTCGCGCTGCGCGGCCGCGGAATCACCATCGTCCTGACGACACACGTCATGGACGAAGCCGACCGCTGCGACCGGATCGGGCTTATCCGCGACGGCAGACTGATCGCGATCGGCAGCCCCGACGAGCTTCGCACGGCCACCGGCGCGGCCACGATCGAAGAAGCGTTCATCGTTCTCGGAAGGGGGACGGAAGCATGAGAATACGTGCGCTTGCTCTCCGCATTCTTCGCCAATTCGGCAAGGACCGACGAACGCTTGCCTTGCTGTTCCTGGCGCCGCTGCTCGTTCTGACGCTGATGTACTTCGTCTTCAACGGCCAGAGCACCGCTCCGAAGCTGGCGGGGGTCGGCCTTCCGGAGTTTCTCGGCGCCAAGCTGACGGCCGCCGGAGCGGACCTCGTCTCCTATTCGTCCAAGGACGAGGCGGAGGCGGACCTTAAGGAAGGCAAGCTGTCGGCGATCGTCTTCACGGAGGGCAATCGGATCGCCGTGCGGCTCGAAGGCAGCGACCCAGCGGAAGCGAAGTCGGCCTTGCTGCTCCTGCAGCAGGCCATGCAGCCGGACGAATCGGCCGAGGCTACGACGAGCAGCGCCTTCTCGTCCCAGCTCCTCGTCTCTTACGAATACGGGGACGGCACACTCACGTCATTCGATTCGTTCGGACCGGTTCTCGTCGGCTTCTTCTCGTTCTTCTTCGTTTTCCTGCTCGCCGGCGTCGCCTTCCTGCGGGAACAGACAACGGGGACGCTGGAGCGGCTGATGGCGACGCCGATCCGCCGCTTCGAAGTGGCGGCCGGCTACCTCGCGGGCTTCGGCGTCTTCGCGATCCTGCAGGCCACGCTCATCGCCACGTACTCGATTCATGTGCTTGGGCTGTACATGGACGGTTCCTTCTGGCTTGTGCTGCTGACGAACCTTCTGCTGAGCCTGGTCGCCCTGACACTCGGCACGCTGCTGTCGTCGTTCGCCGGAAGCGAGTTCCAGATCATTCAATTCATCCCGGTCGTCATCGTGCCGCAGGTGTTCTTCTCCGGGCTGTTTAATCTCGACGCGATGAACCCGTGGCTGCAGAAGCTCAGCTACGTCATGCCGCTCTATTACGGAGCGGACGCGCTGAGGAGCGTTATGCTGCGCAGCGCAAGCTTCGCGGGCGTCTTGCCCGATCTCTCCATCCTGCTCGGCTTCTCCGCCCTCTTCTTCCTATTGAACCTGCTGGCGCTCGGGAAGCAGCGCGCCTTCTAACCGCGCGCGAACAGGGGCTGCCCGGCAACGCGGCAGCCCCTCTCTTCTTGTTGCGCACTTACGGATTCAGCGAGATTCGGTAGTTCGAGAGCTCCTCGACGATGTGCTCGCCGTCCTGATACACCCAGCGGAACCGGAACTGCTCTCCTTGATAGCCGGTTCTGACGCGAATGTCCGGAATGATGACGGATTCGAGATTGTCCCGGATTCTCGTCTCCAGCTCCTGCAGCCATTGTTCGTTCTCGCTGCGCATCCGCCGCGCATCCTCTTCGTTCCCGGCCGCGTTCAGGAAGTACGTAAGCGCAACCTCCTCCGCCGGCGTGTCCGGAGCGAACGGCATGCCCGAGCCCCGATAAATCTCCCGCACGGTATCCAGCCAATCCTTCTGCAAATCAATGGCAACCTCACGCATGACGTCATGCCCCTCCGTTCAAGCCGATACATACCCTCGAGAGACTATCATATTACAAAAACCGCGTCGGTTCAATGAACCCGTTCACATTCCATTCATCTTCCGTTCGTCTTCCGCTTCGCCTCGTTCGTATTCCCCTTCGCGTCCCGCTCAGCGGAACAGCTTGCGCAATATCGCGAGGCCGTTCTTCGCCGACGGATACCGGAATGAGAAGTCGAAGCGGACTGTCTGCTTCAGCACGCTTTTCTCATGGGTGAACGTCTTGAAGCTGTAGAGCCCGTGATAGCTTCCGATGCCGCTGGCGCCAACTCCGCCGAACGGCAGGTACGGCGTCGCGATGTGCATCAGCGTATCGTTGACGCAGCCGCCTCCGAACGGAATCGTCTCCAGCACCCGCTTCTCCGTCAGCTTCTCCCGCGTGAACAGGTAGAGCGCCAGCGGCTTCGGCCGTGCGTTCACCTGGGCGACGACCTCGTCCAGGCTCTCGTACTCGAGCACGGGAAGCACCGGGCCGAAAATCTCCTCGCCCATAACCGGCTGCCCCCAATCGGCAACAGAGACAACCGTCGGCGCGATCTTCAGCGTCTCCGGGTCCCGCTCGCCGCCGATAACCGCTTCCGTTCCTTCGAGCAAGCCGACCAGCCGCCTGTAGTGCCGCTCGTTCACGATCCGCCCCAGCTCCGGGCTGCGGATCGGCTCCGGGCCGTAGAACGCCTTGATCGCGCCGTCCAGCTCCTCCAGCAGCCTTGCCTTTACGTCGCGGTGAACGTAAATATAGTCAGGGGCGATGCACGTCTGCCCGGCGTTCATGAACTTGCCGAAGGCGATGCGCCTCGCCGCCAGCTTCGGGTCCGCGTCGCGATGAACGATGCAGGGGCTCTTCCCGCCGAGCTCCAGCGTCACCGGAATAAGCTGCTTCGCGGCCGCTTCCATGACGACCTTGCCGACCGGCACACTCCCCGTGAAGAAGATGTAGTCGAACGGCTGCTCGAGCAGCTCCCGGCTCGTCTCCGCGCCTCCGTGCACCGTAACCGCATGTTCGGGCGGGAAGACGGCCGACACGATCTCGCGCAGCACCTCCTCCACGCGGGGCGTCAGCTCCGACGGCTTCAGCACGACCGTATTGCCCGCCGCAATCGCGCCGACGAGCGGAGAGATCGCGAGCTGGAACGGGTAGTTGAACGGAGCGATGATCAGCGCCGTTCCGTAAGGCTCGCTGACGATGTAGCCGCCGGAGCCGACATGCGTCAGCGCCGTCTTGACCTTCCGCGGCTTCGCCCACTTGCGCAGCCGCTTGCGAATGAAGCGGATCTCCTCGTAGACGATGCCGATCTCGCTCATGTACGCCTCTCTCTCGGACTTCCCGAGATCTTGGCTCAGCGCCTCCATCACCTGCTTCTCCCGCGCCTTGATCGCGCCAAGCAGCTCGTTCAGCTTCCGGAGCCGAAGCTCCGTCCCCCGCGTCGCCCCGCCTGCGAACCACCTTTTCTGCTTGCGAACGATCTCTGCGATCTCGCTCATCCCGTTCCTCTCCCCGCCCGGTCGTCAGATTCGGATCGATACGAGCTTCAGCTCCGTCAGCTCTTCGATCGCGTACTTAATGCCTTCCCTGCCGATGCCGCTCTCCTTCACGCCGCCGTACGGCATGTGATCCACCCGGAATGTTGGAAAATCATTAATCATAACGCCCCCGACCTCAAGCCGGTCGGCCGCCCGCATCGCCGCGTGGATATCCTTCGTGTAGATGCCGGCCTGCAGCCCGTAGCGCGAACGGTTGACGCGAGCGATCGCCTCGTCGATCGAATCGACCGACTCCACGCAGACGACCGGACCGAACGCTTCCCGGCAGGAGAGCGGCTCGTCCTCGGGCACGCCGGTTACGATAGTCGGCGCGTAGACGCCGTCCGGCAACAGCCGGCCGCCGGCGACGATCCGCGCTCCCCGCTTCTCGGCCGCCCGGACCCAAGCGTCGATCCGCTGCGCTTCCCGCGGATGAATCAGCGCCGAGACGTCCGTGTCGTCCAGCGCCGGATCTCCCGTCTTCAGCCGCAGCGCCGCCTCCGCGAACTTGCCCAGGAACTCGTCCGTCCGCAAGCGATGGACGTAGATGCGCTGAATCGAGATGCACACCTGGCCGCCGAACGAGAACGCGCCCAGCACGCAGCGGTCGATCAGCTCGTCCGTCAGCTCCGCGCTCTCGTCCACAATCAGCGCGGAGTTCGAGCCCAGCTCCAGCGTCACCCGCTTCAGCCCCGCCTTGGCCCGCAGCGCGATGCCGACCTCGGGGCTGCCGGTGAACGTGATCGCCTTCACGCGTTCGTCCCGGACAAGCGCTTCCCCGACGACCGAGCCGCGGCCGGTCACAATGTTGAGCGCTCCGTCCGGCAAGCCCGCCTCGGCGAACAGCTCGCCGAGCGCCAGCGCGGACAGCGGCGTCTGCCCGGCGGGCTTCAGCACGACCGTGTTGCCCGCCGCTATCGCCGGTCCCACCTTGTGGGCCACGAGGTTAAAGGGGAAGTTAAACGGCGTGATCGCGCCGACGACGCCGAGCGGCTTGCGCACCGTGTACGCCACCCTGCCTTCTCCTCCGGGAGCGGCGTCCATCGGAATCGTCTCGCCGTGAATGCGCGTAGCCTCCATCGCCGCGAACCGATATGTCTGGATCGTCCTCGCGAGCTCCCCGCGCGCCGTCCGGATCGGCTTGGCCGCTTCGCGGACGAGCAGCCCGGCCAGCTCTTCCTTGCGGCTCTCCATCAGCCGAACAACCCGCTCCAGAATCGCGGAACGCTCGTGCGCGGGCATTCTCGCCATGATCGGCGCCGCCAGCTCGGCCGCATCGATCGCAAGCCCCGTCTCCGCCTCCCCCGCCTGGGCCACTTCGGCAATAACCCCACCGCCATAAGGGGACGTCAGCGCCGTGTACTCGCTTGCCTGCAGCCATTTTCCGCCAATCCAGAGCTCTCGTCTCATCGTTGTCATTCTCCTTCCGCTCCGAGCTTCCTTCCCTAAGAATACCACTTCTATCCTCTCTGATATATCCCCAATTAAAAAGGCTGCCCGATCCCGGACGGCACTCGGCCCGGCGGACAGCCCGCCTCCGCATGGGAGGCTCTCGATTCAATGGGGGATCGCCCGCCGCCTTATCGCGACGAGGACTTGAACTTCTTCTGAAGGGCGGGAAGATGCTTCATCGTACGCAGCATCGGCCCCTGGCACATCGGGCACACCTGGCCCGGAGTTGCGAGCTCCTCGCGAACCCATGCCTTGCAATCGCTGTTCTTGCATTTGAGAATCTTGACGAGATTAAGCTTCGGCTTCTGTTCTTCGTTACCTGACAATTCGCAATCGCATTCCCTTCATTTGGTTCTGGAAGACTAAGAGACACCGAATTAATATAGTCCTTTCGGATCGTCCAAGTCAAGCCTTACCCTATCCGAATGAGCATGAACGCGAGCGCCAGCCAGAATAAACTGCTGATAACCAGTCCCCACAGACATCCCTTGGCCAATGGATTCGTCTTCATGAACGCTTCCCCCTCGTTCCTTCAGGGTACTGACTCGCCCTGCGAGCTATGTAACCGTTCACATACGAATGGTTATGTCCCGTACAACGGTTTTTATACCTCCATTCGCCCAAACACTGAAATTACCTACTCTTACCCCGCCGCCTTCTTGCCGACTCGCCTCAGCCTCCTTTAAAAGTACCAAAACTCTCTCCAGCTCTCACATCCTCTTTCTGTCTCCCTGTCTCTGTCTTTCTGTCTTTCTGTCTTTCTCTCTGCCTGCCTGTCTTTCTCTTTCTCTTTCTTTCTGTCTGTTTGTCTCTCTTTTTCGCTCTCTTTCTCTGTCTGTTTGTCTCTCTCTTGCTCTCTCTGCCTGTCTGTTTGTTCCTCTCTCTTGTTCACTCTGTTTGTCTCTCTGGTTGTCTCTCTCTTGCGCTCTCTCTATCTCTCTCTGTCACTGTCTGTCACTGTCTGTCACTGTCTGTCTTTGTTTCCCTGACTCTCTCTGACTCTGTCTGTCTCTTTCTGCCTGCCTCTGGCCCTCCTCCTCTTTCTGCCCCTCCCCCACTTTCGCCTGGCTTTCTCGATCTCTTGCCTCACTTGGAGCAATCCGAGGAACCAACCCGCTCAAAGAATTCTAAATTATTAATTATTTTCCTTTAATTGTATATTATCAACCCATAGAAAGAGCACTTCCCTTTTTCCAAAAAGGGTGCCTTATCCCCTCCGTTCAGTCCCTCCCCCTCTACAAACAGTGTCTTATCCCCGTTGCTCAGTTCCTGCTTTTCTCCTGACAGTGTCTTATCCCCTTCGTTCAGGGGGCGCTGTTTACTAGGCGATCCGGTCGTGTCCAGATTGAAGTGGATGGTTTTTCCCACAAAATGATTGTAACGAGAACGTTTGTTTGGTATTATGGAAGCACATTCCCTCTCCTGGCGGTGATCCTCTCATGATCGACGATCCGATCGCTTTCGAACAGTTCAAGGAACGCTTCGCTTCCAATCAAGCCTGCATCTCGGCTTTGTTCGACGCGCGCTGGCCCGATGGCTTCCGTTGCCCTTGCTGCGGCCAAGCCCGTTACTTCCTTATTCGGACCCGCAGGCTCCCCCTGTTCGAATGCGCCTCTTGCCGCCGTCAGACATCCCTGATCTCGGGGACCGTCATGGAAGGAAGTTCCACTTCCCTCCCCCGCTGGTTCCAAGCCATCTATCTGCTCTCGCAGCCTTCCGGCATTGCGGCGACAGAGCTGCGCGACATCCTCGGGGTTACCTATAAAACAGCCTGGCTCATCGCTCACAAAATCCGGCACGCCCTGTCCTTGGAGATCGAGAGCCGCATTCTGAGCGGCAACATCCATATTGAACACGCCGATTACGGCCCTGCCATCTATCTCGATGCACGCCAGCCCTTGCTCCTTGCCGCGTCGTTGGACGAGCAGCAGCAGCCCGAGTTCATTCGTTTCTGGCAGCCGTCGCCGGACCATGTCGAGGAGGGGTTCTTCAGGCGGATCATCCGAGCCGGCATCGAAGCGTTCCGGTCGGCTTGCACGGACGGAAGCCCCGCGACGATTATTCCGCCTGTCGCCAACCGGAAGCACCCCGCTCTTCGGGACCACCGACGCCATGTTGAGCGTTGGCTGAACGATACGTTCTGCGGTATTCGTCCCAAGCACCTTCAAGCTTACTTGAACGAGTACGGCTATCGCGCCAATCATGCGGCGGACTTCCTTGTTGCCGGCCTGTCGCTTGGCTCCGTTCTTCGCCTGAGCGCTACCACTCCTGCGATCACCTATCCCGAGCTCACGAAGGACCGACCAGTCCTCCTGCCTCCGTGGCACAAGTTCGAGAGCAAGGCGAAGTGGAGGGGCAAGTGGCTTCGGCTGTATACCGCGGTTTAGCAGGATGACTGTTTGAGCGAGAGCGTACAGCGCCACTTTGAACTTGAACTGGTATCTCAACCATAGCCCTCCATCCAGACGCGCGCCTTGGAGCCAATGTGAGCACTCCGTAACCATAGCTTCATAGCCATTACCTTAGCATGCAGCCTGTAACTGCCACCTGCCAAGCACACGACCCGCAACTTCTGCACACAGCCTGCAACTGTCACCGGCTAAGCACGCAAGTTTTAACCTCTACACGTAGCCTGCAACTGTCATCTACCAAGGACGCGAGCTGCAACTTCTGCACACAGCCTGCGACTGTCACTGCCAAGATGCGAGCTGCAACCTCTGTGTACAGCCTGCACTGCTACCTGCTAAGCGCCGGACCTGCAACCTGCTAAGCATGTGACTTGCAACCTCCGCCGCCGCCCGCGAGCTGAATAGCCCGCAACCTGAACGGAGGGGATAAGGCACCCTTTGGGAAAAAGGGTAACAGCGCGCTGAGCGAGTATATCGATAATAATACATATATTTCCATATATTCAGTGACCGACCCGATAGGATGGCAACGAACAACAGGATGGCAGCGAACAAAAAGTCCTGCCCTCGAACAGCATAGGAGGCTGTCTGAGGGCAGGACGAAGAGAAAGGCAAGAAGAATACGAGGTACGAGATTACGGTGGCTAGCGGTCGCGGAAACGGGCGAGCCGAGTCCGTCAGTCGAGGGCGATCCGGTAGCCGAAGCCGCGAACGGTTGCGATGTATTGCGGATGCTTCGGATTATCGCCCAGCTTCTGGCGAAGACTCTTGATATGGACGTCGATCGAATTGCTGCCGCCGAAGTAGTCGGTTCCCCAGAGGGCTTCCATGATCGCTTGGCGGGACAGCACACCGCCGGCCGAGATCAGCAGGCGAAGCAGGTCGAACTCCGTCTTGGTCAGGTCGATCTTGACTCCGCTGGCGTATGTCTGCATCCGCTTCAGGTCGATGAGAAGATCCTTGAAGCGAAGCATCTGCTCGGCCTGGGCGGCAATGCCGAAGACGGGGTCGCCTTCGCCGGAGGAGACGGTCTGCTTCTCGCTTGTGATCTCTGCGATCACGCGAACCGCTTCCTGGACGGGCCCAGGCCATACAAGGCTTCTTCCGCTGCCGGAGGTTCCGCTGTCCGTCTGGCGGACGAGGTAGAGCACGCCCGTTGATTCGTTCATGAAGGAAGGGGCGCTCTCGTCTTGGATCGTCGTACGGTCCACGATGACGAGGTCGTTGTCCAGCAGCGGAAGGACCGGGTCCTGGGCGTGATGGAACACGAGCACGTCGTAACAACGGGTCATCAGTTCAGCGACAAGCTGCTTCAGCGCTGCGGGAAATGCGCTGATCACGGCGATTCGCCTCGTCGTCGTGCAGAAGGCTCCCTCTAATCCTGCGACGACGGCATCGCTTACGCTCTCGTTCGGCCGGACGCTCTGCATGATGGACACACCCCCTTGAACAGCAATTGTTCTTCGACGATCAGATAACCGGTTTCTTCCGCGATAAGATCCAGCCAGTCCTGCGGCGTCTTGGTCATAACCTCGTCGACTCGGCCGCATTCCGTGCAGACGATGTGCTGGTGATCTTCGGTGCGCGCATCGTAGCGGCTCGCGTCCCCTTCCAGCTTCAGCTCGCGAATCATGCCCTTCTCCGTCAAATAGCGCAGCGAATTGTACACGGTCGCATAGGCGACGGAATGTCCCTGAGCCTTCAATCGGTCGATGACATCCGCAGCCGTCGGATGATCGTGCGCTTCCGAGACGATATCCAGTACGATCTTGCGCGGCGTCGTTAATCCGTAGCGAGACATCAAGCATCCTCCTTCCCCGGTTCGAAACAGCCATCCAATACTTAAATTAAGTTTAATTTTATATTGAATTTAAGTTTATGTCAAGCCAGGTTAAAACGCTGCCGGTACCCGCACTTGCGACACAGCTCCTCGACGACCTCGCGGCGCGAGAAGCCGTCGTACATCCGGTTCGCCCGCTCCCCTTCGACAATCTCCGAGAAGGGCTGCTTGTAAATGTTGCCGAGGTTGATGACGCCTTCCCCATCGAGACAGCACGGCACAACCGTTCCGTCCACGAGTACGCCTGCCTGGTTCCGCAGCCCATGGCAGAAGCCGCGCCCGAGATCCTCCTCTTCCGACAGCTTCGGCCACTTGAATTCGTGATCTTGATTCAAGTAGATTTTGTCAGCAAGCTTGATTCCCTTGCCTCTCTGGAACTCCTCTTCGATCCGGAAGGCGAGCTCGAATTCCCGTTCGATCATCTCGAGAATGTCGCGGTTGCGCTGCCTGGCCAAGTTCGTGGCATTATGCTCGGTCAGGTTCCATAATCTTAGAGAGATCAGAACGCCGTAGTCCCGCGCCGCTTCCTTCGCGAACCCGAGCACCTTGCTCACGTAGCCTTCCTTATCCGTCGACCCTTCATGCCCGTCGAAGCTGTGCAAGGAGAAGTTCATCTGCCGAAGCGCCGGCTTGCCCAGCAGCTTCTCTCTATTCTTATGAAGAAGCGTTCCGTTGGACGTGATGTTCACCTTGAAGCCCTTCTCCGCGGCGATGTCGAGCAGTTCGCCCAGCTTCGGATGCAGAAGCGGCTCCCCCTTGACGTGCAGGTAGATGGAGTTCGTGTGCGGCTTGATCTCGTCCAGAATATGCCGGAACCGTTCCGGCTGCAGGAATTGCGCCTGGCGCTTCGTCTCCGGACAGAAGCTGCATGCCAAATTGCATACGCTCGTGATCTCGATATAGAACTTATTGAATGTTTTCATCCGTCTTGTACCTCCGCCTCCATTAAGCACTTCTATTGTAGCAGAGTCGCCCGCCTCCGAATATCTTCATCCAATCTTCATGATGGTCTCGCGATGGCGTGTTATATTATATACATATTTAAACTAAGTTTAAATTTAAATCATAGGAGGAATTGCACATGAGCGCGATGAAAAACATACTGACAAAGCAACTGGCCAACTGGATCGTCATCGAGATGAAGCTGAGAACGTACCACTGGCATGTTCGGGGGCCGCAGTTCTTCACCCTTCATGCGAAATTCGAGGAACTGTACGGCGAAGCCGCCGGCCACATTGACGAGCTGGCCGAGCGCCTGCTCGCCCTCGGCGACAATGCCGTCCTGTCACTGGCCGAGACGCTTAGGAACGCTTCGGTGCAAGAGAGCGGCGGCAAGGAGAGCTCCGAGCAGATGGTGGCCGCGATTGCGAACGACTTCAGCTTGCTGATCGAAGAGCTGCGCGTCGGGCAGTCGTATGCGGAATCGCTCGGCGACATCACGAGCGCCGACTTGCTGCAGGATATCGCAGCCGGCCTGGAGAAGCACGTATGGATGCTGAACGCATACCTGGGCGTTCCCGCTCAGTCCGCCATCCGGCTCGCCAGCTCGGCCGGGGAGTAATGGAGGCGAATGCGGAATAAGCAAAACGTAATAAAGAAGCCTTCCCCCGCGATTGCTCGCTTGGGGAGGGCTTCTTTACTTCTGCGTACTCGACAACCGTGTTGCTGATGGTCTTCAGCATGACTTTTGGCAGTTTTGTATGAAAATTCACATTGGTGCGGCGCGATAACGGGGAGTTTGGGCGATTCTATGTGAAGAATCACATTCGTGGAGCAAATTCCGGCCCGAGTTGCTGGATGTATGCTAAAAACCACATAAAACGCCGCGATTGCCTCTATTCGAAGCCGATGAATGTGAAAATTCATATAAATTCGGCTGCCATAGGGCCGGGGTTAATTGCTCCCTTGCCCCGCCAAGCGCCAGCGGCATGTCAGGAGCAGCGAGTCGCCTTCCAGCTCCGCGCGCAGCGAGCCGCCCATCTTCTCCATCAGGCCTCGCGCGATCGACAGGCCAAGGCCGGTCCCGCCTCCCGGCTCGCCGCTGCGCACGGCGGAGCGGGACCGGTCGGCCATGTAGAAGCGGTTGAACAGCAGCTCCGGATCGTGCCCGCGCAGATGCGGAGCGTCGTTGCGAAGCTCCAGGACGGCGTCGTTGTCCCGTCTCCGCAGCTCGATGCGAATCGCTCCTTGCGCGTGGCGCAGCGTGTTCAGCATGAGGTTCTCCACGACGCGGCGAACGGCCGCTTCGTCCGCGGTTGCGGGCAGCGGCGCGTCCTCGAGCCGGAGGTCCGGCTGAAGCCGCCTCTCGCTGAGCCGGTCGTAGAAGCCGAGCAGAATCTCCGGGATCAGGCGCCCCAGGGCTACTGCGCCGAGGTTCAGCCGGTAGTCCGGCGAGTCGAGCACCGACAGCTCGAAGAAGTCGTCCAGCAGCGCCTTCAGCCTCGCTGTGCGATGCCGAATAACGGAGATCGCGTCCTTCCGCTCTGCGTCGGTCAGTCCCTCTTGCTCCAGCACCTGGATATAGCCGGAGATCGAGGTAAGCGGCGTTCTCAGGTCGTGCGAGACGTTGGCGACGG
Source organism: Cohnella fermenti (assembly GCF_004801405.1). GTDB lineage: Bacteria > Bacillota > Bacilli > Paenibacillales > Paenibacillaceae > Cohnella > Cohnella fermenti. Next base: position 148,100 of record NZ_SSOB01000013.1, read on the forward strand.
CTTGCCTCAGCTCGGTCTCGGAACGCCTCTGCTCGGCTTGCGCCCGCTCGATGAGCGCCGTATGCCGGTTGATCTCCTCGGCCAATTCCTCCAGCGCCGCATCGTGCCAGTCCAGGACAAGCTTCTGGCCGGACTCGCTCCGGTTATAACGCCGCAACTGTCTCGTGAGCTCGCTTAGCTGTCTTTTCCAACGGTGGATTCGATAAAAGGCGACGGCCGTCGCGATGCTTGCCGCCGTTCCGACCAGCTCAGGCCACACGGCCGACACCTCCTCCTCTACTTGATCTCCTTACGCCGGAAAACCACAATGCCAAGCCCTACAAACGCCACCCAAGTGAGGAGGCAAATCGCGATATCGACAAGAAGGTCTCCCCGGCTGACCGACTCGTTCGCGAGATCGAGGATGACTCGCAGAATGCTGTAATCGTATACGGTCTCGAGCGCGGGAGCATACTTGCTCGCCATGAGGATAACGCCGTCGATGAAGAAGAAGAATACGAACGAGAAGCCGATCGTCTTGCCGCTGTCGTTCAGAAGGATGGCGAACCACCCGGTAACCGCCGCAAAAGCAGCAGCGACAAGCAGAGTCATCCCGAGCGTGCGAACGATGTATTCCGCCTCCGAGCCGCCCGGCAGCTCGCCGAAGCCAAGAACCAGCGAACCGAGAACCAGGTTGACGAGGGGATATACAAGCGCGGCTCCCATAGCCCCAAGCGAGAAAACCGTCAGCTTGGCCGCAATAATCCGGCTGCGGGGGAAGCCGGCGGACACCGAGCGCTTCATCGTTCCGTTCGCGTATTCGCTCGAGAGGAAGAAGCCGGCAAGGATGCCGAAGCCGATCTTGATAATGTATGGATTGGCCGCCAGGGACGACGTCCAAGCATCGATGCCCGACAATGCGTCAATAGCGCCGCCGTCGTTCGGGTCGTCGAAGCGGGCGAGCAGGACGTTGACGACAGCGGCCGCCGCCAGAACAAGCAGAAGCAGCCAGAACGTGCGGTTCCTGAGCAGCTTGTACCCCTCCGCCCGAATCAGGTTATTCATGCGCCCCGCCTCCGATCCGCTTCGCGAAGTAGCTCTCGAGAGCTTCCCCCATCGGCATGAACTGCTCGATCGCAAGCCCGGCTGCCGCGAGCGCTCCCGATACGCGGGACGGTCGCCCCAGATGCTCGAACAATTGAATCGTCCCGTCCGCAAGCACCTCGAATTTGGTTGTCGCCAGCTCTTGCTCCAATACGGAGGCCGCCAGCTCCGGCGAGTCGACCTTGATATGGATGTATTGACGGCACTGCTTCTGAAGCTCGTCCAGCGTAAGCTCCTCCAGCAGGCGTCCCCGGTGAATGATGCCATAATGGCTTGCCAGCAGATGCAGCTCGCTGAGAATGTGGCTGGAGATCAGAATCGTGATGCCGGTCTCCCGGTTCAGCTTCTGCAGCAGCTCCCGCATCTCGACGACGCCGACCGGGTCGAGCCCGTTCGTCGGCTCGTCGAGCACGAGGAATTCCGGGTCCCCCAGTAGAGCGACCGCCAGCGCCAGCCGCTGCTTCATCCCGAGCGAGAAGTTCCGCGCCGTCTTCCTGCCCGTGCCTTCCAGTCCGACCAGCTCGAGAACGCGGCGGATGCATTCTTTCCCCGGAATGCCCCGCTGCAGCCGATGGATCTCCAGGTTCTCCTTGGCCGTAAGCTGCGGGAAGAGGGCGGGATTCTCGATGGCGACGCCCATCCGGCGCCTCGCACGCACAAGCTCCTTATCCCCGCTCTCCCCGAACAGCTCGATCGTTCCCGACGTGGGGAACGCCATTCCCGTGACAAGCTTCATCAGGGTCGACTTGCCCGCCCCGTTCTGGCCGATGAATCCGTAGATGGAGCCTTGGCGGATGTTCAGATTGACGTCGTCCAGCGCAAGCTGGTTCTTGTAGGCCTTGACCAACCGATGCGTTCGCAGCACGTATTCGTTCATGGTTGCGCTCTGTCCTCCCTTATCCGGTTCGATAAGCTCGATTGTACAGACCGTTCCATAAGGGAAGCTAAAGCCATATCATAAGAAAATCTTAAGTTTTGAGCCGGTAGCCCATCCCCCAGATGGTCTCGATATATTCTTCGTTCGGGTTCGCCTTCGCCAGCTTGCTTCTCAGATTGCTCATGTGCACGTTGATCGCGTTCTCTTCCCCGCCGAGGAACGGTTCTCCCCAGACGCTCTCGAACACGTTCGCCTTCGTGAACAGCTTCTTCGGCTGCGAGAGCAGCAGCTCCAGAATGTCGTACTCGCGGGCGGTCAAGACCAGCTCCCGGCCGGCCGCGCGGACCGACTTCGCCTCGGGATCGACGACGAGGTCCTTGTGGCGGAGCAGCTTCGGCGACGCTGCGGCAGGCAGCCGGCGGAACCGCCGGAGCAGCGATTCGATGCGGGCCGACACCTCCTCGAGGTCGAACGGCTTCGTTATGTAATCGTCCGCTCCCTTCTTGAGCGAGCCGATCCGCGTCTCGCGCTCGTTCTCCGCGGTAATGACGATGACGGGCGTGTCGCCCTTCGCGGAGATGACGGATAGCAGCTCATCCCCGCGCAATCCGGGCAGCATCAGGTCGAGCAGCACAAGCCCCCACATCTCGCGCTCGAGGTACAACAGCGCCTCGGTCCCGGAGTAAGCGGGCTGCGGAGCGTAGCCGCTTCTTGCCAGCACGCCGCACAGCAGCCGGTTGATATCGTCATCGTCCTCGACCACGAGAACCCGAATGGTGTGATCCACGGGAATGTCCTCCTCTCGCCTCTATGATTCAAGTGTCCTCCCGAACGAACAGCTTCTGCTGGAACTTCGCGATGTCCGCATACTCCTCCTCCAGCTTGCGGGAGAGGCGCACGAAGAGCGGCAGAAGCTCCCGGTACGTCGCGGACGCCTCCGGGTTCGGGCTGTGGGCGTGCGTCGCGCCAACCATCGCGCCGACGCGCGAGAAGGCGTTCGCATCCCCGAAGGCGGCAAGGCCGAGAATGACGGCGCCGAGGCAGGAGCTCTCGTAGCTCTCCGGAACGACGACCTCCTGGTCGAAAATATCCGCCATCATCTGCCGCCACAGCGGCGAGCGGGCGAATCCGCCCGTGGCGAGAATGCGCTTCGGTTCGCCGATCGTCTCCTGCATGGCGAGCATAACCGTGTACAGGTTGTACACGACGCCTTCCAGCACGGAGCGGATCATGTGCTCCTTCCGATGATGCAGGGTGAGCCCGAAGAAGGAGCCCCTCGCATCCGGATTCCAGAGCGGCGCCCGCTCTCCGGTCAAGTACGGGAGGAAGAGCAGCCCGTCCGAGCCGGGGCGAACGCGCTCGGCGATCCGCGTCAGCACGTCGTACGGGCTGATGCCGAGCCGGTTGGCCGTCTCGGTCTCAGAGGCTGCGAATTCGTCGCGCACCCAGCGGAAAATAACGCCGCCGTTGTTGACCGGCCCTCCGATCGCCCACTTCTTGTCCGTAAGCGCGTAGCAGAAGTAGCGCCCCTTCGGGTCGGTCGCGGGCCGGTCGATCATCGTGCGGATCGCGCCGCTTGTGCCGATCGTCACGGCGACGACGCCGGGGTCGATCGCGTTCAGCCCGAGGTTCGACAGGACGCCGTCGCTCGCTCCGACGACGAACGGCGTGGACGCGGACAGGCCCATGCCGGCCGCCGCATTCGTATTCGTCATGCCTTCGAGGACGAATGTCGTCGGCACCAGCTCCGACAGCCGGTCCGGCGTTATGCCCGCGATGGCGAGCGCCTCCTCGTCCCATTCCAGGCGGGACAGGTTCAGCAGCCCGGTGGCCGACGCGATCGACCAGTCGACAACGTAGCGGCCGAACAGCCGATGCAGCACGTATTCTTTGATCGAGACGAACTTCGCCGCGCGGGCAAACAGCTCGGGATGCTCCTGCCGGAGCCACATCAGCTTCGTGATCGGCGACATCGGATGGATCGGCGTTCCCGTGCGGCGATAGACGGAGATGCCGTCCATCTCGGTCCGCAGCCGCTTCGCCCACTCCGCGCTGCGATTGTCCGCCCATGTGATGCCGCGCATCAGCGGCCGATCCGCCCCATCCACCGGAATCACGCTGTGCATGGCCGAGCTGCAGGAGACGAACTGAACGTCTCCCGGCGCCAGCCCCGCTTCCTTCACCGCCGTGCCGACGGCCGCAACGACCGCCGCGAAGATCTCCTCCGGGTCCTGTTCGGCGATGGAAGGCGTTGGCGTATAGAGCGGATAGCCCGCATTCGCCGTCGAGACGACCCGTCCCTCCTCGTCGAAGACAACCGCCTTCGTGCTTGTGGTCCCCATGTCGATTCCGATTCGGTACCTTTTGACGCTGCTCATCCTTTTTTTTCCTCCCCCGTCTATCGGTTAGACCAATGCGCTTACAAGCATAATCAGGATCAGCCCGGCGACCGACAGAATCGTCTCCATGACGGTCCACGACTTGAGCGTCTGCGGAACGCTCATGTTGAAGAACTCCTTCACCATCCAGAAGCCGGCGTCGTTGACGTGCGACAGCACCAGCGAGCCTGCGCCGGTAGCCAGCACGACGAGTTCGACGTTCGCTCCCGGCGTCATGGCAAGCACCGGCGCGACGATGCCGGCCGAGGTCGTCATCGCCACCGTCGCCGAACCGGTCGCGACCCGAATCAGCGCGGCGACAAGCCAGGCGAACAGAATGACGTTCACGTTCGCGCTGGTCGCCAGATCCGCAATCGCCTGGCCGACGCCGCTGTCGATCAGCACCTGCTTAAACGCGCCGCCGCCCCCGATGATGAGCACGATGCCCGCAATCGGAGGCAGGCTGTCCGAAGCGAACTTCGACACCTCCTCCTTCGTGAACCCGCGAGCGAAGCCGAGCGAGAAGAACGAGAAGATAACCGCGATCAACAGCGCCACGACTTCATGGCCGATAAATTCGCAGAACACGGTGAAGCCGTTCGTCGCATCGGGATCGGCGATGCTGGCGATCGAGCCGATCAGCATGAGAATGACCGGCAGCAGAATCGTAAACAGCGTGATGCCGAAGCCGGGCAGGCTGCGCTGCTCCTTCATGGCGAACTGCTCGACCAGCTTCGGATCGGGCTCGACCTGGATTCGCTTGCCGATGAGCTTGCCGAAGACCGGCCCCGCGAGGATGGCGACCGGAATGCCGATCAGGATGGAATACAGGATCGTCTTGCCCAGGTTGGCGCCGTACGCCTCGATGGCGATCATCGGAGCCGGATGCGGCGGAACGAGCCCGTGCACGACGGACAAGCCGGCGAGCATCGGGATGCCGATCTGGAGCATGGGCATTTTGGTTTTCCTGGCGACGATGAAGGCAATCGGAATGAGCAGAATGACGCCGACCTCGAAGAACACCGGAATGCCGACGAGGAAGCCGACGATGAGCATCGCCCAGTGAACCTTGCGGTCGCCGAACTTGTCGATCAACGTCGTCGCGATGCGCTCCGCTCCTCCCGACTCGGCCATCATCTTGCCGAGCATCGTGCCAAGCCCGATAACGATCGCAATCGTGCCGAGCGTGCCGCCGAGCCCTTTGGTAATCGACGTCACCGAGTCGGCCGGCTTCATGCCCGCGAGCAAGGCGAGCCCGAAGCTCGAGATGAGCAGCGTGACGAACGGGTTCCACTTGAATGTGGAGATCATGACGATAAGAAAAGCGATGGCCAGCAATGTCCATACAAGCAACGTTCCCGTATGGCTCATGCCGAATAAGGTATCCATGGGCGTCCTCCTCATGCTTATGGGCTTGGTTCTGCGGATCATACGGGGCCGGCAACGGGTTACTTCTAGTTTTACCCGTTGCTGGCACAATCGGCACATCGTGCAAGGAATTCATCGAATGACATTATGTATACTTGTCGACAACTTGCTCGGGAGGAGGCTCTCGGCCCGGAGGCCGCTTCTCTTGCGTTACGAGCTTACGCTCGGCCGAGCGTATGGTCAAGCGTTGCGAAGGAATCGGCAAAGTATGTCCGCACCTGCTCCCGAACCTCCGTCTCGTCGCCCGAACGCAGGCTGTCCAGCAGCGCCCGATGCTTCCCGATGACCGCGGCCACCCGCGCTTCGCCCTCGCCGAACACGTCCTCCGTCGTGACGAGCATGACGGTCAGCACAAGCTGGCGGATGCTTCGCCAGAGCTGCCGGATGCGGGAATGGTTCGCCTCCTCGACGATCGTCTCGTGGAAGGTGAAGTCGAGAAGCGCGAACTCCTCGATGTCCTTGTGCTTGGCCGCCAGCTCCATTCTGTCGAGAATGCGCTCAAGCCGCGCCAGGATCGGCTCCCGATCCATGCGGGAGAGCCGCTCCTGAGCGAAGCTCTCGATCAGGCAGCGAACATCGTACAGCTCGCGCACCTCCTCCGCGCCGAGGCCGACAACGACGGCTCCCATCCGTTCAAGCCGGATAAGCCCTTCGCCGGACAGCGTCCGAAGCGCCTCGCGCACCGGGGAGCGGCTCGTCCCGAAGTCCGCGGCGATGCCGTTCTCCGACAGCTTCTCGCCGGGCTTGAGCTTGCCGGTGACAATGCCCAGCCGAAGCTCGCAGGAGATCGCCTCTCCGAGGGAGGCTCCGCGCAGCCATGAGGAAGGATAAAGCATTCGTGTCGCCCCAGACATTCGTATCCCCCCTAAGTCCCTGTGTACTTGTATACAACTTTATCGTTTTCTTATCTTACTCCTCCGGCGGGGATTTGTAAACGGCATCATTGCACGAAAACAGACAAAAACCGCTTGACCGCGCGCGGCCCGTCCGCGTCCATGGCGAAGCGGACCGCCCTGCCGGAGGCGGCCGCCGGCGTGTCGCGGCGGTCGGCGACGACCGTCCCCGATGTCAGGCCGGGGCCGCTCTCCACCCGTGCGCGCCACGTGCGGAACGAGAAGAGCGACGGGTCCTCCGCCGCGAGCACGCCGAGCGTCGCGTGGAGCGGCACGGCCCCGAGCGGGAAGCCTGTCGCCAGCAGGCGGCCCGCTCGGTAGGCCTGGAGGCGCCGCAGCAGCTCGGCGGCGCGGCGCCTGCGCGGCTCGCGGGCCAGCTTGGCCGCGAGCGCAAGGTCCGGCCCGGCGAGCAGCGCGCGCCGGGCGGCATCGAGGCCGACGACCGTCAGGCGGTCGGCCGTCTCCAGCAGCGCCGCGGCGGCCCGCGGGTCGCCGTGGAAGCGAGACTCGGCCATGGGCGAGACGTCGCCCGGGGCCAGAACGGTTCCGCCCGCCGCGATCGCCTCGCGGAACCGGGCGGCCGTGGCCGGCTCGAGCGCCAGCGCGGCCGGCCAATTGCTGGCCCGTCCGGCGAGCGCGAGCGTCAGCTCGCCGGGACGGGCCGCCGCCGCGCGCGCGAGGAAGCTCGCGGCGGACTCGGGCAGCGGCGCCTGCGAGGACGGCGCCAGCAGCGCATCGCCAAGGCCGAAGCGGCCGTTGTCCTCTCCGTCCCCCGCTCCGCTTCCTGATCTGCCGTCCGGTCCGCCGCCCGATTTTCCGCCCGCCGTGCCCGCCGCCGCCAACTCCCGCTCCCCGTCCTCTCCCGCCGCCACCGGCACCTCATAGCCCGGCTCGCACAGACGGATCAGCCGCAGCGCGTTGTCCGCCGCTTGACGCGCGGGCAGGTCGCCGCCGGACGTCGTCACCCCGACGAGGCGGATGCCGGGCGACAGCAGCGCGTACACAAGCGCGAACGCCCCGTCGATATCGGCGCCGATGTCCAGAAGCAGCGGAACGGGCTCTTCCCTCCGCACGCCGCCCAATCCCGCTTCGAATTGTGCCTCCACCCCCATCTTCTCCATCTGACCGTCCCCCCTTAGCTCCGCAACTACTAACATATATGACCAAAGAGCCTGCGAATGACAGGCTCCTCCGTTTTATACTCTATTCGGTTCTCAGCCAACCCGCCTGCAGCCGTTAAACGTACCGTTACTTGAACTTCCGCCAATCGGACGAGCTGTTGTTCAGAAGGTGCTCGAAGTCGTTGTCGAGACGCTTCTGCTCCGCCTTGCGCTTCTCCTCTTCCGCAAGCCGCTTGCGCTCCCGCGCGGCCGCTTCCGATGCCTTCAGCTCGTCCGCCTGCGCCTTCAGCTTGCCGATGACATCGGCTCCGAGCAGCTCCTTCAGCGTGAGCTTCGAATCGGCCGAGCTGTCCGGCGACAGCTTGCGGGGCGGAGGCGCCATCTTCTTCTTCGCCATTCCGATCCCTCCTTACAGCGTATTACAGCGTAAAACGATCCCCCGGAGCCATGACGCGGCCGCGAATTCCGCTCTGCTCCAGGCGGTTCACGAACGCTTCGGAATCCTGACGGATCGGCGGGAACGTATTGTAGTGCACAGGCACGACATGGCGCGCCCCGAGCCACTTGGCCGCTTGCAGCGCGTCGTCCGGCCCCATCGTGTAGTGGTCTCCAATCGGCAGGAAGGCGAGGTCGATATCCTCCAGCTCGCCGATCATTCTCATATCCCCATATAGACACGTGTCGCCCGTATGAAGAATCGTCTTGCCCTCGACACGGATCAGGAAGCCGGCCGGCATCCCCGCATAATGGATCGTCTTCGTCTTCTCATCCACAATGCCCGAGCTGTGAAAGGCCGGAATCATCTTCGCTTTGGCGAAGCCGAGATCATACGTGCCCCCCATGTTCATTCCGATCGTCTGAACGCCCTGCCACGACAAGTACGTCGCCAGTTCGACGATGGCGATGACCGGAGCCCCGTTCGCCTTCGAGATCGGTTCCGCATCGAGGATATGATCCGTGTGCGCATGCGTGAGCAGAATCGCATCCGCCTTGATGTCCTCCGGCTTCGTGACCGCTATCGGGTTGCCCCGCAAGAACGGATCGACAACGAGCGACTTCCCTTCCGTCTCGATCTGGATACAAGAATGGCCGTGATACGTAATTTCCATCATTCAACACCTCCCGATTACTCCTATCATATACGAGACAAGCGCCCCCATTCAATCGCCCGTTCGCCCCGGCAATCTTATTCTGTGATTTTATTGACTACAGTTAAGCGCAAGAGGTATGATGTGGAGAAAAAGAGGTGGATTCCCGCATGACCCTTACCCTGAGCATTCTCGACCAATCCCAGGTCTGCGAAGGCCAGAACGCCTCGCAGGCCCTTCAGAATACGACAAAGCTCGCCCAGGAGGCCGACCGGCTCGGCTATCATCGCTACTGGGTAAGCGAGCACCATTCGTCCCGCTCGCTCGCGCACTCCAGCCCGGAGGTGCTGCTGGCCCATCTTGGCGCACACACGAAGCGCATCCGGCTCGGCTCCGGCGGCATCATGCTCCCCCACTACAGCGCCTACAAGGTGGCCGAGAACTTCAAGCTGCTCGAAGCGCTGAATCCCGGCCGCATCGACGTCGGCCTCGGCCGCGCTCCGGGCGGTATGCCCCTCTCCACGCGGGCGCTTCAGGAAGGCCGCTACGGCGACATCGACCGTTACCCGCAGCAGGTGAACGACCTGCTGAACTACTTGTACGACTCGCTTCCGGCCGGACACCGGTTCGCCGGCCTCCATGCTTCCCCGGCCATCCAGACGCGGCCGGAGCTGTGGCTGCTCGGCTCCAGCATGGGAACCGCGCAGATCGCGGCGCAACTGGGCGTTCCCTACGCATACGCGCAGTTCTTCGGCGTGCCCGGCAGCGAGGATGCTATTCCATATTACAAGGATCGCTATCAGTCGAACGCCCTTCATCCCGAGCCGCGCGCGCTCGCCGCAGTAATGGTCATCTGCGCCGACACCGAAGAGGAAGCGGCTCGGCTCGCGACAAGCACCGAGCTGTTCTTCCTGTCGCTCGAGCAGGGCCGCATGCTCGACTACTTCCCTTCCGTAGACACCGCATTAAGCTACCCGTATACCGACTACGACCGCGAACGCATCCGCGCCGGCTCGCACCGCCGAATCCTTGGCACCCCCGAGCAAGTGAAGGCCCGGCTGCTGAACCTGAGCGATCAATTCGGCATCGACGAATTCATGATCGTGACGATCACGCATGACTTCGACGCCCGGGTCAAGTCGTACCGGCTGCTCGCGGACGCTTTCGGCCTGGGCGCATCCTCCGCCCCTTCACTTTAACGGCAGCCCTCGGTTGGTCAAATAAGTTCTCCAATCGAGGCGGCTGGGACGCGACAGCCGCAGCGTCATCTGCTCGCTCCAGCGGTCGGCCCGGCCGCCTCCCGTCCTCTCGCGGTAGTAAGCCGACAGCATGCCGTTATATTCCGTCAAGCGGGTCAGCGCCTCTTCGTCGGCGGGGTAGAACTCCTCCGAATAGACGGCCTCCGGAGCCAGCCTCGGCTTCGTCGCGGCCGGCTCCGCCGGGCGGCCGACCGTCATGCCGAACAGCGGCACGACCCGCTCCGGCGTCTTCAGCAGCTCGGCAACGTCCTTCGGGCGGTTGCGCAAGCCTCCGATATAGCAGATGCCGAGGCCCAGCGACTCGGCTGCGATCGCCGCATTCTGAGCAGCCAGCGCCGCGTCGACGACCCCGACCGTATACTGCTCGGTCGACTCCAGGGCAGTCTCCGTACGCTCGGGCTCGAAGCCTTCAAGCCTGGCGCACAGCTCCAGGCGATGCAAGTCAAGGCAGAAAACAAGCAGCAGAGGACATTGCTCCACATGCTTCTGCCCCCCGGCGAGCTCCGCCAGCCTCGCCTTGCGCGCCCGATCCCTCACTCCGATGATCGAATACGCCTGCACGAAGCTCGACGTGCTCGCCGCCTGCGCGCTCGTCACGATCGCTCGAAGCTGCTCCTCGGATACGGGTTGATCGGTATAAGCGCGAATGGAGCAATGCTTCCGCAGTTGCTCGATGGTCTCGTTCATTGTACACCCCTCTTTTCCATGATGTCGCCTTTATTGTACCAGTATTGTACCAGATGAGCCTTGGTGCCCGCCCGTCGACCCGATGACGTCGGAGGGCGCTTGGTTACAAAATGTATCTCCAGGGGCCTGGCGGGGACCATCCCCTATTCCAAAAAGGGTGCCTTATCCCTGCCGTTCAGGCTTCATCTGAATTTCCAATTATTAGGATACTGATTAGAGGGGATAAGGCACCCTTTGGCGAAAAGGGATAGGGGCGATGGCGGGCGGCGAGGAAAATATACGGGGTAGGGGTATATCTCCAATCAAAGAGAGCCCGCCGCCCTCCCTGATCGCGACGATTCGGAAGGAACGGCAGGCTCTTATGCTTGCTTGGCCTTACGGCGATGGCGATGGATGGCAATGGCTAAGCTTCCCTGACGCTTGCCAGCTCCTTCGCGACGAGATCGGCGTAGGCCTCCGCGCCCGTGCGGGTCAGGTGGACGCCATCCTTGCCGAAGTACTCTTCCTTGCCGGCGCTGGCCCGATACCAGTCGATCATGCTGACATTCTCATAGTCTGCAGCGACTTCCTTGAGCGTCTTGTTGACCGGGTCCTGCCATTGCCGAGGAACGCGGGTGTTGATCAGGATGATGGACCGATCATCGCCAAGCTCGTCAAGAATCTCCTTCAGCTTCTTCTCGGTAAAGGAGCCGTTCGTCCCAAGCTCGATAACGACTACCTTGCCGATGTCGCCGCCGCTCTCGAGCGCTTCCACCGTCTCCATCGCTTTGTTCATCTGGCGGCCGACCTCGCCGTCCACGAGGATGCCGGGGAGCAGCTTCTCGAGATAAGGCTTCACGCCGAGGATCACCGAATCCCCGATGACGGTCACTCCCTTGCCGTCGGCCTGCGGCGTTGCGGATGCGGAATTCGTTCCGTCCGGCTGCGCTTCATTAGGCTTTGTTGCGTTGGACCCGCTTGCTCCGGGCTGCGTTCCGCCCGGCTTCGATCCAGTGGGGCTCGCCCCGCCAGGATTCGCACCATTGGAGTTCGTTCCATTGGAGTTCGTTCCATTGGAATTCGCTCCGTTCGACTGCGATCCATTCGATTCCGATCCGTCGGGCTGCTTAACCGTCGGCTCCTTCTCGCCTGGCTTCGCCGCCTGAGAAGCTCCCGGCGTCGCTTCCGGCTCCGAGGTTGAGGATGGCGACGCCCCCGGCTTGCCGGATGCCGACGGCGAGCTGTCGGCTCCCCCGGATACGAGCTCAAGATCGGAATTGCCGCCCGCAGACGGCGCCTGCACGACAGGCGTAGTTCCTGCCGCTTCGGCGGATGCCCCCGGGCGCTCGCCGCTTCCGCTGCCGCAGGAGATGCAGAGGGCGAAGATCGCCGACACTGACAGCAGCGCGAACGCCCGCGGGTGAAGAGCCCGCCAGGCCGCACTGCCGCCGGATGAAGCCGGGCGGGATGTCAATCTCCGGAACAGCCGACCGAGCGCGCCGCCGATGATCGGACGTTCGACGAAGTTCCAGGACAGCGCCGCGAGCAGCAGGGTCAACCATAATTGGAAGGCGATTCTCGGGTAATCGGCCCCGCCGGCTGTATTCGCCTCGCTCGTCAAGGCGATAACCGGATAATGCCAGAGATAGATGCCGTAGGATCTCACGCCGATCCAGCGAAGCGGCTTGATGGATAAAACCTGCGCGAGTCGGCTGGACGGATGAATAAGAACGGCGATCAGGATCGCGGTGACGACGGACAGCAGTGCCAGGCCGCCGCGGTAAGCGAAGGAGCCGTATTCGTGCGTGAAGAGAGCCATCAGCGCGATTGCAATTAAGGCGGTCGCGCCGATTCCGTCCATCAGGAATCTTCCTCTTCCCGACTCAATAGGCTTAAGGCTTGCGCTCGGCACAACGACGGCGAGTGCGGCGCCGATCAAGAGGCCGAACGCCCGCGTGTCCGTCCCGTAATACACGCGGCTCGGGTCGGTTCCCGGCGCATAGAGATAGGCCATCGCCATCGCCGAGGCCGCAGCTCCGCCCATGATGAGCAGGGCCAGCGGTCCCCGCTTCGGGGCGATCGTCAGGCCAAGCGCCAGCAGGAGCGGCCACAGCACATAGAATTGCTCCTCTACCGCCAGCGACCAGAAGTGCCCGAACGGGCTGGGCGGTCCGAAGCTCTCGAAGTAAGAGACATTATGATAAATCAGCCACCAGTTGTGGATGTATGCGAGCGCGGCGCCGATGTCCCCTCCCAAGGAATGAAGCCGGGAAGCATCGGTCGCCGCCAGCCACGCCGACACGACAGCGACGAGAAGCAGCATGGCGGGAAGCAGGCGCCTCGCCCTGCGCAGCCAGAACCCGCGGAGATCGAGTGTCCGCTCGGCCTTCCACTTGGCGACCAATTGGTCTGTGATCAAATAACCGGATAAGACGAAGAACACGCCGACGCCGAGGAATCCCCCGGGAAGCACGTTCATGGGAAGATGATAGACGATTACCGCTATCACCGACAACGCCCGAAGACCGTCGAGGCCGGGCATGTAACGCTTCTTGTTTGATTGCTCAGGCATGGCAGCGGACTCCTCCACTCATTAAGAATGGCAAGTCATCATTACTCACGAATCTCTCTCTAGGTTCCATATTCCCGTTCTACCTTTCGTTCCGCTCTTGGTTAAAGAAGACGCGCCTCACGGCGGGTCGGCAGTGCCTTGCGCATGCTTCAAGCATACAGTTAATGCCATTAAATAAAGTCCGCTGTTCCGCCTGCTTGCCGGTATCTCTTGTTCGTTGTTCCCCCTTTCCGAGCGCTGTGAAGCCTGTTTGCACCCGTTGTTTTGTCTTATGCCGAATTAGACGAAAGGACTACCTTAAAGGTTCAATGATTTATAGGAGATTTCGTCGAAAAGCAAGAAAAAAATAAGACCGCTTTCGCGGTCTGGTGTTGCTGTCATGTCGAGGCTGCGATGCGGAACCGGGGCGGGGTTACAGCAGTCGAATCGCGTCGCCGACCGCGATCGTTCCGGGAGTGGCAACCGCGGCATACGCCCCGACCGTCAGCCCGAATTGTTCGTTCACGAGCCGCAGCAGCGAAGGGGCCCGCTCCAGCGTGTCCGGATCGAACGTGACCATCGAGCAGCGCTCGCAGCCTTTGTCGACGCGCAGCCTCGCGGAGCCGATCGCAATGTCGCGGCCGATCCATTCCAGCTCGTCCGGCGCCTCGTCGCTTAGGCGGACAAGCAGGTTGGCGCGGAACCGGAGCGGATCGAGAGGCTTGCCCCAACGCTCCTCGATTCTGCGGATGGTGCGATCCGACACGATCAGAACAGGGCTGTCGTCGACGCCCATCAGCCCTTCGGCTTGTCCGTCGTACGTCTTCATGCTGAGCCTCGTCTTCGTCAGCGTCTGGACGCGCTCGAGCAGCTTCTCGTCCCAGCGGAGCCTCTCGCCGTCCGGCGCCGTGATCGCGACTGCGCAGTCTCCCTCACCGACCGCGTCTTCCGTCCCTGCCAGCTCCGCCCGATAGGAGAGCATGGCCGGAATGCCCCGCGCGGTTACGAACCGGTCCCAGCCCGTCTTCGTCTCGTCCTCGAACGCATGCAGGCGATCTCCGTAGAGCCCGCAGCTCTCGACGAGGCTCTTCGCCAGGCGCTCCCCGGCGAAAGACTTGACCGGGTATCGCCACAGCTCCTCCACGCTTCCTGCGATCATTCGCATTCCCTCCCGTCCGGCTTGCTTCGTTACTCCATGATATACGCGAGCAGAAGCCTCGCTGTGTTCAGCACTGCGTCCCGGTGCGTTCGCTCCATGCCATGCGAGGCATGGACGCCCGGACCGATGAGGGCGGCGCGGATGTTGCTGCCCCCGCGAAGCGCGGCGGACGCGTCGGAGCCGTACTGCGGGTAGATGTCTACCGCATGCGGCAATCCTTCCCGCTTCGCCAGCTCGATGAGCCGCGACGTCATCTCGTAGTCGTACGGCCCGGACGAGTCCTTCGCGCAGATCGAGACGTCCTTCTCGGTGGCGGACAGGTCGTCGCCGAGCGCCCCCATGTCGATGGCGATCATCTCGGTCACGTCCGGCGGAATCCAGGCGGCGCCGTGGCCCACCTCTTCGTACGTGGAGAGGACAATCTTCACCGTACGCGCCGGCGTCTTGCCTTCGCGCTTCAGCCATTCCAGCACGCCGAACAGCGCGGCGACGCTCGCCTTGTCGTCGAGATGGCGAGACTTGATCCAGCCGCTTGGCAGCGCCTTGGCGCGGGCGTCCCACGAGACGAAGTCGCCGACCGCGATGCCGAGCTTCAGAACGTCTTCCTTGCTCGCGACGTCCTCGTCGATGCGAATCTCCATGTTCGCTTCGTCCCGCTTCCACTCCCGCGAATCCGGGTAGACGTGCACCGACGGCTTCGTCGAGAGTACCGTCCCTTCGTAGGTTCGGCCGTCGCGCGTATGGATCGTGCAATATTCGCCTTCGACCGTCGACATGTCGTAGCCGCCGATCGGCGTCATCCGCAGCGTGCCGCCCGACTTGACGGCACGCACCATCGCGCCGAGCGTATCGACGTGGGCCGTCAGCGCCACTGTCCCTTCGCCGGCTGCGGCGCCGGGCACGACAAGGATGCCGTTCCCCTTCGGCGTCCGTTCAACGGCGCAGCCCAGCTTCGCCGCCTCCTCTTCCACCAGCTTCATGATGTTCATGCAGAAGCCGCTCGGGCTGGGCGTATTCAGCAGCTTCAACAGAAGCTGCTCCACGTAGGCCCCGTTCACCTGATAGCCGCTTGGCGTCGCTTGCGTCATGTCCGCTCTTCCCTTCCGTAGCCGGATCGTCCGTGCAAAAGAACAAGATAGCCGATAATCTCGACTATCCCGCGTTGATCCGATATGCGTTATCGTGGCAACAGGCGTCGCCTCTTATTCAAACGTAGTCCTTATATTCAATCGTAGTCCTTATGATGCCATTCGTCTTCCGGGAGTCCGAGGTCCTCGCCGGAGAAGCGCTGCTCCCGGAACGGGTCGGCATAGTTGTGGAAGCCGTTCCGCTCCCAGAAGCCGGGCCGGTCCTCCTTCATGAACTCGAACCCGCGAATCCACTTGGCGCTTTTCCAGAAGTAAAGATGCGGAACAAGGAGGCGCAGCGGCCAGCCGTGCTTGTCCGTCAGCGGTTCCCCGTTGAACTGATAGGCGAGCAGGATATCGTCCCCGAGCAAGTCCGCAAGCGGCACGTTCGTCTCGTAGTCGTTGTCCGCGTGGACCATGACGTACCTGGCTTCCGGCTTCACCTTCAGCAGCTTCATCACGTCGCGGAATCGCACGCCCTCCCAGACGGTGTCGAACTTGGACCAGCGCGTCACGCAGTGAATGTCCGTCTCGATCGTCGTCTTGGGGAGCGCCATCAACTGCTCGTAGGTGAATGTGGCTTCTTCCTCCACTTCGCCGAATACGCGCAGCGTCCAATCGACCATCTCGTAGCGGGGGACCTCGCCTTCGTGAAGAATCGGGAAGCGATCGGTCAGCGTCTGTCCCGGGGGCAGGCGTCCTTCGAGCCCGCTCGGCGCCGGCGGCGCCTTGCTCTTCTTGATCCGTTCCGCTTTGGTCAGCATGATGTCCATTCCTTTCTCTTGATGAGCCGTTGCCCGGCGGAGCTGAATGTCCAAATTATAGCGATCGGCCATTCGGCCTGTCAAACCCCGGCGGTCGCGTTCAGCCGTCACGTTCCTTCGCTCCGCGAGCGCCCCCGCAGCTTAAGCATGAGGAACCACCCGATCAGGATCAGGCAGAACGCCGCATAGGCTGCGATGAGCGGCCCGATGTCGTTCTCCGGGAACAGGATCGACGAGCTGATGATGCTGAACATGCCGATATGCGACAGGTTGCCGACCAGCGACGAGATCGCGTAAGGTCCCGGCTTGACGCCGGACACGGATGCGAGGAACGAGATGACGTTGTTCGGCACGATCGGAATCGTACGCAGCACAATAATTGTCCACACCCCGTACTCTTCGAAGTATCTTTTCCACTTGGAATAACGACCCGTATACCGCTGCATCCGGCGCTCGAACCAATCGGCGAACCAGTAGCGGCAGCAGGCGTACACGACGATCGACGAGACGATGCTCACCAGCCAGCTCATCAACATCCCGTTCACAAGCCCCAGGGCGGAGATATGAAGGAAGATTAATGTCGAGAATGGGAAAATACCGAGAGAGCCCTGGATGACAGCCAGAGGAAGCGTGATGAGCACGATGCCGAAGCCGCTTAGGCCGAGCGTGTCCAGCACCCAATCTACATTATTATTGATATAATCGCCCATGGTTGTCGTCCCGAACCTTCCTTATCCGACTTGCTTCATTGCTATTCTATCTTAGCACTTCCTTATTAGTTAGCAAGCGAATTCGCATGCTCAGGCTCCGTCCGCGACAGTAAGGGGGCTGCGCACCATGCCGGCATAGATGCCCTCCGCTTGAACGAGTTGCTCGTGCGAGCCTTGCTCGGCGATGCCGCCCTTGTCGATGACCATGATCGTGTCGGCCCCTTGGATCGTGCTGAGCCGGTGCGCAATGATGAATGTCGTCCTTCCTTCCATAACCCGCAGCAGCGCTTCTTGAATATGCAGCTCGGTTCGGGTGTCGATGCTGCTCGTCGCTTCGTCGAGGATAAGAATCGAAGGGCTGGCGAGGACGACCCGCGCGATGGCGATGAGCTGGCGCTGGCCCTGGCTTATGTTGCTGCCGTTCTCGGTCAGCAGCGTGTCGTAACGGCCGGGCAGCTTGCGGATGAACGTATCGGCGTTAGCAGCCGCGGCGGCCTTCCGAACCTCCTCGTCCGTTGCCTCCGGCTTGCCGATCTTGATGTTGTCCGCGATCGTGCCGGAGAACAGGTACGTGTCCTGCAGGACGATGCCGAAGCAGCTGCGCAGGCTGTCCCGGGTGTAGTCCGTAAGAATCCTTCCGTCCAACAGAATACGCCCGCCGTTCACGTCGTAGAACCTGGTGAGCAGGTTGACGATCGTCGTCTTGCCCGCGCCGGTCGGTCCGACAAGCGCCACGCTCGAGCCGGCCGGAACGGAGAAGCTGACTCCCTTCAGAATCGGATTGTCCGCCCGGTAACCGAAGGTCACGTTGTCGAAGCGAACATCGCCGCGCGGGTTCGTGAGCACAACCGCTCCCTCTGCGTCCTTGTCCTCTTCCGTCTCGTCGATGACCTCGAACACCCGCTCGGCTCCGGCAAGACCGGATTGCAGCACGTTGAAGACGTTCGCGATGTCGTTCAGCGGCCGAACGAACTGCCGGGAATAGCCGATGAAGCTGGCGATGACTCCGACGGTGATATGGCCGTGTACGGCCAGCACGCTGCCGACGATGGCGACCGCGGCGAAGCCGAGATTGTTGATGACGCCAAGCAGCGGCATGAGGAAGCCGGACACGATCTGCGCCTTCGTGCTTGTCTCCCGCAGCTTGGCGTTCGCCTCCTCGAACGCCAGAATCGACGCATCTTCGCGGTTGAATGCCTTGACGACGTCGATGCCGGTGATCGTCTCTTCAATGTGCCCGTTCAGCATGCCAAGCTGCACCTGCTGCTCCTTGAAGAGCACGCGGGAGCGCTGCGACACCGACTTGGCGAGCAGGTAGACGAGCGGCACGGTAATGAGGCTCGCCAGCGTGAGCAGAGGGCTCAGCACAAGCATGAAGATAAGCGAGCCGATGACCGAGATGACGCCGCCCATGAGCTGCGAGGTCGTCTGCGAGACGCTTGTGCTGACGTTGTCGATGTCGTTGGACAGGCGGCTCATAATCTCGCCGTGCCTGCGCGTGTCGAAGAACGCCAGCGGCAGACGGTGCAGCTTGACGAACAGAGCGCTGCGCAGGCGGTGCAGGATGCGCTGCGAGATGCCGGCCATCATCCAGCCTTGCAGAAGCGTAAGGCCCGCGTCTCCCGCATAGGCCGTGAACATGGCCAGCAGCACGATCTCCAGATAGCCGAAGTCGACCTGGCCCTTCCCCAGAATGGCGTCGACGGCTTCGCCGATCAGATAAGGCGTCGACAGCGTCACGGCGGAATCGACGAGAATCAGAGCGAAGACGATGAGCAGCCATCGGCGCTCCTTGTCGATATACGACCATAGCCGCCGCAGCGTTCCCTGGAAATTCCGCGGCTTCTGGCCTGCTCCGCCCCGTCCGTGTCCGCGATTCGCTCCGATTGTAACGGGAGGAGAGAAGTCGGCGCCGGACGCGGGCTTGGCTTCGGACCCGGCATCGCGGCCGGCTTCCGGTCTCGATACGGGTCTGGATTCGGGTCTGGATTCATTGGACGCCATGAGTGTGCATCTCCTTGCCGATCTGCGAATGGTAGATCTCCTGATAGACTCGGTTGCCGCGCAGCAGCTCGTCGTGCTTGCCCCGGCCGACAATCTCCCCGTGATCGAGCACGACGATCAGGTCGAGATCCATGACGGACGTGATCCGCTGCGCGATCATGATGCACGTCATTCCCTCGGCGTACCGGCTCAGCGCTTCCTTGATCGCCGCCTCCGTCGTCACGTCGACCGCGCTCGTGCAGTCGTCGAGGATAAGAACCTGCGGCCGGCGGATAAGCGCGCGGGCGATCGAGAGGCGCTGCTTCTGGCCGCCGGACAGGTTGACGCCCCCTTGGCCGAGCTTCGTCTCGTAGCCTTCCGGCAGCGAGCGGATGAAGCCGTCCGCCTCCGCCAAGCGGGCCGCGCGGACGGTCTCCTCGTCCGTCGCGTCTTCGCGGCCCCAGCGAAGGTTCTCGCGGATCGTTCCGGTGAAGAGAACCGGCCGCTGCGGCACGATCGCCACCTTCTCGCGAATCCACTTCGGATCAAGCTCCCGCACGTCCACCCCATTCATCGCCACCTCGCCCGCGGTCGCTTCGCAGAAGCGCGGAATGAGCTGCACCAGCGTGCTTTTGCCGGAACCGGTTGAACCGATGATGCCCACCGTCTGTCCCGGAAAGATGTCCAGCTCGATATTGCTGAGAACGGGTTCGCCGGAGGGGCCGTCATAGGAGAAGGAGACGCCGCGGAATTCGATGCGCCCTTCCTCGCGAGCCTTCGCCTCCGCGCCCGGCACCCATTCGTCCGCCTCCTGAAGCGTGAGAACGTCCGCAATGCGGCCTCCCGACACTCTCGCGCGAACGAGCATGTTGATGACCATCGACACCATCATGAGCGAGAACAGAATCTGTGTCATGTAGTTGACGAACGCCACGACATGGCCCACCTGCATGCTGCCGCTATCGACCTTGGCCGCGCCGAGCCACAGAATGCCGACGATGCCCAGATTCACGATCAGGACGATCGCCGGGTTGAAGAACGCCATCACCCGCATCGCCCGCTGCGAACGCCCCTTATACTCGTCGTTGGCGAGCTCGAACTTGTCCGTCTCCTGCTCGAAGCGGTTAAACGCCTTGACGACGCGCACTCCCGACAAATACTCTCTCATGCCGCCGTTAAGCCGATCGAGCGCCCGCTGCACCTTCGCGAACAACGGGAATCCGATCTTGAAGTTGACCGCGATCAGAATCGCGACGAGCGGAACGACCGTCAGCAGCACAAGGCTGAGGCCGGGGCTCAGGCTGATCGCCAGCACGAGGCTGCCGATGCCGAGAATCGGGGCCTTCGCGAAGATCCGCATCATCCCGTTCGCGAAGTTCTGAATCTGCGTCACGTCGTTCGTCAGGCGGGTGACGAGGGACGCCCGGTCGAACCGGTCCAGGCTGCGCATCGGGAGCGCCTGGATCTTCCGGAACAGGTCGCTCCGCAGTTCCGCTCCGAACGACTGCGACACCCGGCTCGAGACGAGGTTCCGTCCGGTCGCCATGATCGCGCCCGCCAGCGTAACGAGCAGCATCAGGCCGCCGATCCGGAGCACCGTGTCCAGCTCCAGCTTGGCGACGCCCTCGTCGATCATCCGAGCGAGCAGCGCGGGCTGCAGCAGGTCGCACAGCGCCTCTCCCGCGACGAGCAGGAACGAGAGGCTGAAGCCCCGGCCGTAGCGGCGAACGTATTTTCTGATATAGCCCATGGGAACGCTCTCCTCCTTCGCACGTCAATTCATGCCAAAAAACCGCATGGAAGCGGTTCCTTGCGGTCTGCCATACGCTATCTATTTTATAGCGGAGGTAAGTATTTCACAACTTGGAATTCAGGGTGCGAACGATTGGCGAAGGGCGGGAACGACGTCAGGCGCGAGCGTTCTTGTCCGTGTAATAGACGTGTCTGGCCTGAATTCGGCCGTCCTCGATGTCCATCAGGCCGAACGAATACTGGCTAAGCCGCCTCTTGTCGGTCGGCGAGCCCGGATTGAAGACGAGCAAGCCGTTCACGCGCTTCAGGACGGGAAGATGCGAATGTCCGTAGACGACCGCATCCACCTTGTCGTTCTGGAAGGCGCGCAGCGCCCTCGTCTCCGTCGCGAGCCGCCCTCCCTCTCCGTGTCCGTGCACGAGCCCGATCGTCGCGTTGCCGAACTTCAACATTCGCCGCAGCCCGAACTTCTTCACGATGTCCGGTCCGTCGTTGTTGCCGGCCACCCCGTGAACGGGAGCCAGCTTCTCGAGCAGCTCAAGGACGCGCAGATCGGTCCAATCTCCGGCGTGCAGGATCGCGTCCACGCTGCCGAAGGCTCGGACGAGCGGTCCGGGCAACGTCTTCGCCATTCGGAACATGTGGGTATCCGAGACGATGCCAAGCTTCACGGGTCCATTCCTCCGATCAATCGGCGTAGTAGTCGCGGAGCCGATCCGCCAGCCCAAGCGGACTTGAGAGCAAGTGCGCCGCCCGGAAAAACAACTCGCCTTCGATAGCGTTATGCTTCTTATTATATTGCAACTGGTCGATGATCTCCTGTGCGGATTGCCATCCGATCTCGGTCGTTCCGACCTTGTAGGCGGCGTGCCCGATGTACAGCTTCACGTCCGTTCCGGCCACTTCGCCCGCCCACCAGTCGGCCACCTTGTCGTACCGCGCGGCAGAGAGGGTCAGGCTCCAGTACACCTGCGGCGCGACATAATCGAGCCAGCCCTGCCGAATCCACGTCCGCACGTCCGCGCTCATGCCGTCGTATGCGGTCACGCCGGCCGTCGTGTCCGAGCCGGTCGGATCGACGGACGCGTTCCGCCAGACGCCGAACGGGCTGATGCCGAACGACACCCTCGGCTTCGCCCGGTGAATCGTCTCATCGAGCAGCTTGACGAACTGGTTGATGTTGTCGCGCCGCCACTCCGCCTTCGTCAGCAGCTTGTTCGGGTTGTACAGCAGATAGGATACGCTGTCGTCGAAGCTCGCTTCCGACCCCGACGGATAGAAATAATCGTCCAGATGAACACCGTCGATCGCATAGTTGTTCACGACCTCCATAATCGCGTCGACGATGTGCTGCCGGGCTTCCGGAATGCCGGGATCGATGTAGCTTGTCCCCGTATTCCCTGTATTCCCCGTCTTCACCTTCACGATCCATTCCGGATGCGTTAGGGCCACATGATTCGCGGCCAGCCCGTCCGTCGTCAGCGCCGTGTTCGCCCGGAACGGGTTAAACCACGCATGGAACTGCATCCCCCGGCGGTGCGTCTCTTCGATCATATAATCGAGCGGATCATAGCCGGGATCGCTTCCTTGCGTGCCGGTCAGCACCTTCGACCACGGAACGAGCTGCGACGGATACAGCGCATCGCCCGCCGAGCGGACCTGCACGAACACCGCGTTCATGCCGATCGCCTGCAAGCCGTCCAGCATCGCGGAGAACTCCTCCTGCTGCTTCGCCGCATTCGAATACGACTGGACGGAAGGCCAATCGAGGTTGTAGAGGGTCGAGACCCACGCTCCCCGAATATCGGTGCCGGCGACCGATCCGCCCGCTTGTCCGCCTCCGGATGCAAGCGGCGTCAGCGTGATGATCTTCGTCTTGGAGTTCCAATCAACCTGCACGCCGAGATTCTCGCTCACGAAGCGGAGCGGCACCATGACGCGGCCGTTCTCCACTTCCGTCTGAGCATCCAGCGCCACCGCCAGGCCGTTCACCGTCGCGCTCTTCTGGCCGCTGACCATCTTGATCGTCTTGCCGGACTGACTGATCGTCACCGTCTTCGAGCTCTGGTTCCAATCGACGATGGCTCTCAGGCTCTCGCTGACGACGCGGATCGGAACCATCGTCAGGTTCACCTTCGGCAGCACGTAAGGAGCGGTATCGGTCACGATCGGCACGCCGCCCATGACGATCTGGATTTGGTTCTGGGCCGCTGAGGTCGAGCTTGCGGCTTCGGCCTGCCTCCCTGCCGGCAGGAATGCGGAAGCAAGCAGCATAAGCGGCAAGGTTGTATGTACAAGGCGGTTAGGGAGCATATTCTTCATTGTTCGTGCAACTCTCCTGTCTCTATCGCTATCTTGCGTTGCTTGTCGAATAGATAGACGCAGGTGAGGAGGTTAAGTTGCTTGAAGGAACAGAATCTTCGAAAAGCAAACAAAGAGCCGCCTGCTCTTCGCGACAGAAAGCGAGGAGCTGTTGGGCGGCCTTGTTAGTTAAGATCATTAATTAATGCTATTAATTTTATTGCCTGTTCTTAAACAGGCCGGCGCTCTGTACGCGAGCGACCGTCCCGCCGTCGACCCGGATGTCCGTTCCGGTAATATAGGAGGCGTCTTCGCTGACCAGGAAAGCGACCGCTCCCGCGATCTCGCTCGCTTCGCCTTCGCGGCCGGCCGGCGTGTTGTCCAGCAGCAGCTTCATCGCTTCGCTCTGCTGCGCTTCCTGCCGCCCCATCGGCGTGTTGATCGTGCCCGGCGAGACGGAGACGATGCGCGCCCCCTTCTGTCCCCACGCCCAGGCCTGCTCTTCGACGATCACCTGCACGCCGATCTTCGAGATCGGATAGGACGCCTCCGGCTTGCCTTGCGTGAACACTTCGATGCGATCCAGGAAGCCCGGCTCGAGCGGGTTCTTGAGCAGCTCGACGAACGATTCATGCCGCGGTGCGAAGAACGCCGACATCGAAGAGATGCATACCGCGACCGAGCCGGGCACAGCGAGCGGCAGGAACGCCTTCAGAACAAGGCCGGTTCCGACCATGTTCACTTCCATGATCCGGCGTCCGTCCGCCATCGTCGGCGACAAGCCGGCGGTATGCACAACGGCGCCCAACTCGCCCAGCTTCGCGGCGGCCGCCGCGAGCTCTTCGACTTGCCGCTCGCTCGTAATATCGACGGCTTGCGTCGAGATGTCGGTTATTCCTTCCGCCGCCAGTTCCGCCGCCGCCTGCTTCAGGCGTTCCTCGCTCACGTCCGCCAGAAGCAGCGCGCCCCGCTTGCCGAGGCGTCTCGCGATTGCCTTGCCCATTCCTCCGGACCCGCCGGTAATGACGTATACGTTGCTCATGCTTTTTTTGCCTCCGTATCGGTTGATTTGTTATCATGTAAGGGATTGCATCTCTAGCATAATCCCCCGGTGCGCCGACGTTCAAACGACAATCCGGGCGCGAATGTCCATTCCAACCCCGAAGGAGGCACTTGCTGCATGTCCGCTGCCGAGCCCCAACCGATATCCGCGAGATGGCTGATCACGGAAGCTTTCTCCGCGCTGCTCGCCGCCCACCCGTTCGACAAAATATCGGTACACGCCATCGTCCGCAAGGCCGGCATCAGCAGATCGACGTTTTACCTTCATTTTCAGGATAAGTATGATTTAATGGAACAGGTGACACAGGAGATCGCTGGAGAGTTGCTTCGCCTGTACGAGGGCCATGCGGGAGGAGACGAGAAGCAGCTTGCTCTGTTGCTGGAGCACGGGGACAAGCTCGCCATTCCCGGCACGATCGCCATCTGCGAGCACTTCCGCGCGCACGCCGGCTTCTACCGCAACCGGTTCCGCGACCCCGGGTTCCTGAGCTGGCTGACCGACGAGCTGCGGCTTCGCTTCCTGCGAATCTACGGAGACGACGCGCGCGCCACGTTCGCCGCCGGAGGCACGATGGGCTTCTACGGCCGCTGGCTCGCGGAAGGGATGCCCGGCTCCACGCTCGAAGTCGCGCAGCAGCTTGTCTCGATCGCGCAGTTCTCGATGCTCGAGGCGCAGTCGCTTCAGCCGGCGGCACAGCCCGAAGCCGCGAATACTTCCGCCCCCTCCGGCACATATTGAACGGAGACCAAGGAAGGAGGCGGCGCATGATGGACCATCCGGAAGGGCCCGATACGGACGACGAGCGCAAGTATCGCCCGGACATCACGAACTACGATTACGTGTGGGGCAGCGATCAGGACGAGTACGAGCAGCAATGCGAGGAGATGAAACCGAGCGAGCGCGAGCGCCTGAAGCGGAACGAGGTCTTTGCCGCCCCCGAGCCGCTGGAGCTTCCCAGGCTGGGAGAAGAATAAGAGCCGCTTGCCCGAGGGAAAAGTCGACAGACACCGGGGCATGAAGCCGCGGCGGCGGGGTTGCGAATTTGTTGTGGTTCAGGGGGTGTCCCGAAGTCGGCGACTTTGGGGGCAGCCCCCTTGCCTGTGCGGTAAGCGGGGATCTAAATGGATGGAGCCCTCGGATACCCCCCCTCCGTATATTTGACACACTGTCTGATCTGGACCATATCCTTTTCGCAAAAGGGTGCCTTATCCCTTCCATTCAGTATCCTAATTACTGGAAAACGAGGCCTGAGCAGCAGGGATAAGACACCCTTTGGGAAATATATAGATGACATCTGAGAGGTGTAATTATTGTAAAGAAACACACAATATATTACATTTAATCGTGATAAACAACAAAGACCCCCGAGCCGGCTCGTTCATCTCGAGCGTCGTCTCAGGGGACTCTTCTTGCTTCTTCCAGCCTCTAAGCTCCGCGTCCTGCGCCCTTCTCCCGTTGCGCCTTGCGCCGCCCGGTGCGCTGTCCTCGCTTGCCTCCCGTTCTTCCGAATAGGCGCGAGAGAACGAGCAGAAGCGTTCCGATGGCGAGAAGCTGGACAACGATGAGCATCGCGGCATCCATATTCATGCGCAATTGTTCCTCCCTCCGCCAAGGATTGTCCGATTCCTCAGCCTATTCGGGAGTCTCCTGCCTTAGAACTTGCCTGCCTTGCTCTCGACCGCGCATTAACAAGCAGAATACTGCCGACGATAAGCCCCATACCCGCCAGAAGATTCAACGTCAGCTTCTCTCCGAGGAACAGGACGCTGCAGAAGATCGAGACGACCGGGATGAGGAACGTGAACGAACCGACCTTCGACGCCTCGCCCGAGCCGATCAGCTTGAAGTAGACAAGCCAGCCGAGCGCGATAACGAAGACGGAGATGAACAAGGTATCGAAGAGGAAAGACCCGGTCCAGCGGATGTCCGACCAGTTCTCGACCGCCGATATCCGTACGCCGTCATGACGCCGCCGCCGATCGTGATCTGCATGGCTGTCATCCAGAGTGAATCGACCTTGGCCGACTGACGCTTGATATACACCGTTCCAAGCGCCCAACTGAGCGCGGAAGCGAGAGCCAGCGCTATCCCGAGCAGCGAGATGCCCC
The DNA here is from genome assembly GCF_004801405.1 of Cohnella fermenti. GTDB lineage: Bacteria > Bacillota > Bacilli > Paenibacillales > Paenibacillaceae > Cohnella > Cohnella fermenti. The sequence continues at coordinate 174,411 of NZ_SSOB01000013.1, forward strand.
CCTCCACCCCGCCAATGCTCATCGCGGCCACTCCGGCGAAGCCGAGGAGCAAGCCGAGCATTTTCCGAAAGTGCATACTCTCTCCGAGCCACAGCCAGGCGAACAGCCCAAGCAGCACCGGCTGCAGGAACACGATCGCCGAGAACAACCCCGCAGGCATGTACTGCAAGCCGACCGTCTGGAAGCCGTAATAGCAAACGATGCTGAGAACGGCGGACACCGCATAATAAAGCCACGTCTCCCGAAGCCGAAGCTTCCGCCAGCGCGGCAGTGCAATGAGAATGAGCAGCGCCCCGCCGATCAACGTGCGCAGTCCGGCGAACAGCAGCGGCGGCGTGAATTCGAGCGCGTACTTGGACAACGGCCAGTTGATCCCCCACATCAGGATCAGGAACGTCAGGTAGACAACCGTCCGCTTCCGGGATAATGACGAATCTGACATCGATGGTCTCTCCTTGTTGGCAAGTCACCCTGAATCATACACCAATTCCGACTCGCCGGGCCAGGAAGAGAATATCCATGGATAGGGATGGACGGGGAATGAGGATGAAGCTGGGACAATTGGTTGCGATCATCTACAAATTGATTAGCCACCGCGTCTTCTCGGCAGCCCGGTTGACGGAAAAATTCCAGGTGTCGCCAAGAACGATTTACCGTGCCATCGACGCGATTTGCGCGGCCAGCTTCCAACCGTGGCAACGTCTCGACCATACTCCAACAATTCGGCCACGCTTCGACGATGATGGATTTATGTTCTGTATGGCCCGACACCATATCTTCACGTCCATATCCAGAAGTGGTGTCAGATGTAAGCCCATATTACAAGGGCCATGTACTCTTTTCATCTCGTCCATTGTCTCAAGTTAATACCTAACCCTCAAAACCATGGTCACGCCGTTCCTTTTTCCGCTGAACGAGATCGAGAAACCACTCCTTGTCTCCGTCAGCTAACGCCAGTTCCATCAGATCATCAAAGTCTGACGATGCGATATATCTTGGTAATGGTTGCACGGGCTTAGTCTCCTTCCGTTAAACCTCTAAATTTGGGTGAAAGTAGAGTGGGGGACTGGTATCCCAGTCCCCCCTGCATCAAACCGTACGTGAGGTTTTCCCTCATACGGCTTTCCGATGTTCTTCTTTCTTGTGCATGCGACAATTATCCGATTGCAACTCTCTGTAATCCCGACCACTTGGCTATTCTCGCAATTACCCGCATCTTGCCATGCTTGTTTCGCTTACGATGCTTCTTATTCCAGAATAGCATCAACCTCACTCGAACATAAACGTCAATCTTCCTAAGTATGTTGCCTGAGAACGGGTCGAGACGGTAATAGTTCCTCCATCCTCTAATCATTGGATTGAGTTCCGCCACCATTTTCCCCATGCTCCAATACAGTCGATTGCGCGGTGCTGTTACTTCTTTAATCTTACCTCGTATACTCCGCATGGCTTTCTGAGATGGGTAACTCCTTAAACTATAGCTTTAACCCGTTCCCATGCTTCCAATAAGACATCCTCGCGAAACACCTTGTCATACAGCGCATGAAATCTTCGTTTCGGATTTGCCTTGGCAACAAGATATAGGGTCGATTGGAGTTGTCGAGCTTTTTCTTTGGCGTCGTTAGCAGATTTCACTGCATTCACTCACTCTTACCTCCGCTCTCCCATGAACAAAGTAAGGGCTTCCCTCCGCAAGGTTGTGTTGTCCTTGCATCCAAGGTACTATCTCCCTCTCCGACTCCCTTCTCGCAACTTACCATTTCACCCTTTCGAGGTTTATAGGTTCGCTTTTTACAGCTCTTCCGCTGTGCGAGGGAGGGTCTCTCTAGTTCCAGATACAACTTTCAGAACATACCGTTCCCCTTACACCGGAGAGTTCTTCCGTGCTGCATTCCAAGCTCTTTGCACGTTCCATGGTCTTCGCCTGGTTTCTCAAGGCTCGATTCACTTGATGTTACGGTCTGAACTTTTGCTCAATCCGTATGGAATGCTTTGTCACAGGGCTTCAACCTTAGGATTTCTCCACCAGTTGCCTGTCAGCTACAAGGCGACTTGGCTCTTACCTTGGCCGGACTTTCACCGACGAGTTGTAACCTAGCTTTGCTAGGCGCACGAAAACCACATGGAGTTGTTAGGCTCGCATGTGGCGCAATCAGATGCTTAACCTTTATCCATCATTCTCTGGAAGGTGTATATGGAGCAGGGGTTAATTTTTCATTCTTATCCCACCAGCGAGCATCTGCACCATAATAGATTATTTTCGCCCACTCCACCGGAAGCATATGAAAGATCATATCATCTTCATCAGTCTTAACTTTAAAATGACCCCATTTTTGATTGATGCGATCAACTCCTTCTTCGAAAGTAATATTAAATTGGCTCATCATTTCTTGTATTATGGCCTCACAATACTCACGAACTTTACTAGATGTTTTGAACTTAAATTCAATCACACGTCTCACCTCATTCTAATCCCATGGTATACATACCAATAAAACCTTTCAAAACATCAATAGCTAGTTTTGTGTTCATTATTGCTATCTGATGGCCCTTTGCTCTGTATTTATCCATATTATTACTATCCTGAGGATTAGCCAAATAAGGCCCTTCAACATAGTCATACTTAGTAACAGCATTCCCATTTCTGTTATCATATACAAACTGGCGCCATCCTTCACTAGCTCCTTTAAAGATTTTTCCTTTATATTTATTAAATATTCCTTCTTTAACTTGGAAAATAAGTATTGCTCCTTCCCCATCAAACCTGTTATTCACCCAATCTTGGGCTTGTTGGAAATTGTCAGTAACATAAAACCCTTGTCCAAAATCAAGATTACTTCTTCCCCTATTAATATCAATTCCGTTAGCTAATATATCCTCTGCAGATGTAAGTGAAGTAGCATGATACAGAGTGATTGTTTGGTCAGGCCTTCTATTTACCCTTGCATCCGCTATTGAAGTTGGAGCAGGAATAGAAAACTCTTTTGATTTAGAGTTAGGAATAGAAAGTCCCACAGCAACCCCTGCTGATATTGTAGATAATACCCCTATAGCCGCACCTAATCCACGAATGATAGTGATACCAATTGCTATTGGATTGTGACCTGTTGGATCGATGCTCGTCAATGGATTATTAAGAACATACGTATATAGATTCAGACTCAGAGGATTAGTGATCTGCCCTTCATACGTATCCTCATTAATAAACCTTCCGATGGTCGGATCATAGTATCGTGCACGAAGATAGTAAAATCCTGTTTCCGAGTCGAATACCTCTCCGGCATACTTAAACACATTGGCGATTTGTTCAGTTTGCTGAACAACATTCCCCCACTCATCATAATCGTACGAATTAATGACAGTACCGTTCGTATCTACAATCTGCACGACATCGCCATGACCGTTATACAAATAATAATAGTCTTTATTCGCGGCCACATCTTTCTTGACGAGAAGCCGATCTCCCCGCACGTAATTTGCCGTAGCCGCATTACTGCTATTTACTTCAGATATGACTTCGCCATTCGCGTTGTAACGATACTGCTTGACGTCCGTCCCCGTTGTTTTCTTATACCGCAATCCATCAGGCGCATAATCGAAGGTTGTCGCTACTCCGTTTTTGGTGGCCTTGACCAACGTGTTATTCAGATCATACTCATAGCTTACATCGTCAATCCCAATACTAGATCCATTAGTATCCATCAGGGTTAGCCGATTTCCTCTAACGTCGTAGGAGTAGGATGCCGAACTGCCATCAGAACGCGAGATCGTCAGCAGTCGATTCAGTTTATCGTACGTATAACTACTCGTTTTAGTCGGTTGATTGATCGTCGACTGAATCATATTTACGATATTCCCGTTGGCATCATACGTATAGTTGTTTGCGGAGAGCGTGGTCGACCCTTTTGTATTAGTGATCGATTTGATCTGATTTAAACTGGTATACATATATTCCGTTTGAAGGATGCTGCCATCGGCCAGTGTCGGATAGGTGATCTTCCATACCTGTCCGTTCGGGTAGTAGGTGTATCGAGCATTAACAGTATCCGCTTCATTGGCGGTTGTCAGGCCATTGGTTTGTACTTTGTCCAGCCTTGTGCCTGAGTACTTGTATTTAGTATAGAAGCTTGCAGAGGTTCCCCCAACCGCATATTGAGTAACTCGGCTGTTATTATCGTAGGTAATCCCCAAGGTGGAGGAAAAGCTGTTTGCGCCTGTAATCTGGATGTTCGTTGTTCGTTTCAAATAGTCAATGGTTGAAGTCAAGGAAGCCGTCTTTGTTCCGTTGATATACAATTCCTGTGTATCTTTAAGAATGCCGCTGCTCCCCACAATACTCTTAACCTGTTGGGTTTGACTTCCCGAAGTTGCGGTTACGAGTATTGGACGATTCTGTTCATCATATTGAAAATCAAACGTCGTTCCGTTTCGATCCAACTTTTGAACCAGTAACCCTTGGCTGTTGTAGCTGCTTGTTTCTTGAACGCCAACGGCGTCCGTCTTCGCAGATAGTCCGCCGATTTCATTAAACGATTTGGAACTAAGTGTTTGAGGCGCTGCCGATTCCGACTCCTGAACGGTAGCGCTGGAGACTTGTCCGCTTGTGTGATATTGATATTTTGTTATTTGACCCAAGGCGTCCTTCAATTCAACGAGACGATTGAGTTGATCATACTTGTATTTCGTTGTAACGCCTTCGTTGTTCAGATTACGCTTAGGGTCTAAGTAGGAGACGACGTTCCCCGCGATATCGTACGTGTATAATTCGGATAGCAGGGTTGACGTGTTGGGCCAGTCTTTATAGACTTTATTCGCCAATAGTCGACCCCATTGATCATATTCTTTCTCCATGTAATTGGATTTCAGACTGTTCTGCGTGACATCGTTGCGATAAGCCGCTACATCCGCAGCCGCGACAAAGTAATAAATGCTTTTACGCGCCTTCGGTCTATTATCTGCGACATATAGATTACCATAGGTGTCTAAAGCTTCCTTCTGACTTCCCCATACATCATAGACAACCGTTGTTGTATTGTTCATCGGATCCAGCGCATATACAGCCCTGGACAGATCATCGGAACGATATTGAGAAGTTAAGTAAGTGCCATTGTTATATTGTTGACTATAGCGCAGGAATCCAAGCCCGTCATAATAGTCATACTGTCGAGACAAGTAGGTTACGGTGTTGTTCGAGAGTTGCGTATATTTACGAGTCGTATACACACGCAGGGCATAAACCGATGCGTTCTCTGCGTCTGCACTTGTAGGAATGGCGTAGTTTCCATAAGTGATCTCATCGGATACCGCATAACTGACGCCACTGGCATTGGTATAGTTGGGATAAGTGATGATTGTCGGTCGACCAATCGCATCATACTGATAGGAAGTGGTATCGCCATTGCCGTCGGACTCGCTCAATAACTGTCCTGTTCCCATGTTATAGCTCATAAAATGTTGAAGCATTTGAGTTACTTCTACCCCTGAACCATTCTTCGTCGTGAAGTAACTGCGTGTTTCGCTTGGATAGGCATAGCTTGTTGCAGATGTAAACAACGTCTCATTAACGGATGTTCGACCGTCACTAAGAAGCAACGAGGATTTGATTTTCGTAATCGTGCCAGTCGGATTTACATTTGTATCGGTACAATTCGAAAGAGTCACGTTGCTATCGATGGAATCATAACAATACGTTGTCGTTTCCCCTTTGGGGTTCGTATAACTCTTTAATCGTCCATTCGTAAAGTAATCATATTGTTCCGTCAATACTACATTACTGCTCTGATACCCGCTTGTGGTCTTTAAGAAGTAGTAAACCGGATCATACGTGTAAGTGGTAGTGTATTGGCTCTTAGTCGTCGAATTACTATATTGCTCCTGTGTTAAATAAGACGTCTCACTTGCCAGGCCACCCCAATCCGTATATTGCTTGCTAGCCATGAGAAAATTCGGGCTAGCATCACTATCGCTATCATAGAATCTCTTTTCAATGGTGGTCGGCAAATTCTTATACGTAGCATCATTATAAGAATATGTCATTACTTCTTTCTGACCATTGGACGCACGAGTCGAGAGCGAAGTGGTTTGACCTAAATTATTGAATATCGTTGTTGTCGCAAGCCCATTGGTCAGGGATGAGCTTTGTATGGTTGATGTATTGGAATACGTGTAGGAAGAAGGATTATAATACGGATTGGCAGCATCGTAACCGGTATAGTCTCCTGTATAGGAGTAATTGATATGATTATAATCCCCAGATGCAATTCCACTTCTTTTCACTTGATCATACCGGGCAATTGCTCGATATTCTTCATTAAACCCGCTGCTGCCTAATCTGCGAAGCACCTTTTCATATTGATAGTTGGTAACTGTATTCATATTTGAAACCAAACTCAATTGTGCATAAGTCATCCAACCTGAATAAGAAGTATCATAGGCATAAATATAACTAAATTTGCTTGGAGAATAATAATTATAATTTAGATAAGTGGAATTAACATTATTAGAAATAATATATAAATAAGGTGAATACCCATCATCAACTCCATTATGCGTATTAATATCACGCCACTTGGTATACGTAACTTTTGGACTTGTAACCCCATTCAGATCTGTTACGGATACAATAATCTTTTCTCCAACAAAGGAAGTCTCCCTCAAAGTGGATTCATAATTAAACGTTACTACTCTTCCAAGAGAATCTGTAATGGAAGAAATAACTTTTCCTGTATTGTCGTTAAATAGCAATCGGTCAATATATTGAAATGTAATTTTATTCCCAAAACGATCGACCATACCCAATAAACGACCATCCGCAGCAAAATATTCTCGTTTCTTATCTGCGTACTCCAAGTAATATGCCGAATTTGTTTCTCCATTGGTGAATATGCCCTGAGTGTCCTGGTTCATCCTGATATCTTTATCTTGGTACCCTACCAAATGGGTGTAACTATCCGGTACAGTTCCCGCAGCAAAATTAATTTGATAAACTGCTCCATCCCCCTTGTGGTAGTATAAGTACCCGCCTTCCGCCAACTGAATCGATGGGAATTGGAATGCCCAGCCTTTTCCCAAATCATATCTGGACAATAAATAATTTTCTTTTTTCAAATTGCCTGCAATGCCATACGTTTTTTGATACTCATACCCGTAATTAGATTGATAGATAACTCCGATATTTAGGTCTAATCCATCTCTCCCAGGAAGGCTTATCTCCGTTTCCTTCCATGTAACTTTTCCCGAAGCAGGATCAATGAATTCACTGGTCCCGTTTTTATCACTAAATTGAGGCTTATTCGCTTGATTAATTTGCATTGGAGTAACTAATCCATTGTAATAGCTGTTGAAATCCATTGCATAGCTCGTAAATGCTAGTGGCTGCAGGCTTAAAGAAAGCCCCTCATCCTCAGCAACTTCATATACAGAATCAGTGACGGAGGAATAAATCGATTCCGTTACTGACGTATCACTTGAATTCCGGATCGTTTTAATAGCGGCTTGACTTCGCTCTTCAATGGAAATACTGTTGATTGCGTCCTCAAGAGTTTCACCATCCTCTCTCACGGACTCAAGCACTTCAATTTTCTCAGCTAAATTCTTAACCTTCTTATCCAGTATCGATTTCGATCCAGAGTCCTTCTTCAGCAATTCCTTTAATCTTTCTTGTTTTGTCTGTTGAAGTTCCGATTCAAGCTGTTCCCATGACATAAAGCTTTGAAGTTTTCTCCAAACAAGCTCTTTGGGATTCTCAATCCATTCGTTCCCCAGCAAATCAGACATGTAGATATCTTCTCTTGAAGCCCCCGCTTCGAGAAGTTCTACGATATCTTCATAGTTATATTTGTAACGCAATGCCTTGTGTAATCTATTTTTTTGATTCTGAGTAGCTTTATCTTTAATTAGATCCAACGTTGTCTGCCATTCCTCATTATCGTTCCCTTCGCCTGCGATGATCTCATGCTCAATCGGTGATGGAGGAGTATCCAGGCTTGGCTCTACAGCCATATCGAGCGCTATCTCAGTTGCACTTAATGAACGTTCTTCTGCTGTCGCCAAGTTCGGAATCAGCATTGAAATAACGAGCATAACAAGTAAAATTCGGTTCGCCATCTTTATCATATTTTCATCTCCATCGCAAGAGTAATTACACCACATATTTACTATTTAACCATTTTAAATAAAAATCAACGCATTAATAGACTACTAAGAATATTTCCATTTTTATCATACTGAAAGGTTATTGAACTGTTATCTATATATTCGGCAGTAATCGGTTGGAATAATTTTCTGGACAGCGGGAGTAATGTCGTATATCGTAAAATCATTCCCCTATGAGCCCGTGAGGTACGACATATGAAATTGCCAAAACTCCTTGAAGAAGACCGGAACAATCCTGAAATTATGGCGCTGAAAGCAGCCATTAAAGCGAACAAGGACTTGCGAATGCACGAAAGATATCAAACGATCTTGCTTGATCTTCACGGCGTGTCCAAAAAGGACATCAGCAAGATCATTGGCCGTTCGCTTTCCACCGTGTACAACTACATCAACGCCTATCGACAAGTGGGAATCCAGGGACTGCGGCTCAAACCGCCTACCGGACGCAAGCCCTTTCTGACCGCCGAACAAGAGCAACGCGTCTACCAAACCATTGTGAACCAGACGCCTGTCGATGTTGGCTTTCCTGCGAAAATGAACTGGACTTCGCCGATCATCCAGAAGTGGATTGAACGAGATTTTGGCGTGTTGTATTCAGACCGCGGAACCCGGGAACTGCTTTATCGATTGAAGCTCAACTTCACGGTGCCCACGTACACCTTGGCCAAGGCAGACCCAGCAAAGCAGGAAGCGTTTGTGCAGGAGTTTGAAGAATATAAAAAAACTCCTGAACCGTGAGATTGATCGAATCCTGTTCATCGATGAGTCCATGATTCGTGACTACCAAGCGCTATCCCGCACATGGTTTCCCAAAGGGAAGCAGAAAATCGTCCCTACCTATGGCAAGCATCATGGCGCCAAATTGATCGGTTCGCTGGATTACGAAACAGGTGAAGTGTTCTGCACGCAAGAAATCCAATATACCGCTCAAGAATTTTTGTCTTTCCTGGAAAAGCTGTTGACGAAGTACAACAATCAGAATATCGTTCTTGTACTGGATAATGCGAAAATCCATCACGCGGCGCTCATTCAACCGTTTTTGCAAGCGCATCAGTCTGTTCTCACCTTGTTGTATCTCCCACCCTATAGCCCGAAGCTGAATTTGATCGAAGGACTCTGGGGCTGGCTCAAGGAATCCGTCATGAATAACGTCTTTTTCAATACCGTTCAGAAGATTCGCAAGGCTGTTCAAGGGTTCATCCACGAGATTAACAAAACACCGAATGTGACCGTCGATAGGCTTTGTGTTCAATTATAAATCTTTACTGCCGAATATATATTAATTCTTTTCGTAATTCGTTAAAGGATAGTTTCCAACGGGATAGATTTAAAAATGACCAACTGAGATTAAGTTAAGTCCCTAATCATCTTCGCTTTCATGTTTTAATATTTTATTCGTTCAATTAAGTTTCCATTGTTATCATAAATAAATTCAACAGTTTCTCCTAATGATGTAATTATTTTATATAGTTTTCCGGATGAATTATATTCGTAAGTAAACGCTGGCGGTACAAGTAGGACTGTAATTACGCTGGATATGGTAGCGAGGCTTGGATTAACCGGATTAATCGACCTTATTTGTATGGTATAATTATTATTTGGATTTAATCCAGTGATATCGATACTTGGTGTATTCGTAGTGGATGTAACAATTCCAGAACCGAATACCTCATACTGAAATACTCCGTTTACTGGAGCCCACACAAGAGAAATAGAACTATATTTGATCCCCTTTACTTGCAAATTAGTAGGTGCTTCCGGATTCAATGTGAAACTCTTTGTTACAGTAGTGAATCCTCCAGTGACTTTCTGAAAACCATATGCAATAGTATAAACCCCCAATTGATAAGTATTATTTGTTGGGAATGTAATTGTCTTCAATGTTCCTGGAGTTAAATTTTGAGTGCCAGAAATTGTTTGAGAAGCAATAGTTATATCTTGTGGATTTTTAAGATTGATGATTAACGCCGACCAAGTGCTAGAAGTTGGTACTGTAACAGTATCTACAATATTACTTCCTCTATTTATTGCAGCACTATTAACTTCCCCATTCCCATCCACTTGTGGAGTGGTATGATCAATTGCTTCTGCATCATAGACCGGAATAGCACTTTCGGTCAGTTGAAGTGATTTAGCTAGATTAGCTAGACCATTCCCATATTCGTGAGGATCGCCTAATATGGTTGCATTATCGTAGATACTTTTCTTAATTTCTTCTACGGTAAGATGCCTATTTTTTGACCATATAACCGCTGCTGCTCCTACAACGTGAGGTACTGCCATAGAAGTGCCCGACATCACCCCATAACTTCCGTTAACAGTTGTGCTGAGAATATCAACACCTGGAGCAACGATATCCAGTTCTTGTCCAGTACTTGATAAGTTGGCTCGTAGATTTGCTTTCGACGTAGCACCGACAGACATCACTTCGGGAAAGAGAGCTGGGTAGCGTTCCGTTTCTTCACCTAAACCAAGGTTTCCAGCAGCAGCCACAAGGAGTATTCCTGCCTCATCTGCTTGCTTAATAACTTGATGAAGGGCTTCACTATAACTTACTCCTGAGAAACTCATAGAAATTATATTTATTCCATTATCTATGCACCATTCAATCCCTTGGATTACTTGTGCGTATGTCCCTGTACCATTTGCTCCTAGAACTTTAACAGAATATAGCTCTACTTCCGGCGCAACTCCTATTACTCCCTTATCGTTATTTTGAGCTGCGATTATTCCGGCCACATGTGTTCCATGGCCGTTATCATCTGAATATGAATTTACACCCTCAATAACTGATATTCCACCCTGAATGTTAAGATCCGGATGATTTGCTATTCCAGTATCTAGAACTGCTACTTTTATAAATTGACCTTTGTTGTCATCATCTGATTGTAAATTAGCTCCAATTGAAATAAGTCCCCATGGAACCACTTGGGATTCGGTTATATTGGATGAAGCTGTCCTAACACTTCCATTGGGTTCAATATAAAGAACATCGTTTGATTTACTTAGATTTTCAAGTTCACTTTCTGTTAATTCGACAGTGATTGTATTTTGTTTATGGAACTTTTGTTTTTCCCTACTTTTTATTTTTGCACTTTTAAGAGTATTAAATGAATCTGTCTTTTCTTTGAATGTTACAAGATATTCTTTATTTGAACTTATTTCATCACCTTGTATATTCAGTGAATCGATGGTTACTATTTTATCTGATGCTGTAACATAAGGAAGCGAATTAACAAGAAGGGTATAAACAATCCCCATTAAAAAGATTGAAAATAATTTTAAGAATCGTCCCATCTAAATTTCCCCTATCTCTTTATAATAAATATTTATGAGTATCCACTTAGCTCAGTAAATTCTAGGACCACGAACATTTGTTTGGCATAATGGATGCAAACAAATGTTCGTGAGTGGTTCACGTGGCGAAAAAGGAAGCTCTTATCCTCATCCAATTTCAGAAAGCCTTTCAAACGGAAGAAGCGTGTCACGAGCACCTCTACAAGATAAAATGGCCGGATGGATTCTGCTGTCCAAGGTGCTCGGGACGTAAGGCGTATGAAGTCACGACACGGCGACGCCCGCTCTATGAGTGTGTTCAGTGCGGCCATTAGACGACCGTCACCGCAGGCACCGTTTTGGAGAAGACCCGCACGGACCTGGTGAAATGGTTTTGGGCGATTTTTCTTATTGCACACGATAAACGAGGCGTATCGGCTGAATACCTGTCCGCAGAGCTTGGCGTCGCCTACCAGACGGCTTGGACGATGGGACATAAAATCCGCAAAGCGATGGGCGAGCGCGACGCTTCCTACACGCTAGCCGGGATTGTGGATCTCGACGACGCTTTTTTCGGAGCTCCTACGGAAGGCGGCAAGCGCGGCCGTGGAACCGAGCAAACGCCGGTTCTCGTCGCCCTATCGCTCGACAAGAAACCTGAATCCCCGCGATATTATAACGTGGATTTCGCAAAATCCGCGTAATATCGCGGTTTTTTGCTATTTATGGCTTGCCAATCTTAGCCATTACACGTTATAATTATAACGTGGAATGGGGAGATCT
>NZ_SSOB01000014.1 GCF_004801405.1 Cohnella fermenti
GCTACGGCTGCACCGCACGACTTCGTCATGCTGCCTGCAACCTAGCGTGCCGACGACTTCGTCGCGGCGGTTTGGTGATGATGGCAGAGGGGTTCCACGCGTACCCATCTCGAACACGACCGTTAAGCCCTCTAACGCCGATGGTACTTGGACCGCAGGGTCCTGGGAGAGTAGGAAGTTGCCAAGCTAAAGAGCAGAAGAAGCACCCTCGCGGGTGCTTTTTTGCATACTCGGGCGTTTTGTATCCTCGGGCAGTGTGATCCGGGTTCTCGGAGGGCCATTAGAGGGACGTTAGAGGGACGTTAGCTGCTTGGAGAATGTGTTTGTTGGAAACTCGATGTGTGTTGTATTGGCTAGTTAAAGGTGTTGTGGATGCGCGTTGCCTGAGATGGGGAGGAAGGAACGATGTGTGAGAGGTCGGGATATCGCTCGTTGCCCGAATTTTATGCGAAATTTCACATTGGCGCGGCGCGATAACGGGGGACTTGGACGATTTTATGCGATAAATCGCATTCATGGGGGCGGTTTCGTTCCGACGGGGTCGCATATATGCTAAAAATCATATAAAACGCCGAGATTGCGGCTCATTCAAACTAATGAATGTGAAAAACCGCATAAAATCGCAAAAGCCGGTTAGGCGTTTTTCTTGCGTTCTGTTGCGCGCGATGCTCCCCTTGCCTGATCTGCGCGTGCCGGACCACGATGAGGCAGAATGTTGCGATACAACAACATTTGGCCCGCCAAACAGCTCCATTCCGGCGAAATGATGCCAAAAGTCAACATTACCAACGATTTCTCCGAAAAAAGAGGGAATTCGGCCCAAAATGTTGACTATCCGCATCATTTTTTACGTTAGAGGGTGTTATTCCGTAAAAATGTTGCTAATCCGCAACAATTTGCTGGCTGCCTTCGCCAGAGGAGCTGCAAACGTGCATCTGATTGCCCGTCTGGTACCCCAGAAGAGGCCAACTTGACGGTGCCAAGTTGACATTTGGTAAATTAAGAAGTAAAGTATTTACCTAACCGGGGTATTGGGAGGATTCGAATGGCTACCGTCAAGCAAATAGCTGAACTTCTGGGCATCTCTAATGCGACCGTGTCGCGGGTACTGAATCATGACCCCAAGATATCGGTAAGCGAACAAACGAGGGCCGCGATTTTTAAGACGGCCGACGAGATCGGCTATACGAAGAAGAAGGTCAATCCCAAAATCGATAATATCGCGTTGCTCTACTGGGTGGAGGAGGGCGAGGAACTCGATAATATTTTTAACGAATCGATTCTGAACGAGATTGTGAGCCAGGCGCAGAGCCGGAACATGAGCTTGGTTCGATACGATAAGCGAGACGGTATTGCGGCGGTTAAAGAGGATATGGCCGGGTTTATTGCGATCGGTTGGTTCGACATGGAGGAGATCGAGTGCCTCAAGCGAATAACGCGCAAGGGCGTGTTCATCAATACGCGGCCCGACGAGAGCTTGTTTGACAGCGTTCAGGCCAATCAAGACTCGATGGTGAGACAAATCGTCGATTACTTCGTCGCGAAGGGCCACAAGAGCATCGGCTTCATCGGCGGCCCCGATTACGAGATGGTTACCCATAAGCCCCTCATGGATGTTCGGGAGTGGTCCTTCCGCCAGACGATGGCCTATTACAATCTTCTTAGGGAAGAGCAGATCTTTATTGCGGATGGTTTTACCGTCAAGGAAGGATATCGCATCGGCGCCGACGCGATCAACAAGCTGCAGGATGCCATGCCGACCGCGTTCTGCGTGGCCAGCGACGCGCTTGCGATCGGCGCCCTGCAGGCGTTTAACGAGCGGCAATGGGAGATTCCGGGCCGGGTGTCCTTCTTCAGCATCAACGACATCGGCATCGCCCAGTATGTCTCCCCGCCGCTGACGACCTTCCGCATCGATATCTCGATCATATGCAGCTCCGCCCTGGACCTGCTGATGGAACGCATCCTCAAGAACAGGACCACGACCAAGACTGTTTATATCAACGGCACTCCGATCTTCAGGAGAAGCTGCTGACGGTGTCTGCGATCGCCAATCGGCGGTCGTTTTTTTTGCGCGGAAAAGAAAGGTGTCTCGCCAACGGAAAACGGTTACAAATTTTAATTGACAGATGTGGGAGGGCGTGCTAAGATAACTGCAAGTAAATAATTTACCATAATTAAATAAATAATTTATTTGAAAGGTGAAGTTGATGACGTTTATCAAAGGCATGGACATATCCGTTCAGACAGAAATCGAGCAGCTAGGCGCCAAATATTATAATGGCGGAGAGGAAGGCGATGCCGTTCATATCCTCGGAGATTACAACGTCAACCAAATCCGCTTGCGATTGTGGAACAACCCGTACGACGCCGACAACAAGCCCTACGGCGGAGGCACCAACGATCTTCCGACGACGATTAAACTCGCGCAGAGAGCGGCGGAGAGAGGAATGGGCTTCTTGCTGGACTTGCATTACAGCGACTTCTGGGCCGATCCCGGCACTCAGGTCAAGCCGAAGGCGTGGCAGGACTTATCCGGCGAAGCGCTGGAGAGAGCCGTGTACCAGTATACCTTCGACACGTTAAAGGAGCTGGAGCGCAACGGAGTTCTGCCCGGCATGGTTCAGATCGGCAATGAGATCACGAACGGCTTGCTCTGGTCGGACGGGAGGTTCGAGAACGGCAAGGCGATGATCCGCTTGCTGGCGGCCGGCGTCGAGGCGGTCAGAGACTATAACCCGGCCATTCGCACCGTGATCCATCTGGACTGGGGCGGCGACAATGCGCTGTACCGAAGATGGTTCGACGAAGCGGCCGCCGCCGAGCTCGACTTCGATATTATCGGCCTATCCTATTATCCGTTCTGGCACGGTACGCTGGAGCAGCTCACCGATAACATGAACGATATCTCTTCCCGCTACGGCAAGGATGTGCTTATCGCGGAGACGGCATTCCCCTTCACGATAGAGCAGATCGAGAGCGAAGTGATGATCTTCACCGAAGAGCATGCGGCCTCGGTGCCGTACGCCATCGACGCGCAGGGGCAGAGCCAATTCCTGCTGGATCTGATGAACGCCATTCGCTCCGTCGAGAACAACAGAGGCATCGGCTTCTTCTACTGGGAACCCACCTGGCTCAATATCCGTCAGGCAAGGTGGGCCACGGAGGAGGGGAAGAAGTACTTGAGCAATGACGGCATCTCCGCGAATGTATGGGCCAACCTTGCTTTGTTCGATTTTCGCGGCAACGCTCTTCCCGCTCTCCAGGCGATAAGGGACTTCTGATTCGGTCCGGGCCGGGAACCAAGGAAGGCAATTCATAAAAGGGGGAACGACAATGAGAAAAGGATTCCAGGTAATGCTTGCGTCGGTAATGAGTTTGGTTGTTCTGTCCGGATGCGGCGGCAATTCCGCGAATTCGGAATCGACGCCTTCGTCGGGGACGAAGCCCGCCGGGGCGACAGAGGGGGCGAGCGCTTCCGCCAAGACGAGCGAATCCATCACGTTATGGACCAACTTCCAGGTGGAGGCGGAATTGCTGCAGAAGTACGCGGACAAGTGGTCGGAGGAGACGGGCAACAAGGCGACGGTCGTCCAGACGAGCATCGAGCTTCAGCAGTTCGCCCAGGCGGCGAACAGCGCCGGCGGTCCCGACGGCATCTTCGGCATCGCCAACGATCAGCTCGCCAGCTTCGTCACCGCCAATCTCGCGGAGGAAGTGCCTGCCGACTTCTACAATGACAGCGATTATGTCAGTGCGGCCGTTCAAGCCAGCTATGTGGACGGCAAGCGGTACGGGGTTCCGATCGCGGTGGAGACGGTCACGCTGTTCTACAATACCGACAAGGTATCCGCGCCTCCGACGACCTGGGACGAATTGCTCGCGACCGCCAAGACAAGCGGCGGCGTCAAGTTCGACGCGACAAGCATCTACTACGATCTGGGCTTCGTCAGAGCGTTCGACAGCTACATCTTCAAGTGGGCGGACAACGCCTACGACATCGAGGACATCGGGCTTGGCAACGACGGCGCGGTTCAGGCTTACGGCTACATCAAGAAGATGGTTGACGAAGGCTTCATCTCGTCCGACATCACCTTCGATATCGCCAGAAGCGCGTTCGAGAACGGGGAGACGGCCTACTACATCGGCGGTCCTTGGGACGTGGACGCCTTCGCTTCCGCAGGCGTGAACTTCGCGGTCGTTCCAATGCCGACGCTGAACGGGAAGCCGTTCGTCACTCCGGTAGGAACGCAGGTCGGCTTCGTCAGCTCCAAGTCGACGCACAAGGACGCGGTATGGGACTTCTACCGATACCTGATCGACGAGGCCTCCGCAGAGCTGTATCAAGTGGGCGCCCGCATTCCGGCCAAGTTAAGCGTCCAGCAGCAGATCGAGATGGATGCCACAACGCAAGCGTTTATGCAGCAGATTGCCAGCGGAGAACCGCTTCCGTCCGTTCCGGAGCTGGGGCAATTGTGGACTCCGTATACGGATAATATGCGCCTGCTGTTCCAGGGCAAGCTGTCGCCGGAGGAAGCCGCCAA
Organism: Cohnella fermenti; assembly: GCF_004801405.1. Classification (GTDB taxonomy): domain Bacteria; phylum Bacillota; class Bacilli; order Paenibacillales; family Paenibacillaceae; genus Cohnella; species Cohnella fermenti. Next base: position 4,545 of record NZ_SSOB01000014.1, read on the forward strand.
GTATATCGATTCGCAATTCAAGGAAGCCATCGAGCTGATGCATTCCGGTTCGTAGGCAAGCGCGTCAGGAGACAGCCGAATGAGAAAAGCGAAGAGCAACCTAACTGCGTATGCGTATTTATCGCCGGCGATGATATCGATTTTTGTACTGACCTTTCTGCCGGTCGCCTACACCGTCTTTATCTCTTTTACCAACTATAACATGTACCATCTGGACTCCTACGACCTCGTCGGCTGGAAAAATTACGAGACACTGCTAAGCGGCACGATCAAGAATGTGTTCTTCTCCGTATTGGGCTGGACGGTCGCCTTCGCGCTTCTCAGCACCGCCCTGTCCTATGCGGTGGGCATGGGGCTGGCCGTGCTGCTGAACAATCCGCTCATGAAGGAAGCCCGGATTTACCGCTCCATTCTCATAATTCCCTGGGCGCTGCCGGCGACCATCGCCATTCTGTCCTGGCAGGGCCTTCTGAATGAGCAATACGGCGGCATCAACCACCTGCTGGAGGCGTTCGGCATCCCTGCTGTTCCTTGGCTGACCGACGTCTTCTGGGCAAGGGCGGGCATTATTCTTGTCAATGTCTGGCTTGGCTTCCCCTACATGCTGAACGTGTGCATGGGAGGGCTGCAGTCCATCTCGCCGACCTTCTACGAGGTGGCCAATGTGGAGGGCGCATCCAAGTGGTACGCCTTCCGCCGAATTACGATGCCGCTTATGTTCAAGGTGAGCGTTCCGCTGGTCGTCGCTTCGTTCGCGGCCAACTTCAATAACTTCGGCAATATCTACATGATCACCCAGGGCGGGCCGGCCAAGGTCAATTCCCAATTCGCCGGCAGCACGGACATTCTGGCCAGCATGGTCTATAAGATGACAACCTGGTCGAACCGCTACGATCTGGCGGCGACGCTCAGCATCTTTATCTTCATCATTGTCGGAGTGCTGACCCTTGTGAATCTCAGGCTCTCCGGGGCATTCAAGGAGTAGAGCGGCATGGGGAAAATCGGATTACGAAACGGGAGGGCGGCACGATGAAGGGGAAGCAACGGACGGGCCTATGGATAAGTCGGCTGGTGATCTGGATCGCCATCTTCTGCACGCTGTTTCCGGCTTATTGGATATTCATGGCGTCTTTCTCCGCCGGACAGAGCTTCTTCAGCGCCACGCTGTTCCCCAAAGCTCTGACGGCACACAATTACGAGCGATTGATCTCGGAGACCGACTTTATGCGATGGGTGGGCAATTCCCTCAAGATCTGTCTGTGGGTGTCGGTGATCCAACTGTTCCTGACCAGCACATCGGCTTACGCCTTCTCGCGGCTGCGTTTTCCCGGCAGGAAGAACGGGCTGATGGCCTTGCTTGTGCTTCAGGTATTCCCCAGCAGCATGGCTGTGTCCGGCTTCTATATTCTCATCTACCGGTTCGGCCTGTCGGACAGCGTGTACGCGCTTATCCTGGTGCTGGCGGGAGGGAGCGCCTTCAATATCTGGCTGCTCAAAGCCTATATCGATACGATTCCGAAGGAGCTCGACGAGGCGGCCTTCGTGTCCGGCGCCGGACACGGGGTTGTGTTCACCCGAATCATTCTGCCGCTGGCGCGGCCTCAGCTTGCGGTCATCTTCGTCTTCTCGTTCATTGCGACATATAGCGAGTACGTCATCTCGTCCGTGTTCTTGAACAAGCCGGAGAATCACACGCTGGCACTCGGCCTGCAGACCTTCATCACGAATCAGTTCGCGGCGAACTGGACGCTGTTCGCGGCCGCCGCGGTGCTGTCGTCCTTGCCGATCATGGTCATGTTTATGTTTATGCAGCGATTCATTCAGAACGGTCTGGCCGCAACCGGAGTCAAGGGCTGACGACCGTTCATCCCGGAAGGAGGTGATCGTCCGACTCGATTGGAGTCTGCCGGCAGGTACGAGCGTATCAGAGGGCAAGCGGCATGAGACAGAATAAGAGGAGGTTTGTATGATGTTAAGAAAACGGTTGCAAAAAACGGCGACGGCGGTGCTCGCCGCTGCCATTCTGCTCGGAGGGAGCGTAAACGCTCCGGCTCCCGCATCCGCGGAGGAGTATGACGATTTTATCCGCGGTGTCGACGTATCCATGCTGAGCATGGTGGAAGACCTCGGCGGGCAGTTCTACTCGGACAATGTCGAGGGCGATGCGCTTGAGATTCTCCACGACAACGGCGCCAACTATGTGAGACTGAAGCTGTGGGTGGACCCCTACGATGCGAACGGCAATCCCTACGGCGGGGGCACCAACGACTTCGAGACGACGCTGGCTCTGGCCAAACGAGCCGATGCGCTCGGAATGGGAATTCTGATCAACTTCCATCTGAGCGACTGGTGGACGGACCCGGCCAAGCAGATCAAGCCGAAGGCCTGGGTCGGCCTGTCCTTCTCCAGCTTGAAGACGACGTTGTACAATTATATGAAGAATACGCTCGACGACTTCGCGGACGAGGGCATCATTCCCGATATGATCCAGGTGGGCAATGAGATCCCTACGGGAATTCTGCATACCGACGGCAAGGTAGGGGACGGCAACGACGACTTCTCCGACCTGGCCGAACTGCTCGGAAGCGCCATCGACGGCGTGAGGGATTCGGCGGCTTCCAATGCCAAGATCATCCTCCATCTCGACCACGGCGGCGACAACGGACTCTACCTCTGGTGGTTCGGCAACCTGCTCGCCGCCGATGCGACTCTGGACTTCGACATTATCGGTCTCTCCTTCTATCCGATGTGGCACGGAACGATGTCCGATCTGCAATACAATCTCAACGATATCAGCAAGAGGTACGACAAGGACGTGCTGATCGTGGAGACCGCCTACGCCTACACCCTTGATGACGGCGACGGAGCCGGCAATGTATTCATCAGCGGCGACGAGAACATCGCGGGTTATCCTGCGACGCCTCAAGGCCAGTTCGACTTCATGAACGATCTGGAGTCCATCATCCTTAATGTCCCCGACAGCCGAGGGCTCGGTTATTTCTATTGGGAGCCGACCTGGCTGCCGGTGGAAGACGCGGTATGGGGGACGGCGGCCGGGGTGGCGTATGCCAACGACTCCGTAACGCCGACCAATACGTGGGATAACCTGACGCTGTTCGATTTTGACGGCAATGCTCTCTCCTCCATGAATCTCTTGAACGAGCCAACGCCGAACCTCTTGACCAATCCGAGCTTCGAAGCCGACGGTTACACGAATACCCCGTCCGGCTGGAATGTGTGGCTGCCGAGCGGTGTCTCGGCCACGACTGTCAAGACGGAGAGCAGCTACGCCTTCGACGGCGATTACAAGCTGACGTTCTGGAATTCGTCGAGCTACAGCGGCTCCATCTACAAGACCTTCACCGGGCTTGAGAACGGAACGTATTCGTTCAGCGTATGGGCGATGACGAACGGGGATCAGACGACGCTGCAGCTCTATGCGAAAAACTACGGAGGCGCGGAGCTCAACACGACGATCGGCACGAGCGACATCAACTGGAACCTCTTCACCATCGACAATATCGTGGTGACCAACGGGACGTGCGAGATCGGCATCTATACGGTTGCCGGAGCGAATGATTGGCTGAACCTGGATAAGGCCATGTTCAGGAAGGTGGAGTAGCTCCTCTTCGGAGCAGCCGATTTGTACCCAAGCAAGGCCCGGGATACGGTTGATGCCGTATCTCGGGCTTTTTTGGGCAGTGGCCGAGGCGGTTGCCTATGTCCCCTTCTCCGCAGACACATAGAATGATCGAAGCTAGAAGATCAGACGGAACGCGGGTGATGGTGTGAATATCGCATTCGACATGTTCTTTGCGCGCACGGAGGCAAGACGCAGGGGAATCGGCCGCTACTCGCACAATCTCATCCACGCCATGATCACCTCCGATACCGGGCATTCCTACTATTATTTTTACCCCGATCTGTCAAAGGGACTTGCTTCTCTTAAGCGGCAACTGCAGCAATTCCTGCTTCGCAACCGAATCGACGTTTACCATATCATGAGCCCCTTCTACTTGTTCCATCTTCGCCCCGATCTGTTCGCCCAGTACCGGCACATGCTGCCGGACCGCTCCTGGTTCGGGACGGTTCGCGTGGCCGTGACGCTATACGATGTGATCCCCCTCGTCTACGAGGAGCAATTCCTGAACAACGACAATCGCCAGGTCTATTGGTCGACGATCGAGCTGATTCGTTCATGCGACGCGATCTTCGCGATCTCGGAGACGACGAAGCAAGATGCGGTTCGCCTTGCCGGTCTCGATCCGGACCGAATCGTTGTCATCATGGCCGGATTGGACCCGCAGTTCGCGGCAGCGGCGACGGAACGCAGGCGGGACGCGAGCCAAGCTTACGGAATTCGCCGCCCTTATGTCATGTGCACCGGAGGGACCGATCCCCGCAAGAACGCGACGGCGCTCATCAGGGCTTTCCTGGACGCGAATGCGCGACTGGGGCGCAAGCATCAGCTTGTGCTCGCCTGCGCCATCTCGGAGGGGGAGACGATCGCGCTGAGAAGATTGGCCGCGGCAGCGGGGGACGCGGCCGCTCTGGTCACGACCGGCTACGTGCCCGATGCCGAGCTGGTCGAATTGTACAAGGGGGCGGTATTGTTCGCGTTCCCGTCCTTGTACGAAGGCTTCGGCTTGCCGGTGCTCGAGGCGATGGCCTGCGGAACGCCGGTGCTGACGTCGGACGGCTCCTCGCTGAAGGAGATAAGCGGGGAAGCCGCCTGCCTGGTCGATCCGACCTCGACGAAGGCCATCTCGGAGAAGCTCGCTTATCTGCTCTCGCATCCCGATCAGCTCAAGAGGCTGTCGCAGCAGGGACGGAAGCAAGCGGCGAAGTTCACTTGGGAGAAGGCGAGCCGGCTCGTTCTCGAGACGTACGAGGCGATCACAAGACGCAAGGCGGCCATCGTGGCTCCGTATGCTCCGCCTTATGCCACGGCTGTCGGGCTGCTTCCGCTTGCGGCTCCGTATCTGGTGAACGATGTCGATATCGATCTTTACCTCGTGGGAGAGAGCCGCGATCTGCAGCTCGCCCTGGAGGACGACGGAGCGATTCGGCGCCTCGATCTCGGGCAGTTCGCCGAGCGTTCCGCAGCCTACGATCACATCGTGTACGAATTCGGCGACGACTCCCGCTACGATGCGATAGCGCCGCTGCTGCATCGTTATCCCGGCATCGTTGTGACCGGCGACGCGGACTTCCACGCGCTCGCGATTCGAACGACGCTGGAGAGGAACCGGCTGGAAGCCTACTACCGGGTGCTGGAGAGCGAATTCGGCTCCGCCGAGGCGCATGAGAAGCTGGATCGTCTGCTCGCCGGAAGCCTGCAGCCGGAAGCGATCAAGCTGCTTCGCCATTATCTTGGGAAGGCTCACGCGGTTGTCGCTTACGGGGATAAGCAGCGGGCCGAGTTGGTTAAGGCGGGCTGTTCCCCCGTTCTTACAGCTCCCGTACCCGTGCCGGAGAAGGACGGTGTCATCAAGACGAGAGGGGAGGGCTTCCTCTTCTCGAGCTTCGGCCCGCATCGAGATGCCGAGGAACTGCTTCCCTTGCTGGCGGCCATGAAGCAGCTTAAGGCGAATCCGGGCGGCAGACGTCCGATCGGGCTGCGGATCTCGGGGCCATACCTGGGCGGAACGAAGGAGCAGTTGCTCAGGCAAGCCAATTCCTTGGGAATTGGCGATCGGGTGGAGATTGCGGATGAGCCGGGGAATGCGGCCCAGGCGGAGAAGGAATGGCGAGAGACCGATGTCGCCGTTCAACTGGGAAGGGCAGAGGCGGGAAGGTTGGCGTATGCTCCTTATCTGGCGCTTGGCTACGGCGTTCCCTTGATCGTCAGGGAGGAGGTGATGGAGCCGTCAATGCAGGAGGAAGAGACGCTCGCCTTCCGTATTCGGGAAGGGCAAGACTTCGACGACCGTGTTCTTCAAGCAATGCTGTCGCTATATCGGAACGAATCGCTGCGGGAAGCGTACTCCCGGGACGGGCGGGCTTACGCGCAGCGGACGTTAACCGCAGCCGCTTATGCGGAGGTCGTCAGGCAAGCGATGTTCCGGACGAGAACAGAGGATGAGGAGACCGCCATCTGGACATTCAGCATGACGCCGGGCGGTGTGCCGAAGATCGTTCAGGTTCAGCGCAACAATGAGGAGAGAGGGGACGAACGATGCTGATATCGAAGCTATGCGGAGAGAAGGACTTCACCACGCCATGGTTCGTCCGCGGCTGCATCGAGCTGAAGGAGACGTTCCGTTACCATCGGAAGCTGTGGGAATGGTGCTATATTTTAGAGGCATTGCGGGAACGTTCGATGCTGTATCCTTTTCGCAGGGGGCTTGGCTTCGGGGTTGGCAGAGAACCGTTGACTTCCGTCTTCGCTTCGCGCGGCTGCGAGATCGTTGCCACCGACATGGACGCAGAGAAGGCGAAGGCTCAAGGGTGGGCGGACACGAATCAACATGCGCTCGGCCTCGATGACCTGAACGAGAAGGGGCTGTGCAACCCCAATCTTATGAAGAGACTAGTTACCTACGAGACCGTCGATATGAACGCTATTCCGGAGCGCTACCACGGGAAGTTCGACTTCACCTGGTCCTCCTGCAGCTTCGAGCACATCGGCTCGATCGAGAAGGGCAAGCGGTTCCTGCTCGAGCAGATGAAGTGCCTCCGCTCCGGAGGCGTTGCCGTTCACACGACGGAATACAACCTGAGCTCGAACGAGGATACGCTGGAAGCGGAAGTGCTCGTCATCTTCCGCAAGCGGGACATCGAGGAGATGGTCGCTGCCTTGCGCCAAGAGGGCTATCTCGTCGAGATCGATTACACGGCCGGCACCGGCCCGTTCGAATCGATCGTGGACGTTCCGCCCTTCCACTTCAACCCTCATCTTCGACTGCAGCTCGGCCAATACGTATCGACCTCTGTCGGCCTTATCATCCATAAACCGTGAAACCAGTGAAAACCGTGAAACCGTGAAACCAGTGAAAACCGTGAAAACCGTGAAAACCGTGAAAACCGTGAAAATCGGTAAAATTCGACTTTATTCGTATGGACAACAAACAAAGTATGCGTGAGGCGGGGGCAGCGGAAAGGACGAGGAGAGCGTGTGAGCGGAACGAGAAGAACCAACGAGAAGTCCCTCCGCACGCCAATCGCCGCTCCAGTTGAGTCGACTCATCTCAATCCTTCCGCGCGCTTACCGGCGCTCCGAAGAGGCGGTTGGAGGGGGGCTAGTGGAGTCAGAGTGTCAAAGAACCGTCAGGGAGAGAACTTCCCTGACGGTTCTGCTTGTTGCGACGGCAGGGCCGGAAGAAGGGGCGGCGAAGAGAGGGTCAGCGTACGAGCAGCAGATCGAGGTGGACGATCCCGTTGAACTTGGCAAGTTCGTCCGGAGTCGTCGGCTCGATGGCGCCCGCGCGAGGAACGTTGAAGATCTGGAAGCCGCGGCTGGCCAACTGCCTCATGTACGGCACGGGATCGGTCTGCTCCCACAGGATCGGCAAGTATTCCATGAAGACGATCATTTTGTCGTTGCGGTCGACGATCTGCAGCAGGCTGTCCATGATGTAGGGCTCTCCGCCGTCGATGTCGATCTTGATGACGTCCGCCTTGAGCGAAGGATCGAGATAATCCGTCAGCAGCCCGAGCTTGACCCTGGTCTCGGTAACACCGTTAAGCTCGACGAGATCCGGGTAGAAGATGCTTGTTCCGCCTTCGCCCCTCGTTCGCATAAACGTCTCTCCGCGCTTGTCGGACACCATTACCTGGTGGAGCTTGACGTGGCCGAAGCCGTTTAACGTCGCGCTTTTGATCAGATTGCGGTGGTGGAACGGGTTCGGCTCGAACGCGTGCACCTTGCCGGTCGGTCCGGTCCGCATGCCGGCCAGCAGGCTGAAGTAGCCGCTGTGCGCGCCGATATCGAGCACGGTCATTCCGGGCTTCACGGCGTTCAGGAAGTAGCCCGACAGCCACGGCTCCCATTCTCCTTCGAGAAGGATCGACATGCAGACGGGGTCCCGCAGGTCCAGCATCATGGCCGGTCCGTGAATCAGGTTGACGAGCACAGTATGGTCCCCCACATACACGTGAGGTCGGTTCAGGTTCAGCATGGAGTGGCACCTCCTCAGGTTCAGGTGGGAATCGGCGCTTCGGCCGTCAGAAGCAGCTTCGGAAGCCGGACGCGACAGGCCGAATCGTTGTGCTTGTAGAGGCGAAGCTCGACGTCATTCTCCGCCGCCGGAAGATGGATGACGGCTTCCAGGCTGCACGGCTCCGAGAGAGGGCGGCTCCAGAGCACCTTGCAGCCCTCCTCCGCCGTCAGCTCGAGCGTGAAGCGGCCGTGCCCATCCAGCGCGACTTCGGCTTGCAGCAGGTAAGCTCCCGGCTGCAGCGAGAGGAACGGGCCGTAGAACACGTAGCCGGACGAGTGGGAGCTCAGCTTCCCTTGAAGGTCATACCCCGCGGGGCGGTTAAACGGCAACGTGTACAGGCTTCCCACGATGACAGGAGGATGATAGGCCAGCGCGGCATCGGCCTGGGGCGCGGGCGGACGAGCCGCCGCCGTCGTCCCGCGCTTGCGCAGCCGAATCGCGGCGATTCCGTTCGCGAAGACGAACGGGTTGTCGAAGCGCGTCTCGGCGAGCTCGCTGCGATCGCATTGAATCCACGATTGCTTCGGCGCGTCGAACTGCATCTCCATGTCGAGCTTGCGGAAGTAGGATACCTCCATCGCCTGCTTCGGGATTCCGTAGCGGCTGAAGGCCAGATCGAGGTAATCCGCGCTGAATTGGATCAGCCACCCCAGGTCCATCAGCTTGCCGAACGGAACGGTGACGAGCGCTTCTCCGTCTTCGCCAAGAAGATCGTAGACGTGGCGGAGCGCCCGCAGCGGAGCCTCGCGATCGCCCCGCTTCTGTTCCCCGTAGGCGTGCTGGCCGACATGCTCCAGCGTCGAGATGCAGACGACCGTGTCGTGCTTCCGCTCGTACTCCATCAGATCGACGTTCACGACGCCGGAAGCCTGCTCGAACTTGTCGATTACCGTGCGATTCGCCAGCTCGGGAGAACGCTCCAGCAGCGGCTTGTAATAATTCAAGACGTTGCCGATCTCCAGATAGGCGTGCCGCGTGCCCGCTTCTCGGCGCTCAAGGAATTCGAGTGCGAGCGGCAGCTCGATCGCCCGCTCCGAACAATTATTGTAAGGTATCCGGTTGTAGGGAAGCGGCTTGCCGTTGTGAAGAAAATAATTGAACAGCTCCATGCCCGCAATGCCCGTGTTGCCTGTATTGCCCGTGTTGCCCGCAATACCCGCGATGCCCGTGTTGCCCATGTCTCCGCTCCATTCTGTGAAGGATGAGGCCGATCCGGCCCGGTAGGGGGTAGACTCCAGTACTGAAGTATATGCGCGGGGGAGAAATGCGTATGGACGAATATCGGCAGCATCGGAACCGGGCACGGTCGTTTGCCCCAAACGAGCCGGGAATTCGCCCCATATACTGGAGAAGATCGGGGCGAAGGAGGCGGGGCGATTATGAAGGTCACGGGGGTCCACTGGCAGGGACCCGTCTACGATATGGGAGGGTACGGGAACGTCTCCCGCAACTACTTGCGCGTTCTGGAGGCGATCGGGGTTCCCGTGTTGGTCGAATCGTACGGCGGCGGGATGCATCGGGCCGAGATCGGGGAAGAGACGTACCGGTGGCTTCAGCGGCTATCCAATCCCCGGATCGGAGATCGGGTCGTCAGCATACGTCATGGAGTGCCGCCGCTGTTCGATCAAGCGGCGAGTCCGATTCGCGCGGCCAAGAAGGTCGGCATTACCTTGTTCGAGACGGATCGTCTCCCGCAGGGCTGGGCCGAGCCGTGCGACCGCATGGACGAGGTCTGGGTGCCGACGGAGTTTAATCGCCGGACGTTCGCGGCCAGCGGAGTTCGGGAATCCAAGCTGAAGGTGCTGCCGTATGCGCTGGACGCGAGTCGGTTCTACCCCGGCATCGTCGCCAGCCGAATCGACTTCGCTCCTCCGCTGCCCGGCTTCTCGTTCCTCTATGTGTTCGGCTTCGACTATCGCAAGGGCTTCGATCTGCTCATCGATGCCTTCTGCGAGGAATTCTCTTCGGCGGAGAAGGCATGCCTCGTCCTGAAGGTATACGTGCACAGCGGCTATAAAGCGGAGCAGGTGATGCAAGAGATGAGGAGATGCATTCCGCAGGGGCGCCTGTTCCGCCAAATCTTCGTTATCCTCGAGCCGTTCGACGACAGGCAACTGCTCGAGCTGTATCAAGCCTGCGACGCCTATGTGTCCGTAGACCGCGCCGGCTGGGGCATGCCCGCCATGGAGATGATGGCGCTCGGCAAGCCCGTCATCGGTCTGGACTGGGGGGGCTACACCGAATTCATGGACGATTCGAACGGCCTGCTGATCCGGCCGGAGAAGGAGCTGGTCCCCGTCGATGCCCGGCTGCAGAGGGATCGCCCGGATTATTACCTCCATCATCGCTGGGCGGACATCCGGCCGCAGAGCGTCGGGGCCGCGATGAGGCGGATTTACGAGGACGAGGAGCTGAGGGCGAGAATCGCGAGGAAGGCTGCGTTCGACATTCACATGAACTTCTCCATCGAGGCGGTCGGGGTGCGCATGCGGCAGCTTTTGCAGCTTGGCTAGACGAATCTAGGCTTCCGCCAGCGGGTGTTCGTCCATGCCGGCGCACCCGACCATCCATACAATAGTCCATACACCGGGAGGGCAGTGCCGCGAAGCGGATCGCTGACTCCCGATTCGGAGGAGATCGGCAATGAAATTCGTGATCATGGCCGGAGGGCGAGGCAATCGCTTGTGGCCGCAGAGCGCCGAAGGGAAGCCGAAGCAATTCCATGCCTTGGCCTCGAGCGGGTCGATGCTTCAGACAACGTACCGCAACCTGGCGAGCCGGGTCGATGCGAAGCAGATTTACGTAGCGACGGCCGACCGCTATCGCCTGCTGGCGCTTGATCAGCTTCCGGAGCTGGAGGAGAGCCGCCTCATCTGCGAACCGGCGCAGCGGGACACCGGACCGAGCATAGCGTTGTCGGCCCTGCACTTCCTGAGAGCCGAAGACGACGAGGCGATGGTCTGCCTTCCTTCCGATCAGAACGTGCCGGATACGGACGCTCTCTTGGGCGCGCTGGCGCATGCTGCGGAGTTCGCCGAGGCGTCCGGCTCGATCGTCACCCTGGGCGTCCTTCCGACCCGGGGCGAGACGCAGTACGGGTACATCCAAGCGGAGCGGGGCTCCGCGCTCGGGCGCATCGTCAAGGTGCGGGCATTCATCGAGAAGCCGAGCGAGGAGCGGGCGATTCAGTTGGCCTGCACTCCGGACGTGTATTGGAACAGCGGCATCTGCATATGGAAGCCTTCGACCGTCCGGCGAGAGATGAAGCTTCATCAGCCGGAGATGTGGCGGAGGATGGAAGAGGCCGGCGAGCGGCTCGAACGGATATACGGGGAGCTGCCCCGGCTCTCGATCGATTACGCCATTCTCGAGAAGAGCGACCGCCTCTATGCAATTCCCGTCGCGCTCGAATGGGACGACATGGGGAGGTGGACGTCGCTCGAGCGGATCAAGGCCGCGGACGAAGCGGGCAATATCGTCCAGGGATTGGTCGAGATGGCCGGAAGCGCGGGCAACATCGTGCTTACGGATCGGCCGACGATTGTAATCGGGGCCCGGGATCTGATAGTCGTCTCGCTGCCCGAAGGGCTGCTTGTGAGCAGCAAGGCGAAGGAATCGGCGCTGAAGGCGATCGTTCAGCAGCTAGAGAACCGCAGGGAGGAATCGCAGGAATGAAGGCTCTTGTTACCGGAATTACGGGATTCGTCGGAAGCCATCTGGCCGAGTACTTGCTGGAGCTCGGGGTCGAGGTCGTCGGCACGGTGCGGGGGCGAAGCCGGATGGATCACATCCGTTCGTTCGAGAAGGACGTCAAGCTGGCGGAGTGCGAGCTTCGGGACCCGTTCTCCGTGGATCGGCTTATCCGCGAGGAGAAGCCGGAGCTGATCTTCCACCTGGCGGCGCAGAGCTTCGTCCCGACCTCGTGGAACTCGCCGATGGATACGATCCACAACAATGTGGCCGCGCAATTGAACGTGTTCGAAGCGGTTCTTCGCAGCGGGCTGGACCCGAAGATCCAGATCGCCTGCTCCAGCGAGGAGTACGGGCACGTTCTCCCGGAGGAGACTCCGATCAAGGAGACGAACCCGCTCCGGCCGCTCAGCCCTTACGCGGTCAGCAAGGTCGCCCAGGATTACATGGGCTACCAGTACAACCGCAGCTTCGGGCTGCGCGTCGTGCGGACGCGAACGTTTAACCACACGGGCCCGCGGCGGGGAGAGCAGTTCGTCACGTCGAACTTCGCGAAGCAGATCGCGGACATCGAGAAGGGCAGGAAGCCGCCGATTCTCTACGTCGGCAATCTGGAGGCGCAGCGCGACTTCACCGACGTTCGCGATGTCGTCCGCGCCTATTGGCTTGCCCTGGAGCGCGGGGTTCCCGGCGAGGACTACAACATCGCCTCCGGCGAGTGCCGTACGATCGCGGATATGCTGTCGCTGCTGCTGTCGCTGAGCGAGACGGAGATCGAGGTGCGGACCGATCCGGCCAGGCTGCGGCCGTCCGATGTCGAGATTCTGCTCGGAGACTGCCGGAAGTTCCGCCTGAGGACCGGCTGGAAGCCGGAGATCCCGTTCCGGCAGACGATGGAGGATCTTCTTAACTATTGGCGCGAACAGCCCTGATCGCATCATTGCTCCCCAATCAACCCCAATCAACCCAATCACCCCAATCGATCCCCAATCCCTATCCCTATATACGCGGCGAGGAGGACAGACCGGCATGTACGCGATGTGCAGCATCATCTCCAAAAATTATCTGGCCCACGCGAGAACGCTCGCGCAATCGTTCCTCCGGCATCATCCGACCGGCAAGGCGTTCATTCTCCTGACCGATGAAGGAGAAGGGCAGATCCCGGCTCAGGGAGAGCCGTTCGAATGGGTCTATGTCCGCGACATCGGCTTGCCGGACGCGGACTCGCTACGGTTCCGCTACGATGTTGTGGAGTTCAATACGGCGGTCAAGCCTTTTCTCATGGAATATTTGTTCGTCTCCCGCGGGGTCGACAAGCTCGTCTACCTGGACCCGGATATTCTGATCACGCAGCGGATGGATGAGCTGTTCCGCCTGATGGACCGCACCTCGATCGTGCTGACGCCGCACATTCTGACCCCGATGAAGGACGACGGCTTGCGTCCGAGCGAGACGGACCTGCTGCAAGCGGGCATCTACAACCTCGGCTTCCTTGCGCTGACCCGTTCGGCGGAGGCGATGAGGCTGCTCGGCTGGTGGAAGGCGAGACTGCTCGCTTACTGCTTAATGAAGCCCGAGAGCGGCTATCACGTCGACCAGAGGTGGATGGACTTCGTGCCCGCCCTGTTCGAGAACGTTCATATTCTGAAGTCCTGCGGCTACAACGCCGCGTATTGGAACCTGCACGAACGAACCGTCGCAAGCGAAGACGGGATGTTCCTCGTGAACGGGGAACCGCTTCTGTTCTATCACTTCAGCGGCTTCACGGCGGACTTGAGCCAGATCTCCAGGCACCAGACGCGCTTCTCCTGGGAGCAGGTCCCCGGGCTGCGCCCTCTCTTCCTTCAATATGCCCGGCGACTTGCGGAGAACGGCCATGCGACGCTGTCTTCGCTCGGGTACACATACGGGTTCTTCGACAATCAGGTGCGAATTCCGCCGTTCGTCCGCGAGGTGTACCGGAAGCTCGGAGAGGAGGCGAAGCGCTTCGGCAACCCGTTCGCGACGCTCGATCCGGGCGGATTCTATCAGTGGCTGTTCTTCCCCCAGCGGTCCCCGACCGGCTTGCCGCGCCTTCTGCACGAGATTTACGAGACCAGGCCGGATCTGCAGCGGGCATTCCCCAGTCCGACGGGAGCGCAGCGCGGGGAGTTCCTGAAGTGGGCGAGGCCGTTTATTCCGCTTGAATACGGAGTCGAGCCGAAGCTGTGGAACCCGGTCATGGACGTCGCAATGACGAGACCGTTCGGGTAGCGGGGACGAGAGTACGGCAACGGTTAGCGAAAAAAAGGGGGCGAGCGCAGATGGGGCGGAAGGAGAGCGAGTCCGGCGAGGGGCTTCCGGGGACGAATCTGATCGGCTACGTCCGCTACGAGATGGGAATCGGGGAATCGTGCCGGATGGCCGCCCGCGCGCTGGAGCGGGCGGGGGTGCCGTTCGGCGTCTATCCCTTCTCCGGAGGCTGCACGTCCCGCAGCGAGGATTCTTCGCTGGAGGCCTTCTATGTATCCGAGCCCGAGTATGCGATCAACCTCGTGCACGTCAATGCCGACCAGATGCCGGTCGCCTACGGGGAGCTTGGCCCGTCTTGGTTCGAGGGGCGCTACACGATCGGCTACTGGCACTGGGAGCTGCCGGAATTCCCGGACGAGTTCGCGGAAGGCTTCCGGTACGTCGACGAGGTGTGGGTGCCTTCGGCATTCGTCGCCCGCGGCGTCGCGGCCAAATCCCCGGTTCCGGTCGTCCGCATCCCCCACGGGGTCGAGGTGCGCGTCCCCCCGGGAATGTCGAGGAGAACGTTCGGCCTTCCCGAGCGCCGCTTCCTGTTCCTGATGATGTACGACACGTTCAGCTACAGCTCCCGCAAGAACCCGGCCTCCGTCATCGAGGCTTACCGTCGCGCCGCCCTGCAGTTCGGCCTCCCCGCCGACCTGGTCGTGAAGATGAACAACCCGCAGCCGGAGGAGATCGCGGCGATTCGCCGGGCGACCGAAGACCTGCCGGGGGTTCACCTCATCGACCGGACGCTCGGCCGGCTAGAGACGAACGCTCTCTTGGCGTGCGCCGATTGCCTCGTCTCCTTGCACCGTGCGGAGGGCTTCGGCTTGCCGATCGCCGAGGCGATGGAGCTGGGGAAGCCGGTCATCGCGACAGCCTGGTCGGGCAACGAGGACTTCATGTCGCCGGGCAATTCGGGAGCCGTCCGCTACCGGCTGCAGCCGCTCGGCCGCGACTTCGGCCCTTATCGTTCCGAGCAGGTATGGGCGGAGCCGGATGTGGAGCATGCGGCGTTCCTGATGCGCAAGGTCGTCTATGACGAAGAGTGGAGGGCGCGAATCTCCGCGGAAGGGCGCCTGACGATCCGGACGACATTCTCCCCGGCGGCTTCCGGGCTCGCCATGGCAAGGCGGCTGGCCCAGATTGCGGGCGAACGGGATGCACGGCGGCCGGGAATGCGGTAATATAGGGGGAAAATGAAGGCAGGTGTTCCATGAACATTCGACAGCTTGAAGAGAGAGACTTCGATGAGCAAACGGCTTTGTCCGAATTTGCCTTCCAATACGTTCTGAGCGAAGACGAACGCAAGGCAAGGCGCAGGCAATATCGGCCGGCGGATTACTGGGGAGCGTTCGGCGAGCGGGGGGAATTGCTGTCCAAGCTGACGATTCTGCCGCTGGAATGCAGGGTCGGCGGCCGCGCCCTGCGGATGGGAGGCATCGCCGGCGTGGCGACGTGGCCGGAAGCGCGGCGGATGAACTGCGTCACGAGGCTGCTGGAGCGCGCGCTTGTCGTCATGAAGGAGCAGGGGCAGACGATCAGCATGCTCCATCCGTTCTCGATCCCCTTCTATCGCAAGTTCGGTTGGGAGCTTACGATCGAGCAGAAGAAGGTCGAGATCGAGACGGCCAAGCTGGCGAAGCGGAAGGATGCTCCGGGCCGTATGGAGACGATCCCGAAGGAAGGGGACGCTCTTAAGGAACTGCAAGACGTATACGAGGCGTTCGCATCGGCGTATCAAGGGGCGCTGGTCCGGAATGCGGAATGGTGGAACGAGCGCATTGTATCCAAGCCGGGAAGAATCTCCGCCTGGAGGAACGATGCGGGAGCCATGGAGGCTTACGTCTTCTACGAGGTGAAGGAAGGCGATCTGACGGTCCACGACTGGGCGGCCTTGAACGAAGAGGCTCGCGGCGCCCTGTGGGCGTTCCTCGCGAATCACGATTCGATGGCGGCGACGATCCGGCTGCAAGCTCCGACGGACGACGCGACCTCCTACCTGCTGCTTGATCCGCGAGGCGCGAAGCAGGAGCTTCATTCCTACTTCATGTCCCGGATCGTGGATGCGGCGGGCTTCCTTCGCCAATATCCGTTCGCGGGGGGCGAAGCGAAGGAGCGGCTGACGCTGCAGTTGACGGACGAGTATGCGCCGTGGAACCGGAACGTCCTCGTTGTCGAATGGGACGAGCAGGGCCGCGCCGTCGTCTCGGAGTCGGCAGAGGAGGCGGAAGCGGGAGCGGCTTCGACGGCCGGGAACGACACGGCGGGCGAGACGGCAGCGGACATCCGGTGCCACATTCGCGAGCTGTCCGCGATGCTGCTCGGGAGCCGCAGGCCGGAATGGCTTCAGCGCTGCGGCTTGCTGTCGGCGACTTCGGACGCCGTCCGGCTGCTGGAACGGAGAATTCCGCCGCGCGTTCCGTATCTTCCGGACTTCTTCTGAAGCCGCCGGGCGCTTGGAATTATTGCTTAGGGATGCGGCTGGCTCGTCAGCGGGCTGCCCGCATCCATTCCCGTCGTTGTCAGGTCGATCTTAACCGATACCGACACCTTCGCCTTCGAGAACAGCTCGGGCCAATCCGAGCGCCACTGCTTCCAGAGCCGGGGATTCCACCTCTCGACCCTTAATCCCGCGAACAGCACGTCCGCCTTGCGCTTCTGAATATACTCCAACGCTTCCAGAGTGTCGCTTGTTACTTTCTCCTCCAGGCGCTTCACGAACCGATCGTGCTCCGCCTTCGTCAGCACGCTGGAGCAGACCAGCTCGCCAACCCCTCCTTGCAGCGATAAATGTATTTTGATATTCGGCAAGCCTCCCGAGCTCACGACCCGCAGACGGGATTTGGCGTTGCCTACTTTGAACAGATCCGCCGCCTCGCCCCCCGCTTCGCCATCGCTGGGACAGGGCAGCGTAATGAGCCCTCGCTTGTACTCGCCCCGGATCATCATAATGTTGTCGACGAACTTGATCGGAACAAGGCCCGAGTCGATCTTGCCGGGAGGCAGCCGCAGCACATTCATGCCGTCGATAATGGCCGCCTGCTGGCTCTGCTGCTTGAGCAGCTTCAGCCGGGGGAGAAGCGTCACCGATCCCGGAGATTGGGCCAGGATCTCAAGGTTGATCAGGGAAAGCGCGGTCGAGGCTCCCGCCTGGAGGCTGGACAGCCTCTCCACCGTCTTCAATTGCTGCCCGATCGTGTTCTCGATCAGAGGATTGATGAGAAGATATCGATTGGCCAAGCCTTCCGTCGTCATGACGAACGCCGATCCCCGCAGCCCTTGGGAACGCGAGAAGAAGTCGAGAATCTCGCCGATATTGCGGTTAAGGGCGGCCTCTTCCCCGAGCAGCAGCGCTCTCATATGGCTCCACTGCAGGTTCCTCCCGAGCTGCGCGGCTATCTGGCCAGCCGCTTGGGAGATGGTGGACGCTTCGCTGGTCAGCGTGACGAACGACTTGCCGCTGGAAGAGGTGTCGCTTCTGGATTCGGAAGCCCCCGGCCGGTAGATCTGGGTGGTGACCCGGAATCCGCCGCTCTCCGTAAGATCGATAGCGACCGCTTGAACGAAGCCCCATGCGGTCAATTCGTTCTTGTCCCAGCACCCGGTCAAGAGGGTCAGCGCTCCCAAGAGAAGCATGCACCGTCCCCATGCGCCCACGCCCGCGCCGCTCACCTCGCGCGACCGCGGCGGCCGCGGGGCGGCGCCGATTCCGATGGAAGCAAGCGGCGATTCCGGGGGTTCTTCAGCATGGTTGTCAACGGGGCCCGAACGACAATGTCGCGCCAATCCGAGAGCTTCAAGGGGGCGATCGACGTCAGGTAGGGCTGACCCAGCGTGCGCAAGCAGGTCAGGTGCAGCAGCAGGAGCAGGGAACATATCATCAGGCCGAAGCCTCCGAGCAGCGTCGCCGCGACCATGAACGGGAACCTCAGAATGCGGATGGCAATGGCGATATCGTAATGCGGAATGGCGAAGGAAGCGATCCCTGTTAACGCGACCACAATGACCATGATCGGAGAAGAGATCTTGGCCATGATCGCCGCCTGGCCGATGACCAGCGCGCCGACGATGCTGACGGCAGATCCAACGGGCCGCGGCAGGCGAATTCCCGCTTCCCGAAGCAGCTCGAAGGAGATCTCCATAATCAGCGCTTCGATAAAAGCCGGGAACGGAATTCCTTCTCTCGTGTCCAATATAGCCAGCAGCAGGACGGTCGGAATCATCTCGGGGTGGAAGGTCGACAACGCGATATAGAGGCTGGGCAGCATCAGCGCGATGAAGAAGGCGCCGATTCGAAGAAGGCGGATCATCGTGGCGAACACGGTCCGCACGTAATAGTCTTCGCTTGTGCCGAGAAAATCGGTCAGAAGAGCCGGGGCGATAAGAACCATCGGCGAATTGTCGACGAGCACGGCGATTCGGCCGTCCATAATGGCGGCGGCTATCGCATCCGTTCGCTCCGTATACCGATATTGAGGGAAGGGCGAGTACTTCGAATCTTGAACCCAATCCTCAATGAAGGACGTCTCCGGGACGTCGTATTGCTCAATCCCTTGCAGGCGGCTTTGAAATTCGTTAAGCACCGTAGGGATTACCGCGTTGTCCAAGTAGCACATGGCGATGGTTGTCTTCGTTGTGTCTCCCGCGACCAGGAACTCGATCTTCAGGCGGGGAGTCTGCAGCCGCTGCCTGATCATTCCGAGGTTGGTCGAGAGCCGCTCAACGGTACCTTCCCGCGGGCCTTGAACGACCGGCTCGCTGACGGGCTCCGTCACCTGCCGCTTGTCGAACGAGGGCGCCTGGTAGGCGACAGCCCGATTCCAGCCGTCGAACATCAGGACGACGAAGCCTTGCAGGATGAGATTGATCGCCGCTTCCAGCTCCGTTACGATCCTCATCCCTTGAGAGGTCGCGCCCTCCTGGCCGAAGTAGCGTTCGACCGAGGCGGGGGTGACGGATTCGGCCCTCCCCGAACGGCGGCCCGAGAGGTCTTCCAGCGATTGCATCATGTAATGATTGCGGTCTACGGCAACGAGGGAGCTGCAGTACACCGACAATGCCTTGTAGTCCAAATTATCTCCGTATGTAAGTACATCGAAGATGACGTCATCGCATTTTCCCAACAACTGCTCCAGACTCCGCCGATTCGCGGACAGATCTTCCGTCAACAGCTCCGGGTTTGCGGGAGAGGGCTTCATCGTTCTGCCTCCTGTGCGCGCGAAGCGGGTTTTGTCCTTGCCAGAGTCAGTCCCGCAAGCGCGTAAATCAACAAACAGCCTACGAAGATGACGGTAAAGGGCCAAACTTGATAAACGAGGTATTGGAAGTCCGCCGGGCTGCTGAACAGAGTCAACGAGAGCAAGGTGCACAGCAAGCCGAGCGGATAGATGAAGGCCCGTTCGTCCTTAACGCCGCTTATCTTCGAGAGGACTCTGTTCAACGCGATAATGTATCCCGTAGCCTTCATATAGGAGCCCAGAATAAGCGCAACTCCGATAACCGCCTCGATGCGTTCGTTCGTGCCGCCGATCTCGATATTGCTGGCAAGCTGGTACAAGGAGTAGTTGAAGTGCCCTGCGGCGGCGCCGAACGCGGCGATCGTACACAATGTTGCGATCACCATGGATATTCCGGTAATGCCGAATGCCAGCAAGAGCCTGACGCTTAAGAGCCTGCTGTTGTCCTTGCCGGCATAGGGGAGAATCAGAGCGAACAAGCACACCTCCCCGAAGGGGAATCCGGCGGTGATGAACAGCCCGTGCAGGATAGGCCCGGCTCCCTTATCGAAGATGGGAAGCAGCCGGTTCCAGTCATAAAGCGGAAGTGCAATGACCAATACGACAACGGCGAACATGATCATGATCGGCACGAGCAGGACAAACATTCGGGCTGCCGCGGCGATTCCGGCTCTTGCGGTCAAGGTGGCCACAAGCAGACTGAACGAGCAGAAAATATAGAGGGGAGTCTCGGGCATCATGCCGCTGATAAAAAAAGCTCCGATTCCGGCGATAATGGCGGCCGTGGCGAACAAGAGCATCGCGATAACCGGAATCATAATGATCACCGTTGCGGTTCTCCCGATCAAGATGCGCGAGTATTCGACCATGTCTCGCCCTTCATGCCGCCGATGCAGGAACAATACGCAGAGCAAGGTGATCATTCCGAAGCCGAAGGCGCCGAGGAGCGATAACCAAGCTCCGTTGCCTGCCGTCAGGATAAGAGAACTGGGGATGAAGATGATCGCCGATCCCATCGAGACCGCAATGAGAAAGCACGCCAACTGCCCGGTGGTAAGTTTATCTGCGCGTCCTTGCAATATCGTGCCCTCCTTGAATGGTAAGTTAGTGGATCGGCGCGGATCAGCGATCGAGCAAGTCAGCGGATCGATTCCAACATGCGGACGAAGCCGTCCGAAGGCGGCCCGTAAATCCACTCCAGCCATTCTCCGAATCCAGCCCAATCCATATGGCCGGCATACATCAAGGCGAAGTAAAGGGACGGCGTCGTGATGAGCAGAATCCACCGGCGAGTTTTCTTGTTCTGGTGTTTCCAATCATGAATCGTGGTTAAGATAAATAAAGAGAACAATATCGTCAGGAATAACCACTTTTCCATCTCGTGCCGCTCCTTCCGTCGTCTGCATGCGCTTGGGGGTCTTGACCATTTTCCCCTTTTTTCCATGTCTTATGCGCGAAGATCAGGCGCGAACGAAGCGTGCATTCCCGGAATATCTTGAATGCAGGAGGCGTCTTGACGAAAATTTTCGGCCCGCAGGCAAGTAATCCGCAGCGGTTCTGCCCATACTTTCGAAGAGAGCGCAAGAGAAGGGAAGTTCGGCGGCGATCCCCCCTTGGCAAGTCGGGAAAAAGCGATTATAATAAGCCTATAGTCAAAGAAAGTCAAAGTCAGAGTCGGAGCCGTAATCGCGCTTCGGAAGGGAGGTTGGCGATGCGCAACATCTCGGATCTGATCGAGCAGTACTTAAAGCAAATCCTGGCGGTCAGCCAAGGGGGCGCCGTCGAGATTCAGCGCAGCGATCTCGCGGAGAAGTTCTCCTGTGTTCCTTCGCAGATCAACTACGTGATCGGCACCCGCTTCACGATCGAGAAGGGCTATTACGTCGAGAGCAAGCGGGGAGGCGGAGGCTACATCCGCATTCAGCGCGTCGACCTGCCGAATCTGGAAGCCGTGCAGCGCCACATTCAGATAACGGTGGGCGAGCAGATCGATCAGAGCGCCGCGGAGGGGCTGATCTACCAGTTGGAGGAAGCAAGGTACTTAAGCCCAAGGGAAGCTCATCTCCTGAAGGCGGCCATGTCGAGAGATGTGCTGCAGCTCAAGCTTCCCGCCCGCGATGAACTGAGAGCCCGGCTGCTTCGGGCGATGCTCGTGGCCTTGCTCGCCAAGTAGCGGCGGCAAGGGGAAAGGAGGAGTCAAGGATGGTATGTCAGGAATGCGGCAAAAGACAGGCAACGTTGCATTTTACGAAGATTGTGGGCGGCGAGAAGGCGGAGCTGCACATCTGCGAGGCATGCGCTCGCGAGAGAGGGGAACTGATCCCCGGCACCCAGTCCGGCTTCTCCATCCATAACCTGCTGTCCGGCATTCTCGACTTCGAGAATCCGGGGGCGGCGTCCAAGGCGCCCGTTCTTCGCTGCGAGACATGCGGCATGACCTATACCCAGTTCAGCAAGATTGGACGATTCGGGTGCAGCCAATGCTACAAGAACTTCGCGGATCGTCTGGACCCTCTGCTGAAGCGGGTTCACGGCAATACCGTCCACGTCGGCAAGATTCCGCGGCGGGCGGGCGGCCAGGTGCAGACGAAGCGGGAGATCGAGCAACTCAAGAAGGAGATGCTCGGCCGCATCGAGAGGGAAGACTTCGAGACCGCGGCGCAACTGCGGGATCGCATCCGGGATCTCGAGAAGGAGGTCGGCGGCTGATGAAGAACTTCGCCGCTTCGCTTCATGCGAGAGGAGGAATGAACGATGACCAAGCCTGAATTCGCCGAGTTTGCGCTTAGCCCTTGGATGGAGAAGGAAGGTCCGGATACCGACGTCGTGCTGAGCAGCCGGGTTCGGCTCGCACGCAACCTTCGCTCTTATCCTTTTCCCATGCTGGCTACTCCGGCCCAGTCCGCAGACGTCGCCGAGCAGTTGCTCGGCGTTGCGGAGAGCGGAAGGCTGGGCGGCCTCGGCCCGATCGCGTCGTATTCGCTGGCGGAGCTGACGGAGCTCGAGAAGCTCGTGCTCGTGGAGAAGCACCTGATCAGCCCGGCGCTCGCGAGCGAATCGCGCAACGGAGCTCTGATCCTTAGCCGGAACGAGGACGTCAGCATCATGGTCAACGAGGAGGATCATCTGCGGATTCAGCTCCTGTATTCGGGCTTCCAGATCAAGGAGGCGTGGGAATACGCGAGCAAGATCGACGATATCTTCGAAGAGAGCGTCGACTTCGCCTTCGACGAGAAGCACGGCTACTTAACGAGCTGTCCGACCAACGTCGGCACCGGAATTCGCGCTTCCGTCATGATGCACTTGCCCGCGCTCGTGCTGACCGGGCAGATCAACCGCATTCTGTCCGCCGTCACGCAGGTGGGCCTCGCGGTGCGCGGCATCTACGGCGAAGGCAGCGAAGCGACTGGCAACCTGTTCCAGGTGTCGAACCAGATCACGCTCGGGCAGTCGGAAGGCGAGATCATCGACAATCTGCACGCCGTCGCCCGTCAGATTATCGGCCACGAGAAGGCGGCGCGGGAACGTCTGATGGCGGACAACCGGGCGAGGCTCGAGGATCGCGTGATGCGATCGTTCGGCATTCTGTCCTATGCCGGCATCATCGACTCGAAGGAAGCGGCGCAGCGGCTGTCGGACGTCCGTCTCGGCGTGAATCTCGGGCTTCTGCCCAGCCTGAACCTGCAGATGCTGAATGAGCTTATGGTGTCCACGCAGCCCGGCTTCCTGCAGCGGAAGTTCGGCGAAGCGCTCAGTCCGGAGCAGCGGGACATGACGAGAGCGGAGATTATTCGTTCGAGGCTGGCAACGAAGGCGTAAATGTTCTATTCTATCTCTATAGGGGAGGTGTTGTCTCATGATGTTCGGAAGATTCACTGAACGGGCACAGAAGGTGCTTGCATTGGCTCAAGAAGAAGCCGTGAGACTGGGACACAACAATATCGGCACGGAGCATATCCTGCTCGGATTGATTCGCGAAGGCGAGAGCATCGCCGCCAAGGCGCTTATTGCGCTCGGACTCGGCCTCGAGAAGATTCAGGACGAGGTGGAATCGTTGATCGGCCGCGGCCAAGAGCAGCCGACCAATATCGCTTATACTCCTCGCGCGAAGAAGGTCATCGAGCTGTCGATGGACGAAGCGCGCAAGCTTGGACACACGTACGTAGGAACCGAACACATCCTGCTCGGCTTGATCCGGGAAGGGGAGGGCGTCGCCGCCCGCGTTCTGAATAACCTGGGCATCAGCCTGAACAAGGCCCGGCAGCAAGTGCTGCAACTGCTCGGCAGCAGCGAGAGCGTCTCGCCTAGCCACGGCCCGTCCGCGAACGTCAGCACGCCGACGCTCGACGGCCTGGCGCGCGACCTGACGGCCAGCGCCCGCGACAACAACATCGATCCTGTCATCGGCCGGGCGAAGGAGATCGAACGCGTCATTCAGGTTCTGTCCCGCCGCACGAAGAACAACCCGGTGCTGATCGGCGAGCCGGGGGTCGGCAAGACGGCGATCGCCGAAGGCCTCGCCCAGAAGATCGTCAACAACGAGATTCCGGAGACGCTTCGCGACAAGCGCGTCATGACGCTCGACATGGGCTCCGTCGTCGCCGGCACGAAGTACCGCGGCGAGTTCGAAGACCGCCTGAAGAAGATCATGGACGAGATTCGCCAAGCGGGCAACGTCATCCTGTTCATCGACGAGCTGCACACGCTGATCGGAGCGGGCGGCGCGGAAGGCGCCATCGACGCATCCAATATCCTGAAGCCGGCGCTCGCGCGCGGAGAGCTGCAATGCATCGGCGCGACGACGCTGGACGAATACCGCAAGTACATCGAGAAGGACGCCGCGCTCGAGCGCCGCTTCCAGCCGATCACGGTCGATCAGCCGTCCCCGGAAGAAGCGGTTCAGATTCTTCACGGGCTGCGCGACCGCTACGAGGCTCATCACCGCGTGAAGATTACGGACGATTCGATCGAAGCGGCGGTGAAGCTGTCCGACCGCTACATCACGGATCGCTTCCTGCCGGATAAGGCGATCGACCTGATCGACGAGGCCAGCTCGAAGGTGCGCCTGCGCTCGTACACGATTCCGCCGAACCTGAAGCAACTGGAGCAGCGTCTGGAGGATATCCGCAAGGAGAAGGACGCCTCCGTGCAGAGCCAGGAGTTCGAGAAGGCGGCTGCCCTCCGCGATACCGAGCAGAAGATTCGCGAGGAGCTCGACGCCACGAAGAACCAGTGGAAGGAGAAGCAGGGCCGCACCGATTCGGAGGTCACTCCGGAGGACATCGCCCAGGTCGTCGCAAGCTGGACCGGCATCCCGGTCAGCAAGCTGGCGGAGGAGGAGACCGAGCGCCTGCTGAAGATGGAAGAGATTCTGCACGATCGCGTCATCGGGCAGGAGGAAGCCGTCAAGGCGGTGGCGAGAGCCGTTCGCCGTTCCCGCGCAGGGCTTAAGGACCCGAAGCGTCCGATCGGTTCGTTCATCTTCCTCGGGCCGACGGGCGTCGGCAAGACCGAGCTCGCCCGCGCGCTTGCGGAAGCGATGTTCGGCGACGAGAACGCGGTCATCCGCATCGACATGTCGGAGTACATGGAGAAGCATTCGACCTCCCGCCTCGTCGGGGCGCCTCCGGGATACGTCGGCTACGACGAGGGCGGCCAGCTCACGGAGAAGGTTCGCCGCAAGCCGTATTCGGTCGTCCTGCTGGATGAGATCGAGAAGGCGCATCCGGAAGTGTTCAACGTGCTGCTTCAAGTGCTCGAGGACGGCCGTCTGACCGACTCGAAGGGCCGCACCGTCGACTTCCGCAACACGCTGATCATCATGACCTCGAACGTCGGGGCCGATCAGATCAAGCGCAACTCGACGCTCGGCTTCACGGCGGCGCATGATGCGGGCCGCGATTACGCCGTCATGAAGGATAAGGTGCTGGGCGAGCTGAAGAAGTCGTTCCGTCCGGAATTCCTCAACCGGATCGACGAGATGATCGTGTTCCACCCGCTCGAGCAGGAGCACATCGCCCGCATCGTCACGCTGATGGCCGACGAGCTGCGCAAGCGCCTCGCCGAGCACGACGTCGAGTTCGAGCTCACCGAAGCGGCGAAGGCATTCCTCGCGAAGGAAGGCTTCGATCCGCAATACGGAGCCCGTCCGCTGCGCCGTGCGATCCAGAAGCACATCGAGGATCGCCTGTCCGAGGAACTGCTGCTCGGCAAGATCCAGAAGGGCCACAAGCTGCTCATCGACGAAGCGGACGGCACGCTGGCGGTCCAGGTGAAGGACGAAGTCGGTTCGACGAATTTATAAGAGAGAACGGCGGCATCGGGAGACTCTCCCTGTGCTGCCGTTTTTGCGTCGTCAGCGTATGAAATTTCATATTCGTTTGTCCGTTGGGTTGTTTGGACGGCGAGTGGCGGGCGGGGAGAAGGACTCCGGCGAGGGCATCGTTCGATGCATATCACCAATCCGGGCGGCGGGCCATACCCTATAGCAAATCCGATGGCGAAGAAGGGAAGCCCGATGTATCGAAGGCGGCGAAGGCCGTTCCCGTGGAGACAGCCGCTTCCGTTCCTGCTCAGCGGAATCGGATTCGTGCTTATGCTGCTCATTCTGAGCAAAATCCTGTTTGTGCTGTTTTATTTGTTCGGGGGTGTGATGCTTATTGCCATCGTCCTGTGGTTCTTATGGAGATGGTGGTGGTATCGTTAGCCCCGGCGGGACCTCATCTTCGCGGATGCGGTCCTTTTTTTATTCCGCCGTTAGACGCATTTTACCCGGTTGGCCGATCATGGTACACTTTAGATACTGAATTGTTCGAGGGGACTAAGATGGCTAAAGTCAAGATCAAGTTCGTATGCAACGAGTGCGGGACGGAGTCGCCCAAGTGGATGGGGAAGTGTCCGGGCTGCGGGGCCTGGAACTCCATGACGGAAGAGGCGGAAGCCGTCACGAAGGCTCCGGTTGGACGGAGCGAGACGCTTCGGACGAAAGAAAAGCCCGCTTCCATCATACATATAGAAAGCGGCCGCGAGCCGAGAATATCGACCGGACTCGAAGAATTGAACCGCGTGCTGGGCGGCGGGCTCGTTCCCGGTTCGCTGATGCTCGTCGGAGGAGATCCGGGCATCGGCAAGTCGACGCTGCTGCTGCAGGCGTCCAACTCCCTGGCCAGCCAGGGACTGAAGGTGCTGTACGTGTCCGGGGAAGAATCGGTTCGCCAGACGAAGCTGCGGGCCGATCGTTTGGGCACCTTAAGCGAGAAGCTGTTCGTGCTCTGCGAGACGAACCTCGACTTCATCGAGGAAGCGGTTGCCTCGCTTGAGCCGGACTTCCTCGTGATCGACTCGATCCAGACGGTGTATCGCCCGGATGTCGCGTCGGCGCCCGGCAGCGTCGCGCAAGTGCGGGAATGCACGGCGCAATTCATGCGCGTCTCCAAGATCAACGGCGTCGCGACCGTGCTCGTCGGCCATGTGACGAAGGAAGGCGCGATCGCGGGGCCGAGGCTGCTCGAGCATATGGTCGACTGCGTGCTCTACTTCGAAGGGGAGCGCCATCATTCGTACCGCTTGCTTCGCGCCGTCAAGAACCGGTTCGGCTCGACCAACGAGATCGGAATCTTCGACATGACCGAGGACGGGCTGCGGGAAGTTGCCAATCCGTCCGAGCTGTTCCTGTCCGAACGCCCGCTCGGGGTGGCGGGCTCCTGCGTGGCCGCGAGCATGGAGGGGACCCGGCCGGTGCTCGTCGAGCTGCAGGCGCTGGTTGCGCCGACCAGCTTCCCGTCGCCGCGTCGGATGTGCTCGGGGCTCGACCATCACCGGATCTCGCTCGTGATAGCGGTGCTCGAGAAGCGGATGGGTTTGTTCCTGCAGAACCAGGACGCCTATGTGAACGTGGCCGGCGGGGTGAGGCTGGAGGAGCCCGCGGCCGATCTGGCCGCTGCGGTCAGCCTCGCATCGAGCTTCCGCGACTTGCCGACGAAGCCGTATGACGTCGTCTTCGGCGAGGTCGGCCTGACCGGCGAGGTGAGGGCGGTGTCCCGCGCGGAGATGAGGGTGAAGGAAGCGCTGAAGCTCGGCTTCAAACGCGTGATTCTGCCGGAGATGAGCTTGAAGGGGTGGTCGCCGCCGGCCGGGATTCAGTTGATCCCGGTGAAGACGGTGGCGGAAGCGCTCAAGGCAGCGTTGGAATAAGGGGGTGCCAGACACATTATGAGAGAGACCAAAGACAGAGAGCATCAGACGATGAACCAGTTGCTGCAGATGGTTGCCCCCGGCACGCCGTTCCGCGACGGGCTCGAGAACGTTCTTCGCGCCAAGACGGGGGCGCTGATCGTTGTCGGCTGCAGTTCGGAGATTATGGAGGTTGTGGACGGAGGCTTCAGCATCAATTGCGACTTCAGCCCGAACTACCTCTACGAGTTGGCGAAGATGGACGGAGCAATTATCCTCAGCGAGGATGCCAAACGCATTCTCTATGCGAATACTCAATTGATCCCGGACTCCTCGATCTCCTCGATCGAGACCGGCATCCGGCATCGCACGGCGGAGCGGGTGGCGAAGCAGACGGGCAAGCTTGTCGTCTCCATCTCCCAGCGGCGCAATATCATTACGCTGTATCAGGGCAGCCTGCGCTACTCCTTGAAGGAGACCGGGGCTATTCTGACCAAGGCGAACCAGGCGATCCAGACGCTCGAACGGTATCGGACGGTGTACAATCAGGCGCTGACCAACCTGTCGGCGCTGGAATTCGAGGAGCTTGTCACGATGCACGAGGTTGCATACGTGATGCAGCGCTCGGAGATGGTGCTTCGCTTCAAGATGGAAATAAGCCGTTACGTGCTGGAGCTCGGTAACGAGGGCCGGCTGATTCAGATGCAGATGGTGGAATTGGTCGGATCGGCGGAGGAAGAGTCCCGGCTGATGCTGAAGGACTATGCGCGCGATTCGAGCGACGAGAAGATTCGGGAGATTCAGGCGACGCTGAGGAAGCTGAGCTCCGAAGAGCTGCTGGACGCCAACGGCCTCATCCGGTTGCTTGGCTACACGTCCCTCAGCACCATCGCGGAGGACGGCTTCCACCCGCACGGCTATCGTCTGCTCAGCAAGATTCCCCGACTGCCGAGCGTTATTATCCATAATCTGGTGGGGCGCTTCGGCTCGTTCCCCCGCATGATGGCCGCTTCCATCGAAGAGCTGGACGAGGTGGACGGCATCGGAGAGGTGCGGGCGCGGTCGATCAAGGAAGGTCTGAAGCGAATTCAAGATCAGGTGTTTATTGACAGACAGATTTAACGCGTCTAGAATGAATGAATGTATGAAGGAATGGCAATCTGGCATTCGAATATATAACATTCGTCCTGGGATGAGGAACGACATCCGCCATTATAGGCTCAGCCGAACGTCCGGAACAAGTCCGATGCCGCAGCGAAGGCGTTTTTTGCTTGTCTGGTTTCGAACCGGCAACACGGTCGTTTCTTTTTTTTTGATTCCTGCTCCGATTGGACTCCGATTGGGCATAGTAAAGTCGAGGTGGATCCATGATCGCGAAATCCATACCGAATTTGTTTACCATAGGCAATCTGTTCCTCGGCGTTCTCTCCATTATCTTGGCGTTTAATGACCGGGCGGACGGGGCTGCGCTTCTGGTGATCATTGCCATGCTCTTGGACGGGTTGGACGGCCGCGTCGCGCGCGCCCTGGGCGTTCAGAGCGAGTTCGGCAAGGAGCTCGATTCCTTGTCCGACGTCATCTCGTTCGGCGTCGCACCCGCATTCATTATGTATCAGGCCGCCTTCTCGACCGATGTCAGCGAAGCGCTCGCCTGGATCGTCACGGCCATCTTCCCGATCTGCGGGGCGCTCCGCCTTGCCAGATTCAACGTGATCGAAGGCATTCCCGGCTACTTTATCGGGCTGCCGATTCCCGCCGCCGGCGGGGTGCTGGCGACCCTCGCTCTCTTCAACCACGATCTGAACGTGTATCTGCTTCTGATCGCTACGCTGGCCTTGTCGTTCCTGATGGTCAGCAACATCAAGTACCCGAACTTCAAGAAGCTCGGCCTTCCGCGAGCTGCGGTGTGGGCCATACCGCTCGTCGTCGCTGCAGCGGTCGTTCTGGCCTTCCTGTTCCCGCGAGCCATTCCGCGGTTTATCCTGGGGCTGCTGCTTCTCTACGCCCTCTGGGGGCTAAAAAAAAACGTTGACTCTCTGGTCGGCCGACGCCGCAAGAAGAGGGCGCGGGACGAGAAGCCGCGTTCGAAGCACAGCGCCTAATGTCCGGATTTCATCGCATGGCATGATCATCGAATACAGCAGAGGCCGTCTCGGGCGAGACGGCCTCTGCGCGTTTAATGGGATGACATTGGCGAACCGAAGGGCGAGCACGAGTGGAGTGCGAGTGTAATCGGGAATTTATGTGAAAATTCACATTCGTGCAGCGCGATAACGGGCAGGTTGGACGATTCTATGTGAAAAATAGCATACATAGAGAAATTTCCGGCTCGAGTTGTCGCATATATGCTAAAAACCGCATAAAACGCCGCAAATCCCTCCCAATCGAGCCGACGAATGTGAAAAACCACATAAAATTGCCGGAGCCGGGGCCAGAGCCAGAGCCGGAGCCGGAATCAAGACCCGGAGCCGGGGTCGGGGCCAGAGCCAGAGCCAGAGCCAGAGCCAGAGCCAGAGCCAGAGCGGGAGCCGAAATCAAGAGCCAGGGCCAGAGCGGGAGCCGAAATCAAGATCCGGGGCCGGGGCCGGAGCCGGAATCAAGAGCCGGAATCAACCCCAACCCAAGCCGGAGCGAAAAACAAACTACCGCAGCAACTGAACGGACAGGATCAGCGTGTGCCCGTCCGGCGTCTCCGCCGTCGCGTCGTAGCCGAGCAGCTCGGCCATGGAGCGGAACGGGACGAGGAGAACGTCCTGGACGAGCTTCGGAGCGGCGTCGAGCTCGAAGGGGTGTCCGTCCGCGCTCGCCTGCGTCTCGCCCAGCGTGAGCGAATACTTGCGATGCTCCCGTCCGAGGAACAGCGTCTTCGTCGCGTGATCCCATTGCAGGCTCGCTCCGAGCACGATCGCGGCCTCCTTGGCGGGAACAAGCAGCTCGTTATCCCCGGCGGCCCTCAGCATGGTGAAGGTCGGCTGCTGCTCTGCGTTGCCCATCTTCAGCGAGAACTTCGCATTTATCACCCGATTGTCCGGCGTGATGAGCAGGGAGGCGAGCTGATTCTCGAGCGTATCCGTGAATGTCCGCGCGTTGTCCGCCGTCACCCGGTACCGGCTGTCGTCCTCGCCGATCCGCTTCGCGATCCACGTGTTCACGTCCTCGCTGTAATGCGACAGGTCCTTGTACCGATCCAGATCGAAGGTCACGTCCGCTTCCGTCTGGAAGTCGTACACCTTCGTGTTGGGCAGCGCGCCAAGCTGTCCGTACATCCATTCGCTCATCTCGAGCTGGTTCCGGTAACGCGTCTCGTTCGTCTGCCTCCACACCTCGTGTCTGAGAATGCTGTAGGGCGGATAGAAGAAGATAAACTCGGCTTCCGGGTGAAGCTTCACCAGGGAGAGAATATTTTGTGCAAAATTGTCCTTCACGTACTCGATCGGCTCCTCGTTCAGGCCAAAGTACTTCTCGTTCACCTGGGCCAGCCGGTAGTCGTGCATGACCTTGGCAGCCGAGAAGCCTCCGCTTCCGTTCCAGTTGCCCAGGCGCTCCAGATCGCGGTTGTTCCCGTTCGTGAAGGAGTGGACGACACTCTTGAAGAGCATCGAGTAGACGGACAGATTAAACCAATATTTATAATCGTTCTTCCAGTCCGAATCGTACAAATAGTCGGGAAAATCAGCCGCCAGCTCCGGGTCCTGCGCCTTCAGCGCGAAGTAGTCGAGCCCCCACAGCACCTGCTTGACCTTGCCCGTGTCCAGGGCAAGCTTGGCGATCTTGTATTGTTCGTCCGCCATCGAGCCCCGCATCGCCAGCTTCATGACCTTGCCGTGCAGCGCCTCTCCGACGACGGACGGCAGGAAGTTCTCGGTCATCGACGTCCCGACGATAATCGTGTCGTAGTCGAAGTTCTTGGCCAGGCCGGGATTCTGGTAGCGCTCTTCGGTGGAGAAGACCATCGGGATGACGGTCGCCTTGCGGTAGAACTGGAGCGGATCGAGCGCAAGGGTGAGCAGGATAAGCGATAACGCAAGCGAGACGGAGGCGATGACGAAGCGGCGAACCCAGGAACGATAAGCCGCTCGGGCATTCCTCCCGGCCGGTCGGCGGACGGACGAGGCGGGAGCGGCGGGAGTGGATGCGGCGGCAGGGATAGGTGCGTGCACGGGGATGCCCCTCTCTGGTTGGTCATCGATTGCAGGCTTTTTTTCCTAGTTTCACTATACCGTTTAAGGCGGTTAACTGCCAAGATAAATTGAACTCGGGCGGATATAACCGATTTGTCAAAAATCGCTTATTTACTTTCCGGCCTTCCTTCTATACATAATGATTAATGATCTAAAGGGCGGGGGGCCGACTATTGCACCTCTATAAATGTAAGCGCAAACAAGGGGCGGGGGAAGTGAAGGCGATGAACAAAAAATCGAGGCTATGGCGAGAATATTTGATCTCTTATGTTTTTATTTTTGCGATTCCCTTCCTTATCCTCGGGATCTTCATATACATGAACGCGGTAAAGGTCGTTCAGCATGAGATCGAACAAGCGAACAGCTATAAGCTGAAGCAAGTGCAAAGCTATCTCGACGGCCAGATTAACGGCCTTAAGCATATGGCGGCGAAGATGGCCTTCGATCAACGGCTGACTCCGTATGCGGCCAAGCTGAACGACTATTCGGCTGCGGAGACGGTGAAGGAGTTGTCCCGATACAAGGATAACAGCTTGATTCTCGACGGCGTCCTGCTTTACTTCCGCGACGACAACCAGATTTTCTCCGACGAGGGCGTTGTTTCGCTTGATGTGCTGACCCAGCAGATGTATCGATTCCCGCAGGCGGAGCGCGAAGCGTTCCTGGCCGATCTGTCTGCCTCTCTCCAGATAACGTTGAAGCCGGCCGTTCCGGTGCAACTGCAGGGGGACAGGGAAGAACGACTGCTCACGTATATGTTCCCAATCATGCCGAACAACAGCCAGCCTTATGGAACGGTATTGTTCCTGATCAACGAATCGATGCTGACAAGCGCGATGAGCAATGTGTTGGGCAATGTTCAAGGGGCCGTCTACTTGCTGAACGAAGCTGGCGACGTGCTTGCCGTCGAGCGGACGGGGGAATCTCCGGAGGTCGAGCGCATCATGAAGAGGTCCGAGCTTAAGACGGGCGAGGTCATCAGCCGAATCGGTTCCACAAGCTATTCGGTGATGAGCGAGAAGTCGGAGCTGACGGGCTGGACCTACATGATTGTCATGCCGACGGATCAGTTCTGGAATCGGGTCATTCAGTTTAAGCAGATCGCCGGCCTGGTGCTGTTTATGGTGCTCGTCATCGGCATTGTTGCCGCCTGGTTCGTGTCGATCAAGAAGTCGGGCCCGATCCGTTCCCTGGCGGCGCACTTGCAGCACAAGGGCGCTCCGGGAAGGGAGAATCGGCCAAACGCCAACGAGTTCGAGTTCATTCGCGGCGCGGTGGATGACCTGCATCATTATACGCTGCAACTGCAAACGAATATGGAGCAGCAGTTGCCTCTCGTTATCGATCAGATGCTCTATCGGGCATTGACGGGGAGGGGCTCCGAAGCGGAGACGGGAGCGGGGGCGGCCTTCTATCCCCATATTCAAGGCCAATCTTATTATGTCATGGTGATCTCCTATCGCCAGGACAGCCATCAGCCGCTCGGCTCGTCCGGGCGCGAGGCGTTCTATCGCCTGCTGAATCGGATCGAGGTTGCCGATGGCAACGGCTTCGGCATCGAATTGCTTGATGAGCAGGCGTTCGCGCTCGTGATGGCGGTTCGGGAATCCGTCGCCGATACAAGAGCGCATCAGGTACAAGCCGCCAACGCCATACAGGCGTTGCTGCGCGAGAAGGCGGGCATCCACTCCTTGATCGGCGTCGGCACGGCCTGCAGCGAGCTGTCCGCGATTAATCAATCGTTGATCGAAGGGCTGGCCACCCTTGAATATCGACTACTGTTCCCGGAGGGACATGTGCTGTTCTTCGAGGATACGGCCAAGCTTCAGGATCAGAATCGCCAATATTCGATGGGCGACCAGATGAAGTTCACGCAGAGTCTGCGAATGGCCGATCAGGCCGTGTGCCTGGATTCCTTGCATGCGATGCTGAACAATATGGCGCAGATGGAGCAGTCCATGCTGATGCTTCGTTATATCTGCTTCGATCTTGTCAATGCCGTGCTGAAGGAGATAAGAAGCCTTAAGGTCGGAATGGAGTGGCCGGAGACGAAGCGAATGATGGAGTTCCAGACGTTGGAGGATTTGCGGGAGAGCATGGGGATCGTTGTCGCCCGGATCTGCGAGCATGTAGGGGCGGGCAAGCAATCGAAGCGAGCCGATCTATGCGGCAGGATCATCGCGGAGATCGATCGCGACTACCGGTCGGATCAACTGAGCCTGGACAGGCTGGCCCGGCAATTCGACGTGTCGCCGTCCTACATCAGCCGATTGATTCGCGAACAGACGGGCACCTCCTTCCTGGACTATGTGCAGCAGCTTCGGATACAGGCGGTCAAACGCGAGATGCTGGCAACCGACCGCCCCATTAAAGAGATTATTCTCGAAGCCGGCTATCAGGATATGTCGAGTTTTATTAAGAAGTTCAAGAAGTCCGAAGGGATGACTCCGGGCGATTACAGGAAAAAAGCGCGGTTGGAATAGGTCGTTTATGATCGTTGGCGACCGATTCAAATCTGACCTATTCCACAAAAACGGCTCATTTACAGTCGTCCCCCCTCAACTCTATAGTGAGTGCCATAACCGATGAGGGGAGGGAAAAAATCTCGATGACCGCGCTTTCAAGGGGCGTCCGCAAGCATTGGCAGATGTACGTCTTTCTGTCTCCGGCGCTTGTCTACTTCACGATTTTCCACTATATCCCGATGTATGGCGCGCAGATTGCGTTTAAGAATTATTCGGCCGTTAAAGGGATATGGGGGAGCGAATGGATCGGATTCGATCAGTTCGAACGCTTCTTCCATTCGTATTATTTCGGGCTGCTGTTAAGAAATACGCTGCAGATCAACTTGTACCAGTTGGCGCTGTTCCCGGTTTCGATTATCGTGGCGCTCGCGATTCACGAGGTGACCAGAGCACGCTTTAAACGGTTCGTGCAGCTAGTCACGTATGCTCCGCACTTTATTTCGGTTGTCGTCATCTCGGGCATGATCCTCGTGTTCCTTGATCCGTCCACGGGAATCGTCAACTCGCTGATCCAAGCCCTGGGCGGAGAGCCGATCTCCTTTATTACAGAGCCGGGCTGGTTCAAGAGCATCTATGTATTGTCCGGGGAGTGGCAGAACCTCGGGTGGGGCGCGATCATTTATTTGGCAGCGCTTGCCGGCATCAATCCGGAGCTCCACGAGGCTGCGCAGATCGACGGCGCCAATCGTTGGCAGCGAATATTCCACATTAATATTCCGGGAATCATGCCGACCATTATTATTCTCTTTGTTCTAAACTTGGGCAGCTTCATGAACGTCGGCTTCGAGAAGATCTACTTGCTGCAGAACCCGTTAAACCTGGAGTCTTCCGAGGTTATTCAGACCCATGTGTACAAGAGCGGTCTGCTGCAGGCGCAGTACAGCTATACGGCGGCGATCGGCTTGTTTAACAATGTCATTAATTTTGCGATTCTGCTAACCTTCAACAGACTGGCGAGAAGAAGCGGGAACAGTCTATGGTAGAGTCGAAGCCGAAGACCGGAGGGACTTAAGGGATGATCAGACATACATTCGGAGACCGAGTGTTCCAAGCGATGAATAGCGGATTTCTTGCCCTTCTCTCTATCGTTGTATTGTATCCGCTTCTGTATATAATTAGCGCTTCGATCAGCGATCCGACCTACGTGAACTCCGGACAAATGTGGTTATGGCCGAAGGGATTAACGTTCGAAGGGTATGAGCGGGTATTCCGCAATCCGGACATCTGGAGAGGGTACTTTAATTCCGCTTTCTACACCGTTGCCGGCGTATTGATCAATTTAGCGGTCACCTTGCCGTGCGCCTATGCGTTGGCCAGGACGGGCTTGCCGGGCCGTAAGCCGATCGCGTTGTTTATCATTTTCACGATGTTCTTTAGCGGGGGCTTAATCCCGAATTATTTGCTGGTGAAGGACTTGGGCATGGTCAATACGTACTGGGCGTTGCTGCTTCCCGCGGCGGCCTCGGCGATCAACATTATCGTATCGAGAACCTTCTTCCAATCGAATATCTCGCGAGAGATGGAAGAGGCGGCCGCTATAGACGGCTGCTCGGACTTCCGAATGTTCTTCGTGATCGTGCTGCCGTTATCCAAGGCATTGATTGCGGTTATGGCTCTCTTCTATGGGGTCGGCCATTGGAATCAATACTTCGGCGCTTTGATCTACTTGAGCGACAGAGACATGTTCCCGCTGCAACTGTTCCTAAGAGAGATATTGGTGCAGCAGGAGATCGCTTCGCAGATGCTGATGAACGGCGGCGACGTGGAAGTGCTGATGGCGGAGCAGACCAGGATCGCCGAGCTGATCAAGTACGCCGTTATGATTGTCGCCGCGCTGCCGCTTATTGTTGTTTATCCGTTTGTCCAGCGTCATTTTGTGCAAGGCGTTATGATCGGGTCGGTTAAAGGATAACCATCAGGGAGGGTTCTACTATGAGAAAAAGAACAGTGTGCGCTGCGACTGCGGCGGTAGCGTTGAGCATGACCGTGTTGGCGGGCTGTGCGTCGAATGGCAAGGAAGGGAATCCGAGCGCGAATTCCGCCGAGGGGCAGAAGCCGTCCGCCGCCGCGAAATCGTTTAACGAGACGGGGCTTCCGATCGTTAACCAGCCGATCAAGCTGACGATGATGGGCGCCGAGGACATGCAGCGGAACTGGGAGGACCTCTATTTCTTCAAAGGAATGGAAGCGGATACGAACATCCAATTCGAATATATGGCTCTGCCAAGCACCTCCTATAGTGAACGCAAAAATTTGGCATTTGCCAGCAATGAATTACCGGATATCTTCTTTAACGGCGGACTTACCAGCAACGACGAAGTCAATTACGGCGCGCAAGGCATGCTGATTCCGCTTGAGCAATTAATTGCCGATTATGCGCCGACCTTGACAAAGCTGTTCGAGGATTATCCGGAGATTCGCCAATCGATTACCGCGCCGGACGGACATATTTATGCGCTGCCGCAAATTGCGGATCATCCGCGCGACCGCTTCTTCCGATTGTTCGTGAATGGCGAATGGCTGGACAATCTGAAGATTGACAAGCTGCCCACAACCGTCGACGAATTGTACGCGATGCTGGTTAAGTTCCGCGATGAGGACCCTAACGAGAATGGCGTAGCGGACGAAATCCCGTTGACGGGAGACAACAAGCTGAATTATATTCGCCCGATCATGCTGTCCTACTTCGGTTATGTGAGCGACTTCATCAATGTGAAGGATGATAAGGCCGTCTTCGTGCCGGTACAGTCCGGCTACAAGGATTATTTGACCTTCATGCATAAGCTGTACGCGGAGAAGCTGCTGGATCCCGAAATTTTCTCTCAGAATAGAGCGCAGATGACGGCCAAGGGCGAGAAGGAGCTGTACGGCGTCATGGGCAACAGCTTGCCGTTCTTTGGCGGGAAGGACAGGCAGGTTGTGCCTAACAACATATTGGACAATCCGCAAATGCCGCCGCTCGTGAGCGAGGCAGGAGCAACGCCGATCTATCCGGAGCGCGATACGATTCGCCGCGGCATGTTCGCGATCACCAGTGCGAATAAGTATCCGGAAGCGACGATCCGTTGGCTGGATTACCTCTATTCGGAGGAGGGGTATAAGCACGCGCAATACGGAATAGAAGGAGAAAGCTATCGTTGGTCCGATACGGATCCGAAGTACGTGGAATATATCATTCCGGAAGGCATGCTGGAGAATGACTTCAAAAATACGAAGGTGTCCAATCTTGGGTATGGATTCGCTAATGAGGAATTGGAGAAAAAGTTCCTGAATTCGGATTGGCTTGGCTTCGTGCTGAATGACCAGGTTGGGCAATACGTGGATTACGGCCAGAAGGCGTTCCCGCTCACTTACTTCACGGAAGATGAGCTGCAGCGGGTGAATGCCCTCACGGTCGATCTGCAAACGTTCATCGAGCAGATGGAAGCGAAGATCGTCGTTGGTCAGGAACCGGTATCGAAGTGGGACGACTACGTGCAAACGATGAACAAGATGGGGGTAGAGGAACTGGTCGGCATCTACCAAGCCTCCTATGATCGTTGGAAGAGCGCCAAATGAGGACGGAGACGCCCCAAAGCCTTAAGGAATATGACGTCGTTGTGGTCGGCGGCGGATCGGCGGGGACAGCGGCGGCGATTCAAGCGGCCAGAGCGGGAGCCAAGACGGCTTTGATCGAGAAAAACGGAATACTGGGAGGCACGACAACGGCAGGAGCCGTTAATTTTCCGGGATTGTTCCACGCGTGGGGGAAACAGATTATTGCCGGAATCGGCTGGGAGGCGGTCGTGCGGACGGCCCGACTGGAAGGAACGCGGCTGCCGGACTTCTCCGTTGTGCCCGAACGGCACTGGCAGCACCAGATTCGCGTCAATCGGTTCCTGTATTCGGCGGTGCTGGATGAGCTGTGCCTGGAGGCCGGAGTGGAATTGAGGTTCCATGAAATGACGGCCGCTGCCGAGCAGACGGACTCCGGCATTCTGTTGAGCGTGGCAGGCAAGGAGGGAATAAGCCTGTTGCATGCGAGCAAGGTCGTGGATGCAACCGGAGACGCCGATGTATGCGGCTTGCTCGGTTATGAAAGGGTGCAGAGCGATCACAAGCAGCCAGGCACGTTAATCAATGAGATCGGCGGGTACGAGTTGGACGATATCGATCCGCTGAGGCTGAAGCAGCTCTACGATGCGGCGCTTGCCAGGGGCGAGATTCGGATGACGGATCATCCGGTAAGCGACATTCCGTTCTATCACGAATTGAAGGGCGGCTCCGTCAGCATGCATGTGCCGGGCATAGACGGCGGCAGCTCGGCGGCGAGATCGGCGGCGGAGCTGGAGGCGCGCCGGACCTTACTGCGCATCTACAAATTTCTGCGCACGGTTCCGGGGTGCGAACGGCTGACGATCCGATTCGCCGCAAGCGAATGCGGCATTCGCGAGACGTGGCGCATCGTCGGGGAGGAGACGATCACCGAGGAAGCGTATCTGAACGGGTACGTGTGGCCGGACGCGGTATGCTACAGCTATTATCCCATTGATCTGCATCACCCGAGCGGCAATACGGTCGTGAAGAAGTATCCGGCCGAGCATGTCGTGGCGACGATTCCGTACGGGGCGCTTATTCCGCTTCGGAGCGAGCATCTGCTGGTCGCCGGCCGCTGCATCTCCGGCGATCAGATGGCCAACTCCGCTTATCGGGTTCAAGCCACCTGCATGGCTACCGGGCAGGCCGCCGGAGCCGCCGCCGCGCTTGCTTCGCGGCATAACAAGAAGGTTCGGGAGCTGTCTTGCAAGGAATTGGCCGATTGCTTGCGGCAGCACGGCGCAATCGTGCCGAATCGCATACGGGAGGACTGAGCGTGGACAAGCGGTGGACGGCGTTATGGATTACGGATGAACGATTCGCGGGCAAGCCCAAGCTCGATCTGTTCCATAAGGAGCTGGAAGGAGAAGGGGCGTATCGGCACGAGGAAGAGCTGACGAACGTTCATATGCTTGTCCGCAAATCGTTCGATCTGGACCGGGCGGGCGAGGAGGCATGGCTGACGATTACGGCCGACGATTATTACAAGCTATATATTAACGGGCGCTTCGTCGGCCAGGGCCCGGCGCAGGGCAACTGCGATCATTATTATTACAATCGTTATGATGCGGCTCCCTACTTGATGCCGGGGACGAATGCGATTGCCGTTCATCTCTATTATCAGGGGCTTGTCTGCCGCGCGTACAACAGCGGCGATTACCGGCAGGGCATGATCGCGGAATTGGAAGTTGGCGGCCGGCTTGCGGTTTATACCGATGAGACTTGGCTGTATCGTATCGCGGAGGAATACGGCAACGGAGGCATTATCGGCTACAACACTCAGTTCCTCGAGGCGATCGACAGCAGGAGGAAGCAGGCCGACTGGCGGGAGAAGGAAGCTTCGCTTGCCGGCTGGCGGCCGTGCCTCGCGCTCGCGAGCCATGATTATACGCTGATCGCCCAGCCGACGCCTCCGGTGGCCGTGTATTCCATTCGTCCGCAGCGCATTGTTCGGTTGCCGGAAGGAGGTCTCTGGCTGGACTTCGGGCAGGAGCTGACCGGCCAACTGCAGTTGCAAGCGCGCGGGCGAGCGGGGGACGTGGTCGAGATCCGCTGCGGCGAGGAACTGCTTGAGCCTGAGCGAGAGTCGGAGTCGGGGCAAGAGTCGGAGCTTCGGCGCGTTCGCTTCCGGATGCGCTGCAATTGCGATTATCGGGAGCTCTGGACGTTATCGGGTGCGGTGGACGAACCCGACTTCTACGACTACAAGGCGTTCCGTTATGCCGAATTGCTTGCGCCGCCGTCCGTGGCCATCGATATCGACAGCATTCATGCCGTCGCAAGGCATTATCCGCTGGATGAACAAGCGAGCCGGTTCCGTTCCTCCAATGACCTGCTGAACCGGATCTGGTCGATATGCAGCAACGGCGTGCGCTGGGGAGCTCAGGAGAACTATGTGGATTGCCCGAGCCGGGAGAAGGGGCAATACTTGGGCGACAATACGATCATTGCGCACGCCCATGTCTATGTATCGGGGGATCTGCGGCTGTTCCGCAAATCCTTGCTCGACTTCCGGCATTATTCCCGCAAGGTATGCGCGGGCTTCACGGCGGTTGCGCCGGGACATCATATGCAGGAGATTGCCGATTTCTCGCTGCAGTGGCCCTTGCAACTGCTGCAATATTACCGCCAGAGCGGAGATGCCGCCCTGCTGTGCGAGCTGCTTCCGGCGGCGGAAGGGATTGTGCGTCACTTCGCCCGGTTCGAGAGAGCGGACGGGCTGCTGGAGCGGGTAACGGACAAGTGGAATTTGGTGGACTGGCCGATCGGGATGAGGGACGACTACGACTTCGCGCTGACCCAGCCGATCGGGGAAGGTTGCCACAATGTGTTGAACGCCTTCTATTACGGAGCCTGGAGCGCTGTGCTGCAAATTCGGGAGCTGTTGGGCGTGGATGGCGTGGATGGCGTGGATGGCGTAGATGGGAATGGGAATGGGAATGGGGATTCGCAGCTCAGGCTGGAGCAAGCGCGCCGCCGCGAGTCGTTCCGCGCGCAGTTCTACGATCCGGCCCGGCGCTTGTTCGTCGACGCGGCAGGCTCCGATCATCCGTCTCTGCATGCCAATGCGCTGTCGCTGCTGTTCGGTCTTGCGGACGAAGGGGAGGACGAGCGGTCGATCGTGGACTTTATTCGTCGCAAGCGGCTGAGCTGCGGCGTCTACATGGCGTATTTCGTTCTGCAGTCGCTTGCGAAGGCGGGGGCGCACGACCTGCTGTACGAACTGATCGTCTCCGACGACACCAATTCCTGGAGCACGATGGTGAAGGAGGGGGCGACGACCTGCTTCGAAGCCTGGTCGAAGGACGCGAAGTGGAACACAAGCTTATGCCACCCTTGGGCCAGCGCTCCAATTCCGTTGCTGATTGAGCATATCGCAGGCATACGGCCGGCGAAGCCCGGTTGGACGGAGGCGATCTTCCAGCCGCGAATTCCGGCCGGCCTTGAGGAGCTGCATCTGTCGTTCCGGACGGCTGCGGGCCAATTCGTTCTGGAGCACGGCAAGGAAGGAACGTACCTGAAGGCGCCGGAGGGCGTAACGGTACACCGCGCGGAGAGCGGAACGGCCATGCGAATGTTTAGGCAGAGCGATTAGCGAAGATACTAGCGAAGACGAGAAGACCGCCCGAAGCCGTGAGGCTTGGGGCGGTCTTCCTTGTGGAACACGGTTAAAGCCGACGAAGCCGCGATCGCTGCCGCCCCTGCCGTCACAATCCGGGAGTTTATGTGGAATTTCACATTCGTGCCGCTCGATAACGGGCAGGTTGGGCGATTCTATGCGGAAAATAGCATACATGGAGAAAATTCCGGTTCAAGCTGCTGAACGTATGCTATAAATCGCATAAAAAGCCCACATTCCCGCTCAATCCAGCCGACGAATGTGAAAAATCATATAAAATCGCAAAAGACATCGAACCAGGGGGCGAATCGCGTTACGGGGAACCGCCAGAGCGAGATCCCCCTGACGGTCCTTGCCGTCTTGCTGCGGGCGGCCCGACGCGGGAGCGTCAGGTCATGTTGAACAGCCCGAGGGTGGAGCACTTGTCGGACTCCTTGGCGACGACCTCTTCGAGGCTGATGTCGAGGAGATTGCCGAGCGCGGACATATAGAACATGTTCTTGCCGAGCTCCGTGGAGATGGCATCCTTGCAATTCTCGCACAGCTCTCCGGCCATGTGCGACTTCGATTGCCGCATCGCCTCATCGAGCGGAAGATCCTCCGAGAAGCCTTGGTGCCGGGCATTGAGCTCGATGCAGCCGCATTCCGTAATGGCCTTGGATACGGCTCGGTTCACTGAAGCGTTGGCTTGCCCGAACTTGGTGACGACATCCAGCAGACTGCGGTGACGGAGCAACAGTTCCGAGACCTGCTGCTGGAAATCCTGCAGCGTGCGTGCGCTCATCCGTTCCACCTCGGTTACCGTGATTTTGCTTTGCTAAGCACTATTATAGTGCAAGGCGTTCGGCATAGCAAAAGAAGAAAAACTCATTTTCCGCGCAAGAAAGTTTGCGAACCGGGGGCCCAGGGATCGATTAGGCGGCCGAAAATTGGAACATACTAGTAGATAACCGGGTGGACGGAGTCCGTTCGTTCGCTCCGGGTCCGGATCGGAAAAATCAAGGAGTGATTATTATGATGATGAAGCGCATCATCCAGGCGGCGGGCGTGCTGCTTGGAGCGATGATGGGACAAAGCGTGTTCTCCGCCCGCATGCCGAGCGGGTCGGAATGGATGAATCCGCTCATGGGAGCGTCCTCCGTCTCTAGCGGCGGCTACCTCGGAGCCGCGATCGGCGCGATGGTCGGCCTGTTCGCCGCGTCGGCGCTGGCGGGCCCGATCCAGCGGGCGATCGAAGCGGCGATCGAGAAGCTGTCCGCCATGCCGGCGGCCGCGCTGGCTTCGGGGCTGCTCGGAGGAGGAGCGGGACTTGGGCTCGCGGCTCTATTATATCCGTACTTGGGAGAGCTTCCCCGGATCGGCGCTATAGCGTCGGCGCTGCTCGCGCTCCTGCTCGGCTACGCGGGCGTCCGCGTCGGGACGCGCAAGAAGGACGAGTTGGCATCGCTGCTGCAAGCCCGGAAGGCGGGACAGCCGCAGGACGAGGAGCAGCCCCGCTTCGAGGAGCACAAGATTCTGGACACAAGCGTCATTATCGACGGCCGAATCGCCGATATCTGCAAGACCGGATTTATCGAAGGGACGCTTGTCATTCCGGAATTCGTGCTTGAGGAGCTGCAGCACATCGCGGATTCGTCCGACCTGCTCAAGCGCAACCGCGGCCGCCGCGGGCTGGACATTCTGAACAAGATTCAGAAGGAGCTGGACGTGCGCGTGCTTATCTACGAGGACGGCAATGACGAGCCGGGCGAGGTGGACAGCAAGCTGGTCAAGCTGGCGAAGGCGATGCGCGGCAAGGTCGTGACGAACGACTTCAACCTGAACAAGGTGTGCGAGCTGCAGGGCGTGTCGGTGCTGAACATCAACGATCTCGCGAACGCGGTCAAGCCGGTCGTGCTGCCGGGCGAGGAGATCGTCGTCCAGGTCATCAAGGACGGCAAGGAGCACGGCCAGGGGGTCGCCTATCTGGACGACGGGACGATGATTGTGGTCGAGGGAGGAAGGGACTTCATCGGGACGACGATGGAGGTGCTTGTAACGAGCGTGCTGCAGACGTCCGCCGGCCGGATGATCTTCGCGAAGCCGAAGCTATTGGAAAAAGCGCTTTGAACGAGTATGATATAAGAAAAACGGGCGGGACGCGCTCTCGGGTGTCCCGCCCGTTTTTCTTATGTCTAGGGGAGTGGGTGCGCAGCATGGAATGGGGAGCGGTGATCGTCGCGGCCGGCCGGGGAAAGAGAATGGCCGCCGCGGACAACAAGGTCTACCTCCCGCTCGGGGATCGGCCGGTGCTCGCCCATACGATCGAGGCGTTCGAGCGCTGCGCCGCCGTGAGCCGCATCGTGCTCGTGACGGCGCCGGGCGAGGAAGCCCGGGCGGAGACCGTTCTGCGCGAGCTGGGCGCAAGCAAGGTGAGCGCGATCGTGCCGGGCGGCGCCGAGCGGCAGGACAGCGTGTACGCGGGTCTTGCGGCGCTCGGAACGGAGGGCGCGCTCGTGCACGATGCGGCGCGGCCGCTTGTCGCGCCGGAGCAGATCGAAGCGTGCTGCCGGGAGGCCGAGCGGCACGGCGCGGCCGCGCTGGCCGTTCCGGTCAAGGACACGATCAAGATCGAAGGCGAGAAGGGCTTCATGACGCAGACGCCGGACCGCAGCACGCTGTGGTCGGTGCAGACGCCGCAGGCGTTCCTTCGCGCGGACCTGATGCGGGCGCATCGGCTTGCGAAGGAAGCGGGGAAGTCGGCGACGGACGACACGATGCTGATGGAGCTGCTGGGCCGCAAGGTGGCTATCGTTCAAGGGGATTATCGCAATCTTAAAATCACGACGCCGGAGGATCTTCCCGTAGCGGAGCTGTTCCTGGCAAGTCGTCGGCGGGAGGATTAAGAACTAATATGATCAGAGTGGGACAAGGGTTCGAC
Source organism: Cohnella fermenti (assembly GCF_004801405.1). GTDB lineage: Bacteria > Bacillota > Bacilli > Paenibacillales > Paenibacillaceae > Cohnella > Cohnella fermenti. Next base: position 48,904 of record NZ_SSOB01000014.1, read on the forward strand.
GTGCATCAACTGACGGAAGGCCGCGACTGCATCATCGGAGGCGTCAAAATTCCGTATGAGAAGGGGCTGCTCGGCCATTCCGATGCGGACGTGCTGCTGCATGCGGTCGCCGACGCGGTGCTCGGGGCGCTGGCGCTCGGGGACATCGGGAAGCACTTCCCGGATACGGACCCGGCGTTCAAGGACGCGGACAGCGTGAAGCTGCTCGAGCACGTGTGGAAGCTTGCGACGGACCGCGGCTACAAGCTCGGCAACGCGGACGCGACGATTATCGCCCAGGCGCCGAAGATGGCGCCGCACATTCCGGCGATGGTCGACGTCATCGCCCGTTCGCTCGGGGCGGAGCCGTCGCAGGTCAACGTGAAGGCGACGACGTCCGAGAAGCTCGGCTTCACGGGGCGCGGGGAAGGGATCGCCGCGCAGGCGATTGTTTGCCTTGTCCAGGCAGAGCAATAATATTGCCATACAAGCATCCATATAAGGGGGAAGTTCCGTCATGTCCGACAAAGTAAGAGTAAGATATGCGCCGAGCCCGACGGGCCATCTGCATATCGGCAATGCTCGAACCGCGATTTTCAACTACTTGTTCGCCCGTCATCACGGCGGGGAGTTCATCATACGGATCGAAGACACCGATGTGAAGCGCAACGTCGCCGGCGGCGAGGAGAGCCAGCTCAAGTACCTGAAGTGGCTCGGCGTCGATTGGGACGAGAGCGTGGACAAGGTCGGGGCGCACGGGCCTTATCGCCAGACCGAACGGCTCGACATCTACCGCGGCTACTGGCAGGACCTGATCGACAAGGGACTCGCGTACCGCTGCTACTGCACCGAAGAGGAGCTGGAGAAGGAGCGCGAGGAGCAATCCGCCCGCGGCGAGACGCCGCGCTACTCCGGCAAGTGCCGCGGCTTAAGCGATGCCGATCGCGCCCGTCTGGAAGCGGAAGGCCGCGTCGCGAGCGTTCGCTTCCATGTTCCGGAAGGCAAGACGTATTCCTTCGACGATATGGTGAAGGGCGAGATCTCGTTCCAATCGGACGAGTTCGGCGACTTCGTCATCGTGAAGAAGGACGGCATTCCGACGTACAATTACGCGGTTGCGCTGGACGATCACCTGATGGAGATCACCCACGTGCTGCGCGGCGAAGATCATATTACGAACACGCCCCGCCAGTTGATGGTATACGAAGCGCACGGCTGGGAGCCGCCGGTCTTCGGCCATATGACGCTGATCGTGAACGAGAGCCGCAAGAAGCTGTCCAAGCGCGACGAGTCGATCATCCAGTTCATCGAGCAGTACGACAAGCTCGGGTATTCGTCCGAGGCGCTGTTCAACTTCATTACGCTGCTCGGCTGGTCGCCGGAGGGCGAGGAGGAGATCTTCACCCGCGAGCGGCTGATCGAGATCTTCGACGCGAGCCGTCTGTCCAAGAGCCCGGCGGTGTTCGACACGGTCAAGCTGAACTGGATCAACCAGCATTATCTGAAGGGGCTGGGGGTCGAAGCTCTGGCGGAGCTGTGCCTGCCGCACTTGAAGCAAGCCGGCCGCTTGGCCGCCGAGCCGAACGAGCGGGAGCTGGCCTGGGCGACCGCCCTCGTGACGCTGTACCGGGATCATCTGCGCTACGGTGCGGAGATCGTACCGCTGGCGGAGCTGTTCTTCCGCGAGGAGGTCGTTCTGGAGGACGAAGGCCGCGCCGTGCTTGCCGAGGAGACCGTGCCTGCGGTGCTGTCCGCGTTCGCAGGCCAGCTCGAGGCGGCGGGCGAAGCGGGCTTCGCCGAAGAGAACATCAAGGCTGCGATCAAGGCCGTTCAGAAGGAGACCGGCGCGAAGGGCAAGTCGCTGTTCATGCCGATCCGCGTCGCGCTGACGGGACAGACGCACGGTCCGGACCTGAACGGCAGCATCTGGCTGCTCGGCTACGAGCGGGTGCTGAAGCGCCTGAAGGCCGCCGCCGCGGGGGAACTGGCCTGACGGCGGAAAAGCGGGCGGAAACGATGATATCAGAGTATTCGGATGGGATTATGGTGCCCTTGTCGATCGGCAGGGGTTCGGCTATACTGGCGATATCAAGCTTCATACCGGAATCCGCGTCGAACAGGTAGAGTACGTTCCCGCCTCGGATGTACAGAGAGGGCTGCGATTGCTGAGAGCAGCCTCGTCCGTGGGAACCGAAGTGCGCCTGGGAGCCGCATCGCCGAGCAAGCGCACGCGCGCAGCGGGTAGGCGATGCCGTCCGGCCCTCGTTATCGGGCGAATGAGTTGGATGGCCGCCGCCGGCGGGACCGCGCGAGCGAGGCTGTTCAAGCAGAGTGGGACCGCGTCACGATCGACGCCTCTGCAGCGAGATGCTGCGGAGGCGTTTTTTTTATTTATCATCTATCTCCGGCCGCGGCGTCCGCTCGAATGGAAGCAAGGAGGTAACGATATGGGAGCATGGAGGAACATTCGCTCGGATATCGAAGCGGTATTCGAGAACGACCCGGCGGCGCGCAGCAAGTTCGAGGTCATCTTCACGTACTCGGGTCTGCACGCCATCTGGGCTCATCGCGTCGCTCACTTTTTTTACCGCCATCGGTGGTTTACGGTCGCCCGGATCATCTCGCAGGTCAGCCGCTTCATGACGGGAATCGAGATTCACCCCGGCGCCCGGATCGGCCGGAAGCTGTTCATCGACCACGGGATGGGCGTCGTCATCGGGGAGACGTGCGAGATCGGCGACGAGGTCGTCATCTACCAAGGAGTGACGCTCGGCGGAACCGGCAAGGAGAAGGGCAAGCGCCACCCGACGATCGGCAATCGCGTCGTTATCGCATCGGGCGCGAAGGTGCTGGGCTCGTTCACGGTGGGAGACAATTCGAACATCGGGGCGAATTCGGTCGTGCTTCGGCCGGTGCCCGCCGACAGCACGGTTGTCGGCATTCCCGGCAGGGTCGTGAAGCGCAACGGGGAACGCGTCGGGGACCGTCTCGATCACAAGAATCTGCCCGATCCGGTCATCGAGACGTTCCGCTTCATGCAGACGGAGATCGACTACATGCAGAAGGAGCTGCACGCGCTGAAGTCGGAGGTCGAACTGTTGAGGGCCGAGAGGAATAAAGAAGAGGAGACGGAGCCGGCTAAGATCGGCGCCGCCTCCCAAGAATCGTAAAGGAGAGTCGAATTGTGACCTTGAAGATCTACAACAGCCTGACTCGGGAGAAGGAGATATTCGTTCCGCTGACGCCGGGCCATGTCAACATGTACGTGTGCGGGCCAACCGTCTACGATTACATTCATATCGGCAACTCCCGGCCGGTTATCTTCTTCGACGTCGTGCGCCGCTATCTGGAATTCTCCGGCTACGAGGTAAACTATGTCGTCAACTTCACGGATGTGGACGACAAGATGATCCGGCGCGCGAACGAGCTAGGCCTCACCGTTCCGGAGCTCGCCGAGAAGTATATCGCGGGCTTCAACGAGGATCGCGAAGGGCTCGGCGCGAGGCCGGCCACGATCAATCCGCGAGTCACCGAGAATATTCCGGAGATCGTCGCGTTTATCGAAGAGCTTGTGGACAAAGGCTATGCGTATGAGAGCGGCGGGGATGTGTACTATCGCACGTCCAGGTTCCCGGAATACGGCAAGCTCTCCCACAAGAACCTCGACGAGCTGCAATACGGCATCCGCGTCGAGGTCGACGAGCGCAAGGAGAACCCGCAGGACTTCGTGCTCTGGAAGGGCGCGAAGCCGGGCGAAATCTTCTGGCCGAGCCCTTGGGGCGACGGACGTCCGGGCTGGCACATCGAATGCTCGGCGATGGCGCGCACGTTCGCGGGCGATACGCTGGACATTCACGGCGGCGGCCACGATCTGCAGTTCCCGCACCACGAGTGCGAGATCGCGCAGTCCGAGGCGCTGACCGGCAAGCCGCTGGCGCGCTACTGGATGCACAACGGCTTCGTTAACATCAACAACGAGAAGATGTCCAAGTCGCTCGGCAACGGAATCAATCCGCGCGAGCTGCTGAAGCGCACGAGCGCGCAGGCGATCCGCTACATCATGCTGACGACGCATTACCGCAGCCCGCTGAACTTCAGCGAGGAGATCGTCCGTCAGGCGGAGAACAGCGTCGCGCGGCTGGCGACGAGCGCGAGCAACCTGAAGCATCGCCTCGCCGGCGTGCACGACGAGCTGCCGGAAGGGCCGGACGCCGAGGTGGAAGCGCGGCTCGCGGAGCTGATGGCCGAGTTCCGGGCGAAGATGGACGACGACTTCAACACGGCCGACGCGGTGACGGCGTGGTTCCAGCTCGTCTCGGAGACGAACGCTTATCTGCAGCGCGACGTCGCGGACGCTGCGACGCTCGGTCTTCTGCTGAAGACGGCGGAGGAGCTGGATCGCGTGCTCGGCCTGCTGCTGCCGGAAGATGAAGGGGCGGATCTGCTGGACGAGGAAGTGGATCGCCTGATCGCCGAGCGCGCGGACGCGCGGAAGAGCCGGAACTTCAAGCGGGCCGACGAGATTCGCGATCTGCTCGCGGAGAAGGGGATCCTGCTGGAGGACACTCCGCAAGGGATTCGGTGGCGGCGCGCATGACGGAGTCGAAGCGAGTCGAGGGCGGAAACGCGGAGCCGAAGGCGGAAACGGAGAGAAGCGCGAGCGGAACGGCAGGCAGAACGGCAAGCAGAACGGCAGGCGGAACGGCAGGCGGACAGGCGCCGGGATTGCCGGAGAAGAGACTGCCGGAGGCGGTCATCGCGCCGGTCGTTCCCGGCGACGTGCCGGTGCATCTGCTGCCGCCGATCGTGCTCGCGTACATCGGGGACGCGGTGTTCGAGGTGTATGTTCGGCAGCGGCTTATTCTCGAAGCGGCGATCCGCAAGCCGCAGCAGCTCCACAAGGCGGCGTCGAGCCGCGTATCCGCGGCCGCCCAGGCGCGGCTGCTCGAGAAGTGGCAGCCGCTGCTGACGGAGGAAGAGGCGGACGTCGCCCGGCGCGGCCGGAACACGAAGTCGGGCCAGCCGCCGAAGAATGCCGATCCGGCGGCCTATCGGCTGGCGACGGGGCTCGAGTGCCTCGTCGGCTACCTGTATTATCGCGGCGAGCGGGACAGGCTCGAGCAATTGATCGGTCTGGCGTTCGAAGAAGACCGGACGAACGAGTGAGGAGAGGAAGATCGATATGAACAATCGTTATAAGCCCCGCCCTTCGTCAGGCGATTCGAGAAGGCCGTCCGAACGCGGCAGAGGGGTTCGCGAGACCGATAGCGCGATCGAGGAAGAAGCGGCAAGCGACGAGAGCTACCTGGCCGGCAAGCATCCCGTGCTGGAGGCGCTGAAGGCGGGCCGGGCGCTGAATAAGATCTGGCTGTCCAACCAGGCGCAGAAGAGCCTTGTTCAGCCGATTCTGGACGAAGCGAAGACGCGGGGCGTCGTCGTTCAGTTCGCCGACAAGAAGAAGCTGGATTCGCTCGTGCCGGGGCTGCAGCATCAGGGGGTCGTCGCGCAGGCGGCTTCCGCCGTCTATGCGGAAGTGGAGGATCTGCTCGCGCTCGCGAAGGAGCGGGGCGAAGCGCCCTTCCTGATCCTGCTCGACGAGGTCGAGGACCCGCACAACCTGGGGTCGATCCTGCGCTCGGCGGACTGCACGGGGGCGCACGGCGTCATCGTGCCGAAGCGGCGCAGCGCCAGCCTCACCGCCGTCGTCGCGAAGACGTCCGCGGGAGCGGTCGAATACGTGCCCGTCGCGAGGGTGTCGAATCTTGCCCAGACGATCGACAAGCTCAAGGAGGAAGGCGTCTGGGTGGCCGGAGCGGATGCTGCGGCGACGCAGGACGTCTACAAGGCCGACCTGAGCGGCCCGATCGCGATCGTGATAGGAAGCGAAGGCAAGGGCATCTCGCGGCTGATCCGCGAGAAGTGCGACTTCCTCGTCTCGCTGCCGATGTTCGGCCACGTCAACTCGCTGAACGCCTCCGTCGCCGCGGGCGTCATCCTCTACGAGACGGTGCGCCAGCGCCGGGCTCGAGCGGAGAAGACGGCAGCCGCGGGGACGCCTGCCGCCAAGGGAGATGGACATGCTTCGCCGTGAAGACGTTCTGATCGTCGACGGCTACAACATGATCGGCGCCTGGCCCGAGCTCGAGAGGCTGAAGGCGGACAAGCTGGAGGATGCGAGAGACCGGCTGCTCGACCTGCTCGCGAATTACCAGAGCTACGCCGGCCTCTCGGTGTACGTCGTGTTCGACGCCTTCCGGGTGCCGGGGCTCGGCGCCGAATTCAAGCAGAATCGTCTCCAGGTCGTGTACACGCGGGAGAAGGAGACGGCGGACGAGTGCATCGAGCGCTTGGTCGGCGAGATGGCGTCGGTGTCGCGCAACCTCTACGTGGCGACGTCCGATCAGACGGAGCAGAGGGTCGCCTTCGGCAGAGGGGCGCTCCGTCTGTCCGCGCGCGAGCTGAAGCTTGCGATCGAGGACGGGAAGCGGGAGATCGAGCGGACTCTGCGCAAGGAACCGCCCCCGAAGCGCAATCCGCTCGGGGGAATTCTGAAGCCGGATATCCAGCTTCGGATGGAGCGTCTGAGGAGAGGACAGTCGCTTCCGGAGGAAGAGGATGGGAGCGAGTGACATTTCTGCCATTGTCGAATGCTTGGAATGCGCGTCAAATAAGGTCGCATCGGTTGACGCTATTGGAATCTTCAAGTATATTGTTAGTAGTTTGGAAGTTTCCGAGAGGCGGCAACGCAAGCCTGCTGAAGCCTGATCGAGACCTGGAAGGTCGGAGGGATGATTCGTGAGCGTCGACGTGAATGATCTAATAGCACACGAATACGACTTCAAGACCGACGAGGACATCGTGGAAGCCGTCCGTCTGGGCGATTCCAACGCTCTCGAATACCTGATCAACAAGTATCGCAATTTCGTCCGGGCGAAGGCCCGTTCCTATTTTCTCATCGGCGCGGAGCGCGAGGACATCGTTCAGGAAGGGATGATCGGCCTCTACAAGTCGATTCGCGACTTCAAGGGCGACAAGCTCGCTTCCTTCAAGGCGTTCGCCGAGCTGTGCGTCACCCGCCAGATCATTACCGCAATCAAGACCGCCACCCGCCAGAAGCACATTCCTCTTAACTCGTACGTCTCCTTGGACAAGCCGATCTATGACGAAGATTCCGACCGGACGCTGCTGGACGTCATCTGCGGCTCGCGCGTATGCGATCCCGAAGAGATGATCATCAACCAGGAGGAGTTCTTCGGCCTCGAGGACAAGATGTCCGAGATTCTGAGCGACCTGGAGCGCCGGGTGCTGATGCTCTATCTGGACGGGCGTTCCTATCAGGAGATTGCCGTCGACCTGGACCGTCACGTCAAGTCGATCGACAATGCGCTGCAGCGGGTCAAGCGCAAGCTGGAGAGGTATCTCGAGGTGCGGGACATCGGGCTTTGACCGCCCGGGCCGGGCAGCCGCTCCGAAGCGCGAAGACCATCCAACCGAATCAAGGACGAAGCAGTTTCCGACGAGGGCTGCTTTTTTTGTTGCGCGAGACTTATATTTTCCAATTGTTGTAGAAACAATGGGAATAGCTCTGTCGCCAGAAGACGGTCTTGAGGTTCCTTAAGCTCCCATTTGACTTTTCGTTGACATCGGTATAGCCCCTGTGATAAATTATTTTAGTAACCTTAAGGTGGAGTTTTATGCACAGGCCCTGAATCTTGGGCGAAACGCCAGGTCTCGTTGTCGTGCAACGGCGAGATGGTGTTTGCGCTTGGATTCAATATGTTTATGAAGTTGGCAAGCCCGGGAGGTGGAACACATGCGGGTTATTATTACGCTCGCTTGCACGCAATGCAAGCAACGCAACTACACGACGAGCAAGAACAAACGGACGCACTCCGATCGCATTGAGCTGAAGAAGTTCTGCAAGTTCTGCAATTCGCAACTTCCTCATCGCGAAACTCGGTAAGTCGTAGGAGGTTTGGACGTGACTTTCCTGGCCAAAATGAAACAGAGCTTTGGGTCCTTTTTTGCCTTCTTCGGCGACAGCTGGAGCGAGCTTAAGAAGGTCAAGTGGCCGAAGCGCAAGGAATTGATCAGCTATACGGTTGTCGTTATCGTCACCGTGCTGCTGATCGCCGTCTACTTCTGGGCACTGGACATCGGCATCTCTCAGCTCGTCGATCTAGTCATTTGACACAGGAACCAAAGGTGACTTCGATGGAGAAAAGATGGTATGTTGTTCACACGTACTCCGGGTATGAGAACAAGGTGAAGACCAACCTGGAGAAACGTGTGGAGTCGATGGGCATGCAGGATAAGATTTTCCGCGTGCTCGTGCCAATGGAAGAGGAGATTGTCAACAAGGACGGCAAGAAGAAGACGGTGATGCGCAAGGTGTATCCCGGCTACGTTCTCGTTGAGATGATCCAGACGGACGATTCTTGGTATGTGGTGCGCAACACGCCCGGCGTTACCGGGTTCGTGGGCTCCACGGGATCGGGATCGAAGCCGACGCCTCTCCTGCCCGAAGAAGTAGAACAAATTCTGCGTCATATGGGCATGGAAGAGCCTAAGCCGGTTATCGACTTCGAGATCAAGGAGAACGTTCGCGTGAAGGTTGGGCCTTTCGCCAACTTCGTCGGATCGGTTGAAGAGATCCTGCACGACAAGAGCAAGCTTAAGGTGCACGTGAACATGTTCGGCAGGGAAACCCCGCTTGAGTTGGATTACACGCAAGTGGAGAAGATATAATTTTATCCGGTTTCTAGGCAAGAGCGGGAGGAGCTAACGGCTCCGTCTAACCGCATTATGGGGCAAGGAGGTGTGCAACATGGCAAAGAAAGTCATCAAACTGGTGAAACTGCAAGTCCCTGCCGGTAAAGCGAATCCGGCGCCGCCAATCGGTCCTGCACTGGGTCAAGCGGGTGTTAACATCATGGCTTTCTGTAAGGAATTCAATGCTCGTACCGCCGATCAAGCCGGCCTGATCATTCCGGTCGTCATCACGGTGTTCGAGGATCGTTCCTTCACGTTCGAGACGAAGACTCCGCCTGCGGCAGTATTGCTGCGCGTAGCTGCCGGTATCCCGAAGGGCTCCGGCGAACCGAACAAGAAGAAAGTCGCTACGGTTAAACGTGCGAAGGTACGCGAGATCGCCGAGCAGAAGCTTGTCGACCTGAACGCTGCTTCCGTCGAAGCCGCAATGCGTATGATCGAAGGTACCGCCCGTTCCATGGGCGTTGTCGTCGAAGACTAATTCCGGGCGGATCGAATGCCGTAACCGGGTGCCCTGCGCTTCGCCGCGCGGGACATGTGGGAGGACACATCCGTTAAAACCACAAAGGAGGAGAACAACATGGCTAAACACGGCAAGAAGTATGCTGAAGCCGCCAAGCTGATCGACCGCGACGCGACTTACGAGTCGCTTGAAGCGATCGAGCTTGTGAAGAAGGCCGCTTCCGCCAAGTTCGACGAATCCGTCGAAGTTGCGGTGCGTCTCGGCGTTGACCCGAGAAAGCAAGACCAAAACGTTCGTGGCGTTGTTGTCTTGCCTCACGGCACAGGCAAAACGAAACGAGTCCTCGTATTCGCGAAGGGCGAGAAGCTGAAGGAAGCTGAAGCTGCCGGAGCGGACTACGTCGGCGATACGGACCTCATCAACAAGATCCAACAAGGCTGGTTCGAGTTCGACGTCTGCGTCGCGACTCCGGACATGATGAGCGAAGTGGGTAAGCTCGGTCGTATTCTCGGCGGTAAGGGCCTCATGCCTAACCCGAAGGCCGGTACGGTAACGACTGACGTTACCAAGGCTGTTCAAGAGATCAAGGCCGGTAAGATCGAATACCGTCTGGACAAGGCTGGACAAATTCATGCTCCGATCGGCAAGGTATCGTTCGACGCTGAGAAGCTCAACGAGAACCTGAAGGCTCTGATCGACGCATTGAACCGCGCCAAGCCGGCGGCTGCCAAGGGCGTATACCTGAAGAACATCGCGATCTCTTCGACGATGGGACCGGGCGCTCGTCTGAACGCTGCATCTTACCGTTAATCGGTTGCAGGCACAATCTGCCGATTGACAAGCTTTGAACGATCGTGTTAATCTGTCAAAGTTGAATATCGATACCGTAGACCGTAGGTGCCGCAAGGCTTAATCTCCTACCGAGGTGTGTGTATAGAATCTTAAGCCGCTTCTTCGCGAAGCGGATGACTAGATCGAACACGTCATGCCTCCGTAGAATCTGCGGAGGCATTATTTATGCCTCGCCGATGTCCCGCCGATTCTGCGCGATTCCGATACGGTTGAATCAAGAACCAGGAGGTGTACGAAATGGCAAATGCGAAAATCATCGAAGCGAAGCAACAGGAAGTGACCGAGATCGCAACGAAGCTGCGCGAGAGCGCAAGCACCGTTGTGGCCGACTACCGCGGACTGAACGTCGCTCAAGTGACCGAGCTGCGCAAGCAACTTCGCGAAGCCGGCATCGAGTTCCAAGTTCTGAAGAACTCCCTGGTAAGCCGCGCTGCTGCAAGCGTCGAGCTGTCCGATCTGGATGCCGTCCTGACGGGTCCTACGGCAGTTGCGTTCAGCAAGACGGATGCCGTCGCCGCTGCGAAGATCCTGAACGACTTCTCGAAGAAGAACGACGCTCTGAAGCTGAAGGGCGGCGTTGTCGAAGGTCGTTACGTCGATGCTGCGCAAGTCAAGGCACTGGCCGACCTGCCTTCCCGCGAAGGCTTGCTGTCCATGTTGCTCAGCGTCCTTCAAGCTCCGATCCGCAACTTCGCGCTCGCAGTCAAGGCGGTCGCGGAGAAGAACGAAGCAAGCGCGTAAGTCGTGCGCATAGCTCCATCGCCGTCACAGGCGCAACAACCAACAACGCATGACTAGCTCCACCGAAGAGCTTCACCGAAGTGCTTCACCCAAAAATCAAATTTATTGGAGGTTCTATTTCCATGAGCAAAGAGCAAATCCTCGAAGCCATCAAGGGCATGAGCGTTCTGGAACTTAACGATCTCGTTAAGGCAATCGAAGAAGAATTCGGCGTAACGGCTGCTGCACCGGTTGCAGTTGTCGCTGGCGGCGCTGCTGCTGAAGTTGCCGAGCAAACGGAATTCGACGTTGTCCTTCTTGAAGCTGGCGCTTCCAAGATCAACGTTATCAAGGTTGTTCGCGAAATCACGGGCCTCGGCCTGAAGGAAGCTAAGGACGTTGTCGACAACGCTCCGAAGCCGATCAAGGAAAAGGTTGCCAAGGAAGAAGCTGAAGCTGTCAAGGCTAAGCTTGAAGAAGCTGGCGCCAAGGTCGAAGTTAAGTAATTCGCTTAACCTTCGAATAAGAATCGAACCCCTTGAAGATTCCGATCTTCGAGGGGTTTGTTCTTGAGATGAGGTTTGTTCTTGAGACGAGGAGGGGTACGAATGAGCGAGCATTATTATACGCAGAAGCCGCAGACGGCGAACGACCGGAAGTCGATTGCCGTCGAGCTTAGGGGCTTCAAGCTGCAGCTCACCTCCGATGCCGGCGTGTTCTCGCGGGACGGGGTGGACTACGGAAGCCGGACGCTCATCGATCGGATGACGTTCGCGGAAGATGCGGACGTGCTCGATCTGGGCTGCGGCTACGGCCCGATCGGCCTTGCCGCTGCCCGCCTTGCGCCGCGAGGACATGTCACGATGCTGGATATCAACGAGCGGGCGGTTGCGCTCGCGCTCGAGAACGCGAAGCGGAACGGGATCGGGAACGTCAGTGCCATGCAGAGCGATATTTATGGTTCGGTAGAGGGGCGGAGGTTCGATGCCATTCTGTCCAATCCGCCGATTCGCGCGGGCAAAGTCGTTGTTCATCGAATTCTGACGGAAGCCAAGGAGCATCTGAACCCGGGAGGCTCTCTGTGGATCGTCATTCAGAATAAGCAGGGGGCTCCGTCGGCCAGAGCCAAGCTGGAGGATACATTCGGCGAGGACCAGGTCGAGGAGATCGGCAAAGACAAGGGCTACCGGGTTTATCGAGCAAAAATGGTTTGACTTTACTTTCGCATTGTGATACTATTGAAAAATGTCAGTATTAAGATGGGCTTATTGTCTTTAGCTCGCTAAAATGTCAAGCCCTTTTGCGATTTAAGGAATAGTTTTAAGCCGCTAGGCGTATAATGGGTTTGTTTTGGGCAAATGACTGGATAACGATTGCCATTGTGTTGCCGAACGGCGCATAAGGGCTTTTCTTGGTCATTGGAACGTATCCGTCATCGGGTCCGCTATTTAGCTTGCTTAAGTGCGTACGCCCGCGGAACGGCTGCCTCTGCTACTGCTGGAGAGAGGATCTCGTTCTCGCTTGTGTTGAAGTAGACTGAAGGGGTGAGGTTAACTTGGCAGGACATCTTGTTCAGTATGGCCGCCGAACGCGGCGCAGCTACGCCCGTATTAACGAAGTGTTGGATATTCCCAACCTGATCGAAATCCAGCAGCAATCGTACCAGAAATTTCTGGACGAGGGTCTGCGCGAGATCTTCCAAGACATCTCGCCGATTACGGACTTCACGGGCAATCTCGTGCTCGAATTTATCGATTACAGCTTGGGAGAACCCAAGTATTCCGTCGATGAATCGAAGGAACGGGACGTAACGTTCGCGGCTCCGCTTCGCGTCAAGGTTCGCCTTCTCAATAAGGAGACGGGCGAGGTGAAGGAGCAGGAAGTGTTCATGGGCGATTTTCCGCTGATGACCGAGACCGGCACCTTCATCATCAACGGCGCCGAACGGGTCATCGTCAGCCAGCTGGTTCGCTCTCCGAGCGTTTACTACAGCACGAAGATCGACAAGAACGGGAAGAAGACGTTCACCGCGACGGTCATTCCGAACCGCGGCGCATGGCTTGAGCTCGAGACGGACGCCAAGGATATCGTCTATGTGCGGATCGACCGGACACGCAAGATTCCGGTAACGGTTCTGCTTCGTTCGCTTGGCTTCGGCTCCGACGCGGAGATTCTCGATCTGCTCGGACACGACGAGTTCATTCGCAATACGCTCGAGAAGGACAACACGGATTCCACGGAGAAAGCTCTCATCGAGATTTACGAGCGCCTTCGTCCGGGCGAGCCGCCGACTCTCGAGAACGCGCGCAGCCTCTTGATCGCCCGCTTCTTCGATCCGAAGCGCTACGATCTGGCGAACGTTGGCCGCTACAAGATCAACAAGAAGCTTCATATCAAGAATCGCTTGTTCAATCAACGCCTGGCCGAGACGCTGGTCGACCCTTCGACGGGCGAGATCATCGCCGAGACCGGCCAGATGATCGACCGCAGGCTGCTCGATCAGATTCTGCCGATGCTGGAGAAGAATGTCGGCTTCAAGACGTACCGCGTCACGGGCGGCGTCAACGAGGCGGAAGACATTCCGCTGCAGACGATCAGCGTGTATTCCCCGGTCGAGGACGGCAAGGTCGTGAAGGTCATCTCGAACGGCCTGATTGACAAGTCCGTTAAGCATATTACGCCTGCGGACATTATCGCGGCGATCAACTACTTTATGAACCTGCTGCACGACATCGGCAGCACGGACGACATCGATCACCTCGGCAACCGCCGCCTTCGTTCCGTCGGCGAGCTGCTGCAGAACCAGTTCCGCATCGGCTTGTCCCGGATGGAACGCGTCGTTCGCGAGCGCATGTCGATCCAGGATCAGAACGCGATTACGCCTCAGGCGCTGATCAACATCCGCCCCGTCATCGCGGCGATCAAGGAGTTCTTCGGTTCCTCGCAGCTCTCGCAGTTCATGGACCAGACGAACCCGCTTGCCGAGCTGACGCACAAGCGCCGTCTGTCCGCGCTCGGACCCGGCGGTCTGACCCGCGAACGCGCAGGCATGGAAGTGCGCGACGTTCATCCGTCCCACTACGGCCGGATGTGTCCGATCGAGACGCCGGAAGGTCCGAACATCGGCCTGATCAACTCGCTGTCCACGTTCGCGCGGATCAACGAGTACGGCTTCATCGAAGCGCCTTACCGGAAGATCGATCACACGACCGGCAAGGTAACGACGGAAGTCGTCTACATGACGGCCGACGAAGAGGATAACTACATCATCGCCCAGGCGAACGCCGAGCTGAACGAAGACAGCACATTCGCGGAAGATATGGTTATCGTTCGCTACAATAAGCAAGCTGATAACATTGTAACGATGCCTTCCAACCGAGTGGACTTCATGGACGTCTCGCCGAAGCAGGTCGTATCGGTCGCAACCGCGATGATTCCGTTCCTTGAGAACGATGACTCCAACCGCGCGCTGATGGGATCGAACATGCAACGTCAGGCGGTCCCGCTGCTCGTTCCGGACTCTCCGTTCGTCGGCACCGGCATGGAGCACAAGGCCGCGAAGGATTCCGGAGTATGTATCGTGTCCAAATACGACGGAATTATCGAACGCGTAACGGCGAACGAGATCTGGCTCCGCCGTACGGAAGTGATTGACGGCAAGGAAGTCAAGGGCGACATCATCAAGTATAAGCTGCAGAAGTTCATGCGCTCGAACCAAGGCACATGCATCAATCAGCGTCCGCTTAGCCGCAAGGGAGACATCGTCAAGAAGGGCGATATCCTGGCCGACGGTCCTTCGACCGATACGGGCGAATTGGCTCTGGGCCGCAACGTCGTCGTTGCGTTCATGACCTGGGAAGGCTACAACTACGAGGATGCGATCCTTCTCTCCGAGAAGCTTGTTCGCGAGGACGTCTATACGTCGATCCACATCGAAGAATATGAGTCCGAAGCCCGCGATACGAAGCTCGGACCGGAAGAGATCACGCGCGACATCCCGAACGTCGGGGAAGACGCGCTGCGCAACCTCGACGAGCGCGGCATTATCCGCGTAGGCGCCGAGATCGGCGCCGGCGACATTCTCGTCGGCAAGGTTACGCCGAAGGGCGTTACCGAGCTGACGGCGGAGGAACGCCTGCTACACGCGATCTTCGGCGAGAAGGCTCGCGAAGTGCGCGACACGTCCCTGCGCGTGCCGCACGGAACGGACGGCATCGTCGTCGACGTCAAGGTGTTTACCCGCGAGAACGGCGATGAGCTGCCTCCTGGCGTTAACCAACTCGTTCGCGTCTACATCGCCCAGAAGCGGAAGATCTCCGAAGGCGACAAGATGGCCGGACGCCACGGCAACAAGGGTGTCGTCGCCCGGATTCTGCCGGAAGAAGATATGCCGTTCCTGCCGGACGGAACGCCGGTGCAGGTCGTTCTGAACCCGCTGGGCGTACCTTCGCGGATGAACATCGGCCAGGTGCTCGAGCTTCACTTGGGGATGGCATGCCGGTACCTCGGCATTCGCGCCGCGACTCCGGTATTCGACGGAGCGCGCGAGAACGACGTCTTCGACACGATGGAAGAAGCCGGCATGCAGCGCAACGGCAAGACGAAGCTGTACGACGGCCGCACGGGCGAAGAGTTCGAGCGCGAGATCACGGTCGGCGTCATGTACATGATCAAGCTGGCCCACATGGTCGACGACAAGATCCATGCCCGTTCCACCGGTCCGTACTCGCTCGTTACGCAGCAGCCTCTGGGCGGCAAGGCTCAGTTCGGCGGCCAGCGCTTCGGGGAGATGGAAGTGTGGGCGCTGGAAGCTTACGGCGCCGCTTATACCCTGCAGGAGATCCTGACGGTGAAGTCCGACGATGTCGTTGGACGCGTCAAGACGTACGAATCGATCGTCAAGGGCGAGAACGTGCCGGAGCCGGGTGTTCCGGAGTCGTTCAAGGTCTTGATCAAAGAGCTGCAAAGTCTCGGAATGGACGTCAAGATTCTTGCCGGAGACGAGCGGGAGATCGAGATGAAGGAATCCGATGATGAAGATGATGCCACTGGCGACAAGCTGAACCTGAACCTGGAAGGCTCCGAGATCGGCGCCGAGTCCTGATAGCAGGGGAGCGGGCGGCGCAAGGCGCGCCGCCGATCGCCGCGCTATAACGTTCGAGTCATTCGGTACTGTCGCTCCCGTTTCCGAAATCCGCAGCAACGATGAAGGAGGGTTTGCTCCTTGTTAGACGTCAACAATTTTGAGTTCATGAAGATAGGTTTGGCCTCCCCGGACAAAATCCGTTCGTGGTCGAGAGGCGAAGTCAAGAAGCCGGAGACGATCAACTACCGTACGCTCAAGCCGGAGAAGGAAGGCTTGTTCTGCGAGAAGATCTTCGGGCCTACGAAGGACTGGGAGTGTCATTGCGGCAAGTACAAGCGCGTCCGCTACAAGGGCGTCGTCTGTGATCGCTGCGGCGTCGAAGTTACTCGCGCCAAGGTGCGCCGCGAGCGCATGGGCCACATCGAGTTGGCCGCTCCCGTCTCGCACATCTGGTACTTCAAGGGAATTCCGAGCCGCATGGGTCTGGCGCTGGATATGTCTCCTCGTTCGCTCGAAGAGATTATCTACTTCGCTTCCTATGTCGTAACGGACCCGGGCGATACGCCGCTCGAGAAGAAGCAACTGCTCTCCGAGAAGGAATATCGCAGCTACCGCGAGAAGTACGGGTATGCGTTCCAAGCCGGCATGGGCGCCGAAGCGGTCAAGCGACTGCTTCAGGACATCGACCTCGACCGCGAGCTCGACATGCTCAAGGAGGAGCTGCGCACGGCCCAGGGCCAACGCCGCAACCGCGCGATCAAGCGTCTGGAAGTTATCGAATCGTTCCGCAACTCCGGCAACCTGCCGGATTGGATGATCCTTGATGTGCTTCCGGTTATTCCTCCGGAGCTGCGCCCGATGGTGCAGCTCGACGGCGGCCGCTTCGCGACAAGCGATCTTAACGACCTGTACCGTCGCGTTATCAACCGGAACAACCGCCTGAAGCGTCTGCTCGATCTGGGCGCTCCGGACATTATCGTTCAGAACGAGAAGCGCATGCTGCAAGAAGCGGTGGACGCTCTGATCGATAACGGCCGCCGCGGCCGCCCGGTAACGGGTCCGGGCAACCGTCCGCTGAAGTCCCTCAGCCACATGCTGAAGGGGAAGCAAGGCCGCTTCCGTCAGAACCTGCTCGGCAAGCGCGTCGACTACTCCGGCCGTTCGGTTATCGTTGTCGGTCCGGACCTCAGGATGTACCAATGCGGGCTTCCGAAGGAGATGGCGCTCGAGCTGTTTAAGCCGTTCGTCATGAAGGAGCTCGTTCAGAAGGGTCTCGCCCACAATATCAAGAGCGCGAAGCGCAAGGTTGAACGCGTCAGCGCCGAAGTATGGGACGTTCTCGAAGATGTCATCAAGGAGCATCCGGTTCTGCTGAACCGCGCCCCGACGCTTCACCGTCTCGGCATCCAGGCGTTCGAGCCGATTCTGGTCGAAGGCCGCGCCATCAAGCTTCACCCGCTCGTCTGTACGGCGTACAACGCCGACTTCGACGGCGACCAGATGGCCGTTCACGTGCCGTTGTCCTCCGAAGCGCAAGCGGAAGCCCGCCTGCTGATGCTGGCTGCCGGCAACATCCTGAACCCGAAGGACGGCAAGCCGGTCGTGACTCCGTCTCAGGATATGGTTCTCGGCTGCTATTACCTGACAATGGACAACAAGGAAGCGCCGGGCTCCGGACTGCGCCTGTCCGAAGTGAACGAAGCCGTGTCCGCATACCAGCGCGGTGCCGCGCATCTTCATGCGCGCGTCATCATTCCGGTCAAGGCTCTGAAGAAGAAGTGCTTCACGGATAAGCAACAGGACGCTCTGTTGATTACGACGATCGGCAAGATCATCTTCAACGAGATCTTCCCGGATACGTTCCCGTATATCAACGAGGCGACGAAGGACAATCTGCTCAAGGGAACGCCGGAGAAGTACTTCATCTACGACAAGGGCGCCAATCTCGATGAGATCATGGCCTCCGTCCCGACGCCTGGCGCTGTGGGCAAAGAGTACCTCGGTCACCTGATTGGCGAGTGCTTCAACCTGTATCATACGATGCAGACGTCGATCATTCTCGACGACATCAAGAAGCTCGGCTTCACGTACTCGACCCGCGCGGGGATCAGCGTAGCGGTGGCGGACGTTATCGTTCCACAGGAGAAGGTCGACATCCTCAAGAAGTCGGACGATTCCGTTAAGCTGATCACGACCCAGTATCGTCGCGGTCTTATTACGGACGAAGAGCGCTACGACCGCATCATCGAGATCTGGTCGAAGACGAAGGACGAGATCACCGACGTCCTGATGAAGTCGATGGATCGCTACAACAGCATCATGCTCATGGTCGATTCGAAGGCGCGGGGCAACAAGTCGCAGATCACCCAACTGGGCGGAATGCGCGGTCTGATGGCGACGCCGTCCGGCCGAATCTTCGAGCTCCCGATCAAGTCGAACTTCCGCGAAGGCCTGACAGTTCTCGAGTACTTCATCTCGACACACGGAGCGCGTAAAGGTCTGGCCGATACCGCCCTGCGTACCGCGGATTCGGGTTACCTGACCCGTCGTCTCGTCGACGTCGCGCAAGACGTCATCGTTCGCGAAGAAGATTGCGGCACCGACAAGGGCATCTTCGTCTCCCGGATCGAGGACGGCAAGGAGATTATCGAGGACCTGTACGACAGAATCGAAGGCCGTTACGCCTTCGAGACGATCCGTCACCCGGAGACGGGCGAGATCATCGTCGGACGCAACGATCTGATCGATTCCGTCAAGGCCGAGCAGATCGTAGCCGCCGATGTGAAGAAGCTGCAGATCCGGTCGGTTCTGAGCTGCCGCGCCCGCCACGGCGTATGCAAGATGTGTTACGGACGCAATCTGGCGACTGGCAAGAAGGTCGAGATCGGCGAAGCGGTCGGCATCATCGCCGCCCAATCGATCGGCGAACCGGGAACCCAGTTGACGATGCGTACGTTCCACACCGGCGGCGTTGCCGGAGACGATATCACGCAAGGTCTTCCGCGTATCCAGGAGCTCTTCGAGGCCCGCAACCCGAAGGGGCAAGCGGTCATCTCCGAGATCGACGGCGTCGTCAAGGAGATTCGCGAGACCAAGGATCGCCGCGAGATCGAAGTGCAAGGCGATGCGGAGACGAAGGTCTACTCGGTCACGTACGGTTCGCGTATTCGCGTCTATGAAGGCTTGCATATTGAAGCCGGAGACGAGCTCACGGACGGCTCCATCGACCCGAAGGAGATTCTTCGCATCAAGGGCGTACGCGGCGTGCAGAACTACATTCTGCAGGAAGTACAGCGCGTATACCGGAACCAAGGCGTAGAAATCAACGACAAGCACGTCGAAGTTATGATCAAGCAGATGCTTCGCAAGATCCGGATCGTCGATCCGGGCGACACGAAGCTGCTGCCTGGATCCTTCGTCGACGTGCACGAATACGAAGCGGCGAACCGCCAAGCGATCATGGCAGACCAAGAGCCTGCCGTTGCCCGTCCGGTTCTGCTCGGGATTACGAAGGCGTCGCTCGAGACGGATTCGTTCCTGTCCGCAGCATCCTTCCAAGAGACGACCCGCGTCCTGACCGACGCTGCCATCAAGGGCAAGGTCGACCGCCTGCTCGGTCTCAAGGAGAACGTCATTATCGGCAAGCTCATTCCGGCCGGCACCGGAATGTCCCGTTACCGCAACATCAAGGTGGTCTCTCCTCTGGATGAGCCGGAGGACGAGGAAGTCGATCTTGAGGCGGTTACGGTCGAATAACCGATCGTTTGACCAGTCGGCGGCCCCTTCGGGGGCCGCTTTCTTGTGCCCTGTGAGTTCTGCTTATCCCAATCGCAGCGGCTCCGGCTCCGGCCGAGAGTTATCCACCTGTGAACAAGAACCCCGCGACCTCGCACCCCGTTAATAGTTAACGTTGTTACACACATTTTCCCCGCGGTTGTCCACCTTACGGTGTTGATAGACGACGATAAACGGGAGAGAGAGCGACTTCCGCCGATATTCCGCTGTGGACAGTTGTCTTCATCCGACTATCCACATGTGGACACTTAAGCGATTCGCCCGGACGGCCGCTTCTTGCGGAGAATATCCACAGACGAACAACTGCATTCCGCGCGTCAGGTTGGTGAAGGGGCCGGATGTCCGAGGGATTTATACGAAAATTCACATTCGCGCAGGTCGATAACGGACAGGGTGGGCGATTCTATGTGAAAAATAACATACATGGAGAGATTTCCGGCTTGGGCTGCCGTATGTATGCTAAAAACCGCATAAAAGCGCCGAAATCTCCGTCAATCCAAGCCAATGAATGTGAAAAAACATATAAAATCGCAAATGGAATTTCGGACTGACTTCCGACTTAATATTGCGTTAACGATCCTGTTGTATAGTGGGACAAGCGGAACGAGCTTCGACAAAATTAATGCCTTAAACCGGCGAGCCAGATTCTTGACACGGGCTATTCCGGATGATAATATGTTCTAGTGTGTGCCCGACGTGCTGATTCTTATGCTACTGGAGGTCGAATGTCCATGGAATTCGAAGGACGTTTGGAGCCGGGAACCATCAAGGTAGGCACTAAGCAGACGATCAAGATGGTCGAACAACACAAAGCCTCCTTGGTCTATGTAGCGCAGGATGCAGATTCGCGCCTGACGTCTCGTATCGTGCAGTTATGCAAGCAGCACTCCGTCGAGGTTGTGTATGTCGATACGATGCGCGCTCTAGGCAAGACATGCGGAATTGAGGTCGGCACGGCAGCCGCCGTTGTCGTAGAGGAATAGGAAGTATGGGTTTAGCCGTTCTGGATTTGTCTTTATGGCGAGGATAGAATCGGTCGAACCCTTTCGCATTTCTCAAAATGAACCGCCTGGATCTGTGGACTTCGCTCCGCTGGGGCCGGATGCCGTTATTCTAGTTCTCCAACATTATGGGAAGGGGGTGGCAATACCATGCCAACAATCAACCAGCTCGTACGCAAAGGCCGCGAACCTAAGGTCGTCAAGTCGAAATCCCCTGCACTGCAGAAGGGCTTCAATGCCCTCAAGCGTGTGGAAACCGACCTGAGCGCTCCTCAGAAGCGCGGAGTATGCACCCGTGTAGGTACGATGACGCCGAAGAAGCCGAACTCGGCCCTTCGTAAGTATGCCCGTGTTCGTCTGACGAACCGCGTCGAAGTCACAGCCTACATTCCGGGGATCGGTCACAACCTGCAGGAGCACAGCGTCGTTCTGATTCGCGGCGGTCGTGTTAAGGACCTTCCGGGTGTCCGTTATCACATCGTTCGCGGCGCTCTCGACACCGCAGGCGTGAACAACCGCAAGCAAGCTCGTTCCAAGTACGGCACGAAGCGCGCTAAGGCCAAGAAATAAGTATCGTTGCCAGGTTTAAAATGAGCTCAGCTCATGAAGAATGAGAAAGGAGGAATTACTCGATGCCACGTAAAGGACCAGTACCGAAGCGGGACGTTCTCCCGGACCCGGTATACAATAGCAAGCTGGTTACTCGTCTCGTCAACCGGATCATGATCGACGGGAAGAAGGGTGTTGCGCAACAACTGTTGTACAATGCATTCAACCTGATTCAAGAGCGTTCCGGCAAGGACCCAATGGAGGTCTTCGAGGCGGCAATCAAGAACATCATGCCGGTTCTCGAAGTTAAGGCTCGTCGCGTAGGTGGTGCCAACTACCAAGTTCCGATTGAAGTCAAGCCGGAGCGCCGCACGTCCCTCGGACTTCGTTGGCTCGTCAACTATTCCCGCAACCGCGGGGAGAAGACGATGGAAGAACGTCTTGCCGCCGAGATCATGGATGCCGCCAACAACACCGGCGCAGCCGTGAAGAAGCGCGAAGACACGCACAAGATGGCTGAAGCCAAC
Organism: Cohnella fermenti; assembly: GCF_004801405.1. Lineage (GTDB taxonomy): Bacteria > Bacillota > Bacilli > Paenibacillales > Paenibacillaceae > Cohnella > Cohnella fermenti. Next base: position 70,648 of record NZ_SSOB01000014.1, read on the forward strand.
AAAGCATTCGCTCACTACCGCTGGTAAGACAGGGGAGTCGGGGAAGCGAAAGGAGACAAAAGAATGGCAAGAGAGTTCTCCTTACAAAATACGCGCAATATCGGGATCATGGCGCATATTGACGCAGGCAAGACTACGACTACGGAACGGATCCTGTTCTACACCGGACGCGTTCATAAGATCGGCGAAGTGCATGAAGGCGCCGCTACGATGGACTGGATGGAGCAAGAACAAGAACGCGGCATCACGATTACGTCTGCCGCGACGACCGCTCAGTGGAAGGGTCACCGCATCAATATTATCGACACTCCGGGGCACGTTGACTTTACAGTTGAAGTTGAACGTTCCCTGCGCGTATTGGATGGAGCCGTTGGCGTATTCAGCGCCAAGGAAGGCGTAGAGCCGCAATCCGAGACGGTATGGCGTCAAGCCGATCGTTATGGAGTGCCGCGTATCGCTTATGTTAATAAGATGGACATCATCGGTGCAGACTTCTTGCAAGTCGTCAACGACATGCGCGCTCGTCTGCAAGCTAATGCCGTCGCTATCCAATTGCCGATCGGCGCTGAGAATCACTTCAAGGGCATGATCGACCTGATTGAACGGGTTGCTTATGTCTACCAAGATGATCTGGGCAAAGATCCGGTTAAAGCAGAAATTCCTGCCGAGTTGGCCGACCAAGTCGAAGAACTCCGCATGGAATTGGTTGAGAAGGTTGCCGAACTTGACGAAGAGTTGATGATGAAGTATCTGGAAGGCGAAGAGCTGACCGTTGCTGAGATCAAGGCTGGACTTCGCAAGGGCGTCGTGGAGGTTAAGATCTTCCCGGTCGTATGTGGATCTTCCTACCGCAACAAGGGCGTTCAGCCGATGCTGGATGCTGTCGTCGACTTCCTGCCTGCTCCGATCGACGTTCCGGACATCAAGGGTCACCTCGATGACGGCACGGAGACGACTCGCAAGTCCGCTGACGATCAACCGTTCTCGGCGCTCGCGTTCAAGATCATGACCGACCCTTACGTTGGTAAGCTGACATTCTTCCGCGTTTATTCCGGCGTACTGAACTCCGGTTCGTATGTGGTCAACGCGACGAAGAACAAGCGCGAACGTATCGGCCGTATCCTGCAGATGCACGCGAACAGCCGTCAGGAGATCAGCGAAGTGTATGCAGGCGACATCGCTGCAGCCGTCGGTCTCAAGGACACAACGACGGGCGACACGCTGTGCGACGAGAAGAACCCGGTTATCCTCGAATCCATGAACTTCCCAGAGCCGGTTATCCAACTCGCGGTTGAGCCTAAGACCAAGGCCGACCAAGACAAGATGGGTATCGCTCTGCAGAAGCTGGCTGAAGAAGATCCGACCTTCCGCGCTCACACCGACGAAGAGACCGGACAGACGATCATCGCAGGTATGGGTGAGCTTCACCTTGAGATCCTCGTTGACCGCATGCTTCGCGAATTCAAGGTTGAGACGAACGTTGGCAAGCCGCAAGTTGCTTACCGCGAGACGTTCAAGCAATCGGCCAAGGTCGAAGGCAAGTTCGTACGCCAATCCGGCGGCCGCGGTCAATATGGCCACTGTTGGGTTGAGTTCGAACCGCTTGAGCCGGGCCAAGGGTTCGTCTTCGAGAACAAGGTTGTCGGCGGCTCCGTACCGCGCGAATACATCGCACCGGTACAAGCTGGTATCGAAGAGTCGATGAAGAACGGCGTCCTCGCGGGCTTCCCGCTCGTGGACATCAAGGCCACTATCTTCGACGGTTCGTACCATGATGTCGACTCCAACGAAATGGCGTTTAAGATCGCCGGCTCGATGGCGCTCAAGGCAGCGAAGGACAAGTGCGCTCCTGTTCTGCTTGAGCCGATCATGAAGGTCGAAGTAACCGTTCCGGAAGAGTACATGGGCGATGTCATGGGCATGCTCAGCTCCCGTCGCGGACGCATCGAAGGCAGCGATTCCCGTCATGGGGCGCTGATTGTTCGTGCGAAGGTGCCGCTGGCCGAGATGTTCGGCTACTCCACTGTTCTTCGTTCCGGTACGCAAGGCCGCGGCGTGTTCTCGATGGAACTGTCGCACTATGAAGAAGTGCCGAAGTCGATCTCGGAAGAGATCATCTCCAAGAACAAGGGCGCTTAATCCTTGATGCAATCGGTCGGGCTGGGGATGCCGTCGGCATGACCCAATCCCGTCCACCCTATAAAATTTCCTTTACTATAAGGAGGAGAATTTACAATGGCAAAGGCTAAGTTTGAACGTAACAAACCGCACGTTAACATCGGCACGATCGGTCACGTTGACCATGGCAAAACGACGCTGACGGCTGCAATCACGACTGTACTGTCCAAGCGTTATGGCGGTGCTGCTGTAGCATTCGACCAAATCGACAAGGCTCCGGAAGAGCGCGAACGCGGCATCACGATCTCGACGGCTCACGTTGAGTACGAAACTCCGAACCGTCACTATGCACACGTTGACTGCCCAGGACACGCCGACTATGTCAAGAACATGATCACCGGCGCTGCTCAAATGGACGGAGCTATCCTCGTTGTATCCGCAGCCGACGGCCCAATGCCGCAAACGCGCGAGCACATCCTGCTCTCCCGCCAAGTAGGCGTTCCTTACATCGTTGTCTTCCTGAACAAGTGCGACATGGTTGAAGACGAAGAGCTGCTTGAGCTGGTTGAGATGGAAGTTCGCGACCTGCTGAACGAATACGAGTTCCCGGGCGACGACACTCCGATCATCCGCGGCGCTGCTCGTGAAGCTCTGCAAAATCCTGACGGCCCTTGGGCTGACAAGATCGTTGAACTGTTCGAGCAAGTTGACTCCTACATCCCGCAACCAGAGCGCGACACGGCTAAGCCTTTCCTTATGCCTGTCGAAGACGTGTTCACGATCACCGGTCGTGGTACGGTTGCTACGGGCCGTGTAGAACGCGGAACGATCAAGATCGGCGAAGAAGTTGAGATCATCGGTCTGCAAGAAGACACTCGCAAGTCGGTTGTAACGGGCGTTGAAATGTTCCGTAAGCTGCTCGACTCCGCTCAAGCGGGCGACAACATCGGCGCACTGCTTCGCGGCGTTGACCGTAAGGACATCGAGCGCGGACAAGTTCTGGCTAAGCCGGGCTCCGTTAAGCCGCACACGAACTTCACGGCTCAAATCTACGTTCTGACGAAGGAAGAAGGCGGCCGTCATAAGCCTTTCTTCACGGGCTACCGTCCGCAGTTCTACTTCCGTACGACTGACGTTACGGGCATCGTAAACCTTCCAGAAGGCACCGAGATGGTTATGCCTGGCGATAACATCACCGTTACCGTCGAGCTGATCTCCCCGATCGCCGTTGAAGAAGGAACTCGCTTCTCCATCCGCGAAGGCGGCCGTACGGTTGGTGCCGGCGCTGTAGCAACGATCCAAAAGTAATTCGCTTAACCGCGATAAAGAAGACCGCTCCGGGTTCCCGGGGCGGTCTTTTTTCAATGTTCGGCGTGCTCAGCTAAGCAAGCATCTTCTAGCCGGGTGAAACTAGTCATGATCGCGAAAGCCTGGCCGCTTGCCGGACGGAAGCGGGGGTAGATCCGGTCAGTCTTTTGAACGTGCGATAAAAATAGGAGGCATCGAAAAATCCGAGATAACGTGCGATATCGGCTTGGGTCATCTCTGTGTCGGCCAGCAGCTCGCGCGCAGTGGAGATGCGCAGTTGAAGCATGAATTCGATCGGCGTCTGTCCGGTCGTTTCTTTGAAGATTGCATTCGTGTAGTTGGCGGAACGATCGATCTGCCGGGCAAGCTCTTCCAATCGGATAGGCGCGCGGTAATGCTCGATAATATATTCCTTGAGTTGCTCGCACAGCCTTATCTTGATGGGAGAGAGATGACGCATGCTGATCTCGCGGTACAAGAGAGTGAGCAGTTCGGTGCAGATGCTGGCGCACAGCACCTCGAAGTAAGGCTGTCTCCCCACCCAATGCTGGTGGAGAACGGCGAACCGCTGCTTGACGTAATCGAAAAGATGGCACCTCTCGATTCGATGGCTACGGGAACACAGCAAAGGAAGCGACTGCTGGACGGATTCTTCCGGCTCAAAGAATACTGTGTACTTCTGATGGCCGCCGCCCGGGTGGCTCCAGGCTTCACGCCGCGTTCCCGTCGGAATCAGCAGAAAGTCGGACTTGTCCAACTCGCACCGCGAACCGTTGAGGGCATACTGCACTTTTCCTTGCAGGATAAACACGAAAATATGGGATTTTACATAAACTTCAGGATTGTACCAATTCGTATCATAGTCATCGAAATGAACGGATTTTATACGCACCATGGCTCGTCATCGCTCCTTTAATTTCGGTGGCCGATTCTACATCAATCATAGAATAATACATATTCTTCTGGATAGGTTGATTTTATAATGGGGGAGTCGGATTATTTCATTTCAAGGATTAAGGATTGATTTTAGCGGAATAAGGAGAGGCATACCATGAGAATATTGCTGCTCGACCTGGATTCGACGCGCCCCGACCATCTGGGGTGTTACGGATACCATCGGAATACGTCTCCCAATATCGACAGGATCGCGCAGGAAGGCGTACGCTTCACCAATTATTATACCTCCGACGCGCCATGCTTTCCTTCCCGAACCGCCCTAATGACCGGTCGCTTCGGCATTCACAACGGAGTCGTCGGTCACGGCGGCACGGCCGCCGACGTGCGTCACGACGGCCCCGACCGGCTATTCCAGGATACGCTGGCGCGAGAGAGTTTGCCAGCCTTTCTGCGTTCCGTCGGCTTGCGTACCGCGCTGATCAGCCCGTTCGGCGAGAGGCATTCGTCTTGGACGTTCTATGCGGGATTTAACGAGATTCATAATACCGGACAGAGCGGCATGGAATCCGCTGAAGAAGTTACGCCGACGGTGCTGGACTGGATACAGGCGAACGGGATGAAGGACGACTGGTTCCTCTACGTGAACTATTGGGATCCTCATACGCCGTACCGCGCCCCGGCTGAGTATGGCAATCCGTTCGAGAACGACCCGCTGCCGGACTGGATCACGGACAACGTGCTGGAGCGTCACTTGAAGAAGGTGGGACCTCACAGCGCCAGCGAGATCAACATGTACGACAACCGGACGTCTCCGAAATATCCGAGGCATCCAGGGGAGATCGTAGATCGGGCCTCGCTGCGCGACATGATTGACGGCTACGATACAGGGATTCGGTACACGGACGACAATATCGGGCAACTCTTCCGCGCACTGGAGGCGCAAGGAGTAATGGAGGAACTGGTCATCATCATTACTGCGGATCACGGGGAGAACCAGGGCGAATTGGGCATATACGGCGAGCATGGCACTGCCGACCAAGCGACTTGCCGCATCCCGATGATCATACGTTGGCCGGGGATGACCCGGGCGGCCGTCAACGACGAATTGCACTACCATCTGGACTTGAATCCGACCTTGGCCGAGCTGTTCGGAAGAGCCCCCATGAACAGTTGGGACGGCCGGAGCTATGCTCATGTCCTGCGGGGCGAGAGCGGATCGAAGCGGGACTTCCTGGTCGTCTCCCAATGCGCGCATGTCTGTCAGCGAAGCGTGCGCTTCGGCGATTATTTATACATTCGGACCTATCACGATGGCTTCCACTTATTCGACAAAGAGATGCTATTCGACTTGAAGGAGGACCCGTTCGAGCAATACAGCCTCGCTAAGGAACGACCGGAATTGTGCAGGGAGGCCGTCTATCTGCTGAACGAGTGGCACGATGACATGATGAGTTCGATGAAGTTCGATGTGGATCCGTTGTGGACTGTCATGAAGGAAGGAGGGCCGTTTCACGCGAAGGGACACCTTCCCGCGTACATTGAACGGCTGGAGGAGACGGGGCGGGGCGAAGCCGTTGCCGAGCTGAAGCGCCGCCATCCGCAGGAGTTCGATGCGGGCGCTGAAATTTGCCGTGCTTCGGATGATGGCTGTAATCAGATGCACGCATCACCAGCGACCGTTCATAAGCGGTGAGAACGAGGAGACTGGAAGAGATCGAGAAATCGGTCTCTTCTTTGAATTAGCGGGGTGCTGTTTCGAAACAGCTTAAAATGAGGTATGATAGAGCAACAAATAGCCAAGGTCATGGACTGTGTAATCATTCTATTGCAAGCGCTTTCTCGATGTGGTCGGAGGCTCGGCTATATGAGTGATCGATTGATTGATCGGGGGTTGAAGATGGAAAACAGAAAAAGAAAACACCGTCTTTTTTACCAGTTTTTAATTTCCCATATCCTTATATTCGCAATCCCGTTCACGATCCTGAGCTGCGTCGTTTACTACAACGCGGTTGTCAGCTTCAAAGGCGAGGTTGAATCCTCGAATATGTTTAAGTTGGACCAATTGAAGAAGACGTTCGACCTAATGGCAAAGGGCCTGGACAAGACAGCCTCGCGAATATCGATCGATACTGATTTAACCCCGTTTAGTGTGAGGAATGGGAGCTACAATGGCGTGATAGCCAAGGACGAACTGGCCACTTACAAGGACAGCAATGTAATCGCGGAAGAAATAGCCCTGTACTTCCACGGGGACGACCGCTTGTATACTTCGGTCGGCATGAGCTCGCTCGAAACGTTCTTCAGCAGCATCTATTCTGTTGCCGCATCTGATGCCGACAAGTTAATTATGGATTTGAACAATCTTCGCGAACCGGAATTATTGCGTTTGTCATCAGTCTCGAACAAGCAGCAAAACAAAATTTTGGTTTATACTGTTCCGATTCCCCGAAATTCGCAATCTCCTTATGGGACGGTGGTGTTTTTCATATCCGAATCGATGTTCACCGAGTTTGCGACCCCCATTCTCGGTGATTTCATTGGAGGAGTATACATCTCGGACTCCAAGGGCGACTTGTTTGCATCGAAATCCAAAGGCATAGGGTTAGCGGAAGCCGACATAAGGCAATTGATATCACTATATGGAGATGACGGTGTCTACAACGCTTTGATCGACAAAGAACAATATTCGATGATGCGAGAGAATTCGGAGTCGACAGGGTGGTCATACATTGTCGTTATGCCGACAAGTCAATTCATAGGACGAGTACTTGAGATGAGGACGTTCATTTTAATTGTATGCACGGTTGTAGTGATGATTGGAATTTCGATTGCGTTCCTGTTATCGAGACGACAATATCGTCCGATTCGCGGGATTGCCGATCGGATCCGTTCGCTGCATGCCTTGCGTGGCAATGCGAACGAAAGCAAACATGAGCTCGATGTCTTGTGGTCATCCGTGGAATCTACACGCGAGATGATCGAGCAACTCGACTACCAAAGGCCGATCGTTCGAGAGCAATTCTTCTTCAAGCTGTTGAAGGGCATGATGAAGGATGTCGCGGAGATCGAGACGAATGTTTCCCGGGAAAATCTGGTCTGGCGCGGAGAAAGTTTCTTTGTGGCCGTCATATCCATTGATTCGAATGAGTATATCCCAATGCAGAGCAGGGAGGAACTGCTAAGAATGTTATCGGTCGTGCCGCTTTCGAACGCTATCGGATACGGCGTAGAAATGACGATGGAGCAAGCTATTGTCATGCTGATGAATACCGATTGCGAGCCGTCCGGAATGCGTCAGGTTCAAGAAGCGGCGACGAGCGAGCTCTCGTATCTATTTGAAGGCTGCTGCGGCTTCAAGCCGATGATTGGATTGGGCAACGCTGTGTCCGCACTGATAGATGTGAACCGATCCTTCATTGAAGCTTGCGCCGCTCTGGAAACAAGTGCGAAGAGCAGATCAGGTTCCATTTTGTTTTTCAATGATATTTCCGACTGGAAGGAACGCCATGATTGGTACCCTGTGGAGGAGCAGATCAGGCTGGTTCAGAGCATGAAGCAAGGCAACAAAGAAGCGGCCAACGCCGCTCTTGAAGCCATTCTCTTGGATCTGCAGGAAAAGGATTCGTCATTATTCATGTTCCGTTGCATGAGCTTTGATCTCGTGAACACTTGCTTGAAAGCAATTAGCGAATGGAAGCTGACTCTATTGAAGGGACATGTGAGTCTGCTTACGGAGTTCACTTCGTTGGAGCAACTGCGTCAGGCGATGACGGGGATGATTGCCGATATTTGCAATCAGGTTGAGTCGAGCAAACAGAACAAGAATCAGGAATTGGGCGAACGGATCTTAAGGTATATTCAAGATCATTTCAAAGAATATGATCTGAATTTGGAACGCATCGCCGACCACTTTCAAATGTCGCTGTCCTACTTCAGCCGCTTCATAAGGGAACAAACCGGGTTCACCTTCTCCGAGTATGTTGTGGACCTTCGAATGGAGGAAGTGAAGCGTCAATTGAAACAAACCGGGCAACCGATCAAGGATATCGTTGCCGGAGTCGGCTACGCCGATGTACCGAACTTTATTCGCAAATTCAAAAATGCCGAAGGCATCACACCCGGACAATATCGCAAGCTTCACTCCTAACCAGAGCTTGCGGACATCAGCTTTTCGCAAGGGGACATCTTCCCCTTATTTTTTTTGTCCCAAATCGTAAAACGCCAGAATAATGACAATCGGAAGCAACAAATACATGGCCGATAATCATGACGGAATGAAATACATGCCCAGTGCAGAAACACATGTTTACGTTGGATCGGCGTTCTGTTTAGACTGATTTCGCGGTACATTCCATCAGGGAAGGGTGAAGCTTGTGCGAAGGCATTATGTAAAGATCTTGTTGGTAATCGGTTGTATGACGCTTGCCATGCTAATGGGCCAATCGGTCATACAAGCGTCAACAACAAGCCATCTTGATTATGATTTCGAAACGGTGGTGAACAGCGGTTTCGAGGGGTTGGGAGCTGAATTGGATCCGTTTCAATTCATGCCGGAAAGCATAGAGAAGGGATATAATGAACAGTATTGGGAAATCGAAAAGCTTAGAATAAAAAAATACAAACCAAAATTAATCCGAATGTGGTTCCAACTCGATTGGATCGAACCGATCAATGACAATAACGATCCCTTCGTCGCTAACGCCCAGGGGTTCTCTGTGGACAATTCCCGTATGGAATCGGTGAACCGCATTCTTCAATTTCTTAAAGAAGAGGACATAGACGTTATTCTGGTCATGGGGTGGAAGCGCGACGTCCCCCAATGGGACTGGCTTACGTATCCTTCTTCCAAAGATGAAAGCGCTCCCTCAAATGTTGACGAATGGACGGAAGGCATTTCTTACACGCTGAATTACTTTCTTAATACGCAAGGCTATAGCAATATTAAAGCCATCCACACGTTTAACGAAGTAAACGGGAACGAAATGCTTGTTCCGGAAGGAACGGACAAGCAAGCCTTCTACATGAATTTGCTGCAGTCGCTGCATGACCGGCTCGTCGAAGACGGTCTTCGGGATCGCGTTCAGTTGCTGGCGCCGGACGAAAGCGGCCGAGCTTTGCAATGGGTGATGAGCAGCGAGAAGAATAAAGATGCAATTATTGACGCGTACAGCTCGCATGCTTATCGGATGGATGATGAGCGCGTAGGCGGTTGGCTGGAGGAAAGAGCCAACATTCTGAGACCGTCTGGGAAAAAACTGTATGTGTCCGAGTTCGGCGCGCCTGATAGCGATACGTACGAATCGAGAGAATCGTTCGATTATGGGATCAAGCTATCCGAGGTTATTCTCGCGGGGCTCAATAACGATGTCACGAAAGCGATGTCGTTCTGGAGAAGTCATGAACAGTATCTGGTGTCGCCGCGGGCATACAACGCCAACGCGATCTCGAAACCGGGATTGCAGGCGCTCGGCTTATGGCGTTGGCTCCCGGACGACCTTCAGCCGAGATATGTCTATTACGCCTTCAGCCTATTGAGCTCGATGATCGACAAGGGCAGCGATATCGTGTTGTCCAACTCCGACGATTCTATGATACGAACGGCAGGCATCGTCAATGGAACGGATTACACCTTCGTTGTGCTCAATAAGGATGCCGAGAGCGAAAGAAACATCGATTTGCAGTTCAGCGATACGATCAACGTCCCGCTCTATCGGTATGTATACTCCGATTCCATCGTCAGAGACGGGAATTTATCGATCATTCATTGGGATAAGCAGTTTAACGGCAATCTCGACACGCTGACGGATGTGATACCGGCCAACAGCCTGATCGTCTATACAACGAAGACGATCCCCGCGCAGGCATCGATCACGCCTGCCGATGGCGTTACGCTGCAAGCCGGCCAGACGCAGCAATTTACCGCTTCGCTGCAAGGCGCAACCGGTACGGTTGCGTGGTCGGTATACGGAGCTGGAAGCATCAGTCCTTCCGGTTTGTATACGGCTCCGGGTCTCGTTAGCGAACCGTCAACTGCGCTCATTCGGGCAGCATTGGCGACGGATCCGTCCATCTACAATCTGACCATGGTGAAGCTGACGCCGGAGATCCCGGATACAGTTGCCCCGGCTGATATAATGGATTTGGAAGTTTCTGGCTACACAAGCGATTCCGTTACCTTGCAATGGACTGCGCCAGGCGACGATGCAGAGGCGGGAACCGTTTCGGGCTATAAAGTGGCCTATTCTTTCTATGATATCGGCATGTCCAACTTCTACGGAGCCTCGCAAGTCGATGCCACGCCTGTTCCCGTAGCGGGTGGAAATACCCAGACGATGACGATTGAAGGATTATTGCCGGGAGCAACTTATCATTTTGCGGTCAGGGCGTATGATGAGAGCGGCAATTGGTCCGTCATTTCCGATTCGTCCCAGGTTGCGCGTCAATCGTTGCCTCCAATGCTGGAAAATTACGAAGATGGTCAAGCGCAAGGGTGGATATCATCCGGGGGGGCCTGGTCTGTAGAGGATGCCGGAGAATCATGGATTTATCGGCAGAGCGATTCCGCTTCTTACAGCAGAGCCGTCTATAACAGCCGCGATTGGCGCGATGTGACCATGAAGGCTTCATTTGCCTATCAGTCCGCTGCGAGCGATTCGAGCTTCGGTCTTATCGGCAGATATCAAGATGGCGGGAACTACTATATGTTCAAATACAATGTTTCGAATGCAAGGCTGCAACTTCAGAAGAGAGTATCGAATACGGTAACGACAATATCGGAAATTCCGATGGTTCTTAGTCCGGAAACCTCCTATGACTTGACGTTCTATATGAGGGGGACGCAGTTGCTTGGCTATGTGAATGGGGAGCTGCGGTTGTCCGCCCGCGACGAATCGCTGTATGAGGGAAAGTCGGGGCTTCTACTGAACAAGCTGGCAGGCGAAGTTGACGACTTCCTTCTGTCCAATAGCTTGGGGGATGTGGAACTGCTGCAAGCCGTCCCCGGAGACGATCATGTGGATCTTAGCTTCACAGAGATCAACGGAGCTACCGGCTACACCATCTTGTATGGCGTCAAATCCGACGACTACACGGAATCCCTTCGCATTGACGCGTCATCCGTCAATGCGGAATACGATACCGTTACGGTTGCCGTTCCCGATCTGAACAACAACAGCACCTATTTTTTCATAATCAGACCGGAGAATAGTCTAGGTCCGGGAACGCAATCGAATGAAAAAAGCGCAATGACAAGAAATCCGCTATTAAGCGATTCCTTTGAAGACGGCGATGCTTCCGATTGGAAGGTGGATAGCGGAGACTGGACGGTTGCAAGCCAAAACGGCAATCAAGTACTGCAACTGCAAACGGCCGGAGAGTATCGAAAAATTCTCGCGGGAGAGTATGATTGGAACAATTATGCAGTATCGGTCGATTTTCAACTGAATGCAGCTCCGCTCGAAGGCTCGTATGTCGACATTATAACGTCCTATGTGGACAAAGGGAATTATAATCTCCTGCGGTTTGATCCGCTTGCGAACAAGCTATCCTTTCTAAATCGAAGCAACGGAATTACGCTGACGTTTAAAAGCGCTTCGTTAAGCGGCCCGCTCGATACTGGAATTGCCCACAATATGAAGATCGTGCAGAGCGAAAACAGAGTGTCGCTTTATTTCGACGGCCAATTCGTTTCTTCGATCATGCATGTGTTGCCTGCGGGCAGCGGACGTGTCGGTCTGCAGGCGCATTTGCTGCCGGTATCGTTCGATCAATTCATGGTCGCTCCCTTGGAACAGGTGTCCACACTGACGGAGGATGATTTCGAATCGGGTCAGGATCCCGCTTGGCAAGCCCTTAGCGGGAGCTGGCAAATCGAAGAACAAGATGGGAATCATGTTTATAAGCAGACACAAGCAGGAGCAGTCACGGCTAGAAGTATCCTTGGTTCCGACCAATGGCGCAATTATCGCGTCTCTGCACTGTTTGAAGTTAATCAGGCCGAGTCGGCTGGAATGATCGGTCTGCTGGCCGGGTTTCAAGACGATCAAAATTATTATTTGTTGCGATATAATTTCAACCTCGAGATGCTGGAGTTGATTAGGAAGGTAAACGGAACAACGATGGTCTTGGATCAGTCAAGCGCCCTTGTCTCATGGAATGATTCGCATCGGTTCGCGCTTGAGATCGTTGCAGGCAAAGTAACCGGTTATGTGGATGGCATGTCCCAGGTGCAGGCGACGGACACATCTTTGGAGAACGGACGAATAGGCTTGACCACCTATGACGTTCAAGCTCAATTCGACGATATTCAGGTACAAGAAAGCGTCTCTTCCAAGCAGTCGCCGCTTGCCTACGATCGCTTCGATAATGGAATGAGCGAGCCATGGAGCGAGTCGGGAGGAGACTGGACAATAACCGATCAAGTCGACGGAGCAAGCTATGAGCAGCAGGACTTGTCCGCGAATACGGCGAGATCGGTTATCGCTGACCGGATGTGGGAGGATTTCGAGATAGAATCCATGATCCGAGTGAATCAAGTTCAAGCGCCTGCTTTAGTTGGCATCATGGCGAGATACGCGGATGAGAATAACTATTATTTGCTTCGATATAATTTTAATTTGAGCAAATTAGAGTTGGTTAGACGAATGAATGGGACGACGACAACGTTGGCGGCTAAAAACATGACTTTCGACATCTCCGAAGATCATTTATTTAAATTACGTCTCAAGGGAGACGAACTGGTCGCTTATTTGGACGGAGAAGAGAAATTAAGAAAAGAAGATGCTTCCTTGATATCAGGCACGATTGGACTGCTTACGTATCATGCGTCCGCCCGGTTCGACGAAGTGTACGTGAAGTCGTTGCTTCAGCCGCCAAGAATTACGAGTCTCACGGCGCAGGACAGTGCGATCGTCGTGCATTTCACGGAAGTGCCGGAGGCCGACAGTTATTCCATTCTCGTAGGCACTTCATTATCCGGTCCCTATACGGAGCGTTATACCAGCGTGACCGATTCCACTTACAGAATCGAGGGATTGTTGAACGATACGACCTATTATGTAAGGGTAGCGGCGGTTAATGATCAAGGCGAGAGCTCGGCTTCCAACGAGTGGAATATTACGCCGCGACTGCCTTTGTTAAGCGATTCTTTCGAAGAGGCGACATTGTCGGCATGGGATATTGAATCCGGGATATGGCAGATTGCCGGGCAATCGGTACAGACCGTCGGAACCACTGAGGCGGTAATAACGAGCGGCAAGCGAGTCTGGTGGAATTACAGCCTGGAAGCAAGCGTTATGAAGGGGCAGGCAGGAGCGGGGGACAACAAGGTGGCACTGCTCGGACGATATCAGAGCAATGCTACCTATTATAGGCTTGAGTATGACGATACTGCGGAAGAACTGGTGCTGTATGCTGTCGTTGACGGAGTGGCAACGCTATTGGACAGCGTTCCGTATACGATGAGCGCTAACGTATCGGTTACGCTGGGGCTTAAATTCGAAGGCGACATTATTCAAGCCTATGTGAATGACGAAGAAATGCTGCTGGTCAACGATTACAGCATTCGTGCAGGACAATTCGGCTTGCTGAGCACGATGGATGGAACGCAGTTCGATAATGTGAACGTATTCGAAGTGATCACGAATAAATAAACAAAAGCCGGATTCGCCCTTCGATCGTCAATCGGAAGGCGAATCCGACCAGGAGGAGAGAGCGGACACAGTGTCTAACAACCATGAGCAAATCGTACGGAATTATTTGAGGGAGAAGCAAGAGAACATCATGAGAAAACCCGAAGGAAAGCTGAGGTTCCCATTCCTGGAACCGGGAGGCACGTATCGCGGAGTGATCTGGGATTGGGATTGTTACTTCGCTGGAATCGGAATGCAGCCGGAGCAAGAAGGCGGAGCGTATTTGAAAGGCTGCGTGCTAAATTTCCTGGATCATATTCGAGAGGATGGATTCATTCCCTACCATATTCAAGCCAACTTGCCAGAAATCATTAATCCCAATTCGCCGTTGAATGTCGGTTATCGCAGCAGAAGCGCGGAGCTTCCATTCAATACATGCAAACCGATTCTTGCGCAAATGGCGCTGGCCGCATCCAGAAAGCTGGGGGATGTCGAATGGGTTAGGAGCTGCTATGCAACGCTTGAGGCTTATATCAAGCACTGGGAGGAAACGCAATTCAGTCAGACGGGTTTATTCGTCTGGCGGTCGCATCGAGGAAGCGGTGCGGATAACCATCCGGCCGTCTATGGCAGGCCGTTAAATTCATCAGCAGGCGTGGATCTAAACGCTTTGTTCGTTAGAGAGTATTCGGCGCTCTCCATTCTTGCGCGAATGTTGCATGGCGAGGAGCGGGCAGAAACTTACTTGTTCAAGCAGCGCAAGTTATCGGAGGCAGTCAATAAGCACTTGTGGGATCCGGTCGACCAAATCTATTATCATGCGGACTCCGCCGGAAGCACGCCGTTTCAAGCCAATCAGCAGGTGGAGTGGGTTGTGCCTTTAAAGTACAAAGCTTGGACGGCATTTTTGCCGATGTGGGCAAAGATTGCGCCGGATGACTACGCAGAAAAGATGGTAAGCCGATATTTGTTGAAAACCGATAGGTTTCTCAGCGAGAACGGAATTCGTACGCTGGCTAAAGATGAACCTCTGTATAATCTGAAAGCGATGAGCAATCCCTCAAACTGGCAGGGGCCCGTTTGGATTGTATCCAATTATTTAGTTTTCCGTTCGCTGCTGAACTATGGCTATGACGAACTTGCGCGTGAGATTGCGGAGAAGACGCTGCGCATGCTGAGCCGTGATATTCAACAGACAGGAACCCTTCACGAGTACTACCATCCGGACACAGGAGAGGGCATCATGAATCCTGATTTTCTAAATTGGAATTTATTGTCGCATGCGATGATGCTCGAACTGGAGCAAAACCGCGATCTGACCGCTTTATAAGCGACCTTGCATCACTCACATATTCGAAGCATGGACGACACATTTACCAAGTAAACGCATTCACCCTAGAATGAGTCATGAATCGAGCAGCAGGATAGTAGAAGGGAAGGATTTCATGAATCAACTAGCAACAGAAGCGTCGCTAGCCATGTCTATGGAAAATAGGAAAAGGCGGCGAAGAGGGCGTTTGCGAAAAAATTGGCATCTTTATGCATTTGTTTTGCCGACGGTACTTTATTTTTTGGTCTTTCATTACTTTCCCGCCTACGGCTTAGTCATTGCGTTTAAGAACTACAAGGTATCCGAAGGTATCTGGGGAAGCGCATGGACAGGCTTCGAACATTTTGAACGGTTTTTTGATTCCTATTATTTCTGGGATCTTATTCGGAACACAATGGGCATCAATATATACCAGCTAGCTCTGTTTCCGATTCCGGTCATTGTCGCATTGGCGTTTAATGAATTGTCCAATGGGTGGTACAAGAGGTTTCTTCAGACGGTAACGTATGCCCCGCATTTTATTTCGACGGTCGTCATCTGCGGAATGATTATCTCCTTTTTAAACCCGTCATCGGGCATCGTCAATCAAATCATTGCAGGATTCGGGGGAGAGCCGATTTCTTTCCTGACTGAACCGGGCTGGTTCAAAACGATTTTTGTTGTTTCCGGCGAGTGGCAGCGATTCGGGTGGGGAGCCATCCTGTATTTGGCCGCGCTGGCCGGCGTTGACCCTCAGTTGCACGAAGCGGCCAAGATAGACGGCGCAACGCGGCTGCAACGCATTCGGAATGTCAATATCCCTAGCATTATGCCGACGATTGTCATCATGTTCATTTTAAACATGGGGGACTTTATGACCGTCGGTTTCGAGAAGATTTATTTGCTGCAAAATGAACTGAATTTGAAGACATCGGATGTGATCCAGACCTATGTCTATCGAAGCGGTCTGCTGCAGGCCCAGTACAGTTTTTCGGCAGCGATAGGATTATTTAATTCCCTGATTAATCTGTTCATGCTGGTGATGGCCAATCGTTTGGCCAAGCGTTTCAGTCAAACAAGCTTATGGTAGGAGGACACAATGAAAGAATCAACATTCGATCGATTGTTCGTTTATTTTAATCATCTATTTTTATTTCTATTGCTTGTGAGTGTGCTTTATCCGCTTATCTATGTGACCAGCGCCTCCATTAGCGACCCTGTTGCCGTAAATGCGGGCCGGATGTGGCTCTTTCCGAAGGAGGTGACATGGGAGGGGTACCAGCGAGTATTCCGGGATGCCGAGATATGGATCGGATACAAGAACACGATCTTATATACGTTGCTCGGTACAATCGTCAATCTATTGCTGACGATACCTTGCGCTTATGCCTTGGCTCGAAAAGATTTTGCGGGGAGAAATGCGATTACCCTCTTTATTGTATTCACCATGTTTTTTAACGGCGGACTCATTCCGACGTTTCTGCTCGTAAAATCGTTGCATATGGTGGATACCGTATGGGCTCTTGTTCTGCCGCAGGCAGCCGCCGTCATGAATATTATCGTTTCGCGGACCTTCTTTCAAATGACGGTACCTCGTGAATTGGAAGAGGCGGCAGAAATAGATGGCTGCTCGAATTTAAGGATGTTCGTGAAAGTCGTTCTTCCCATATCGGGCCCGATTATAGCTGTTATGGCGCTCTTTTATGGGGTAATGCATTGGAATCAGTATTTTAACGCAATGATTTACTTGAAGGATCGGGACATTTTTCCGTTGCAGTTGTTTCTGCGGGAAATCTTGGTATCGAGCGAGATGAGCGCCGCGATGCAAACCGGTGTTAGCGATTTGGAAGCGATGGAGGCGCAAGCGCGAATTGCTGAAATCGTCAAATATTCGGTTATGATCGTCTCCGCACTGCCTCTTTTGGTTGTTTATCCGTTCCTGCAGCGCTTTTTCGTAAAAGGGGTGCTCATTGGGTCTTTGAAAGGATAATCTTGTTGCCTTCATAAAAACATGACAAAGGGGATTGGAAATATGAGAAAATCAATCATTGTATTCGCTTGCTTCAGCCTGTTGCTGCTGTCTGCATGCTCGAGAAGCGATAATCGGAATAACGAACCGTCCGCATCCGCATCGGAGAAGCAGACGCCAAGCAATCTCAATCTGACGGGATTCCCGATTACGACAGAGAAGATAACGCTTGATTTGATGGGAGAGAAAGCACCTATCCATGGCCCGTGGGATCAAATGTACTTTTTTCAGGAGATGGAGAAAAAGACGAATATCCATTTCGAGTTTGATACGCCTGCAAGAGAGTCTTATAAAGAACGTAAAAATCTTGCCTTTGCGAGCGGCGAGTACCCGGATTTGTTCTTCGGCGGCCAACTGGACACGGCCGATGAAATCAATTATGGCCAACAAGGGATTCTCATTCCTCTCGAAGATCTGATTGAGGAATATGCGCCAAATCTGAAGAAGTTCCTGGAAGAAAATCCGGACGTGAAGCGATCCATCACAACGACGGATGGTCATATTTATGCATTGCCGAACGTAAATACGGTTCCACGGGACCTTGTAATGAAGCCATGGATCAATGGGGAGTGGCTTGCCAATTTGAATATTTCCACACTTCCGGCCACGACCGACGATTTACTCGAGCTTCTGCGCGCATTTCGAGACGGAGACCCGAATCAGAACGGAGAAAAGGATGAAATTCCGTTATCGGCTCCAAGCATGACGAATCTCAGAAAACCTTTGCTTGCGGCATTTGGTTTGCTATCAAATTCCATTGAAGTGAAGGATGATAAGATTGTGTTCTCCCCGATCGAATCCAATTATCAACAATATCTGAAGTATATGAATGTGCTGTTCAACGAGAAGCTGCTGGATTCCGAATTGTTCTCGCAAACGACTCAGCAGTTCACGGCAAAAGGAAAGTCGGATCGCATCGGCGTATTCGTTCATGCAGCCCCGCACCTCGTATTGGATATCAGCGACCCGGCCGACAATGCCAAGCATCCGGCACTGCCCGTTCTGACCAGCGAGGTAAATTCGGAGAAGGTATATCCATTGAATTCCAGCATCACGCGGGGCACCTTTGCAATTACGAAAAAGAATAAATACCCGGAAGCGACCATGAGATGGGTAGATTACTTCTACAGCCCGGAAGGAAGCAACTTCGCTATGGTCGGCGATAGTTGGCAATGGAAGGATGCCGACCAGACGCAATGGGAGTTTGTCTATGAAGGGGACAACAAAGAAGAATACAGAGGGAAGATCGTACCCGATCCCGGTTTGCCGCTGCCTCTCGTAAGAGACAACGACTTCTTGTCGAAGGAGTATAATCTTTCGGGGGCTTACTTGAACAAAGTAACAGAGGAGCAATTCCTTCCCTATGCACAGACGGCCTTCCCCCTCGTCTATTTTACGGAAGAAGAACAAGATCGTCTGAATGTGCTGAATGCGGATATAACAACTTATGTCGAACAGATGGAAGCCAAGTTCATCTTTGGTCAAACGCCGATCAGCGAATGGGACAACTATGTGGCCACGATCCAGAAAATGGGCGTCGATGATATGATCAGCATTTATCAGGCTGCCTATGACCGTTGGAAGAGCGAATGAAGCCAAACATTATATTCATAACGGCCGATCAGTTGGCCGCCGCAACGCTTCATTGTTACGGGGGAAGTGTTCCTTCTTCCCCCGTGCTTGATTCCCTGGCCGCAAGTGGAACCCGATTCGATCGCTGTTACGCGCATGTTCCCGTCTGCGCGCCAAACAGAGCCACTTTGTTATCGGGACGTTCGAGGAGCATTCACGGAGTCACGACCAACAATCTTGTGTTCCCTCAAGATGTCCCGACGTATGCGCAAGTATTGAGAAGCAATGGTTATCGAACGGGCGGGTTCGGGAAATTCCATCAGACGCCGATGCAACTACCTTTGCCGCCGACACTGGAGCATCTGGGCTTTGACGAGGCCGTGTTAACGGAAGATACGAAGCTCGGACCGTGGCTGGACTGGATAAAGGAATGTCATCCCGAGTATTATGACATGGCGCTGGCGACTTGCTGGTCAATGCCGTACCTGAACAATTACGGAGAGAACGGGATTGATCTTCGTCAAAGGTGGGAGAGCGCGTTCGAGAAGTTCATCGCTCCGTTAAGGAAGAACTCGGACTGGGCGCCGATGTATGCGTCACCGCTCCCGAAGGAGCTTCACCAGACGGCGTTTATTGTGGATAGAAGTCTGGATTTTATGGGCAAGCATATGATGCAATACCCGGAACGCCCTTTTTTTTGCCACGTCTCATTTGTCGATCCGCATAACCCCTATGACCCGCCTGCGCCTTATGACGACATGTTCCGATATGAAGATATGCCGCTGCCGGTGAAGCAGGCTGAGGGGGAGCGCGAAATCCCAACGTTGGCGCGCGCGAGAGACATGATGAATTTTCGGAAGGTGAGTCATTCCGATAAGGTGTTGAAGCAACTTCAGGCGTATTTCCATGGCTCCGTCCGCTTCATTGACGATCAGATCGGCAGAATCGTCGCATGGCTTCGTGAGAAGAAGCTTGACAGCAATACGATAATCGTGTTTACGACCGACCATGGCGAGATGCTTGGCGATCATGGCTTTATTACCAAAGGCTCCATGCATTATGACAAAAGCATTCGTTGTCCATTGATCGTGCATGGTCCGGGCATCGAAGAGGGAGTTTCCAATCGATTGGTAAGCTCGCTGGATTTCTTTGCGACCTTCTGCGATTGGGCGGACATAATGGAAATCCCCCCTCATGAGGGATTCTCGTTCGCCGAACAATGCGGTGGACATCATAAGTCGATGACAGAGGTTCGAGAATTATCCGTACAGTATGGAGCGGTAAGAACGTTGTTGACGGATAATGGGTGGAGACTGACCTTATACGACGAGGGAGATCGCATATACGGCCAGATGTTCCATCTGGCCGAAGATCCGGATGAGCAGATCAATCTCTATGATAGGGATGAATGGCAAGCTCAAAAGATTGAACTGCTGGAGCGGCTGGCGGCTATTCACGCGAAGGAGGGGCTCGTGCAGCAGTTCAGGAATTTGCCGATTCATGAAGGGTACCGTTGCAGCGTTGACGAATTCGCACTGAAGCCAATTGTTCCCAATTAATTGCGACAAAGTTCCATTGGAGATAGCCTGCAAGAGCGATACTTCGCTACTTGCAGGCTATTTGCCGATTGCAGCATGTTGTGAACAGCAGCTTCTAGCCGGTTTGGCTATCGGAAGCAGTCTTGGTCCCAGCCGCTCTTGGCGAACCTATTATAGCCTTCTCAGGAGCGCATCTGCTTCATACCCCTTCGGAGCGACCATCTCCACCACAATCGACTCAGGCGCGTGCACCTCCAGTTCGAATCTGCGACCGCCGCTTTCTTCCTTCAAGCGCCATGCCACGTCGATTCTGCCTCCATCGGGCAGCGGCACTGCCCCCCGAGCCCACTTCAAGTTTGCAGGCTGCGGCGCGACCCGTACCTTCCTCCAGCCGACGGAAGCCTTGCGCACACCAAGCACGCATGCGCCCAGGAAATAACCCGGAGCAGCCGACCAGGCATGGCAATGGCTGCGAGTCAGCATCTTCGGATTCGGCCGATTGTCGGCGTAATCCGGGTACATCTCCCAGCATGTCGTCGCCTCATGCTCGATCATCTGACCGAAGTTCTCGCGCATATCGTCCAGCATCAGATCGAATCGGCCCAGTTCTTCTAGCGCCTCATAGTAGAAGAACGCCATAAACGGGCTGCCGATCTGCACGAAATCGTCCGGCACTTGAGCGAGGTAATTGGCAATTCGGCTCTTGCGATCGCCTTCCGCGATGCCATTGAGGAAAGCGATGATCTGCGTCTGAATACTGATCGTATCGGATCTTCGCCCTTCCGCGTGGAGGCAGTCGATATACGCTTGACGCTCTTCGCACCAGAGATGCTCGTTGATTGCTGCAGCAAGCCGCTCGGACGCTTCCTCGAACCGGATGCCCTGCGAAGCTTCGCCCGCCGCTTCGGCCAACTTCGCGGCTGCCTTCAACGTTCTCGCAAGGATTGCATTCTGATGCGTGACAACGCCGTTGCGAGGTTGATCGATCGGCGCCCAATCGAGAAGATTCCAGCCTCTAATGAACAGGAGACCGCGATCATCCAGTCTATCCAGATAATGCTCCAGTGTGAAACGAACCTTCGGCCAGATCTCCTTAGCGAACGTTGTATCGGCTGTATGTTCGACAACCTCCAGGCAGGCGATGGCCCAGAAGAAGGTCCAGTTCGGAATAACGCTGCTCCAGCCGCTCGGCACCTGATCGGTATAAAGCGGCGTCTGGAAGCGCGATCCCGGCACCAGTTCGAGGCAATGCTTCACCATGTCGGTCTCCCCGAACAAATAATAGTTGACCAACGCCTCATTGCGGCTGTCGCCGACCCAGAACGCCTGCTCGTAGGCAGGGCAATCGACGAAGGTGTCCTCCATGCACAGGCGGGTCGTATGCTTGCTGATTTCCCAAATATCGTTCAGCAGCGTGTCCGAGCTGTGGAAGCGGCCGATTTCCGCTACGGGGTAGTTGCTTTGCAGGAGTTGAACGCCGTACAGCTTCACTGGGCGCGTCGTATTACTCACTGTGACCATCAGATAACGAAGACCGCGTCGGACAGGAGACTCATAGGTTTGCCTGCCTTCCTTGCAGACATAACGCAGCGTATTGTCCAGAATGTAGGTATCTTGACGCCAGCCGTCCTTCATATATTCATATCCGTAGAAATCAAGCATCGTTCCCGCAGGCGCATCCACCTCGAAGCGCAGATAGCCCGACCACATCTTGCCAAAATCCAAGATCAGTTCCGTCTCGCTTCCTGTGCGCGAAATGATTACTGCCGGCTCGGAGTTTGCCATGCATGCCGATTGCAGGTTCATGGGAATGAGCAGGCTTCTTTCCTCCCGCTTCCAGATGCTTCTTGCGAACATGGAAGCGCGCGAGACCAGCGAATTGGGAATAGGCTTCGCCAATGCTGCGAAACGGCTTAGCCCGGCAACCTCCCGAACGCTGCGGAAGCTCTTGTAGACATCGAAATGTTCGAATGCATCTTCATCTAATGCCTTGCTTCCGCCGAAGCCTTCATACCCCGAGAGCGGATGGACCTCATCCCGATGATCTATCGATTCATGCGTCGTGAAGGGGCCGATCAGCACGAATGGTGACGAATCTTCTTCTGCATTGTTCGCGAACGGAGGAGAGACGAGTTCAAACGCGACTTCACAATCGATACCGAAGTGCAGCCCTGTTCCATGATCTGAACCTGCGAAATCCAGCCACAGAAGGTTATCCCCTTGATTCAGGCGAAGCCGGGCATACCGCTCCGGCTGCTCCCCCTCCATATCCGACGCAGCCCGGTATTCGCCGCCCAGCGAAATCCCCCTAAGCGCATGGAAGCGGCTGAGAATGCCCAACGTCGCTTCGGTCTCTTCACTGGCCCGTATCACGACAGCAACATAACCGACGAACGAGACGGGATTGGCATGACCGACGCTGCCCGGATCCATCGCGTTCCGAATATCGATGGCAGTTGTGAAGGAGACAGGCGTGGTCTCCTTCAGCGATTCTATACGTACCGGCCAGACCGGTTCCTCCGTCAGCGGGAGAATCGGACTTCCAAGCAGAGACGGCCAGGGCTCGTCGCCAGGCTTGCCGACAGTGATTGCCCGCACCCATTGATCGGAACCGGATGCGCATGTCCCCCTCTTCCAGTTCTCATCCCAGGCTCTGGCATCAACGCTTTCGGAGAATCCAAGCTGCGTGGACATACGTTGGCTTCTCGTGTCATAGCCGGCATGCTTCGCCGTCAGCCAGCGCTCGTCCGTTCCAATCGTCAATATCTGTCCGCTGGCCATCTCCACATCCAACTGTGCGAGGAGTCCGCCTTGGCTCAACAAGTATTGAAACGTCGATACCCCATAATGCATGACCAACACTGCAATCGTATTCTCGCCTTCTTGAAGCAGATGCGCCACGTTATGGATGTTATAGCTCTGTTCAGCCGGCCATGACCGGATAGGCCCCCTGCCGCACTGCTTGCCATTCACATGGAGTACATACCGCGAATCCGCCGTGATCGCAATCTTCGCTTCTTTTATTCCACCGTTACGAAGCTCGAACGAATGCTTGAAGCATCTCCACTCATTACGCGGACTCTTCTCCATGCCGCTCCATATCCAGCTTGCCTGCCAATTCATTTCCCGCTCCTTCAACATCGTCTCATCCCCTTGCAGTAGTATGTCTGCCCCTATTCTACTATGGGAAAACACTGAAATTGAGGGGGAAATCAGACAGTTGTAAGGGGGGATTCGGACTAAGAGCATTGCAGAATCAGTTGAGTTCTACTATGCTCGAAGACAGAGCTTATTCAGTTCGGATCTTGATAAGGAGCGAAGCATCTTGTCCATTCTGCATCCGATTTCCATTACAAGAGGCGATATGTTCTTCACCAAGGAGCTCCCGCTGTATATGAACCGGGTGGCCGAGTCCTTCAAGCTGCAGAAGCATGCTCATGACTTTATCGAGATTTGCATGGTGACGGAGGGAGGAGGAGAACATTACATCGATGACATTCATTTCAAGGTGTCCAAAGGCGATCTGTTCTATATCCCGATTGGGATGTCCCATGTGTTCAGACCGAGGTCGTCCTCACCCGGCAATCGCCTGGTCGTGTACAATTGCATTTTCACTACAGCCTACCTGAATGAATTGATGGCCAAGCATCCGTTTGAGCCAGGCATTCTCGTCTTCTTCGATGAGCTTGGGCAGCAATGCCGCCGTCTGTCGCTGCAAGATGCGAACGGTGAAGCAGAGCGAATCATGCTGCGCATGCATCTCGAGTATACTCAGCGAATGACCGGCTATTCCGCCTGTCTGCAAGCCGGATTGGTGGACTTGCTCGTGCTTGTTTATCGGAGAAGCCTGGCCTCCCCTTCCGTCAACAAAGCTTCCTTCGACAATCGTCTTCGGGAGTGGCTCGCTCGTATCGACCGGGATGTCGCGACACTTTACCCGGCGGATGAGCTCGCCTCCGACATAGGCATCAGCGTGCGTCATTTGCAGCGACTGATCAAAGCCGCAGCGGGCATGACGCTTACCGAATACATTCAAGTCTCCCGAATCAAACAAAGCCGACGGCTGTTAAGCGAGACGAATCTGAATATCAGTTCCATCGCGGCCGCTGTCGGCTATCAGGATATGAAATTTTATAATCGGCTATTCAAGCAGCATTGCGGCATGACGCCAGGCGAATTCCGCAGACGAGTGAGCAGCAACAACTCGCAGCCAGTCATGCACGAATAAACGCCGGATGCAAGCCACTGGCTAAGCCGGTGGCTAGGACTGGCGGCGAGAGGCGATAACCCGCGCGGGAACCCCCACCGCGAGGCTGTACGGCGGAATGTCCTTCGTCACGACGGAGCCGCCGCCGATGACGGAGCCGCGTCCGATCGTGACGCCGGCCATGATGTTCACCCGCCCTGCTATCCATACGTCATTCTCGATTGTAATCGGCGCCAGGTCGAGGCCTTGCGTGCGGATCGGCCGATCCGGGTCCGCGAAACGATGGTTGCCGGCGATGATGATCGCGTGAGAGGCGATCCGTACATCGTCGCCGATCGTAATCAGACCGGCGGGCTGCTGCTTCGAGCCGTAGCCGACAATGTTCGAATAGGCTTGAATCGAGCAGTTGCGGCCGATCGTGACGTTGCCCTGCAGCAGGACGCCGAGGGCGACCGTCGAGCGTTCGCCGATTCCAATAAAGCCGTCGCGCGGGTGAATCCGCGCTTCCGGGCTGATCAGACAAGTCGGATGAATGTCCGTCATCGGATGCCGGGAAGCGAGCCAGCGCCCGACGCGGGAAGATAGCCGCTGTCCCCATGTCTTCTGCGCCGGCATGCTGTATCCGCCGTCCAGCAACGTCCACCAGCTCATGCCAGCGCTCCGGCCACATCGATCTCGCACACGGTGGCGTGTTCGCCCGGAAGCGTGTTGACGATCACCTTGCGTCCGTCCGAAGAGAAGACGGGATGGTGGCAGACGCGTTGCCGGTTCCGCCCGCGCGGCTCCTCCTTGCCGAACACGCGCGGCAGCAGGATGCGGCGGACGACCTCGTCCGTACGGATATCGATGAACAGCACCGCGCCCGGAATGCTGCCCTCGTCGGTCACGAGAAGATGGGGATCGGCGGGGGAGATGCTCGGGTGTCCGCCGCTGTGATGCTCGCTGAGCTTGCGGTAGCCGCTTCCGTCATAGCGCACTTGTGCGAGGCACATGCGCGATGAATCGCCCGGGTCCGGACCGTAGCCGACCAGATGCTCGCCGTCGGGGTGCCAGGACCAATGGACGCCGGGCCGGCCGTAGCTCAGATCGACGGCCAGGTGCAGGTCGCGAAGCTCACGGTCTGCGGTGAAAATGTACGAGAGTTTAGGCTCCTCACGGCTGCCGTGAACGCAGTGATTGCCGAAGTAGAACAGCAGCCGGCTGCCGTCCGGACTCCAGCGCACGCAATAGCACATCAGCGTCAGCCCGTCCTCGCTGCCAAGACGCTGCTTCAGCTCGCGGTCGCTCGCCAGAATGCGTTCCCGAGCCGGATGACGCGCGAGCACGTCGGCAACGCTTAGCGCCAGCGCAGTACGACTCGGCTCGAAGCTATAGCGGAACAGGCCGTGCTCGTCCCGTCGCTGGAACGGCACAGGCGCCAGTTCCGGCTGGAAGCGGTTGTAGCCATATCCTGCCGCATACAGCATGCCCATCAGTCCGGATACGAGCGGCTCCCCATAGGGAGGCGCGCCTTCCATGTCGCCCTCGAGCGCAAGCTCGTCTCCTGCGAGCAAGTCGCGGCGCATGATAAGCGGGCGATTCAGCGTGCCGGCCTGGTAGTAGACATACCTTCCATCCGGGCTCCATGTCTGCCACAACCCCGTGTGGAAGAAGCCGGAATGAAGCGTCGTGCTGCCGAACCGGTCAAGGACCGACCCGTCCGCATCCAAGACGATCACCTCGCCAAGCCCATTCGCAAGATCCCCTCCCGCGACCAGCATTCTGCCGGAGCCGTCCGGCGCATACGGACTGACGGTGTAATAGCTGTGCACGCACCACCGGTCCTTGACGGGATACGGCTTCAGATACGGCGCTTCCGGAAGTCCGGCGACGCTGAAGTGCTGTTTAACCGATTGCGCATTCTCCGATTGCCTATTCTCCGATTGCATAAACGCTCCCCCCGCATCCGCATATAAGATGAAATGTCATAGTCAGTATAGCGGCTGCCGGGCCCGGTTCGCCATTCAGGATACGACCATCATTTGCACAAAACGCTTAATCTGCGGAATCCGGCGAATCGGATAAACAATCATTGTTTCCTTCATGTAGCGAGCCTTGAACAGTCAATACAATGATGGTGAGGAGCGAGGCAGCACAAGCCGTCTGCCAAAGCGAATCTTGCAAATTCGAACAGACTGGAGGCTAACGCCGATGAACCCGCTCTATATGGCGCAAAAGCTGTACGAGCATCTCGAGCACAGTGAAGAAGTGAAGCATTATCACGGGCTGCTCGCCATCTTCGGGCTGCTGCAGACCGCGGAAGAGAAGCAAGACGAAGTGCTGCTGGAGAAGGGGAGAAGGATTCTGTCCCGCTTCCCCGACCGGATCGAGCACCCGCGTTACAATTTTCCCAGCTATGCGATCGGCGGCATTCCCAAGGCGTATGCGTTGCTGAAGGGCTGGATGCCGGAGGCGGAGGAGCAGGTCAGGGAATACGCCGAGGAGATGCTGACGGCGCCTCGCGATAGACGCGGCATTATGTCCTACCGGTACGAGCCGGAGACGGAGAAGATCTGGATCGACGTGGCGATGGCGGTGACGCCGTACTTGCTGTATGCGGGTCTTGCGCTGGGCGAGGAGCGCTATCTCGACGAAGCGGCGCGGCAGACGTTCCTGATGTACGAGGAATTTGTCGATCGGAGCAACGGACTGCTGCATCAATGCAAGAACTTCCGCGGACCGGGACTGTATTCGGAGGATCACTGGGGCAGGGGCAACGGCTGGTGTTATCTGCCGCTCACCGAGCTGGTGCTGCGGCTGCCGCAGCAGTCCAAGCACCGGGCGACGGCGGAGCGATACTTCAAGGCGCTGTCGGCGGCGCTGCTGCCTCATCAGTCGGAACGAGGGCTGTGGAGACAGGAGATTCCGTTCGACCACTCCTACGAGGAGTCTTCCGGCACCGGGCTTATTCTGTACGGGATGGGCGTCGGCCTGCGGACCGGACTGCTCGATAGGGCCGCATACGAGCCGGCCTTCCGCAAGGGAATCGACGGGTTGAACACGCTGTGCATCAACCAAGACTACTCGACGGAATTAAGCTGTCCCGGCTGTCTCTGTCCGGGCGAAGGCGAGGAGAAGGGGACGGTCAAGGCTTACGTCACCCTCCGTCTGCCTCGACGCGACGAGCCTCACAGCTTCGGACCGCTGATGCTCGCGTTGGTGGAGGCGTACCGCAACGGCATTTACGGTCTGCCGAGGGACGCGTGATGGAGTTAGTGACGGATGAGAGGTGCGGATTCTCGCTTGTCCATCGGCAGGAGCGCTTCTTCGTCGGTCCGGACCCGGACCGCGGGGCGTGGAGCTTCCTGGAGGAGGCAGAGGACGGCCGCGGGCGCAAGCGGCCGCCGCAAGCCGTCAGCCGGATCGTGCGGCAGATGGGCGGCATTCAAGTGATTCGCTCCGATGCGGCGAAGCGGTATGACGGTCCGATCAAGCGTGCGGAGCGGACCTGGATTGCCGCGTCGCCGCATGCGCTGTTCATCGTCGATCGCATCGAGGCCGAGCGACCGGTCAAGGCGGAGAGCGTGTTTATGCTTCATAACGGCGACAACGGGATGCAGGTGAAGGTTGCGGCCGAGCACAAGCTGGTGTTAAGGCGCGGCGGCGCCGGCATGAAGTTTTTCCAAGTGTATGCTTCTTCGGAACAGCGCTTGGCGGAGAGCGGTCAGGCGATCCGCTATGCGAGCGAGCAGTTCCAGCCCAGCCATACGATAGTTTATGCGGCGGCGCTGGACGATACGGACGCCGTGAGGAGCTGGCACATCGTTCCGCTCGGCGAACGGCACTTCTATGTCGAGCCGCCGGCCAAGACGGGCGGATACTCGCTCGAGCTTGCGGACCGCGAGGCGCTGATCGTGCATGACCGGGAGGCCGGCAAGTCGTACCGGATCGACGGGGAGGACCGCTATCCCTTCGCGTAATGGGAGGGCGACTCGCCCGTCAGCTTCTTGAAGAGGCGGCTGAAATAATAAATGTCCTGGAAGCCGACCGCCAGCGCCGCTTCGGTCACGTTGCATTCGCCGCTGACGAGCAGATCCTTCGCCTTGCTGATGCGGATGTGGTTCTGGTATTGCACGGCGGTCATCCCCGTAATCTGCTTGAACAGCAGGCGGAAATGCGATGGGCTGAGGCTCGCGTAGGCAGCCAGATCGTCAATCGAGAAGTGCCGCTTGCAATTCGTCAGGATCAGATCGGCCGTTCGTTCGATGGCGTTGTAATGAGCCGTGCCGTAGCTGGCGCGATCCCGCTCCTTGATCAAGATATAGAGAATGTCCATCAGGATGCTTTTGCATTTGACCGTGAAGCCGCTTCGCTTGCCGGTCCAGATCTGCAGAAGCTCGGAGAACAGCGCGGGCATGCGGTACAGGTGAGGGCTGCGAATGACCGGGTCGAATCGCTCGAAGAGGCCGCTCGTCTCTTCATTGCGGAAGCGAATATCGAACGAGACCGAGCAGAACGACCAGGGCTTGTCCGGGTCCGCGTAAGCGGAACGGACCAATCCCTTCGGCAGGAAGAGCAGATCCCCCTTCCCGACCGGAAGCCGTTTGCCGCCAATATGGTAGACCGCTTCTCCCTCTCGGCAGTAGGCGAGCACGTAGCGGTTCGGGTAAGAGACATCGTTTAATTTCCAGGTCGGACTCGCCTCCCGATCGGTCATGTGATCGATGTCGGAGATGTCGAAGTCGTAATCGGGCAGCGCGGGATGATCGGGCAAGCGAATCGCTCCTTTCCGTCGTCTGGCATCATTATACAGGAAGAGCCAAGCATTCTGTGCACAAAAATTCGAATGGAGGATACACAAATGGATCTGGAACAGTTGAAGGCGGAGCGGGGAACCAAAGCGCTCGCTCCGCTTCCGATAACGGAGCGGGAGCTGTGCGACCGGTTCGAGCAGACATTCACGGCGGCGGTCAACGATGTGCTGCGCGAGCGGGGGCTGCTCTATCAGGTGCTGCCGGCAGGCATCCTGCCGCTGAAGGACGAGATGAAGGTATGCGGCATCGCCTTCACCGTCAAAGGATCGAAGAATCTGACGCTGGAGAGCGAGATGGAGCAGCGGGCCCGCATGCTGGAGGAGATCGGGCCGGGAAGCGTTGTCGTGTGGGATACGAGCGGCGACGACGAATCGGCGCAGTGGGGCGAGGTGATGACGATGGCTTCGCAGCGGCGCGGCTGCCGCGGCGCGATCGTCGACGGCGGGGTGCGGGATACGAATAAGGTGCTGGAGCAGGACTTCCCCGTCTTCTGCAAGTATCGGACGTCGAACGGGATGCTGGGCCGCTTCCGGATGATCGGCTGGCAGATGCCCATTCAGATCGGCGGCGTCTTCATCTATCCCGGCGACGTCGTCTTCGGCGACATCGACGGCGTGATCGTTGTTCCGCGCGCGATGGCGTACGAGGTTCTGCTGAAGGCCGAGCATATCAAGGAGAACGAGAAGGCGATCAAGCAGATGGTGCTGGATGGGTTGACTCCGACGGAAGTCATTAAGAAGGGCGGGTATTTCTAATGAGAGCGGCGGTCATGGAGAAGTGGGGAGCTATCTTGATCCGGGACGTCCCGATTCCGGTTCCGAAGGACGACGAAGTATTGATCAAGGTGAAGTATACCGGCATATGCGGCACCGATCTGCATATTTACGAAGGCCATCATCCGACGGCCAAGGCGCCGCTGATTCCCGGGCACGAGTTCGTCGGCACGATCGAGCGGATCAATACGCGGCGGCATACGGAGCTGCGGGAGGGGGACCGGGTGGTCGTCGAGCCGCTGCTCAGCTGCGGCGAATGCGAGGCGTGCCGCGAGGGGAACCCGCACGTATGCCGCCGCCTGGGGCTGCTCGGCATTCATGCGAACGGCGGCTTCGCCGAATATGTGACGGCATCGCTGGACAAGGCGATTCGCGTGGACGACAGCCTGCCCGATACGATTGCGGCGCTGGCCGAGCCGTTCGCCGTCGGCTACCACGTCAATCGCCGGGCCGGCGTGGAGCGGGGCGACCGCGTGCTCGTCATCGGCGGCGGACCGATCGGCTTGATCGCAGGTCTCGTCGCACGCGAGCGGGGAGCGTCGATGGTGGCGTTCTCGGAGATTAACCCGGCGCGAATTGCGCAGGCGCAATCGTTCGGCTTCGCGCAGACGATCAATCCGGCGGCGGAGGATGCGGCGGCGCGCACCGACGAACTGACCGGCGGGGAAGGCTTCGACATCGTCATCGAGGTGTCCGGCTCGCAGGCCGGGCTGCTGTTCGCGACGCAAGCATGCCGCATCCGCGGCAAGATCGTGTTCGTCGGCTTTCCCGGCGCGGTGCCGCAAGTGAACGTGCTGCAGGGCATCTTCAAGGAGCTGGTCTTCATCGGCAGCCGCGTCTACACGTTCGACGACTTCCGGCAGACCGTGGAGCTGCTGGGCCGAATGGCTGCGGACACGAAGCTGTCCGTCGACCGTCTCATCACGGACATCTGCGACGTCGAAGAGCTGGAAGCATCCATTCATGCAATGAAGGAAGGCCGGACCAACGGCAAAATTTTAATTCGATTCTAATCTTCCAAACTTCTTAAGGCGATAAGGAGGCGTTGCGAATATGAAGACAAATGCGAAGCAACGGCAATTGACGGTGGCCATCATTGGAGCCGGCGGCGGCATCGGGCAGGCGGCGGCACGGGTGCTGGCGGCGCAGGGAGCCCGGCTGGCGCTCGGCTCGCGCGGGGAGCCGGCGCTCCGGGAATTGACGGAGGAGCTGGCGGGCGGGGGAGCGGACGTTGCCTTCCGAACCGTCGATGTGACGAAGGAGGAGGAGGTTCGCGCATTCTTCGAGTGGGCGGGCCGTACGTTCGGCACCTTGGATGTGCTGGTGAACGCTGCGGGACTCAGCATCCCCGCACAGCTCGCCGAGATGACGGAGGAGGCGTACGATCGGACAATCGACGTCAATGTGAAGGGAAGCTTCCTGTGCTCCAAGCACTTCATTCCGCATACGGATCGGGAGCGCGGCGGCTTGGTCGTCCATGTCGGCTCGATGGCCGCGAAGCGGGCGAACAGCGGGGCGCCGCTGTATTGCACGGCGAAGGCGGCGGTGAACATGCTGGCCCAAGGGCTGGCGCTGCAACTGGCCGAACGTCATATTCGCGTGACGACGATTAATCCCGGGGCGACCGACACCGGCTTCTGGGGCGAGCGGCAGGTGCCGCGGGACAAGTTCATGACGGCGGCCGACGTGGCGGATGTCATCGCCTTCGTGGCGGCGCTGAACCCGCGGATCGTCGTGCACGAGATCAACTTCGAATCGTTCGCTTCCTTCCGCCCTTTATAATTGCCTAATCGGCTGCAAAAACGGATAATATAGGACGGGCGCCGTATTTATAGACATTTCGGACGATATTGCAGTGTTCATCCGGCTGTCTCCCATTATATATTCGAGTCGTCAAGCCGAGGGCGGCCGCTTTCGTCGCGGCATTGTGAAAGCGCTGTACCGAGGATGAGACAACATTATGATGAAATGGGGTCAGCAGCCACAATGAAATCGATTTTCCGTTTAACCGCGATCTTCTCCCTGCTGTCGGCGATGTTGATTACGGGCTGCCAAAGCGCCGGCTCGAACGGCTCGAACCAGAAGGGCGATACGGGGGCTTCTTCAAGCTCGCCGGCAGCTTCGCAGAGCTCCGCCTCTTCTCAGGAGGAGACGCTCGAACCCGTTAAGCTGAAGTATTACTTCTACGGTGCGGCGAAGCCCGGCGATGAGGCCGTCTACGACGCGATGAACAAGATTCTGAAGGAGAAGATCAACACCACGGTCGAATTCGTGAAGATTCCGAGCAACGGCGACTATACGCAGAAGATGACGATTATGGTGAATGCCCAGGAGGAGTTCGATCTGGCCTTCACATCGCCGAGTTACTTCGACTACTTCGCGAATGCCGCCAAGGGCTCCTTCGTGGACATTACGGATCTGCTGCCAAAGTATGCTCCGCAGACCTATGCGCAGTTCAAGCCGGAGATCTGGAACGCGGCCAAGGTGAACGGCAAAATCTACGCCAGCATCAACCAACAGATCTTCGCCCGTCAATCCGGGTTCGTCATATCCAAGCCGCTGGCGGACAAGTATCAATTCGATCCGACAGGCGTCACGAAGCAGTCCGATCTGCTGCCGTTCCTGGAGAAGGTGAAGGCGGGCGAGCCGGCCGACACGACGGATCAGCTATATAACGCGCAGATGAAGAACCACGTATTCAGTTACTTCTACCCGTATTACGAATGGGAGACGATCGGCGGATCGGATGTGCCGGGCGTGGCCAGCTCGGTCCTGGATCAGCCGAAGGTGTTCAACGAGTACGATACGCCGGAGTTCAAGGAATTCATCCTGACGAATGCCGAATTCCAGATGAAGGGGCTGATCGCCAAGGATGCGCTGACGCGGCCGACCTTCGATGCGTCCAAATACGCGGCCTCGTCGATGGCCACCTTGATGCCCGGCATCGAGGAGACGGTCAAGAAGACGTACAAAGCCGAGCAGTACATTATCCCGCTGGGCGATCCGATTCTGACGACGCCGAACGCAATCGCTACGATGACGGCCGTCTCGGCCACGTCCAAGCATCCGGAGCGGGCGCTCATGGTCATCGAGCTGCTGAACACCGACAAGGAGCTGTACAACCTGATGGTGTGGGGCATTGAAGGTGTCGATTACGAGAAGACGGGCGACAACCGGATCGAATCGCTATCCGGCTCCACATACGGTCCGGCGCCGGGCTGGATGTTCGGCAACCAGTTCAATTCATTCGTCAGCGGCACTCAGCCGGATGACGTCTGGACGCAGACCAAGGAGCTGAACGAAACGGCGAAGGTGTCGAAGCTATACGGGTTCAACTTCAGTCCCGACAGCGTGAAGACCGAGATCGCCAACACGTCGGCCATCGTCAATGAATACAAGGCCGCATTCAATACCGGCATGTACGGAGCGGATACGGAGAAGATTTACGCGGAATTCCTCTCCAAGCTCAAGGCGGCCGGGGTCGACAAGGTGCTGCAGGAGAAGCAGAAGCAAGTTGACGCCTTCGTCGCGCAGAAGCAGTAAGGCAGCACCATGCATAACGAGAAAATCCAAATCATCGGCCGATGATTTGGATTTTCTCGTTACCATAAGCCGGGGAGGAAGCGCGATGTTTACTATTGTCCGCAGCAAGAAAAAAGGGGCTATCCTCAGCCATGTGAATATTTTCCTATCCTTCCTCCTTATCGTCCTGGCCGCGAACATCGCGCTTACTACCTCCATGTATGTGACAGCGGAGCGGCATTCCGTCAATCTGGCTCAGTCCTCGACCGTGGAGGAGCTGTCCCAGATCAGCTACAGCACCAACTTCATGTTCGAAGCCGCCAAGCTGACGCTGCTGCAGTTGTATTCGAATCCCGCGGCGTTGAAGCTGATGAATTACGACGAACTGGGCCAACTGGAGACGTCGGCTCTGCTGCGGCAGGTAGGGGTGGACAACGTCATGATGCCGTTCGTCAACTCGATCTATATCTATAACAAGCAGGCGCAGAAGATGTACTTCGACGGCAAGGCGTTCCCGGTTGCCACCTTCCCCGATCAGGATATGGTGACCAGGCTCCAGGAGCCGGTCGGCCTGCGCAATCTGCAGCCGATTCCCCGAAGCATTCCGTCGCCGGATCATTACATGAATGCGCTCGACGAATCGATCCCCAGCGACAACGTCTATTCCTTCGTCTTGTTCGACGGCAGCTCGAACATGATTGACAATGCGATCATTCTGAACGTCTCCCAGGAATGGCTCGCCGATACGATCGAAGCGATGGACCCCCGCACGGGCAAGGAGACGGTCATTGTCGATTCCGGCGGCACGATTACGCTTGGCAACGAGCGATATCGCTACCTGGACGATCTAAGCGGCAATTCGGCCGTTCAGGACGTTCTGCGTCAGAGCGAGGATACGGGCTATGCGGTCGCTGCACTAGGCGGAGAGAAGTTCCTCGTGACCTATGTCTCCTCCCCGATGCTCGACTGGAAGTATATCCGGTTCACGCCCTATGAAGCGGTATCCGGCAAGCTGAAGCAGCTCCTGCTGACGACGCTCGTCATCTTCGCGCTTGTCACCGTTCTGTCGGTGGTGGCCGTCTTGTTCAATTCCAGAACCGTATACGGGCGATTCAGCCGCAAGATCAGCGAGATGGAGAAGAAGTACGACAAGGAGAAGCATGCCGGTTATGAGAAAAAGCAGCAGTTCCTGCGAATGCTGACCGCGAGGACGATGGAGGACAGTGTTCTCGTCAAGCGGTTCGCCCGTTACGGGATCGGCTTCGAGCTGAACCGCAGCTTCATGACCGTTGTGCTCAAGATCGACCGATACGATGAATTCTGCGGCAAATACGCACCGGAGGACCGCGTCTTGCTGTCCTACGGGCTGATTAATATTATCGGGGAGCTGTCCGTTACGCGCTTCACGCATGAAGCGGTCGATCTGGGCGGCGGCTTCATCGGCATTCTGTTTAATCCCGACCGAAGCGACTACGAGGAGATTACGGTGAAGATGGAAGGGCTGATCAAGGAGATTCAAGACAAGTCCGCCCACTATCTGGGCCTGTCGCTGTCCGCCGCGCTGGGGGATCTGCTGGATGAGATCGCCGATGTTCCGGGCAGCATCGAACAGTGCAAGGAGGCGCTTCAATACAAGCTCTATCACGGGCCGCGCGCAGTGCTTTACGTATCCGTCGTCAAAGAGCTGAAGAAGCGGGATTATCCGTTCCCGGAGCGAAGCGTCGCCGAACTGTTCGAGTATCTGCTCGCGGGCAGCGACGATTCCGTGCGGACATGCTGCCGCAGCATTATCGAGGGGACGCGCGGCTATTCCGTCGCCTCGCTGCAGACGACCGTGCTTCGGCTGGCGATCGAGATGCAGGATTTCGTGCGCAAGTACGAGCTGCCGACGGATGGGTTCGACTACAATCGGTTCATCGCCATCGCCAACCGGATTGCGGCTTACGAGACGGTGGACGAGATTGCCTTGGACGTTCAGGAGCAGTGCGCTTCGATTGCCGCGTACCTGTCCAGCTCTCGGGAGACGGTCAGGAAGTACGAGCGCTACAGCGGCATTCTGGACAATGTGCAGCAGTTCCTGGAGCGGGAATACGCCAATGCGAACCTGAGTCCGGAGCTCATCGCCGACCAGCTCGGCATATCGGCCAAATATTTAAGGTCGTTGTACAAGAAGGCGTCCGGCGAGTCGCTCGGCGAGACGATCAATCGCTACCGGATCGACCGGTCCAAGCGATTGCTGGAGCATCCCGAGATATCCGTCCAAGAGGCGGCGCTGCGCAGCGGCTTCACGAATATCAATTACTTCTATACGTTGTTCAAGAAATACAACGGCAGCACGCCGAATGAATTCCGCAATCTGCGGCTGGCCGATTCGAAGTGACGGCATAAGGCCATATTTGTAGGGAATTTGGACGATATTACAGTATTCAGCGCGAGCGAACGCCCCCTATACTGAAGCCGTCGGCCGGGACAACCGACAATATCCGGCGGAAAGGGAGCGTTGCGGCCATGAATTCGGAACGTCTGCGCAGGAAGCTTAAGCCATTCAAAGACCATCGGCATCTTCTGATGATGTCTCTTCCTGCGATGATCAAAATCTTTATCTTCTCCTATCTCCCCATGTTCGGCATCATTATGGCCTTCAAGGACTATGTGCCGGCGAAGGGGATTGCGGGCAGCCCGTGGAACGGCTTCCGCAACTTCGAGTTCTTCTTCAAATCGGTCGATGCCTGGCGGATTCTTCGCAATACGATCGGGCTGAACGCCCTGATGATCGTCGTGGAGCTGCTGGCCGGCGTCATCGTCGCGCTGCTGCTCTATGAAGTGGCAAGCAGGCGTATGCTGAAGACCTACCAATCCGTTATGTTCTTCCCCTACTTCTTCTCTTGGGTGCTCGTCGGGCTTATGCTGACGACGCTGCTCAATCCCGGCACGGGCATGCTGACATCGCTAATTCACCGGATGACCGGTCAAGAGATCTCCTTCTATTCCGAGCCGTGGTATTGGATTATTATTCTTCCCTTGGTCGGAATCTGGAAGGGAACGGGCTTCAGCAGCCTCATCTACTACTCGGCGCTCATGAGCATCGACAAGGAGCTGTTCGAAGCGGCGGAGATCGACGGGGCTTCCAAGCTGAAGTCGATCCGGCATATCTCCCTTCCCTTCCTGGCCCCGATGATGGTCATGCTGACGATTCTGGCGATCGGGCATATTCTGCGGGCGGACTTCGGGCTGTTCTACTTCGTTCCGCGCAATGTGAGTCTGCTCTATCCCGTTACCGATGTGCTGGATACGTACGTCTTCCGGGCGCTGACCGTGAGCGGCGACTTCGCGATGAGCTCGGCCGTCGGCGTCTTCCAATCGGCCGTAGGCTTCGTGCTCATCATCGGCACGAACCGCGTGGCGAAGCTGTTCAACAAAGAGTACGGACTATTCTAACAGGAGAGAAGGCGTGCATATGAGACGGAATTCCATGCAGTTGACGGCGCATATATGTCTGATCGTCTTCTGTGCGATGTGCCTGCTGCCGATGGTGCTGACCATCTCGGTCTCTCTGACGGACGGACAGGCGATTCAAACGTTCGGCTATCAGATCGTGCCCATCCACTTCTCGCTGGAGGCGTACGAATATATATTGAAGGAACCGTTTACGCTGCTGTCGGGCTACAAGAATTCGATCATTATCGTTGTCGTCGGAACGACGCTGAACCTGCTCATTACTTCGTTGATCGCGTATCCGCTCGCGCGGCGGGACTTCCCGTTCCGCGGCGTTATCTCCTTCTATATCTTCTTCACGATGATCTTCAGCGGCGGCATGGTGCCCTTCTACATTCTCATCGTGCAGTACCTGGGTTGGAAAAACATGCTGATCTCGCTCATCGTCCCCGCCTTCGCGGCGCCGTTCCAGATTTTCCTGCTTAGAGTGTTCTTCCAAGAAATTCCGCCTGCGCTGATCGAATCGGCGAAGATCGACGGCGCCTCCGACCTGCGGACGTACCGGAGCATTATTCTGCCCCTGTCGAAGCCGGCACTGGCGACGCTCGCGCTGATGATGACGCT
The DNA here is from genome assembly GCF_004801405.1 of Cohnella fermenti. Taxonomy (GTDB): domain Bacteria; phylum Bacillota; class Bacilli; order Paenibacillales; family Paenibacillaceae; genus Cohnella; species Cohnella fermenti. The sequence goes on from NZ_SSOB01000014.1 coordinate 108,402, forward strand.
GGGCTACTGGAACGAGACCATTCACGCGATTCTGTTCATCGACCATTCGGCGAAGTATCCGATTCAGCTCATTCTGAAGAACATTACCGCCTACATCGAGATGATGAAGAACGGAGGCGTCGATCCCAGCGGCAACCCGGTCGATCCGTCCGACGTGCCGACCGATGCGATCATGTACGCAATGATGGTGCTGACCTCGCTTCCGGTGATGTTCGTGTTCGCGTTCTTGCAGAAGTATTTTGTCAAAGGGATGACGATCGGCGCGGTCAAGGGTTGAGGCTTCGGGAGCACGACAGACCATACGAGTTGGGCAAAAAAGGAGAGAAGTGTCATGGGCGAGACGATTCGGGTGACCATATGGAACGAATTCCGGCACGAGACAAACAAGCCGCACGTTCAAGCGATCTATCCGCGAGGCATGCATCATGCCATCGCCGAAGGATTGACAGGCAGCTTCGCGATTCGCACGGCGACGCTCGACGAGCCGGAGCACGGGCTGGACGAAGCTGCGCTGGCGGACACGGACGTCCTCATCTGGTGGGGGCATACGGCCCACAGAGAGGTGCGGGACGACGTTGTCGAACGCGTCGCCGCTCGCGTGCTGCAGGGGATGGGGCTGATTGCGCTGCACTCGGCCCATTATTCGAAAGTGTTCAAGAAGCTGATGGGCACGAGCTGCTCGTTGCTCTACCGGGACGAGGGGGAGAAGGAGAGGCTCTGGGTGACGGCGCCGGGGCATCCGATCGCGGAAGGGATCGGGCCTTGCTTCGAGCTGGAGCGGGAGGAGATGTACGGCGAGTTCTTCGACATTCCGGCCCCTGACGAGGTGGTGTTCACGAGCTGGTTCGAGGGAGGCAACGTCTTCCGCAGCGGCTGCTGCTTCAATCGGGGACAAGGCAAGATCTTCTACTTCCGCCCCGGCCATGAGCTATACCCGACTTATCGCGATGCGAACGTGCTGCGCGTCATCTCCAACGCCATTCGCTGGGCGGCCCCGGCGAAGCGGGAACCGGTGCGGTTCGGCAAGTCCGTGCCGGCGCTGGAGGCCATTAAACCCAAGGGGGAATAAGGGCGTGCCGGCGCTGGAGGCGAGAACCTGCGGCGGCTGGAACTTCAATTGGAACTTCAATTCAAGAGGGGGGCAATAAGCAATGAGCAAATTGAGAGTAGGAGTCGTCGGCGCCGGGAGCATCTTCGGCAATTCGCATGCGCCGGCCTGGCAGTCGAATCCGCATACCGAGCTTGTCGCGCTGTGCGACGCCCATCGGCCGACGGCGGAGGCGCAGGCGCAGCGGCTCGGCGTGAACGCCGTCTATACCGATTATATCGAGATGCTGGATCGCGAGAAGCTGGACGCCATCGACATCTGCGCGCCCAACGTATTCCACTCCGAGGTGGCGATTGCCGCGCTGGAGCGGGGCGTCCACGTCTTCAGCGAGAAGCCCGATGCGGTGAACCCGGTCGAAGCGCAGCGGATGGCCGATGCGGCGAGAAACGCAGGCAAGGTGCTGATGGTCATGCGCAACAACCGCTTCACGCCGGAGATGCAATTCCTCAAGCGGTACGTCGATAGCGGGGCGATGGGCGAGGTCTACACCGGCCGCACCGGCTGGGTGCGCCGCCGGGGCATTCCCGGCCGGGGAGGCTGGTTCACGACGAAGGCGATGTCCGGCGGCGGCCCGCTGATCGATCTGGGCGTGCACATGATCGATCTGGCCATATGGCTCATGGGCAATCCCCGCCCGGTGGCGGTCAGCGGCGCGGCCTATACGAAGTTCGCCGACGCCCCGTTGCCGCTTGGCAGCAAGACGAAGCGCCTCGGCACGATGAACGAAGGAGGCATCTTCGACGTCGAGGATCTGGCGACGGGCTTCATCCGCTTCGAGGGCGGTGCGACGCTGCAGCTCGAATTCAGTTGGGCCGCGAACGCGGAAGCGCTCAAGTTCATGGAGCTGCGCGGCACGAAGGCGGGCTGCAGCCTGAAGAACGGCGAGCTGAAGCTGATGACGGAGATCGAGCAGGTGCTCTGCGACATCGTGCCTCAGTTCGGCAAGGACGAGAGTCGGCCGCATTGGCAGAACATTCATCATTTTATCGACTGCATGCTTGGTCTGGCGGAGCCGATCAACGACCCGGAGAGCGGCGTGGATATGATCAAGATTCTAAGCGCTATCTACGAGTCGGCCGAGATCGGAGCGGAAGTGCGGCTATGACGAACTTGACCAAGCCTAATATTTTGTTCATCATGTGCGATCAGATGCGGCATGATGCGCTCGGTTGCAACGGCAACCGGCATGTCCGAACGCCGAATATCGATCGTCTGGCCGCGGGCGGCGTTCGCTTCACCCATTCGTTCACGCCCGATCCGATATGCGTTCCGGCCCGAGCGAGTCTGACGACCGGCTGTTATCCGCATAGATGCACGGGACAGAAGTCGAACGGAGGAGTAATTCGAGGCGATTTTCCCAAGCTGGGCGAGGAGTTCGCGAGCCGCGGCTATGACACCTATTCAGTAGGCAAGCTTCATTATCTTCCTTACGCAGGTCCCGGGGAAGATCGGACAACGCATGGCTTTAACACGGCAGAATTCGCCGAATCCGGCAGAATATTGAGTCAGTTCGACCCCCTGGGCGAGCTGCGGGGACTCGAGGATTACCACGATTATTTGCATACGGTCGGCTGGGGCGGCTATACGCGAGGACATGGTCTCGGCAACAATGACGTCTACCCGGCTCCAAGTCCGATTCCACAGGAGCACTATGTCGATACGTGGGTTGCCGATGAAGCAATGGCCCGCATGCGCAGCCATTTGGCGGCGGAGAGCGGACGACCTTTTTTTGTATGGGCGTCTTTTCCAAAGCCGCACTCTGCATTCGATCCGCCCCGCCCTTACGACAGCATGTACGATCCCAGGCAGCTGCCGCCTCCGATCGGCGATGCGGCGACGCTTGCGGAACGAAGTCTCGACCATTTGGAGAACAAGCATTACATCCATATGTGGCACCTGCTGTCCCCGCAAGCGAAGCAAGTCATCAAAGCTTATTATTACGGGCTCATCTCCCATCAAGACGCTCAGGTCGGCCGACTGCTTGATTTCCTCGATCAGCATGATCTAAGCGGCAATACGATCGTTGTCTATACATCCGATCACGGGGAGATGCTGGGCGATTTCGGCTTGTATTTCAAAAGCAATTTTTACAACGGCTCGGTTCGCATTCCGCTCATGATCCGTTATCCGGGGGTCATCGAGCCGGGGACTTTATCCGATCAACTTGTTGGTCTGCAGGACCTGCTTCCGACTTTGCTGTCGCTGGCGGGAAGTCCGCTGGAGCGGCAAGTGGACGGTCGGGATTTGTCGCCCGCCATCTTCGAGGACCAGCCGGTGCGGGAATATTATATCGGACAGTGCGAAGACCATCCGAAGCAGCAATATATGATTGCGGATCGGCGCTGGAAGTATATTTACCACGAGTACGGAGCTATCGAGGAATTGTACGATCAGCAGAAGGACGAAGCGGAGACGGTCAATTTGGCGGACAGCGCCGAACCGCATATTCGCAAGGTAAAGGAAGCGATGAAGCAGGCGTTGATCGGGTGGTGCGAAGGTAACGAAGATCGGGCCATGCTGGATAACGGAATTCTGGCCAAGGCCGAGCGGAAGCAGACAACCGTGCGGCCCAGCCCATCCAACCCGTTCGGTCGGCGCTTGTACTGACGGCAAAGCGCTTGTCCATCCGGTAACGGCGGGGCGACAACGTCTTCGGAGAGAAATTCGACATGCTGCGCTGCGGGAGGGAGGTGACGTTGACGTAGAGGAATGTTGGCGGAGGATAGGAGCGGTCATGACAAGTCGAACCGGAGAGACAAGAGAACCGTACGGCACGACATCCTATTACGGAAAGGTAGAGATGGCATGCTGAATGGAAAAATACGTCGGCTGCCGGCGGTCCTGGCGGCCGCCAGCTTGCTGCTGGGCATCATCCTGACGCCGATCGGCGGCGCCGTGGTTCGTGCGGACGAGCCCGGCATCGGGGATCTGGCCCATGAGGGCTTCGACGCGATCATCACCGGCGGGAAGCCCGGCGGGACGGGGTGGAGCTACAAGGAGACGAACGGAACGGTTGCGGTGGCGGAGGTTCCGGACGCTGCGAACAAGAGTCTCGAGATTGATCGCACAGCCACGGACACAGGCACGAATCTGTATGCGAGGTATGCAACCGGGAGTGCGCTGACCGGCCAGTATGTCGTTCGCACGAAGGTGATGGCGGCCCAGACGGACGCGACCGTCATCGCGCTGCAGCTGCGATCTTCGGACAACAAGGAGCTGGCGGTCGTCACGCTGACATCGGACGGCAATATCCGTTATCAGCAGGCGAGCAGCACAGTCGTTGTGCAGCCGTATTCGGCCGGCGTCTGGTATGACGTCGCCGTGGCGGTCGATACCGCTGCGCAGCAGTACATTCTGCTCATCGACGGCGTTAGCAAGGTCGGACCGGTCGCGTTCAAGAGTGCGGACGCGCACGATCTGAAGCAGGTCGACTTCCAGGTGTACCGCACGACACCGGGCGTCGCCTACTTCGACGACTTCGACCTGTATACGCAGAGCGTCAGCTTGAACGAATCGACGGCGACGTTGCCGATCGGGCAGAGCGAGTCGCTGGCCGCATCGGTGTTGCCCGCAATCGATGGATTGCAAGCGGTTACATGGACATCGAGCGATCCAAGCGTCGTTCGGGTGGACGCCGGCGGCACGATAACCGCCTGGGGGTATGGCACCGCCACCGTGACGGCGACATCGCCGGGAGGCGCGTCCGCCGACTGCGCGGTCACTGTTCCGGCCGGGCCCGACGTTCCGGTGACCGGTCTGACGCTGGAGGGCGGCGATCTGACGCTGGATGCCGGCGAGAGCCGGGATGTCTCCGCAACGCTGGAGCCGTTCTATGCAACCGATCAAGCGATTGCCTGGACGTCGAGCAATCCTTCGGTCGTCTCGGTGGTCTACAGCGTCTACTCCGGTACGGCCACGCTGACGGCACTGCAGCCGGGGACGAGCATAATTGCCGCGACCAGCGACGACGGCGATTACAGCGGCCATATCCAGGTGACGGTGCTGGCGAGCGGCGATCTGTTCGCCGAGCGCTTCGAATCCTATAGCCCGGGAACGAAGCCGAGCACGCTCAGCATACCGACCGTTGCGGGCGTGACGGCGGCGGTGGCGGACAATCCTTACTCGCCGGGCAGAAGCTTCAAGATCGACAAGTCCGCAGAGACGGCCAGCAGCTACCTTGTCTCGCGGACGATAAGCGCCGGCCACGAGAAGGTGAAAGTATCCTTGCGGGCCATGGCCAAGCAGACGGATGCGGTCGTCTATACCGCCGTTGTCCGCAACAGCTCGGGAGCGTCCGTTCTCTACGCGGACTTCCACAGCAACGGCAAAATATCGATTATGAACGGCGGCTCCTGGGAGGCGATTGAGCCCTACGAGGCGAACCGCTGGTATCGGTTCGACCTGATCCTCGATGCATCGACGGATACGTACGATCTGTATATCGACGGGGTGCCGAAGCGGCTCGGTCTCGCCATGATTCAGCCGGCGGACGAGATCCGCAACGTTCAGTTCGGCATGTACGGGGCGGCCGTCGGCACCGCGTACTTCGATGATCTGGAGTTCTTCAGCTACCGCGCGGTGACCGGGTTCGATCTGCTCTCGATTCCAACCGTGCTGGCGTTGAACGACACGATTGCGCTGAAGCCGAACTTCACGCCGGCCGACGCGACCTTCACCGCCGTCCAGTGGGCGAGCAGCAACCCGGGGGTTGTGGCGGTCGACGATCTGGGCAACGCGACAGGCGTAACCGAGGGGACGGCCACGCTGACGGGGACGACGGTGGACGGCGGTCTGGTCGACAGCGTCGCGATAGAGGTGGTGGAGAAGCACCCGACAGGCGTCTCGATCAGCCCGGCGGCCTTGACGCTGCCGCTCGGCTCCGATCGCGCGCTGACGGCCGCGGTGCTGCCGGCCGACGCCAGCAACCGCAGCGTCGCCTGGAGCAGCAGCAATCCGTCCGTTGCCTCCGTAGATGAGGAGGGACGGGTGACGGCAACGGGCATAGGCACCGCCGAGATCACCGCCGAGACGGAGGACGGCGGCCTTACAGCCTCCATTGAAGCGGAGGTTGTGGCCCGAACGGTTCAGGCCGCCTACTATGTATCGCCGGATGGCAGCGACAGCAATTCCGGCACAGAGGCGTTGCCCTTCCGGACGCTGGAGAAGGCGCGGGACGCCGTGCGTACGATCAACGCCGACATGACGGGCGATATCGTCGTTTATCTGCGGGGCGGAGATTATCCGTTGACGACCGCGCTGCAGCTCGACGAGCGCGATTCCGGCAGCAACGGGTACTGGATCATTTACCGGGCGTACGAGGACGAGCAGCCGGTCATCGAAGGCGGCCGGACGATCGGCGGATGGACGCTGTACGATGCCGGCAATGGCATCTATCGGGCGTCCGCCGGCGGCGACCTAGAGACGCGGCAGTTGTTCGTGAACGGCGTCCGGGCGGTCCGGGCACGAAGCGAAGGCGGGCTGACGAATCCGCAGAAGACGGCGACGGGCTACGTGTCGGACGACGTCGGTCTGGCGTCCTGGAACAACATCGGCGATCTCGAGTTCGTCTACAAGGCGGAGTGGACGAATCCGCGGGATCGCGTACAGTCCGTTACGGTCCAGGACGGTCAAGCGGTCATTGCCATGCAGCAGCCCGGGTGGAATTATGTGACGGTCAGATCATCCGTGGTTAATCCCTGGTATTTGGAAAATGCCTACGAGCTGCTCGACCAGCCAGGAGAGTGGTATCTGGATCGCACGACCGACATGATCTACTACAAGCCGCGCACCGGCGAGAATATGAGCACGGCCGATGTGGTCGCGCCGGTCGCCGAGCAACTGGTGAACATCGCCGGCACGACGCTGGACACGCCGGCGGACGGCATTCGCTTCGAGGGGCTGACGTTCGCCTATACGACCTGGAATCGCCCGAGCTCCGACCTCGGACATGCCGACGCCCAGAACAACCTGCTGCGCTACGGCACCGACAAGCTGCCGCCCGGCGCGATTATGGCGGAGAAGGCGTCGCATATCGTCTTCGAGAACAACACCTTCACGAAGCTCGGCATTACGGCTATCACGATGACCGGCGCTGTGCAGCATAGTCTGATTCGCGGCAATCGCTTCTACGATATCTCGGGAAGCGCGATCGATGTCGGCGAGGTGACCAAGAGCGATCCGGACATTTACGCCCCTTCCGATCCGCGCAAGGTGCTGAAGAACATCGATATCGAGAACAACTACATCCACGACATCGGCGTCGATTATCGATCGGCTGCAGCTATCGGCCTCGGCTTCGTCGCGGACTCGGATATTCGCCACAACGAGATTTTTAACGTGCCCTACGATGGCATCACGATCGGCTACGGGTTCGGATACGTGACGACTTCCGCGCTTCGCAACAACAAGATCCAGGCGAACTTCATTCACGACCTGCTGGGCGAGCAGATCTACGACGGCGGGGCGATCTATACGCTCGGCGGCACGGGGGGGACGGCCGACCACAAGAATGTGATCTCGGACAACTACGTGCGCAACCAGATGAACCGCTACGGCGTGATTTACAATGACGAGGGATCGACGTATTGGCAGGTCGAGCACAATGTCATCGATCAGTCCGAGACGCCGGTCTGGGACGAGATCTTCCCGGTGTCCTGGGCGTTCGTGAACGGACCGCTGACCAGCCACGATATTACGTTCGATACAAACTACACGACGACGGCGCGTGCGCAGATGGTCGGCGTCAATGTCAGTCAGACCGGCACACAGGTGTATCCCGACGCCCAGTGGCCGTCTGCCGCGCAGGCGATTATCGCGAGCGCGGGGCTGGAGCCGGCGTATCGGCATCTTGCGGACGATATGCCCGAGCGCATCGTGCTGCCGAAGAAGCTGGATCTGGCAAGCGGCGACGATGAGCAGCTTGAGGTGACGGCGACAACGGGCAAGGATGTGCCCGTCGACCTGTCCGGTGCGGACATCACCTATGTCAGCGCGGACGAGAACGTCGCGCAGGTGAGCGTGACGGGCAGCGTGTATGCGGCAGGTCCGGGTCATACGGACATCCGGGTGAGCGTCCAGGTCGGCGACATGCGCTGGACGAAGAACGTTCCCGTCTATGTGGATGACGCGTTCGACCATATCGACGTCTACTATGTCGAGAACAAAGCGAAGCATCTGCTCGGAGAAGAGTACACGGCCATGCTCGGCGTGCAGCGTCCGTTGACGATCGAGGCGAAGTCGCTGTATGGGCAGACGATGACGGTGTCGTCGGCCGTCTACACGAGCAGCGATCCTGCCGTAGCGACCATCGATGCCCAAGGCGTACTATCCGCCTTAAGCGCAGGGAGCGCCGACCTCGAGTTCGCGCTTGCGGTGAACGGCGTCCCGCACACTCGCACGATCGGGGTGAGCGTGCTGAGCTTCGGCGACCCGGCCGGTCTGGAATACGACGCTTATCCGCTTGACGACGCGATCAACGATCCGGATCATTGGTACGTCTATTCGACGGGAGTCGGCAGCCTGCTGCCCGGCTCGGACAACCTGACGATCTCGACGCCCGGTGGCTTCGCGACCTACGAGGGCGACACGTACGGGGACGAGCTGCTGACGACGGATCTGCAGATCAATTCTTCCGGCGGATGGCCATCGCTGGCCATCCGGGTGCAGCAGCCGGAAGAGGCGTTCACTTCGGCGACGAACGATCTGTATCTGTTCTGCTTCAAGGAGGACGTTATTGAGCTGCATCGGTTCAACGGCGGGGTGCGGACCGTCATCTACGGCAACCTCGACGGTTATACGAGCATCGGCGGCCAAGGGATTCCGAACCAGTACATTCCGTTCGGCGAGCGCCACCGGGTCCAGGTCGGGGCGGTGAACGAAGCCGGCGGCGTTCGGCTGATTCTGAACATCGACGACGAGAATGTCATCTACTTCCTGGACACCGGAGCGGAGCGAATCGAGGATTCGGGCTACTTCGGGCTGTACTCCCGGTCGGGAAGCATGAAGCTGCTGTCGCCGGAGATGGAATAAGAATAACGGACTAACAATGCGATGAGTGACGATGTAGAGCAGCCTGGGCGATATGCCTAAGCTGCTCTATGTTTATTGGCGAAGCGAACGGCGATATTCGCTCGGCGTGAGGCCGAAGCGAGCGCGGAACTGTCGATTGAAGTGCGTATAGTTGGCGAATCCGCAAGCTTCGGCGACCTGGCCGAGGGTGAGTCCGGACTCCGTCATCTGATCCTTGGCCATAGAGAGCCGAACGTCGATGGCGTAGTCCATAATGGATTGCCCGACCTCCTGGCGGAAGATGTCCGAGGCTCGAGATACGCCCAGGCTGACGGCCTGCGCGGCATCCCGCAGTCGGAAGCTTGTCGCGGCGTGCTGCTCGATGAACCGTTGGATTCGATAAGCGACGTTGCGCTCATACCGATTGCCATCCGGCATCTCGCGAAGCTGACGCTGCACGCCGAGCAGCAGGCAGCGCGACAGACCGTCCAGAATGGCCGGACTGCTGTCTCCCACGCGTCTCTTCTCCGAGATGATGGCCTTCCAGATCGCGAGGAGCTGCTCGTCGATGGCGATGCTGCTCTTCCGGCAGTGCCGCAGAGGCCCCCACCAATTCGTCAGCCATGCGTCGGCTTCCATATTCAAATAGTAATCGCACACAGGAGCGGCCTCGTCCGCACGATGGAGCACGCGGAGCCGATAGCGGTCGCCGGGGAGGCAGAGGAGCAGATCTCCCGGCCCAAGCTCGTAGAGGACATCGTTCACGTCCGCTTGGCACCGGCCTTCCACCTGCAGCCGAATCAAGTAGGCGCTGCGAACCCCATTGGATTGGAAGGGCTGCGTGTGCCGTTTGTACCCGGCGCTGACAACGGTAAGCATCGAATGCACCTCCAACCTCCAAGCCCGAGCCACAGGGGCATAGGATTGCGAACTGACGTGTTGTCATCGATTGTAACCTTGCCCCTATGTCTGCACAAGACAATTCCGTCCGTTCTCCGCCGGGTTGCATCGTAAGATAAGTAAAGTTTATCGCGAGATGCGCCAGCGACCTCTCCTTGACTTGTTGATATACTCGGTAAACAAGGAGGTCGATTCGATGAGATCGAAGTTAGCCGTTCAATTGTTTACGGTAAGGGAAGCATGTGCCTCCGATATGGCGAACGCGCTGGAGCGTCTGAAGGGAATGGGCTGGTCGGGCGTTCAGTTCGCCGGGCTGCACGGCTGGAGCGCAGCTCGATTGGCCGATAAGTTAAGGGATCTGGAACTGCGAGCGGCAGGCTTGCACTATGGCTACGCCCCATTGCTGGCCGGCCTGGAGCAGCATATCGAGGATGCGATCGCACTTGGCACCCGCGATCTCGTATGCTCGTCGATCCCGATTGAGATGAGAACGGAGGACGGCTATCGCGAAGTGCGGAAGGAACTGGCTCAAGCCGCCCAACATGCATCGAAGAGAGGAGTTCGCATCAGCTATCACAATCATGCCTATGAGTTCGAGCAAGAGGTAGACGGCATGGATGGGCTGAGCTATCTGCTCGAGCCGTCGGCAGGACATGCCGTGTTGGCCGAGCCGGACGTCTATTGGATCTTCAGAGGGGGGATGCCGCTTCTTCCATTCCTGGAGCGCTATGCCGATCGGGTGCCGCTCATCCACCTGAAGGATATGACGTCGGATGAGAAGGCAACCTTCGCCCCGGTAGGGACAGGCCGAATCGACTTTGCTCCGATTGCGGAATGGGGCGAGAGAAGCGGTGTCGAGTGGTACGTCGTGGAGCAAGATCGGTGCGAAGGGGACCCCTTCGACGCGTTGCAGACCAGCTATACGAATCTTCAGCGAATCATTGCAAGCATGGAGGACGGGACGATCAATTGATCGTCCTTGTTTGCCGTTCGCAATATCGGATTCAGAGGCCGATTTTGAATAGGGGAGCGGGCGAATTTGCAGTTTATTCGGCTCGAATCGGCCATTATATTGGGGAAGAACGGTCGTAATCGAACCATGGGGCAGGCGAAAGGAAGAGGAAGCATGTTGATTGAAACGGGAAGCGTGTGGGAGATATCGTGGCTCGATCTGGTGCTGCGGATGGCCTTGTCGGCTGTGCTTGGCGGCGTGATCGGCATGGAGAGGGAATGGAACAATCATGCGGCGGGGTTCCGCACCCATATTCTTGTCTGTCTGGGCTCGACGACGATTATGCTGTTGTCCAGCTACGGCTTCAGTTCCTTCGTCAGCGAGGTCAATGTTCGCATCGATCCGGCGCGGCTGGCCGCCCAGGTCATTAGCGGCATCGGGTTTCTCGGCGCGGGAGCGATCATGCGCAACGGCAACATGGTCAAGGGCTTGACGACTGCCGCTTCGGTCTGGACGGTGGCGGCGATCGGACTGTGCGCAGGGGCCGGATTCTATGAAGGCGCATTGGTGTGCACATTGATGGTCCTGATCAGCCTCTATGTGCTGAACAAGTGGGAGAAGGCATTGCTGCGGCATCGACGTTACCAATCGATCGAATTGCAGGTGACGGACAGCCCCGGATTGTGGGGGCGGATCGCGGCTGCGTTCGAGCAGCACAATGTTCAAGTATCGAATATGACGGTAGCTCCGTATCCTCCGAATTCGATTCTTCGCGTCAAGTTGAAGAGCTTCCGGATGAACGACTTCCTGGAGGCAATGGAGGAGATCGGGCGACTGGACGGCGTCGAGGAGATCGATTCCGACAGTATGATCTTCGCTGCGAAGAAGGCGGATAGACACAGGAACGAACTTCAAGGAACATCGATCTCCCCGTAGGCTAATCTATCGTGCCCGCTTCGGCTCGTGGTATGGTAGGGAGAGCAAGTGAGAAGCGTCGCGGGCAGGCAGACTAGAACAGGGGGAATACAATGAGCGCTCCGAACCGGCATGCAGAGAGAAGCGTCACTGGCAGCAACGCCAGCATGTTTATGACCTTCGCGATCATTGTGGTCGTGACGAATCTGATCCTGTCATCAACGATGTACGCGAACTACAAGCGTCATTCCATGGAACTCGTCCAGTCGTATTCGGTCGAGGAGTTGTCGCAGGTCAGTTACAGCATGAGCTTCATGTTCGAAGCGGCCAAGCTGACGCTGCAACAGCTCTACACGAATCCGAGCGTCTTCAAGCTGATGAACGCCGATCGCCTGGGGGAGCTGGAGACGGCGAGCCTGCTCAGCCAGGTGGGGGTGCCGAGCGGGGGCTTTAACCTGAACTTCGTCAGCTCCATCTATATTTACAATCAGAAGGCGGATAAAGTGTACACAGATGGGAAAGCGTTTACATTCTCGCAATTCCCGGATCGCGACATCATCGAACGTCTTGAGAGCGGCGAGGGGCTAAGCAGCATGAAGCCGATTGCCCGGAAGGTTCAACTATCCGCTCGCGATAAAGAGCTGTACGGCAGCTTGGAACCGTTCCAGACGCCGGATGTGTATACCTTCGTGCTGTTCGACAGCTATTCGCGGCACATCGACAGCGCCATCATGTTGAACGTGTCCCAGGAATGGATGAAGCAGACGATCGAGGCGATGAACCCGGAGATGAGCGGCGAGACGATGATTATCGACGATCAGGGCCGGATTGCACTCGGCAACGACCGATTCCTTTATCTGGAGCAGGCTAAGCGTTATATCGACGGCGCGATTCCGGATGGCGAAGGCTCCTCCGGCTACGCGATCGAGATGCTGGATGGGAGGAAGCAGGTCGTCAGCTATGTCTCGTCCGAGATGGGGTGGACGTTCATCCGGTTGACGCCTTATGAGGTCATCTCGGGCAAGCTGTCGCGCATGCTGATGCTGACCTGGATCATCTCGGTGCTGGTCGGCATCCTCGCCGTCCTGGCCGTCATGTTCAGTTCGAGGATTCTGCTTCGCTTGATGAACAAGAGAACGAATGCGCTTCTGGGACGTTATGAACGGGAGAAAAGATCGGGCTATGAGCAGAAGCAGCGGTTCCTGCGGACGTTCGCGACAAGCCGGATGACGGAATATTCGTTGACCAAAGGCTTCGAGCGGTTCTCGATCGACTTCGACACGAACCGCCGGCTGTTCACGGTTGCGTTCAAGATAGACCGCTATGAGGAATTCTGCGACAAATACGGGCAAGACGATCGAATGCTGCTCGATTACGGCGTCATCAATATTATTGAAGAGACGGTCAAGTCCGCATGGAAGCCGATTGCGTTCGTACTCGAAGACGGGGTGTTCGGAGCGTTGTTCCTGATCGATTCGGAGGAGAATGAAGCCTTCACCGTACGAGTGGAAGAGCTGGTCCGCCAGATTGGCGCCAACGTGGCGCAATATCTGGCGATCTCGCTCTCCGTGTCCATCGGCGATCCGCTGGATGGGGTTGCGGAAGTGCCGGAGAGCTTCGCCGAGCACCTCGAGACGCTCGGCTACAAGCTGTTCGCGGGCCCGGGAGCCATTCTGTACGCTTCCCGCATCCGCGAGATCAAGAAGCGGGAATACAGCATTCCGGACCGAGGCATCGCAGCGCTCATTGACGAGATCCGAAGAGGCGACAGGGAGGGGGCGCATTCGTCGAGCCTTGCTCTGTTGCGAACGGTGGACGGGCATGCGATGACGTATTTGTTCACCTTGCTGCTTCAACTGGCGATTGCGCTGAGAGACTTCATGAAGCGCAACGATATCGCGGACGACGGGAGTATCTATCTTAGATTCATCGATGTGGCCAAGGGAGCTCCTCATAACGAGACGCTGGAAGAGATCGCAGCCCGGCTTGACGAGCCGATCGCGGACATTATGGAACGTCTGGCCTCGAAGCAGGAGCAGCTTCGCAGCCATGATCGCTATAACGATATGCTTCGGCAAGTGGAGGAGCTGATCGAAGCGGAGCTGACCAATCCGAATCTCAGCCCGGATCTGATCGCGGAGCGAATGGGACTGTCGGCCAAGTATCTGCGAGCCTTGTACAAGAGAACAAGCGGAGAATCGCTCGCAGAGAGCATCAATCTCAGCCGGATGAGCAGGGCGAAGGGGCTGCTCGCCGATACGGAGCTGTCGGTTCAAGAGGTTGCGCTGAGGAGCGGGTTCATCAACATCAGCTACTTCTACACCTTATTCAAGAAGTATCAGGGCGTAACGCCGAACGAATACCGCCTGCTGCCGCAGAGCGACTAGCAGAGTCGAGTTCAAATTCGGAAGACAGCCGATATCGAAGTCTCGCAAGGACGATATTGGAGCCGCATTCGGACGAAAATGCACTATTTTCCCCAAGCGGCTCGCGACTATAGTAAGGGTGCAAGCTCATATCAAGCCAAAGCGAGGGGATAGGTTCCATGCATGTCAAACGGAAGAGGTTGCTTGCCCTGACGACGGCGGTCGTCTTGTCGGCCGCCATGCTGGCAAGCGGTTGTTCCTCATCGAACGGGAACGGGAACGGCAATTCGCAAGGACAATCGGCCGCAACGGAGAGCGCGGGCGCCGCCGGCTCCGGAGCGGGCGAGGGAACGGCGGCATCGGAGGCACCGAAGGCGGACACCTCGGAGTTCGTCAAGCTGAAGTACTATTATACGGGCCCGACCAGCCCCGGCGACGACGCGGTGTTCGCGGAGTTGAACAAGCGGATCAAGGAGAAGATCAACGCCAACGTGGAATTCATCAAGGTAGCGAGCGGCGACTACACCCAGAAGATGTCGATCATGGTCAATGCTCTCGAGGAGTTCGATCTGGTGTTCACGTCTCCGTATTACTTGAATTATTACGATAACGCGTCGAAGGGAGCGTTCGTCGACATTACCGATCTGCTGCCGGTATACGCGCCGGAGACGTATGCGCTCTTCAAGCCGGAGATCTGGGACGCGGCCCGTGTGAACGGCAAGATCTATGCCAGCATCAACCAGCAGATCTTCGCCCGGCAGAGCGGCTTCTCCGTGCAGAAGGCACTCGCGGATAAGTACGGGTTCGATCCGACGACCGTGAAGAAGTTATCCGACATTGCGCCGTTCCTGCAGAGCGTCAAGGACGGTGAGCCGGCCGAGACGACCGATCAGTTGTGGAATGCGCAGGTCAAGAATCAAGTGTTCAGCTACTTCTACCCGGCTTACGAATGGGAATCGATCGGCGAGATCGATCTCCCCGGTGTCGTCCGTTCGATGGAGGACAACCCGAAGGTGTTCAACGAGTACGAGACGGAGGAGTTCAAGGACTTCGTGCTGACGAATGCGGACTTCCAGAAGAGAGGGTTCATCGCGAAGGATACGCTGACGCGCCCAACGTTCGACCCGGCCAAGTACGTGGGAACGGCGATGGCGACTTTAAGTCCCGGAGTAGACGCGACGATCGCGCAGACGTACAAGGCGGAGCATTACGTCATCCCGATGGGCAGCCCGATGCTGACGTCGGCTAATGCGATCGCCACGCTGACCGCGGTATCCGCGACATCCAAGCACCCGGAGCGTGCGCTCATGTTCATCGAGCTGCTCAATACGGACAAGGAGATTTACAACATGCTCGTCTGGGGGCTGGAGGGCGTCGATTACGTCAAGACCGGCGACAATCGCATCGAAGCGGTCGAAGGCTCGAGCTTCAAGTCGCAGGCCGGCTGGAAGTTCGGCAACCAGTTCAATTCCTACGTGACCGGCACGCAGACCGACGACGTATGGGAACAGACGGATGAGCTCAACAAGTCCGCCAAGATGTCGAAGCTGTTCGGCTTCAGCTTCAATCCCGAACAGGTCAAGAGCGAGATCGCCAACACGATGGCGATTGTCGCCGAATACCGTCAAGCCTTCAACGCGGGGATGTACGGGGACGATACGGAAGCGAAGCTGCAGGAATATAATCAGAAGCTGAAGTCGGCCGGCGTGGACAAGATCATTGCGGAGAAGCAGCGGCAGCTCGATGAGTTCATCGCCCAGAAGGGCTGACGTTCGGGTGAAGGCGAGCGGGAGGACCGAAGCGATCGTCGGTTCTTCCGGGCTCGCGACGCGTGTGAATCCGCCGACGGGAGTGCAGATTGTGGCTGCAGAGAGAGTAAGGAAATGGGGCAAATATGCCAAGGAAGACCGTCATCTTCTTCTGATGACATTGCCGGCTGTCGTGAAGATTCTGATCTTCTCCTATCTGCCGCTCATCGGGATTGTCATTGCCTTCAAGGACTACGTGCCGAGATTGGGCATTCTGGGAAGCCCGTGGAACGGTTTAGAAAATTTTGAATTTTTCTTCAAATCGTCCGACGCCTGGCGAATTCTGCGCAATACGATCGGGCTGAACGCCCTCATCATCGCGGCAGAGCTCGTCGTGGCCGTCTCCATGGCCTTGCTGCTGTATGAGATATCCAACCGCAAGGCGCTCAAGGCGTATCAATCGATCATGTTCTTCCCGTACTTCTTCTCGTGGGTGTTGACCGGCCTGATGTTGACTACGTTGCTGAACCCGAACAACGGGATCGTGTCCCGGCTGATCGAGGACATGACGGGGCGCGAAGCGGCTTTCTACTCGGAGCCTTGGTACTGGATTGTCATTCTGCCGCTCGTGAGCATCTGGAAGGGCACCGGCTTCAGCAGCCTGATCTATTACTCGGCGCTGATGGGCATCGATAAGGATCTGTTCGAGGCGGCGGAGATCGACGGAGCGACGAAGCTTCAGGCGATGCGATTCATCTCGCTGCCGTTCCTGATGCCGATCATGGTCATGCTGACGATTCTGGCCGTCGGGCATATTCTGCGAGCGGACTTCGGCTTGTTCTACTTCGTGCCGCGCAATGTCAGCGCCCTGTACCCCGTGACGGACGTGCTCGATACTTATGTATTCCGCGCGCTTACCGTCAACGGCAACTTTACGATGAGCGCCGCCGTCAGCGTTTTCCAATCGTTCGTCGGTCTGGTCTTGATTCTGGGCACGAACAGATTGGCGAAGATGTACGACAAAGAGTATGGGTTGTTCTAAGTTGGAGGGATGGAATTGAACACACGTACGCTGCCGATTCGACTTCTCGCGCACGGCTGCTTGCTCCTCTTCTGCTGCATATGCCTGCTGCCGATGGTCCTGACCTTATCGGTATCGCTCACCGAAGGGGCGGCCATTCAGCGATACGGGTATGCGCTCATTCCGCCATCCTTCTCTCTGGATGCATACGCCTTCATTCTGGACGACATGAAGACGCTGATCGACGGATACCGCAATTCGCTGCTGATCGTCGTCTTCGGTACGACGTTGAACCTGCTCGTGACCTCCATGGTGTCTTATTCGCTTGCACGGCGGGACTTTCGCTTCGGCAAGGCAATCTCGGTCTATATCTTCGTCACGATGATCTTCAGCGGCGGCTTGGTGCCGACGTACATCCTGATCGTGCAGTATTTGGGGTGGAAGAACATGCTGATCGCGCTGATCGTGCCCGCCTTCGCCGCTCCGTTCCAGATTTTCCTGCTGCGGGTGTTCTTCCAAGAGGTGCCTCAGGCGCTTACGGAATCGGCGAAGATCGACGGCGCGTCCGACTGGCGAACGTACTGGAGCATCGCGCTGCCGCTATCTAGGCCCGCGCTGGCGACGCTTGCCTTGATGATGACGCTGAGTTATTGGAACGAGACGTTTAATGCGATGCTGTTCATCGATAAGTCTTCGCTGTTCCCGATTCAATTGGTGCTGAAGAATATTCAAAGCTACGTCGAGATGATTCGCAACGTCGGGTTCGACCCGAGCGGCAATCTCGTCGATCCGTCGGATGTGCCGACCGAGTCGATCATGTATGCCATGATGGTGCTCACTTCGCTGCCCGTCATGTTCATCTTCTCGTTCCTGCAGAAGTACTTCGTCAAGGGAATGACGCTCGGTGCGGTTAAGGGATAAGCGATTCGGCGGAGAGGGACAGGAATTTACAGAGAAGGATGGGAGTCTATGAGTGAAGCGATACGCGTGACGATATGGAACGAGAATAGGCATGAGACGAGGGAAGAACGGGTCAGGGCGATTTATCCGCAAGGAATCCATGGCGCGATCGCGGAAGGGATCTCGGGCGACTTCGTCATTCGGACCGCGACGATGGACGAGCCGGAGCAAGGCTTGCCGGAAGACGTATTGGACGCGACGGATGTCCTCGTATGGTGGGGACATATCGGCCATCGCGACCTGTCGGAGGAGCTTGCGGACCGTGTAGCCGCCCGCGTCAGGCAAGGCATGGGGCTGATTGCGCTGCACTCTTCGCATTATTCGAAGCCGTTCAAGAGGCTGATGGGAACGAGCTGCTCCTTGCTCTATCGCGACGTGGCGGAGAAGGAGAGGCTGTGGGTTACGGCTCCGGCGCATCCCATCGTCGCTGGAATCGGTCCGTACTTCGAACTGCCTCATGAAGAGATGTACGGCGAATTCTTCGACATTCCGTCTCCGGACGAGGTCGTGCTCACCGGCTGGTTCGAGGGCGGCAACGTATTCCGCAGCGGCTGCACGTTCACCCGCGGGATGGGCAAGATTTTCTACTTCCAGCCGGGCCATCAATTGTACCCGACGTACTACGACAGCAACGTGAGACGAGTAATCTCCAACGCGATTAATTGGGCCGCGCCTGTTCGGAGGCCGGCGCTGCAGTTCGGCAAGTCCGTGCCGGCTCTGGAGCCGCTGTCCGTAGAAGGGGAATAAGAGAGAAGTGGAATAAGAGCGAAGGGAATAAGAGAGAAGGGGAACAGATCATGTCCAAGCTTCGAATAGGCATTGTGGGAACAGGGAAAATCTTCGAGAACGCGCACGCGCCGGCCTGGCTGTCGAGTCCGCATGTGGAGGTAACCGCGGTATCCGATGTGTATCGGCCGGCGGCGGAGACGCAGGCGAAGCGGTTCGGCACGGATCGGGTCTATACCGATTACATGGAGATGCTGGAGCGGGAGAAGCTGGATGCCATCGATATATGCGCGCCTAACGTCCTCCATTCCGAGATTGCGGTTGCCGCGCTCGAGCGGGGCATTCACGTGTTCTGCGAGAAGCCGGATGCGGTAGATGCGGCCGGAGCCGAACGGATGGCGGATGCGGCGGCGCGTTCGGGCAAGCTGCTGATGGTCATGCGGAACAATCGCTTCTCTCCGCAGGCGCAATTCCTGAAGCGTTACATCGAGAGCGGAGCGATGGGCGATATTTATTCCGCGCGCGCGGTGTGGCTGCGTAGACGCGGCATTCCGGGCAGAGGAGGATGGTTCACGACGAAGGCGATGTCCGGCGGCGGACCTCTGATCGATCTGGGCGTGCATATGATCGATGTCGCCATCTGGCTGATGGGCAGTCCGAAGCCAGTCGCCGTCAGCGGAGCTGCGTATACGAAGTTCGCAGACTCGAAGCTGACAAGCGCGGCTCCGCGCAGAGGGGCGACCGCAGGGGGCGTGTTCGACGTCGAGGATCTGGCTGCGGGCTTCATTCGGTTCGACAACGGCGCGACCATGCAGATTGAATTCAGTTGGGCGTCCAACATCGAGGAGGACGTGTCCAAGCTCGTCGAGCTGCGCGGCACGCGGGCGGGCGCGATGCTCCGCAACCGCGACCTGAAGCTGGTCACGGAGATCGAAGGCGCGATATGCGATATTGTGCCGCAGTTCCCGAAGGATGACACGCTTACGCAATGGCGCAACATCCATCACTTCATCGATTGCCTGATCGGCGAGGCCGATCCGATCAGCACGCCGGAGACCGGCGTCGACATGATCCGTATTCTGAGCGCGATCTATGAATCCGCCGCGACGGGGGCGGAGGTTCGGCTGGACGAGGCCGAACAGGGCTGAACGAAGTGAACGAGGAGAGGGCGGGGTTAATGTGAACAGGAAAGTTGTCCGCAGGCTTACCAGGCTTGCCAGGCTTCTCATGGCAAGCCTTCTGCTTCAGGCAATTGTCTGGCATGCACCCAAGGCGGCATCGGCAGAGGAGATCGGCGCAGGCGATCTGTATCAAGAGAGCTTCAACGGCATTGCCGCCGGGAACAAGCCGGCGGGCTCCGACTGGAGCTTCGGCGAAGCTTACGGCTCCGTGTCCGTGGCCGAGACGCCGGACTCGTCGGACAAGAGCTTGCGGATCGAACGGACGGATGTGGATACGGCGTCCGGCTTGTATGCCCGCAAGAGCTTCGCCACGCCGCTGACCGGCCGATTCATCGTGCGCACCAGGGTCATGGCGGAGCAGACGAATGCCGCCGTGGTCGCGATGTCGCTTCGTTCGTCGGACAGCAAGGAATTTCTGGCGGTGACCTTGACGGCGCAAGGTCAGATTCGTTACCAGACGGCAACCGGCTCCGTTGTCCTGCAGTCGTATGCGGAGGATGTGTGGTATGACATTGCGGCCGTCGTGGATACCGACACCCAGCAATACGGAATCGTAATCGACGGGCAGTGGAAGGTAGGGCCGATCGCATTCAAGGACTTGGATGCCGAGAACTTCAAACGAATCGAATACCAGGTGTACAAGACGACGCCGGGAACGGCGTACTTCGATGAATTGTCCGTCTACTCGCATGAGGTTGATCTGAGCGCAAGCTCCGTCACGCTGCCGCTCGGTCAGAGCGATGCCCTGGAGGCCGACGTGACTCCGGGGTGGCCGGCGCTTGAGGGAGTGACGTGGACAACAAGCGATCCGTCGGTTGTCCGTGTCGATTCGAGCGGAGCGATAACCGCTTACGGCTATGGCACGGCTGCGGTCCGAGCGACATCGGTCGGCGGAGCTTACGCCGAATGCATCGTTACGGTTCCGTCGGGACCGAACGTACCGGTAACGGGGCTGTCTCTTGACGGCGACGCTCTAACGATCAGGGAAGGCGACGTCGTGCCGTTGGAAGCTTATTTGCAGCCCTTCTATGCCAGCAACAAGGGAATCGAATGGGCTTCAAGCGAGCCTTCCGTCGTCTCTGTCGTCTATGATGCCGGGTCAAGCATCGCCACATTGACGGGGCTGGAGCCGGGCGAGAGCGTCATTACGGCGGTCAGCGAGGACGGAGATTACGGCGACAGCCTAACGGTAACGGTCCTGCGTCAGCCCGATCTCTTCGACGAGAGCTTCGAAGGCTATGCCGAAGGAACCAAGCCGACGTCGCTGACCGTGCCGACAGCCTCGGGGGCGGATGCGACGGTGACTTCGAAGCCTTATTCGTCGGGCAAGGCGCTGCGCATCGAGAAGACGGAAGCGACGTCGAGCTCCTACATGGTCACTCGTTCCGTGCCGACCGGCAATGAGAAGATGAAGCTGTCCATGAAGGCGATGGCGAAGCAGAAGAACGCGGTGGCTTACGTCTCCGCGATACGCAATCGCGCGGGAACGGCGATTCTGTACGTTGCCTTCCACAACACGGGCAAGATCTCCGTCTTCCATAGCGGGGCGTGGGAAGCGGTGCAAGCTTACGAGACGAACCGCTGGTACCAATTCGACTTGGCGATCGACACGACGACAGGGACCTACGATCTGTATATCGACGGAGAGCCGAAGCGAGTCGGATTGCCCTTGATGGCCTCCGGCAGCGAGGTCGCCACCCTGCAGTTCGGCATCTACAGCCTGTCGACGGGAACGGCTTATTACGACGATATCCAGGGGTACAGCTACGAAGCCGTGACCGGGGTATCGACGTCCGGGCTTCCTTCCGAGCTGTCGCTTGGCCGGACGTATCGGCTTCGGCCCGAGCTTGCGCCGATTGAACCGACCTTCGAATCGGCAAGCTGGTCGAGCAGCGATGAAGCGGTCGTCTCGATTGACGAGCTTGGCAACGCGACGGCTGTCGGCCTTGGCACGGCGACCCTGACCGCTGTGACGACGGATGGCTCGTTTACGGATCAAGCCATGGTTCAGGTCGTGGAGAAGCTGCCGGAGTCGCTCGTCTTGACTCCCTCTTCCCTGACGCTGCCGGTCGGCTCCGATCGGCAGCTCGTGCCGGCCATGGAGCCGTATGATGCAACGAACGGGAACGTGACCTGGGCCAGCAGCGACACCGGCGTGGCGACCGTGGACGAAGAGGGGCGAGTGTTCGCGGTCGGAGCCGGCACGGCGACGATCACCGCTACGACGGAAGAAGAGGAGATCGCCGCGACCAGCAGCCTTACGGTCGTGAACCGGTCGGTCCAAGCGGAGTTGTATGTGTCTCCGGACGGGGACGACGGCAATCCGGGCACGTTGGCCTCGCCTTATCGGACGCTGGAGCGGGCTCGAGATGCTGCGCGAACGATGAACGACGAGATGACGGGCGATATCGTAATCTATCTTCGCGGAGGGGATTATGCGCTCGATTCGACCTTCTATCTCGACGAGAGGGATTCCGGAAGCAACGGCTACCGAATCGTCTATCGGGCTTACGAGGGAGAAGAACCTGTCGTGGAGGGCGGCAAACGGATCACCGGATGGACGTTATATGATGCGGAGAACAACATTTACAAGGCTGACGCGGGCTTCGATATCGAGACCAGACAGTTGTACGTAGACGGCGTGCGCGCCGTTCGGGCAAGAAGCGACGGAGGGCTGACGAACCCCGAGATTGTCTCGGGCGGCTATCGCTCCGACGATATCGAGCTTGCCGGATGGGGCAATATCGGGGATATGGAGCTGGTGCTCAAGGCGGAATGGACGAACCCGCGCAATCGGATCGCTTCCATTACGACGGACAACGGCCAGGCGGTCATTACGATGCAGCAGCCGGGCTGGTCGTACGTGACGTCGAAGGACAGCGTCGATTATCCGTGGTACATCGAGAATGCGTACGAATTGATCGACCGGCCCGGGGAATGGTATCTCGACCGGACGACGGATACGTTCTATTACAAGCCGAGGCCCGGCGAAAACATGAGCACGGCCGATGTGGTCGCCCCCGTGCTGGAGAAGCTGATGCACATCGAAGGCACGACACTGGATACGCCGGTGGACGGCATTCGCTTCGAAGGGCTGACGTTCTCGTATGCGACCTGGCTGCGGCCAAGCGGAGACCGGGGGCATGCGGACGGACAGAACAATTCGCTGCGCGACGACAACGAGAAGCTGCCTCCCGGCAACATCCAGGTGGAGAAGGCGGCCCATATCGATTTTATCGGCAACGACTTCTCGAAGCTGGGCATTATCGGTCTGGAGATGATAAACGGAGTGCAGCAGGTTCAGATTGTCGGCAACCGCTTCTACGATATCTCGGGAGGAGCTGTCGACATCGGAGAGGTCTCGAAGTTCGATCCGGACATCTATCTGCCGTCAGACCCGCGCTTGGTCATGCGAGGCTTCACGATCGAGAACAACTACGTTCACGATATCGGCATCGATTACCGTTCGTCGGCCGCGTTCGGCCTCGGCTTCCTGGTCGATTCCAGCATCAGCCACAATGAGCTGTTCAATTTGCCCTATGACGGCATCACGATCGGCTTCGGCTTCGATCTGATTCCGACGTCCGTCTTGCGCAACGTGAAGATTCATGCCAACTTCATCCACGATCTGATGGGAGATCAGATCTATGACGGAGGCGCCATCTATACGCTGGGAAGAACGGGCGGATCGTTGAACGACATGAATGAGATTACGGAGAACTATGTCCGCAATCAAATGAATCGATACGGAACGATCTACAACGATCAGGGCTCCACGAATTGGGCGATCGAACGGAATGTTATCGACCAGAGCGAATCGCCTGTCTGGGATGAGATTTTCCCCGCCAACTGGGCGTTCGTCAACGGAGGAAGCTATAACATCCTGTACGATTCGAATTACACGACCGTAAGCAATACGCGATTGTACGGAGATAACGTCTCGACCGTTAACACCTATCTGTATCCGGACGCGGATTGGCCGACGGAAGCGCTGGAGATCATCGACAATTCGGGGCTCGAGGAGCCGTATCGGGCAATGGCGGAGGATGTGCCGGAGAGGATCGCCGTTCCTGCCGCATTAAACGTCTCGACGGGCAATTCGGTCGCGCTGAATGTCACGGCGGCTGACGGCAAGGACGGGACGGTCGATCTGGACGGGGCCGATCTCTTCTACTACAGCGACGACGAATCGGTTGCCGAAGTGTCCGTCTCGGGCAGCGTGTACGGAGTTGGCTCCGGAGTTGCGACCGTTCATGTCGGCGTCAAGGTTGGCGATATGTTGTGGATGAAGCAAGTGCCGGTATACGTGGACGACGAATTCAGCCGAATCGACGCCTATTATGGGGAGAACAAGGCGAGATACGACTTGGGCGGCGAGCTTGAGCTGCTGAAGGGTGCCAAGAAGCAATTGTACGTGGAGGCGAAGTCGATCTTCGGGCAGACCCTGGAGCCGTCCTCCCTCTCGTACACGAGCAGCGATGAGAACGTAGCGACGATAAGCGCCCAGGGGCTGCTGACCGCGATCGACTCGGGTACGGCCGATATTGAATTCGAGCTGGTCGTGGACGGTGTGCCGCGTACCAAGCTGGTCGAAGTGACCGTCTTCCAGATCGGAGACGATGCCGGCCTGACTTATACGCCGACTTCGTTCGAGGATGCGATCAACGATCCGACGAATTGGTACGTATCGGCAACGGGCTCGGGCAATCTGCAAGCCTCTGCGGACGAGATCGAAATCTCGACGCCCGCCGGCTTCGCGACTTATACCGGGGAGACGTACGAGGACGAATTGTTGGAGATGGATGTGCGAATCGATGCCGATGGCGGTTGGCCTTCGCTGGCGCTTCGCGTTCAGGAGTCGGACGAAGCGTTCGATTCGCCGACCAACGATTTGTACTTGCTCGTGTTCAAGACGGATGTCATCGAGCTGCACCGATTCAACGGAGGCGTTCGAACGGTGATCTATGGCTCGATTAACGGCTACACGAGTATAGGAGGTCCGGCGATACCGAACGATTATCTGCCGTTCCGGGAGACGCGGCGCGTGCAGTTCGGCGCGGTGAACGAGAGCGGAGGAGTTCGCCTCATTCTGAACATAGACGGAAGGAATGTCTTCTACTTCCTGGACGATGAAGCGGAACGAATCGAGGATTCGGGATACTTCGGGTTGTATGCGAGAAGCGGCTCGATCATGCTTAAGACGCCGGAATGAGCTTGAGGTGCGGTGCGCGCTTCGGGGGATCGAACGACGACCCGGAGCGTCGCCCCGTTATGGTTGGAGGAGGAATGAAGATGAAGCTGGCGATACTTGGCGATCTGCAGTTGGTGTCGCCCGACGAGCCGAGGGACGAGTTGCGGCGCAGACGCAAGCACTTCGCGGATGCGTGGCCTTCGTTCCGGCCGATCGCGGATCGAATCCGGAAGGAGTCGCCCGACTTGATTCTGAGCGTAGGGGACTTGGTCGACTGGTACAGCGTGGAGAACCGGGATTATGTTGCGGATCTGATGAATGGGCTCGGCATCCCGTGGGAAGCGACGCCGGGCAACCACGATTACTCCGTCTACACTTGGAGCCAGGAACGGGGAGCCTACGATTATTACAGCCAAGGGGAGAGATGGCTGGAAGCGGATCGAGGCTGGAAGGAAGGCGGCATCAACTTCGACAACCGGACGATTGACGTCGGGAATACGCGATTGATTCTGATGAACAGCGCGTTCAGCGGCGTGCTTCCGGGAACTCGCGAATGGTTGCGGGAGCAGACGAGATCCGAGCAGCGGAAAATATTGATTACCCACGTGCCTGTCGACATTCCGGAGGTAAGAGACTATATTCTGTCGATAAGTCCGGGACGCGAGCTTGCCAAGTATGTGCAGAGTCATGCTCCTTGGCTGTTCGACGAGTGCGTTCGCGGCCGAATCGGCGATGTCTATTCCGGTCACCTGCATCTTCCCGGCCGCATAACCGTTGACGGGACGTCCATGCATCTTCTGGGGCTTAGCACCATTAGCGTCGGTGCGACTTATCCCGGCATGGGACAGGTCACGTTCCTGAATATCGACTAGCCGGAGAAGACGGAGTTGGGCAGAGTCAGGAGCAGGGAAGCGGGAGCGTGAAGGAGACGGGATAGCTTGCGAATTGCGATCATAGGGGATTTCCATCTGCTGGAGGACGAATGGGAGCTGTCGGAGCGGGCAATGGACGATGTTCGGAACGCCGCTCCGGATCTCGTCGTGGCCCTGGGCGACTTCGGCACATACGGCAACATCGGTTCGCCGGCCGGTCTGGAGGAAGCGTACGGGCTGCTTCGGAGAACAGGATCGCCGATTCGGCCGATTCTCGGCAATCACGACCTGGAGCGGGAGTCGGGAGACGGGGCGCTGCCTCATGGAACGATGGCGGACGCTCTGATCCGAATCGGCCAATTGGCCGGAGAAGACGTCTATGGCGTCATCGAGCTGGAGAAGGTGCGTCTCTTGTTCATCTCGACGGAGCCGCAACCGGCGGAATCCTGTCATCAGGTTCAGGAATGTTATGTATCGGACCGGCAATTCGAGGAGTTGACGGCGCTTCTGGAGAAGCGAAGAGGGGTACCGATTATTGTGTTCAGCCATGCGCCGCCGATGGGAAGCGGCCTGCGTACCGTACCGGGCACGCATGTGCGGTCGACGAACGCTTATCTGGACCAGAATCACGATCCGGAGCGATGGATGAGATGGCTGCGGGATTACTCGGAGATCGTCATGTGGTTCTCCGCTCACTATCATCTTAGCCATCATTATCAGGATAGCCACACGTACCGGCACGGCACCCACTTTTTCCTGACGGGCGTTCACGGCAGTTGCACTCGCGATGGGTATCGGCAATCCAGGTTAGTCGACATTGGCGAGAATGAGACAACGGTCCATACGCTGGATCACGAACGCAGGGGGATACTCGCGAGTCAGAGCTGGAGCGAGGGGAGAACGCCGGCGGAATGGATGCTGCGGAAGCTGCTCAAGCGAACGGCTTCTTGTCCGGTAGGCGCGGGGCCGCTGCTCAGGAACGGTCTGCTTGCGCTGCCCGGCCAAGCGTTCATCGCGGCATCGGAGGACGGGTACTCATGGGAGGTGCGGCCGGAGCACGAGGCGGTCATGGGGACGCTCCATGTGAAGGCCAAGGCTCATGCGCTGGCTTATTCAGAGGGGAGGATCTGGTCGGCGTGGGGGCGGTGGCTCGGAGTCTGTGAGGCGAACGATCCCGGAAGATTCGTGCGGAAGGCGATAGGGGGAGTGCCGGAGCGAAGAACGGAGTTGGCCTCTCCCGTCGTTGTTCTGGCCGCCGGTCCGAATGGTGCGGTATGGTTCGCGAACGACTCGCATCTGTGGTTGGCGAAGCTTGAAGCGGGAGAGGCTGGCGGTGTCGGTGAGATCGCGCTCGTCAGGCTCGACTCTCTGCCGGGACCGGCAGAGAGTCTGGTTGCGGACAGCGGTTCATGCTGGCTGTTATCGAAAGGGCAAGCCTATCGCTGGAACGAGGAGGAGTGGGAATCTCTCGGTGTTGCCGGCAATGTTGTAGATATCAAGGCGCGAGACGGAGCGGTGACGCTGCTACTCGAGGAAGGCGGGAAGCTGCGTCTCCTGGATCGGCATGGCAACGGTGAGTCGTTGCTGGAAGTTCCGCTCCCGGGGACTAAGAGGGCCGGACAAGCGTACTCGCAAGAGAAGCCGCAAGAGGGTTCGCAAGAGGAATCCCAGGAGGAATCCCAAGAGGATTCATTCGCGATTCGGTTCCTTCCGCTCGATTCGCCCGGACGACGCTTCCTCTTCATGAGAAGAGGAAGGTTATATTATTGGGAACATGGCTGGTCGGAGGCGTGGAAGCTGGACACGGGGGAAGATGAGGTCGTCGCGCTGGCCTTGGCTCTTGGAAGAGAAGGCGAATCGGCCGAGCCGGCGTCAAAGTTCGCATTCGTCGTGCGCAGTGGGGACGACGATCCGGATCGTCTGGAATTGTGGGAGTCGGTTCGGCATTGACGCAGACAAGGAATGAGCGAGGGGAACGAATATGGGGAATGATCGGACGGGCGAACGTTTGTATAGAGAACCGGCCGGGGCGGCCAATGAACGCCGCGAACGGCAGTTCCTTCAGTTGGAACAGTACGTACGCTTGGCGAGAGAAGAAGCGGACCGGCGGAGGGAGCGGTTCTACCGACCGGATCTCCATTCTCCATCAGCCTTCGAGAGAAGCAATCATTCGTATCGGGAGAGGTTTATTCGCATGTTGGGCTGGCCGCTTGCGACATATTCCGACACAGCAACCGTCCCGGAAGCGGATATCGAGTTCGTCGGAGAAGACGAGTTGTCCCGTATCTATCGGTTGGACATTCGGGTGGATAGCCGCCTGAGCTTGTACGGACTGCTGTTCCTGCCTCTGACGGAAGGGCCTCATCCGCTCGTCATCGTCCAGCACGGCGGGGGAGGGACGCCCGAGTTATGCGCTGCATTCTACGAGAGCAGCAATTATAACGATATGCCGCGACGTTGCTTGAGGCGGGGCTTGGCCGTGTTCGCTCCGCAGCTCCATCTGTGGACACCGGAGCAAGGGCCGGAGAAGAAGCGGAAGGAATTCGATCATCAGCTAAAGCAGCTCGGAGGGTCGATCGCGGCGCTGGAGATTTATAAGCTGCGAAGGAGCCTGGACTATATGCAGGCGAGGTCTGATATCGACGGGGGGCGAATCGGAATATGCGGCCTCTCTTATGGAGGCTTCTACGCATTGTTCACGGCGGCCGCCGACACGAGAATCCGGGCCGTCTATACGTCCTGCTTCTTCAACGATCGCTTCCGATACGACTGGAGCGACTGGATCTGGCAAGATTCCGGCAACCTGTTCCTGGATGCGGAGGTGGCGGGGTTAGTCTGCCCGAGACCGCTCTATATCGAAGTAGGAAGCGAAGACGAATTGTTCGAGGCCGACTCGGCGGCTCGGGAATTCCGGAAGATCGAGCGGCTGTATGCTCAATTGAGGCTTCCTTATCGTTTGCAATTTAAGGTGTTCGACGGCAAACACGAGTTCGATCCGGCCGATGACGGCCTGCGGTTCCTGGAAGATGCGCTCGCCGGGCGCCTCGAATGAGGAATGAAGCCATGCGGCGGCGTTGGGAGGGATTCCTCCTGTCGTCGCCGTTCTTCGTTCCGCTGCTGTTCTTTATTGATACAATCCCCCTCCTTCGCAAGATGACTACCATATTATGGTGCAACCATAGGTGTTATCCTCCTTCTGGACGCTTATGTCTCTTCCCCCGCCGGCTCAGGAACCTCCCCTTGCGATCTTCGCCCCTTCCCTGCCGTCCCTCTTCGTGTACAGTGATCGCGCTCCGACGTCAGGTCGGGCTCGTTGTTGCCCCTGCACGCAGCGCAGAAGTACCCCGACCATCGTCATACATCGCCTATCGCCGTACCAAGCCCATCGCCGGGTATTCCCGGAGCATTCCTATCCTGAACGAGTGGGAGAAGAGGCATAATGCCAGCAGATGGGATGCAGCTCTGGAGGAGGGGATGGACGAATCACTTCTGATAATCTCGCGGCGTCACTCCCGTAGCTTGCTTAAAGATTCGGCTGAAGTAGAAGGGGTCGGGGTAGCCGACCTGCTCCCCGACGGTCTTCACGGGAAGGTCCTTGCGATGCTTGAGCAGGCGCTTGGCTTCGTTGATCCGCAGCGCGGCAATGTATTTGGATGGAGCCTCCCCGGCATGCTTAAGGAAGATCTTGCTCAGATAGGCGGATGAGAAGTTGAACTGCTTCGCAAGGTGTTCCAGGCTGATGTCTTCGTGATAGTGCCCTCGAAGATAGTGCTGGATCCGTTGCACCGTCTTCTCGCTGTCGTTGGCTTCGACCAGCGGCTCCAGCGACAACTGAGCCCGGACATCGTCGAGCATATCCGAGAGCTCCAGCAGCTTGAAGGGCTTGAGCAAATAGTGCTTGACGTTGAATTTCATTGCTTGACGGGCGTATTCGAAGTCGGCGTAGCCGCTGGCAATAATAACGGCGGTGCGAGGGAAGTAGTTGTGAACCTCCTCGATCAGCTTTAGTCCGTCCATGACGGGCATGCGAATGTCGGTGATGAGCAGTTGAGGCTGCAGACGCCGAATTAGTTCAAGCGCTTCCACGCCTTGAGCAGCTTCCCCGACGACGGAGAAGCACGGGCGGCTCTGCTCGATCTTGCGGACCAATCCGTTGCGGATCAGTTCTTCGTCTTCTACGACAACGGTCGAATACATGGCTGAGTTCATAATGGGTCACTCCTTGTCCAGTAGTCCTCCGATGACGACGGACGCGCCGCCTTCCGGATGGTTGCGGATGCAGAACAGCTTGTTCTCGCCGTAGATCAGGTTCAGTCGGGCGTAAATATTGAGCAGTCCCATGCCGTTCAGCTCAAGCGCAGGCAGGCCGCCCTCCTTCTCCAACGAGGCAAGCCTGGCGTTCAGCCTATGAAGCTGTTCCGGCTCGAAGCCTCTTCCGTAGTCTCGGACTTCCATCTGCCAATGGCTGCCGATCACCGAGCCGATGAGTTCGATGCGCCACGGAGGAGCCAGGGCGGAGCTGAACTTGATGCTGTTCTCGACCAGAGGCTGTACGATCAGTTTAGGAACGGTCTGCGTCAACAGCGCCTCCGGCACGGAGACACGGTAGGTCAGCCACTCACCGAAGCGGATCTTGTGGATATCGAGAAAGTGGATGGTGTGCTTCAATTCTTCTCCGAGCGGGACAAGGCGTTCCTTGGAGGCGATGTAGCGCAACAAGTCGGACATGTGTTCGATCGTCGAGATAAGTGGCTCGTTCATTCGCTGCTCGGCCATCTCCTGCAAGGTAGCGAGCGTATTAAATAGGAAGTGGGGATTCATCTGCGATTGCAGCGCGCTGATTCTCGCTTGCAGGCTCTGCGATTCAGCCCGCAGCAGATGGTCCAGGGAGAGCTTCAGCCGTTCGCTCATGCTCTGGAATGCGTCGTACAGCTCGTCAAGCTCGATGAAGCCGCTGTTCATTTTCTGCTGGGCAATGATGTTGGAACCGATCAATTCGAAGGAGAAGTTGCGAACGGCCCGCCGAATCCGGTAGATCGGATTGGTAATCTTGTTCGCCGCATAGAAGGAGAGCGCGATTCCAAGCGCGAGCAGGAGGAAGGCGGTTCCGAACAGTTGAAGCGTGAACCTCCTGAGAGAAAGGAACAGGTCGCTCTCAGACGTTGTCAGAATGGTTGTCCAGCCGGTTGCCGACGAGTAATGGAGCGACAGCAGCTGCTTCTCTCCCGTAACCGGATCCATGAAGGGCAAGCTGAGGGAGGAGTCGTTGCTGCGATCCGCAACGGCGGCAATGTCGCGGAATGTCTCGCTAAGCTCCGGGTCGCTCTCGAACGGATAAATGATGGAGCCTGCGGAATTCAGCACGTAGATATGACCGTCATACGGGTTGCTGTCGGCGAAGTCGGAGGCGCTTGCGAACACGCGGTACGCGTACTGCTTCACCTCGATGGCTCCGATCGGAACATTGTATTCGTTGTACAGCAGACGATAGAGCGAGATCGAATACTTGCCGTCCACAGACGAATAATACTTGGACAGCAGCAGGTCCGGAAGGGGATCGGAGACGATCTTGCCCGGAGCCTCCTGCAGCAATTGCGCAATAAAAGGTTTGTCTTCGGGGTCATAGGTCTGCTCGCGATTGTCGAAGCCGGTTCCATAATAGCGTCCGTTGAAGGAGTACAGATAGATCTGCTCCGCCAGACGGGAGGGGCCGATTATCGCCGTCAGCGCATCGGTCAGAACCTTGGCGTCGTTGTTCTGCTGGATGCGTTGCTGGGCGGCCGAGGAGGCGTCGTCAGCCGCAACTGAAGGAGTCGGGCTGTCGCTCCCCGGCGAATCGATGTTGCCGCCCTCGTCCCTGTCACCGTCCGAATCGGCGCTTGCGGCGCGGTCAACCGACAGTGCGTTGCCTGACATGTAGCTGGCGAAGCGCAGCTTAACCAGATTGGAATACATAACGTTCAGCGACACCCGATTCAATTGTTCGATCTGCTGAACAAGCTGCTCCTGAATGGAGGCGCCGAAGCTCTCCAATGTGCTCGTAGCCTGGTCTCGCAATTGTCGGGTAGACCAGGAATAGAAGCAGAGGACAAACGTAGCGAAGACGATCAGGATGATGGAGGAATACGTCAGGAACAGCGCGGTCTTCATCGTCTTGAAAATCATGATCTCTCCTCCAGAATGCTGCGCAGGACTAAACTTTAATCAATTATACCTCAATAAATTCATTATGTAAGCGGTTAAATTTAGATAAGTTTAGGAGTGATTCCTCTATGGAGGATGGAGCGCAGTTCAATATACTTATAGATATCATCCTTGGATGAGCAAGCGACAACTGAACAGGGGGAATAAAGGAATGAAGAAGTGGACGATCGTCGTGCCTGCCGCTCTTCTGGTCATGGCATCGGCGTTGACGGCTTGCGGCGGCGGCAGCGGCAGCGGCGACAACACTGCGTCGGAAGGGGCTTCAAATTCGAGCGGCAAAAAAAATATCACGCTGACCTACATGGCCAGTCAAGGCTGGATTAAGGATGCCGAGATGGAGCTTGCGAAGAAGTTTGAAGAAGAGACCGGAATCAAGATCGACTTCCAGAATGTCCCTTCCGATCAGTATTTCAACGTGCTGAAGACGAAGCTGAACGCAGGCGAAGGGCCGGATATCTTCGGAGGGCAAAGCGGCTACAGCGAAATTACGATGAATTACAACGTAGAGAGCAATGCCGTCGATCTGAGCGATCAGGAATGGGTGCAGCGTGAGGATCCGCTGTCCGTGGAGCAGCTTACCGCCAACGGCAAAGTGTATGCGCTTACGATCTGGGACACCTACAGCAGCTTCGTGGTCGCCTATAACAAGAAGCTGTTCAGTCAATTGAATCTGGACCTTCCGAAGACGTATGAGGAATTCAAGAATGCGGCGTTGACGATCCAGAAGACTGGCGTTACGCCGATCTACGAGCCGATCGCAGACGGCTGGCACCATGTGCTGTGGTTCGCCGAACCCGGGCCGAATTACGAGAAGCTGGAACCGAATCTGTACGACGATCTGAATCAGAACAAGAAGAAGTTCGTCGATAGCCAGGCGATGCTCGATTCCTTGACCCAATTCAAGGAAATGTACGATTTGGGCTTCTTCGGCGATAACGTCCTGTCCGATACCGGTTCCGATACGGTCGCCAAGCTTGGCAGCGGACAGTTCGCGATGAGTCTCGTAGCGCAAAGCGTGGCGCAGGAATGGTCGGATCAGTACGACGATTACGAGATCGAAGATATCGGCTTCTTCCCGATCCCGCTTACGGACAATCAGATCTACTACATCAATCCGGGCGGCCCGAGCAAGTTTATCTACTCCGGCTCCAAGCATATCGAGGAAGCGAAGCAGTACTTTGAATTCCTGACGAAGCAGGAGAATCTGCAATACATGGTGGACAACGATGCGACGATCTCCAACTTGAACTTCCCGGGTCTGAATAATAAGTATACGGCGGAGCAGCAGAAGCTGTTCGACAGCTACCCGGAGCGCGGAACGGATATTCAGGATTACGTTAACTACGTGAACCCGCAATGGATGGATATCGGCAAGGACATGGTCGCGATGCTGGCCGGCGTTATCGAGCCCATCGATGTGCTGAAGAGCATTGACGAGAGGCGCGAGAGCATGGCGAAGGTGGCACAGGATTCCAATTGGCAATAACCTGATGGCAATAACCTGAATTGATATGTTGACGACAAGATTAACAGGAGCGGGTTGGCAACGGCCGGATGCCGGTCGTTGCCAACCCGCATTGACCGAGAAAAGAGGGATTAGCGATGAATCGCGCCATGTATCCGTTCTATTTCGCCATCGCGGCCTTGATTGTTTATTCCGTTTTTTTTGTGATGCCGGGATTGATGGGCATTTACTACTCCTTCACGGACTGGAACAGTTACTCGAATGAGGTTCATTATATCGGCTTCGACAACCTGGCCAAGATCTTCGACGGCCAAGCGAAGTATCTCGGTTACATCAAAAACACGCTTGTGTTCATGGTCGCGACAGTCGTTCTCAAGACGGTTCTTGGCATGCTCTTCGCCATGATGCTGAATGACGGCATTCGGGCGAAGGGGCTTCATCGCGTCATGCTGTTCATGCCCTCGATTATTCCGATGCTCGTTGTGGGCCTGATCTTCAAGTCGATTCTGAATCCCGCTACGGGGCTGCTGAATGAATCGCTGCGGACGGTCGGCCTCGAATTCATGACGCAGAAGTGGCTGACCGATCTGAATTGGGCGTTCAAATCGATCATTGCGGTAGATGTGTGGAAGGGGGTCGGCTACATTATGATCATTCTGCTGGCCGGCCTGCAATCGATCGATAAAACCTACTATGAGGCTGCCTCTATCGATGGAGCCAACTTCTGGCAGAAGCTGCTGCACATTACGCTTCCGCTTATCATACCGGCTCTGATGGTGACAACGGTGCTGAATCTGCTTCATGGCCTCAAGGTGTTCGAGGTCGTCTACGTGCTGACGAACGGCGGTCCCGGCTACGCGACGGATGTTATGTACACGGCAATCTTCAAGGAATTCTCCACGGGCAATTACGGCATGGGGACGGCGCTGTCCTCCGTTCTGTTTATTGTTATGACGGTGCTGGGTTACTTCGTTGTACGCCTGATGTCCAGAGAGGGGAATGAATCATGATGGGTGTGAACAAGGCTCTGCTGCCGGCGCTGCGCAATGCTGTGGCCTGGATTCTGAGCGCTGTCATGTTTGTCCCGCTTCTGCTTGTCGCGGTCAATTCGCTGAAGACCAAAGCCGAAGCGAACGGGATGAAGCTGTCGCTGCCGAAGGCGTTCCAATGGTCCAATTACTCGATCGTCATCGAGGAAGGGAAGCTGGTTCGGTCGTTCTTCAACAGTCTTCTGTACGCATGCGGAGCGACGGTCGGCAGCATCCTGCTTGCGTCGTTGGCCGCTTATGTCTTCTCCCGACATCGGACCCGATTCAACAAGGGGATGTACTTCTATCTTATTATGGGCATTGCGATGCCGACCAACTTCGTTACTTTGATGAAAGTGATGCAATGGACGCATCTGCTGAACACGCAGCTCGGAATCATTCTGATTCTGACGGCCTCGAGCATTCCGTTCAGCGTGTTTCTGATCCACGGCTTCATCGGAGGCGTTCCACGCGAGCTCGACGAAGCGGGCGTTGTCGACGGCTGCTCGCCGATCCGGCTGTTCCTGGCGGTTGTGATGCCGCTGCTGAAGCCAGTGCTGGTCACGGTGGCCATTCTGAACTTTATGGGGACATGGAGCGACTTTATCCATCCGCTCTACTTCCTGAACAATTCGGACAAGTGGCCGATGACGCTGGCCGTGTACAACTTCTTCGGCCGATTCCAGGTCAACTGGAATCTCGTGTCGGCGGACATTGTTCTGACAACGCTCCCGGTCGTTGTCATCTATCTGTTGGGGCAGCGGTTTATTATTTCCGGGATGACGGCCGGTTCGGTCAAGGGGTAAGCCGTTATGAGGGAGCCGTGGCTGAAGGAGATGCGGGAATGCGTCGGCTGGGATGCGAGCTGGAGCCAGGTTCGTCGTTGGATGACGCTGGAGGGACGGGGCGAGCATGTGGATCTGCTGTGCCTTACGGCAGGCGCAGCTTATATGCAGCGGGAGGGGCCGAAGCGGCAGTTGGAGGTTGGCGACTTCGTGATCGGCGGGTTGTCGGGCGAAGCGCTGACCATCATTCCGAATGGAGCGAACGGCTGCCGGCTGCTGCATATTCGTCTGGCCGTGGAGCTGCTGCCCGGATTGCCGCAGGGGGGCAAGCTGCTTGCCTTGCTCTATGGGGCCTGCGGAAGCGACACGATAGAAGCAAGCTCTGCCTGTACGCGGGAGATGCGACGCTCGGCGGAAGCTCTGGCGGATTGGTGCGGGGCA
This sequence comes from Cohnella fermenti, assembly GCF_004801405.1. Taxonomy (GTDB): domain Bacteria; phylum Bacillota; class Bacilli; order Paenibacillales; family Paenibacillaceae; genus Cohnella; species Cohnella fermenti. Next base: position 144,272 of record NZ_SSOB01000014.1, read on the forward strand.
GCGGACCATGCCGGCGCGTCGGGGCGGATCTTGCTTCAGTACTCGAAGCTGGTTGAACTGCTCGGCTATCTGCTCGAAGGGCTTGGCGAGGATACGGCGCACCCTGCACAGAGGAATACGGTGTATTGCTCAGCCCGCGAGAGCTTGTTCGAAGCGGTAGCCTTTATCGTCGAGCATATTACGACCGATCTCGACATGACAGAGATTATTCGCACAAGCGGGCTCGGGAAGACGCCATTCTATGAGGAATTCCGAATGTTGACCGGAATGAGTCCTCGGGTATTTATCCGTCGGCTGCGCATTCAGATGGCGCGGAGGCTGTTATGCACTTCGAATTTAAGTGTAACTTCTATCGCCTACGAGTGCGGGTATCGTTCTTTGAATTATTTTCACAAGCAGTTTAAACAGCAATATGAGGTCACGCCGAGAGAATATCGCAAGCGGGACAGAACGACAGGCTAAGGCCAACGTCGAAGGAGTGGTGAGCAAGATGGCTGACGCCAAGGAGCAGGCGAACGTGTCGGACAGACATGCCTTGTTGACGAACGATCCTCGCACCGAATGGTTCGCGGAGGCGCGGTTCGGACTTTATATTCACTGGGGGCTGTACTCGCTCGGTGCGCGTCACGAATGGATGCGCTGCAGAGAAGCAATGAGCAATGAGGAGTACGAGAAGTACTTCCGGCGATTCGATCCCGATCTGTACGCACCGGAGAAGTGGGCCAAGCTGGCGAGCGATGCGGGAATGAAGTATATGGTCGTGACGGCCAAGCATCATGAGGGCTTCTGCCTCTGGGATTCCAGGCTGACCGACTACAAGAGCACCAACACTCCTTGCGGGGCGGATCTGCTAAGACCGATGCTGGAGGCGTTCCGGGCAGAGGGTATTCGTACCGGGTTGTATTATTCGCTTCTGGATTGGCATCACCCGGATTATACGATCGACGTCAAGCATCCGATGCGGCACGACAAGGATTATGCGGCGAAGGATTCCGGGCGTAATTGGCAAAATTACGTGGACTACATGCACGGGCAAACGAGGGAGCTGCTGACGGAATATGGCGATATTGATGTCCTGTTCCTCGACTTCTCCATTCCCCCGGAGCAGGGCTTCCCCGGCAAGGGCAAGGAGGAGTGGCAGAGCGAGCGATTCGTGGAGATGGTGTCGACGCTGCAGCCTCGCACACTGATCAACGATCGCCTCGGTGTGCCGGGCGATATTACGACGCCGGAGCAGTATCAGCCGCGGGAATGGATCAAGATCGACGGCAAGCCGGTGCTGTGGGAGGCGTGCCATACGTTCAGCGGCTCCTGGGGCTATCATCGGGACGAACAATCCTGGAAGACCACGGAACAGTTGTTGCGCATGCTGATCGACACGGTCGGCAAGGGAGGCAACTTCCTGTTAAATGTCGGTCCGAACGCTCGCGGCGAGCTGGATGAGAGGGCGGTGGAGCGATTGGAGGAGATCGGCGTCTGGATGAGGAAGCACGCCCGCTCCATTCATGGATGCACGGCGGCGCCCGCCGCGCTTCCGGCCTGCCCGGAGGATTGCCGGTTCACTTACAATCCGCGAACCCGCCGACTGTATCTGCATTTGTTCGCTTGGCCGTTTAAGCAGCTTCATCTGGAGGGCTTCTCGGGGAAGGTCGAATATGCGCAGCTGCTGGATGATGCGTCCGAAATTATTATGATCGAGGGAGAGAAGCGGCTCACGATGGAAGCGGGAGCGTTCGATGAAGGGCGCCCGGCGAGTATGCTGACGCTGCAATTGCCGGTGAAGAAGCCGAAGGCAATTATTCCGGTTATCGAGCTGTTCTTGAAGTAGAAGCGCCTGTGTCCAAAGCAAGAGCAAGCGCTAAGCCTTATTGAGGAAGCGGGAGGAGATCATCATGAAGCAAACCTATCGGATGGGTGTTATCGGTCTGGGCGAGGGGCGCAGCATCATGTCGGCTGCGCTGCAAAGCGAACGATGGGAGTTGAAGCAGGTATGCGATTTGAACGAGGAACTGTGCAGACAACGGGAGCGGGAATTCGGATTCCCTCATTGGACAACGTCATATGAACAGATGCTGGACAGCGACGAGATTGACGTTATTGCGATCTATACCCCTGACCAGCTTCACTTCACGCACATCGTTCAGGCGATTCGGGCCGGCAAGCATGTCATCTGCACGAAGCCGGTTCTGCCTTCGCTGGATGACGCCGCGAAGCTGCTCGCCTTCATGAACGAGAGCGATCGCAAGCTGTTCATCGGGCAGAGCACCCGATACTTCGAGCCGATGCTTCGGCAGCGGAGCGACTTCGAAGCGGGCAAGCACGGAGAACTGTCCGTGGTGGAGGCGCACTATATTACGGACGGGCGCTGGTTCCTGGACAAGGGCTGGAGTCGGCAGCAAGGCTTCAGTTGGTTCTACGGGTTTATGATTCATGCGGTCGATCTTGTCCGTTGGTATCTCCCCGATGTCTCGGAGGTGTCCGGTTATGCGCTGACGAGCGCGAATACCCGCGCCTTCGGACTGGAGGCATGGGATTCGCTGCGCTTCACGGCCCGCAACGAAGCGGGGCAGATCGCCACTCTGGCCGGAGATTATGCGCTTCCGACGCTCGGGCAGCATGCCCAGTCGCAGATCGGCTGCGTGCTTCGCGGCACCGAGGGCGTCTCTCGAGCCGAGTATTCCAATCTGGTTTACTATACGAACTTCGCGGAAGAAGGTCCGAAGGTGCATTCCTTACACGACAGGGAGTCCTACTACTTCCGGTTCGAGAACAGGAGCCATCATGCCGGCGAGTATCAAAACTACATCGAGCACTTCGCCGACTGTCTGGACCGGGGAGAGACGCCGCTGCCGGATGCCGCGGAAGCCGTTCGCACGCTGGCGCTGATGGAGGCAATGACCCGGAGCGTCAAGCGCGGGGGGCAGCCGGTTCGTCTGGCGGAAGTTGTCGCCGATTACGGACTGTAGACATGGCAGGAGGCTTCAAGGGCATGGAACTGGCTTATGATCGGCCGGCTCGGACATGGACCGAGGCGCTGCCTGTCGGCAATGGCCGGCTTGGCGGCATGGTGTTCGGAGGAATCGACAGGGAGCTTATCTCCCTGAACGAGGATACGCTGTGGTCGGGTTATCCGCGTGACTGGAACAACCCTCGTGCGCTTGAAGCGCTGGCCGAGGTTCGCCGAGCCGTTCTGGAGGAACGCTACGAGGACGCGGAGCGGCTAAGCAAGGCGGGCATGATGGGGCCGTACACCCAGGCGTACATGCCGCTGGGGGATTGGCATATCCGCTTCCATCACGGCCACTTCGCCGACGGCTATCGGCGCTCGCTTGATCTGGAGAAGGCTTGCGCGAATACCTCTTATGAGATTGGCGGCGTTGCCTACACCCGCGAGTTGTTCGCATCGGGCCCCGATCAGGCGCTTGTTTGCCGTCTGGTCAGCAGCAAGCCGGGCATGCTCGATCTGACCGCATGGCTGGACAGCCCGCTGCGGTCGACGACAGTCTGGAGCGACGGAACGCAGGAGGAAGCGTATTATGCGGTGCGGGGCGATTGCCCCAGCGAGGTCAGTCCCGATTATACATTCGATCCGGTGCCGATCAAGTACGACCCTGAATCGGCAAGCCGCACTGTCTCCTTCGAAGGCAGATTGGCATGCCGGGCCGATTCGGGAGCCGAAGTGAGCGTCAATCATACGGGCATTCGGATTCGGGGGGCGACGGAGGTGCTATTCGGCTTCACTGCCGGAACGAGCTTCGCCGGCTTCGACCGGATGCCCGACAGCGAATCGTTTCCACCGGGAGAGCTCGCGGCAAGCCGTCTTCGGGAGGCGCTGGCGAAGCCGTACCCGGAGCTGAAGCGGCGGCACGAGCGAGAGTATCGGGCGTTGTTCGACCGCTTCAGCCTCCGATTGGGACCTGTGCCGTCCGACGATCGAAGGAGAGCGACGACAGACGAGCGGCTTTGGAAGCACGGGGCGGAGGATGCGGAGCTTGTCGCGCTGTTCGTGCAATACGGCAGGTATCTGCTCCTGTCGTCCTCGCGTCCGGGAACGCAGCCTGCCAATCTGCAGGGCATCTGGAATCAGCACGTTCGTCCGATCTGGAGCTGCAATTATACGCTTAACATCAACCTGCAGATGAATTATTGGCTGGCGGAGCCGACGAACCTGAGCGAATGCCACGAGCCGCTGCTGCAATTCGTGGAGGATCTGTCCGTTACCGGAGAGGAGACAGCGCGAATTCATTATGGCTGTCAGGGGTGGGCGGCACACCACAATTCGGACGTGTGGCGGCAATCCGCTCCTCCCGGCAATTACGGGGACGGCAATCCGTTATGGGCGAATTGGCCGATGGGCGGGGTGTGGCTCTGCGCGCATCTGTGGGAGCATTACTTGTTCACGGGAGACGAGGAGTTCTTGCGAACCAGGGCGTATCCGGTGCTGCGGCAAGCCGCCCTGTTCTGCCTCGATTGGCTGACGCCGGACGGGCGGGGGATGTATCGGACCAACCCCTCCACCTCGCCGGAGCACCGCTTCCGGCTGCCTGACGGAAGGACGCCGGCGCTTACGGTATCCTCCACCATGGACATCAGCCTCATTCGCGAATTGTTTGTTCATTGCGTGGACGCGGCCGAGCTTCTTGGTCTGTCGGAACCGCTTCTGCCACTGCTGCGAGCAAGGCTGACTGAATTGCCGGCCGCGAAGATCGGGAGCCGCGGGAACGTTCAGGAGTGGTTCCATGACTTCGAAGACGAAGACGAGGAGCACCGGCACGTCTCGCACTTATACGATCTGTATCCCGGTTCAGCCTGGGGCCGGAATCGGCATGCTCATCTGTACGAAGCGGCAAGGCGGAGCATGGAGCTGCGGGGCGATGGAGGAACCGGGTGGAGCCTGGCTTGGAAAATCGCGCTAAGAGCGAGGCTTCGCGAAGGGAATCGAGCCTATGCGCTCATTCGCAGACTGCTCTCCCCGGTTGAAGACGACGGGGTCATGGACTTCACCAGGGGAGGGGTCTACGCGAATCTGTTCGACGCGCATCCGCCGTTCCAGATTGACGGCAACTTCGGAGCGGCCGCCGGCATCGTCGAACTGCTGCTTCAATCGCACGAAGGGACAATCGAACTGCTCCCCGCCTTGCCTGACGCCTGGCCGGAGGGCGAGCTCGCAGGGGCGAAGGCGAGAGGCGGCTTTACCGTCGATATCGAGTGGGAGCAAGGGAGACTGAAGCGAGCCTTCCTTCTATCATCGGCAGATCGGCTGCTGCGGGTTGCGGCCGGGCAGCCGTTCCGGCTGCTGTGCGCCCGTTCTGGCTCGACGCTGACGGCCGAGCCGGCAACCGAGCAGACGATTGAGACGAAGAAAGGCTTGCTTTACGAAGTCAGACCGGAGGCGGAAATTCAGGAGCAATAAAGCTTGACTGGCCTTCCTCTGCTCTGCATGAGCTGAATGCTCGCCATCGGGCTTCTCATTCCACTTCAAGGTGGAGCGAGAAGCCTTCGTCATCTGCGGGCGATATGCGAACCGCATGATCTCCGAATCGCTGCCTCCATAGACCGGGCGAGCCGAGATGGGGAGCGGCCAACTCCCGGGCCGCGTCGTTCAGCAAATGATCGGTCGGCAGCCAGACGCCTCCTCCGGCGAAGCGGCGCGGATGGCGAAGCTCCCGAGGCAGCAGCCATTCGCAGGCAATGACATCGGTTCCCAGAGCGGCGAGCTTCACGCAAGCGGACAGTGTCTCCTCGCTGATATAACTGCCGGTCAGAATAAGGAGAGATGGAGAACCCAGCGCCTCTTCATCGGCGTAGGCGTCGAAGGCAAGTACACTGTTCGCCGGCTGGAAGAGCGGATGGATCGGCTTGCCGTAGGCCCTATCGGGAACGCCCTCCCGCAGCGGGTAGCGAATGAAGTCAGGGGCGAATTGCAGCGCATGGCGCGGGAAGTGGAAGCCCGGGATATGCAGGCAGCTTCCATGAAGGGGGATGGCTCCGTGCGTCGCCAGATGCCAGGCATGGAAGACGGATTGGCTGCTCTCCGCCATCGGCAGCTCCCGAATGCCGTATGGACGTTCGTTCTGGCCATAGTTGCTGTCGTCGGAATGGACAATCGCGATATCGGCGCGTGCCTGCCGATGATCGTACGGCAACGGGTTCGCGGGTACGTAGTCTTTAACGAATTGCCGCCACTCTTCACCGAACTCGGTCGCCTCCGGCTTCCCGGCTTCGTTCATTCGCAGAAGTCCGTCGACATTCTCCGTGAATAGGTGAGAAGGTCCCATATGATAACCGAGACGCAGCGCGGAAGCGAATTCGGCGGGCGAATGGCCAGGGAAGCCGGGGACCCGCGTCAACCACGGTCCCGTGTCCGGGCCCCACAGATCGGCGCAGACCCAGAGGCCCTTATGATACTGCTTCGCCGCTCCTAGCGCGGTTCCGAGCTGGAGAGCATGGAACGATTCCTTCATGATCTTGGGCGTAGGCGTCATGCCGGCTCGGGCGTGACTGTGGAACAGAGTCGGGAATACTTGCTCGGCCAGAACGGGAAGCTCGCCGGCATTAGCCTTCCGGAGCGAAGCCAGACACTTCGATACCTGATCTGTGAACCGCTCGTTCGCTTCTCTTAAGGTAGTCGCTTGCAATCGGCCCCAATGCGGAAGCCAGTCCCGCTTGCGGTATTGGCTTGCATTGATCTGAAGATGCTCCGGTTCGTCGTATAATAGAGCTTCCAGCACACCGCTCCGAAGAAGCGGCTCAAGAGCCTCACGGGGAATGTCGTAGCGGTTGGTCTCATCCGCCCACGGACCGTTGATATTGCCGTATTCGTTGCCGATCACAAGTCCGAGACCCGTTCGTCGGCAGTCTTCAATTAATTCGGGCAGCTCCCGCATGTCAGGGAACAAGTGATGCACATAAAATTCGGCGCCAAGCTCCTTAAGCGCCGATGTATACGCTCCTGGGGCGATGTCCGGCTCCTGGGCGGGAATCATTCGTCCGGTGCCGGTTCGCATAACGGTCATTGAAGCTTCCGCATTCCAGGGATCGTTCCAGGCCAACACGGGGCCTTGTATGCCGAACCGAGGCTGACGGATCATTCGATCTCCTCCATTCGTTCGAGATACAGCAATCGTAGCACGAAGAAGTCGGAGATTCCTGCTCGGCAGGACGTCTATTTAGGAAGGTTTGTCCGGGCTTATGCTCAGGAAGTGATCTTCTCCGGTTCCGGATAATCGACGCCGAGCGTATCGACGGTTACCTTCTTCATGACGGGTGCGGTGACCGGCTTGGACAGCTCGCCATATCCGTTGTCCACGGTAGGCTGCTTCGACAGTTCTTCCACGACGTCCAATCCTTCCGTTACCTTGCCGAAGGCGGCATACAGCGTATCGAGCGAATCGACCGTGCTGACCATAATGAAGAATTGGGACCCGGCGCTGTCCGGGGAGGTCGAACGGGCCATCGACAGAACCCCCGGTTCGTGAAGCAGCTTGTTTGTGACGCCGTTGTTCGCGAATTCTCCCTTGATCGAGTAGCCGGGACCGCCGGTGCCGTTGCCGTCGGGATCGCCGCCCTGGATCATGAAGCCGGCATATAATCGATGGAACGTTAATCCGTCATAAAAACCTTTTTGGACCAGGGAGATGAAGTTGTTGACGGTGATCGGGGCGACTTCCGGATAAAGCTCCGCCTTGATGATCTTGCCGCTGTCCATCTCGATGGTTACGACCGGGTGACTGGCGTTCGGATCGACGCTGCCGCTCGGGGCGCCAGCCTTCTTATTATCGTTGCCGCACCCCGCGAGGAGGACGGAGATCAGGGCGATCGCAGCGAGCAGAAGCGGGATTGACTTGCGCGAATGAGAGTGCATGAATGGGGAAGGCCTCCTTATAATGATCACGCCGAAGACGTTATCTTGTTCAACCTGAATCATAGCATAAGTGAGGCGGCAATATCCATTGTTCGGATCGGTGCGGAAGGGGGCCGGAGCGGGACGGGAGCGGTGCCGAAGGAACCGGTCTGAACGTGTTTCTTCTATATAATATGTGTTGGGACTAGCATGCCCGATGACGAACGGAACGATCTCCGGCGGCTGTCATGAAAACATTAAAAATTTGTTGCAATTGCCTGGGCAGATCGCTATAATAGTGAATGTTGGTCTGTGACTGTGCGATGATGCGAGAGGTTGCCGACACACCCGGCCCCTTTGCCATAGGGTGGCTAGAGGGAGCTCGTCGGGTTATTCTCGTGGAGTATGTCCGATTCCAAAATTGGGCGAATGAAGGAGGGAATTATCTATGGCAAAGCAAAAAATCCGTATCCGTTTGAAGGCTTACGATCATCGAATCCTGGATCAATCCGCGGAGAAGATCGTCGAAACGGCTAAGCGTACGGGCGCCGGCGTATCCGGTCCGATCCCGCTGCCGACCGAGAAGCAAGTCATCACGATCTTGCGCGCGGTTCACAAGTACAAGGATTCGCGTGAGCAATTCGAAATGCGCACGCACAAGCGCTTGATTGACATCGTCAATCCGACGCCGCAAACGGTAGATGCGCTGATGCGTCTTGACCTGCCGTCCGGCGTAGACATCGAAATCAAGCTTTAATAGTTATCAACAGATCATTGGTAAAGGAAAAGAGGTGTCAACATGAAAGGAATCTTGGGACGTAAGATCGGAATGACTCAAGTGTTCGCCGCCGACGGAAGCGTCGTGCCGGTCACTGTAGTCGAAGCGACTCCGAACGTTGTTCTGCAGGTTAAGACTGCCGAGAACGACGGATACGAAGCGGCTCAATTGGGCTTCGCCGACAAGCGCGAGAAGCTCTCCAACAAGCCGGCTATCGGTCACGCTAAGAAAGCCAACACTGGCCCCAAGCGCTTCATTCGCGAAATCAGCGGTTCGCAAGACCTCGAGGTCGGTGCGGAAGTCAAAGTTGACGTATTTGCTGAGGGAGAGTTTGTTGACGTTACGGGGATTTCCAAGGGTAAGGGTACGGCAGGCGCCATCAAGCGTTGGGGCTTCCAACGCGGCAAGATGACGCACGGTTCGAAGTACCACCGCGGCAACGGCTCGCTCGCAACGATTCGCGACGCCAACCGCGTGCCGAAGGGCAAGAAGATGCACGGCCGTCTCGGTTCCGAGACGATCACGGTTCAGAACCTGGAGATCGTCAAGGTAGATACCGAACGCAATGTGCTTCTGATCAAGGGCTCCGTTCCTGGCGCTCGCAACAGCTACCTCAAAGTCCGCGCAGCGGTCAAGAAATAAGAACTGTTCAAGAAAGGAGGACCACTCTCATGCCAAAAGTTTCTGTATACAACGTAAGCGGCAGCCAAGTAGGCGAGCTTGAACTGGCGGAGAACATCTTCGGCGTCAACCCGAATACTCATGTTCTGCACAGCGCAATCGTTCTGCAACAAGCTTCCGTACGTCAAGGTACGCACAAGACCAAGGGCCGTTCCGAAGTTCGCGGCGGCGGTCGCAAACCGTGGAAGCAGAAGGGTACCGGCCGCGCTCGTCAGGGCTCGATCCGTTCCCCGCAATGGAAGGGCGGCGGTATCGTCTTCGGACCGACTCCGCGCAGCTACGGCTTCAAGCTTCCTCGCAAGGTTCGCCGTCTGGCGATCAAGTCGGCGCTGTCGAGCAAGGTTATCGGGAACGAGATCATCGTTCTGGATCAACTGAGCCTCGCAACTCCGAAGACGAAGGAGTTTGCAGCAATCCTGAATAACCTCAAGGTCGAGCGTAAGGCTCTGGTCGTAACGGCCGACTACGAGGACAATGTGGCGCTGTCCGCACGCAACATTCCTGGAGTGAAGTTCGTCTCCGCAACGGGAATCAACGTGCTCGACATCATGGTGCATGATAAGCTTATCATCACCAAGGATGCGGTCGCCAAAGTCGAGGAGGTGTTCGCGTAATGAAAAACCCTCGCGATATTATCAAGCGTCCGGTCATTACCGAGCGCACGAGTGAGTTCATCGAACAACTGAAGTACGTGTTCGAAGTGGATCTCAGAGCCAACAAAACCGAAATCAAGCTTGCCATTGAAGCCATCTTCGGCGTCAAGGTTGCAAGCGTCAATACGCTTCGTATGCCTGCCAAGCCGCGCCGCTACGGACGCCACTCCGGCTACACGTCGGAATGGAAGAAAGCGATCGTGCAATTGGCCGAAGGCAGCAAGCCGCTCGAATTCTTCGAAGCATCGGTATAACCAGTCTCTAAGGTAAGGAGGGAAACCAAGTGGCAATTAAAAAGTTTAAGCCGACATCGCCAAGCCGTCGTCAAATGACGATGTCTACTTTTGAAGAAGTAACGACTTCTACACCCGAGAAATCGCTTCTCGCGCCTCTGTCCAAGCGCGGCGGACGCAACCACCAAGGCAAGATCACGGTTCGTCACCAAGGCGGCGGTCATAAGCGCAAGTATCGGATTATCGACTTCAAGCGTACCAAGGACGGCGTTCCTGGACGCGTTGCTTCGATCGAATACGATCCGAACCGTACTTCTTACATCGCTCTGATCAACTACCTGGACGGAGAGAAGCGCTACATCATCGCTCCTAAGGGCCTGAAGGTTGGCGACGAGATCGTATCCGGCGCCGAGGCCGACATCAAGGTTGGCAACGCGCTTCCGCTGGAGAACATTCCGGTCGGTACGGTTATCCACAACATCGAGCTGAAGCCGGGCAAGGGCGGACAACTGGTTCGCGCAGCCGGCACGGAAGCTCAATTGCTCGGTAAGGAAGAGCACTATGTAACGATCCGTCTGACTTCCGGCGAAATCCGCAAGATCCTGAAGCAATGCCGCGCTACGGTCGGCTCCGTCGGCAACCCAGACCACGAGCTGATCAACATCGGTAAAGCAGGACGCAATCGCAACCTGGGCAAGCGCCCGGTCGTTCGCGGTGTCGTCATGAACCCGGTGGATCACCCGCACGGTGGTGGCGAAGGCCGCGCTCCGATCGGCCGCAAGTCCCCGATGTCTCCTTGGGGCAAGCCGACGCTCGGTTACAAGACCCGCAAGAAGAAGAAGGCCTCGAGCCAATATATCGTACGTCGTCGCAAGTAAGGGCCGTACGCCGGGTGGCGATAACGGCCTACCCTCACAATCGGTTGAAGGGAGGATTTTACCATGGGTCGCAGCTTGAAGAAGGGGCCTTTCGTGGACGACTACCTGTTCAAGAAGGTAGAAGTGCTTAACGAAGGCAGCAAGAAAGTCGTAATTAAGACGTGGTCCCGCCGCTCGACGATTTTCCCGCAGTTCGTCGGACACACGTTCGCTGTATACGACGGCCGCAAGCATGTTCCGGTCTACGTGACGGAAGACATGGTCGGTCATAAGCTCGGTGAGTTCGCTCCAACGCGTACGTACAAGGGACACACCGACGACGATAAGAAGACGGGCAAGCGCTAATAGCGTCTGTGTCCGGCAACTCGTGCACGTAACGTAAGAGAGGAGGTACATCGATGTCTCAAGAAGCGAAAGCCGTTGCGAGCAATATTCGCATCCCGGCCCGCAAAGTCAGACTGGTCGTTGACTTGATCCGCGGCAAGAAGGTTGGCGAAGCGATCGCCATCCTGCGCCACACTCCGCGTTCCGCATCTCCGGTTCTGGAGAAGCTGCTGAACTCTGCTGTGGCCAACGCTGAGCATAACTACCAACTGGACGTGAATAAGCTGGTGATCTCCCAGGCTTATGTCAATGAAGGCCCAACCATGAAACGGTTCCAGCCTCGTTCCCAGGGTCGCGCGTTCAGCATCTTCAAGCGGTCCAGTCATATTACGCTGGTCGTATCCGAAAAATAAGGAGGGACAACGTGTGGGTCAAAAAGTAAATCCGGTCGGTCTTCGCATCGGCGTTATCCGCGATTGGGAATCCAAGTGGTACGCTGACAAGGACTTCGGCACCCTTCTGATGGAGGATGTCAAAATCCGCGAATTCCTCAAAAATAAGCTGAAGGACGCCTCGGTATCGCGCTTCGAAATCGAACGCGCAGCCAACCGCGTCAACGTTACCATTCACACCGCCAAGCCGGGCATGGTTATCGGCAAGGGCGGCGCGGAAGTGGAAGTTATCCGCGGCCAGCTCACGAAGCTGACGGGCGGCAAGAAGGTTCACATCAACATCTCCGAGATCAAGAATCCGGAGCTGGACGCTATCCTCGTAGCAGAGGGCATCGCTCAACAATTGGAACGCCGTACTTCGTTCCGCCGTGCGATGAAGCAAGCGATCCAACGCACTCTGCGCCAAGGCGCGAAGGGCATCAAGACGTCGGTTAGCGGTCGCCTCGGCGGCGCCGAAATCGCACGTACGGAAGGCTACAGCGAAGGAACGGTTCCGCTGCATACGCTGCGTGCCGACATCGACTACGGAACGGCTGAAGCGCACACGACCTACGGTCGCATCGGCGTCAAGGTTTGGATCTACCGCGGCGAAGTCCTTCCGGCCAAGAAGAAGAGAGTCGCTCAGGAAGGAGGCAACTGATCATGTTGGTCCCTAAACGCGTCAAACACCGCAAGCAGCACCGCGGGAAGATGAAGGGCCGCGCCAAAGGCGGCACGGAAGTAAGCTTCGGCGAATTCGGCCTTCAAGCTCAAGAGCCTTCTTGGGTAACGAACCGCCAGATCGAAGCCGCTCGTATTGCCATGACTCGTTACATCAAGCGTGGCGGTAAGGTATGGATCAAGGTATTCCCAGATAAGCCGATCACCCAGAAGCCTCTTGAAGTCCGGATGGGTAGCGGTAAAGGTAACGTCGAGAAGTGGGTAGCCGTTGTAAAGCCGGGCAAGGTTATGTTCGAGCTGGCAGGCGTATCCGAGGAAGTTGCACGTGAAGCGATGCGTCTTGCAGCCAACAAGCTGCCAATCAAGACGAAGTTTGTGAAACGTGAAGAACTGGGTGGTGAAGCGAATGAAGGGCAGTGAGTTCCGTAACCTGACGTCCGTCGAGATCGAGCAGAAGGTCGCCGGCTTTAAGGAAGAACTGTTTAACCTCCGTTTCCAACTGGCAACCGGCCAACTGGACAACCCGCACCGCATCAGCGAGCTGCGCAAGGAGATTGCCCGGGCCAAAACCATTTTGCGCGAGCGCGAACTCGGCATCGGCTAACCCCCGAATAAATACCCCGAAGACGCTTCCGGGAAGGAGGATTTGCAATGAGCGAACGCAACAACCGTAAGGTGCAGATCGGCAAGGTCGTCTCCGACAAGATGGACAAAACGATCGTGGTGGCTGTTGAGACGTACAAGAAGCACAGCCTGTACCACAAGCGCATCAAGTATACGAAGAAGTTCAAGGCTCACGACGAGAACAACGACGCGAAGATCGGCGATACCGTGAAGATCATGGAGACCCGCCCGCTGTCGAAGGACAAGAACTGGCGCCTTGTCGAAATCACCGAGAAAGCCGTTATTCTGTAACGCGACCTCACCCGTAACTGAAAGGAGGACCTAACGATGATTCAACCGTTTACGAGATTGGCCGTTGCCGACAACTCCGGTGCTAAGGAACTGATGTGCATTCGCGTGCTTGGCGGTACGGGACGTCGCGTCGGACACATCGGCGATCTGATCGTTGCTTCCGTCAAACAAGCAACACCAGGCGGCGTTGTCAAGAAGGGCGATGTCGTTAAGTGCGTAATCGTCCGCACGAAGCGTTCGGTGCGTCGTAAAGATGGTTCCTATATCGCGTTCGACGAGAACGCAGCCGTTATCGTCAAAGAAGACAAGAGCCCGCGCGGCACACGTATCTTTGGACCAGTCGCTCGCGAACTTCGCGACCGTGACTTTATGAAAATCATTTCCCTGGCTCCGGAAGTTCTGTAATCCGGCTGATGCTCATGGAGAAACACTCAAGGAGGTGTACCCATGCCCCGTTTGAAAAAAGTGCTTGAATCGCATAACAATAAGCTGCACGTGAAGAAGGACGATAACGTCATCGTCATCTCCGGCAAGGATAAAGGCAAGAAGGGTCGCGTCATCGCCGCTTACCCTCGCGAGAACCGCGTTCTCGTCGAAGGCGTCAATATGGTGAAGAAGCATACCCGCCCGAGCGTGAACAACCAACAAGGCGGTATCATCGAGCAGGAAGCTCCGATCCACGCATCCAACGTCATGCACGTGGATCCGAAGACCGGCAAGGCAACCCGCATCGGCTACAAGGTGCTTGAGAATGGCGCGAAAGTTCGGATCGCTAAGCGTTCTGGCCAAGAAATCGACTAATCGCAGTCAAGACGGAAAGGAGGTCACTGTGACAAATGGCAGCAAGAATGAAAGAACGTTACCAAAATGAAATTACTCCTGCTCTGATGCAGAAGTTCAGCTACAAGTCGGTCATGCAAGTGCCGAAGATCGAGAAGGTTGTCATCAACATGGGCGTAGGCGACGCGGTTCAGAACTCCAAGGTTCTGGATACGGCCGTTGAAGATCTGCAGAAGATCGCCGGTCAGAAGCCGGTCATCACCCGTGCGAAGAAGTCCATTGCAGGCTTCCGCCTTCGCGAGAATGCTCCGATCGGTGCGAAGGTCACGCTGCGCGGCGACCGCATGTACTACTTCCTCGACAAGCTGTTCAACATCTCTCTCCCGCGCGTACGCGACTTCCGCGGCGTATCGAGCAAGGCGTTCGACGGACGCGGCAACTACACGCTCGGGTTGAAGGAACAGCTCATCTTCCCGGAAATCGAGTACGACAAGGTCGACAAGATCCGCGGGATGGATATCGTTATCGTAACGACGGCAAAATCGGACGAAGAAGCGCGTGAACTGCTGACCCAACTGGGCATGCCGTTCACGAAGTGACGTCGCCCACCTGGCCTTAAGAACCAAGGGACCCATTGGGAGGTGTGAAAGCAAGTGGCAAAAACGTCGATGAAGATCAAGCAACAGCGCCCGCCGAAGTTCCAAGTCCGTGCTTACACGCGGTGCGAACGTTGCGGACGTCCGCACTCCGTATTGCGAAAGTTCAAGATTTGCCGGATTTGTTTCCGTGAGTTGGCATATAAAGGCCAGATTCCTGGCGTTAAAAAAGCGAGCTGGTAATCAGCCTAGTTCGGGAAGGAGGTTTACCCCATGGTTATGTCTGATCCCATTGCAGATATGCTTACGCGCATTCGCAACGCGAATCTGGTGCGTCACGAGACGGTAGAACTGCCTGCGTCTAAAGTGAAGAAGCAAATCGCAGAAATCCTCAAGCGTGAAGGGTTCATCCGTGACGCTGAATACGTAGAGGACAACAAGCAAGGGTTGATCCGTATCTTCTTGAAGTACGGACCGAACAACGAGCGTGTCATTACGGGCCTCAAGCGCATTAGCAAGCCAGGCCTGCGCGTATACACGAAGTCGAACGAAGTACCTCGCGTACTGGGCGGCCTCGGCATCGCGATCATCTCTACATCCCAAGGCATCATCACCGACAAGGAAGCCCGTCAAGGGAAGTCCGGCGGCGAAGTGCTCTGCTACGTTTGGTAATAGAACCCGTACAAGTTAGGAGGTGTACCCATGTCCCGTATCGGACGTAAACCGATCCAGGTGCCTAACGGCGTGGACGTGAACCTGGACAACAACAAGATTACGGTCAAAGGCCCTAAGGGAACTTTGTCTCGTGAGCTGCACAAAGATATGAAGGTAACGATCGAAGCGAACGTTATCAACGTTGAGAGACCATCCGATCACAAGCTGCATCGCTCCCTGCACGGCACGACGCGCAGTGTCGTCGCCAACATGGTCAGCGGCGTAACGGAAGGCTACTCGAAGAACCTTGAACTGGTTGGCGTAGGTTACCGCGCAAGCAAGTCGGGCGAGAAGCTCGTGCTGAACGTCGGTTACTCCCACCCGGTTGAATTCATTCCGGAGAACGGAATCGAATTCGAAGTTCCGGCTCAGAACCGGATCATCATCAAGGGCATCGACAAGGAAGCCGTAGGCTCCATCGCTGCCAAGGTTCGCGAAGTTCGTCCGCCGGAGCCTTACAAGGGCAAAGGCATCAAGTACGAAGGCGAGCGCATCCTCCGCAAGGAAGGCAAGGCCGGCAAGAAGAAATAATAAAACGAAGTTGCGGGTGGCTTAAGAAGCGCATCGGAGGCTGCCCAGATGCAACCGTTAAGGAGAGTTCTCGACATGATTACCAAAGGCGACAAGAACAAGGCCCGCCTGAAGCGTCACCTCCGTGTACGCAAGAAGATTACCGGCACGAACGAGCGTCCGCGCCTGTCCGTGTTCCGTTCCTCGAAGCACATCTACGCTCAACTGATCGACGATGTCAAGGGTGTTACCCTGGCAGCCGCTTCGACGGTCGACAAGGAACTCGCTGCTTCGATCGGCAACGGCGGCAACGTCGAAGCTGCCGGCAAGGTTGGCGAACTGATCGCCAAGCGCGCTAAGGAGAAGGGCTACGAGAACGTCGTGTTCGATCGCGGCGGCTACTTGTACCATGGACGTATCCAGGCTCTGGCTGATGCAGCTCGCGAAGCTGGTCTCCAGTTCTAACTTTAAATTTTCGAACAAGGAGGGTAAACGACTTGCGTGTAGATCCAAACACATTGGAACTGACTGAAAAGATGGTCCAGATCAACCGCGTTGCCAAAGTCGTCAAGGGCGGTCGCCGGTTCAGCTTCAGCGCACTCGTCGTTGTCGGCGACGGCAAAGGCTGGGTTGGCGCAGGAATCGGCAAAGCAGGCGAAGTTCCTGACGCGATTCGCAAAGGCATCGACGATGCGAAGAAAAATCTGATTTACGTTCCGCTGGTCGGCAAGACCATTCCGCACGCCGTTACGGGACACTTCGGCGCCGGCAAAGTGCTGCTGAAACCGGCATCGGAAGGTACGGGCGTTATCGCGGGCGGACCTGTCCGCGCGGTGCTCGAACTCGCTGGAGTCGGTGACATTTTGACGAAATCGCTCGGCTCTTCCAACTCGATTAACATGGTTAACGCGACGTTGGAGGGACTTTCCCGACTGAAGCGCGCCGAAGACGTAGCGAAGCTCCGCGGTAAATCCGTGGAAGAGCTGTTAGGTTAAGGAGGGGTACGAAATGGCGAAACTGCAAATCACCCTCAAGCGCAGTCTGATTGGCCGTCCTGAGGTTCAACGCGCGACGGTGCAATCTCTGGGTCTCCGCAAGGTGAACTCCACTGTCGTCAAAGAAGATAATGTGGCCATTCGCGGCATGGTTAATGCCGTCAGCCACCTGGTTGAAGTTAAAGAAGTATAAGATTTATTCGCAAGAGCAAATCACTCAAGGAGGTGCGACGAACGATGAAATTGCATGAACTTTCTCCTGCCGAAGGGTCCAAGTTCAGCCGCAAGCGCGTCGGTCGCGGCATCGGCAGCGGTATGGGCAAGACGTCCACTCGCGGTCACAAAGGTCAAAACGCCCGTTCCGGCGGCGGTGTTCGTCCCGGATTCGAAGGCGGTCAGAACCCTCTGTACCGTCGTTTGCCGAAGCGCGGCTTCAACAACGATCGCTTCGCTACTGAACATGCGATCGTAAACCTGGAACAACTGAACGGATTCGCTGCTGGTACGGAAGTAACGCCTGAGCTTCTGCTCTCTCAAGGGATCGTGAAGAACCCGAAAGACGGAATCAAGATTCTGGGCGCCGGCGAACTGACGGTAGCGCTGACCGTTAAGGCTCACAAGTTCTCTGAGTCCGCAGTAGCTAAAATTCAGGCCGCCGGCGGTAAAACCGAGGTGATCTAATGTTCGCGACCGTCTCCAACATTTGGAAAGTAGAGGACCTTCGCAAGAGGATCCTGTTTACCCTTTTCATCCTGCTTGTCTATCGCGTAGGTTCTTTCATTCCGGTTCCGAACATTGACAAAAGCGTGCTTGAGGCTGTCAACGAGCAAGGCAACGAGCTCTTCGGCCTTCTCAACACGTTCTCCGGCGGCGCTCTGTTCCAATTCTCCATCTTCGCCCTGGGGATCATGCCTTACATCACGGCTTCGATTATCGTTCAGCTTCTGTCGATGGACGTTATTCCGAAGTTCGCGGAATGGGCTAAAGAAGGCGAGAACGGCAAGCGCAAGCTGGCGCAGGTCACACGCTACGGGACGGTCATCCTGGGTCTGATCCAGGCCTTCGCAACATCGATCGGATTCAACCGAATCTACAATAACGATATGGTCCTCGATCCCTCGTGGGCCACCTACATCATGATTGCGATCGTGTTGACGGCTGGTACCGCGTTCCTGATGTGGCTCGGTGAACAAATCAACGAGAAGGGAATCGGCAACGGGATCTCGATCCTGATGTTCGCGGCAATCGTATCGCGGGTACCGCAATACGCGCAGGACATCTATCGCGACCAGTTCGCGAACAACGACGGAGAGCTCTTCTGGGCGATCATCAAGGTCGTTGTCATCGCGATCGTCGTTCTCTTCATCATCGTTGGCGTTATCTTCATCCAGCAAGGGGTTCGCAAGATCCCGGTTCAATACGCGAAGCGCGTAGTCGGACAGAAGATGTACGGCGGACAATCGACGCACATTCCTCTTAAGGTCAATGGCGCCGGCGTTATCCCGGTCATCTTCGCTTCCTCGCTGCTCATGTTCCCAATCACGATCGCCCAATTCTGGGCGGGTCACAGTTGGGCGAACTGGATCATCAATAACCTGTACTATAACAAACCGCTCGGTATGGTGTTGTACATCCTGCTGATCGTCGGATTCACGTTCTTCTACACGTTCGTTCAGTTCAACCCGCAACAGTTGGCGGACAACATGAAGAAGAACGGCGGCTACATCCCAGGCATTCGCCCGGGCAAGCCGACGTCCGGCTACTTGATGAAGGTAATTACCCGCATCACTCTGGCGGGGGCCGTATTCCTTGCAGTGATCTCGATTCTGCCGGTTATCTTCGGCTCGGCCTTCGGCCTTCCGAAGACGGTACAGCTTGGCGGTACTTCGCTCCTCATCCTCGTCGGCGTTGCCCTCGAGACGATGAAGCAGGTCGAGAGCCAGTTGATCAAGAGACATTACAAGGGATTCATCAACAAGTAACTTGCCTTGGGAGGAACAACAATGAACATTTTGTTTATGGGGCCTCCTGGCGCCGGGAAGGGCACGCAGGCCGAACGGATCGTCGAACAGTTCGGCGTGCCGCACATCTCGACCGGCGACGCTTTCCGCTTGGCGATCAAAGAAGGCACTCCGATCGGACTGGAAGCCAAGGGCTACATTGACCAAGGTCTTCTTGTTCCGGACGAAGTGACGAATGGAATCGTTCGCGATCGTCTCGCTTCGGACGACTGCAAGACGGGCTTCCTGCTCGACGGGTTCCCCCGCACGCTTGCTCAAGCCGAAGCGCTCGATCAGATGCTCGCCGACACGGGGCGCAAGATCGACCACGTCATCAACCTGAAGGTGGACCGCAGCTTCCTGCTGGCCCGCCTGACGGGAAGACGGATCTGCCGCTCCTGCGGCTCCACCTACCATGTGTTGTTCAACCCGCCGAAGCAAGAAGGTACTTGCGACAAGTGCGGTGGAGAGCTGTACCAGCGCTCCGACGATACGGAGGAGAAGGTCGGAACCCGGCTTGACGAGTATACAAGCAAGACAGCACCGCTGCTCGAGTACTACGGCAACAAAGGCTTGCTCCGGGAAGTGGACGGGGAGAAGGATATCGACGCGGTTACGGCCGAAATCGGTTCTCTCCTGAGAGGGTAACCAGCCATGATCGTGTGCAAATCCGAATCGGAATTGATCTTGATGCGAGAAGCCGGCCGAATCGTAGCCGAGACGCATCGCCTGATGAAGCAGGCGGTCGTGCCAGGCATCACGACGGGGGAGTTGGATCGGATCGCCGACGACTACATCCGCAGTCAAGGCGCAACCCCTTCCTTCAAAGGCTATAACGGATTCCCCTCCAGCATATGCGCTTCTGTGAACGAGGAGCTCGTTCATGGGTTCCCCGGCAAGCGGAAGCTCGTAGAGGGCGATATCATCAGTATCGACATCGGCGCTCAGTACAAGGGATATCACGGCGATTCCGCGTGGACCTATGGCGTCGGGACGATCAGCGAAGAAGCGCAGAGGCTGCTCGACGTGACGGAAGCGTCGCTGTATGCCGGCTTGGAGCTCGTTCGGCCTGACGTTCGTCTGTTCACGATCTCGAACGCGATTCAGAAAGTTATCGAAGGTGCGGGGATGTCGGTCGTTCGCGAATACGTCGGTCACGGCGTCGGAACCGAACTGCACGAGGAACCGCAAATTCCGAACTACGGGCCTCCGGATCGGGGACCGCGGCTGAAGCCCGGCATGGTGCTGGCGATCGAGCCGATGGTCAACATCGGAGAACGTTATGTTCGGACGCTCTCCGATAACTGGACGGTTGTCACGGTGGACGGCTCCCTATGCGCACACTTCGAACATACGGTTGCCGTAACGGAGTCCGGGTACGAGATCCTCACTCGTACGGAAGCTTAGGTGATTCGAAGTGGCTGAATACGCAAGGTTGTCTCCCGGAGATATCGTGAGAATCCGGCGGGGGAAAGACGAGGGCGAATGGTCGGTCGTCATCGCTCTCGAAGACGAGCGATTCGCACTCGTGGCCGACGGCGACAGACGTCGCTTCGATCGGCCCAAACGCAAAAATGTGCTGCATCTCGAGCCGATCGGGGCGGCAAGCGAGGAAGTCCTAAGAAGTCTTCAAGAGACCGGGCGAGTCACCAACGGCAAGCTCCGGTTCGCAATCGCGAATGCCCGAAGATCGATCGAAGCGCATGCTGAAGAGAAAGGAGAATGACCGTGGCCAAAGAGGACGTCATTGAGGTGGAAGGAACGGTCATCGAGCCGCTGCCGAATGCGATGTTCCGCGTGGAACTCGAGAATGGACACCAAATTCTGGCCCACGTCTCCGGCAAGCTGCGGATGCACTTCATCCGCATTCTGACGGGAGATAAAGTGGTTATCCAACTGTCGCCTTACGATTTGACGCGAGGCCGGATTACCTACCGCAAATAGTTCGTCCGATCTGCCGTACCACTCGTGCCGATCGAACGCGGCGCCAAGGCGCACAAGACTACGATCGCACTCTGAAGGAGGTTATTATCATGAAGGTGAGACCTTCGGTCAAGCCTATTTGCGAGAAATGCAAAGTCATTAAGCGCAAAGGCAACGTGATGGTTATCTGCGAGAATCCGAAACACAAACAAAAACAAGGCTAAGAGGAGGTGCTTTAAAGCATGGCACGTATTGCTGGTGTTGACCTTCCGCGCGACAAGCGCGTCGAAATCGCCCTTACGTACATCTTCGGAATCGGTAAAACGACTTCCCAGAAGATTATCGCTGGCGCCGATATCAACCCTAACACTCGCGTTCGCGACCTGACGGAAGATGAGCTTGCTCGTATCCGTGAAGGGATCGATAAGAGCGTAAAAGTCGAGGGCGACCTTCGTCGTGATATCGCACTAAACATCAAGCGTCTGATCGAAATCGGATGCTATCGCGGAGTTCGTCATCGTCGCGGCCTGCCGGTTCGCGGCCAACGCACGAAGACAAATGCCCGCACACGCAAGGGCCCGCGTCGTACGGTAGCTAACAAGAAGAAGTAATAAGGGGGGATAACAAGCATGGCACCAAAAGGAAAGAAAGTCGTTCGCACCAAGCGTCGTGACCGGAAGAACATCGATTCGGGCGTAGCACACATCCGTTCGACGTTCAACAACACGATCGTGACGATCACGGATCCGCACGGCAACGCGATCTCCTGGGCGAGCTCCGGCAACCTGGGCTTCAAGGGTTCGCGTAAGAGCACTCCGTTCGCAGCGCAGATGGCAGCCGAGTCTGCTGCTCGCGCAGCGATGGAGCATGGCATGCGTGTCGTTGAAGTCATGGTTAAGGGTCCTGGCGCAGGCCGCGAAGCGGCTATCCGTTCCCTTCAAGCCGCTGGCCTTGAAGTTAGCATGATCAAGGACGTAACGCCGATCCCTCACAACGGCTGCCGTCCTCCGAAGCGTCGCCGCGTATAACACTTGCCGTGTGGTATCAAACAACAGCAACTTGTGAATAATGGTTGTATTGCTTAGACATACTACATGGTTTACCCTATTGGCATGACCGTAAGAGCGATTAACAAGGTACCTTGGGACCGTCGGCTTTACAGGGTAAACAATCGGCAACGTCAGCGCAGCAAGCGACGTTTTGAAGGAGGGTTATGGTTGTGATTGTGATCGAGAAGCCGAAAATCGAGTCCGTCGAGATTCAAGAGGATAAGAAGTACGGTCGTTTTGTCGTGGAGCCGCTGGAACGCGGCTACGGCATGACGCTGGGGAACTCCCTCCGTCGTATTCTGCTGTCGTCCCTTCCGGGCGCCGCCGTCATCTCGGTTCAGATAGACGGCGTTCTTCATGAATTCTCTACCGTTCCGGGCGTCATTGAGGATGTAACGGAAATTATCCTCAATCTGAAGCGGCTGTCGCTGAAGATTCATTCTGACGAGGAGAAAGTGCTCGAGATTGATGCAGAAGGCGAAGGAGTCGTGACGGCCGGAGACATTCGGGCGGACAGCGACGTGGAGATCCTTAATCCGGATCTGCACATCGCAACCCTGGCTTCCGGTGCGCGCCTTCACATGCGCATTTTTGCCAGACAGGGACGCGGTTATGTCCCGGCGGATCGCAACAAGAAGGAAGATCAGCCGATTGGAGTCATTCCGGTCGACTCGATCTACACGCCTATTACCCGCGTCAACTACCGAGTCGAAAACACCCGCGTCGGCCAAGTTACCAACTATGACAAGCTCACGCTCGAAGTGTGGACCGACGGAAGTATTCGACCGGAAGAAGCGGTCAGTCTGGGCGCGAAGATCCTTACGGATCACTTGTCGTTGTTCGTCGGACTAACGGACGAGGCCAAGGACACCGAGACGATGAAGGAGAAGGAAGAGGACAAGAAGGAGAAGGTGCTCGAGATGACAATCGAAGAGCTCGATCTCTCCGTCCGTTCCTACAACTGCCTCAAGCGCGCCGGTATCAATACCGTGCAAGAGCTGATCACGAAGTCCGAAGAGGACATGATGAAGGTCCGCAACCTGGGCCGCAAGTCCTTGGAAGAAGTTCAAGAGAAGCTCGAGGAGCTCGGACTCGGTTTACGTATCGAAGAATAAACAAGCGCATTGGAATATACAGCAAGGAGGGAAAACGATGGCTTACCAAAAACTGAGTCGCGATTCCAGCGCTCGGAAGGCTCTCTTCCGTGACCTGGTAACCGACCTGTTCCTGTACGAGCGGATTCAAACGACCGAGGCTAAAGCCAAGGAAGTTCGCTCGATCGCCGAGAAGCTGATCACGCTCGCTAAGCGCGGCGATCTGCACGCTCGTCGTCAAGTAGCAGCATTCGTGCGTCGGGAGACCCTGAACGGCGATCAAGACGCCATCCAGAAGTTGTTCTCCGATTTGGCGCCGCGCTACGCGGAGCGTCCGGGCGGATACACTCGCATCTTGAAGCTTGGACCACGTCGCGGCGACTCCGCCCCGATGGTGTATCTCGAGCTCGTAGATCGCGCGTAAAACCGGAACAAGAAAGGATGGGCCGAACTTCGTCTTCGGGTCATCCTTTTTTTGTTGGAGAAGGGTTTATGGGGGCTCCCCCAAAAGTAATCGGAATAATCTCCGGAGCCTAACGTCACTTTTGGGGGGTGATTTATGTTGCGCAATATCTGCATGCTTGTCTCGTATGACGGGACCGGCTATTACGGGTATCAGAGCCAGCCCGGCGGCAATACCGTGCAGGATCATCTCGAGGATGCCATTCGGGCGCTCACCGGCGAGAAGCTGAAGATTCACGGCTCCGGGCGCACGGATGCCGGCGTTCATGCGGCCGGGCAGGTTGTTCACTTCCACACGGAATCGAAGATCCCTGCTGAGCGTTGGGCGCTGGCCCTGAATACCCGGCTTCCCGACGATATTGTCGTGCGCGCCGCCGTCGAGGTGCCGCTTGCCTTCCATTCGAGAAGATCGGCGATCCGCAAGACGTACAAGTACGCGATCACGAGCTGCCGGTTCCCGGATGTGTTCGACCGGAAGTATGTTTTCCACCATCCCGCGCCGCTTCGATTCTCGGCCATGCAGGAGGGACTCGCGCACCTGCTGGGCGAGCACGACTTCTCCTCCTTCACGTCCCCGCTCTCCACGAAGCCTCATCACGTTCGCACGCTGTACGAAGCGAGGCTCGACCTGGAGCCCGGGGGCGACGGAGAGATCGGGCAGGGAAGAGGCAAGGCCAGCCTTGTCGTCTCCGGCAACGGCTTCCTCTATAACATGGTGAGAATCATCGCCGGAACGCTGATGCAGGTCGGCGAGGGCAAGCGCAGGCCGGAGGAGATGGGAATCATCCTGGCGGCGCGCAACCGGGCCAAGGCGGGGCCGACGGCGGTTCCGCACGGCTTGACGCTCATGAGCGTCGAGTACGGTCCCGAGTGGGGCATCGATTGGAAGGCGGCCATCCTTCGCAGGCATTAACTCGCGCAGATCGTGCAGAAGTTCGGAGGAAGCGTCGGGGAAAATCCGAAATAATGTTCTTGCGAGAGTGGGCGTTATGATGTACAATAATCATTGTGTGTTCTTCATGGCTTCCCACGGCCCCCAATGAAGCTCACCGCAGCAACAAACGACCGATAAATCGCAGTTTCCCGAAGAGACCGTCGATTCTAGAGGATTGGTCGTCGATTGACACCGACAATGAATTTAACATGTCTAGTGACATACAAGCGCGTAACTAGCTAAACCAGAAGGAGGACCTCCAATGCGTACCACGTTTATCGCGAAGCCGAACGAAGTCGAGCGCAAGTGGCATGTCATCGACGCCGCTGGCAAGACCCTCGGCCGTCTGGCTACCGAAGCTGCCGCTCTGATTCGCGGCAAGCACAAACCTGAATTCACTCCTCACGTTGATACGGGCGACTTCGTTATCGTCATCAACGCCGAGAAGATTGTCCTGACGGGCAAGAAGCTCCAACAGAAGAAGTACTACACTCACTCGCACTACCCGGGCGGTCTCAAGACCACAACGGCCGGCGAGATGATCGCCAAGAAGCCTGCTCGCATCATCGAACTTGCCGTCTACGGCATGCTTCCGAAGAACAAGCTGGGCCACCAACTGCAAACGAAGCTCAAAGTATACGCTGGTTCGGAGCATCCGCACCAAGCCCAACAACCTGAAGTTTACGAACTTCGCGGTTAATCGAAAGGGAGGACCTACCAATGGCTCAAGCGAATTATATTGGAACAGGCCGCCGGAAGCATTCGGTTGCGCGAGTTCGTCTCGTACCGGGTGAAGGCCAAATCACGATCAACAAGCGCAACATCGACGAATATTTCGGTCTGGAGACGCTGAAGCTGATCGTTAAGCAACCGCTCGTCCTGACTGAGACGAACGGCAAGTACGACATCATCGTTCTGGCTAACGGCGGCGGCATGTCCGGCCAAGCCGGCGCTATCCGTCACGGCATCTCCCGCGCTCTGCTGAAGGCAGATCCGGAGCTGCGCAGCACGCTGAAGAGAGCGGGCTTCCTGACTCGCGATCCTCGTATGAAGGAACGTAAGAAGTACGGCCTCAAGGCTGCTCGTCGCGCTCCTCAATTCTCGAAGCGCTAATCGTTGCGCACCCAAGCCTTCCCGCTGCCTTTGGCAGTCGGGAGGGCTTTTTTTTGTTCTCTAAACCGAGCGACCCCATCGAATCCACTATCCCCCGCCAAATTGACCAAACAGAGCAAACAGACCAAACCGATCAAACCGACTAAACAGACCAAACCGATCAAACAGACCAAACAGACCAAACAGACCAAACTAGCCAAATACGGAAACCTCGCCAACCCCCGCCGAATCCACGGAACTTACCGTTACTAACCCCACCGAGCGTGATAATCGCCGGATTTTATGTGAAAAATCACATTGGCGCAGCCCGATAACGGGTGTTTTGGGTGATTTTATGCGAAAAATCACATTTGTGGAGGAATTATCGGGCCAAGCTGCTGGATATATGCTAAAAATCACATAAATCGCCGCGATTCTCGCCAATTCAAGCTAACGAATGTGAAAATTCATATAAAATTGGAAAAGCCATCGCATCGGGACGATCGTCCCGACACGATGCGGCGTAACCGTTCAGCGCGAAAAACTTTCTCCCAATTCGAAAGAAAGTGGTTCCAATTCATTGTACAATCCGATAAGATAACGTATAATTCATAGTGAATTGGTCAGTTTACTCATCTACGGGGGGTTATCCGGATGAATCTGTTTGAGAAAGAAGCCCTGATCCGCGAGAAGGCGGAGGAGTTCGAGAACGCATCGCCAGAGACCGTCATCAAATTCGCGGTCGAGACATTCCCGAATATAACGTTCGCATGCAGCTTCGGCGCGGAAGACGTCGTGCTTGTCGATATGCTTCAGAAGATCAGCCCGTCCACGGATATTTTCTATCTGGACACGGACTTCCACTTCAAGGAGACGTATGAGACCCGCGATCGCATGGCCGAGAAGTACGGCCTCGAGTTCGTGCGGGTCAGCCCGAAGATTACTCCGGAAGAGCAAGCGGCCGAGCATGGCCCCGAGCTGTGGAAGAGCGACCCTAACGGATGCTGCAACATCCGCAAGGTCGAGCCGCTGACCCGGATTCTGGGGCAATACGAAGCCTGGATCACGGGCATTCGCCGCGATCAGGCCCCGACGCGCGCGAACGCCAAGAAGGTCGAATACGACACGAAGTTTGGACTCGTGAAGTTTAACCCGCTGGCGGCGTGGACCTCCGAGGATGTATGGAATTATATCCGCGACAACGACGTTATCTACAATCCGCTGCACGATATGCATTATCCGAGCATCGGCTGCGAGCATTGCACCCGTCAGGTCTTGCCCGGCGAAGATCCGCGCGCGGGACGCTGGTCCGGCTCCGACAAGACCGAGTGCGGCCTGCATAAATAAATACATGCAAGAATAAAATACCGCCTCGTCCCATAAGATGTAGCGTTACATCGCTGGGACGAGGTGGTTTTGTTGAGCAAGAGAAGACGCATGATGCACCCCCGGTTCGTCGTCTGGGTGACGCGGCGCGGGTGGCTTAAGATCGCGGCGGCGGCGGCGCTGCTCGTTGTTGCCGTCATGGCTCTATATACGGAGATTCCTTCTTCCAACACGTGGACAGCCTGGAGCACTCCGCTCACGGGGAAGGTGATTGCGCTCGACGCGGGCCACGGAGGAGCGGACGGGGGAGCCGAGAGCCGATCCGGCATTATCGAGAAGGACATCAATCTGGCAATTGTGAACTATCTGCGCGATTATCTTCAGCAGGCCGGGGCGATTGTCGTTCTGACGCGGGAAGGGGATTACGACCTGGCCGACAAAGGGGTCAAGGGGTATTCCAAGCGCAAGACGGAGGATCTGCTGACGCGCGTCCAGTTGATCGAGGGACGGAAGGCGGATCTGGCGCTCAGCATCCATATGAACAGCGTTCCGTCCCCGAATTGGTCGGGAGCGCAGTCGTTCTACTTCTCCGGCAGGGAGGAGAGCGTGCGTCTGGCGACGGTTATCCAGCGGGAGATTCGCGAGTCGCTCGCCAACACGAACCGGACGGCGATCAAGAACGACAAGGTGTACTTGCTCAAGACGCTGACGATGCCGACGGCGCTCATCGAGATCGGCTTCCTGTCGCACCCGGAAGAAGCGAGGCTGCTCGCGGACGAGGAGTACCAGAAGAAGGTCGCAACCGCCCTCTATCGCGGCATTCTGAGGTACGCCTCCGGAGAGGATCGCGCCTCGAAGCCGTAAGCGGCGGACGGAGCGGATGTGATATAATACAGGCATATGTTGAGAAAAGAGAAACGAGGGCGCGTAACGATGATCACAAGAGAAGCGATACTGGAGGCATTGAAGTCGATCGACGAGCCGACGCTTCATGTCTCCTTGATCGAGTTGAACCTGATTCGGGATATTGTCGTTAAAGAGGAAGGCAAGGTATCGCTGACGGCGGTGCTGCACCCGACCAGCATAGAACAAGCGGCGAAGCTGGAGCTCGAGGTTCGTGCCGAGATCGTGAAGCTCGGCGCGGAGCTCGCCAAATTCCGCGTTCGCGTCATGACCGAGCACGAGCAGAGCGAAGCCGGCGCCAGGACGGGAGCTGCGGAAGCGGCGGGACAAGCTTCGGCCGAGGAGAAGACGACGCCGGGGGCGCAAGGCGCGGCAGGCGCCGGAGAGAAGGGGGCCGCGCCCGTGAAGGGGCACGGGGCCGGGCTGGAGGAGACCAGCGCGCTGCTGGCCGAAGGCAGCAAGACACAGTTCATCGCGATCGCGAGCGGCAAGGGCGGCGTCGGCAAGTCGACCGTCACGGTCAACCTGGCCGTGGCGCTGGCCCGCAGCGGCAAGCGCGTCGGGCTGATGGACTGCGATATCTACGGATTCAGCGTCCCGGACATGATGGGCATCGAAGAGCGGCCGCAGCAGGTCGGCAACAAAATTCTGCCCGTGGAGCGCTTCGGGGTGAAGGTCATCTCGATGGGCTTCTTCGTCGAGGACAACAGCCCGGTCGTCTGGCGCGGTCCGATGCTCGGCCGGATGCTGCGCAACTTCTTCCAGGAGATCGACTGGGGCGAGCTCGACTTCGTCCTGCTGGACCTGCCGCCGGGCACCGGCGACGTCGCCCTGGACGTTCATCAGATTCTCCCGCACAGCAAGGAGATCATCGTCACGACGCCGCACGCGACAGCCGCCTTCGTCGCCGCGCGCGCGGGCTCGATGGCGCTCAAGACGAACCACGAGATTCTCGGTGTCGTCGAGAACATGGCTTACTACGAATGCGGCTCCTGCGGCAAGCGGGATTACGTCTTCGGCCGGGGCGGCGGCGGCATGCTGGCCGAGACGCTCCATACCGACCTGCTGGCGCAGTTCCCGCTTGGGGCGCCGGACAACCATCCGTCGGAGCCGGACTTCTCGCCGTCCGTCTACAAGGCGGAATCCGCTATCGGACAAGCGTACCTGGAATTGGCCGCTCGGGTTATTGAGCACACCCGCTAAGAACACCGCTCCGCCAACAAAGAGAAGGCTGAAGATCGCGCTCCCCGAGCGTTCATCTTCAGCCTTCTTGGCGTTAGCTGGAGCTATCTCCTCCACTGTCTCCGCCTTCACCGCTTCCGCCGCCGCCGCTGTCGTCCCCTTCGCCGCTGTCTTTTTTCTCCTTGGTGGTAGTGGGGTTAAGCTGTTCCTTGACGACGTCTTGCAGAATCTTCATCAATTCAAGCTTAAAAATCGGGTTCTGAACCGCTTCTTGCACGGCGCTCATCATCTGGGTACGGTACTCCGTCGTCTTCATCGCCTGGAACATGACGGTCTGCATGTCCTGGCTCTTCAGGATGTTAACGAGCTCCTTCTGGTAACTCGGGTCCTTCAGAAGCTCCTTCTGGAGCGTCTTGTTGTCCTTGCTGACCGCCTTGGCGAACTCGCCCGCGAACTTCGTATCCGTCATGATCCCTTGGAGAATCTTGTCGTATTCGGGGGAAGTCAGAATATCCTTCACGGCGGTGCGAACCTCTTCCTGATCCTGCGGCGTGAGGGATTGCATATGAAGGCCGCTTGCGCCGTACTTGGCGGTCGATGCCTTCTCCAGCGCCTCCTGCGCTTCGGTGGAACCGAGAATGTCGATCACCATCGACTTGACATCCTTGTAGCTCATTTGTTCGTTGCTGCTGCTGGATTCGGGACCACAACCGCTTAGAGCCAAGGCCATCCCGATTCCAAGCAACGCCGTTTGCCACAGAGCCCGCTGACGCATTGCCGACCTACTCCCTTCCTGGGGCTTTATGCTCGTTAGTATGCGACGCGGCCTCGGCGAATATAACGGGAGGTAAATGGCTTTTTGATCGGAACGTGGTAAAATAAAGGGTATCTGACAGAGGAGGAATTCGAGTTGAATCTGCGCAAATGGATGACGATGTTCGGCTTGTCCATCATACTTGGAGGCGTCGCCTCGCTTATAACGGGATTAATTATGCTGCTGGGCGATTCGTCGTTCCGCGTCGTGAAGACGGAGGACTGGCTGTTCAATATCGCGATGATGTTCCTGGCGGGACTGAGCCTGGGCGCGTTCGCCCATATGGGCTTCTTCGCTTATATGATGGTCAACTATATCGCTAGAAGCATCTTCAGACGTCCGTACCTGTGGGTTGCGCTGCAGGGCTTCCTGGCGGTCTTCGTGCTGATCGAGATTGTGTACTGGACGTATGACAGCGAGTTCCATCCGGCCGTCTTCTGGGCGGTGCCGCTCGCGCTTGCGGCCGTGTCGACGGCGGTGGCGTGGCGCAAGGTATACGAGACGACGTCCGGAGCCTGGGTTCCGACGCTCTTCTTCATGATTGCGGGTACAACGGTGGAGGCGCTTCCGGGCTTCCAGTCGGGCAATGCGTCGTCGCTTGTGTTCACGCTTATCCCTCTGTTCGTATGCAACGGCTATCATATTCTGCGCCTTCATCACATTCTGGATCGTTCCAAGGATGGGAAAAGAAACGCCCCCGCAGCGGCGGCGGAGGCGCGTTAACGTCGATCGGTCGAGGGGGAGGGGGAGGTTGGCCGAGGGTCAGGCGAATTGATTCCAGGCGGCCGGGTCCTCAACGGTCTTGCCCTTGCTGTCCGTCTGGCTGATCAGTTGGGAGACGGTCACGAACTCGTAGCCTTGGGCGCGGAGCTGATCGATAATGGTCGGCAACGCCTCATGGGTCTGCTTGCAGGAGTCGCTGGCATGAAGCAGGACGATGTCGCCGGGATGAGCCTTCGTGACAACGCGCTGAATGATCGTGTCTACGCCCGGGTTTTTCCAATCCAAGGAATCGGTGTCCCATTGAATGACCTTATAGTTCAGTTCCTCGGCGATTCGCAGCACCCGCTTGTCGAAGTCGCCGTTCGGCATGCGAATCAGGTTGGGCGCGCGCCCGGTCATCTCGGACAGGACGCCGTGGGCGAGAGTGATCTGCTTGCGAATCTCTTCGTCGCTGTATTGGCTGTAGTTGTCGTGCTTATGCCCGTGGCTGCCGATCTCATAACCTCCGTCGACGATCTTCTTGACGATGTCCGGGTGGGTTTTGCTCCATGGCGACGAGAGGAAGAAGGTGGCGTTCGTGACGCCCTTGGCCTTCAGGATGTCGAGAATAGGCTCGGCACGCTTGTCCCCCCAACTGATATCGAAGGTGAGGGCAATGACCTTGCGGTCGGTCGGAACGCTGTAGATGGCCGCCGGAGGCTGGGGAGCGAAGACGCTGATATTGTCCTTCTCGGCCCAGATTACGCCTACCGATAACACAGCCGCCAGCAGGAGGAACAGGAAGTTTTTGATACGCTTGCCGTTAAATACGAAGAAGTGGTTCATGGGTGAATTCCGCCCCTTTCATCATTTCGATCAGGATTGACGAGCGCTAGCCGGACAAGATCCGGGCTTGGTCATTACAATGTATGCTTGACCATGGGCCCGTTATTCGCGACAGCCGAAGAATGGGGGAATAAGGATAAAATGTTCGGAATGTTCCGCAAGCAAGCATTGAAGCAGAATTGGGTTCAGGTGAAGCCGTACGTGATCTTCGCGACGATGGTGTTCTTCGCCGGCGTTATTGTCGGAGCCGCCGCTCAAGGTCCCGTCGATTGGCTCGACAAGCAATTGCTGAATCTGGCGGAGATGTCGAAGGAAGCGAACGAGGCGAGCAATCCGCAGCAGGCGATGTTCACGACGATTCTCTGGAACAATATCAATGCGTCGCTGATGTCGATGTTCATGGGATTTATGGCCGGCATCATGCCCGTGGCCACTCTTGTGCTGAACGGAATGATCATGGGGTATCTGTTCGGCGGCATCGCCGACCAAGGGGTCAACATATGGCCGATTATTCTCAAGGGGATTCTTCCTCACGGCCTTCTGGAGATTCCCGCGATCCTGTTCGCTTGCGGATACGGGGTGCAGCTCGGGATTACGCTTATTAGAGGCGTGTTCGGGGCCTTGTTCGGCAGAACCGAGCCGTGGGCCAAGCTTAAGGTGGCGATTCGCGGCATCATCCCCGCCGTGCTTCTTGTTGTCCTGCTGCTGGTCGGGGCCGCCGTCATCGAGAGCACGCTCACGTATTGGCTTGTCCAAACTTAATGTGCGAATCGGCAGTTCCGGCCGTCATAAAGCTGACAGATTTGGAGCATAACAGTAGAACCATCCGGCGCGCTTGTGAGGGCAAGCGCCCGGCGATGGACTTCTGGATGAAGATCTCAATGAAGATCTGAATAGGGATCTGTATAGGGATCTGAATGAAGATCCGAATGAAGATCCGAAATGAAGATCCGAAATGAAGATCCGAATGAATGCTCTGAATGATTGGAGGCGCCAGTTCTATGGCTATGCTCGGGATGCTGTTCACGGACAAGGAATGCAAGGAATTCGATTATCTGCTGCGCAAGGAGATGGACGAGATGCTGCTGGACATGAGCGACCGCCGCTTGGACGGTCCCGTTAAGGAAGCGATCTCGAAGCGCTACAAGACGATCTTCCGGATGTATGCGCGCATTGCGCCCCCAAGGGAATTGTCGCGTTACTCGTTGGGACTGAAGACGACGCGCTAATCGAACGGATAGATCAGGGAGAGGCGTTTACGCCGCTGGATTAACCGTGGCTCGAACGCCTCATTGCTGCAGCTATTGGCCGGTTGCCGCTATTCTGAGCCCATTCTGGGGAAAATGTGAAAGAAAGCCTTGACTATAATTGGCGTGGTGTGGTAAATTAATTTCCGCCCCTTCGAGAGGGCAGGCGCGGTACGGATACGGACAAGTTCGTTGCCAATAAGACGAACGGGCCGAACAGGGAAGAAACAAAAAGGAAATAAAAAATACCTGTTGCAAACACCTGACGCGCTGTGGTATATTATGAAAG
This sequence comes from Cohnella fermenti, assembly GCF_004801405.1. Classification (GTDB taxonomy): domain Bacteria; phylum Bacillota; class Bacilli; order Paenibacillales; family Paenibacillaceae; genus Cohnella; species Cohnella fermenti. The sequence goes on from NZ_SSOB01000014.1 coordinate 177,147, forward strand.
TCGCCGCTGAAAAGCGGATGGCAAAGATTGACGAAACAACAAGATACCAAAGCAACAACTTGTTCCTTGAAAACTGAACATCGAGCGTAATGAAATCGTCGAGCGGAGCTTCGGTTCTGCGAGACAAACCAGCAATACAGAACGAGCCTTCAAGGTTCTTCACAGTTGGACATTTCGACTCTCGGGATTTCCTCACGGAAACCCTGCCGTCGAAAGTCCCTTTATGGAGAGTTTGATCCTGGCTCAGGACGAACGCTGGCGG
>NZ_SSOB01000015.1 GCF_004801405.1 Cohnella fermenti
AGAGGCGATTCTCTTGTTTCTTCGGCGACCCGAAATTCCGTTTGACAATAACCAGGCGGAACGCGATCTGCGGATGGTCAAGGTGAAACAGAAAGTCTCGGGTGCGTTTCGAACGCAAGCGGGTGCCATCACGTTTGCGCGTTTACGGAGCGTCATCTCCACGTTGATTAAACAAAAACTCCCCGTTCTCTCCTCGCTAACCGACGCTTTTCGCGGCACACTTGTTATCCCCGGTACCTAAGTAGTAACGAAAAACCGCATACATGGCGGCAAACCTGGCTCAAACTGCCGATTGTATGCGAAAAACCGTATAAAATGCCGCGATCCATTCAAAACCCGAGCCGCCGAATGCGAAAAATCACATACAATCGCATGAGGAATCGGCTCAAGGGCGGCGAATGGATCGACGAGCTTCGGATTCGGAGGCGTTCCCTAACTGGCCCCAATCGGCCTGCGGGCATTGCGGCGAGAGCTGCGCCTACCCGCTTAGAGCCGGCAAATCTCCACCGGGCATTGGTCGCACCGGCAGACGCCGCGAAGGTAGGGGATATCCTTGATGAGCAGATGCCCGTCCTTTACCGTGAGGACGTTGTCCTTCTTCAGGTCCGCAAGCATCCGGTTCACGCACTCCCGCGTCGCTCCGATCATGTCGGCCATTTCTGCGTGGCTTATTTTCAGCGCGATGTAGGTGCCTTCCTTCTCTTGAATCCCGTTCGTGTTGCACAGTCGAATAAGCAGCGAACAGAGCGCGCCGGACTTGCCGTACAGCATCAGGTCGCGGAACTTGGTCTGCGTCATCCGATGCATGAGGCCCATCCACTTCATGAACTCGATCGCCAGATCCCCATGCTGCCACAGCAATACCTCCAGGTCCGCCATCTGCATGACGCCGATCTCCCCATCCTCCAGCACCTCCGCACTGAACGCGTGGACCGGGTTCGCGAACGGCTCGGGCTGTCCGTACAGATCGCCCTTCTGCAGCAGATAGAGCGTCATGCTGCGACCGGTGTCGGACGTCTTCGTGATGCGAATCCGGCCGCTGCGGACGAAGAGGAGCTTGTCGGCGGGGTCTCCCTCCCAGAAGAGAACGGTGCCCTTCTCGATCGGCTTGCGGTACATGATGCTCTGCAGCTTGGCGAAGCTGTCGGCCGAGAAGAACTGGGCGGTGCCGTTCACCCCGTCGCTGGAGATCGGCAGTCGGGCAGTCGGGTTCTGGTTATGGGAAGCCGCGTTGTGGGCGATCGCGCTCATTCGATTCACGCTCCTTAACTCTTTATGATTCTATTCTACTGGAATGGAGAGGGTACGGTTATGAGGGAATCGACTGAAATCAACGGGGGGAAAACCCTGATTTATGCGCCAAGCGTCACGCGAATGACAAAAGTCACTGAATCGGGGGCCGTTCCGTCGTTAAATAGGGGTGTGTTCGCTCGATACAGGGAGGAAAGGAAGGCGGTTCGGATGAGGCGTTCAAGCGGTCTTGAGCTCCGAGGGAGGAAGAGGAGGGAGGCGCCATGGTAAGCGGGATCATTCTGGCCGGCGGAGCGGGAGGAGGAATGAGGACAAGGAATCGGGCGCTGCTCCCTTACGAGGGAGAGCGGATTCTCGACAGGCAGATTCGCTTGATGAGCGAGCTGTGCCGGGAGATTGTCGTCGTGACGGGAGCGCCCAAGTCGTATCTCCCGGTCGTCTCGCCGCCGGTGCGCATCGTGTCCGACTATATGCCGGGAAGAGGCGCGCTGGGCGGACTGGCGGCGGGACTCTCCCTCGCCCAGCAGCGTTACGCATGGGTCGTCGGCAGCGACATGCCGAAGCTCTCCCCGGCGGCGGCACGGCTTATGCTGACAAGACTGTCCGACCACTTGGATGCGGTATGGCCGTCAGACGGGGACGGGCCGCATCCGCTGCACGGGCTGTATGACTGCGAATGCGCGCCGCGCGTCGCCGCGATGGTCGAGGAGGGAAGGGCGTCGCTCGCCGATCTGCCGCGCCGCTTGAGGTGGGGAGAAGTGTCCGCAAGCGAATTCTCTCAGCATGGCATCTCGTTTGATTTTGTGGAGACGGTTCGCGGAACGAAGGCGCACGCGGGGCCGTTGGGCGGCGGCGCGGCTGCAGGCGCAACGGGAGGTGTATCGGGAGGAGCCACGGGAGGCTCGACGGAAGACATGGCGGAAAACATGACGGAAAACATGACGAGAGGCATGATGCAAGGCGCGGCGGAAGGAGCAACGGAAAGCATAACGGAAGGCATACCGCAAGGAATGGCGGAAATGTGGCGGGCGGAGACGCAATCGATCCGGGTGTGATTCATGTCATAGTTGCGCAAGATGGCCTGGGAGTACGCTCAAGGCAGCAGCTCGGAACAGAGAGGCCGCAGACAGAGACATCGGAGACAGAGACGCCGGACACTGAGAGAACGGCCGGGCTGGATAGGAACCGCTTCTGCGCCGCCGCGGGACGCCGAAGCCGCATTGACCAATTTGTTGTCCCTGGAGGGGAGAGACCATGGCTGTCAAGGAGAGCTTGCCGCCCGTGAAGCGCACGGCGGCGGAGGAAGTCGAGGCTTTGGTAACGAGGGCAATGGCAGCAAGAGAAGCTTATTTGTCGCTGAATCAGGAGCAAGTCGATTCCGTCATTCAGGCAATGGCGCTGGCGGGCGTAGAGAGGCACATGGAGCTGGCGAAGCTGGCGGTACAAGAGACGGGACGCGGCGTGTACGAAGACAAGATCACGAAGAATCTGTTCGCAACGGAGTATATTTACCACAGCATCAAGTACGGCAAGACGGTCGGCGTCATCGAGGATAATCCCTACGAGAGCTATCAGGAGGTTGCCGAGCCGGTCGGCATCATCGCCGGCGTCACTCCGGTGACGAATCCGACGTCCACGACGATGTTCAAGTCGCTGATCGCGGCGAAGACGCGCAACCCGATCATCTTCGCATTCCATCCGTCGGCGCAGCATTCCAGCTCGGAGGCGGCGAAGACGCTGCGGGACGCGGCGGTGAAGGCGGGGGCGCCGGAGCATGGCATCCAGTGGATCGAGTCCCCGTCGGTCGAGGCGACGAATCTGCTCATGAATCACCCCGGCGTCGCACTAGTGCTGGCAACCGGCGGCTCCGCGATGGTGAAGGCGGCGTACAGCACCGGCAAGCCGGCGCTCGGCGTCGGGCCCGGCAACGTGCCGTGCTTCATCGAGAAGACGGCGGATCTGGAGCGGGCGGTGACCGACCTGATTCTGTCCAAGACGTTCGACAACGGCATGATCTGCGCGTCGGAGCAGGCGGTCATCGTCGAGGAGCCTGCGGACGCCCAAGTGCGCAAGCTGATGAAGAACAACGGCTGCTGCTTCCTGAACAAGGAGGAGACGGAGGCGGTGTCGCGGCTTGTCATCAACCCGGAGAAGTGCGCGGTCAACGCCGTGATCGTCGGCCAACCGGCCTTCAAGATCGCCGAGCTGGCGGGCGTCAAGGTGCCGGAAGGAACCAAGATTCTTGTTGCGGAGCTTACGGGAGTCGGGGACGCCTATCCGCTGTCCGCCGAGAAGCTGAGCCCGGTGCTCGCCTACTATAAGGTCAAGGACGCAGCAGAGGGCATCCAGCGGGCGGCCGAGGTCGTCGCTTACGGCGGGATGGGTCACTCGTCGGTTATTCACAGCCAGGACGAGGCCGTCATCCGGGCGTTCTCCGCCAGGCTGCAGACCGGCCGGATCATCGTCAACGCTCCATCGACCCACGGCGCTATCGGCGACATTTACAATACGAATCTCCCTTCGCTCACGCTCGGATGCGGCTCCTACGGGCACAACTCGACGACGTCGAACGTGTCCGCGGTGAACCTCATCAATGTGAAAAGAGTGGCGAGACGAACGGTCAACATGCAGTGGTTCAAGGTTCCGCCGAAGGTGTACTTCGAGCGGGGCGCGACGCAGTACCTGGAGAAGATGCCGGACATCTCGCGGATTATGGTCGTCACCGACGCGATGATGGTGAAGCTCGGCTACGTCGAGAAGCTTGAGTATTACTTGCGCAAGCGGAAGCTGCCGGTGCATCTCGAGGTATTCTCGGACGTCGAACCCGACCCTTCGACGGATACGGTCGAGCGGGGCACGGCGCTTATGGCGTCGTTCAAGCCGGACTGCATCATCGCGCTCGGCGGCGGCTCGCCGATGGATGCGGCGAAGGCGATGTGGCTGTTCTACGAGTACCCGGAGACGAGCTTCGATTCGCTGAAGATGAAGTTCCTCGACATCCGCAAGCGCGTCTACAAGTACCCGCGGCTTGGCCGCAAGGCGAAGTTCGTCGCGATCCCGACGACGTCGGGCACCGGCTCGGAGGTGACCTCGTTCGCAGTCATCACCGACAAGAACAAGGGCAACACGAAGTATCCGCTCGCCGATTACGAGCTGACGCCGGACGTGGCGATCATCGACCCGGAATTCGTCTACTCGCTGCCGAAGACGGCGGTCGCCGATACGGGTATGGACGTGCTGACGCACGCCATCGAGGCTTACGTGTCGGTCATGGCGAACGACTACACGGACGGGCTGGCGCTGCAGGCGATCCGCCTCGTGTTCGAGCACCTCGAGAAGTCGTTCCACACCGCCGATCCGTACGCCCGGGAGAAAATGCACAACGCCTCGACGATTGCGGGCATGGCTTTCGCGAATGCTTTTCTGGGGATCAATCACTCGCTTGCGCATAAGTGGGGCGGCCAGTACCATACCGCTCACGGCCGGACGAATGCGATTCTGATGCCGCATGTTATCCGGTACAACGCGCAGAAGCCGACGAAGTTCGCGTCGTTCCCGAAGTACGGGCGCTTCGTCGCCGACCTTCGCTACGCGGAGATCGCCCGCATGCTCGGGCTGCCGGCGAAGACGACGGAGGAGGGCGTCGCGAGCCTGATCGCGGCGATCCGCAAGCTGAACGCGTCGCTCGGCATTCCCGAGAGGTTCGCCGACCTCGGCTTCGATCCGGCCGACTTCGAGGCGCGGGTCGACGGGCTGGCCGACCGGGCGTTCGAGGACCAGTGCACGACGGCGAACCCGCGCATGCCGCTCGTGACCGAGCTGGCCGAGGTGTACCGGGACGCGTTCTACGGGAGGTTCTAGGCGTCCGAGGGCGGTAACACAATCGAAGGAGGATGGGCAGCATGTCCAAGCTGGAGGATGAAGTGAGGCAAATTCTGACGGAGAGGAGTCCGTGGCGCGGATTCAAGGAAGGCGAGTGGCAGGAGAAGACCGATGTCGCCGGCTTCCTCGCCTTGAACGTGACTCCGTACGAGGGGGACGAGGGCTTCCTCGTTCCTCCGACGGAGGCGACGGAGGCGCTGTGGGCACAAATTCTCGAGCTGATGAAGCTGGAGCGGGACAATGGCGGGGTGCTTGATGTGGACGTGAACACGGTGTCCACGATCACCTCCCACGGGCCGGGTTATATCGACCGCGACCTGGAGACGGTTGTCGGCTTGCAGACCGACGCGCCGCTGAAGCGCTCGATTCAGCCGTACGGCGGCATCCGGATGGTCGTCGATGCGTGCGAGGCCTACGGCTACAAGCTGCCGGCGGAGATCGAGCGGCTGTTCACGGAGGTTCGGAAGACGCATAACCAGGGCGTGTTCGACGCCTACACGACGGAGATGAGGAACGCCCGCAAGGCGGCGATCATTACCGGCCTGCCGGACGCGTACGGACGCGGGCGCATCATCGGAGACTACCGCCGGGTGGCGCTCTATGGCGTCGACAAGCTGATCGCGGAGAAGAAGCGGGACCTGATCGAGCTGGAGAACGGGGCGATGCTGGAGGATGCCATTCGGCTCCGGGAGGAGCTGTCCGAGCAGATCCGCTCTCTGCAGGAGCTGAAGCGGATGGCCGCTTCCTACGGCTTCGATATCTCCCGTCCGGCCGCGAGCGCCCGCGAGGCGGTGCAATGGGTCTACTTCGCTTACCTGGCGGCGATCAAGGAACAGAACGGGGCCGCGATGAGCCTGGGCCGCGTGTCCAGCTTCCTCGATATTTATATCGAGCGGGACATGAGCGAAGGGACGCTGACGGAGCGGGAGGCACAGGAGCTCGTCGACCACTTCGTGATGAAGCTGAGGCTGGTCAAGTTCCTCCGCACGCCGGACTACAACGAGCTGTTCAGCGGCGACCCGACCTGGGTGACCGAGTCGATCGGCGGCATGGGGCTTGACGGCCGAACGCGCGTGACCCGCAACTCGTTCCGCTTCCTTCATACGCTGTACAACCTCGGCCCGGCGCCGGAGCCGAACCTGACGGTGCTCTGGTCGGAGATGCTGCCGGAAGCGTTCAAGCGATACTGTGCGAAGGTGTCGATCGAGACGAGCTCCATTCAGTACGAGAACGACGAGCTGATGCGTCCCGAATTCGGCGACGACTACGGCATCGCCTGCTGCGTGTCCGCGATGCGGATCGGCAAGCAGATGCAGTTCTTCGGAGCGCGGGCCAACCTGGCGAAGGCGCTGCTGTACGCGATCAACGGCGGCGTCGACGAGAAGCTCGGCATCCAGATCGGGCCGAAGCGGGAGCCGTTGCTGGCGGAGACGCTTGACTACGACGACGTAATGAAGCGGTACGACGAGGTGCTTGATTGGCTGGCGGGGCTGTACATCAACACGCTCAACGTCATTCACTACATGCACGACAAGTATTGCTACGAGCGCGTCGAGATGGCGCTGCACGACCGCGAGATCGTGCGGACGATGGCGACGGGCATCGCGGGCCTGTCGGTCGTCGCCGACAGCCTGAGCGCGATCAAGTACGCCAAGGTGAAGCCGATCCGGGATGAGCAAGGAATCGCGACGGACTTCGAGATCGAAGGCGAATACCCGCAGTACGGCAACAACGACGATCGGGTCGACGCCATTGCCGTTGGACTCGCCGAGACCTTCATGGCGAAGCTGCGCAAGCACAAGACGTACCGCGGCTCGATTCCGACGCTGTCGGTGCTGACGATTACGTCGAACGTCGTCTACGGCAAGAAGACGGGCAGCACGCCGGACGGCCGCCATGCCGGCGAACCGTTCGCTCCGGGCGCGAACCCGATGCACGGTCGGGACCGCAAGGGAGCGCTCGCCTCGCTCGGCTCAGTCGCCAAGATCCCGTACGAGAGCTGCCGGGACGGCATCTCGAACACATTCTCGATCATTCCGAAGGCGCTCGGCCGGGAGGAAGCTGCGCGCAAGGACAATCTGGTGTCGCTGCTCGACGGCTACTCGGTCTGCGGCGGCCACCATCTGAACGTGAACGTGTTCAACCGCGAGCAACTGCTTGACGCGATGGAGCATCCGGAGCAGTACCCGCAACTGACGATTCGCGTCTCCGGTTATGCGGTCAACTTTATCAAGCTGACGAGAGAGCAGCAGCTCGATGTCATCAACCGAACGTTCCACGGCAGCATCTGAGGAGAAGTGGGCGGCGGCTCGTCGGCTGGCTAGGAAGAGGGGACGGGCGGTTTGGTGATCATGTCGACGCCGGCCGTCCTCGTACGGCAAGAGAGAGGAGCGTGACGAGCCATGCATTCGAAGGGACGCATTCATTCGATGGATACGTTCGGCACCGTAGACGGCCCCGGCATTCGCTTCGTATTGTTTATGCAAGGCTGTGCTTTGCAATGCGGCTTCTGCCATAACCCCGATACGTGGAGCACGGACACCGGCAGGTGGATGAGCGTGGACGAGGTGCTGGCGGAGATCGAGCCCTACGTCCCCTACTACACCCGATCCGGCGGGGGCATCACCGTAACGGGGGGAGAGCCGACGCTGCAGGCGCCGTTCGTCGCCCGCCTGTTCCGCGAGTGCAAGGCGCGCTGGGGGCTGCACACCGCGCTCGATTCCTCCGGCTTCTGCGACCCGCGCCATGCGGAGGAGCTGATCGACGCGACCGATCTTGTCCTGCTCGATCTGAAGCTGATGGACCGCGAGCGGCATGCCGCCTTAACGAGCCAGCCGAACGATCGGATTCTGACGTTCGCCAAGCGGCTCGCCGCCCGCAAGCAAGAGGCATGGATTCGCCACGTGCTTATTCCGGGCGTAACCGACGGCTACGAGGACCTGACGCGTCTCGGCCGCTTCATCGGCGAGCTCGGCAACGTCTCCAAGGTCGAGCTGCTTCCGTATCACCGGATGGGCGTCTACAAGTGGGCGCAGCTCGGCAAGGACTATCCGCTCGAGGGAGTGCCGACGCCGGGCGACGACGAGATGCGCCGGGCGCGGGCAATCGTGAACGCGGCCCGCGAGCAGACCGGCAGCTCCGGCTCGGGACACTCAACCGAGAGCTGCCGGGCCGCCGCAGTTGAGTCGTGAGGACTCAAGGACGAGCAAGAGAGTAACCAGCCTGCCCGCATGGCCGAGATTCATCGGAATATCGCCCAAGAGCTCCCAACTGTCCGGACAACCATGCCCATGCGGGATATAAATAGGGCTAAATCGAACATCGAATTCGCCTCCCGGTTTGCAGTATGATAACGGTGTAGCAACGCGGTGCGGTCGGGCGGCAAGTTCGGACGCCGGCAAGCAGCGACAGGCACCGTTACCTTATGAGCATCGGAGGCTTTCTTTATTATGACAAGCGCAAGCGCTAACAAAATCCGCATCGGCCTGATCGGCGCGGGCAATATCGGCAACGTGCACCTGCAAGAATTCGGCAAGCTGCCTGCGGAATGCGAGATCGTCGCGATCACGGACACGTTCCTTCCGCTGGCGGAGCAGCGCGCCGAGCAATACGGCATCGCGAGTGTCGCTCCTTCCCCGGAAGCGCTCATCGCCCGCGACGACATTGACGCGGTCATCGTCGCCGTCCCGAACAAGGCTCACGCCCCGCTGGCGATTCTGGCGCTGGAGAGCGGCAAGCATGTTCTGCTTGAGAAGCCGATGGGCCTCAACTCCGAGGCGGCTAAGGATATCGTCCGCGCACAGCAGCGTTCCGGCAAAATCGTGATGGTAGCCCACCAGATGAGATGGGAATGGCTCCCTCTGCAGGTGAAGGCTCAGGTCGACCGCGGAGAGCTCGGCCGCATCTATACGGCGAAGACCGGCTGGTACCGCCGCAAGGGAATCCCGGGCTGGGGCACCTGGTTCACCAAGTACGAAGAGTCCGGCGGCGGCCCGCTGATCGACATCGGCGTTCACATGCTCGATCTCGCCTTCCATCTCATGGGCGATCCGAAGCCGGTATCGGTCTACGGCTCGACCTATGCGGAATTCGGTCCGCAGAAGCGCGGCATCGGCAGTTGGGGCAAGCCGGACTGGAACGGCAAGTATGACGTCGAGGACCTGGCGACGGCCATCATCAAGATGGAGGACGGCTCCTCGCTTACGCTCGAAGTGAGCTGGGCGGTTCACATGAACACGGACAGCGCTCCGTTCGTTCACCTCATGGGCACCGAGGGCGGCGCCTTCCTGCGCGGCAACGAAGGCAAGTTCCTGACGGAGCGCTTCGATCAGGCGGTCGACATCCCGATGTCCGCTCCGGAGCACGACGAAGGCGGCCGCATCCGCCTGAGCCGTCACTTCCTCGAGTGCGTGCGCGAGGGCAAGGCGCCTTGGACCGCTGCGGAGACGGGCCTTCGCAGCAACCTGATCATCGACGCCATCTACGAGTCGTCCCGCACCGGCAGCGAAGTCAAGCTGGACTGGAGCCTATAATCTTTTTCCGACAAGTACAAGCAGCGCCGGAACATCGTTGACGATGGTTCCGGCGCTGTTCTATGCAAGAATGGGTGGGGTCAATGATTCCATCCGATAGAACAATTGCCGGACGATGACCGGACTGTTCGTGTCCGGCTTGAGGACGCCTCTCCCTCCATTTTATGCGGTTTTTCACATTCGCCGGCTTGAATCCAGAGGGAATCGAGGCGTTTTATATGATTTTTAGCATACATCCGGCACCTCAAGCTCGAAATTCCTCCATGAATGCTATTTTTCACATAGAATCGCCCAAACCACCCGATATCGAGCCGCACGAATGTGAAAAATCATATAAAATTGCCTGAACCGCCGGATCAGAGGGCATTCTTGACGAGCTATGGCGTCGAACGAGGCCGGGAGCGAAGTCGGGACTTACTGTACGATGACCGATATGCTAAAATGAGAATTCAAAAGCTCATATTGTGTCGAATGGTGCTTTTGGACTAGGTCTACAGAATTGGGGTGTCAAACTTGCCCGTGCCAGTCATGCCGGCCATGCCAACCAAGCCAACCAAGCCAACCAAGCCAACCAAGCCAACCAAGCGAACCAAACCAACCAAACCAACCAAACCAACCAAACCAACCAAACCAGCCCATCGCAACGAGGAGAGGTCCGGAATTCGGCTCTCCTTGATTATTATAATCCTCGTGTTCTCGGCCGTTATTGTCAGCTTCGCGCTTAGCTTGACGATCGGCTACACGACGCAGAAGAAGTCGCTGACCGAGAATACGCTGGAGCTTAATCGGATTACGGCGAACGAACTGAGCCGCACCACGCAGACGATCGTACAATCCATGCAGGATACGCTGAAGTCGGCGTCCGACTACATCTCGAGCGGGCAATGGAAGCAAGAGGACCTTCAGCATCAGATTGATTTTCTGCGCGTGTCGGTGCCCTACTTCAATTCGGTCGTTCTCGTGAACGAGGCGGGCGTCGTGACGGCGACCTCTCCGGAAGCGCTGGCGCTGAAGGGGACGACGTTAAGCTCCGACCAGGCGAAGCAGGCGCTGCAATTGAAGCAGCCGCTGATCTCCGAGCCTTACACGGCGGCGTCAACAGGCCGGCTGATCATTCTCGCCAGCTCTCCGATTTACGATGCGCAAGGGAATTATGCGGGCTTCATCGGGGGCTCGGTGTATCTGCAGGAACCGAACGTGTTCCAGAAGATTCTCGGGCAGCAGGGGGAGAACGAGAACGGCTCCTACTATTATGTCGTGGATTCGAACGGCAATCTGATCTACCATCCCGATCCGAAGCGGGTCGGCGAGAATGTGTCGGACAATGCGATCGTGAAGCTTCTTCTGAGCGGCCGCAGCGGGCAGATGTCGGTTGTCAACTCGCAGCACGTGAAGTTTCTGGCGGGGGCGGCTTACATTCCGGCGGTCGGATGGGGGATCGTCTCCCAGACGCCGGCAGTCGTCGTCACGAAGAGCGTCGATGCGGTGATCGGGAAGGTCGCGCTGATCAGCGCTCCGTTCATGGTGATTCTGCTGCTTATCGTTATTTTTATCTCGCAGCGCTTGTCCTCTCCGCTCAACCGTCTGGCCCATCTGGCATCCAATCTGACTTCGGGCACGGCGAAGACGGTGCAACTGCCGGACATCCGGCACTGGAACTATGAGACAAGCGAGCTGTACAGCGCGGTGAACGAAGCGTTCCGGCTGCTGGACCGACGGGCGGAGGAATATTCGCATCAAGCGCATACCGACCCGCTGACCGGCCTCACGAACCGTCGGCTGATGGACGAGATCGTCGCCCGCTGGGCGGCGGAGGGCGTGCCGTTCTCCATCGTCATGATGGACCTGGACCGCTTCAAGACCGTGAACGATACGTACGGCCATCAGATGGGAGACGAGGTGCTGCGCTTCCTTGCCGGGCGTATGCTGGAGGAGAAGGGGAAGAACGACTATTGCTGCCGATACGGCGGAGAGGAGTTCGTCTTCTTGCTTCCCTATCGCTCGGATGACGAAGCTTATGAGATCGCCGAACGGCTGCGCGGGCGCATCGAGAGCGAGATCAGCCCGACGGGCCGGCCGATGACGCTGTCGCTCGGAATCTCCAGTTATCCCGCGAGGGCGCTGACGATCGAGGATCTGTTCGGGCAAGCGGACGTCGCTCTGTACCAGGCGAAGCAGGGGGGGCGCAACCGCACCATACGCTATGACGAAGCCGCGGCGGCGGAAGCCGGCAACGAAGCGGATCATTAAGAGAAGACCCAAGACCCCTCAGGAAGCTCTCGTATCCCCCGTACCCACAGCTTCAATAGCCTGAAGGAACGCCGTCGTGCGAGCGACATATTCCTCCGGGTGAGTCCGGTAAATCATCTCGTGAATGGCGCCCGGAACGAGCCACAGCTCGGACAGCGGGTTCGTCTGGGCGGCGGCGACGTTCTCGGAGACGGAGAGCGGCGCCTTGTCGTCCTCCGTGCCGTGAATAAGCAGAATGGGAATGCCGTAATCGGTTAGCTGAGCCTGCGCGGACGGAATCTGGCTGAGCCTCGTGCCTGTGAACAGCGGCAGGAAGCGGCTGAGCAGTTGGACCGTCGGCGTCTTCGGCAGGTTCGCGTAGTTGCGGATGTTGGCGTAGATCGTGTCCGCGTCGGCGAGGAAGGTGCTGTCCAGAATCATCCCGTCGATCAGGTCGGTCTGCAGCGCGGCTTGCAGCGCCGTTCCCGCACCCATCGAGAAGCCCCAGACGACGAGTTCCCCGCCGCCCTTCTCCTTGGCAAGCTGGAGGGCGCCTAGCAGTTGCTGGGACTCGCTGACTCCTCCGGTAGCCGGAAGGCGGTTCGCGGAATCGGCATAGCCGTAGTCGAACATCAGGACGTTGTAGCCCTGGCCGTGCAGCATGGAGGCGATGTCATACATCGGCACCCAGGCTTCCTCGCGGTTCGTCCCGTACCCGTGGCTCAGGACGACGGTGCGTTCCCCGGACGCGGGAATCCACCAGCCGCTGACCTCGGAGGCGCCGTCTTGGCTCGCGAAGCTCACCTCCTCGTACATCAGCCCCTTGGCGAGCAGCGGATTGGACTGAAGCGCGGGAACGGACGGATGGGCGAAGGACCAGGCGACGATCAGGAAGAAGGCGAACAGGATAAAGACCGCGCAGCCGAGAAAAACCGAAGCAACGAGCACAAGACGGCGAATTCGGGAGCGGGTTCGGTTCTTTATGGAAGGGAGCCCGGGGGAGGGGAGCTCGGGAACGGGCGAGTAGGGAGGACTCTCCCAAGCGGCGGGTGTCATTGTGGTGGTCGTCATGGGGGTCGCCTCCGCGCAAGGATGAGAGAATAATGAGAAAACTCTTATTCTTCCATGGTAGAAGCGAGAAGAGGAGGCGTCAACGGCCTCCTCCGTTTTGTTAAAGGGCTGTAATCGAACTGTAATGAGGTGCTGGCAACGTTTACGGTTTTGCCCAATTGCGTTATACTAGGTGTACCAATGTTTCGTAGAGTGGAACGGAAGAAGGCGAGTGGAGATGGAAGAGGAGAAGCAAACGATACGGGCGGTAGAGCGGGCGCTGGACGTGCTGCTGACCTTCACCGCGGGCAACGACCTTGGCTTGACGGAGATCTCGCAGCGGGTCGGCCTGCACAAGAGCACCGTGTTCCGGCTGCTGGCGACGCTGGAGCATCGGGGCTTCGTCATCCGGGATGAAGCGACGGAGAAGTATCGGCTCGGGCTGCGTGTGCTGGAGCTGTCGGCGAGCCTGCAGCGGGAGGACGACCCGGCGCTTATGCTGATCGGAGAGATGGAGCGGCTGCGGGACCAGCTCGGCGAGACGATCAGCCTGTACGTTCGCGACCGGAAGGATCGCGTGCGGATTCAGGCGGTGCAGAGCCAGCAGGCGATCCGCCGGGTCGCCCCGGTCGGCGCGCGCCTGCCGCTCTCGGTCGGCGCCTCGAGCAAGATTCTGCTCGCGTTCGCCGAGCCGGAGGTGCAGGACCTGCTGCTCCACGATCCGTCCTGGCCGGCCTCGCTCAGCCCCGAGACGTACAAGGAGCAATTGCGCGAGATCGCGCGGGCGGGCTACGCGACGAGCTTCGAGGAGCGCGAGCCGGGAGCGGCGGCGATCTCCGCGCCGATCTTCGGGCGCAACGGCAAGCTGTTCGCCGCGCTGTCCGTGTCGGGGCCGTCGAACCGGCTGACGCCGGACTCCATGCTGGAGTCCGCACCGGCGATCGTCGGTGCGGCGAAGCGCATGGGCGCCATGATCGGCTGAGCGTGCTGCCCCGCTGTCGTCCGGCCCTTATTCCGCCGCCGGGACCTCGACAAGCTCGACCGTCGCTTCCGCACGCAGCGTGTTGCTGATCGTGCAAGCCCGCTCGACGACGTCTCGCAGCTTCGCTTTGTAATCGGCGTCCAGCCCCGGCGGATAGGCGACGCGCACGTCGAACGACGCAAAGCGATTGTCCCGCTTGTTCTCCGGCTTGACGCCGATGACCTCGACCTGGATCGAATCCTTGTCGTAGCTGATGTTGTCGAAGCTCAGCATCTTCTGCATCGAGATCGAGATGCACAGCCCGAGCGCCGCTTCCAGCAGTTCCTTCGGCGACAAGCCGTTCTCATTGGGCGCATGGGCGCCTGCCACCTGCTTGCCTGCCCCGTTAAATACCGCGTCTTGTCCTTCTACCCGTTTAATAATCGTCATGGATAACCATCCCTTTCTTGTGCTTATGCGTAATGACAGGCTGTGTGATGCTGAGGCTTCGTCTCGCGCCATGCCGGGGCTTCGCTTCGGCAGCGGTCCGTCGCCAGCGGGCAGCGCGTGTGGAACACGCAGCCGGACGGCGGGGACAGCGGCGACGGAATCTCGCCCTTCAGCACCGTGCGCTCCTTGAGGCCGCGTTCCGAGATTCGCGGAACCGCGGAGAACAGCGCCTTCGTATAAGGGTGCTGCGGGTTCGCGAACAAGGCGTCGGTCGGCGCTTCTTCGACGATTCGGCCCAGGTACATGATGCCGATGCGATCGGAGATATAGCGCACGACGCTGATGTCGTGGGTGATGAACAGCAGCGTCAGCCCAAGCTCTCCCTGAAGCTCTCGCAGCATGTTCAGAATCTGCGACTGGATCGAGACGTCGAGCGCCGATACCGGCTCGTCGCACACAACGATTCGCGGCTGGAGAATCAGCGCGCGCGCAAGCCCGAGCCGTTGGCGCTGCCCGCCCGAGAACTCGTGCGGGTACCGGAAGTAATGCTCCGGCTGCAAGCCGACGATCTGCAGAATGCGGAACACCGCTTGCTGCCGCCGCTGGCGATCGTCAATCCGGTGGATGACAAGAGCCTCCTCCAGAATCCGGCCGATCCGCTTGCGCGGGTTAAGCGAGGAATACGGGTCCTGGAACACCATCTGCAGCTCCCGGCGCAGCTTGCGCAACTGCTTCGGCGGCAGCTTGGCCAAGTCCTGGCCGCGATAACGAACCTCGCCGGACGTCACGGGCGTCAGCCCCAGAATCGTGCGGCCGGTCGTGCTCTTGCCCGATCCGGATTCGCCGACAAGTCCGTAGGTCTCGCCCTCGTACAGCGTAAACGACACATCGGTGACGGCGTGCACGTATTGCTTCGCACCGAACAGCCGGCCGAACGAACCGTATACCGGGAATTTCTTCGAGAGCGCCTTGACTTCCAGAAGCGGTTTTCTTGCCTCCGGCTCATTCGCCATATTGGGTCGCCTCCCTTGCGCCGCTCCGAATTTCTCGATAATACCAGCACTTCAGCCGATGGCCTTCCTCCGCCGTCTCGAGCGGAGGCTCCTCGCTTCGGCACTTGGCATCCGCATACGGGCAGCGCGTCACGAACTTGCAGCCTTCCGGCCGGTCGGCAAGAGAAGGAACCGTTCCTTCAATGACATGAAGCTTCCGCCGCCGATCGCCGTCCAGCCGCGGAATCGAACGAATGAGCCCCTGCGTGTACGGATGGAGCGGATTCGCGAATAGCCGGGCCGTCGTCATCTCTTCGACAATCTGGCCGAGGTACATGACCTTGACGCTCGTACAGATCTCCGAGACGACGCCGAGATCGTGGGTGATGAACAGCACGCCCATGCCGAGCCTGCGGTTCAACTCCACGATCAACTCCAGAATCTGCGCTTGAATCGTCACATCGAGCGCCGTCGTCGGTTCGTCGGCGATAAGCAGTTGCGGTTCGCAGGCGAGCGCAATCGCGATCATGACCCGTTGCTGCATACCTCCGGACAGTTGATGCGGGTATTCCTTGATACGCTGCTCCGGCGAAGGAATGCCCGTCATCCTCAGCAGCTCCAGCGCCCTTGCCTGCGCCTCCTTGCGGGAGAGGCGCCGATGCTGGCGGAGGCTCTCGGCGATCTGGTCGCCGATCGGGTAGAGCGGGTCGAGCGAGGTGAGCGGGTCCTGGAACACCATCGACACCCGATTGCCGCGCACCTTGCGCATGCGGGAAGGGGACAGCCGAAGCAGCTCTTCGCCGCTCAGCCATACTTCCCCTTCGTACGAGACGTGGTCGGTATAATCGAGCAGGCGGATGATCGATTGGGACATGACGCTTTTGCCGCAGCCGGATTCTCCGACGATGCCGATGATCTCCCCCGGTTCCATCGCAAAACTGATGCCGTCGACCGCGGTAACCGGTCCCCGCTCGGTCGCGAAGCGGGTCGTCAAGCCGCGAACGTCGAGCAGCGCCGTCCGGTCCTTCTGACCCGACCGGCTCATCTGACTCGTTCGGCTCTTCTCGCTTGCAGGACTCATCTGACTCATGGAGCGACCCTCCTGACTCGCCGACTTCCTTTGCCCTTGCGCTTCGAACGCGGGTCGAGGAAGTCGCGCAAGCCGTCGCCGAGCATGTTGAGACTCAGGACGGACAGAACGAGCGCGATGCCGGGGAACGTGACCATCCACCAGGCTTTGGAGATGACGGATTTGCTCGCTTGAAGAATATTGCCCCAGCTCGGCGCAGGCGCGGGAATGCCCGCCCCGAGGAAGCTGAGCGCCGCTTCGGACAGAATCGCTTCCGCGAATACGAACGCCGCTTGAACGAGCAGCGGAGACAGCGCGTTCGGCGCGATGTGCAGCCAGATGATGCGGGCGTTCGTGGCCCCCTGGGCGCGGATCGCTTCGATATAAGGCTGTTCGCGCACGACAAGCGCGGTCGAACGAATCGTGCGGGCGATGCTGGGCGTGAACACGATCGTCAGGGCGATGATCACGTTCGACGCGGAAGCGCCGAGCGTCGCCATCAGCGCGATCGCCAGCAGGATGCCGGGGAACGCGATCAGGCCGTCGCAGATCCGCATCAGGATATGGTCGAGCGGCTTATAGAACGCCGCGTACACGCCGATGATCAAGCCCAGCAGCGACGTCAGCAACGTAACCGTAATGCCGATCCCCAGCGACAGGCGCGCTCCGTGCAGAACGCGGGTCAGCAGGTCGCGGCCGAATTCGTCCGTGCCCAGCCAATGCGCCGCGCTCGGCGGCTTCAAGCGATCGAGCACCTTCATCTCGAGCGGATCGTACGGGGACAGCAGCGGGCCGATGAAGGCCAGCACGATAAGCGCCCCAAGCACGGCTGCGCCGATCAGCAGATCGTAATTCGTCCGCAGGCGGAAGCAGCTCAGAAGGCGCTGTTCCCTGCGGAGCTTGCGGCCCAGTTGGCCCAGCCGGTCCAACTGGCTTTGGTCGTGAATATTTTCCACCATTCGAGCCTCCCTTACTTGCGATCCAGCCGGACTCGCGGATCGACCGCGCCGTACAGCAGGTCGACGATCAGATTAATGAGGACGTACAGAAGCGTCACGGTCAGAACGACGCCTTGAATGACGGTGTAGTCGCGGCGTTCGATCGAATTGATGACAAGCTGCCCGATTCCGGGAATGTTGAAGATCGTCTCGATAATGACCGCCCCGGTCACCAGCGTGCCGAACGTCTGCCCGATGACCGTCAGAATCGGAATGAAGGCGTTGCGAAGGGCATGCTTAAGCAGCACCTTGGACTCGCGAAGTCCCTTGGAACGAACCGTCTTGATAAAATTCAGATGAAGCACTTCGAGCATGGAGGAGCGGGTCATCCGCATGATGAGCGCGGCTTGAATCGTTCCGAGCGAGATGCCGGGAAGGATCAGATATCGATAATGCGCCCAGACGCCGTCCGCGAGCGGGGCATAGCCGGCAATCGGAAGCCAGTGCAGCCGCACGCCCACGAACAGCATAAGGAACAGCGCGAGCAGGAACCCGGGCACGGCCATTCCGACAAGCGAGAGGCTGCGCACCAGTTGGTCGAGCGCCGAATCCCGCTTGTAAGCGGCAAGGATGCCAAGCGGAATCGCCAGCAGCAAGGCGATAACCTCCGCGACGACCGCAAGCGAGAAGGTCGGCCCGAGATGCTCCGAGATCGCTTGTCCGACAGGCTGATGCAGGAACAACGAGTCGCCGAGATCGCCGCGGAACAGCCCGCCGATCCAGTTGATGTATTGCTCCGCGATCGGACGGTCGAAGCCCATCGCTTCGTTCAGCGCATCGGTATCCGATTGCGTGGCTTCCAATCCGAGGATTGCGGCGGCGGGGCCGCCCGGCATGATGTGAATGAGCATAAACGTCGCGATCGTAATGACCAGCAGAACGGGGACTAAGGATAGCAATCGTTTAGCAAGATAGGCCAGCACCGGTATCCCTCATTTCAAAAAAGAGAGGAGTGCTGCCATTATACTGCGCAACACTCTCCCTGAACAGGTTCTCATATGGTTCGTATTCTTATTCCGATTCGCAGCTTTATTCGGTTCCGCTGCTCCGAATTACTTCGCGACCTTCGCGTTCCAGAGGACGGGGCCGACGAATTGGCTGAAGCCTTCTACCTTCTTGCTCGTGGCGACAACCTCGTTATAGTGGCCGATTACGGCGGAGTAAGCCTGCTCGTACAGATAGCCCTGCAGCTTATCCCATTCCGCCTTCGCCGCTGCCGGGTCCGCCTCCGAGCTGATCGTCGCGACCGATGCCTTCACTTGCGCGTCGTCCAGTCCGACCCAGCTCTGCGTGACGGCCAGCAGTTGAGGCGGGATCAGTTGGTAGCCGTTGCTTGTGACCATCAGATTCCACTTGCTGTGCTCGTCCTTCGTCTTCAGGAACGTCGCGAAGTCGGAGCTCAGCACCTCGACATTGAAGCCGACTTGCTTCAGCTCTTCCTGGATAACGAGCGTGGCTGCGTACATCTCGCTGTAGTCCGGAGTGGTCAGCAGAACGATCTTCTCGCCGTTATAGCCCGCGTCCTTCAGCAACTGCTTCGCCTTCTCCTGGTCGTTCTGGTTGTAGTACTCGGAGCCGGCCGTCGACGCCCACTGCGTCTGGTCCGGATTCATGAAGCCCGGATCGAGCTTGTACAGATCGGGATTCGCGAAGCTTGCGAGCAGTATGTCTTCATCGTTCAGAGCCGCGACGGCCGCCTGGCGAAGCTTCTCGTTCTTGAACGCGCCCTCGCTCGAGTTAAGGAACGCCGTCAGCGTGCCGCCCGGATAAGAGGAGAGGGCGACGTTGCTGTCCGCAGACAGCTCCTCGAAGTTCTCCGTCGGGATGCTGTCCGCGACGTCGTATTCGCCGGACTTGACGCCGGCAACGCGCGTGGCGTTGTCGGGGACGAAGTAATAATAGATGTTCGGAGTCGCGGCTTCCTTCTTGCCGGCGAAGCCGCTCGGTTCTCCCTCCGGGCTCGCATAGTCGTCATTGCGAACAAGGTGGATGTATTGGTCTTGCTTCCATTCCGCAAGCTTGTACGGTCCCGTGCCGATATAATCGGTAATGCCTTCTGCGGGAGCGGCCTCGATGACTTCCTTCGGGAAGATCGCCGGGAACGCGGCTTGCGCGGACAGCAGCACGAGCACATCCGGGTTCGGCTTCGCGAGCTTGAGCACAACCGTGGTTGCGTCCGATGCGGAGAAGTTCGCCTCTTCAAGCAGCGTCTTCGCGCGGCTGGAGGTGGCCAGCCAACGGTTCATCGACGCAACGACGTCATCGCTTGTCAATTCCTTGCCGTTATGGAACTTCACGCCTTGGCGCAGCTTGATTGTATACGTCAGCCCGTCTTCGCTCTTCTCGTACGACTCGGCCAGCACCGGGGTCGGCTCGTAATTCCCGTTTAAGGTAAACAACGTTTCGAAAATATTGCCGGCAATATCCAGAGCCAAAGCCGACGCGGTTGTCGCGGAATCGAGGGTTGGCGGCTGGGCCGTCACGGCGATCTTCAAGCTGTCCTTGTAGCTGGCCGCAGCCGGCTGCGATGCTGTGGATGAATTGGCTGGCGACGCGCTGCCGCTTGCGTTCGAGCCGCCGTTATTGTTGTTGCCATTGCTGCACGCCACCGTAAAGGCAAGCACTGCAGCCGCCGATAGACCTAATCCTGACCGCCATTTTTTTCTCATCTGTCTGAACCCTCCAGTATTAATCTGTTAATTCCGATTGAACTAATAGGCATTACAAATCATAATCCATTCGTTCCAACGTGTCAACAACAACGTGTCAACAACAAAACAACCTCGCCGTTCCATTCCGGGATGGACGTCGAGGCTGTCTTGCTATGTCGCTGCGCCGAACGTTCAGCTCTTGGCTTCCAGCCCTTGCAGGAAGTCGATTGCGTCCTGAAGCGACGACACCTTGACGAGCTTCAGGTTCAGATCGAGCTTCTTCACGGTGTCCTCGGCTTCCTTCCAGTTGCTGTAGCCGCCCGATTCGACGTAAGGAACGAGGAAGTAGTCCGCCTTCTCGCGATCGGCCGCCATCAGCTTGTACTGGATGCCGCCGATCTGCCCGACGTTGCCCTTGGCTTCTATCGTTCCCGTACCGGCGACTTGGTAACCCTTGGTCAAGTCTTCGCCGGTCAGTTGCGCGACGATCTCGAGCGTCATCATCAGCCCGGCCGACGGACCGCCCGTATCTTCGAAGTCGAACTCGACCGGATCGGGGACCGTCACCTTAACGACCGAGTCGCGGTAGAAGCCGACGCCCGCCGCGCCGGAATCCATCTTGATGAGCGGAACCTCGACCTCGAACGTCTTCTCGCCGCGGGTTCCGGCCAGCTTCACGACATCTCCGGCTTTCTTGTCTGCGAGAATCTTCGTGAACGCCTCCGCCGTGTTCGCGTCCTGCCCGTCGATCGAGGTGATGATGTCGCCCTCCTGCAGGCCGTGGAGCCGCGCCTCGGTATTGTCGAGGAACGCCCGCACGATGACTCCTTGCTCCTCGACCTGAATGTCTTCCTTCATCGCCCCGTATGCGGCCATCAGCGCCGCCGCCTCGGAGTTGTCCCGCATCCAGTACAGCAGGTTGCGATAGGCTTCCAGGTTGACCGTGCCGCCTGTCGCCGATTCCTGCGTCTTGATATCCATGCGGGGATTGAGCCTGGCGTAAATAAGATCGAACACGTTCGGTTTGGAACGGGTGGATACCGTTGTGAACAGCAGGGCGCCCTTCTCGTCCAGCTCATGTCCCGTCTGCACGCGAGGATGGACGGGCTCCGCCGAGCCGGGACCGTAGATCACGTACGGCCAAGTCCAATAATACGCGACAACGAAGACGACAGCGACGAGTCCTCCGGCAATGGCTGTCCAATTGCGTCTGATCCAATGCTTCCAAGCAGCCATCCGAGGCTCACCTCCGATACCCATTATAACGCTTTCGATTGTCCGAGACAAAATTTTCCGACCGGCGCTTGTCCCTGTGGATAACGTCGTCCGGGGCCGTCGATGCCGCTTGATTCCGCCAGATGCCGCCCGCCACGTACCGCGAGAATGCCGCCGGATGCCGCCGGATAGCTTCGGACACCGCCGGATGCCCCCGATCCCCCTCCGACGTCGCCGTATATCGCCGGATGCCCCCCCCATATACCGCCGGACGCCGCCGGATATCGGGAATATATGTGAATTTTCACATTCGCATGGCTCGGTAACGGGCAATTTGAACGATTATATGTGAAAAACAGCATTCATAGAGGAATTGCGAGCCCGAGGTGCTGGATGTATGCTAAAAACCACATAAAACGTCTCGATCCGCTTAAATTCAGGCCGACGAATGTGAAAAATCGCATAAAATCGCAAATCGCCCGGCCGCCGACTAACCGAATAGAAGAACGGCGGCGCAGGGAAGACCCGCACCGCCGTCCGATGGTTTCGGTACAGCGTAAAAACAATTATTGATTAGCGATCATCTGACGCAGAACAGTCTGCAGGATGCCGCTGTTGCGGTAGTAGTCGACGTCGACCATCGAATCCAGGCGGACGATCGCCGGGAATTCGAACGTGGAGCCGTCTTCGCGGGTAACCGTTACGGTAACCGTCTGGCCGGGAACGACGTCGTTGCTCAGGCCCGTGATGTCGAACTTCTCGCGGCCGGTGATGCCGAGCGTCTTCCAGCTCGAGCCCGGTTGGAATTGCAGCGGCAGAACGCCCATGCCGACCAGGTTGGAGCGGTGAATCCGTTCGAAGCTCTCGGCGATAACCGCCTTGACGCCGAGCAGGAACGTGCCCTTGGCCGCCCAGTCGCGGGAGGAGCCGGTGCCGTATTCCTTGCCGGCGATGACGACAAGGTTCGTGCCGGACGCTTGGTACTTCATCGAAGCGTCGTAGATGGACATCACTTCACCCGTAGGCAGGTAAGTCGTGACGCCGCCTTCCGTTCCCGGAGCCACTTGGTTGCGGATGCGGATGTTCGCGAACGTACCGCGCATCATGACCTCGTGGTGACCGCGGCGGGACCCGTAGGAGTTGAAGTCCTTCTTGTCGACGCCGTGCTCGATCAGGTACTTGCCCGCAGGGCTGTCGGCCTTGATGTTGCCGGCAGGGGAGATGTGGTCCGTCGTGACGGAATCGCCCATCAGCGCCATAACGTTGGCATGCTTGATGTCGACGATGTCGCCCGCTTCGGCGCCCAGGCCCGTGAAGAACGGCGGATTCGCGATGTACGTGGACTTCTCGTCCCACTCGTACAGCTCGCCCTTCGGAACCGGAATTTGGTTCCATTGTTCGTTCTGCGTGAACACATTCTCGTACTTCGCACGGAACATGTCCGGCGAGAGCGAGGAGCGAACGGCTTCCTGGATCTCTGCGTTCGTCGGCCAGATATCCTTCAGGTAGACCGCTTCGCCGTCCTTGCTCGTGCCGATCGGCTCGTTGGCCAGGTCGATGTTGACTGTGCCCGCGAGTGCGTAAGCGACGACGAGAGGCGGAGACGCCAGGTAGTTCGCCTTGACCTGGGCGTGAACGCGGCCTTCGAAGTTCCGGTTGCCGGACAGCACGGCGGCGACGGTCAGGTCATTGTCGGCGATCGCTTCGCTGACTTCGTCCGGAAGCGGGCCGGAGTTGCCGATGCAAGTTGCGCAGCCGTAGCCGGCAACGTAGAAGCCGAGCTTCTCAAGGTAAGGAAGCAGGCCGGACTTGGTCAGGTAATCGGTGACGACAAGCGAGCCCGGAGTCAGGGAACTCTTGACATATTCCGGCTTGGTCAGGCCAAGCTCGACCGCCTTCTTCGCGACGAGAGCGGCGCCCAGCATAACGCTCGGGTTGGACGTGTTCGTGCAGCTCGTGATCGCCGCGATAACGACGGCGCCCGTCTTGAGCTGGCTGAACTTGCCGTTCTTGTGGTGAACGTCGGCCGTCGCCACAATCTTCTCTTCGGTGAGGCCGTAGCCGCCCTTGTCGATCGGCGTGCGGATGATGCTGTTGAACTCTTCCTTCATGGAAGTCAGTTCGACGCGGTCTTGCGGACGCTTCGGTCCGGCAAGGCTCGGCACGATCGTCGACAGGTCAAGCTCGAGGATGTCGGTGAACACCGGGTCCGGAGTCTCGTCCGTGCGGAACATGCCTTGCGCCTTGTAGTAAGCTTCGACGAGCTCAAGCTGGCTGTCTTCGCGGCCCGTGAGGCGCATGTAGTTCAGCGTCTCGGAGTCGACCGGGAAGAAGCCGACCGTCGCGCCGTATTCCGGAGCCATGTTGGCGACCGTCGCGCGGTCGGCCAGGCTGATGTTGGACAGGCCGGAGCCGAAGAACTCGACGAACTTGCCGACAACGCCCTTCTTGCGGAGCATCTGGGTAACGGTCAGAGCCAGGTCGGTCGCCGTCGCGCCTTCTGCCAGGCTGCCCGTCAGGCGGAAGCCGATAACTTCAGGCATAACGAAGTACAGCGGTTGGCCGAGCATGCCGGCTTCGGCTTCGATGCCGCCGACGCCCCAGCCCACGACGCCCAGACCGTTGATCATCGTCGTGTGGGAGTCCGTTCCGACGAGGGAGTCCGGATACACTTCGGTGACGCCGTTCTTCGTCTTCGTGGCGGCTACGGAAGCCAGGTACTCCAGGTTGACCTGGTGAACGATGCCCGTTGCCGGAGGAACCGCGCGGAAGTTGTCGAACGCCGTTTGCGCCCAGCGCAGGAAGCGATAGCGCTCCTCGTTGCGCTCGAACTCGATGTCCATGTTGTATTGAAGCGCGTCGGGGGTGCCGAATGCGTCTACCATGACGGAGTGGTCGATAACAAGGTCAACCGGAACGAGCGGGTTGATCCGCTTCGGATCGCCGCCGGCTTGCTTGACGGTCTCGCGCATGGCGGCCAGGTCGACGACAACCGGTACGCCGGTGAAGTCTTGAAGCACGATACGAGCCGGAATGAACGGGATCTCCTTATCCTCGCGTCCATTCGCCCAGTTGCCGAGTTGCTTGACGTGCTCGAGGGTAATCGCGCGTCCGTCGAATTGGCGGATAGCGGCTTCGAGCAGAACCTTGATCGAGAACGGCAGCTTGGACACGGGGCCAAGACCTTGCTGTTCCAGACCTTGCAGGTCGTAGTACCGGTACGACTTACCGGCGGCCTGCAGCGTTGCCTGAACCTGATACGGCAGGTTGGACAATTCAATCAGCCTCCTGATGGAGTTTCATTCTACGAAACTCGATTTCAAAAACACTTTCTCCATTAGTAAGTATAACGTTTTGACCGTTGTCCGTAAAGACGAAATTCGCCTTCCGGCGCGGAAAGTTCACGGAAAGTTCGAAAGTTTGCCCGGCACATCCGAACTAGGATTCCACATTCGAACCTCCGTTCATCCGTCGCAGCTTCTTCTCGTTTGTTCCGATTATTTTTTTACCCGGCATGAGTGTGTGCGTTCGAGCATAGGATGGATCGGGCACCATCTGCGGCGAGCGGAGGGAGGAAGCAAGGTGGCGGACAAGGATAACGGGTGGAAAAAAGCGCTGGTGGAATATGTGAACACGTTAAACGAAGATGGGCTGGCGGGGAATGCGGAACCGTATCGATCCGTGCCCGATGCCGAGCACCGGCTGCGCCTCTTGAAGCGGTCGCAGGCGCTTGCGCGGCGGGAGGGCGGCATTCGCATGAAGCCGCTTCGCAGCGAGATGAGGGCGCGGTTGATCAGCAAGGAGGAGAAGGCGGCGGAGGCGACCTGCGTCGTCCGCTTCCATCTGATTCGCTCGTACGAGCAGGATCAGCTTCCATGGCTGGAGGAGAGAGCGGAGCAGGAGCGCATTCGCTTCGTAAGGACCGGCAGCCGTTGGCGGATCGACCGGATCGAGCCGGTGGCCGCGGAGAATGCCGCGGAGGAGTGGCCGGGGGGCGGAGAGGATTCGTCGGCCGGTTACGGCTGGGGGAGAAGGACGGTTATTCCGTCCATGCCGCTTGTCCTGGCGGGCCAGGACAGCAGGGCCCGGTCGAGAGTGCTAGCCGGCCCCGGAATCGGCCGCAGCGGCTGGGGCGAGGGCTGGTTCGACCCTTCGCGGCGAGGGGCTGTTTATCGCCGGGAAGACGTCGTCGCCTATGCGGAGCAATGGTGGGACGAGGCGAATCCGTCGTACGAGAATTTCGAGGTGAATTGCACGAATTACGTCTCCCAGTGCATCTTTGCAGGGGGGGCGCCGATGAACTATACTGGGAGAAGAGAATCGGGCTGGTGGTACAAGGGCAGGGCGAACGGCCAGGAGCTGTGGAGCTACAGTTGGGCTGTGGCGAACGCGCTTCAGACTTATCTCTCCCAGCCCCGAACCTTCGGACTTCGCGCGGAGCTTGTGGAATCGCCGCAGCAGTTGATGCCGGGCGATGTGATCTGCTACGACTGGGACGGCAACGGACGATTCCAGCACAACACGATCGTCGTGGCGTTCACCCCGGACGGGATGCCGCTGGTCAACGCGAACACGGTGAGCAGCCGTCACCGCTATTGGGACTATCGGGATTCGTACGCATGGACGGAACGGACTCGCTATAGGTTTTTCCACATTGCCGACGAATTCTAGGTTCGCCCAGCCTCCCATTACAATAGGAAGTTAGCCGATAAGGCCGGAGGACAACCATGGCACATAAAGTACGCGTCGGTCTCGTATACGGCGGGCGCTCGGGAGAACACGAAGTATCGCTTCAAACCGCGCTGGCGGTGCTTAAGTCGTTCGATTACGACAAGTACGAACTTATTCCTTATTATATTACGAAGACGGGCCAATGGCGTTCGGGTCCGTTGCTTCAGGCTCCTCCTTCGGCGGTTAGCGAGCTTCAG
Organism: Cohnella fermenti; assembly: GCF_004801405.1. GTDB lineage: Bacteria > Bacillota > Bacilli > Paenibacillales > Paenibacillaceae > Cohnella > Cohnella fermenti. The sequence continues at coordinate 26,209 of NZ_SSOB01000015.1, forward strand.
TTCCCGGCTGCTTCGGCGGCATCGGCGGACGGTTCGGGTGCGGGCGGCAGTTCGCTTGTTGTGACGGGCTCTTCGCTCGCCCCTCTGCTGCAAGGGATGTCCGACCGGGTGCTGAGTGCGGAAGGAGCGGCGGCGGGCGACCGCGCCATCGACGTCATGTTCCCTCTCCTGCACGGCACGTTCGGGGAAGACGGGACGATTCAGGGCTTGTTCGAGATGGCGGGGCTTCCCTACGTCGGAGCGGGCGTGCTCGCCTCTGCGGTCGGCATGGATAAGGCAGCCATGAAGACTATGTTCGCCCAGGCGGGCCTGCCGCAGGTCGGCTACCGCTACTTCACGCGGTTCCAATGGAACAAGGACCGGGAGGGAGAGCTGGCGGGCATCGAGGAGTTGCTCGGCTACCCGTGCTTCGTCAAGCCGGCGAACCTCGGCTCGAGCGTCGGCGTGTCCAAGGCGCGCAATCGGGAGGAACTGATCGCGGCGGTGCAGGAAGCGCTGCGGTACGACCGCAAGGTGATCATCGAGGAGTTCGTCGACGCGCGCGAGATCGAGGTCAGCGTGCTCGGCAACGACGACCCGCGGGCATCGGTTCCCGGCGAGATCGTGAGCTCGAACGAGTTCTACGACTACAAGGCCAAGTACATCGACGGCAAGTCGGTCATGGTCATCCCGGCGGAGATTCCGCCGGAGACGGCGCAGACGATCCGCGAGCTGGCGGTTCGCGCGTTCCTCGCAATTGATGGGAGCGGGCTTTGCCGCGCGGACTTTTTCCTTCGGCGCAGTGACGGCGCGCTCTTCATCAACGAGGTCAACACGCTGCCCGGCTTCACGCCGTTCAGCATGTACCCGCTCATGTGGAAGGAGACGGGCCTTCCGTATGCAGAGCTGCTCGACACGCTGATCCGGCTCGCCATCGAGCGCTTCGAGGAGAAGCAAGCGATCGACTACGGCGGCGGAGAGTAGCGCCCGGTCCGGATGCTGATCTGGCGTCGAGAGCATGAGAAGCAAGAGAATCAAGCGGCAGCGGGGCGTTGGTCCTTGTTGCCGCTTTTTTGGGGTGGTTAGTTGGTTAGTTGGGTAGCGAGGTGCCTGATCGGGCGTGCGGGTGCGTGAGGGACTGAGGATGCGCGATAATGCGGGGGATGCGTGGGAAGGGAGTGTGGGGTGGTGCATGACGAGCTTAGTAATGCTAGTAATGCTTAGTAATGCTTAATGATGCGTAAATGATACGAAATGGATCTTAGGCGTGGTGGCTCAGGTCGCTGCCCCGGTCGCCCGCCGATGTACGGTACACCGTACCACACATTCGCTCGCTGCCCCGGTTGCCCGCCTATGTACGGTACACCGTACCACACATTCGCTCGCTGCCTCGGTTGTCCGCTGATGTACGGTACACCGTACCACACATTCGCTCGCTGCCTCGGTTGTCCGCCGATGTACGGTCCACCGTACCACACATTCACTCGCTGCCCCGGTCGCCCGCCTATGTACGGTACACCGTACCACACATTCGCTCGCTGCTCCGGTCGCCCGCCGATGTATGGTGCTCCATACCACACATTCGCTCGCTGCCTCGGTCGCCCGCCGATGTATGGTGCTCCATACCACACATTCGCTCGCTGCCTCGGTCGCCCGCCGATGTACGGTACACCGTACCACACATTCGCTCGCTGCCCCGGTCGCCCGCTGATGTACGGTACACCGTACCACACATTCGCTCGCTGCCCCGGTCGCCCGCCGATGTACGGTACACCGTACCACACATTCGCTCGCTGCCCCGGTCGCCCGCCGATGTATGGTGCTCCATACCACACATTCGCTCGCTGCCTCGGTCGCCCGCCGATGTACGGTACACCGTACCACACATTCGCTCGCTGCCCCGGTTGTCCGCCGATGTACGGTACACCGTACCACACATTCGCTCGCTGCCTCGGTTGTCCGCTGATGTACGGTACACCGTACCACACATTCGCTCGCTGCCTCGGTCGCCCGCCGATGTACGGTACACCGTACCACACATTCGCTCGCTGCCCCGGTCGCCCGCCGATGTACGGTACACCGTACCACACATTCGCTCGCTGCCTCGGTTGTCCGCCGATGTATGGTGCTCCGTACCACACATTCGCTCGCTGCCCCGGTTGCCCGCCTATGTACGGTGCGGGTTCGGAGCAACGAATTCGTAATTTCGCATAAGAGCGCCAACGGAGCGGCTCAAACGGCCCACCCCTATGGCCAAATGAATGCGAAATTTCACATAAAAAGTGGCGCAAGGTGGTCGAATTGGGACAATGAATATGAAAAATCACATTCATTCGACCGAAATTCGTTTAACCGGAGCCATGTATGTGAAATTTCACATAAAATCGTGTAAATGGGCCGCGATTCGAGGGTGCGAATGTGAAATTTAGCATAAAATTGGCGCGGCGACCGCTGAATTCGCTCGCTGCACGGGGCAGACCTTACAATATGAGCAGATACGGTTACGAGCGGCCTGCCCTTCCCATCCCTCTGCCGCCTCGTATATAATAGCAACAAACCAGAAGCCGAACGGAGGGAACGAATAGTATGGGATTCCAGACCGAATTCAATAGCGTGTGCAAGTTTAAGTCCGAGCAGGAGCTGTACGAGCTTCTCGAATACGGCCGGGGGAAAATGGTAAAGAAAAGCTTCCGCGTCTTCCCGACGGGCCAGAAGGTTATCGCGTATACGCCGGACAACCAGGCGGTGGCCATCGTCAAGATTCTCGCTTCGATCGCGGAGATCAACTTCCAGGGGGAAGAAGTGACCCAGGTGGAGATGGAGCTGGTTCGCCGCTTGACGGAGGAAGAAGCCCGCGTTCAGACCGCGCTTGCGCACGAGATGTTCTTCGGCGAGCAGGAGAACGGATGAGTTCCGCGAATCGGGGCAGACTCTAGGCAACAAGTTCCTGCCTGCGGAGGCGTAACCGGGAGGTTGCTTATGCTCGTACGATTCGGTTTTGTCGCGATGTCCACCCAGCTTGAGAACGCATCCCCGTCCCGGACGATGACGATGGCGAACTTCGCCAAACTCGACGACCGCGAGGCGGGGCTTCGTCGTTTGGAGCTTCTGGCCGAGGAGAACTTGCGCAACACGCTCCGGCTGCTGAAGCATTGCAAGTACATGGACGTGAAGGTGTACCGGCTCACCTCGAAGCTGATTCCGCTCGCGACGCACGAAGCGCTGGCCGATTGGTCGCCCTACGAGCCGCTGGCACCCGCGTTCGCGGAGGTCGGGCGGTTCGCCAAGGAGAACGGCATGAGGCTGAGCTTCCACCCCGACCACTTTACCGTGCTGAGCACGCCTCGCGAGGAAGTGCTGGAGAAGTCGGTGCGCGATCTCGAGCACCACGTGCGCCAGCTTGAGCTGATGGGGCTGGACGATCGCGCCCTATGCAACATTCATGTCGGAGGAAGCTACGGGGATAAGCCGTCGGCGGGGCAGCGATTCCTGCGCAACTTCGCTTCGATGCCGGAGCGGCTTCGTCGCCGGATTACGCTGGAGAACGACGACAAGACGTTCAACGCAGCGGAGACGCTGGAGATCAGCGAGGAGGCCGGCGCGCCGATGGTGCTCGACATTCACCATCATCAGGTGAACAATGCGGGCGAGCCTCCCGAGTCGTTATGGCCGCGAATCTGCCGGACGTGGCGCCGCTTCAGCCCGGAAGAGGCGGGCGAGCATTCGCTTCCGCCCAAGATCCATGTCTCCAGCCCGAAGAGCGCGACCGACCCGAGAAGCCATGCCGACTATGTGGACCTGCAGCCGCTGCTGAGCTTCCTGACAGCCATCGCGAACGACACGCCGGCGCTCGATGTTATGATCGAGGCGAAGAAGAAGGATGGAGCGCTCCTTAAGCTGATGGACGATCTTCGCGAGGTGCAGCGCTCCGGCGGCCCGGTTCGCGTATTGGACGGAGGAAGCGTCGAGATTGCGCCGCTCTCTTGACTTAAGTCAAGGAGCGGAACTCCCCTCTCGTTGCTCGGAGCCTGGCTAAACTTGCTCCCAACGTGCTCCCAACGTGCTCCCAACGTGCTCCAACGTGCTCCAACGTGCTCCAACGTGCTCCCAACGTGCTCCCAACGTACTCCCACCGTACTCCCACCGTACTCCCAACGTGCTCCCAACGTGCTCCCAACGTACTCCCACCGTACTCCCACCGTACTCCCAACGTGCTCCCAACGTGCTCCCAACGTGCTCTCAACATACTCTCCAATTTGCTCTCAACGTGATCTCAGCTTATTCCCAACTGGCTCTCAACCTACTCCGGCTCCCTCCGGCTCCCTCTGGCTCCCTCCAGCTTGCTCCGGGTTGCTCCCACACTCCCGTCCAAAATAGGGCAAGACGGTGTATCTTCGCATTTCCGGGAAGCAATCCCCCTCCTAATCTGGTACAATTGGAAGCGTAAACGTTATTGCGCCATCCATCATTATATAAATACCGTTATGCACCAATCCAATAAGGTTATGGACGATAAAGAAGGAACGTGATGAGAAGTTGGCTTGGCTGGCATTGTTGCTTATCGGGGCCGCCGCGGCTATATTCGGGAGCCTCGTCGGCTTCGGCGGCGGGATCATCATTGTGCCGTGTCTGCTGCTGCTTGGGCCGAGCTTGTTCGGCGCGGATATCTCCTCGCAGGTAGCGGTCGGAACTTCGCTCGCCGTGCTGATCTTCACCGCGCTGTCGTCGACGTGGACGTACAAGAAGCAGGGCAAGGTGGACGTGCGCACCGGCTGGCTGTTCTTCGCGACAAGCGGCATCGCTTCCATGGCGGGAGCCCAGGCGACGAATCATATCCCGGAAGCTCCGTTCCAGCTTGCCTTCGGGCTGTTCATGCTCGTGATGTTCGGGCTGATGCTCGCCAAGGAGCGGCTGAAGCCGATCGACAGGGAATGGTCGATCCGCCGGACGTTCACGGACGGGGCTGGCCATACGTACGAGTATGGCTACAGCTTGCCGGTTGCACTGATCGTCGGAGCCGGGGTCGGACTGGCCTCCGGGCTGTTCGGAATCGGCGGAGGTTCGCTCTTCGTGCCGATCATGGTGCTGCTGTTCCGCTTCCCTCCACACGTGGCGACAGCGACGTCAATGTTCGTCATCCTGCTCTCGTCGGTGCTTGGAAGCGGTGTCCATCTGTGGAACGGCAATATCGACGGCTGGCTGTTCCTGGCGCTTCTGCCCGGAGCCCTGATCGGCGGAAGGGTCGGGGCGGCAATCGCCTCGCGGATGACGGGCAAGCAGCTTATGCTGCTGCTTCGGGCGACGCTGCTCGTTATGGCGATCTATCTGATCGTCGAAGGAATTGTTAAACTATCGAACCGCTAGATTCGCCGGAACATTGGAAGCCGCCTCACGTAGAATAAGAGGAAGGCTTGGCATATTGGCAAGGATACGCTATCGGTCGACTTGGAACTTATTCGCCGGAATCGTTCCGTACGGATTCACGATAATAACAAGCGGAAAGAAGGATGGAACATGGAGGACAGGGACACGGTAATCGGCAGCAAAAGCTTCACCGCCGTCGCGGTCAACTGCGCTTCGAAGGCGGGCGAGTGGATCAAGAGCCGCATCGGGCGGTTCGCGGAACCGGATCTGAAGTATTCGATGCACGACCTCGTCACCGAAGTGGACAAGGGCTCGGAGCGGCTGATCCGCAATCTGATCGGAACGCACTTCCCGACGCATTCGTTCCTGGGGGAAGAAGGCGTCGAGCCGGGGCCGGAGGCGTCCGCACTGGCGCTGGAGCGAGTGAGCGACGCGGAGTATTTGTGGATCGTCGATCCGATCGACGGCACGACGAATTACGTTCACGGCTTCCCGTTCTTCTCGGTGTCGATTGCGCTGGCATACCGGGGACAGGTCATCGTCGGAGTCGTCTACGATCCGTCGCGAGACGAGCTGTTCGTCGCGGAGAGGGGCAAGGGAGCGTACGTGCACGGCAAGCGGATGAGCGTGTCCGAGGAAGGCGCGCTGCGCCAGAGTCTTGTTGCGACGGGGCTGCCGGCGGACCATGAGGATGCGCTTCCGAGGAATCTGCGGCAGATTCAGGCGCTTGCTCCGCAGGTGCGCAACCTGAGAATCGCCGGTTCGGCGGCTCTGCACATGGCATACGTCGCGGCCGGCCGGCTGAGCGGCTTCTGGGAGGTCGGTCTGAACTCCTGGGATCTGGCGGCGGGTTCGCTGCTGGTCGAGGAAGCGGGCGGCGTCGTCGGCGACCAGGCGGGCGGATCGTACCATCTCGGCGTCCGCGACGTGCTCGCGAGCAACGGGCACATTCAAGAGGAGCTTCGCGAGGCGCTCGCTCGCAGCTAAGGCCGATCCGGTCGCATGATCGATCCGGGATTGGCTTATCCTAGTCGTCAAGGAGGCGGAACGAATGGACACTGAGAAGACGAAGGACGGTCGCGAAGAGGAACGCGCGGCCTCGGAGGCGGAGCTGGAGCTGGCGCGCCGCTTGACGGAAGGCGACATGGAAGCTCGCGATGCGGAGGAGGAAGCGGTGGAGAAGCTGCCTCCGAAGTGGGAGGTTCGCATTCAGTCGGAGCGGGACCCGGTCGCCGAGGAGACGGCGCTCTATCGGAAGATGGCCAAGGAAGTCGACGGCCGCTACGGAGAGCAAGAGGAGTAGGGTGCGGGCGGGATGGCCGGAGAAGCGAATGCGGCTGCCGACCTTCCGGAAGATTGCCATAAGTGCGTAAATCTTGCGATTTTCCCACTGGTACCGGGCCCTAATCTCTACTACAATGAAGGTTGACGACAGGCCAAGGAGTCGTTCTCTGCGCGAGGACGGCTCCTTTGTTGTCTCTGGCATTCCGGCCGTGCGGCCGATACGGGAGGGGTTACCTTGCCCAGAATCAATCTGTTCCGGAAGATCGCCATCATCTTGATTGCCATGCTGATTCCGATCGCCGCTCTCTACTATTTATCCAACCGGACCAGCACGGAGGTGCTTCGGGACGAGCTCGATAGGTCGAATACGAGCAAATTGGATTTTTTCCAATCTCAGGTGAATGCGAACATCGACTCCATCTCCTACTGGCCGAACCTGCTCATCCACGACCCGGACATCTCGGAGCTGCGCGATTCGCCTGCGCCGATCGGTCCTTATCTGGACTTGGAAGCGATTACGCTCGTGAAGCGAATTCAGCAGAAGCTCAGTACGCAGCAGAGTTCCATCAATTGGAAAAGCTCGCTCTACATCTACTCCCCCAAGCTGGAGAGGGTCGTGACGGACAACGATGCGGTGCGGTACGACGATGCGGAGTTGAAGCGGCGGATGAAGATGGGCTGGCAGGTGAAGCCTTCCGGTTCCGGAATCGAGGGCGAGTACGAATTCTCTCTGCTCACGACCTCCCCCTTCAGTGCGTTCAATAATCCGGACAAGGCGAACCTTATCATCGAGGTCCGCTTCGACAGCAAAAACATCGTCGGCATGCTGGACAACTTCAAGAGCGACAGCCGCCGCGACCCGTTCTTCTACAAGGAGGGCGTCGGCCTGATCTACAACAGCTCGGCGGACCGGACGCTGGCCAAGGAATTGGTGGCGATGCTCGAGCGGAAGAGCCTGATGCACGCCAGCAACCAGACGCTCTCGCTCGAAGGCAAGAAGTACCTCGTCAACACGATGTGGTCGGACACGACGCAGTGGTACTTGATCGACTATATCCCTTACTCCGATGTCGTCGGGCCGATCGTGAAGTCGAACGTCCTGTTCTATTGCGCTGTCGCGTCGCTCCTCGTCATGGGCTGCGTGCTCGCCTACCTGCTCTATGCGCAGGTGCAGATTCCGATGAAGAAGCTCGTTCAAAGCTTCCAGCGGTTGAAGCAGGAGGACTATTCCGTGCGGCTGGTGCCGAAGGGCAACGGGGAATTCAGCTATGTTTTCATGCGGTTCAATTCGATGGTGGAGCAGATTCAAGAGCTGTTCGACAAGGTCTATATGGAGAAAATCCACGTGAGAGAGGCGAAGCTCAAGCAACTGCAATCCCAGATCAATCCGCACTTCTTCTATAACTGCTTCTCGTTCATCTCGAGCATGGCGAAGCTGGAGAACTACAAGGCGATCGTCGCGATGTCGCAGAACCTGTCGAGCTATTATCGCTATACGACCCGGCAGGAGCGCGACTTCGTGAAGCTGTCGGAGGAGCTCGACTTCGTCACGAGTTATCTTGAGATTCAGCGTCTGAGAATGAGCCGGCTGACCTTCGAGGTCGAGCTGCCTTCATGGCTTCGCCATCTGGAGATTCCGCCGCTGCTCGTGCAGCCGCTCGTCGAGAATGCGGTGAAGCATGGGGTCGAGGAGAAGGCGGGGGAGGCCGCGATTCGGCTGACCGTTGCCGAGGAAGGCGGCTTCGTGCGCATTCGGGTCACGGACAACGGCAAGGGGATGACGGAGCCGGCGCTGCGCTCGCTGCGGGAGAAGCTGCAGCGTCCGATGGACGAGAGCATGGGCTGCGGGCTGTGGAACGTCAACCAGCGGCTGCTGCTTCGCTACGGCGAAGAGGCCGGCATGACGATTGCGAGCTCGGAGCCCGGAGGCCTTGAGGTGGCATTGTTCTGGCCGGCGAAGCCTCAGGTAGGCATGGGGGGAACGGCGGGAATGGCGGGGAGGTCAGGCGCGCTGGGAGCTGCGGAGATGGAGGGGACGGCATGATCGAGGTTCTGCTTGTGGACGACGAGTCGTACGTTACCGAGAGCCTGAAGAAGACGATTCCGTGGGATTCGCTGAACGTCAGCGGCGTTCATACTGCGTCCTCCGCGGCGGAGGCGATAGGCATCCTGGAGTCGCAGGCGGTGGACATTCTGGTCACCGACATTCGGATGCCGGAGATGGACGGCCTCGAGCTGTCGCGCGCGGTGGCGGAGCGCTGGCCGCATGTGCGGCGGATGCTGCTGACCGGCCATTCCGACTTCGAGTACGCCAAGAAGGCGATCCAGCTTCAGGTTGCGGCATACATTCTCAAGCCGGTCGACGACGAGGAGTTCATGAAGAGCCTGATGGCGGAGATCGATTCGCTTCAGGACGAATGGGAGCAGGCGGACCGCTATCATAAGCTGCTCTACGATCGGAAGTCGGACGAGGCCGTCCTGAAGGAGCGGCTGATGGGCGACCTGCTGCTCGGCCGCGCGATGTCGCGCGGGGTTCTCGAGGGCAAGCTGCGCCAATACGACATTCCGTTCTCCCCGGACGCGCCCGCTCTGATGATGCTCGTTCGCCTCGGCGGACGGTTCGACGAATACGACAAGCAGTCGCTGTCGCTGATGGAGTACGCGGTCGGCAATATCGCCCAGGAGGTGATGGGAGACGCCTATCGGGTCTGGTTCGGCAAGGCGCCGCACGATTGCCTCGTGCTGCTCGTCGCGATGAACCCGAACGGCCCGCTCGGCAGCGCGCCGCGCCCGCTTCGGGAGGAGATGGGGAGGCTGGCCTCCGAGGTAGGCCGGCAGGTGCGGACTTATCTGAAGGGGGAGCTCTCGGGCGTCCTGTCTCCCTGGTTCGAGTTCCCGGAGGGCCTGTCCGCTGCGTATCGCGGCGCGCTCGGAACCTTGTTCCGGCACGGGGGGACGGGGGCCCGGACTCAGGTGCTTTTCCAGGAGGATTATCCGCTCGAGAGGGCGTCGGTTCGTTCGATCGAGGCGCTTTACCGGCCGCCGACGCTCATTCATCTGCTCGAATCGAAGCAGTGGCAGGGAACCGGCGACAAGATCGGGGAGGTGTTCGGCTTCCTTGAGCTTGAGAAGGCTTCGGTGACCCGGGAGCACCTGTACGAGGTGTACTTAAGCATCGCCAACGCCTACTTGTACCTCGCGCACCGCCAAGGGGTGCTCGCGGAGGAGATTCATGCGGAGGGCTTCGACACGCTTGTCGACCAGAGCCTCATCCATTCCCCGGAGCGGCTTCGCCGGTGGGCGCTTACGCTGCTCGAGAAGCTGAAGCTCCGGCTGTCCGACACGGACCAATATGCTCGCGGGCACCTCATCAAGCAGGTCCAGGAGTTCGTGACGCGGGACATCGGGATGGACACCTCGGTGAAGACGATCGCGGAGAAAGTCTACCTGCACCCGGTCTACCTGTCCAAGGTATACAAGAACGAGACGGGCGAGAGTCTCGGGGACTATATCATCCGGATTCGGATGGAGAAGGCGCTCTATCTCCTGAAGCATACGAACAAGAAGATCTACGAGATCACGACAGAGCTTGGCTATCAGAACCCGCAATACTTCAGCAAAATGTTCAAGAAGCAATACGGCATGACCCCCAACGAGTACCGGGACGGGTAGGGGGATGTCTGGCGCGAACGGGGAGGACAGGGACGAACAGGGGCGAGCTTCTTTAATGACTTGCGCCGCTGACCCGCCGCTGTGTCCTGCTGCTTCGTCCTGCCGCTTCATTCCGACGCTTCGCCCAGTTTCGCCGCTCCGCAGCACAACAAGGCGGTTGCATTAGTTAGCAAAGGTGCAGAAATCTTCTATTAATGTCATAGGTTCCCGGAGGGGGCGCCCCTATAATTATCCATAGGAAGCCAAACCTAGATTAGGGGGATACACATGAAAGCGACCGCACCCAAAACCTTGCTCACGGCAACGGCCGTCCTGCTGGCCGCCGCAGGACTCTCGGCTTGCTCGGGCAACAACAATAACGGCGGCAACGCGAGCCCGTCCAGCTCCGCGGGCTCTTCCTCTTCCGTCGCCAGCCCTGCCGCTTCCGAATCGGCGCCTGCCGCCTCGGAGAGCCCTTACAAGGACAAATACGATCCTCCCGTAACTCTTACGACGGTATGGGGCGTCGATCCCGCTCTGAAGTTCAAGAATGGCGAGAGCATCGAGAACAACGTCGCGACGAAGTGGGCGCTTGATACGCTTGGCATCAAGATCGACTCGCTCTGGTCGGTGACGGACTCGAACAACGCGTTCGTCACGAAGGTCCGCCTCGCGATGTCGTCCAATCAGAAGCTGCCCGATGTCATTACGATCGGCAGCGGCGGGGACTACGATCAGCTCGCGCAGGACCTGATCGATACCGGCGCATTCCGCGAGGTCGGCTCGCTGTTCGACGAGTATGCGAACGACAAGTGGAAGGCTGCGATGGAACTCGACCCGAACGTATGGAACCCTTACGTTCGCGACGGCAAGAAGATGGGCATTCCGGTGCTCGACTACGCTTACAACCACGACTATTTGCTCTGGATTCGCCAGGACTGGCTCGATAAGCTCGGCCTGGAAGGGCCGAAGACGATGGACGATCTCGAGAAGATCATGGACGCGTTCAAGAACCGGAACCCGGACGGCCTCTCGCCGGATAAGGTGACGCCGCTGTCGATCGGGTTCAAGACAACGATGAACACTTGGATGGGCGATCCGTCTTGGGTATTCGGCGCCTACGGCACAATTCCGGGTCAGTGGAACGTCGGAGCCGACGGCAATCTGGAGTGGGGCTCGATCAACTCCGGCGCGAAGCAGGCGCTTGAGAAGCTTAAGGACTGGCGCGACAAGGGCTACATTCCAAGCGAAGCGGCGCTGTGGGACGAGAACAAGACGGCGGAGCCGGCGGTCGCGGGCACGGCGGGCATCATTCCGGGACCGTACTGGATGAGCGGCTGGCCGCTGCTGGACACCGCGAAGAACGTTCCGACCGCAGTGTGGAAGCCTTACGCGATCCCGACCGGACCGGACGGCAAGGCAGGGCGCCACGGCACGAACTTCACAAGCGGCGTCACGCTCATCAACAAGGACTTCAAGTATCCGGAAGCGCTGTTCACGTACCAGAACTACCTGTTCGACAACCTGGCCGATCCGGCCGCAGGAAGCCAGTGGGATGTCGGCGTATTCAAGGGCTACGACTACGACCTTGATGCGAACGGCAACGCGCTGTACATCGACCAGATTCCGGGCGGCGAAGTGAACATCAACCGCTACTGGCTCGTGAAGGACGGCGCCCGCATTCCGGACGCGCAGATGAAGGCGCTGCTTAACCTGGCTGACGGCAAGGAAGCAACGACTCGCCTGGAGAAGGAAGTCAAGAACAACTACGGGCCGGAGACGCCGGCCGCCGCGAAGGTACTGCTGTCGCAGCCGGACATCTCGTTCACCGACATGTTCACGGGGCCGGCAACGCCGACCATGCAGTCCAAGCAGGATTACCTGAAGAAGATCGAGCTGGAGACGTTTAACCAGATCATCTACGGCAAGAAGGACTCCTCTGCGTTCGACAAGTTCGTCTCCGACTGGAAGTCCTCCGGCGGCGACGCGATGACGCAAGAAGTGAACGAGTGGTACAAGACGACGAAGTAAGCGAAGAGGCGAGAGGCGGCATCGGGGACATAAAATCCCTGAGCCGCCTTCTTCGCGTCTTATTGGAGGAGGTTGGCAATGCAGCGGTGATGTACGGGTAAGCTGCCAACCGACCGTCGAAACGAAGCCGTCCGTACGGAGCCGGAGCTACGAATGTAGGCGAAATTTCACACAAAAAGTATCGCACGGGGGGCCGGCTGCGCTATTTGCCACTCGCGCGTGCGGCCGAGCGCAAGGTGAAGCCGAATGTGACGCCGCCCGACTCGTTGCGAACGCCGAAGCGGCTTCCGTGCAGAGTGAGAATCTGGCGGGCGATGGCGAGTCCGATGCCGGTGCCCCCGCTCTCCCGGCTGCGCGCTTTGTCGATTCGGTAGAAGTGTCCCCATATGCGCGGCAGCTCGTCCGGCGGAATCGGTTCTCCGTCATTGTACACTTCGACCAGCCATTGGTCCCCGTCCGCGGTCACAGTCAGACGGATGCTGCCGCCCTCCGGAGCGTGCCTCACCGCATTCGTGACGAGATTCGTCAGCACCTGGCCGATGCGGAGCCGATCCCCGATCGCTGCGGCCTCGCCGCCGGATCGCTCCTCGCCGGATCGTCCTGCCGGCACGTCAGCGGCGACCACGAGCGACTTCTCTTCGCCAAGCGCTTCCGCGAGACCGGCGGCTTCCCCCAGAAGCTCCGCGAGGCCGACCTTCTCCAGCTTCAGGGAATATTGGCCCGATTCGAGATGGGACAAGTCGAGCATGTCGCTGACAATGGCGGACATCCGGCGGGTCTCGTCCAGAATGACCTCGGCGTACTTCTCCCGCTTGACCCCGCTGCCGATGTTGTCCTTGAGCCCTTCCGCGTATCCTCCGATCAGGCTGAGCGGCGTCTTCAGCTCGTGGGACACGCCCGCAATGAACTGCCGCCGCATTCGCTCGAGCCGCTTCTCGCGCTCGATGTCCTCGCGGAGCTTCTCGTTGGCGGTGCGCAATTCCGCGAGGGTCGACTGCAGATTATCCGCCAGAAAATCCAGGTTGCCGGCCAGAGCGCCGATCTCGTCCTTGCGCTTCCAACGGGCGCGGGCGCTGAAGTCGAGGTCGGCAAGACGGCCGGCCAGCGTATTCAGACGAATGAGCGGCTTGGTGACGATTCGCGCGTATCCGACGGCCAGCAGCAGCACGAATACGAGAGCGGCGCCGAATACGTACAGGGACAAGTCCTTGAATACGCGGGCCGCATGGGTGACCGGCTGGAGCGAGGAGACGGCGAAGATCACCACTCCGCTGCGCTTGCCGTCGGTCGAGAGCGGGCTGATGGCGATGAGCTGCTTCGAGGAAGCGCTGGCCGAGCCCAGGGCAGTAGGCTCCATGTAGGAGATCGTCGTTCGCAGCGCCATCACATCCTGGAACGTCTTGCCGTTCCGCATCCATTCCTGCACGGATTGCAGCATGCTGTTCATCTCCGACGCGATCCCGAGGTCGGGTACGACGATCATCTCGGGATTGTTCGACACGTCGGCATGGAGCGACAACTCGTCGCGCTGCTGACCGCCGCCGCTGCCGCTCATGAGCACCCGGGTGATCTGGCCATCCTCGATCGTAATCTGGGCTATCTTCGCGAAGTAGTCGTTCTCGAACAGCGGGACAAAACGAGAGAATTGCCGGTCGCTATCGACATTGCCTTCGTCGACGGAGCCGTACGTCTTGGCGATCTGCTTGAGCCTGTCCACAATATCGGTCTTCTGGCGCTGCTCGTAGAAGGAGGAGAAGGTGCCTCCGAGCACGACAAGCAACAGGCCGACGAACAGGAGGAAGACGAGGAAGGTGACCGCGAACAGCCGGAACGCAATCGAACGATGCCAGGGAATCATGGCGTCACCTTGAACCGGTAGCCGTTGCCCCGCAGCGTAGCGATCCATTCCGCACGGGAGCCGAGCTTCCGGCGCAGCCGGCGAACGTAGCTGTCGACGGTCCGCTCGTCGCCGTCGTAATCGAAGCCCCATACATGCTCAAGAAGCCGGTCTCTGCTGAGCACGATGTTCCGGTGGCTGACGAAGTACAGGAGCAGATCGAATTCCTTGGGCGTAAGCGCCAGCGATTCCCCGTCAAGCGACGCCTCCCGGCTGATCGCGTCGATGCGGACGGCGCCGAGGTCGATCTGCTTCCCTTCGGCTTCCGCGCGCTCCAGCTTGGCCGATTCGTAACGCCGAAGCAGGGCCTTGACTTTGGCCGCCAGCACCTTGGGACTGAACGGCTTGGTCATGTAATCGTCGGCTCCGAGATCGTAGCCGAGCAGCTCGTCCTCTTCTTCGCTCTTGGCCGTCAGGAACAGGATCGGAACGTCCGACAGCTTGCGAATCTCCTCGCAGACGTCGTAGCCGTCCAGCCCCGGCATCAGAATGTCGAGAACGACCAGATCGGGAGCAGCTTCCCGGAAGAGCGCAACCGCGTCGTCTCCGTTGGCCGCTTCGATCCAGGCGAGCCCTTCGGCTTCCAGGTAATCGGCAACCAGCTCCCGCAGCTTCCGTTCGTCCTCTACAATAAGCACCGTGCTCTTCAACGGCTTTTTCCCCCTTCAATTCCTTCGCGTACTCCCTATGCCCGAACACTTCTTGTTAGCCTCATTGTAACGGTCGGATCGCGCTTCTGTCACGCCGGGCGCTGTCACACGCTTGTCACATTGCCGGTCTATGATGATTGTCGTCCGCAACTTGGAGAGGAGGAGGACGCTTGCCAAGATATCGCGCCCCAATCGCACGGGAGGCCGTCGCCGTGCTGGCGTTCCTGGGGCCAAGCCTTGCCGGCTTCTTGCTATTCTACTTGATTCCGTTCGGAGCGACCGTCTACTATTCCTTGTTGGACACGCCGATCCAGGGTCGATTCGTCGGGCTGGACAACTATCGGTTGCTCTGGGCCAGCGCTTCGTTCCGCAAGGCGTTCGTCAATTCCCTCGCATTCGCTGCCGTCAGCGTACCGGCGCTGTTCGCCTCATCGCTTGGCCTGGCGCTGTTGCTGAACAGGGCGATGCCGCTGCGCAGATTGTTCCGGACGATGTTCCTGCTGCCGCTCGTTGTTCCCGCGGCGTCGATCGCGCTTGTCTGGCAGGCGCTGTTCCACTGGAACGGCGCGATCAATGCCGCCGCTGCGAGCTGGGGGACGGAGCCGACGGACTGGATGAACACCCGCTGGGCGTTCGCGGTTATGACGGTCGTGTATATCTGGAAAAACATCGGCTACAACCTGGTGCTCTTCCTGGCCGGGCTCGGGAATATTCCCGCGGAGCAGCTCGAGGCGGCATCCATCGACGGAGCCGGACCGTGGCGGAGATTCCGGTCGATCGTCTGGCCGGGGCTGGCGCCGGTGTCCTTCTTCGCCGTCGTTATGTCGGTCGTGGGGTCCTTTAAGATTTTCCGGGAGACGTACATGGTTGCGGGGGCTTATCCGAACGATTCGATCTACACGCTTCAGCACTTCATGAACAATCAGTTTCAGAGCCTGGACTACCCGAAGCTGACGTCGGCCGCGGTGCTGCTCGCTCTTGTGATCGGCTTGGCCGTGGCGGGGTTGTTCCGGGCGGAAAGCCGGGCAAGGGAGGCTTCGGAATGAGGAGGTTCGCAACCGGGCGCCTCGTCGTCGCCGTCAAGCTGCCGCTGCTTGTCCTGCTGGCCGCCGTCTCGTTGTTCCCGGTCGTTCTGACCGTGACGAACGCCTTCATGTCGGAGAGGGAGATCGCTCATCACTTCGGAGCGCTGGCCGGCAGCTCGTCCGGCGGGGAGGAAGCCGCGGCGATGCCGACGGAGCGGGTATCGATCCGCTTCGTGCCGGAGCGGGCAACGCTGCGGCCGTTCGGCGACTTGCTTATCTACCAGTCGAAGTTCCTGAATCTGTTCTGGAACTCCGTTCGTCTGACGCTGCCGATTCTGATCGGCCAGACGGCGATCGGGACGCTGGCCGCCTACGCGTTCGCCAAGCTGAGGCTGCCGGGCAGGGACAGGCTATTCTTCCTCTACCTGCTCACGATGATGATGCCGTTCCAGGTCACGCTTGTTCCCAATTACATCGTGGCCGACAAGCTCGGTCTGCTGAATTCGTACGGAGCGATCGTGTGGCCCGGCATCTTCGCGGCGTTCGGCGTATTCCTGATGCGGCAATTCGCGGCGGGCGTGCCCGATGCGTACCTGGAAGCTGCACGAATGGACGGCGCCGGCCACTTCCGGATTTTCCGCCATATTATGCTGCCGCTGCTGAAGCCGGGAATGATGGCTCTGTTGCTGCTGGCCTTCGCGGACAACTGGAACATGGTCGAGCAGCCGCTGCTGTTCCTGACCGAACCGTTCCGGCAGCCGCTGTCCGTCTATCTGGCCCGGATCACGGAAGGAGAACGCGGAGTGGCATTCGCCGCCTCCGTCCTGTACATGACGCCGATCGTGCTGCTGTTCCTGTACGGAGAGGAGTATCTGGTAGAGGGAATCCAGCGGTCCGGGATCAAGGGCTAAGCCGGCGCATTCGCCATCATTCCTGCAGGAGAGGAGGGGAGAACAATCATTCGGAGCAAAAAAGCGCTGCGATGGGCCATCGGGACGTTCGTCGGAGTTCTGCTGCTGTTCACGTTCCTGTCGAGCACGATTCAGAGCATGTCGCTGCCGAAGGTTGCGGTGGAGTCGCCGACGATGGGAAGTCTCGACCTGAGCATCTCGGAAGACGGCTATCTGCAGCCGGCCTACACGGCGCCGCTCATGCCGAAAGGGAATTGGACGGTGGCCGAGGTGCACGTCAAGAAGGGGGATCGGGTCGGTCAGGGAGATCCGCTGATCACCTTCGATCCTTCCGAGACGGAGCGGACGCTGGAGGATGCGAGAACGCGCTACAGCCAGGCGCAGCTCCAGCTTGACCAGCTCCAGGAGGCTATCAAGCCGCTGCTGCGCGAAGACGATCAGGAAGCCATCGCCAGGCAGAAGCGCGATATTGAAGTGAAGAAGCTGGACATGCTCATCGCGCAGCGCAATATCGAAGATCTGGAGAAGCAGATCCGGGATGGCACGGTGCTTCGCGCGCCGTTCGACGGCATCGTCGTTGCGCTGTCCGCGGAAGAGGGAATCCAGGTGTCCGCAGCGCAGCAGGCGGTTACGATAGCGAGCGATGCCTCGGGCTATCAAGTGGAGATTACCGCCGAGGGCGACTCCGCTTCCGCATTGGAGGTCGGAAGAGCGGTGAAGGTGAAGGTCGACGAACCGAAGGTCCGCTACCTGGAAGGGACGATCGCCAGCATTGAGGATGCACAGAGCCAAGCGTCAGGCGGCGGAGGCAACTCGGGGACGAAGACGATTACGATCGACGTGAGCGGAGCCGAGCTCAAGCCGGGCATGAAGGCGACCGTCTCCATCGACCAGGAGAGCCCGAGGCCCGGCCTTCAGATCTCGTCGGATTCGCTGCATTCCGACAGCAGCGGCACGTTCGTGTTCACCGTATCGACCAAAGAAGGACCGCTCGGCTCGACCTACTTCGCAACGAAGACCTACGTCGATGCCGGCGATGAGAACGACGGCGTCATCGTCATTCTGGACGGGCTGCTGCCCGATTCGCGAGTCGTCACGGACTCAAGCGAACCGCTCGGCGACGGCGACCGCGTCCGATTGGACTGATTGCCGCATTCCGCCATCGCCGCTCTCAACCGTTTCGACATTTCGCATTTTCATATTTTCCCATTCCTGCATTCCACATTAACGAGGAGGTATGTTTGTTATGAGAACAACGTCAATGTCTAGGAGAGGGACCGCTGCCGCGGCTTCGGCGCTGCTGCTGGCCATCACGCTTGCGGCGTGCAGCTCCGACAAGAACGAGGGTTCGGAGGAAGCCTCCCCATCGGCGGCCGCGAATTCCGATTCCGGAGGCAAGGAGGTCGTAACGGTGGCGGTGTTCACGGAGGATCGCTTCCTTGAAGATGCCGCAGCGAAGTTCGAGCAGGCGCATCCGGATATCGACATTCAGATTCAGGAGACGGTGCCGACGGATACGAGTGGGAACCAGATGATGATTATGCGAGGGCCGGGCGATGAGGGGCCGGCGCAGGAGGACATCGATAAATACGTCAACTCCATCGGGACCGCCCTCATGTCCGGCAAAGCCGCGGACTTGATCTCCGTCGGTTATCTTCCGGTCGACCGTTATCTGGACAAGGGCATGTTCGCGGATTGGAGCGAGCTTGCGGGCAAGGATTCCGCGTTCAAGACGGACGACTACTACGAGCGTGTCCTGAGAGGAATAACCGACGGCGACTTATGGTATGCGATTCCGGTCGATTATTCGATCCGCGCGCTGATCGGAGATGCGGCGGCAATCGAGCAGGCGGGCGGTGCCGACGACAAGACGTGGACATGGGAGCAGTTCATCGCTCTGTGCGCGAAGATCGCCGGAGAGACCGGAGCGGACGGGAAGAATCGACAGGCGCTGATCGGGATCGAGCCGACGGACTTGATCGGTTATTTGACGGAATCGGTATACGGGAAGCTCGTTGCCGAGGCCGGCAAAGGCTACAAGTTCGACGAAGAAGCGTTCCGGGGCTATCTGGAGCAAGTGAAGCAGCTCTACGACAGCGGTGCGGCTTCGACCGATAGAATGGGCCAGGGAGGGCCGGTGTTCGAGACGTCTACTATCTCGCAGCCGATGGAATTGGCGATGCTCCCCAATCGGCTTCAGGATGGAGAGAGCGCGGTTCTGGGCATTCCCGGGTCGGGCACGGACGAAGGCCTGGAGTTCACCTCCGATCTGGCATTCGCGCTTAACGACAAGTCGAAGGTCAAGGACGCCGCTTGGGAGTTCGTCAAGTTCCTGCTCTCCGCGGATATTCAATCGTCCCCGTCGCTGCAAGGGTTCCCCGTGCACCAGGAGGCTGCGAAGACAAGGCTGGAGCGGTTCGCCGAAGAGCTGCAGAGCGGCCGCGCCAAGATCATGATCAAGAGCGAAGGCGGCGAACCTTCTCCGGTGACGGCCATTACCGACGAGCAAATCGAGGAGGCGCTGGCACTGCTTCCTTCCGTCGGCCGTTACAATCGCAAGGACGACAAGGTGATCGGCATCGTGACGGAGGAGACGGCGGCTTACTTCTCCGGAAGCAAGTCGGCGGATGCGGTCGCGAAGGCCGTTGCGAGCCGGGTCGACACTTATTTGAACGAATAATGACAGAAGCGCCTCGGACTCTCTTCCATAAGGAAGGAGCGAGGCGCTTCCGTCTTGCTGTCTTCGCAAGCGCCGGGGCCGCTTCGCGTCAACGAAGCCCGGCTGCAATGGGAGCGAGCTTGTCAGGATTGCGAATGAAGTAGAACCGCTTCGCGAGGCCGTTCTCCGCATGCGGGAGGACAACGGTGTCGAGGCCGTCGTCCGAGCGAACAAGAACGCCGATCTGGCCGTTCACCGCCGCGAGCTCGATCCGCGATGCCGACGGATCGCGCGCAGCCTTGCCCGCAAGCCCGAGCAGGAACGCCGCTGCCCGCTCCGGCGTCTCGATCGGGCGGACGGCGGCGCTCGCCTTGCCTCCTCCGTCGGAGATAATGGCGATGTCCGGCGCGAGCAGGCGGGCGACATTCTCCGCGTTCCCGCTGGCCAGCTCCGCCAGGAACGCTTGCAGCCACGCCTCGTCCGCCTCTTCCGTGCGGACGGCTTCGTCCGGGGCGATGCCCATCCTCGCCCGGGCCCGGCTCATCAGCTTCCGACAAGCGGCCTCGCTCTTGTCCAGAAGCAGCGCGATGTCGGCGAACGGCAGGGCGAGCGCTTCGCGCAGCACGAATACGGCGCGTTCGGCGGGGGAGAGCCGTTCGAGCAGCACGAGCATCGCGTAAGACAGCAGGCTGCGCGTAATGACCGACTCGAACGCTTCGTCCTCGGAGACGAGAATCGGCTCCGGCAGCCAGGTGCCGAAGTAGCTCTCCCGCCGCTTCCTTGCCGAACGGTGCAGATCGAGGCAGCGGTTGGTCACCATTTTGCACAGGTATGCCTTCGGCTCTGCGAGCCGCTCCGGGGCGATCCCGTGCGCCTTGACGAACACATCCTGAACGACGTCCTCGGCATCGGCCGCCGAGCCGGTCAATTGATAGGCGAGCGTGAACAGCAGCCTCCGGTATTGCTCGAACAGCTCCTTCATGCCCGCTTCCGCCTCCTCGTCCCGGCAACCGTCGTTCCGGCAACCGTCTTCCCGGCCATCAACGGGAGAATTCGGCCAAGCTCCACGCATATTGCCGGAGCTTCCAGCCGAGCTTGCCCCCGATAACGATGTCGATGCCCCAGTGTCGCATCCATGCCATTCCCCTTCCCGGCCCCAGGCCGAAGCAATAAAAGTCCATAAACCGACGGTGAGAAGGAGCCGGCTTGCCTGCCAGATCGGCCGCGACAATTCGGGCGAGCCGCACCGCCTGCGCGATTCCTTCCTTGCAGGTCATCCCATCGGCGCGGCCGTCCGCCGGATCGACGATGCGGGCGCAATCCCCGATGGCATAGATCCCGTCCGCTCCCCGCACCCGGTAGCACTCGTCCACCAGCACTTGCCCGCCGCTGTCGAGCGGCAGCCCGAACCCGCGCAGGGCCGGGTTCGGCACGAGGCCGAGCGTCCAGACACACAGCCCGGCGCCGATCGTACGTCCATCCGCCAGCGTGACAGTCCCTTCCGCCTCCTTAAGCGCCTTCGCGCCGTGAAGCGTTGTCACGCCGCCGCTCGCCAGTACACGCTCCAGCTTGCGCCCGAGCACTTCCGGCCCTTCCGGGAACAGCCGCTCCCTTGCGTCAAGCAGATAGACGGCCGTCTCGCCATGGGCAATCCCGCCCGTCCGCTCCGCTTCCTTCCGCATCGCGTGGGCCAACTCGGCAGCCGTCTCCATTCCGCTGATGCCCGCTCCCGCAACTGCAACGGAGAGCAGCCGCTTCCGCTTCGCCGGATCGGCCGTCTGCGAGGCCAGCCGCAGGTTGGCCTGCCACGCTTCCCGGATGCGGTTCGCCGCATCCGGTCCGGCCAGCGCGATGCCGCCCTGCTCCGGCTCCGGCAGCCGAGCCACGCTGCCCGCGGCTACGACCAGAATATCGTAAGCGAGCGTCCGCTCGCGCCCCTCGGTGTCGGCGTAGACCAACTGGCGCTCCTTGGCGGCAATCGTCGCCACCGTCCCCTGAATGAATTCCGCGCCTTCCGGCAGCAAGCGATCCCAGCCGCAGGTGATGTCGGCCGCTTCCTCCGCTGCCGGCTTGAACAGCCATACCTTCCTCAGATGATACGGCCGCGAGTCGATCAGCGCAAGCCGCAGCCGCATCGCGCCCGCCTCTTCCTTGCGGAACGTTCGCGCCAGCTCTCTGGCGGCCTGAATGCCCGCATACCCTCCGCCGACGATCACGCAGCGAAGCTCCTTCGTTCCGAGTTCCTTCATGCCGATGGCCTCCTCGTTTTGCTAGTCGACCATAGAACGAGGGACGGGGCGAATTTGTGACATGGAGGGGGCGCGGTCGGGGGCTGCGTACGGATAAGCTGCAGGAGCATATCCAGGTTATGTGAGATTACTTTAAAGAAAAGGACTGTAAGAATCCATTCTGGAAATCTGCCAGCAGGCAAGGTGGTTTACAAAGCGCTCCCATGTTGGTATACTCACAGCAACTTAATCCATGTCGCGAAGCACGCGCAAGCCTCGATATCCCGCCAAACAGCGAGATCGAGGCAGCGCGTGTTTTTTGTCGTTCGTACTGGTATGAGATTTATGTAATAGGTGCCGTGGTGCCTCGTTCGAAATTTATGTGAAAAATCGCATTCGTGCAGCTCGATAACGGGCAGGTTGGGCGATTCTATGTGAAAATTCACATTCGTGGAGGAAATATCGGCTGGAGTTGCCGGATATATGCTAAAAATCGCATAAAATGCCTCGATTCCCGCTCGATCAAGCTGGCGAATGCGAAAAACCACATAAAATCGCAAAAGACATGGGAGCGGAGGGCGAACAGAGGGGCGAATAGCGGCGCGAATAGAAGCACGAATCTGCCGGGGACGGGACGATATGTTATAATGGGGAGGACAAATGGATGACGAACAAACCAGCCATTGAGGAAGGCAAGCCTGCGCTTGCAACGGAGAGATTGAATCCGAAGAACGACTATTTGTTTCGACGGTTATTCGGAGAAGAAGCGGGCAAACGTCTGCTGATCAGCTTGCTGAATGCGGTGCTCGGACGCAGCGGCAGCCAGCGCATTGCGGACGTGGCCATTATCGGCGAGACCCAGTTGGGCGGAGAGTGGATCGGCGACAAGGAGGTTGTTCTGGACATTCTGTGCAAGACCGACAGAGGGGACACGATCAATGTCGAGATGCAGATTCGGCGGTTTCCCGTCATGGAGAAACGCAGCCTGTACTATGCGGCGCAGATGATGGTCGGCGCGATCCATAGAGGGGAGTCTTATGCCGATCTGAAGCGTGTGATCGGCATCAATATCCTGGACCATCGTTATCTGCCACTCGTCAAGTATCACAGTACGTTTCACCTGTATGAGGACGAGGAGAAGATGTGCCTGCTGACGGATGCGCTTGAGCTGCATTACATCGAATGCCCCAAGTTCCAGGAGGTTGCCTTCCACATCGACGACCCGCTGCACCGCTGGCTGAGATTTCTGGAGCAGGACGTGACACCCGAACAATTGCAGGAATTGATGGAGGTGGATGAGATGATCAGAGAAGCGGAAGACCGCCTGAACCAGCTCGCCAGCGACGAGGTGACGCGGCGGTTGTACGAGATGAGAGAGAAGGCGCTGCACGACCGGGCCACCTGGCTGGAGGATGCGATGAACGAAGGCATGGAGCAAGGGATTAAACGGGGAATTGAGCAAGGAATTGAGCAAGGTGTCGAGCAAACCGCATTACGAATGCTAGCGCGGGGCTTTACGACTGACGACATTGCCGAAGCGACGGGGATGGACTTGCAGCGAATCGAGTCGTTGCGTCGCAGTCGGGGTTGAAGCTCGAATAATTCATTTTCATACTGCAGTTTACAAGCAGCCTTAAATAAGGAAGCGGGATCACACGGTTCCTTATTTAAGGCTGTTATCTTTAATGCTGTTAACGTTCCATCAGCAATGGGACTACCGTCGTTCGCGGGAACTTGCACGGAGACCGCGCCATGAGGACTGCCGAATTTGCGAAGCGGTCAGTCCGGTGGATTGCTTAACCAATCTGGCGAAATGATTGGAGCTCTTGAATCCGCAGCGGTCCGCGATTTCCGTAATCGCCAATCCGGTATGAATGAGCAGACTAATCGCCCGATCAAGTCTGTGGTCCCATAAGAATTGAATGGGTGTCCGCTTCTCGTGCTGCTTGAACAACCGTATGAGATGCTCGGCCGATACCCCGCAAGCCTTCGCAATGTCCCCCAGAGCGATATCTTCGGCATAATGCACCCGTACCCACTCGATGGCCCGATAGACGGCCGAATGCTTCTCTTTCTCCCAGGTGTGCCTTGACGACTCGATCGGAAATAGCTGAAGCGCCGAGAAACCTAAGCTGCGCAGAAGTGGATCGTCATCGGATAATCGGAGCTGCAGAGACAGAATCAGATCAGTCAATCGATTCATCTCCTCGCTTAAGGCAAGGACGGTCGGAAGTTCATCGAAGTAGCGGAAGGCTTCTTCGCTAAGATCACGTGGGTGAACGGCAACCCATCGGTGCCAGGTTTCTTCCGAGGAAGCGAACCGGAATGTCTCCTCGCGTCCCGGCATCAGTTTGATCATATGGCCGGAGCGGACAGTCAAGCGAAGGTCATCGATCATTATCTCCACCGTTCCGGAGTGAAGCATGACCAATTGAATGTCGTTCTGGATTCTTGGGCCGAATCGCCCGCCGGGCGGGTAGACGACCGATCCAGCCACCACCGACTCCACTTCGTGTATTGTCAAGGAGCCCATCCGACAATCTCCTCTCGCATCTCTGAGAGTCGCAAATCAATCTCAGACACATATCGATCCATTGCAGTCATTGCCGGTCGCCGGCCGACGTTATAAGCTAATTTTAGCTTATAACCTAAGAAATTCGAAAGGGGTTCGTTCAATAATGCAGACGTTTACGCTCCCGTTAACTCCGCTGACCGAGGAAGATGTCGCATTTTTTAGAGAGCAGGGGTACTTCTTGTTTAAAAAAGGAATGAGCGAGGATCTCATCGATGCCTTCAATGGCCACATCTTCGACATTCGCAATCAAGATC
The DNA here is from genome assembly GCF_004801405.1 of Cohnella fermenti. Classification (GTDB taxonomy): domain Bacteria; phylum Bacillota; class Bacilli; order Paenibacillales; family Paenibacillaceae; genus Cohnella; species Cohnella fermenti. The sequence continues at coordinate 50,717 of NZ_SSOB01000015.1, forward strand.
CTATGCCGAAGTGGGCAGCCGTCGACGAGAGCAAGAAATATTCCCTGCGCCTGTTCAACCCTCACAAGCACGACAGTTTCTCCCGGCAACTCATGAAGCACGATATTGTACGGGGGGCATTGGCGCAATTAATGGGAAGAGAAGCAGTCTGCGTTCAAAGCATGTACTTCTATAAAGAACCCGGTTCTCCGGGTCAAGCCTCGCACCAAGATTATTATTATATCAAGAACGATCCTATGACGATGATAGCGGCATGGACGGCGATGGAGCCTTCCGTTGACGAAGAGAACGGCTGCCTGTGGGTCATGCCGGGGACGCACAAGCTGGGGCTTCTGCCGCATGGCGTCGTCAAGAACGTAGAAGAACACGAGTCGTGGACGGAAGAAACCGAAGGTCTGGACACGAGCAAGCAGATTCCGGTCGTGATGGAGAAAGGCGATATTCTGTTCTTTAGCGAGCTGCTTATTCATTCCTCTAACAAAAACAGAAGCAAGGATCGCTGGCGCCGTTCCTACGTTTGTCACTATATTCGCGAAGATTCGAACGTCTTGCATCGGGAAGACTTGAGAACAAAGTATCCGCTCTATTGATCTTGTTCGAAGAAAGAATGGCGACGCCAGGAGGCTCCCCTCTCCTTGCGCCGCCATTTGCGTTGTTTGGGCCCATCCGCTGCAGAAATTAAAGAATCCATTGGATATTTTAAAGAAAACGGGAAGTTGTCAGGGGAATGGCATTCCCTTATTGTTGAATCATGCACAATATCAATGACATCAACGGGCAGGGGAGAGGTGGCAATGGCCGCGCAGCAAGTCAGGAAAAACGTCATTCTCGTTTGGATCATTTCTTATATGGCCGTGCTAATCGTACCGCTTCTGTTCAGTGTCTTCTTCTATATAGGAACGCAAAGGACGCTGGAGGCACAAATTCGCAAAGCAAACGACCTGCTATTGAATGAGATTCAATTGGTAATCGACATGCAGGTGGCAGACGCCAAACGGCTGGCGACGGAAATCATGTGGAACGACAAAGTGCAGGATTTGATTTATTCCAATAAGTACGAACGCAACGATTATCGGTACGATCTGTATGCGATCATGCAAGATTTGAATCAATATGCAACCGCTTACAGTTCGGTTGCCGGCTTCTATTTATATTGGCAGCAAGGCAAGATGGTCGTGCGGCCGGATGTGTACAAATCGATAGGGCTCAGTTACGAAGATTTGTATGCGGGAAGCAGCATCAGCCAGACGCGGTGGGAGCAGCTATTGCAGAGCAAGCAGCTTCAGCAGTTCGTTGCGGTCACGGGGCTGGGTTATGGCGGGGACGAAGCGCAACTGCTGTACATCCATTCCTTCCCGCCCAGCGGCGATGAAGAGGCGAGCACGTCCATCGCTGTCAGCATGAGAGCCGACGCTCTGCTGGAGATGATCGGCAAGATCGAGCAATTCAACAATGGGGACGTCCTGCTGCTGAACGAGAACGGCGAGGTTCTGCTGTCGCTAGGCCAATCCGACGGCGGCACAATCGCGTTGCCCCCGGGCTTGACCGTGGACCGGGGAAGTTTCCGGGGGACGTTCTTGGGCAAGTCCAGCCAATTCTCGTACATTAAATCAGCCAGCTCCAAACTGACCTATCTGACGATCGTGCCCGAGAACGTCATGTGGGAGGAAGCGGTCAATGTACGCAATTTGATCTATATGGATGTAAGTCTGAGCCTCCTGGGCGGTCTGCTGTTAACCTTGTATCTGGTCAGACGCAATTATAGGCCCGTCAGACAGCTTGTCTTCGAGAAGCAGCGAATTCAGGACAAAATGCAGCGGCAGACGACGCAGCTTCGGAGCAACTTCATATCAAGGCTGCTGAAGGGGCGTATCGATACGAGCACGTCTATCGAGGATAGTCTGCAGGCGTTCCAGATGGAATTGGCCTCGGAGCGGTTCGGAGTGCTTCTCATTTATTTGAACAAGAACGAGCCGTTTATGCAACGGATCGACGACATCGACATGCAGGATCGGTGGAAGTTCCTTCAGTTCATCGTATCCAATGTAGTCGAGGAAGTCGTCAACCGGGTGAATCGGGGATATGTGGCGGAAGTCGACGATATGCTTGCTTGTCTCGTGAATTTGCCGGAGAGCGGCGACCCAAGCGCGGCCATGCAGTCGCTGCGGGAAGCGGCGGAGGAAGTGCGGACGTTCCTGAAGCGGGAGTTTAAGGTCGAGTTGATCATCTCCATAGGCGGCATCAAATCAACGCTTGCGGAGATTCCCCTTGCATACAGCGAAGCCCTCGATGCGATGGAATACAAGCTCATCATCGACGACGACGACATCATCGTCTATGAGGATCTGCACGGCTCCGCAGCGTCCCCGAATCCCGGCGGTTATTATTACCCGATTCAAATCGAGCAGAAGCTGATCAACCATGTGAAGGTCGGCGAGACCAAGCAGGCGCTGGATGTTATCGACAGCATCATGGAGAAGAACTTCGGGGAACACACATTGACTGTCCCCATCGCCCGTTGTCTCATGTTCGAATTGGTCAGCACGCTGATGAAGACGATGAACGAGATCGAAGAGATCGAGGAGGCGTTCGAGGTTCGCTATCCGCGGGCGCTGCAGAACATATTGGCCTGTGAGACGGTAGCGGATATTCGCCGAATCATCTCCGAGGTCGTGGAAGACCTGTGCCAATTTACTGCGATGCAATACAAGACGATCCGGCAGCGCAAGAACGACAATGAGCACAGGAAGCTGATCGCCAACGTGCAACAGCACATTCAATCGAATTATCGCGACTACGACTTGAACGTTACGAAGCTCGGCGATACGTTCGGTCTGAAGGCGACGTATTTGTCCAAGCTGTTCAGGGACATTACCGGCGTCGGCTTGCTGGATTACATTAATGTGACGCGGCTGGAGCAAGTCAAGAAGCTGCTGACGGATGACAAAAAGCCGTTGCAGGAGGTAGCGGAGCAGTGCGGATTCCAAGATTTGAACACATTCATCCGCATCTTCAAGAAACACGAAGGACTCACGCCGGGCAAGTACAAGGGACTGCATTCCAATGATTAGCCGGACGCGTCGTTCCAATGATTAAACGAATGCATTGGACAATTCGGCGATCGCTGCGAAGAAGTTGCAGAACCGATTGGATATTCTGCGTATATTCTCCGGCCAACGGGCTGCGGATAATGGGCATTGTCGGGAGCGAGAATCCTCGGCATACCAACACAGGGAGGTCAACGATTTATGCAACGAATGAACAAAGCAGTATCCGCCGTCTTGTCCGTCGCGATGATGGGCGTCATTCTGACGGCATGCGCGGAGAATAACAAGGAAGCGGTGCCTGCGGCGTCAGGTTCCGCATCATCGTCGAGCGAGGCATCCTCATCCGGCGCGACAGCGTCATCCGCCGGGGAGACGGGTTCGGTGTACCCGCTGAAGACGGATGTCACCTTGAGCCAATGGATCGAAGCGGACCCGAGCTTGCTCGCCCTGAAGCCCAACTACGCCGAGTTCCCCTTGTATCAGGAACTGGTCAATCGGACGGGCGTCAACATTAAGTACATCCATCCCGCGACCAATCAAGCCAAGGAGCAGCTTAACGTTATGTTCGCTTCCGGCGATTACGCCGACATCATGGAATGGCGATGGATGGAGAACTATCCCGGCGGACCGGAGAAGGCGATGGAGGATGGCAATATCCTCAAGCTGAACGACCTTATCGATCAATATGCGCCCAATCTTAAAGTCTACCTGCAGGAGCATCCGGATGTAGACAAGCAGATCAAGACGGACAGCGGCACGTATTACGGCTTCCCGTTCGTGCGCGGCGACGATTCGCTGAAAGTATTCCAAGGGCCGATCCTGCGCAAAGACTGGCTGGACGAGCTCGGCTTGCAGGTGCCGACGACAATAGACGAATGGCATACCGTTCTGCAGGCGTTCAAGGAGAAGAAGGGCGCCGAAGCGCCGCTGACATTCGCCAGCCAGCCGCGGCTGCTCGATGTCATCCAAGGCGGCGGCGGATTCGTCGGCGCGTACGGCGTCGGGTATTCGTTCTACCTGCAGGACGGCCAAGTCAAATACGGGCCGAACGAGTCCGGCTTTAAGGACTTCTTGGCCACGTTCCACCAATGGTATGCAGAAGGCTTGATCGATGTGGATGTCGCGACGGTCGATTCCAAGATCCTGACCGAGAAGATGACCTCCGGCAAGTCGGGCGCCACGATCGCCAACGCCGGCGGCGGCCTCGGCAACTGGATGTCGGCGATGAAGGAGAAGGACCCTTCGTACGATCTTGTCGGCGCGCCTTATCCGGTATTGAACAAAGGCGATACGCCGATGATGGGGCAGAAGGACTTCTCCGCGCCGTATGGCGGTTACTTCGCGATATCGCCGAAGAGCGAGCATCCGGAGATTGCCGTACAATACCTCGACTACGGGTTCAGCGAGGAAGGCCAGATGCTGTACAACTTCGGCATTGAAGGCGTCAGCTACACGATGAAGGACGGATACCCGACTTATACGGACGCCGTCATGAGCAACTTCTCGCAGAACTACGGCCAGTATACGCGCGCCACAAACGGACCGACGGTTCAGGACAAGCGGTATTACGAGCAATTCGCTTCGCTTCCGCAGCAGACGGAAGCGATCCAGCAATGGATGAAGACGGACGCCGACAATCACGTCATTCCGCCGGTGTCGCCCACTGCGGAGGAGAGCACGGAGATGGCGAAGATCATGAACGAGGTCCAGACGCTTGTTGACGAGACGGTCATCAAGGTCATTATCGGGCGCGAATCTATCGATGACTTCGATAAGTTCCAGCAGAAGCTGAAGTCGCTGAAGATCGATAGAGCCATCGAAATCAAGCAAGCGGCGTATGATCGCTACATGAGCAGATAAGGCCATGGGGGAGCGAATGCAAACTCATGCTTCGCTTCCCCTCAGCCGGAAGGAGGCGATCGTCACGCGCACGATTCACAAGGACTTTAGAAGAAACCGTTTGCTTTATTTAATGATTTTGCCGGTCTTAATCTATTATTCGGTATTTCAATACGGACCGATGTATGGCGCGCTTATCGCGTTCAAGGACTATTCGCCGTCCGCCGGCATCTGGGGCAGCGACTGGATCGGATTCACGAACTTCAGCGACTTTTTCAACGGGTATTATTTTTCTCGTATTATCAAAAACACGGTCCTGATCAGCGTGTACACGCTTGTGTTCGAATTTCCCGCTCCAATCCTGCTCGCTTTGCTCGTTAACGAATTGCGCAACCGGACGTTCAGGAGGATCGTCCAGTCCGTCACTTATATGCCGTATTTTATCTCGCTTGTCGTCATCTGCGGCATGATCAAGGACTTCACCAATACGAACGGAGTTATCAATCAGTTGTTCGGCCTGCTCGGATACGAGGGCGGTGCGATGCTGCAGAATTCGGACTTGTTCCGGCCGATCTATGTGTTCTCGGAGATCTGGCAGCACATCGGCTGGGAGTCGATCATCTATATCGCGGCACTGGCGAATATCGATCAGGAGCAGTTCGAGGCGGCCGATATGGACGGTGCGGGGCGGCTATCCAAGATCTGGTATATTACGCTTCCCGGCCTCGTACCGACTATCATGATTATGCTGATCCTGCGGATCGGCAACATGATGAATGTCGGGTTCGAGAAGATTATTCTGCTGTACAATCCTGCGACTTACGAGACAGCCGATGTCATCTCGACCTATGTCTACCGCAAGGGGATTCTCGAGATGAGTTGGAGCTTCGGGGCGGCGGTGGGACTGTTTAATTCGGTCATCAACTTGTTGCTGCTGGTGCTGGCGAACTATATAAGCCGGAGAGTCAACCAGAACAGCTTGTGGTGACACAGGCTTGCGGGAAAAGGAGAATGCGGAGTGAGAATCAGGAAGAGGTATTCCGAGCGCTTGTTCGACGCGGTCGTCGTGTTGATTGCGATTGCGATTACCTTCTGTACTTTGTATCCGTTTGTGTTTGTGTTGTTCGCCTCGGTCAGCGACGCCGGCGATCTGATGTCGCACAGCGGATTATTGTGGAAGCCGTATGGGATTCATCTGGACGCCTACATCAACGTCTTCAAGAACCCGAGCATCATGGCCGGCTTCCGAAATACGGTGTTTATCCTGGTGGTCGGCGTCGTTGTCAATATGATCTTGACCTCCATGGCCGCCTATGTACTGTCGAGGAAAAACGTCTATTGGAGCCGATTGCTGATCTTCTTTGTGCTGATTACGATGTTCTTCAATGGCGGATTGATTCCGATGTATCTCGTGATTAAAGGCGTCGGTTTGTCGAACAGCCTCTGGTCGCTCATTATTCCGTTTGCCGTCAATACGTTTAACCTTCTCATTATGCGCACCTCGTTTATGGCCATACCGGACAGTCTCGAAGAATCCGCCAAGATCGACGGAGCCAATCACTTCGTCATCTTCAGCCGCATCGTCCTGCCTCTGTCGATGCCGGTCATTGCGGTCATGATTCTGTATTATTCGGTCGAGAAGTGGAACGCATGGTTCTATGCTTCGGTGTTCCTGAACAGCCGCGAGCTATTCCCGATTCAACTGATCCTGCGGGAGATTCTGATCTCCGGCTCTACGGACAGCATGACGGGGGGAGCGGACGTGAGTCAGATGCAGCAAGTCGTGCAGACGATCAAGTATGCGACGATTGTTGTGGCGACGCTGCCGATTCTGGTCGTGTATCCGTTCCTGCAGAAGTACTTTGTGAAGGGCGTTATGGTAGGCGCTATTAAAGGATAGGAGAGCGAAGAGAGACCCTGCTGATCCAACTTTGTACCGGAGGGATTTAGGGTGGGGAACGTTGTAAGGAAGAAGCTTGCGGCGCTGACGGCTGCGTTGGTGCTGCTGATGGTTCTTGCGCCGTTGACTGGCGCAATCGGTTCCGGGAAGGCAGAGGCGGCTGGTGAACAGACGGTATTATACCGGGATGGCTTCGAGGACGGATTCGGCGATTGGACGGCGGCATACGGAACGCCGTCGTCCAGTGCGGTGCGCACGCATAACGGCGCAAGCAGCTATGCAATGGACGAGGATCGCGACGGCCTGCAGCGCGTGTGGTCCTCGCCCGTGAACGGGGTCGCCGTCGTCTGGTTCTACGACAACGCGTCCGATATGTCGTTGCAAGCGGCGGCGTTCGCCGATCAGAGCACGACGAATGTGGCGCTCGGCGTCTTCAGCGCAACATCTGCGACCCATTATGTCTACCGGGTCGGCTCGGCCTTCACCGCCACGGATGTCGAGCGGACGACGGGGTGGCACAGCTTCGTCTTCGATTATACGTCGGGAACGGATGTTAAGCTGTATATCGACCGCAAGCTGGTGCAGCAGAGCACTTCGGCAACCGCGTTGACCAGAATCTCGCTCGGCGATTTCTGGGACAGCCACACGGCTGCAGGGTCGTACTTCGACGATGTGTCTATTCTGGCGGCGCTGCCATGGGAGCCTGCGCAGCTAACGCCGGCGGCGACGGCCTCCGCGCCGGAGCTGTGGCTGAATGAAGGCTTCGAGGACGGCTTCGCGCGATGGACAACGAAGCATGGCACGCCGTCGGCCGATACTTCGGTCTATCGCAGCGGCTCGAGCAGCTACGAGCTGGATGAGGACAAGGACGCCATCGAATTCAGGACGGCGGCCAAGCTGAATAAGGTTGCGGTCGTCTGGATGTACGACGATCTGGCCGTAACGCCCCGGGCAATGGCCTATGCCGACACCTATACGTCGGCCCTCTCGATTATCGGTCTAGGCTTGAACGCGGAGCTGTCGACAAGTCATTACGTCTATCGGATCGGCACGCAAGAGACCGTGTCAGCCGTCGCTCGGACGACGGGCTGGCATAGCTTAGCCTTCGATTATCGTTCGGGGTCGGGCGTCAAGCTGTACATCGACGGAACGCTTGTTGTCTCGGGAAGCGAGGAGACCGGCTTCAAGCGGATTGCCGTCGGAGATTATTGGGAAGACGGCCGGGCGGGCGGGGTCCGCTTCGACGATGTCACGGTTCAGGATTGGCTGCCCGGAGAGACGCCGAAGGTTACGGCCGCCATCGATCTCGAATTTAGCGACAGCTTCGAGAATGGATTCAACAGTTGGACCGCCGCCGCCGGAACGCCTTCCATGAGTCAGGCGCAAGCGCATGCGGGCAGCCGCAGCTACGCGCTCGATCAGGATACGGATGTCATCCAACTGTCGTTGTCCGCTGTTGCCAATCGGGCGGTGACGGTCTGGTTCTATGACGATGCCGCCGATACGTCGGCCCAGGCGCTTGCGTTCGCGGACGGCAATGCCAGCAGTGTGGCGCTCGGCGTCAACACGCCGACTTCGACGAGCCAATACATCTATCGCATCGGCAGCGTCTATACGGCTTCGGGCATCGCTCGGACGACGGGCTGGCACAGCTTCGGCTTCGATTACCGCTCCGGCAACGGCGTGACGCTGTATATCGACGGCGCTGTCGTCATTACGTCGACCGCCGAGACGTCGTTTAAGCGGATCGCGCTTGGCGACTACTGGGCCGGCAGCACAGGGGCGTTCTATTACGACGACGTAAGCATCGGAACCAGCTTCGAATGGGAGACGGCCGCGAGCAATCCCGGCGCGGGCTTCGCCGAGGACTTCGAACAGGGCACATCGGCGTGGACGACGCTGTACGGAACGCCGGTCGTCGCCCCGGGGAGGGCTTATACGGGCATTCGCAGCTACGTGCTGGATGAAGATCTTGACGCCGTGGAGTACGATCTGCCCGCTGCCGTACAACAGACGGCTGTCATTCGCTTCTACGATCCCGGCTCGGGAGATTCCCAAGCGATGGCTTATGCCGACGGTCCGCTTGCGCAGATCGGCTTGGGGCTGGATACGTCAGTCAGCGCCGGCGAATATGTATTCCAGGCCGGAGGCCTTACGGCGACCACGGGGATCTCCCGCACCGCGGGCTGGCATAGCCTGGGCTTCGATTATCGTTCCGGAGTCGGCGTGACGCTCTACATCGACGGCAACGAGGTTGCCGCCCGTACGGAAGAGAGCTCGCTGCAGCGCATCGCCTTGGGCGACTTCCAAGTCGGCACGGTCAGCGATGCCAGCTTCGACGCGGTGCAGATCGGGGATTATCTCCCTTGGGAGACGTTCCTGGACAGCTTCGAGCAGGGCTTCGGCGCCTGGACGACGGTGTCCGGTACGGCATCGACAAGCACGGCTCACGCGCATTCCGGAGCTTCCAGCTATGCGGTCGATCAGGATACGGATGTCATCCAGATCAGCTTGTCCGGATTGCTTAACAAGACGGCGCTTGTCTGGTTCTACGACGATGCCGCCGACACCAGCGCCAGCGTAATGGCGTTCGCGGACGGCAACTCCTCCACGGTGGCGCTTGGCGTCAATACGTCGACCTCGCCCACCCAATATGCGTATCGCATCGGCAGCACGTATACGGCTTCCGGGGTAACTCGCACGACGGGGTGGCACAGCTTCGGCTTCGATTACCGCAGCGGTACGGCGGTTCGGCTGTATATCGACGGACAGCAGGTTGCCGACTCGACGGCGGAGAAGTCGTTCAAGCGGATCGCATTGGGCGATTATTGGACAGGCAGTACGGCTGCCGTGTATTTCGACGATGTGCGGATAAGCGATTATTTTCCATGGGAGACGGCTGCTGCTCCGTACGCTCCAAGCGCGGTATCCGTTGCGGACGCGTTCGGCTTCGAAGCGGAAGGGGCATGGAACAGCGAAGCGTATGTGCTGGAGGACAACCCGACGTTCAAGGAATCGCAGCTAATCGTTTCGCAGACGGGCAGCTTGTCCGAGCTGAACGATGGCGTGTCGCTGTCGACAGAGTACGTTGAGCAAGGCACGTATTCGGGTCGCTGGGCGAACCATCCGTATTACCCGACGATCTCGACCCGCGACGTGCCGCCCGACTGGTCCGCGTACAACTCGGTGTCCTACTCGGTCTACTCGGAAGAGGCTACGAACGAGACGGTGACGATGCTCGTGTTCTCCGACAATCCGGCGACCTATTGGAAGGAATTTTATTCTTATACGTTCCATGTCGACTGGACGGGATGGAAGTCGTTCGAGCTTCCGTTCGCCGCATTCTCGGCATACGGTGATCCGGCCGGCTGGAATTCGGTTCAAGCGATCCACTTCTCGACCAAAGCGTTCGATGCGCAGCCCAACCCGAATACGGTGCTGTATCTGGATGATATAAGCTTGCACGACCGCTCCGAGGGCGAGCTGATCACCCTTCTGGCGGGACTCGGCGGAGCTCCGAACGACACCGTTAATTATATCGTTCGGTATCCCGAGAATGCCGGCTTCGAGAATATGCGGCTGGACGACTACCTGCTGTATGTCCGCAATACGCTGGAGTATCCTTCGGCTTCGCCGGGTAGACAACTGGAGCTGGCTTCGGATAATGAGGCTTTGCTGCTGAAGTATGGGACGGTATCCGCTGCTGTGTACGCCCCGGGGCAATTCGTCGATACGCAGAGCCGAATCGCCACGGTTCACGACATGGTTTTCGACGAGTCGGTCATGAATCACCCCTATAGCGAGCTGGAGACGGCGTCCCCCGATCCGATCCTCTACGAGCCCTATTGGAGAACAGAGCGGGCGTTATACGGCTACTATCCGAAGTTCAACCCGAATCAGGTGAGCATTGCGCCGGACGGCAGCCGCTATATCAAGGTCGGCAACAGCCGCATCGAGACCTACAACCAGGAGAAGGATCTGTGGCTGGAGTTGAACATCGATCCGGTGTACGAGAGCTACGCAAGCGAGGAGCTTGGCTGGTCGCAATTCCGCCATCGCGACGATGCCGCCTACAATGACGTCAATATTCGGTTCGACAATGACGGCGATGCCTACATTCTGGCGGTCATTCAACGAATTCTGGACGACGGCAGCCGCGGCGAATTCGCCAGCCTGCTGCTGCACTCCCGCGACGGAATGAAGACCTGGCAAGTGTATCGATTGCCGCAGAAGTTCGCCAAATTCGAGAATATGGAAGCGAACAATCAAGCTGCGCTGGATCGGCCGCCCGTCATCACGATGCATAACGGATTCGTCAATACGAACGATCAGGGCGCTTATCTGCTCCTTCCCTCGAAGAACGTTGACGGTACGCTTGATCTATCGGAGCAGATCAAATATGCCGAAGGCGTCATCGATACGTCGACCAAGCACTCCGGTGATTCGAACATCGCCGTGACGCGCGGCGGGAAGGTATATCTCATCTACGGGGTGATGGAGCTTGAGAACGCGCCTCCCATTCCGGACAATCATCCGGCCAGCTCGGTAAGCTGGACCAAGGGTTCGACGACTTATTACAGCAAGAACGGCGTTCCTGAATACGCGGTCGTTTACGATTTGCAAACAAAGCAGCTCTCATCGCCCGTATTCGTCGGCTTCGGCGGCAGCGCCCTCGACAACCACAACTGGCCTGTGCTCAGCGTAGACAGCGAGGGAACGCTGCACGCCTTCTTGAACGGCCATCATGATCCGGTTATGTATGCGGCTTCGACGTCCTCGGAGGACATCTCGTCCTGGACGATACCGGAGATGGTGGGAACGGCGAACTCTTACGCTTCGACGGTCATCGACGCGAACGATACGGTGTATTTGATAGCCCGGGATTCGGCCCGAGGGTACAAGTTTGATCTGACACTGTACCGCAAGAAGGCCGGGCAGTCTTGGGAGCCGGTGAAGTTCCTCGTACAACGAAGCCGCTCGTTCTATGAGGTGTGGAATCAGAAGCTCTCGCTCGACCCGTATACCGGACGATTGTACCTCACCTACTACAGCCAATCGCGGCAAGTTCAGATCTACAAGGATGAGTACGATGCGTTCCAATACATGTGGCCGGACAGGCAGATGCTGACGGACCCTGCCGGCGTCAATACGCCCTCCGGGACGACAGGCACGGCGACCAAGCAGTATCAGACACTGAACCTCAAACCGTCCGAGCCCGTGACGCTTATATCGGATGATGGCGGCGATACATGGCATCTGGCGGTATCCGAGGATTTCGCAGAGTAAGGGAGTGAACGAGATGGGCAATCTGGCGCTGGCGCCGATCTTTACGTCCCATATGGTGCTGCAGCGGAACAAGCCGGCGCCGATATGGGGAAGCGGAACGGAAGGGCGCAGGGTTACGGTAAAGATGCAGGGGCAGGCTGTCGCAGCGGTCGTTGCAGCCGGACGATGGCAAGCGGTGCTTCAGCCGCTTGCCGCCGGCGGACCGTTCGAGCTGGCCGTGTCGGACGGCGAGGAAGAGATCGTGCTGAACGATGTGCTGGTCGGCGAGGTGTGGCTGGCATCGGGACAGTCGAACATGGAACAGCCGATGCTGGTTGTGGAAGGCGGGCTGGAAGCGAGCGAGCAGGCGAATGATCCGCTCGTCCGTCTCTATACGACGCCTCGGCGTCCGTATCCGGGGGCGCGCATCTGCGGTTGGCACTTCGAGCCAAGCTTCTCGGACGATGCCTCATGGGAGCCGTGCTCGTCGGACAACGCTGCGCACTTCTCGGCCATTGCATTGCGTATGGGGCTGAGGCTGCGGGAAGCGCTGCAGATGCCGATAGGCATTATCAGTTGCAACTGGGGCGGCACGTCGGTGCAGGCGTGGATGAGCGAGGAGGCTCTGCAGGCGTCCGGAGATGCCGGACGGCGAACGCTGGAGGAGTACAGGATGCTTGCCGCCTCGCTCGATGCCGACGATTATGAACGGCAGTTCGAGCAGTATCTGCGGGACATGGCCGATTACATTGAGGAAGCGGGCGATGTGCGGGAGCGGGTCCGGTTGTACGGTCTTGAAGGCTATCACCGCAAATCGGGGGTCGGAAGAGCGCTGCCGATTCCGCCGATGGGGCCGAGATCGTTCCTGCGGCCATGCGGCGTCTATGGCACGATGCTGCGGGAGACGGCTCCTTATGCGGTTGCGGGCGTGCTCTGGTATCAAGGCGAGAGCAATGCGAACGAGCGGGAGGCTGCCGAATACCGGGGGCTGCTGGGGGCGATGATGCGTCACTGGCGGGAACTATGGAACGATTCGCAACTGCCGTTCCTCGTTGTGCAGTTGCCGGGATTCGCTGCCGGAGGCGAGGCGGACGGCCGGGTATGGGCGCAACTGCGGGAAGCGCAGGCTTTGGCGGTATCCGATACGCCGGGGACTGTGCTTGTGGTCGGCATCGATAGCGGGGAAGCGGACAATATCCACCCGATCGCCAAGTTCCCGCTTGCCGACCGCGCGGCGAATGCGGCGCTTGGCAGCGTCTACGGACTGCCGGTTGCCTGGCGAGGTCCGAGGTTTGCAGGGACGCAGCTTGCCGGCGCTGCGATCGTGTGCGAATTCGAAGACATGACGGGCAGGCTGGTCGGGCCGGAAGCTGCGCATCGGGCGCTGCGCGGCTTTGAAATTCGCAGCGGCGACGGCGTATGGCATACAGCGGATGCGCATATTGACGGCGACAACCGGGTTGTTGTGCGACATGCGAACGTACCCTTGCCTGACGCAGTCCGCTACGCTTGGACGAACCTTCCGCCCCATGATCTGAAGGATGAAGCCGGGTTGCCGGCGGCTCCGTTTCGCGCCGAAGTTGGGCTGGCGAGCGACAAGTCGCTTGTGCTCCGATACCGTCAGCCGGCCGCCGAGTGGACGGAGGCGCTTCCGCTTGGCAATGGGCGTATCGGCGCAATGGTGTTCGGCGGGATCGGCCGCGAGCGCATTCTACTGAATGAGGATACGCTGTGGTCGGGCTATCCGCGCGATGACTTGAACGAGAATGCTCATCGGCATCTGGAGCCGATTCGGCAGCTAATTCGGGAAGGACGGTATGTTCAAGCCGAAGCCGAGTTGGAGCGCCATATGCTGGGCGGTTGGTCTCAATCGTATCTGCCGCTTGGCGAGCTTGTGCTCGAGTGGGATGACGACGCGGACGAAGGCGAAGCGCATGAGTATCGTCGCGAGCTGGACTTGCGAACGGCGACGGCAAGCACCGTCTTGGTCAATGGCGGCTCGATTCATCGCCGCGAGATGTTCTGCAGCGCTGCGGATGGTGTGTTAGCCATTCGTATCGAATATGACGGACCGAGCGGCCTGAATCTGCGCATCGGCCTGGGCAGCGAGCTGAGGCATAGCCGACGCATGGACAAAGGCCGGTTAGTGCTGGAGGGCGAATGTCCGAGCCATGTCGAGCCGGATTATGTTGCCGATTGCCAGGACCCGATCCGCTATGAGCCGGGAAGAGGCTTGCGATTCGCCGCTGCGGTCCGGGTCGAGACGGTCGGCGGCAGCCGCGCGGAGACGGCTGAAGGCGAGCTGCTTATCGCAGGAGCCAATCAGTTGACGATTTATGTAGCTGCGGCTACGAACTTCGCCGGATTCCGTACGCAGCCTGCAGCTTCGCTGGCAGATCCTCTGCGATTATGCGAGGAAGCGTTGACGTCCGCAGGGCGCCATACGTACGAGAGCTTGCGTGAGCGGCACGTACGCGAATTCCGAGCGCTGTTCGGACGAATGGATATACGCCTCGGCGCCGCGTCGGCCGATGCCGGGGAAGCGGAGTCACTGGCGACGGACGAGCGCTTGCGGCGACTGGCAGCGGGCGCGGACGACCCCGGTCTGTATGCACTGTATGTACAATACGCCCGCTACCTGCTGATTGCCTGCTCGCGTCCGGGAACACAGCCTGCGAACCTCCAAGGCATCTGGAATGCCAGCATCCGTCCGCCTTGGAGCAGCAATTATACGATTAATATTAATACGCAGATGAATTATTGGCTCGCAGAACCGGGCAATCTGGGCGAATGCCATGAGCCGCTGTTCGATATGCTGGAAGAATTGGCCGACAGTGGACGGCTAACGGCCGAGGTTCATTATCGTTGCTCCGGTTGGGTTGCGCATCACAATGTCGATCTCTGGCGCAAGAGTACGCCTGTGGCGGGCAAAGCGAAGTGGGCGTTCTGGCCGCTTGGCGGAGCGTGGCTGTGTCGGCATCTGTGGGAGCATTACGCGTTTACCGGCGATGCCGGATTTCTGGGGGAACGGGCTTATCCGATTCTGAAGGAAGCGGCGGCGTTCTGTCTCGATTGGCTATGCGAGGATAGCAGCGGGCGGCTGATCACGATTCCTTCGACGTCGCCGGAGAATCTGTTCCTGACGCCGGAAGGCGAGGCATGCGGAACAAGCGCGGCATCCACCATGGACATGAGCATTATTCGCGAGCTGCTGACCTCTTGTTTGGAAGCCGCACGTTTGCTGCAGGTCGATGAGGAATTGCGGGATCGGTTGTCGGATGCTCTCGCACGATTGTATCCGCTTCGCATCGGCCGCTGCGGGCAGCTTCAGGAATGGTTCGAGGACTTCGCGGATGAGGAGCCCGGTCACCGTCACGTGTCGCATCTGTACGGCTTGTATCCGGGTACGCAAATCTCCGCCGCAACCACGCCGAGCTTGGCGACGGCTTGCCGCGTGTCTCTGGACAGGCGGCTGCAGCACGGCGGCGGCCATACGGGCTGGAGCTGCGCTTGGATCATCAATCTATGGGCCCGTCTGCATGACGGAGAGCAAGCTTACGCATTTGCCCGCACGCTGCTTGCTCGATCGACGTACCCGAATCTGTTCGACGCGCATCCTCCGTTCCAGATCGACGGCAATTTCGGAGGAGCGGCGGGGATGCTTGAGATGCTGGTGCAGAGTCACGACGGCGAGATCCGCCTGCTTCCCGCTTTGCCTTCGGCTTGGGCGGCAGGCTCCTTGCGGGGCATCCGCGCGCGCGGCGGCTTCGAGCTCGATCTGTCATGGAACGATGGACGCGTGACGATGCTGCGGCTCCGCACCTTGTCGGCGAATGCCGTCTGTACGGTTCGCTGTCCGAACGAGCTGTTGCCAATGGTTCCGGCACCGGAACAGGGCGCAACCGATTCGCGGCGCGTTGAGCCAACGATGGCCGGCGGGGAGGGGAGCTGGGTTTTGCGCTTCGAGGCGCGCAAGGGCGAGTCGTACGTCTGGTCGGCAGAGCACAGTGCTCGAATGCCTCAGTGAAGCTAAACGGCGTCAGAGATCCTCTCTCTGACGCCGCTTGCTTATCGGCAGATTGGCACTACAAGCTTACGATTACGTAACTGCTCAAGCTGCCCATGGAGGCGCGCTCCTGCTGCTCTTGAGGCAACGCTTCGATGACCTTCAGCGCCTCTTCCACGAGCTCGCTTTGTTCAATTCTGGCGGCCAACCGAATGACGATCTGGGTGTTGCCGGACTGCACCTGCTTGGTCAGAGCAGATCCGAAGTCGGAGGAGGTCTTGGCTTCCAGACCGTTCGAGACATAGTAGTCCTTGGAGCCGTCCAAGGAATCGAAGTCGGACAGTTCCGCGTCTGTCCAGAAGTCCTTGGACAACGTGAAGTTCAACGAACTTGCAATCTCGTCGCTGGAATAGAAGAGAAGATAAGGAATACCGCTGTTCGTCGCATTATTGGTCGAGTCGACATGCACCCATCCGCCGGCAAGTTTGACTTTGTTCCAGGCATGGGGGACGCCTTCCATATCGCCCGTGACGACAATCGTCTCCAGCCCGGCCATATCGCTGAGCAGCTTATACACAGAGGCGTAGGACGCGCACACACCAACTTTTTTCACCATGATGCCATAGGTTGTGAACGAATCGTTAAACTTCGAATCGACCTTCTGGAAGTCGTTGGCCTCCGCGTTGGCAAGCGCCGCATCGTCATACTTCGTATTGTCGTTCAAGTAATCATAGATCGCTTTATACTTCTGTTCATCCGACATGTCCGGTTTAAGGATGTCGGCAATGATTCGGTTGGCCTCGGCAAGCACTTCCTGCTGCTTCTGCTTGATCGCGTCTGCGGATTCTTCGTATTCCAGCTTCAACGTCAAGGAACCGTAGTCGTACCCCCAACTCTTCAGGCCGATGACCAGCGGATTCTGGTACATGACCTCCAACAGGACGTCGGAGAGGGTCTCGAAGTTCTGGGCCTCGGGAAAAGCCTTCAGCGAAATGCTGTCTTCAACATCGATCATGCTGACTGCCAGATACTCCTCAAGCGCCGTGTCGGCATTGACCTTGGCGTCTTTGGCAGCCTCGGGTGCGGGCACCGCCGCTTGATTGCCTTCTTCGACCTTCTGCTCCGTATTCTCCTTCTGAGCCTCTTCCACGCTCTTATCCTGATCCGCATCTGCGGAAGGGGCATCGATAACGGTAGGGACGTCAGGGGCTGGGACGTAGGCTGTCGTGTTGTCGGGTTCGACAAGGCCGGTAGAGCCGATCTGCTCCTGGGTTCTGGCCAGCCCTTGGAGATCGGCCTGCGTCAGATGTTCAACATGCACACTGCCTTGGATGGCCGTGCCTCGTATTCGGAGAGGAAGGTCGGCGCTCCCGGATTGCGGGATGGTTATGTTGGTGTCGTATACGATGCCTCTGGTCGCTGTCGATCCGTCGATGAAGGTGACGTTGACGTTAGTCGGCAAATCGAACACGCGGTTGAAGGATGTATAGAGAATATTGTTGTCCCCGTCGAGCTCTGCGGGCAACTGGGAGGAGAGGAGCGCCGTGCTTGCGGCATTGCTGAATACCGACTCGTGGCCGTCTTTGACCGCCGTCACGTAATACTCGCCGCCTACTCCTTGGTTCTGCGCCGAGATGCTGCCATCGCTGCCTTGAACCAAACCGCCGGTGCCGTTCAGCAGGAAGTCGTCGAACTCCGTTCCGGCAACCGTCGCTTGAAGCTGAGGGCCGGGTCCGACGTACGCTTCTTCGGCTCCCGATACCGCCAGATTCGTTGTCTCAAGCAGAACGATGTTGCTTCGCCGGTAGATTTTGTATTCCGTCGCGCCTTCCACCTTATTCCAAGAGAGCTTGAACCGGCCGTCGCTGGCAACGATCGCCTTCAGGCTTGGCACCTCAACGTCGGATTTGATGGTGAACGGAACGATAATCGGCTTCTTCAACCGGGTCGGCGTGGCCGCGTCCATATCGTAGTTGATACGGAGGTAGTAGATCGGCGCATTCCCCCAGCCTTCGTACCCGTTCAGGTGCTGGGAAGAGGTCAACACTCCGGCTATCGGTTTAACTTCCAACGTCCTGACATTATCTTGATAGTCCTTGGGAGAGACAGAGGCAAGGATGCGGCTCTTCTCCTCCGCTTTAATGTCGGTATGGACGGTGATGACGTCCTTCTCTCCCGACACGTCGCTATTGAACTTGAATTCGAACACCTTGTTCCGGGGAACGTTGTACAGAGGCATGATCGCCTTGTCCTGATCAGAGCCGTATTTCTTTTTCAGATCAAGAACCGTTGTTCCTTCCGCATGTACGGGAGCTGTCGTTTCGTTCTTTGTTCCGTTTCCGCTGTTGCCCCCACTCTCATTCTCGTTCCCGTTTCCGTTCCCTCCGAAGCAAGCTGTAAGCAATACCGCCATAACCAAGAGTAACGTTGCTGTCTTTTTCAATTCCCCATACCTCTCCATTCTCTTCTGTGATCTTCCCAACGATAATTGTGTCGGAAAATGTAAAGAAACATTAGAATTATACATAAAAATCCTATGATTAGGAATTAAAATTCCAAAAAAGGATGATTTTTCTCCGATTTCCTATTCTGTCAATCTTCGCGAAGCCGGGGCTGGAAGCAGCAGGCAACTGAAGGCGGATTTGATCGCGTACAGGTGGTTTACAAAGCGCTCCCATGTTGGTATACTCACAGCAACTTAATCCATGTCGCGAAGCACGCGCAAGCCTCGATATCCCGCCAAACAGCGAGATCGAGGCAGCGCGTGTTTTTTGTCGTTCGTACTGGTATGAGATGTGTGTAATAGCCGTGGTGCCGCGTTCGAGATTTATGTGAAAAATCGCATTCGTGCAGCTCGATAACGGGCAGGTTGGGCGATTCTATGTGAAAAATCACATCCGTGGAGGAAATTCCGGCTGGAATTGCCGGATATATGCTAAAAACCGCATAAAATGCCTCGATTCCCGCTCGATCAAGCTGGCGAATGCGAAAAACCACATAAAATCGCAAAAGACATGGGAGCGGAGGGCGAACAGGGGTGCAACCAGGGGGGTGAATAGAGGGGCAAACAGAGGCGCAAACAGAGGGGCGAATAGCGGTGTGAATAGAAGCACGAATCTGCCGGAGACGGGACGATATGTTATAATGGGGAGGACAAATGGATGACGAACAAACCAGCCATTGAGGAAGGCAAGCCTGCGCTTGCAACGGAGAGATTGAATCCGAAGAACGACTATTTGTTTCGGCGGTTATTCGGAGAAGAAGCGGGCAAGCATCTGCTGATCAGCTTGCTGAATGCGGTGCTCGGACGCAGCGGCAGCCAGCGCATTGCGGATGTGGTCATTATCGGCGAGACCCAGTTGGGCGGCGAGTGGATCGGCGACAAGGAGGTTGTTCTGGACATTCTGTGCAAGACCGACAGAGGGGACACAATCAATGTTGAGATGCAGATCCGGCGATTCCCCGTCATGGAGAAACGCAGCCTGTACTATGCGGCGCAGATGATGGTCGGTGCCATCCACAGAGGGGAATCATATGCCGATCTGAAGCGTGTGATCGGCATCAATATCCTGGACCATCGTTATCTGCCGCTCGTCAAGTATCACAGTACGTTTCACCTGTATGAGGACGAGGAGAAGACTTGCTTGCTGACGGATGCGCTTGAGCTGCATTACATCGAATGCCCGAAGTTCCAGGAGGCTGCCTTCCACATCGACGACCCGCTACACCGCTGGCTGAGATTTCTGGAGCAGGACGTGACCCCCGAACAATTGCAGGAATTGATGGAGGTGGATGAGATGATCAGAGAAGCGGAAGACCGCCTGAACCAGCTCGCCAGCGACGAGGTGACGCGGCGGTTGTACGAGATGAGAGAGAAGGCGCTGCACGACCGGGCCACCTGGCTGGAGGATGCGATGAACGAAGGCATGGAGCAAGGGATCAAACGGGGAATTGAGCAGGGAATTGAACAAGGAATTGAACAGGGAATTGAGCAAGGGATTGAGCAAGGGATTGAACGAGGTGTCGAGCAAACCGCCATACGAATGTTAGCGCGAGGCTTTACGGCTGACGACATTGCCGAAGCGACGGGGATGGACTTGCAGCGAATCGAGTCGCTGAGACGCAGTCGGGGTTGAAGACATCATGCGCAAATAAGGAATCATCAGGTCAATTATGGCGAACATCGCCATGATTGGCCTGTTTTTTTGCTGTCTTCGTTTTGGTTGCCATGCGTCCTCCCCCCTCCCTCGTCCGCAAACTGGTTGCAATAATGCCATCAATGTTGGTTTTGCGTGCTACTGAAGGGACGGAGGCGGTTGCTATAATTTGTCTATACTCTGCGCTTTGGGCTCTGCGCGGAACCGACAAGGAGGCTGCAAGATGCGCTACCTCAAAAGAACCTGGCCCTTCCATCTCATGCTGCTTCCGGCGCTTGCACTGCTTATCGTCTTTAACTATGTGCCGCTCGGCGGCATCGTGATGGCGTTCCAGGACTATAAGCCGTGGCTGCGGATCAGCGGCTCGGAATGGATCGGCCTCGATAACTTCCGCCTGCTGTTCGAGCGGGAGGACAGCCTCCAGGTCATCTGGAACACGCTCGTCATCGCCGTCTTCAAAATCATCCTCAACCTCCTCACGCCCCTAACCTTCGCGATCCTTCTGAACGAGGTCCGGCAGAAATACCTGACCCGCTCCATCCAGACGATGGTGTACCTGCCGCACTTCCTCTCGTGGGTCATTCTCGGGGGCATTCTCGTCGAATTCCTGTCGTCGGACGGCGGCTTCGTCAACCGGGTGCTCCATTCGCTGTTCGGCGTCAAGCCGATCTTCTTCCTCGGGGACGGAGACTGGTTCCGCTTCACCGTCGTCGTCAGCGATGTGTGGAAGGAGTTCGGCTACAACACGATTGTGTTCCTCGCTGCGCTGGCCGGCATCAACCCGTCGCTCTACGAGGCGGCGGAGATGGACGGGGCCAGCCGCTGGGCGCAGACGAAGCACATCACGATCCCATCGCTTATTCCGATGGCGATCGTTGTCGGCACGCTGTCTCTCGGCAACATCCTGAACGCGGGCTTCGACCAGATTTTTAACCTGTACAATTCCTTGGTTATTCACAAGGGCGACATCATCGACACCTTCGTGTACCGGACGGCGATCCAGGAAGGACAGTTCGGCTTCGCGACGGCGGTGGGGCTGTTCAAGTCGGTCGTCAGCATGATTCTGATCGTCATCTCCTACCGTCTGGCCTACAAGCTGGCGAATTACCGAGTGTTCTAGGAGGGAAGCCGCATGTATCACAAGACAGTCCCGTATCGAATCTTTAACGTCATCAACACGGTTCTCCTCGCCGCGATTGCGCTCATCTGCATCATTCCGCTTGTCCACGTGCTGGCCATCTCCTTCAGCGCCAAGTCGGCCGCGGACGGCAATCTGGTCGGTCTCTGGCCGGTGCAATTCACGACAATCGCCTACGAGAAAACAATCAACAACCCGATTTTCCTCCACTCGCTGTGGGTATCCGTCGAGCGGACGGTTCTCGGCACAATCGGCATCCTGCTGGTCGCTTGCCTGGCGGCGTACCCGCTGTCGAAGGAGAACGCGCAGTTCCAAGGACGCTCGGTGTACTCTTGGGTGTTTGTTTTTACGATGATTTTTAACGGGGGGCTTGTGCCCTTCTACATCGTCATCCAGCGGATCGGCCTGATGGATTCGTTCTGGGTGCTCGTTATTCCGGGGCTCGTGAACGTCTGGCTGATCATCCTGCTGATGAACTTCTTCCGCGGCATCCCGAAGGAGCTGGAAGAGGCGGCGCTGATCGACGGCTCCGGATACTTCGGCATTCTGTGGCGCGTGTACCTTCCGGTCTCGCTGCCGGCGCTGGCGACGCTCGGGCTGTTCGCGATGGTGTGGCACTGGAACTCCTGGTTCGACGGCCTGCTGTACCTTAGCTCCAAGGAGGATTACCCGCTCGCTTCGTTTATGCAGACGGTCATCGTGTCGCGCGACATGAGCTCGATGAACTTCTCGAAGATCGAATTCGAGATGCTGTCGCAGAAGACGATCAACGCAGCGCAGATCTTCATCGGAGCGCTTCCGATTCTGATTGTGTATCCGTTCTTGCAGAAGTACTTCGTCAAGGGGCTTGTCATGGGTTCGGTCAAGGAGTAAGCAGCATTCCAATTCTATCGTTGGCAGGGGGATTCGAAGTGAGAAGATCGACGATTTGGCGGAAAATGGAAAGCGTTGTCATGGCGACCGTGCTGCTCGTCTCGGGGGTTATGGCGGCGTTCGGGACGGCGGCGAGGGAGGCGGACGCATCGGCAATCGCGAACCTGGTCCTCAATCCGGGATTCGAGACGGGGGATCTGGAAGGGTGGACATACGAGGGCCCCGCTTCCACGCTCAGCGTGAGCGGGAGCGACAAGGCATCGGGCTCTTATGCGGCAAGCTTCTGGAACGCGAGCGCGTACCAGTTCACGCTGACACAGACGCTGACCGGGCTTGAGGATGGGGAGTATGTGCTTAAGGCGTACGCTTCAGGCAACGCGGGCACCCAGGATATTCGCCTGTTCGCGGACGGCTTCGGCGGAGACAGGCTGGAGACGGCCATCGCGAACACGGGCTGGGGCAACGTGCCGCAGTACGTCGTCAGCGGCATCCAGGTGACGAACGGGACGGCGACGCTCGGCTTCTCGGCCGACGTGCCCGCAGGGTACTGGGGCTTCTTCGACGACGTGGAGTTCTACAGGACGGGCGGTTCGACGGCTCCGGTGACGGCGGACGAGTTCATCAAGGGCGCGGACATCTCGACGCTGCAGGCGATCGAGGATGCGGGCGGCCATTACTATGAGGACGGAACGGAGAAGGACCTGCTGGCGATTCTGAAGGATCACGGCGTCAACTACATCCGGCTGCGGCTGTGGAACGATCCGGTCGAGGCCGGGGGCTATAACGACAAGGCGCATACGCTCGAGATGGCGAAGCGGGTGAAGGAGGCCGGACTCAAGCTGCTGCTCGACTTCCACTACTCGGACTTCTGGGCCGATCCGGGCAAGCAGGTGAAGCCGGCGGCGTGGCAGTCGCTGAGCTATGACGAGCTGAAGCAGGCGGTATACGACTATACCGCGGACGTGCTGAACGATCTGGCGGACGAGAACGCTTATCCGGATATGGTGCAGATCGGCAACGAGATCAACCCCGGCATGCTGCTTCCGGACGGCTCGGTCAGCAACTACGACAAGCTGGCCGGGCTGCTGACGAGCGGCACGACGGCAGTGCGCGACACGACGCCGGACGGGCAGAAGGCGAAGATCATGATCCACTTGGCGGAAGGGGGGAACAACTCCTTCTTCCAAACGTTCTTTAATGCGATAACGGCGCGCGGGGTGGACTTCGACGTCATCGGCATGTCGTACTATCCGTTCTGGCACGGCAATCTGCAGCAGCTTAAGACGAACCTGAACGACATGGCCGCGCGCTTCGGCAAGCAGGTCGTCGTGGCGGAGACGTCCTACGGGTACACGCTGGCGGACGGAGACGGCTGGGGCAACACCTTCACGCAGACCGAGGTGAACGAGGCCGGCTTCCCGGCTACGGTGGAAGGACAGAAGACGGTTGTGGAGACGGTGCTGAACACGGTGGCCCACGTGCCGAACGGCCTCGGCCTCGGAGCCTTCTACTGGGAGCCGGCCTGGATTCCGGTGCCGAAGGACGGCAATGGACACTATCGGGCGGGCTGGAAGGAAGGCGAGGGCAACGCCTGGGATAACCAAGCGATGTTCGACTTCGCGGGGAATGCGCTCGATTCGCTGGACGCCTTCCGGTTCGATATGGCGAGCCTGCCTGCGGAGCAGCCGTTGATGGCTTACGCTCCGGAAGGGATCACGGTGGAAGCGAACACGGCGGTCGAAGCGGCGACGGCGGCTCTGCCCGCTGCGGTCGATGTGCTATACAACGAGGGAACGATTCGTGCCGCCGCGGTCGTCTGGGATTCGCTGGACGAGGACCTTCTGTCCAAGGTCGGCACGTTCGAGCTCTCGGGGACGGTGGAAGGAAGCGAGGCGACGGTGAGCATTGCGGTTACGGTATCCGCACATCGGAACGTGCTCGTCAATCCGGGCTTCGAAGACGGCAACACCGGCTGGACGATCGAGGGAACAAGCGGCGCGGCCGTCGTCAAGACGGACTCGGGCAACGCTTACGCCGGTTCCAAGGCGCTCAATTACTACTCGGACGGAGACTTCGTCTTTACGCTGACGCAAACGCTGACGGATCTTCCGAACGGGACGTATGTGCTGAAGGCCAAGGTGTCCGGCGGCGGAGGCGACAATTCCGTGAAGCTGTTCGCCTCGGCGGCAGGAGCGGTGTACGAATCGGGGGAGATCGTCAACACGGGCTGGAAGGTATGGAACGACGCGACGCTTACGGGCATCGAGGTCACGGACCACACGGCGTCCGTCGGGCTCGCGGCAGAGGCGCCCGCCGGAACGTGGGGCTGGGTGGACAGCTTCGAGCTGTATCGGGAAGTCGATCTCGCCCAGTGGGAGACGGCCAAGTCGCTGACCGCTTCGGAGACGACTGCGGATTCGATCAAGCTGGCATGGAGCGGCGTGAAGGAGCCGGGGAACGTTCAAGGCTACCGGGTATACCAGGACGGCGTGCGGATCGCGACCGTGACGGAAGCCGTCTATACGGCGACGGGGCTTGAAGAGAATACGGCGTACACGTTCAAAATCGAAGCGTCGAACGACGGCGAGATTTGGACGTCGGACGGCCCTTCGGCGACTCTCTCGACCAGCGGAGAAGGCACGGAAGAACCGGGCACGGACACGCCGGGCACATCGCCAGGGACGACGACTGACGGTACGACGACTCCGGCCGTTCCGGAGGGCACGGCGGTTCTGACCGCGGCCGATCTGAAGGGCGAGGCGCAGTCGGGAACGGTTGCGGTCAAGCTGCCGGACGGAGCGACGTCCGTGCAGTTGCCGGCGAGCGCGTCGCAGTTGTTGGCCGGGAAGCCGCTGGAGCTGATATCGGGCGGGATCGTGCTTCGCCTGCCGGCGGACGTGCTGAAGGAGCTTGAAGATAAGCTCGGCGCCGAAGGCGTCATCACGGTTCAGATGAAGCCGCTCGGCGAGGAGGCTCGCAAGGCTGTGCTGGCGAAGCTGAACGGCCAGGCGGGGACGACGGTCGCTCTGCTCGGCGACGTGTGCGACTTCGAGCTGACGATCGCTTCGGCGGACGGGAAGTCGCAGCAATCGCTGACGCAGTTCTCCGTTCCGATCGGCCTGCGGTTCGCGGCCGATCAGCCTTCCGCGACGGCGGGAATCTTCTTCCTGAACGCGGCCGGCGAGCCGGAATACGTCGGCGGCAAGTGGAAGAGCGGCTACTATGAAGCCGAGCTGAGCCACTTCAGCCGATATGCGCTGTTGGACGTGGAGAAGACATTCGCCGACGTGAAGACGACGCATTGGGCATATGGGTCCATTCGCGAGCTGGCCGCGAAGCAAGTCGTGCTCGGCGTATCGGCGGACCGCTTCGAGCCGAGCCGCACGATTACGCGCGCCGAGTTCACGGCGATGCTCGCCCGCGCGCTCGGCCTTGCGGCGGGCGATCCGGCGGCGAGCGGCTTCGCCGACGTGCCCGCGTCCGCGTGGTACGCGGCGGACGTTGCGGCTGCGGCGGAGCGCGGCATCGTGTCCGGCCGCGGCGACGGCAGCTTCGACCCGAGCGGGGCGATCACCCGCGAGGAGATGGCCGTTATGGCCGCGAAGGCGGCTGCGGCTCTGCTCGGCGACGGCGAGGTGAAGGCGGCGGAAGGCGACGAGGCGGATGCCGCCGTATTCGCCGACAGCCTGCGCATCTCCGCCTGGGCGGAAGCCTCCGTCGGCCAGGCCGTCCGCCTGAAGCTCATGCAGGGCCGCGGCAGCAATCTGTTCGCACCGCAAGGCATCGTCACCCGCGCCGAAGCCGCCGAGCTGCTGTCTCGCCTGCTGGGAACGGGCAACGAATAAAAGAGTGGGCGGCACCGGGATCGATTCCCGGGCCGCCCTCTCGCCTTGTGCGACTGTCTTGCTAAAACATTGGAACGATTGCAAACGCGCCGTATCGCCCACCGCCGGATAGCGCTTACAATGTGCATGGAGATCGCGCGACTCCACTATTTTTTCCAGGGGAGGATGTATCATGTTCAAGAAAGCGGCATCGGGATTGATCGCTATTCTGCTTGTCTTGGCTCTCGTATGGACACAGACGGCCCAGCCTCAGGTGACCGTCGCGGCCCCGACCTTCGCGAAGGGGGCGGATATCAGTTGGGTTCCCGGCATGGAAGCGCAAGGCTACAAGTGGAAAGACAAGAATGGCGTGCAGCGGGACATCATCGATATTCTGAAGAACGATTACCAGATTAATTCGGTGCGAATCCGCGTGTGGGTGAATCCGTCGAGCAGCTACACGAACGGCTATATGACCAAGGAACGGGCGGCCGCGCTCGCCAAGCGCGCGAAGGACGCGGGCCTAAGCGTCATGCTCACCTTGCACTACAGCGATTCCTGGGCCGATCCCGGCCAGCAGACGAAGCCTGCCGCCTGGGCATCCTACACGTTCACGCAACTGATGGATGCCGTATGGAACTGGACCCGTTCCGTCATGACGACGATGCAGTCGTACGGCGTGACGCCGGATTGGGTGCAGATCGGCAACGAGACGAACAACGGAATGCTGTGGAATGACGGCAAGGCGTCGCTCAGCATGCAGAACTACGCCTGGCTCGTCAACACGGGCAACAATGCGGTCAAGTCGATCAGCAGCTCGACGAAGACGATCGTGCACTTGGCGAACGGCTACGACAACTCGGTGTTCACCTGGAACATCGGCGGTCTGATCGCGAACGGCGCTACCTTCGACATCATCGGCATGTCGCTCTACCCGAGCACGTCCGATTGGTCGACGAAGGTGACGCAGACGATCAGCAACGCGAACAGCATGATCTCCTCGTACGGCAAGCCGATCATGATCACGGAGATCGGCATGGCCTACAACTCGCCGTCGACGGCGAAGAGCTTTATCACGGACATCAAGACGAAGGTGCGCAACATCTCCGGCGGCAAGGGCCTCGGCGTCTTCTATTGGGAGCCGGAAGCGACGCCGGGATACAATTCCGGCTACAACCTCGGCGCGTGGCAGGCCGACATGAAGCCGACAATCGCTCTGGAAGGCTTCTTGAACTAACGGGCCGAGCGATGGGCGCGAGCTGCCAATGAAGCGGAACCCATTATCCCCTTGAGTCAGGAACCGGAGCCGGAGAAGCGGCGAGTCGGGGACTGAGCAGCAGGGATAATGGGTTCTCTGGCATTGCATCGCGGCCGTAAGATGAGGTTCCTGAGCCGCGGGGAGAAGAGGCCTAAGCGTCCAGGAAGGAATTGGCAGCCGCAGCGGAACCGCCGCAATATGGTAATTGTCGGCGCTTACGTCATCTGCTCGTTCTTCAGGTACGTTTTCACGGAAGGGGGGCTGTACCGCTCGAAGCGGTCGAGCAGCGAGCCGGGGTCGGTGTCGATGAGCAGCATGGGGCGATACTTCTCCTGCATGAACTGCTCCGACAGCATCGTCTCGAACATGGATGCGAGCGGATCGTAATAGCCGTTCACGTTGAGCAGGCCGCACGGCTTCCCGTGCAGGCCGAGCTGCGCCCAGGTGAACGTCTCGAAGAATTCCTCCATCGTTCCCGGACCGCCGGGGAGCGAGAGGAAGCCGTCCGCCAGCTCGGCCATCTTCGCCTTGCGCTCGTGCATGGAGTCGACGACGATGAGCTCGCTCAGTCCCTTGTGCGCGATCTCGCGGCTCTGCAGGAAGCCGGGCAGAATGCCGACGACGCGGCCCCCTTCTTCAAGGACGGCATCGGCGACGGCGCCCATGAGGCCGACGCTCGCGCCTCCGTAGACGAGGGCGAGACCCCGGCGGGCGATCTCGCGGCCAAGCGATGCGGCCGCCTCCTTATAGATCGGCGAGGCTCCGAGGCTGGAGCCGCAGTATACGGCAATGGATTGCATGGCATGCATCCTCCTTGGCAATTAAACATAGATCTCGATTATACCTCCAGCTTGCCCCGCATAAAAGCGATAAAGCGAGAAGCCTGAGGGACGAGCGGGTCCTCCTCCCGGCTGACGAGGCTGATCGTGCGCGCGGGAACCGCACCGGGAAGATCGCGGACGGCCAGCTCGCCTTCGGTCGCCTCCTTGATGACGCTGCGATACGGGAGGATGCCGATGCCGATCCCATGCTTGACCGATTCCTTGATCGTCTCGATCGCGCCGAGCTCCATCCGGATGTTCCAGCGCAGACCGTTGTCGCGGGCCCAACGCTCGGACAATTCGCGGGACGTCGAGCCGGGCTCGTGCACGAGGAAGGGCTGCATGCGCAGCTCGTCCATGGAGAGGGTCCGGCGCGAAGCGAGCGGGTGCCGGGGGGAGAGCACGAGCTTCAGCTCGTCGTCGGCGAGCCGGATGACGTTCAGCCCCGGCACCGGTCCGTCCGGGAGCGACACGACGGCGACGTCGAGCTCGTAGCCGGCGAGCATGCCGAGCACCTCGCCGGCCTGCTTGACCGTGAGCAGCGGCATCGTCTGCGGGTAATGCTCCTGGAATTCGGCGAGATAAGCGGGCAGGAAGTAGGTGGCCGGGGTGTAGCTTGCGCCGATGCGGAGCTTGCCGCGCCCCTGCTCCTTATGATCGCGCATAAGCTGCTCGGCTTCCTCGACGAGAGTGGCGATCTTGCGGGCATAAGGAAGAAGGCCTTCCCCTGCGAGGGTGAGCGTCAGCCGGCCGGCGCTTTTGCGGAACAGCTCGACCCCGAACGACTCCTCCAGCTTCTTCAGATGGAAGCTGACCGTAGGCTGCTTGAGGCCAAGCTCGGCGGCGGCCTCGGTCACTGTTCGGCAAGCGGCGGCTTTCTCGAACACTCGTAATTGCTGAACGTTCATCGCGACTCCTCCCACGTTGGCAAGCCTCGAAGGCTTTCTTTTCCCAATATAGAATTTATCTATGAAATGATCAATACCCATAGAAGTTATTTAATTTAGATTTAGCATCGCGTTTACAATCGACTGACATTCCCCCGGTAAAGTGAAGATAGGTCATTCAAACACACGGGGGAGGTTCACAATGAACACTCGGAACACGAAAATTCTCACGGCAGCAGCGCTGCTCGGCTTGACGGCAATCGTATCGGCATGCGGCAACTCGAACAACAACGCGAACTCGAACGCAGCGGCTTCTCCGGAACCGTCGGCATCCGCTCCGGCTGCGGAATCGGCAAGCCCGTCGCCATCGGAGAGCGCCAGCCCATCGGCCGTTAACGGCAACGGCGAGACGCTTACCGTCTATCTGAACGACTTCGACGAGATGATCAAGCCTCTGTTCGAAGAAGCGACGGGGTACAAGCTGGAGCTCGTGACGGGCAACGGAGCGGAGATCATGTCCCGCATCGAGGCCGAGAAGGGCAACCCGCACTGGGACGTCGTCTGGATGGATGCCATGCCTTCGATCGAAGGCCTCAACAAGGCCGGACAGCTTCTGGACGGATACGCTCCGGACAATGCGGCGGGCCTGACGGACTTCGCGAAGCAATTCGTGCCGGCCAACCAGGCTTACTACCCGACGGGCGCGCACGCGGCTGCGGTTATCGTCTACAACACGAAGGAGTTCGACGAGACGACGGCTCCGAAGTCCTGGGCGGACCTCGCCGACGCGAAGTACAAGGGCGTTATCGGCATGGCGGACCCGGCGGTCGCCGCTCCGGCTTATCCGTTCGTCGCCTGGTTCTTCCAGGATCAAGGCATGGACGGCGGCAAGAGCTACTTCGAGAGCGTGCTGAAGAACGGAGCGCACATCTATCCGAAGAACCCGAACGTCTCCAGCGCCCTGACCGGCGGCGAGATCAAGGCGGCTGCGCTCCAGGAGAGCAACGCGTACTCGCTTAAGAACAGCGGAGAGCCGATCGGCATCATCTGGCCGGAAGAAGGAGCGCCTGCATCGGTTCGCGTGGCGGCTATCCAGAAGGATACGAAGCATGCCGACGCAGCGAAGGCGTTCGTCAACTTCCTGCTTGACCCGGCCATTCAGCAGAAGCTGATCGACGACGGCGAAGAGAGCTACTTCCAGCCGAGCGTCAACGGCGTCAATGCGAAGTCGGACCGCGATCCGAACGCCAAGCTGGTCGTGGCGGAAGCGGCCTGGGCATCCGAGCACGAAGCCGAGATCAAGCAATGGTTCGCCGACAATTCGGTGCAGTAACCGATGATTCAACGCTTATTCGCTTACGGGAACAGGACGGGCTGGCTGGTGCTGGCCGTCCTTGTTCTACTTATATTGCTGCCGCTGGCCGCGGTTATCGTTCAAGTACTGCTGCCCGGCGTGTTCTTCGGGAACTGGGAGCTCGGGGATCTGTCGCTGCTGCTTGAGATATTCCGGCGGCCTCTCTGGTACCAGTCTCTGAAAAACACGCTGACGCTAGGAATCGGAACGACGGTGTTCGCCACGGTTCTGGGGGGAGCGCTCGCGACCGTTCGGGCCCAGTGGAAGTTCCCGGCCGCGAAGCTTCTCGATGTGACGGTCTGGCTGCTGATCATTACGCCTTCGTTTATACTGGCCCAGGGCTGGGTCATGTTCGCGGCGTCGAACGGGCTGGCCCGTCAATGGTTCGGCTGGGACTGGATGCATTCTGTCGTGTTCACGCCGGCCGGACTTATCGCGATTATGTCGCTGAGCAAATTTCCTTTTGCCTATCTGGCGGTGTTCACCGCGCTCGAATGGAAGGTCGACCGGCTGGGCGAAGCTGCGCGTCTGAACGGGGGCGGCCCATGGACGACCTGGCGGACGATTCAACTGCCGCTGCTGTTGCCCGCTTACTGCTCGGGAGCGATGCTCGTGTTCATGGACACGGTAGGCGACTTCGGCCTCCCGGCGTCCATCGCGGCGGTGTTCCGGTTCCCGACGCTTCCGTATTCGATCTATTCGGCGCTCTATACGTCCCCGATTCGCTTCGACATGGCGGGCGTGCTGTCGTTCTACCTCGTGCTGCTGATTGCGTTGGCGATGAGCGTGCAGTTCTACGTGCTGCGCAAGTCGCGCTTCGACTTCCTGAACGCGAGGGCAACGAGAACGGAGCCGATGCCGCTTCGAAGCGGCTGGAGCAAGTGGGCGATTGCGGCGGCAAGCGCGCTGCTGGTTGCGATGGCGGCGGGCATTCCGTTCGGCTCCAACCTGATGACGTCGATCACGAGGTCGAACGGGGCCTCGGGGGCGACGCTGACCGGGGAACATTATCGCAAGCTCTTCGAGAACGGGGGCCGGCTTGCGGGCGGGCTCGCCCATTCGCTCGAGATCGCGGCGGGAGCGGCGCTGGTCGGGCTTACGGTCGGCTTCTTCGTCTCCTACGTGCTGACCTATTCGCGGTTCGCGCTGCGGCAGACGGTCGATGTCATCTCGCTGATCTCGCTGGCCGTTCCGGGCGTCGTGCTTGGGATCGGATACATCTTCATCTGGAATCAAGCCTGGTTGGAAAAGATCGGCCTCCTGCTCTACGGCAAGCCGGCCATTCTGATTCTCGCGAGCGTGGCGGGGGCGATTCCGGTCATCACCCGGGTGCTGACCGGCGCGATGGCGAAGGTTCCGGCGGGGCTCTTGTCCGCCGCCCAGATGCAGGGGGCGGGCTTCGGCAGGAGACTTGCGACGATCATCGTTCCGCTGCTGCGCGGGGCTTTGGTGTCCGCGGCGATGGCCGCATTCGGCGCGAGCGTGTTCGATCTGGCGACGACGTCGATCCTGTTCCCGCCGAACTTCATGACGCTGCCGGTTGTCATCAACAAGGCGTTCGAGGACTTGAAGTTCGGCTACGCGGCGGCGGCGACGCTGACCGGCGGCGGAATCGTTATCGCGGCAATCATGCTTATCGAATGGGCGCTCAGGCCCAAGAAATCCAATCGGGCAAGGAGTAACCGGATATGACAAAGACGATTCTGGAAGTGCGGGAGCTGAATAAATCGTTCGGCTCGCACGCGGCTTTGCGGGGGCCCAGCTTCCGCGTTAACGCAGGGGAGATCATCAGCGTGCTCGGGCCTTCGGGCTGCGGGAAGTCGACGCTGCTGCAACTGATCGCGGGGCTCCAGCAGCCGGACTCGGGAGAGATTCGGCTGCGGGGAGAGGTCGTCTCGTCGGCTTCGAAGCTCGTTCCTCCGGAGAAGCGGGGGATCAATATGGTTTTCCAGGATTATGCGTTGTGGCCGCATATGACGGTGTTCGAGAATATCGCGTACGGACTTAAACGCCGGAAGGCGAGCGGAGCGGACATTCGGAGCAAGGTCGGCGAGCAGTTGGAGCTGCTCAGGCTGAGCGGACTGCAGGACCGGCTTCCCGCGCAGTTGTCCGGCGGCCAGCAGCAGCGCGTGGCCATCGCGCGGGCGCTGGCGACGGAGCCGGATCTGCTGCTTCTCGACGAGCCGTTGTCCAACCTGGACATGCGCCTGCGCGTCGAGATGCGGACCGAGATGGCGTACTTGTTCCGCCGGCTCGGGACGACGGTCTTCCACGTGACGCACGATCCGGAAGAAGCGTTCGCAATGGCGGATCGGCTCGTCATCATGCGCGGCGGGGCGATCGATCAGATCGATACGCCGCAGGCGTGCTACGGGCTGCCGGCGACGAGATCGGCCGCCTCCCTGCTCGGCGCCGCCAACCGGCTCTCCGGCGGCTTCGAAGCTTCGCGCTACGGCGCGGCCGTGCGGGCGGGAGAGAGCCTGCTTCACGGGGCCGTGCCCGGCGGTTCGTGGGGTGGAGGCACCGGGGACGGCGCGGTAGGCTTGTTCCGCCCGGAAGCGGCCGTGTGGAGAGAAGCGGATTGGCAGGCATTGACGGAGGAGTCTTCGCGCCCTGCCGTTCTGCCCGCCGCCTCCCCGGCACCTGTCGCTTCGGCCGCCGTGCTGTCCTCCGCGCGTTCCTCGGCAACGGCCACCCTGTCCGCCTCGCGCGCTCCGGCCCCTGCATCCGCCGCGAGCGCTGCGGGAGAGATGGCGGCGGGTGCGGAAGCGACCGGCGGCAGCAAGAAGGTCTACAACTATATCCGGGTACGGGTCATTCTCAGCTCGTTCGAAGGCAGCCGCTGGCGCGTTCTGGGCGAGACCCCGTCGGGCGACAGGCTGGCATTCTTCCACGACTCTCCGCTGTCTGCCGGCTCCTTCGGAGCGCTGGAAGTCGCTTCTACCGACGTTTACATTTATTCGCACGATGAAGAAAGGTAGATTCGCATGTCTCGCATCTTGGCGATATCGGATATTCACGGCCATGCGGAAGGGACGCGCCTGCTGCTCGACGCGGCAGGCTACGATCCCGCACGGGATGAGCTGTATTTGCTTGGCGACTTCATCGATTGGGATGCGCGCACGTGGCGGGCACTGGGGTACGTGAGGCAACTGGTCGAGGGAGGAGCCCGCGCAGTGCTCGGCAACATGGAGCGCTGGCTTCTGGACGAGAGCGACGAGCAGCGGGCAGTTGCCGGCGTTCCGGGCAAGGGAATTGAACCGCGATTGGGCGTTGCCATTGCCGGCAGAGGCGGCGAACCGCTGGCGGGTGCTCCCGTTCCGGAGAAGGAGAGGGAGAGGGAACGGGAGAAGGAGCGGGAGAAGGCGTCTCGCGTGGATTCCGCCGTGCCTGCGGCGGAGCTGGCATTCCTGCGGAACACACCGCTCTGCATCCGGCGCGAGCCGTACCTGTTCGTCCACGCGGGCATCCGTCCCGGCGTCGAGCTGGAGCGGCAGGAGCCCGCCGACCTGATCGGCATCCGCAAGGAATTCTGGGGCGACTCGCGCGAGCTTCCGTACACAGTCGTGTTCGGGCACACCCCCACCCACAAGATCGGCGCCCCCGCCGGCGAGATCTGGACGGGGCCGAGCCGCCTCGGCATCGACACCGGCGCGAAGCACGGCTGCCGCCTCACACTGGTCGACCTGACCAACCGCACCGCCTACTCCTGCTCGACGGGAGTCGCCGATTCCAAAGGCCTGTACAGTGACTTCCGCCGATCGTCGTGGGGCTGAGAACTCGCTATCCCATCGGGCTCGCGAGAAACCGTTATCCCGTCGGGTCAGAATGGCGGGCGGATAGGCGGGGAACCGCTATCCCGTCGGGTCAGAATGGCGGGCGGATAGGCGGGGAACCGCTATCCCGTCGGGTCAGAATGGCGGGCGGATACGCGAGAAACCGCTATCCCATCGAGTCAGAATGGAGCAATCCCATAAGGGGTCGCGAGTTCTGAGCGGAAGGGATAGCGGTTTTTGCGCTTCGACAGGGCAAACTCCGTCCGGAGACGGTACTTAGCAACCGGAGCTTATGGCCGCACGTCAACGAATATGAAATTTAGCATACATTTTCCTAATATGCGGTCATTTTAGCGATTTTATGTGGTTTTTCATATAAAATCGGCTGGTTCGGATGATTATTTGCGTGATTTATGTGGTTTTTCGCATAGAATGGTCAATTGGGCCGTCTTACGCCGGGTGCGAATGTGAAATTTAGCATAAATTCGGAAAGCCCCTGCGTCGGCACCAGGACCAATCGTATTACGGTGGGAGTTAGCGCAGATTCATCTAAAACTTCCGCCGCGCGCATTAACTCGACACCACGAACCCAACAAGCCCCGCCGAGCCTCACATATTCCGCCGAACCGAGTAACCCGATGCCAACCATCGAGCTCCCGCTGAGCCTCGCGTACCCCGCCGAACCGAGTAACCCGATGCCAACCATCGAGCTCCCGCTGAGCCTCACGTACCCCGCCGAACCGAGTAACCCGGTGTCAACCACCGAGCTCTCGCCGAGCCTCACGTACCCCGCCGAACCGAGTAACCCGGTGTCAACCATCGAGCTCCCGCCGAGCCCCACGTACCCCCCCTAACCGAGTAACCCGATGCCAACCATCGAGCCTCTGCCGAGCCCCGCGTACCCCGCCTAACCGAGTAACCCGATGCCGACCACCGGGCTCTCGCCGAGCCTCACGCATCCCGTCGAACCGAGTAACCCGATGCAACCATCGAGCCTCTGCCGAGCCCCTCGCAACCCGCCGAACCGAGTAACCTGATTCCAACCATCGAGCCTCTGCCGAGCCTCACGTACCCCGCACGCAACGGAATCTCGCGAAATCTCGGCTTCCATCGCTCAGCTCCCCGGCTTCGCGGAGTTCAAGAACGCGCGAAGCCGGGGAACTGACGCACGGAGGAGGGCCATATAGTCTGGAGTTTGGCGGAATGTTAGACGGTATTATGGAGCGGAAGGTGGTATACGGAACGAAGGTGGCGAACGGAATGTTAGCCGGCGAATGGAGCGCGGCCCGATGCGCATGGCATGGGGCCGCGGGGAGGGCGATATGTGACAGGCAAGGAGGGCGGCGAGATGCTCGTGGAGTGTCCTGCCGAAGTCGATAGCGGCGGACTGCGGAGCAGCATCTTGTTCTCAAGCTCTCGCGCCCCTCCGTCGCTATCTAGTTCGCTATTGCCCTCGTTCTTAAGCTCCCGCCATCGCCTTGAATGACGCGTCGGCGGCTTCCAGGGTGGCGTCGATGTCGGCGTCGGTGTGCGCGGTCGTGAGGAACCAAGCCTCGTACTTGGACGGGGCGAGGTAGATGCCGCGCTCGAGCATCTCGCGGAAGAAGCGGGCGAATTGCTCGCCGTCGGTGTCCTGCGCTTCCTCGTAGTTCGTGACCGGGTGGTCGCAGAAGTGGGTCGAGAATGCGCCGACGATCCGGTTGATCGTCAGCGGAACCCCGCGGCGGGAGGCCGACTCGGCCAATCCTGCCGCGAGGTGGGCCGCCTGGGCGTCCATCTTCTCGTAGACGCCCGGGGCGGCCAGCACGTCGAGGCAGGCGATGCCCGCCGCGACGGAAGCGGGGTTGCCCGCCATCGTGCCGGCCTGGTAGGCGGGCCCGAGCGGCGCGACCTGCGCCATCACCTCGCGCCGTCCGCCGTAGGCGCCGATCGGCAGGCCGCCGCCGATGATCTTGCCGAGCGCGGTCAGGTCCGGCTCGATCGCTGCGCGGTCCGGGAAGGCGGCGAACGTCTGCGTTGTGCCGTAATGGAAGCGGAAAGCCGTAATGACCTCGTCATAGATGACGAGGGCTCCGGCTCCCCGCGCCAGGCGGCAGACGTCCTCGAGGAAGCCGGGCTTCGGCATGACCATGCCGAAGTTGCCGACGATCGGCTCGACGAGGACGGCGGCGACGTCGTCGCCCCAGCGCTCGAGCGCGAGCTTCAGCCTGTCCGTATCGTTGAACGGTACGGTGATGACTTCGCTGGCGATGCTGATCGGAATGCCCGCGCTGTCCGGAATGCCGAGCGTGGACGGGCCGGAGCCCGCCGCTACGAGCACGAGGTCCGAATGGCCGTGGTAGCAGCCGGCGAACTTGATGATCTTCGTGCGCTTCGTCGCCGCGCGCGCGACGCGGATCGTCGTCATGACGGCCTCCGTGCCGGAATTGACGAAGCGGACCTTATCGAGCGAAGGGATCGCTTCCTTCAGCTTGCGGGCCAGCACGATCTCCAGCTCCGTCGCCGTTCCGTACAGCACCCCGTTCTGCGCGGCGCGGACGATCGCCTCGGTCACGTGCGGATGCGCATGGCCGGTAATAATCGGGCCGAAAGCCGCCAGGTAATCGATGTACTTGTTCCCGTCGACGTCCCAGAAGTGCGCTCCCTCGGCCCGCTGCATGAAGACGGGCGCTCCCCCGCCCACCGCCTTGAACGAACGGGAAGGGCTGTTCACCCCTCCGACAATGTGCTGCTGGGCTTCCTCGTATAATTGTGCCGATCTCACTCTTGGTAACATATTCTGTGTCCTCCTTCGGCTTAATGATCTATTCCCGGGATGTGATGTGCTGAGATGTGATGCAAAAATACATCTCTTATCCGTGCTCCCGTTCAAAAACAGCCCATGAGATGTAAAAATACATCTCATTCGCTTGGGTTCGGCGCAATTCCGGCCAATTCGCACAAATCAGATGTACTTTTGCATTACATTGCGCGAAATTAGCCGCTTCCTGCCAAAAGAGATGCACTTTTGCATTACATGTACGCTCATGGGGTCGCGGGCCGCTGATCCCTTCGCAGATCGTACGCGCTGATCGCCCCATACGCACAAGAGAGCCGTCTGCCAGACGGCCCTCCGGTCTTGCTATTTATTCGTTGGCCGACGAAGCCGATTCGTCCTCCGACCCGGAACCCGCAGCCGAGCTTGACGCGGATGCCGGCGGAGTCGCAACAGCCGTCTGGTCCTGGCTCAGCACTTCCTGCACATAGGCTCGCAGTTCGTCTTCGTCCTTGATTCCGATGACCGAGGCTCCGCCGACGTTCTTCTCCGTGATGAGTTCCATCGGAGGCAGTTGCGCCGAGCCGGCTTGGTGCGACTTGTAGCCGAGGCTGGCCAGCTTCAGCATATCGTTCGCAGACAGATTCGTCTCGATATAAGGGCTGACTTCGCCGATAATGTCCGGCAGCTTCACCAGATTCCAGCCGCTCTTCAGCTTATCGGCGATCGCTCCCAGGAAGGCGCGCTGCCGCTCCGTACGCGTGAAGTCGCTCATGGCGTCGTGACGGAAGCGGACATATTGAAGGGCGTGCTCGCCGTCCAGGTGCTGCTGGCCTTCCTTCAGGTCGATATCGAAGCGGTGCCCGTCGGCCGCATCGGTGTAGTGCATATCCTTCTCGACGTAGAAGTCCACGCCGCCGATCGCGTCCACGAGCTTGATGAACCCTTGGAAGTCGACGTACACGTAATACTGAATGTCCAGGCCGGTCAGATCGCTTACCGTCTTCATGGCGAGCTCGTTGCCTCCGAGCACGACAGCCGTATTGATCCGGTTGTCCTTGTAGCCCGGAATCTCCGCGTACGTATCGCGCAGGATGGAGAACAGGTGGGCCTGCTTCGTTACGGGGTCGAACGAGGCGATCATCATCGAGTCGGAGCGGGCAATCTCGTCCTTATCCATATCGCGCCGGTCGGCGCCCATAAGCAGAATGTTGACTCGTTCGGTTCCCGTCCACTCGGGAGGCTGATACTCCGGCTTGCTCTCGAATTGGTCGAAGATCGATTCGCCTTCGTCCTTCTGGAGATTGTCCAGCTCGTTGTAGGTCGCGTAGGCCTTCCAACCCACGAACACAACGGCGACAACGATAAGCGCCAGCAGGGAATAAAGGATTCGCTTCCATGTTTTCTTCATGCCGATTAGTTCCTTTCCGTGATCGTACCCAAGAGAGGCTCCCGCCGAAGTCTGCCGCAGGGTTAATCGTACAAGTTTACGATTCTTCAGCCTTCCTTGATTGCTGAAGCATGTTTGCTTATAACTAGACGTATTGTAGAATTATAAAGTTACATGCCGCTTTGAATCAAGTTGTGTCGACAAAAAAGGAGTTCGAAAATTGTCCAATTCAGTTTATTCCTCAATGCCGGCCATCGAAGTGACCCGGCTTCGCAAGCAATTTAACGTCCAGCGCAACCGCGAGGGACTCAAGGGTGCGCTGCTCGATCTGTTCAAGCGGGAGCATACCTTGGTGACCGCCGTGAAGGATATCAGCTTTAGCATTCCCCAAGGAGAAATCTGCGGCTACATCGGCGAGAACGGGGCGGGCAAGTCGACGACGATCAAGATGCTGACGGGCATTCTGGTGCCGACGTCGGGCGACATCCGCGTGAACGGGTTCGTTCCCCATCGGGACCGCGAGCGCTTCGCGAGGGAGATCGGCGTCGTGTTCGGCCAGCGCAGCCAGCTCTGGTGGGACATCGGCGTTATCGAGTCGTTCCGGCTGCTCCGCAAGGTGTACCGCGTGGACGAAGCCGACTTCAAGCGTCGGCTGGACGAACTGATCGAGACGCTGGACCTCGGCGAGCTGTTGAACCGTCCGGTGCGCAAGCTGAGCCTCGGGCAGCGGATGCGCTGCGAGCTTGTGGCGGCCCTGCTGCATCAGCCGTCGATTCTGTTCCTGGACGAGCCGACGATCGGCCTGGACATTATTGTGAAGACCCAAATCCGGGAATTTCTCCGCAAAATCAACCGCGAGCACGGAACGACGATTTTGCTGACCACCCACGATCTTCAGGACATCGATGCGCTCTGCTCCAGAGTTATTATGCTCGATGACGGCCATATCATCTACGACGGCGGTCTGGACGAGCTTAAGGATAGATGGAGCAAGGGGCGCGAGATTGTGTTCCAGTTCACGGACGCCGTGTCCCTGGAGCGGGTACGCTCTCTAACAGAGGGGCTCGATGTTCGCTGGACGATCGAGAACGAGATGGCCGCCAAGGTGTGGATTCCGCGCGAGATGAACGTGTCGGACGTTCTGTCCAAGGTCGTGAGCCGGGCGGAGATCAGCGACATCAAGATTCTCGAGACGAACACGGACGAGATCGTCCGCGAGATTTACCGCACCGGCAGCCCGGAGGCGGGGGAGGGCATTCGTGGTTAGCGCATACTTCGACTTCGTCCGCATCCGCTTCCTGACGATGCTCGCCTACCGGATCAACTATTACAGCGGAATCGTCATCTACACGATCAACATCGGTGCCTACTACTTCATGTGGAAGGCGATTTACGGCGACGCGGACACGCTCGGCGGCTTCACCGTGGCGCAGATGACGACCTATATCGCGGTGTCCTGGATGGCGCGGGCGTTCTACTTCAACAACCTTGATCGCGAGATCTCTAACGAGATTCGCGACGGCAGCGTCGCCGTGCAGATGCTCAGGCCGATCTCGTACCTGCTGGTAAAGATGATGCAAGGCTTCGGAGAAGGCTTGTTCCGGATGCTGATGCTCATGATGCCCGGAATGATCGTCGCCTGTCTGCTGTTCCCCGTCGACCTTCCTCATGATCCGTCTCTCTGGGGGATTTTCTTCCTCATGTTATGGTTCAGCTTCCTGATTAATACCCAGCTTAACATTCTGACGGGGCTGTTCGCGTTCTTCGTGGAGAATAACGAGGGCCTGATGCGGATGAAAAGAATGCTGATCGACCTGCTGTCCGGGGTGATGATTCCTCTTACGTTCTTCCCGGGGTGGGCGGAGACGGTGCTGAAGTGGCTGCCGTTCCAGGCGATCACGTACTTGCCGAGTTCGGTGTTCACGGGCAGGTTGGGCGGAGATGCGGCCTGGAACGCGCTGGGCGTCCAG
This sequence comes from Cohnella fermenti, assembly GCF_004801405.1. Taxonomy (GTDB): domain Bacteria; phylum Bacillota; class Bacilli; order Paenibacillales; family Paenibacillaceae; genus Cohnella; species Cohnella fermenti. The sequence goes on from NZ_SSOB01000015.1 coordinate 90,977, forward strand.
CTTATCTGGTTCGCGGTGCTGATCGTGCCGATCCTTCTGATGTGGCGGGCGGCGCGCAAGCGGCTGTTCGTGCAAGGAGGGTGACCGGTGAAGAAGCTGCTGTTTACGTTGTCCCTGTTCAAGGAGTATATCGCCAATTACATGAAGACCAAGCTGACGTATCGCGCGGACTTCTGGGTGGAGGTCGCCTCCGATCTGCTGTTCTCGGCGATGAACCTGATCTTCATCTTCGTCGTCTTCCGCCACACGCCGGCTCTCGGCGATTGGAGCGAAGCGGAGGTCGTGTTCGTCTACGGCTACTTCATGATCCCTTACGGCCTGTTCAGCGCGGTCTCGAACCTGTGGAACTTCGGCGACCGTTACATTGCGAAGGGAGAGATGGACCGGATTCTGACCCGTCCCGCAGGCTCGCTCGCCCAGGTGCTGCTCGAGAACGTCGACCCTCCGTCGATCATCGGCTCCTTCGTCGGACTCGGCATTCTGGCGACGGCATGGTGGCGGCTCGGCCTGCCCTTCGATTGGTACGATCCGCTTGTCCTGCTCGTGATGGCGCTCGGGTCGACGCTCGTCTACATGGGCATCTATATCACGATTGCAGCGCTGTCCTTCTACACGGACGCGCCGACGGGCATCACGCCGCTCGTCTACAACATTCAGAACTACGGGCGATATCCGATCCAGATCTACAACCGGACGATCCGCTTCCTGCTTACGTGGCTGCTGCCGTTCGCGTTCGTCGGTGTGTACCCGGCCTCGTTCTTCCTGGACAACCATCGTAATTCCGTCATGGCGTGGCTGACGCCCGCCGTCGGCCTTGTTGTCTGCACGATCGGGATCGCGGTCTGGAGCCACGGAATCAAACGGTATCGCGGCGCCGGATCTTAGAATGTCGGATTCCAATGCCGGAGCTTATGTACCGGAACTTATATTAAGGAAGGGATGCTACTATGACGCAAGTATCGATCGGACAAGCGGTGCCGGACTTCGTCCTGCCATCGTCGACGGGAGAGAACGTAAGACTCTCCGATTATCAAGGCCGCAAGGTTATCGTCTACTTCTATCCGAAGGACAACACGACAAGCTGCACCCAGGAGGCGTGCGACTTCCGCGATGCCCATCCGCAGTTCGAGGAGGCGGGGGCCGTCGTGCTCGGCATCAGCCCGGACCCGGTCAAGAGTCACTTGAAGTTTATCGGCAAGCACGAGCTGCCCTTCCAACTGTTGTCCGATCCGGACCATGAGGTCGCCGAGCTGTTCGGCGTATGGCAGGAGAAGACGATGTACGGGAGACGCTACATGGGGATCGTGCGCTCGACCTTCCTGATCGACGAGCAAGGCAAGCTGGTCAAGGAGTGGAGAGGATTGCGGGTCAAAGGGCATGTGGAGGCCGTGCTGGAGGCTGCAGAGGCGAAGCTGGAGAACTGACATTGGTTAACGGGCATTAGAGTTGTATCGCGCGTTTCTTTTCATCATTCGCGTCCCTTTTTCTGGCGATTCTTTCATTAATCTTTCATAGCAGTGCGATATACTTATAGGATTGATTACCAGAGAGGGAGATTGCCTTGAGAAAATCGTTGATAGCCCTGCTAACATTCCTTTTATTTGTCGGCCCGCTCATCGTCCCCCCGAAGGCGAGTGCAGCGCCGGGGTTGACGTTTAAGGGCGTGTCATCGTCAACTTATCGAACGTTTGGGACATTCGCACTTGACGATGCGGGACATCTCTGGGCTTGGGGCGGCAATGCTGGCACGTTCGGAGACGGAACGACCAACAGTACCGTTACGCCCAAGCGCATCAATGTGATGGACGGAGAGACGTCTGTAACCTTTCAGGATGTGAAGCCAATACGAGCGATCTCGTTAGCGCTCGACACCACCGGTCACTTGTGGATGACTGGGGAAGACGCATACGGCGCCCAAGGCAACGGGCCGGGTGATTCCGGTACAGTTACTTCTTGGACCAAGCTTCCCATATCGGACGGAGGGGAAGATGTCACATTCACAGCGATCGATACGGCGATGTTTAACGGGTTTGCCATCGACAGCGATGGTGCGATCTGGGCCTGGGGCTGGCTGATTGGCGATGAACCGATGAAGTTGACGATAACGGATGGCTCCGGCCCGGTCTCCTTCAAGAGTGTATCGGGCGGGAACAATTACGCTCTCGCGATTGACACGTCCGGCCGGCTCTGGAATCTCTTCAGTAATAGCAGTGTTATCCCCCCTACGGAGTACGGGTTGTCGGCTAGATTCAAGGCGATCTCCACCGGCAATGGCGAAGCCGGCGGCAACGACTACTTGCTGCATACCGCTTTGGATACGGATGGCCATATCTGGACATGGGGCAATAACAGCTCTGGTCAATTGGGGGACGGGGGCGCTTCGGGAACGGCGGGCACAGGCACGCCGACGATACGCAATCTGGTGGACGGCGGCGTGCCTGCGGAATTCATCGCGCTGTCCGCCGGCAACCAGTTCGTGCTGGCCGTGGATACGGCAGGCGACATCTGGAGCTGGGGCCGTAACGCCGAGGGGCAACTGGGCGATGGAACGACCGTTAACGGATCGCCGCAGAAGCTGATCGTAACGGATAACGGCGATGCGGTCAGCTTCGTGTCGGTCGCCGCTGGTGACGGCAAGTCGTTCGCGCTCGATGATGACGGCCAAATCTGGACATGGGGCGCAGGTCAATTGGTACCTGTCCGACTGAAGTTCGCGCCATCGGCAACGCTTGGCGTATCGCCGGCATCGTTTTCGACCAAGCTGCAGTCGATCACGCTGACGGCGACGGTGTCCGGCGAGCTGGAGACGCCGACCGGCACCGTTCAATTCATGGACGGTTCTACCGTATTGGGGAGCGCTTCGCTTAGCGGAGGAGTTGCAACGTACACGACATCTTCCCTGGCAGTAGGACCGCATACGTTGTCGGTTAGTTACCTAGGAGACAGTCACTATGTGACGGCAAGCTCCTCAGGCGTCTCCCACTCCGTCAACATGCCGGCGGCGCCGAGCCTGACGTTAACCCCTTCGCCGCCGAGCGATACGTTCGATCCAGTGAACGTCGCCGTGACCCCTTCGATCGACGGCAGCGGCAATTCGCTCAGCCTGTTGAAGTGGCTGTCCGGAAGCAAGGTCGAGGCTGACTTCGCGAGCGCGGGGACCGATATTACGACAAGCAAGACGTTCGCCGCGTCGAGCAACGGAACCTACACGGTCTATGTGAAGGATGCGGCAGGCAACGAGGCTGTCAAGACGATTGACATAACGAACATTCTGATAGCCGGCGACCCGAATGAGTTGGAGGATGAGATCGATGCGGCCGAGCTGGCACTGACAACTCATCCGAAGGGAACGAATGTCGGAGAAGCGTTGGCAAGCGATTGGGACGCGCTGCAAGCGGCGATCGACGCGGCGCAACTGAATGTGGACGACGCCGCGCACCGAACGCAAGCGCAGTTGGATGCGGCCAAGACGACGTTAAGCGGCGCAATCGCAACGTTTAACGGGGCGGTAATTGTTGCCGGCGACCCGGCAACGCTGGATGCGGCAATAACGACGGCAGGGCAGGCGCTGGCGGATCATCCGGCGGGAACGAATGTCGGACAAGCGTCGGCGAGCGATCGGAATGCGCTGCAAGCGGCGATCGACGCGGCACAGGACGTGTTGGACGACGCGGCTAATCGGACGCAGGCGCAACTGGATTCGGCAGTGTCAACGCTGAATGGCGCCATTGCAACGTTTAACGGAGCGGTGATTGCGGCGGGAGACGCTGCCGCGCTGAACGCGGCGATCGTGACGGCAGGGCAGGCATTGACGGATCATCCGCAGGGGACGGGATTCGGACAGGCGTCGGCGAGCGACCGGAACGCGTTGCAGACGGCCATCGACGCGGCGCAGTTGGTAGCGGACGAAGCGGAGGATTGGACGCAGGATCAACTGGATGCGGCAATGACGACGTTAAACGACGCGCTTGCGACGTTTAACGGGGCGGTGATCGCAGCCGGCGATCCAACGTCGCTGAACAATGAGCTGGACGCTGCCGAGCAGGCGCTGACGGACCATCCGGAGGGCACGAACGTCGGACAAGCGTCGGCGAGCGATCGGAATGCGCTGCAAGCGGCGATCGATGCGGCGCAGCTCGTCGCGACTGATGCGTCGCATCAATCGCAGGCACAATTGGACGCGGCCAAGACGGCGTTAAGCGGCGCGCTCGCGACGTTTAACGAGGCGGTTGTCGTCGCCGGCGATCCGGCGGCGTTGAACGATGAGCTCGCGGCTGCCGAGCAGGAATTGGCGGATCATTCGGAAGGAGCCGGGCTCGGGCAGGCGTCCGCGAGCGATCGAAGCGCGCTGCAAGCGGCGATCGAAGCGGCACAGGACGTGTTGGACGACGCGGCGAACCGGACGCAGGCACAATTGGACGATGCGCAGACGACGCTAGTTGGCGCGATCTCGGCGTTCGAATTAGCGGTGGTCGTCGTCGTTCTGAACGTGCCGGACGCAGGCTTGTACGGTGTGGGAGACACCCTCGCCTTCACGTTGACTTATCGCGACGAGGTGAGCGTGGCCGGTGCGCCGCGGCTGTCGCTTGCGATCGGAGCCGATTCCTCCGCCGACACGGTGTACGCCGAGTATACCGGGGCAACGGACGAACCGACGACAAGCTTGACGTTCGAATACACGGTGGCCTCAGGCGATCTGGACGAAGACGGCATTGCGGTCGACAGTTTGCTTGATCTTCCGGCCGACGCGGCCGTCACGCTTGTCGCGGGCGGCGCGGATGCCAAGGCGAGCTTCGCCGTTCCCGAGACGGGCGGCATTCGGCTGATCGGTCTGGCGCCGGCGCTTGAGCTGAGCGCATCCGACACGCCGGGCACGACGGCCGATGTGTCGGTGACGGCAGTCGTATACGGAGAAGCGGCAGCCGGGAACTCGCTCGTGAAGCTGAATTGGCTGAGGGGAGCGCATGATGTCGCCGACTTCGCAGAGGACGCGGACACGGCCGGCACATCGATTATCGATACGAATGAGTTCAAGGCGTATGCGAACGGAGACTATACTGTATACGCCCAGGATGCCGCAGGCAACGAGTCTGCAGCGGTCATTGCGATCTCCTCCATCGTGTACCCGGCCAGCACGCCGCCCGGCTCCGGAACGAAGGTCGAATTGTCTCCGGACGGAGGCGTCGTGGTCCGTGTCGACGAGACGGACATCGTGAAGGAGACGCAGGCGGACGGGACGGTAACGGAGAAGGTTGAGCTGACAGACGAGCTGATGAATCGGATTCTGGAGCAGTTGAAGAACGCAGACAAGCCGACCGTGACGATCGTGATCGACGACACGGCTCAGGCGGTGGATGTGCGCTTCCCGGCCGATCGCCTCGGGGAGCAGCTCGCCGCTTACCCGAGCTTGCAGTATGAGGTGCAATTAAACGGCGCGAGCTTCGTGCTGCAGGTGAACGTGCTGGATCTGGCCGATCTGGCGTCCCGGCTGGGCGTCGACCTGCAGGACATGAAGGTGAGCATTGTGACGTCGCAGGTTGTCGGAGCGGCCAAGGCCGAGCTGGAACGGCTGGCCGGCGCGAAGGGGATGAAGCTGGTCGGACAGGCGGTCGATTATCGCATTGCGGTGACGGGCGGAGGCCGTTCCATCGAAGTGACGGACTTCGGCGGCACCTATATGGCTCGGGCTATCGTGATGGAATCGATCGAGTCGGGCAAGAGCTATACCGCCGTCGTATATGACCCGAGCGCTCCATCGTTCTCCTTCGTTCCGGCCGTATTGGGGACGAGAAGCGACGACAAGCGGCAGATGTCCATGAAGATGCCGCACAACAGCATCTACGCCATCATGGAGACGACCCGGCGTTCGTTCGACGACTTGAACGGTCATTGGGCGAAGGACGATGCGGAGCTGCTGGCGACGAAGCTGATCGTGCAGGGCGTGTCGGATACGAAGTTCGCCCCTGACGGCGACATTACGCGGGCGGAATTCCTCGTGTTGCTCGTGCGGGCGCTGGGCATCCGAACGGATGCGGACCCGGCGGCCTTGACCTTCGCGGATGTGCCGTCGTCCGCTTGGTACGCGCCGGAGGTAGCCGCCGGCGTGAAGGCCGGATTGGCGAAGGGGCTGGCTGCAGACCGCTTCGATCCAAGCGGCACGGTGACGCGGGAGCAGATGGCGGTCATGCTGGCCAACGCGCTTGCGCTGGCGGAGGAGGAGCGGAATGGCGAGTCTGCCGCCGTGTCCGGGACCGTCGACTTCGCTGACGCGAATCGCATCTCGTCATGGGCGCGCGCAGCAGTCGGGCGAGTTGCGGAAGCCGGCATCGTGCAAGGCACGGCGGACGGCCGCGTCGAGCCGCAGGCGAACGCGACGCGCGCGGAAGCGACGGTTATGCTGAAGCGGTTCTTGTTGGCCGTGCAGTTTATCGATGGATGATTGACGATAGGCGGCTTGGGCTGCGCTTCGGCTAGAGGCAGAGCACAACGAGGCGCAGGAGGCTATCCCGTCAGGTCCGCGAGGCCGGGGATAGCTTTCTTTATAGGTTGCGGCGTTTGTTGCGGCGTTCAGGTATCCCGAATCCTGCGAAGGCATCCATGGGCACGAAGGTGAAGACGATCAGGCTCGCCTTGACGCTGTCGAAGGCGCAAAGATATAATTACTTCAATTGATATGAATTCGCGAATCGGCGCAGGCCCGCTCCGGCAGGCCTGCGATCGCGTTCACCCCCAGGAGGCTCGGTTAAGACAGTGACTAATAACCCGCATGAAATGATCGTCGTACTGGACTTCGGCGGTCAATACAATCAGCTCATCGCCCGTCGGATTCGCGACCTTGGCGTGTACAGCGAGCTGCTGCCGTACAACACTTCCGCGGACAAGCTCCGCGCCCTGAACCCGAAGGGAATCGTCTTCTCCGGCGGACCGGCCAGCGTCTATGCCGAAGGAGCTCCCTCCGTCGATCCGGGCGTCTATGACCTCGGCGTGCCGATTCTCGGCATCTGCTACGGCATGCAGCTCATCACCCATCAGCAAGGCGGCAAGGTCGAACCGGCCAGCAAGCGCGAATACGGCAAGTCCGACGTCGACTTCGCGGAAGGCAGCGCGCTTGTGCACGGCCTGGACAGCCGTCAGACGGTATGGATGAGCCACGGGGACCACGTCACCGAGCTTCCGGCCGGCTTCAAGGTCGACGCCAGCACGCCGCACGCGCCGGTCGCGGCGATGAGCAACGCGGACCGCAAGCTGTACGCGGTGCAGTTCCACCCGGAGGTGCGCCACTCCGTGCACGGCAACGAGATGATCAACAACTTCCTGTATCAGATCTGCGATTGCAAGGGCGACTGGAGCATGACCTCGTTCATCGAGGACACGATCGAGGACATCCGCCAGCAGGTCGGCGACAAGAAGGTGCTGTGCGCCTTGTCCGGAGGCGTCGATTCCTCCGTTGTTGCGATGCTGATCCACAAGGCGATCGGCGATCAGTTGACGTGCATGTTCATCGACCACGGCCTGCTTCGCAAGGGCGAAGCCGAAGGCGTCATGGAGACGTTCGTCGGCAAGTTCGACATGAAGGTCGTCAAGGTCGATGCCCGCGAGCGCTTCATGGGCAAGCTCGCCGGCGTCTCCGATCCGGAGAAGAAGCGCAAGATCATCGGCAACGAGTTTATCTACGTATTCGATGAAGAGTCCGCCAAGTTCGACGACTTCGCGTTCCTCGCACAAGGGACGCTGTACACGGACATCGTCGAGAGCGGCACGGCGACGGCGCAGACGATCAAGTCGCATCACAACGTCGGCGGCCTGCCGGAAGACATGAAGTTCGAGCTCGTCGAGCCGCTGAAGGCGCTGTTCAAGGACGAGGTGCGCAAGGTCGGCTCCGAATGCGGCCTGCCGGACGAGATCGTCTGGCGCCAGCCGTTCCCGGGGCCGGGCCTCGCAATCCGCGTGCTGGGCGAAGTGACGGAGGAGAAGCTTGAGATCGTCCGCGAATCCGACGCCATCCTGCGCGACGAGATCGCGAAGGCCGGTCTCGACCGCGAGATCTGGCAGTACTTCACCGCGCTTCCGAACATGAAGAGCGTCGGCGTCATGGGCGACGGCCGCACGTACGATTACACCGTCGGCATCCGCGCCGTCACCTCGATCGACGGCATGACCGCCGACTGGGCGCGCATTCCGTGGGACGTGCTCGAGAAGATCAGCGTGCGCATCGTCAACGAGGTGCAGAACGTCAACCGGATCGTCTACGACATCACGTCCAAGCCGCCGGCGACGATCGAGTGGGAATAAATGACGAGATAACCAAGGGACCGGCCTATAAGTCATCGACTTAGGGCCGGTCCTTTTATCGCATCGGTTATGGAAGCCGCGAATCGACCGATTTCGGGATTATGCTCTCGGAACCGCGGGAAATTTCTCAAAAAAAGGAGTCGGCCCGTTGCTGTCGAACTATTGAGCTATGAGACACAAATGGATGCTATTTTTCCGCAACCCCTTCGTGTTGCTTGCTTTGTTTGTGCTGCTGCTCCTGGGAGGCAGAACGGTGTGGTACAACCACTACACGCTGCCCGAGCATCCCCGTGCCATTCAAGGGATATTGGATATGAGGAATTGGGACTTCGAGCGTTCCCGCATGATTCCGCTGGAGGGAGAGTGGGAGTTCTACCCGGATCGCCTCTTGAGCGAAGAGGAGGTGCAGGCGGGGAACGCCGGCTCGCCCCGCTATCTTCGGACGCCCGGAGATTGGCGCAGCGCCTGGTCGTCCGACAGCGGCGACCCCTACGGCTACGGAACGTACCGGCTGAGAATATTGCTTGACGGTTCGTTGGAGCAGCCGTACGAATTTTGGTTCGACAATGTTCGCACCTCATCGCAAGTGGAGATCAACGGCAAAGTACTGGCCCGACTCGGCCATCCCGGCGAGCGGCGACAGGATTATACGCCTGTTATGCGATCGTATACGGTATCGTACGCAGCGAACGGGGAGAAGGAGATCGATCTGCTCGTGCAGGTCGCCAACTTCGACGAACCGAGGTACGGCGGCATTACGAGCGCCGTCCGCTTCGGCTCGCAGGCGGCGATCGATACGGAGCGCTGGTATTCGATCGGTCTTCAGCTTGTCGCCTTCGTCATCTTCCTGCTCCACGGCTTGTACGCGCTTATTCTGTACGCATTGAACCCGCGCCAGAGATCGCTCATCGTGTTTGGCCTGTTCTTGATCTGCGTGGCCGCCACAATTGTTGCCAGTTCGGACCGTCTTCTTCTCCAATGGCTGCCGCTGTCCTATTCGGCGATGACAAAAACAGCACGTTTGTCTTACGTCTTCGTGTCGTTTCTAATGACGGCGATGACGTTGAAGCTGACCGGCCTGGACGTACGAAGCCGGTGGCTCCGTCTGTATGCCGTCGTTCTGGCCGTCAGCTCCGTATTTATGATTGCGGCGCCGATCCGGATCGTCGAGACGGCTCGTCTCTTGTATACGGTGTTATATTTGCTGCCCATCCTGGCGGTCGTAGCGCTGTTTGTTTGGAAGGTTCGCCGCAGTCCCAAGGACAACCTGCTTCTGCTGCTGGCAGCGACCGCCGCAGCTTCAAGCGTATTCTGGGGAGTCTTCCAGAGCTTCGGAGCCGCTCCGGCGGAATTCTACCCGCTTGACATGATCGCGGCGCTGATTGCCTTCTCGACGTTCTGGTTTCGCCAATATTTCTACAACGCACACGAAATCGTCCGATTAAACGATCGGTTGAAGCGGAACGACCGGCTGAAGGACGAATTCCTCGCCCATACCGCGCACGAGCTGCGAACGCCTCTGCATGGCATCATCAATGTCGCCCAGACCGTGCTGAACGAGGAGCGCGCATCGCTTCGCGCCCAGAACGCCGCGAACATGGAGCTGCTCTTGACCGTCGGCCGGCGCATGTCTCAACTGGTTAACGACTTGCTGGACCTCGCAAGGCTGCAGGAGAAACGAATCGTTCTGCAGCCGGAGCGGCTGTCTCTCCAGGCGGCGGCTTCCGGCGTTATCGCGATGCTGGCCTACCTGGCGGCCGCGAAGCCCGGCCTGAAGGTGCGGATGGATATTCCGGAATCGTTTCCTCCCGTATATGCGGACGAGAAACGTATTGTCCAAATTTTGTTTAATCTGTTGCACAACGCGATCAAGTATACGGAGAGCGGCACGATTGTCCTGTCGGCCGAAGCGGTTGGCGGCATGGCGGCCGTTCACGTGAAGGACACCGGAATCGGGATGAACGAGGAGACGCAAGCCCGGGTCTTCCGTTCATACGAGCAAGGGTCCCACGGGATCGGCGGCGGCATCGGGCTTGGGCTGACGATCTGCAAGCAGCTTGCGGAGCTTCACGGCGGACAGTTGACGCTGAAGTCGGAGCCGAACCGCGGTTCCGACTTTGCGTTTACGATTCCTCTGTACATCGGCGACCCGAATGCGCTTCGCGAGACGGCGGCCGCCCGGGAAGACGGCGGGAGCGACGACCGTCCGCCGACATTGAATTCGGTGTGGGAGGAAGCCAGACGAGCCGTCGCGCCGCTGACGGCCGCCCGCTTGCCGGAAGCTCCGCCCGGCTGGCCGCCGCCCGCTTCCGTGTTCCCGCCGGCTGCCGAATTGCCGAAGGTTCTGGTCGTGGACGACGATCCCGTGAATCTGGAGGTGCTGACCGGAGTGCTGTCCGCGGACCGCTATTGCGTCACGACGGCCGGCTCGGGCCCGCAAGCGCTGACGCTGCTCGGAACGATGAAGTGGGATCTCGTTATCGCCGATGTCATGATGCCCCGGATGTCCGGATACGAGCTGACCCTGGAGATTCGCAAACAATTTTCCATATCCGAGCTTCCGATATTGCTGCTTACGGCCCGCAGCCAGCCGGAAGACATCTACGCAGGCTTCGCGGCCGGGGCCAACGATTACGTGACCAAGCCCGCGGACGCTGCGGAGCTCCAAGCTCGCGTCTGGTCGCTGACCGCGCTGAAGCGATCGGTTCAGATGAGCTTAAGGATGGAAGCCGCCTATCTTCAGGCGCAGATCCGTCCCCACTTCTTGTTCAACACGTTGAATTCGCTCATCGCTCTCAGCGACATTGACTTGGATCGCATGCGCATGCTGGGCGAAGCGTTCACCTCGTTCCTGCGCATCAGCTTCGACTTCCTGAACACGGAGACGATGGTTCCGCTCGCGCATGAATTGGAGCTTGTACGCGCCTATCTGTACATCGAGAAGGAGCGCTTCGACGATCGGCTTCGCGTTGAATGGCAGGTGGAAGAGGGAGTGGCGGTGCAGTTGCCGCCGCTGACCATCCAGCCGCTTGTGGAGAACGCGGTCAGGCACGGGTTGTTGAATCGGGCGCGCGGCGGTACGGTGTGGATTCGGCTGGCTGCCTCGCCGGAAGGCGTCCGAGTCGAGGTGGAGGACGATGGGAAGGGGATGGACGAGCATACGGCACGGGAGCTGTTGGCGGATGGAAGGAAGAGCGGCGGAGGGATCGGCTTGCTTAATACCGACCGGAGGCTGCGGCAAGCTTACGGCCTTGGCTTGGCCATTCGCAGCGCTCCGGGGCAGGGCACTTCCGTCTCGTTTGTCGTGCCGGCGGACTAGATCAGTATGCCGTGGCGGCGAGCTTCCTTGATCCAGGAAGGGAATTCGTTAAGCAGCCGCTCGTACAGCTCCTCGTCGCTAATGGCCGAGATGTCGTCAAGAGCGAAGAAGCTGGCGTTGTCGATCGTTCGTCCGCGCATTTCGTCCAGTTGCTGCAGCACGCCATAATTGGCCTGTCCCAGCCCTACGAATTGCCAGAATAAATTTTTGGAGGAGCACTCGGTGATCAATCGCGTTATTTTTCCTTTCTGTGCAACCCCTCCATCGCTGAAAAAAATAATATAAGTCGGAATATGGGCATTCGGTTGCTCCACGGTATATTTGCGAATAATGTCTTTGATAACGGGAGGCTCGTTGTTCGTACCGCCCTTGCTGCCCAACTTATATGTCCGACTGATATAATCCTTGTAATCGAGCGCGGTAACGCTGGGCGCCCGCAAAAATTCGGAGGCAAAAAACCATACGTCCAGCTCGCCGTCGTCGTCGAAGGCTGCGGCAAGCGCCAATATGCGTTCGAAGGCTTCTTGGACAATCCCCTTGCGATATAGCGGGTACATGGAGCCGGAGGCATCGAATACAACCGCGACGCGGGCTTTGATCGGATCGATCTTGCTCTTCTCCAGCGTCAGCGCAACTTTGCGTTTGAGCAGGTCGATCTTGGACAGCTTCAGCGGCGCCGGAGCGGGACTCGGAGCAACGGGCGCGGCTGCTGCCGAAGCGGCGGGCTCGCCGGGTTCTTGGGAGGCGGCCGTCTGGGCGGCCGCCTCTTCGTCGACCTCTATGCCGAAGGACTCGGCGAGCGGCTTCAGTCCGCCGAAGAACCCGCGCCCGATCGCCCGCACCTTAAAGCCTTCGCGGTATTTGTAAACTTCAATGAAGATAAGAGCCGTTTCTTGCGTAGTTTGGGCGATGTCATACGTAATTTGCTGCGAGCCCGCTTGTACGATTGCCCGGCATTCGCTCACCTGCGTGAACGTTCCCGCCTCCAGAGTGGCTGCGAACACGCATTTGTCGACAGCGCTCTGGCGGAGCTTGCGGGTATCGATCTCGAAGCGGCACTTCAGGTTCTCGATCGTGCGCAACGTCACGGCGCCCAGAGGATCGGCAGTCTGGTTGTAGAACACGAAGTAGGCATCCGAAGGCACGCGGCCGCTGTCGTTTATCATAAAGCAACTGACATCGAGAGCGGAGGGAGCGGATGCGCATTGAATCGTAACCTGCAGCAGTTCCGCGTCTTCCAGACCGACGTTCTGACCCGCGCTTAAAATTGTCATAACGGCTTCACCTCATGTCCTTATAAAATGAATTGCAGCAATTTAATTTTGAGTTATATCTTTCCAGTCGTCAACAGGGGCGGCGTTAGAATGGGGAGGGGCGGGCAGCATGACCCAGAAGCACTTCTATTGCAATCCCGATCCGGAAGGCGAGGGAGCGAACGATCTCTACATCACTCACTGGGGCAAGGAGGACTGCGCTCCGCTGCACTCCTTCGGGCCGGGCATTCGGGACGTGTACAAGTTCCACTTCGTCCACACGGGGCGGGGGATCGTCCGGGTGGAAGGGAAGACCTATACGCTGACGGCGGGGCAGGCGTTCCTTATCCACCCGAACGTCGTCATCTTCTATCAGGCGGACGAGCACGACCCGTGGACCTACTCGTATTGCGGCTTCCGCGGCAATCTGTCGGAGAAGTGGGTGTCCCGCACGAGCCTGACTCCGGAGCAGCCGGTCTTCTCGATGGATCTGCAGGTGATGCCCTACTTATACGACCTGCTCACGGAGACGCTCGCCCACGAGAGCAGCCGGGACTTGCGGCTGAACGCCGTCATGTACCGGTTCCTGACGGCGCTTATCGAGCTGCTGCCGGCCGCGAAGACGGCGGAGGGCGAAGCGAGATCGCAGCACGTCTATGTTCACCGGGCGATGGAATACATTCACGCCCACTACGGCGAGGCGCTGTCCGTCACGCAGCTCGCCGCCGATCTCGGCCTTGACCGCAAGTATTTGTCGGCCATCTTCAAGGGCGCCAAAGGGCTGCCCCCGCAGCAATATCTGCTGCGATACCGGATGCGCAAGGCGTGCCGGTTCCTTCGCGACAGCACCTTAAGCGTGGGAGAGATCGCCCGCTCGGTCGGCTACGCGGATGCGCTGCTGTTCTCGAAGATGTTCAAGCGTACGCTTGGCGTCTCCCCCTCCGAGTTCCGCGCCGGAGCCGGAGAGGCGATGCTTGAAGCTGACATTGTGCCATAAATCTCTTCCATACTGACATCGACTTGTCCCTCCGGATTGGGTATCATGCATGTAGATCCGAATTCAAGGAGGACGAATGGATGAGCTATGCGGCCAATGCAAGTCGATATGACACGATGACATATAATCGCTCCGGCAAGAGCGGCCTGAAGCTGCCTGCGATCTCGCTGGGGCTGTGGCACAACTTCGGCGGCATCAACGTATACGAGAATGCGAGGGGCATGGTGCGACGCGCCTTCGACCTGGGAATTACCCATTTCGACTTGGCGAACAACTACGGACCGCCTCCGGGCTCCGCGGAAGAGACGTTCGGCCAATTGCTGAAGCACGAATTCGCTCCATACCGCGATGAGCTGATCATCTCGACGAAGGCGGGCTACTACATGTGGCCGGGACCGTACGGAGAATGGGGCTCCAAGAAGTACCTCGTCTCCAGCCTCGACCAGAGCCTCAAGCGGATGGGCGTCGATTATGTCGATATTTTCTACCACCATCGCCCCGATCCGAACACGCCGCTCGAAGAGACGATGGGCGCGCTCGACCTGATCGTCCGTCAAGGCAAGGCGCTCTACGTCGGCCTGTCCAACTACAGCGCCGAGCAGACGAAGGAAGCGTCCGCCATTCTGAAGAAGCTGGGCACGCCGTGCCTGATCCACCAGCCGAGCTACTCGATGATGAACCGCTGGATCGAGAATGGCCTGCAGGACGTCCTCGACGAAGAAGGAATCGGCTCGATCGCCTTCTCGCCGCTGAACCAAGGCATCCTGACGGATCGCTACCTGAACGGCGTTGCCGCGGATTCCCGCGCTGCGGGCCCAAGCGTCTTCCTGAAGGCGGAAGGCATCAAGGAAGAGACGCTCGAGAAGGTGCGCAAGCTGAACGAGCTCGCCGCAGAGCGCGGCCAGAAGCTGTCGCAGATGGCGCTGGCCTGGGTGCTTCGCGGAGGACGCGTGACGTCCGCCCTGATCGGAGCCAGCAAGATCAGCCAGATCGAGGACGCCGTGGGAGCGGTGAGCAACCTGGTGTTCACGAGTGAGGAGCTTGCGAGAATCGAAGCCATTCTGGCCGAATAAGCCGTTGATTGCATGACGAAGACCCGCGACCGTCGGACGTTCCGATCCGGCCTCGCGGGTTTTCGCTATGCTTGGCGCGGGCGGCGGGAGAGAGGAGCGGAGGAGAAGGGATGGAGCTGCGCGGGCGGCGATGCGGGGAGGAGGAGTTGGGGTAAGAGAGGGAGGCGGATAGGCGGCAGCGAGGCGGGGGACGGAGGTGGAGCGGACTTGTGTGAAAATCCATATTCGCGTTCCCCGGAAACGAGCGATTTGGTCGATTTTATGCGAAAAACCGCATTCGTGGGCCCGTTTCCGGCCGAAATTGCGATTTGTATGCGAAAAACCGCATATATCGCTCCGATCCGGATGGAACACGGGCGAATGAATGTGAAAAATCACATAAAACCGCTGTATAGAGGCCCCGAATCGCCTTGCGAATACGAAAAATCGCATAAAATCCGCGGCGAGAGGCGAGAGGGAGGGGGCGCAGAGAGGGGAGAAGGATGCGAAAAGGGAGAGGGCGCGGAGAGAGGAGAGGAGGGGGACGGGAGGGGGACGCAGAGAGGGGAAGGATTCGAAGATAAGAGGAGAGGAGGCGAGAGGAGGCGAGAGAAGGACACGAAGAGGGAGATAGAGACGAAGGTTCGGATCGGATGCCGGATTTATGGGTATTTACACCACCGATCTTCCATTGTAAGCGGAAACAATACGAATAAATATATGTAAACTATCCAAAAAACTTCGTTTATTCGATTGACGAATTCGGACTTAATACCTACAATGAGGAAGAATAATGTCGGAATTGAAGATTTGCCGTATAATCCCGGGAATAGGCTTGGGAGTTTCTACGAGGTCACCGCAAATGATCCGGCTACGGACAGCGACATCGGATAATCGGCAGGTCACGCCTGCTGCCGAGTATACCTTTGCGTTCTTATGCGGAACCTAGGAGAAACATCTTCTGGGTTTTTTCTCGTTTTCCGGGTTTGTATGCAATTCGATTCCAATTTATAAACAGAAGGGACACAATAAACCATGGAGCGATTCTTTAAGCTCAAAGAGTTCGGCACCAATATCCGCACGGAGATCATGGCGGGCATCACGACGTTCATGACGATGGCCTACATTCTGGCCGTCAATCCGCTCGTCCTTGGGCCGTCCGGTCTGGACACGTATGGCATCTTCCTCGCAACGGCGCTCGGCGCGGGCATCTTCACGCTGGCGATGGGGCTCTTCGTCAACTTCCCGGTTGCTCTTGCTCCAGGGATGGGACTTAACGCGTACTTCGCGACAACCGTCGTCGCGTCGCAGGCGACCGGCCATCCGATCAGCGCCTCGATGGCGCTGGCGGCCGTCTTCCTCTCCGGGATCATCTTCCTGATCCTGACGGTGACGAAGGTTCGCCAACTGCTTGTCGTCGCGGTTCCGGACGGTCTGAAGCACGCCATTACGGTCGGCGTCGGCCTGTTCATCGCCATCATCGGCTTGAAGACGAGCGGCGTGATGACGATCTCGCTCGACGCGTTCGGCCGCTCCTTCGAGCAAGGCAGCTACACGAACCTGGGAGGCAGCGAGACGGTCATCCACATGGGCAATCTGGAAGACCCGATGGTATGGCTGACGATCATCGGCCTTATCATCATCGCGGCTCTGATGGTTCTCCGCGTTCGCGGCGCGATTCTGTTCGGCATCCTGATCACGACTCTGATCGGCGCGATTCCGGGCATCGATGTCGTCGACTTCGGTACGCTTAAGGGGCAGGATTGGGCACCGGACTTCACGCAGCTTAACTTCTGGGACTTCGACTTCGCCGATCTGCTCTCGACCGGCCTTCTGACCGCTATCGCGACGTTCACGTTCGTCGAGCTGTTCGACACGTTCGGCACGCTCGTCGGCACGGCCAACCGCGCCGGCTTCCTGAAGAACAAGGATGAAGGCAACAAGCGCATCGGCAAGGCGATGCTTGTCGACTCCGTTGCGGTAAGCGGCGGCGCCATGCTCGGCACGAGCACGATGACGGCGTTCGTCGAGAGCTCCGCGGGCATCGCGGAAG
Source organism: Cohnella fermenti (assembly GCF_004801405.1). Classification (GTDB taxonomy): domain Bacteria; phylum Bacillota; class Bacilli; order Paenibacillales; family Paenibacillaceae; genus Cohnella; species Cohnella fermenti. Next base: position 107,943 of record NZ_SSOB01000015.1, read on the forward strand.
GCGGTCGCACCGGTCTGACCTCGTCGACGACGGGCGTTCTGTTCCTTCTGTCGCTGTTCCTCGCTCCGATCGCGTTGCTCATTCCGACTCCGGCAACGAGCGCGGCGCTGATCGTCGTCGGCGTTCTGATGATGCAATCCGTCAGCGAGATCGACTTCAAGGACCTGACGATCGGCATCCCGGCGTTCCTGACGGTCGCGATGATGCCGTTCACCTACAACATCGCGAACGGCATCTCGTTCGGCATCGTGTCCTATGTCGTACTGGCGACCCTCGCGAACGTTCGCGGCGAGAAGACGCACAAGGTTCACTGGCTGATGTGGATTCTGTTCGTTCTCGTCATCGCGCGTTACCTGTTCATCGGCTCGGAGGGCTAAACTTAAGCCAAGCCTAAGCCCATCCTTTTGAACATAGCGGTCCATTCCGTTACATTCTCCAAAGCGTTCCCTCTGCCAGACGGAGGGGGCGCTTTTTCTCGTCATTGCACAAGGCGCTATTGACATAAATCTTCATAACAACCGTGTAGGAAATTACGTATCGGTGTCGAAAGTATACTTTATTACTTATTTATCGTCATTATTTCGGAGGGGTCCGATGATTTCTGCGACAAAGCTGCACATTCCTCTTGAACGGCATGCGTTGGTTACCCGCCCGGATTTGCTTCATCTGCTGGATGAGGGCATGGATACGAAGCTGACGCTTCTGGTCGCTCCATCCGGCTATGGGAAAACAACGGCATTAAGCGAATGGGCCAATCAGAGAGGCAAGCTTGTTGCGTGGGTGTCGCTGGGCAAGCAGGACAACGAATGGATCACATTCTGGAGTACGATCCTCGCTTCGATCCGGAATCGTGTCGGCGGATTCGGCCAGACCGTATGTCCGTTGCTGACAGAGGGGCCTTCCGCATCTTCCGCATCGATGGAGCCGGCGATGACTGCGCTGCTGAATGAGTTTAATGGCCTTCCGGACGAGCTGGTCATCATCATTGACGATTATCATTTGGCTGCGGCGCCTGTCATTCAGAAGTCGATGAGCTTCTTGCTCGAATTCCTCCCGGACCATATTCATTTCTATATCGCAAGCCGCCATGACCTCCCCTTTCCGACAGCAAGATTGCTCGCTAAAGGAGAGATGCAACGCGCAACGATCGAGCATTTGCGGTTCCGGCCGGAGGAAGCGGACGAATTCTTCCGGGAGACGACGGATTTGCACCTGTCGGCCGAGCAGATCAGGCTGCTTCACGACCAGACCGAAGGCTGGATTAGCGGCTTGCGGCTTGCAGCCATCTCACTGAAGCGAAGCGGCAATCTGGCGGAATCGATCCGTCAATTCAGCGGCCATCAGCAGCACATAGCCGATTATTTGCTCGAGGAAGTGATTAGCGATCTGCCGGAGGCGGTGCGAGATTTTCTGCTGCACACTTCCGTGTTAAGTCAGATGAATCATGCCTTGTGCGAGGCGGTGACCGGTCAAGCGAGAGGCCAGCAGCAACTGGAACAACTGGAACAACTGCAGCTTTTTATCATTCCGCTGGACGATCAGCGTGAGTGGTATCGCTATCACCACCTGCTGTCCGATTTCCTGCAGTCGATGCTCGCGCGAAGAGAGCCTAAGCTGTGGATTCAGGCGAATGTGCGTGCCGCGCAATGGTTGGAGAATAACGGCTTTGTCGAAGAGGCTGTGGAGCATTATTTGGCAGGCAAGCAGTATGAAGCGGTCGTACAATTGGTTGAGGCGCATGCTCATGAATTCCTTAGTGGAGGCAAGAACAACATAACTGCCCGTTGGGTCATGCAAGTGCCTGAGCAATATGTCTCAAGCCGACCGCTTGTCGAACTGTTTTGTTTGTATGCGATGGTCGGCATCGGGCAATTCAGCAGCATTCCGGCCCGTGCAGATCGGCTTCGAATCCGCTTCGAAGCGCTGAAGGATCAGCTTGAACCCGACATGTGGCGCAAGACGCTGGGAGAGATCTATTACATCTGCGCTTCTGCTGCCTATATAACCAAAGACCTCGATCGTGCCACTGCTTATTTTATCCGCGGGGATGAGCTTGCATCTGAGCATAGCGTATTTATTCAAGGCGGCAACAACAAGCATTATTCAACGGAAGAATTCGATGACCATCTAAGCTACATAAACGACTATCATGCGGCTGCACGATTCTTCGCCAGGATGACGGAGCATTGGCGGGACCGAGTAAACCATCCCTATGCGTCGCCGATGTGTGCTTCATACGCCAAGCTGCTGTGCGAGTGGAATCGGATAGAGGAAGCGGAGGAATGGATCGACCGCCTGCGCGGTGCAGCCGGGTTCGCGCCGGTTCCTCGCAATTTATATCAATTGGATGTGGCGGCTTCGAGAATTCAACAAGCGAAAGGCAATTCCTTCGAAGCGGCGATGCTGCTGGAGCAGCTTAAGCTGAAGATCGATTCTCCCGATTATGCCATCTTCCAGCGCAAGATCGAAGCGGAACAAGCGAGTCTGGCGGTGCGTCAAGGCGACCTGGTGTCCGCTCGGAAGTGGCTCCAGCAATGCGGAATGTCGTACCTGGACGAAGCAACGCTGGACCGAGTGCCCGAACAGTTGGCGCTCGTTCGTGTGCTTGCCGCCTGCGGACAATTCGAATCGGCGCTGTCTCTTGCAGAGAGGCTGTATCATCTTCTGACGAAGGAAGATCGCCTGCGGGATCGCATTCATATTCTGATCTTGCAGAGTATGGCGTTCTATCATAGCGGTCGGACTGAGCATGCGATGGCGAAGCTGGATATCGCGCTGCGCTTCGCGAAGCCGCAAGATTTCGTCCGCAGCTTCGTGGATGAGGGCCCGTCGATGGCGAAGCTGCTGTCTATGTATGTGCAATCGTATGTGGACAAAGGCGTGGAGTCTGCGGAAGTGTCCCATTATGCGAGCCGCTTGCTGCATGAGTTTAACGATCGTCATGCTTCGCCGCGAATGAGGATTCGATGTTTTGGCCGCTTGCGAGTGGAGACGGAGAACGGCGCGGCAATCAAGTGGCGGACATCCAAGACCGAGGAATTGATGGCCTTTCTCCTGCATCATCGCGGCGAGACGGTGAGCAGGGATCGCATTCTCGATTGTTTGTGGGAAGAGGTGCCGGTCGACCGGGCAGGGGCCCAGTTCAATACGACGGCTCACTATTTGCGCAAGGCGTTAAGCCAGCTTGGCTTTGACGGCATCATTCAGCATGTGGAAGACGGTTACCGAATCGATAGGAGTCGGTTGGACTGCGATCTCGATGAGTGGGACCGCTTGCTGGCCGCTCAATCGCAGATCGATGACAGCAAGCTGCAGGACTTTGCCAATGAGCTTGTTCAATTATATCGCGAGGGCTATATGGCAGGAGCTTCGTACGAATGGGCAGAGCCGACGCGGGTTCGCGCGGAGAGCGAATGCGTTGCATTGCTGCTTCGTCTCCATGAACGCGAGCTGAAGCAAGAGCGATACGATGCCGCTGCACAGTTGCTGAGGCATGCGCTTGCGCGAGATCCGTTGAATGAATATATTCATGAACTGCTCATTCAAACGCTGGTGCAAGCAGGCGACCGATTCTCGGCGATCAAGCAATACGAGGCGCTCCGGAAGATGCTGCAGACCGAGTTCAGGCTGGAGCCGAAGGAGGCCTTTAGGAGATTGCTGGACATAAACTGAGGTCTTATTTTTCAACGCGATCTTTATTTTCCAACGGGGAGTATCCCTTGGTCATCTTCGGAGACTGAGGGGTGCTCCTTTTCCATGCGGTGCAATTGTTTAGGAGTTGTTTAGACCGGATGTGCTACGGTGTAGCAAAAATCGGCATTTTCCGAGGGGAAGGGTGTTGAACTTGGACAAACGATATAAGCGAACGATCAGCTTCTTGCTCTTGTTAGCTATGTTGGTATCGATAATACCAACGGGGGTATCCGCTGCCTCCCCCCATACGATTGCGTCCACAGACTCCTCTTCCATTCCTATTGAATGGCATGATGCATCACAGAATGCAGGGGCTGCGGCAAGCGGATTCCAAGATGTCCAATCAACGGACTGGTTCTATGAGGCGGTAAACTATGTGCAGCAAAATGGTATATTCACGGGTACGGGAGCAGGCACCTTCTCTCCCAGAGGAACGATGACCCGTGCTATGTACGTAACGGTACTTGGAAGAATCGCAGGCGTTGATGCAAGCCAATACACCGCCCCTGGATTTGCAGACGTGTCCTCGACCGCTTGGTATGCGCCTTATGTGCAGTGGGCAGTCGAGAACGGCATTACAAGCGGCACGGGCAGCGACACCTTCTCGCCTGACGAGACTCTATCAAGAGAAATGATGGCGACGCTGACATTACGATATTTCGAGAATGCGAGCATCGCTTATCAAGCGGACACCCCAATAACGACGTTGCCGAATGACTTGGCGGATACTTCTCCTTGGGCGGCAGACGCGGTCACCAAGCTGTGGCAGGCGGGCGTGATTACCGGAGATGAGCATGGCAATCTCAATCCCAAGTCGAGCGCCACTCGTGCCGAAGCGGCTGTATTCTGCATGCGCGCCAACGAAGTTGTGAAGGCGTCGGCCAACCAGCAAGTCGATCCGGAGTCGTCGGCATCTCTGGAAGCAAGCGAGAACGCTGGCAGCGGAGGCGGTGGAAGTGGCGGCGGAGAAGGCGGCGGCGACTCGGGAGACAACGGCGCTGCAGCCTATACCATTACGTTTGAATCCAACGGCGGCTCTGCTATTGCCAGCTTGAAGCTCAACAGAAGCGATACGCTTAGCGGTCTTCCGGCTCCGGGAAAGCAAGGGTTCATCTTCCAGGGCTGGTATTACGACAGCGACTTCACGCAAGTCGTCGTCGAGGGGGCTCCGGTCACCGGCGATACGACGCTGTATGCCAATTATATAACGGGCCCCGACAGGGCTGTGGAGAGCATTCCCAGCGTAACGGTGCTGGACCAAGCGCCAACCTTCACCATTGATGTGATCGATGCGACTGGCAGCATGACGGCTGCTCAAGTGCAAGAGGGGATGACGTTCGAGGCCATGGCCAATCCCGCGTTCGCGGGTATCGTCGTCACGGGCGCGAATGGTCGCTTCACAGTGGCGTCCGCGGCTCAAGACGGCGAATTCGAGGAAGGCAACACGTATCAACTCACACTGACGGATAAGAATCTGTCCTACAAGGGTCAAGATGCTGCGACGGCCATCTATGTGTTCAGCATCGCCAAACAAGCGGTTCTGAATGTGCCGTTGAATCCGGACATGATCTATCTGGCATTCTCGGATGTATCGAATATGATGCTGAACGGCGAAGAGGTGGACTCCCCTGCGATTCCGGTGATCGCAACGGAGCTGGGAGGCGCCGGCTCGAAATTAAGCGAGGCGAATGTGGGCAGCGGCACCTTCGAATATGCCGGGAGCACGGCGATTCAAGAGGGTGACATCGTCGCGATCTATGAAGGGGTTCGTCCGGATCTTCGCAGCGTCGAGACAACCGAGAGCGGAGAGGTCGCTTATGTGCAGATCGCGGCGATTGAAGGCAACACCTACACCTATACCCATGCCGATTCCAAGGCGGTGCTCGCCAAGCCGGATATCCTGCCTGTAAGTATGGAGGCGGACACGGATGGAGACGAGACGAATCTCTCTATCAGGGTAGCGCATGACACCATGAATTATAGTGACAGTCGATATGCGCCGTTGGGCCTGAGCGAGCTTACGGTTGTCAATGAGGGCGACTTTATTGCGTTCTACAATGGCGAATTCGATAGCCATGCGAGCTTGGAGAGTTACGGCCTTATCACGTCAATAACACACGATGCCGAGATGGATATCATTACGTATACCGATGCCGCGCTGGAGCAAATTACGAGCGCTCTGAATGTGTATCAGCAACAAGCGCTTGATGGCGAACAGTTGTTGTCCGACGAGAGTGTCGCCGTATTGGAAGGGCAAGTCAAGCAGCAAGCGGTAGCCAGCGGGTTCGTCGTTCAAGCCGCCGATTATTTGTCCGAAGTAGCCGTGAGCACCGCCAGCTTCAAGGAGGAGTACGTCAAGATTGCCTCACTGTCTTCGACTAGCGTTGCTTCCAAGATTGACGTGGAGAATCTGACCGTCGTCCCTGCCATAACCAGCACGTTAACCAATCTCACGGGATCGGGCGTAAGCGTCTCGCTTCAAGTGGGCGCTGATGTTGTCATTCATATGGACGACGAGAGTGACATTGTCATCCACCTGACCGCTGCATTTATCGAAGAGATTCGCATGGATCTCAGTATCAATGGCGATACCCAAATCGGATGGTATTGGATCTTCCCGTACGTTCAAGATTACATCATCACCGCCAATCTGGATGCCTATACGTTCACCGGGATCAACATCACGGCCGAGATTGCCACCGTTGCCAACGATGAGCTGGAGGATGCGTTAGAGGATTGGCTTGATGCCAAGACCTCCGGCAAGTTAGGGAAGGTTCGGGATATCGCGACGGAGCTCAAAGCGTTGATCGACGGTGTGCAAGATACCGGAGTAGACGCGAAGACGCTGAAGATGAGTTACCGGAGCTTATTGGAGAACGAGACGGAATGGGTTCCATTAATTAACCAGAGCCTCATCGATCGAAGCCTAAGAGTGTGCCTTGGCATCGTTGAGATCAACTTCTCCGTCGATTTTGTCGTCAGTGCCAATGTGAATCTGTCGGTAGGAGCAGACTTCAATTACAAGAGTGCCAAGCGGTACTCCGCTGCCGTACGCATTCTTAGCTTCACGGGCAGCAGCAACACGGTGAGTCTTCCAGGCGATGGGGATTACCAGTTTAAGCTCTACGTACTGGGGACTCTCGGATTGCGAGCGGGCGTTGAGGTGACGCTTCAAGCGGGTATTGGAAGTGTCAAGTGGGACAGCATAGGCATCTCCGTTGAGCCTGGCGTGTACTTGAATCTGTGGGGGTACTTCTACTACGATTTGCAAAAATCGGGCTCTGTGCAAACAAGCGAGTCTCTTGGCGCCTTGTACGTGGAACTGGGCATTTATCTGGAATCGCAGGTCGGGGCGCAGTTGGGCGATGGGCTGCTCTCAGGCGATGTGACCCTGTATGACAACACCTGGCCGCTATTCTCTGTGGGCTCGGAAGAAAGCGTAGACGACTTCGCCTACCAGCAGAACGACACGCTCGCGATCAAGCTTTCGGGAGATATGGAAGCAACCAAGAGTATGGTCTTGCCGGCCAGCATGTTCACCATGAGTGTGATGGATCTGAGAACCGGGGACACGTACGCCAAGGCGTTCGATAAATCGAATTACACCATCACGGTTGACAATGCGGACTTCACGTACGATTCCAGGACGAACACGCTCAAGCCGACGGATTCGAACAAGAGCGCTGCCAGCGGAACCATGACGGTGAGATGGAATAACGCGCCGCTAGCCTTTACGTCCACTCCTATTCAGCGGACGTATGATCTGACATGGTTGAAATATTCAGGCAAGAGAAGGATCGTGCTTAATACGGGCAATGGAGGGCTGGCTACCTACATCCTCGCGGAGTATAAAGACAAGATCGTTGCTCCGGCCGATCCCGAGCGTCTGGGCTATACCTTCGAAGGCTGGTATACGGATGCGACTGGCGGCACGAAGTATGTCATTCCGGACACGATGCCGGGAGAGAATGTCATTCTCTATGCGCGTTGGGCATTGAGAACGGATATGCCGTACACCATTGAGCATTATTGGGTCGATCCGAATAGCGGAGCTGCGACGCTCGCGGCAACCGAGAGCTTGACGGGCACAGCCTTCTCGACGTTTACGCCTGCGAATACCGACCGCTTCAAGGCTCAAGGCTATGTGTATACCTCTTATGCGAGTACGGGCGCAAGCACGATCGTGAGCCGGAATGCAGATGGCGACGTAACCAAAACCTCCGTGTACATTAATGGATACGGTACGACAGTGGTTAAGGTTTATTACGTGCGGGATACGAGGGTGATGACGTTTAATGCCGGCTATGCGGGCGGCCCAACCTTTACGAAGTCGCTGCAGATCGGGCAAAACTTCACATGGAGGCCTTCGATATCCAGACCGGGCTATACGCTGGTCGGATGGTTCGAGTCCGATGGCGTCACCTCCATTCCGGGTACGGTGCCGGGGCAAGATACCGCATACACGGCGAAGTGGCAGGCTAGAACCGATACCTCCTACAAAGTCGTCTACCTGCAACAGAATATGGCGGTGAACAACCAGCTCGTGCCGGTTCTAAGCAATACCTACACGATCGTTGATCAGCAGGAGTATAGCGGCACAACGGATACCGCAACGATTACGGCGAAGATGAAGGACTATGAAGGATTCACCTTTGACAGCAGCAATCCGGCCACCCTTCTATCGAGCACCATATCAGGGGACGGATCGACGGTCCTGAGATTGTACTACACACGCAATACGTATAAGGTAACCTATGATCTGGATGGCAGGGTTTTCGTAGGGGATACGGATGATCCTTATGTATTCGCTCTTCCATACGGAGCTGCTGTAGGCTCGATAGGCGCCATCAATAAGGCTGTAGCTCAAGGAACGGGAGAGATCCTCACCGGATGGACACCGTCCCTTCCGACAACGGTGCCGGCGCATGATATGACGGTCGTCGCACAGTGGAGCGCGAAGCTGGCCTCCTATACGGTAACCCATTACAGGCCGGATACAACGGGCCAATACACGATAATCGAGAAGATGACATTAAGCGGACCCGTAGACGAGACAGTTACAGCAGCAACGAAGAGTTATGAAGGGTTCTCGATTGACTCCGCTGTAGTTGCTGCAGTTGCATCGGGTACTGTCATCGATTCGACGACGAGTCCTCTCGAATTGAAGCTGTATTACAAACGCAACGTGTACACGGCGACGCTCGATCTCAATGGAGGGACTGTCTATGCAGGGACTTCCAGCGCGAAGACGGGCACTTACACGCCAAGCATACTTTACGGGTATTCCCTCCCGTCCATGCCCGTTACGCGGGCAGGCTATGTATTCGCAGGCTGGTCGCCTGCTCTGCCGGATCGTATGCCTGCCGGGAATATCTCATCTGTTGCACAGTGGGAGCCGGATTACACGATAACGAGCGTGAGCATAGACCATACGGAGCCGGCGATAGGCGATACATTAAATGCCGAGGTTATCATGGGGGATGGTCAGTCTGCAAGCAATCGCGTAACCTATCAATGGAAGGTTGAGACGGAGGCCAGCGGAACGTATGTGAATGCGGCAGGCACAGGCAATACAACGGCGAGCTACACAGTTGCTGCTGCGGATGCGGGGAAGAGGCTGCAAGTGGCAGTGACGGGGGTCAGCCCGATAACCGGCACCCGAAGCGCAACGACCCATGCGGTATCCGTTCCGATCTCTGAAGTCACGATCGACAATGTGTATCCGGTTTATGGCGATACGCTTACCGCCAGTGCGACATTGAGCGATGGCAGTGCCGCAGGCAGCAGCGTGACTTATCAATGGAAGGTCGAGACAGAGGCCGGCGAGACGTATGAGAATGCTGCAGGCGATGGCAATACAACGGCAAGCTACACGGTTGCGGCAGCGGATGTAGGCAAGCAACTGCAAGTTGTGGCATCGTACATGGGTCGAGCGGCAGGAGCCGCAACAAGCGAAGCGACCCATGCGGTAGGCGTGTCTATCGCAAGGGTTGCGATAGACAACCCATCTCCTCGGATTGGCGATATTCTTACAGCCGCCGCAACGATGGCTGACGGCACATCTGCGGGCGACCGCGCGACTTACGAATGGATGGCAGAAGATATAGCCGGAAGCGGCGTGTACGTGTCCGCTGCCGGTGCGGGCCGGACAACCGCGAGTTACACCGTTGCGGCAGCGGACGCAGGGAAGAAGCTGCAGGTGTGGGCGATTGGCGCCAAGGAAGGCCTCGGTATGGCAATCAGTGAAGCAACGGATGCTGTTCAGGCGGCCGCGTTCGAGCCGCTTCCGGAATGGATCGCGAGTGCAGAAGCATTGGATCTGGAGTCGGCGACCGTCACTGTCGTATCCGCAACGGAAGTATCCATAAGCGGTGCTGCGCTGACCGATGATTGGGCTCTTCCGGAAGACGTAACGCTGAATATGAGCGATATGACGTTGAATGGCCACACCTTGACCCTTGCAGCAGGCGCAACGCTGAACGTGAGCGACTCTACAATGGATGGCAATATAGAGGCTGAGGCAGGCTCGACGTTGAATGTGAGCAATACGACGATAGACGAAGGTTATTATTGGAACATCCGGGAAGACGCCGCATTGAATGTGAGCGGCACAGTTACGCTGGCAATGGCAGCATCGTTGATCGTCGACGGAACGGCTGCTGTTCTAAGCTCTGCGACGGTGAACAATAACGGTACCATCACAGGATATAGCGGCACCGGCGTCATTACGAACGACGGTACCATCACGAACAACAGCTCCATTATGAATTCCGGCACCCTCACGAATAACGGCACTATTATCAACACAGCCGGTGCGATATGGAGCAACTTCGGTACTTTCGCCGGCAACGATCCGATTGCCAATTAGCTGTGACAGCAGGGCCTCCCCAAGCCGAAGAAGGCTGGGGCGGCCCTGTGTTTGCTTCCGTTACGTCTTCCCGAAGCGGGAACGGTATCCGCTTGGCGTCGTGTGGGTGAAGCGCTTGAACATATGGCAGAAGTGCGACAGGTCGCGGAATCCGACCTCGGCCGCCACCGCGATAATCGGCCAGTCGGTCCGGAGCAGAATCGCCTTCGCCTTGTTAAGGCGCAGCGCAGCCACGTATTCATTGGGCGCGAAGCCGGTTTGGTTTTTGAAGATGCGATACATATAGGAGCGAGACAGGCGGAATTTGGCCGCGACCTCGTCCATCGGCAGCTCTTCCTGATAATGCTCGGAGAAGTATCGCAGGATCTGCTCCACCTTGACGTCCGCCGCCGATACCGACCGAGCCGGAGCCGGGCCTCCCGTTCGCAGGCGGGCGATCTCCGCCAGCCCCCGCAGCAGCAGCCCCTTCACGGCGGCTTCGGCATACGGCTCGTGCCGGGCCAGCTCGTGCTCGAGCTGCAGCAGCAGCTCCTGCAGCATCGCCGCATTGTTCGGCGCAGGCGTCAGACAGAGCAGCCGATCGTCGTCGGGCAAGCTCCGGTACGCATCCGCAAGCGGAGCATCCGTCTGAAGCAGCTTCTCCCAGTAGTGCTCCTCGATGGACAGCACGAAGCGGTGGAACGGCTCCGATTCCGGCCGCGACAGATGCAGCCGCATCGGCGGGATGATGAACAAGGCGCCTTCCGCAAGCGGATACATGCGATCCCCTGCGAAGAAGCGCCCCTTGCCCTTGGCGCATAAGTAAACCTCGTACCCGTTGTGGGAATGCAGGCCGGGTTGGCGCAGCGTCTCCGTGCGGAAGCTGCAAATAACCGGCGCTCGCTCCAGCATCGAATTCGTGACGGCATCGACAGCTTCCGAACTCATAACATCCCTTCTCTCCCCGGTTCGATTCCTGTTCCCATTCTATCAAATTCGAGCCGAATAGGGAGCCGTTCGCCAGTAGACAATTCCCCAACTTAAGAAGTGAATTCCCCAAGAGACCCGAGAGGAGGAAGAGTATAGTCGTAGGGGAAGCACGAAGAAGGAAGCATGAGGAGTTGGGCAAATAATGGGCATTCCGGAGAAAAGCTTGATCGGCGAGCGGGCGCAACGTGTGTATGAACGATTGAACCAAGGAACGGACGGCGAATGGGGCATGGATCGCAACGCTTGGGATTGGGTGCCCGGCGTTGGCGTCATCTCGCAGTTGGCTTATTACGAGCGCAACGGCAGCCCGGAGATTATCGCGGACCTGCGCCGCTGGGTCGCGGCCAACCGCCACCGCGCGGGAGCCGTCAACGTGATCAATTCCATGGCGCCTTATGCGATTTTCCCGGCGCTGTATCGCCTGACGGGAGAGAGCGGACTGCTCGAGGAAGCGAAGCGCATCGGCGATTGGATGCGGTTCGAAGCTCCTCGCACGCGCGGGGGAGCCTGGGAGCACACCGTGACCGAGGATGCGAGCTTTCCCGAGCAGGTATGGGCCGACACGGTCTTTATGGCGGCGCTGTTCATGTCCAGGCTGGCTCGCGTTACCGGCCAAGAGGAATATGCCGAAGAGGCAGTGCGGCAGTTGACGCTTCACCTGCGGCAGCTTCAGGACGAAGCGACCGGCGTGCTGTTCCACGGTTGGGATTGCCGTGCGGGCAATCCGCTGTCCGGAGCCCGCTGGACCCGAGCGAACGCCTGGATTGCGCTCGCGACGCCGATGATGCTCGAAGAGCTGAAGCCGTTCGGGACTATTCCGGACGAGGTTCCCGAGCGATATCGAACGCTGATGACGGCGCTCGGCCGTTATCAATTGGAGGGCGGCTTATGGCCGACCGTCTTGGACCGCCCCGACTTCTATACCGAGACGTCTGGCAGTGCGGGCATTGCCTGCGGCATCCTGTACGGCATCCGTCAGGGATTGCTGGAGCCGAAGCTGCAAGCGGTTGCCGACCGGGCGCTGCCGGCCGTGCTGGAGCGGATCGGGAGCGACGGGACCGTGACCGGGGTGTCGGGCGGCACGCCGGTGCTTCAAACGGTCGAGCATTACAACGAGGTCCCCTGTTATCCGACGCTATACGGACAAGGCTTGGCGCTAATGCTGCTGGCGGAATACAACGGAGCGAAGGGAGTGTCGGGAGATGGCGAATAACACCATCGATTGGGAACAGGAATTCCAGGAGAAGCTGCGTCAGATGCACGAGAGCTACAACCCGGAGAACCGCCTTCTGCGGTGCCCCTTCTCCAGTCCGGGATACCATACGAAGATCAAGCAAGCGGACTTCGTGCATCCGACCCGGCAAGCGGCGGATTACGCGCTGGCGCTGCTGGATGGAGGCGATCCCTCCTATCGGCAGCGGGCATTCGATATCTTGCAGGTGCTCGTATCCTTGCAGGACCAGGACCCGTCCTCCCCTACGTACGGGATTTGGTCCTGGTTCTGGGAGGAGCCGCTGCCGGAGATGGCTCCTCCCGACTGGAACTGGGCCGACTTTATCGGCAAGCGCCTGCTGTTTGTCCTGCACCGCCACGATTCGCTGCTGCCGGAGCAACTGAGGCTGGATATTCGGCAAGCCGTCCGCAACAGCTGCGAAGCGATTATTAAACGGAATATCGGTCCTCACTACACCAATATTGCCATTATGGGCAGCTTCGTCACCATTATTGCCGGGGAGCTGCTGGAGGACTCCCGTTACCTGGAATACGGCCTGGACCGATTGCGGAAGCTGCTTGATCACACGCGAAGAGAAGGCGCGCTTCAGGAATACAACAGCCCGCCCTATAGCTCGATAGCGATTACGGAGCTCTCCGCGATTGCCGTCTGCACCAAGACCGAGCAGGCGCGGCAGATGGCGGAGGAGCTGTTGGACATCGCATGGGGCATGACGGCCGAGCACTTCCATCCGCTGCTGAAGCAATGGTCCGGCCCGCACGCCCGCTCCTATTCGATCTTCACGGAGCGGGAACGGTTGACCTTCCTCCAGATGGCATTCGACGGGCGGCTCGATGTTCTGGAAGGCTCCGAGCCGGCCTACGATCCGGAATGGCACGGGCAGGGCGTACGCTGTCCGGACAGCTTCCTGCCGTTGTTCGCCGAGTGGAAGGGGAACCGGGAGATCAGCCAGAAGCTTCCCGACGAAGGCATGCCGCTGCAGCGCAAAGCTTATACGTATATGACGCGCGACTATTCGCTGGGGTCGTTTAACCATCAAGCGATGTGGAACCAGTGCCGCAACCTGCAGGCTTACATCGCAGGAGACGGCGGAGAAGCGATCAGCTTGCGGCTGCGCGTGCTGCATGAGGATTACGACTTCTGCTCGGCCGTTATCCGCACGGAGCAGCGCGGCGGCAATGCCCTGTACGGCATTCGCTTCTCGCTCGACGGAGGGGATACCCATGTCAACCTCGATCCGATCCACGGGCGGACGAAGGCCCGCGATCTGCGGATTCGGTTGGAGATCTCCAACCGAAGAGGGGCAGGGGCGCCGCGCTGGGAACGGCTCGCGGACAATCGCTACGAGGCGACAATCGGCTCGACGAAGGCGACGGTTACCGGGTTGTTCGCAGCGATGAGCGGCTTCGGACCGTTCCGTTGGGAGACGTCCGCAGGAACGGTTCAGAGCCGCAGCGGCGAATACGACGGTTCGTTCCTGGACCTGGTGCTGCATGCGGGAGAAGAGAGGGAGGTCGACTTCCATGCGATGGAGGAGGCGCTGCTTGGCTTCGCGCTCAGCTTGACCGAGCCGGGGCAGGAGCCGCCGACCGCCTCCGCGGAACGGCTGCAGGACCGGGTCGGCTTCGAGCTGGCCGACGCTGCGGAGCCGCTCCGCCTGACGCTCGGCGTCAAGCCCGGGCCGGTGGCCGAATTGTTCGGCTAAGTTCGTTCGGGCGATGGAGCGCCGAAGTGACCAAGCATCCAGGCATCCAGGTATCTAGGCGTCCAAGCATCTAAGCATCTAAGCATCTGGAGTCTGCATGGCCCTTCCGGCATATTATCGCCGGAGGGCTTTTTGCGAATGGCGCACCTAGCCAGATAAGTTCCGAATCCCTTTATCCTGTCTGACGCCTGCGCCAAGCTTCTCTCGCCATCTGAGGCTGCCAAATCCGCACCGATGTCGCCGAAGCCGCAGGAGGCCGGGAATGTATGTGAAAATCCACATTGGAGCAACGCGATAACGGGCAGTTTGGGCGATTGTATGTGAAAAATAGCATACATCCGAAAAATCCCGGCTCGTTTTGCCGGATGTATGCTAAAAACCATATAAAATGCTGCAATTCCTCCCAAACCAAGCCGACGAATGCGAAAAACCGCACAAAACCGCAAACGTCCTCGGGCCGGGAGGGGCTGGCATTCTTTTGAATGGCAGCCCCGCCGCTCTGGCTCTGGCATATGAGGCGATTCGTTGATATACTGATCTGCATCCGAAGGAGAGTGAGGAGGCGGTACATGAAGCCAAACATAACGAACCGGATCATGCTCATCTACGGAGGCGTGCTCCTTGTCATCATTACGCTGACCGTCTTGCTGTCTTATCTGGGGACGGTGCGCGGCTTGCGCGATCAATTGAAGGAGACGAATTACGCGCTGCTGAACCAGATTATCGAGAAGATGGATCGCAGCTTCGCACAGATCGAGAAGGATTTGCTCCAACTGACGAGCGAGCTCGAATTTGTGTATTTTATGAACGACAGCTACGAAGGAACCGCGCAGAAGTACGCCAACTTCTATGCCCTGAACAATAAGATGAGCAAGTTTATGAGCCGCAACCTGCAGTTCTCGTCCATTTACGTCTATTCTTCTGTAAGCGGTAACATATTGACCCAGGACAGCTATATAGATATCGACCAATCGAATAATCAATGGATTGCCGATTATCTCGACATGAACGGCTACTTCAAGTGGCTGCCGACGCATTCGATTACGAACGGGTACGCCAAGGAGAACGTCGTAACCTTGATCCGCTCCTACCCGGCGATCAGCAAGCCCGGCTTCCGCACGGGGCTGCTGGCCGTCAACATGAAGGAGAGCGAGCTGTACCAGATGATTCGGGATATTTATTCCGAAGGCTACAAGGGGCAGACGCTGGTCATCGACAGCGAAGGCAATGTCGTCACTCACGACGACAAGAGCAAGCTGACGAGCCGGCTGGCGGACAAGCCGTACGTGCAGCAAGTGCTGGCCGGGCCTGCCGAGGGCTCCTTCGAGATGACGATCGAAGGCGACAAGCAGACGGTGTTCTACGCCACTTCCGCCTACACCGGCTGGAAGGTCGTCAGTATTATTCCGGAGAGCCAGGTGTACCGTCCGCTGACCGTTATGCGCAATCTGCTGATCGGCTTCGCGTCCGCGATGCTGGCGATCGGATTTGTTGTCCTGTTTATCGTCAGCCGCCGGACGATCCGGCCGTTCGACCGGTTGATCGGACGGCTGTCGGGCAAGTACCACGCGATCCCGAAGCCGGCGGGGGGAGGCGCGTCGTACCTCGAGCATGTGTTCGACGAGCTGTTCCACGACCGGGAGGTGCTGGAGCGGCAAGTGCGGGAGTCCAAGCCGATGATCAAGTGGCGGATCGTCATGGATATGCTGACCGGCCATCGCGCCGAATACTCGGCCGTCCATCATCAATTGGAGTTCGCCGGGGTGAAGCTGCATCCGGAGCGGATCGTCGTCTGCGCGGCGGAGATCGGCAAGGAGGGCGGCATCGCCTCCAAGGACGAGACGCTGTACACGTATGCGCTGTGCAACGTGGCGGAGGAGATCGTCAATGCGGAATATGCCGGCGCGGCGATCGATGCCGGAGGAGGCCACGCAGCGCTGCTGTTCAGCTTCCCGGACGGAGATTCGGCGCAGAACCTGATGCGCGTCACCACGCTGCTCGAGCAGATCCAGGACGTGATGCAGCGGCAGGTCGGCGTGTCGGTGACCGTCGGCGTCGGCAGTTGCTGTACGGAGTTGAAGAAGCTTCCGGAGAGCTACGGCGAAGCCCAGTTCGCCCTCCGCTACAAAATGGTGACAGGACCGAACACCCTCATTCTGATCGATGACCTCAAGCCGCCCTCCGACCAGGACTATTACCGGTTTATGCGCTCGATAGACCGCATCTGCGACGAGCTTAAGCAGGCGGAGCGCGAGCAACTGAAGGCGATGGTCGACGAGCTTTATTCGGAGGCGGTCGGCGTCGGTCTGTTGCCGGAGCTGATCCGGCAATTCTCCTTCGAGCTGCTGATGCGCTTGATGCAGGCGGTCGAATCGCTCGGCATCGCCACCGAGCCGATACGCGTTCGCAACAGCAATCTGTACGAGCGTATCCAGCAATGCGACAATTGGCGGCAGGCCGAGGATCTTGTGCAGTCGTTCCTCGGCGAGCTGATAGACGAGCTTGAAGCGAAGCGGAGCCAACGCGGGCGCAACGATACGATCGAGCTGATCCGCGAGTATATCGGCGAATGCTACGGCGACAGCGGATTGTCGCTGGACCGGCTCGCCGAGCGATTTAATCTCAACCCCGCCTACATCAGCCGCTTGTTCAAGATACACGCCCAGACGAATTTTATCGACTACCTGATCGAGACCCGAATCAACGCCGCGAAGCAACTGCTCAAGGATCGTTCCGTGCGGGTGAACGAGATTTCGCATAAGGTCGGTTATACGAACAGCCGCAGCTTTATGCGCAGCTTCAAGAACTATACCGGGCTGACGCCGACGGAATACCGCGAGCGTTTCCCGGATTCATAAGCCGCTCTATCGCCTTTCCGCGCTCCCTGCGGAAGGGCTTTTTTTATTGCCGAAGGGGGGCAAGGACAAAGGATGTCGCCCAGGTAAATAGTTGTCACCTGCCGTTTGTCAAGAATGGCTACCGGTGTCAAAAGCTATCTGTAGCGCCGTTGCGGCCGCCGCGGCTATGATCGGGTTGCCAGTGATTCGGAAAGGGTGAGCATCATGAGCGGAACCAAATCGGAACTCGCAGCATTCGCAACAGACAGAGATGAGGTGATCGTCCGCCGCCAGTCGCGATGGAAGAGAGTCGCGCAAGACCGTTCCTTATACGTCATGCTGCTTCCTGTAATCGCCTTCTACCTATTGTTTAAGTACGCTCCCATGGGCGGGGAGATTATCGCCTTCAAGAATTACCGCTTCGTCGACGGCATTCTCGGCAGCGACTGGGTCGGGCTTAAGCACTTCAGGCTGCTGTTCCAAAGCCCGGACTTCTGGAGGGTGCTGCGCAACACGCTTCTGTTGAACGTGTACAGCCTTGTTCTGGGATTCCCCGCCCCGATCCTGCTGGCCCTCATGTTAAATGAAGTTCGCAAGGAATTGTTTAAGCGCGTCATTCAGAACCTGCTGTACATTCCCCACTTTATCTCTTGGGCGGTGCTGGGAGGCATTCTGATCGCGGTTCTGTCGCCGAGCACGGGAGTTGTCAACTTCGTCTTGGAACGCGTATTCGGATTGGAGCCGATCTACTTCATGGCCAGCTCCGCCTGGTGGCCGGCGGCCTATACGGTATCTTCGATCTGGCGCGAAGCCGGCTGGGGCACCATTCTGTATCTGGCGGCGATGGCGGCGGTCGATCCGCAGCTCTATGAAGCGGCGAAAATCGACGGAGCCGGCAAGCTGCGTCAGATCTGGCACATCACGCTCCCGGGTATCCGCAGTACGATAGCGATTCTGCTTATCCTCCGCATGGGCAGCATGATGGACGTCGGACTGGAGCAGACGCTCTCGCTGCAGAATTCCTCGGTGCTCGACGTAGCCGACGTAATCAGCACCTATGTGTACCGGATCGGCCTGCAGAACATGAACTACAGCTACTCGACTGCACTCGGCCTCTTCCAATCGTTGATCGGCCTCATTCTGGTCGTCGGCGTCAATCGCGTCATTCGTCTTATCGGGGAAAGGGGGCTGTGGTGAATGGAATACGGACATAAGAGAGTCTCCCCGTTGTCGCTTGCTCTGCGCGCATTAAATGTTGTGCTGTTGTCGTTGTGCGCCTTCATTGCGCTATATCCGTTCTGGTATGAGATATCGGCGTCCTTCAGCAGCAGCCGCGCCATTACCGCCGGCGAGGTGTCGCTGTGGCCGGTCGAATTCAACACCGTCGCTTACGAGCGGCTGCTGCAGGACGGTCAACTGTTCCGGGCGATGGGCAATACGGCGCTGGTTACGCTTGTCGGCACGCTGTTCAACATGGCGATGACCGTTCTGGCCGCCTATCCGCTGTCGCGCAAGCGGCTGCTCGGACGCGGACCGCTTCTGTTGTTCATTACCTTCTCGATGATTTTCGTAAGCGGCCTCATTCCGAACTTTATTCTGATCAAATCGCTGGGGCTTATGGACTCCTACTGGGCATTGTGGCTGCCGGGTCTGATCAGCACTTACAACATGTTCGTCATGAAGAGCTTCATGGAAGGGCTGCCGGAGGAGATCGAGGAATCGGCTGCGATTGACGGGGCGGGCAACTGGCGTATTCTGGTGCAAATCATGCTGCCTCTGTGCAAGCCGATTCTTGCCGCGCTGTCGCTGTTCTATGCCGTCGGCTGGTGGAACGCATACTTTAACGTCATGTTATATATCACAAGCTCCGACTTGCAGACGCTCATGCTGAAGCTGTACCAGATGATCACCTCCGTGGACCCGAGCCTGCTGAACGGGGGCGGAGGGAGCGAAGCCGCCTCTACGGTTGTACTGACGCCGGAAGCGATCAAGGCGGCTTCGGTTGTGGTCGCGATAGCGCCGATCCTGTGCGTGTACCCGTTTTTGCAGAGATATTTTGTCAAAGGCGTGCTGATCGGCTCGGTCAAAGGGTGATATCAGAGGGCGGGCTCCCGTTGCTTGCCCTTCGATATAAATTCGCGATACCATCATAACAAAGGGGTTGAAGGAATGGTTAAACACGTAAAGATTGCCGCAACTGCCATGGCGGTCTGCTTGTCGATGAGTGCGCTCGCGGCATGCAGCTCGAAGTCCGATTCATCGGAGAGCGGCGGCAGCGCTTCGGCAAGCAAGCCATCCATTAGCGTCTCGGTGTTCGATCGAGGCACCGTATCGAGCGAAGAGGGGACTTACGAGAGCAACCGCTGGACCAAGTGGATCAACGAGAACAGCCCGACGAAGGTGGATTGGGTTCCGGTTCCGCGCAACGAAGCCCAGACGAAGCTGAATACGCTGATCGCTTCCGGCAGCGCGCCGGATCTCATCTGGGAATATTCTCGCGATTATATCGTTCAATTGGCCAATCAGGGAGCCATCCAGCCGATCGACGAGTATCTCGATAAATATAGCACCAGCTACAAGGCGTACTTGGAGTCCCACTCGGAGCTGCTGCCGTACTTGAAGATCGATGGGAAAATGTATGCCGTCGCCAGCGAGCGGGGCATCGATTCGGTCGCCAACCACGGCATGTGGATTCGCAAGGACTGGTTGGACAAGCTGGGATTGGATGCGCCTGCAACGGTGGAGGAATTGCTGGAGGTGGCGCGCAAGTTCCAGACCGAGGACCCGGACGGCAACGGCAAGGACGATACCGTGCCGATCGTGTTTAACTATAACTTCCCGGGCATTCTTCAAGCGTTCTTCCAAGCGAATTCGACGCAATGGTATGCCGAGGGCGAGGGCGTTCAGCTCGGGCGGCTTCTGGATCGCTATGAGGACTACTTGAGCCTCCATAAGCAATTGTTCGACGAGAAGCTGATCGACCAGGAATACATCACGGACTCGAATTATACGCGCGCCATGCAGAACTGGACAACGGGCAAGGCCGGCATTCTGTTCGGCAGTTGGAATATGGAGTCTCAATATCGGGACTTGGTGGCCAATGTGCCGGATGCGGAGATGGTGCCCTTGGAATCTCTCGAGACCAAGTACGGCAAGAACGGCCTTTATCAGGAAGCGCCTCCGGGAATCTATGTCGCGTTCAACAGCGATATGAAGGAGGACGAGATCGAAGCGGCGTTCAAATTCCTCGATTGGCTGATCGACGGGGGCTGGGAACCGCTTAAGCAAGGAGAAGAGGGTGTCCATTATCAGGACGTAAACGGCGTGCCGCAGACCATCGATGCGGATAAATTCAAGACGGAAGCCGGCTACGCCTATGAGTATGCCATCGTTAACCAAAGCGCGCCGCAGCCGGAATGGTTCCCGATCATGGCCGCTTCCGACGAGGTCTCGCAGGCGTACGCCAAGCAGAAGGCGGCCTCCCTGGAGACGGCAATGAAGAACACCTATCGCCGCGACATCGCTTATGCGCCGGGAATGGCGGAGCTGACGCAGTTGATGGCTACGTTCGACCCCATCGCGCAGCAGATCGAAGCGAAGGTCGTTACCGGCGGCCCCGGCATGACCCCCGCCAAGGGAATGGAGGAGCTGCGCTCGGAATGGAAGCGTCTGGGCGGCGACACGATCAACCAGCAGGTAAACAAATGGTACGCGGAGAACAAGGATCAGTTGACGACGAAGTAGATCATCATACGGAAAATGATACCGAAGGCGATCCTTGCCAAGCCGGAAGAATTCGACAAGTTCTGGGACGACTATTTGTCGCAATTGGAGAAGGCTGGCGTTCACAAGGCGGAAGAGCTTCGTCTGCAGTTGGTTCAAGAGCGCGTGAAGCTGTGGAACGAATAAGCACGCTTGGGTCGTAGCTATAACAACAAGCTGAAATAGCCAAACGGGACGAAGAGGGAATTTCCCTGCTTCGTCCCGTTTGCGCTTCCGGTCTAATGTCAAGACAAAGTGATGTGATGTCCTCAAACGCGACTTCGTCTCAATGATTCGATACGCTGCAAGTCGATCCCCGTCGCTTCGGCGATGTCGTCAGCCGTGAAGCCTCTCACTAGCATTCGTATTGCGGTCTGCTCGACACCTCGCTCAATCCCGTCGTTCGTCGCATCCTGCAGCCAGGTGGCCCTGTCGTGCAGCGCCTTCTCTCTCATCCGGTACAACCGCCGCGTCACCTCGTCGCTTGCGAGCTGGTTCAGTCGGTCTTCCGCTTCTCCGATCATCTCATCCACCTCCATCAATTCTTGCAATTGTTCGGGTGTCACGTCCTGCTCTAGGAATCTCAGCCAGCGGTGCAGCGGGTCGTCGATGTCGAAGACAACCTCCTTGTCGCCGATCCACTCCCCGCCCAACTGGGTATCGCCGATAAAGACCACTTCTGCAATGAGCTGGCTGCCGCCGCGAGATGTGCGGAAACGGGAGGTGCGAGGTGCGTTGCGGGGAACGGTCAGGGAGCGCTTCCCTGACCGCTGTGCTTAGTCTTGCGGGAGGGGAAGCCGCACCTCGAAGGTGCTTCCGCCCCTGCTGTGGCCGCGATCCCCGCCTCCACCTGTACCGCCATCTCCGCCCGCTCCACTCCCGCCCGCGCTGCCGCGAGCGACGACCGAGATGCGGCCCTGATGGGCGTCGACGATCCACTTGGCGATCGAGAGCCCGAGGCCGTGGCCCCCGGCCTCCCTGGCGCGGGCCTGGTCCGAGCGATAGAACCGGTCGAAGATGCGCTGCGCCTCGTCGTCCGGAATGCCGGCGCCGGAATCCGTCACCGCGATTCGGAACATCCGTCTCCGGCTCATGGCGAGCGGGTCAAGCTCGACGACAATCCGGCCGCCTTCGGGCGAGTACTTGATGGCGTTGTCCAGCAGAATGTACAGAAGCTGGGTCAGCTTGTCCGGGTCGCCGTAGGCCGGCACGCTGGGCGGCGCCTCCAGCTCGATCGCGATTCCCTTGGCCGCGGAGAGCAGCTCCATGGAACGGATCGTCCGCTCGGCCCACGGGCGAAGATCGAACTTCCGGCGGTCCAATTGCACGTCGCCGGAATCGGTGCGGGCGATCATCAGCAGGTCGGACACCATGGCGGACATCCGCTTCACCTCGTTCCGCATGCCTTCGAGCGTGCGCTCCGTATACTCGGGGCTCTCCTCCGAAGGCTCCCTCGTCTCCATCCGGATCGAGTCGATCGAGGAGAGCATGACGCTGAGAGGAGTGCGCAGCTCGTGAGACGCGTCGGCCAGGAACCGCTTCTGCCGCGAATACGATTGCTTGATCGGAATCATCGCTTTGCCCGACATGTAGCGGGCCGTCCAGTAGGCAATCAGCGAGAAGGCGGCGGCAAGTCCGATAAGCGCGAGCAGCATTAATTGGAAGGTGCGGTAACGGGAAGTGACGTTCAAGCCTACATACAGCGTTGCGCCGACATCGGGGCCGAGGTTGATCGCCTCTCCCGCCATCATGAGGCGAACGGCGGAGGTTGCGCCTTCGAGCGTTCCGTTGCGAATGGACCCGGGCTTCGGCGTCCAGCCGCTCACAAGGGCGAGGATGTTCTCCCGCAGCGAGGGAGCGGCCTCGCTGCCCGCGAGGATCGACCCGTCTTCTCCTATTAAGTAATAGAAGAAAAGCTCGTTGCCCGACTTGCGGAACCTCAGGCTGTCCAGGTCGAACCGGTCGATCTTCCGATTGTCGCTCCAATCGCTGCGAAGCTGATCGGTCTGCTGGCGAAGAAGCTCTCGCAGATCGCTCGCCTGCTCGCTCATGATCAAGTAATGAAGCAGGAAGTATATAACGGCGATAAACAGCGCCAGGAACAGCGTAATCAACCCGGTGTAAAGCAAGGTCAGCCGGTAGTGGGTGCGGCGGAACAGATCCTTGCGGCCGTCAGAGATAGAGAGCGGTTTACGGTCCGTCATCGGAGCCCGCCTCCAACTTGTACCCGACTCCCCGCACGCTGTGGATGCTGTCGCTGTGGCCGAAGGGCTTCAGCTTCTTGCGCAGCAGCTTGACCGTCGCGTCGACAATCTTGGGCGACACCTCCGATTCATACCCCCAGATTCTCTCCATAATAAGCTCCCGGGGGAGAACCGCTCCCCGGTTGCGCTGCAGCAGATCGAGAAGCTGGAATTCGCGCGGGCTGAGCGCGGCGGAGAAGCTCTCCTGCGATATCTCCTGGCTGCTGCGGTTCAGAACGAGCCCATCCAGCCGCACCTTCTCCTCCAGCACCGGCGCGAAGTTCCTTCGGCATAACGCGCGAAGCCGGGCGAGCAGCTCCCCGATCTCGAACGGCTTCATCAAGTAGTCGTCGGCTCCCGCGTCGAGCCCCTCGATGCGATCCTCGAGCGCATCCTTGGCCGTCAGCATCAGGATCGCTCCGGAATAACGCTCCTTGCGAAGCCGGCGGCAAGCCTCGACCCCGCTCAGCTTCGGCATCATCCAATCCAATATCGCGACGTCGTAGAACGACGACAGGCAGTATTCGCATGCATCCTCCCCGTTGCGCACCCAGTCCACCGCCTCCAGGCCGCTCTTCCTTAACATGCGAACGACGAGGGCGCCCAAGTGAGGATCATCCTCGGCCAGCAATACCCGTTGCGGATTCATCGTTGCCCTCCTTGCCGGCACCCGGCTCTTCTGGCCGAATGCGAAGCTACCGTCTAAGCATAACGGCCCAATCTGAAAAGAAGCTGAAGCGAGGATAAGAGAAAACAGGAGAATGGCGCGCTTTCACCGATTTTTCACCAAGGGCCGTTATATTGAGGATGTCGACGACAACCACCATTACAACGATCAAGGAGTGTTCTCATGATGAAGAAGATGCAAAAGGCAATTCCGCTGGCCGTAGGCTTGACGCTTCTCTTCTCCGGCTCCGCCTTCGCGGCGAGCCCCGAACCGTCCCATTCCGTCGCCTCGTCCTCCAAGATCGCTGCGGGCGATTACCAGATCAGCTTCGATCAGGCTTCCATCGCCTCGAACGTATATGTGCAGAACCTGCTGGGGCTGACGAAGAACGAGCTTCTGAAGAGGCTTCAGACGGGCGAGTCGCTCGAGGATATCGCGGAGGACGAAGGCGTGGACACGGACGATCTGCTCGATGCCCTGCTGCAGGCTTCCGGCAACAAAATGGCCGCCGCTGTGAAGGAGGGCGAGCTCACTTCCCAGGAATACGAGAATACGAAGACGGGCCTGAGGGACCAATTGACGGACTTCCTGGACAAGCAGGTCCCAAGCGCGAACACGAATGCGAACAATGCGAACGCGAATACGAATACGAATGCGAACACGAGCGCCGCGGCGCAGACGAGCTCGAACGCAAGCAGCCACCGGCTTAACCAGGCGGCATACTTGCTCGGCTTGTCCAAGTCGGAGGTCGAGAAGCAGACGGAAGCCGGCAAGTCGATCGCGCAGCTCGCGAAGGAGCGCGGAATCGATTCCGGCAAGGTCGTGAACGGAGTCGTGTATGCGGAGAAGCTGTGGATCGCCGAGCAGTTGAAGAAGCCGTGGACCGGAACGAGCGCGAGCACGTCGGAGCAGCAGCAGGAGTTCAAGGACAACGGTTATCTGGCGAAGGCGGCGAGCCTTCTCGGCCTGACGGAGACGCAGCTTGCCGCGAGGCTGAAGGCCGGGGCGACCGTCGAGCAGCTTGCGAAGGAGCGCGGAATCGACCTGAGCAAGATTACGAGCGGACTCGTGAGCTTGGCGCAAGAGCGAATCTCCAAGGCGGTCAATACGCAGGGGGGACATCTGGAATAGGGTTCGGGGAAAATAAGGGGGGCCTTGCCGGCGGCGAGGCCCTCCGTCTGCTTGGCGTTAAGCGGACAGATGCGGAAAATTGTCGAATAATGGGGTTGCGAGGCGTACGGCGCACACAGGGGAGCTCGCTAAATCCGCATATTTGTTTGTAGCCTAAATCCGAACATTCGTATTTTCACATTAAATAAGTGTTCGTCTTTGAATTGACATCCATGTGAGGTTGGGGTAAACTTAGAACCGTAAAAAAGCTGATTCGCTCGTATATAGTCGGGGATAAGGCCCGATCGTCTCTACCCGGAAACCTTAAATTACCGGACTACGAGCTCTGACGATGGCGAAATAGGTGGAATATCGGAGAATATGGCCGCTTGCGGCCCGGAGCCCGATGTTGCGCCTATGTGGCGTCCGTCTGGGCGGAAGTTTGGCGAACGAAGTTTCCGCAAGAGAGAAGATGGGGGTGATGGGGAATACTGACAGTATACCCATCGGCCTCTTTGTGTGTTTGGGAACGATTTACAAGGGGAAGGGTGGATTTATGTCGACACTTGTCGGCGTCATCATGGGCAGCACGTCCGATTGGGAGACCATGAAGCGAGCGTGCGACGTGCTGGACGAACTGAACGTATCTTATGAGAAGAAGGTCGTCTCGGCTCACCGGACACCGGACCTGATGTTTGAATATGCGGAGAGCGCGGCCGGCCGCGGGCTCAAGGTGATCATTGCGGGCGCCGGGGGCGCCGCGCATCTTCCGGGGATGGTCGCCGCGAAGACCGTCCTGCCTGTCATCGGAGTGCCCGTCAAGTCGCAAGCCTTGAACGGGCTTGATTCGTTGCTGTCGATCGTGCAGATGCCGGGCGGCATCCCGGTCGCGACGGTCGCGATCGGAACGGCGGGGGCGACGAACGCGGGCCTGCTGGCGGCGCAGATCGTCGGCGCCTTCGATCCGGACGTTCAGGCGCGCGTTGCGGCCAGACGCGACCGGATTACGGCGGAAGTGCTCGCGGGAGAATTGCCATGAATGGCGGATTCAAGCTGGTGAACCTCGGCGCGGCGGACGGCATGATCTGCGAGGACGGCTACTGCGCGGTTCCGGGCGCGGCGGAGGCACGGAAGCCGATTCTGCCGGGTTCCACGATCGGCATTCTCGGCGGCGGCCAGCTCGGGCGAATGCTTGCCCATTCGGGCAGCCGCCTCGGCTACAAGTTCGTGACGCTGGACCCGACGCCGGACTCGCCATGCGGCCAGACGGCACAGCAGATCGTCGCCGGCTACTCGGACCGCGAGGCGGCGCGCGAGCTGGCGAAGCGCTCGGACGTCATCACGTACGAATTCGAGAACGTCGACGCGGACGTGGCGGCGATGCTCGAACAAGAGTCGTACGTGCCGCAAGGAAGCAAGCTGCTGCATACGACGCAGCATCGCCTGCGCGAGAAGCGGGCGATCGAAGCGGCGGGGGCGCGGGTCGCTCCTTACGCGGAAGTGGACAGCCTGGCGTCGCTTCGCGAAGCGGCTTCGAGTCTCGGCTTGCCGGCCGTGCTGAAGACGGCGACCGGAGGATACGACGGCAAGGGCCAATGGGTGCTTCGCTCGGAGGATCAGTTGGCGCCCGCGTGGAGCGAGGCGGAGAAGGCGGGGACGGAGCTCGTGCTCGAGAAGTTCATCTCCTTCGAGCTGGAGATCTCGGTCATCGCGGCCCGCCGGCCTTCGGGGGAGGTCAAGACGTTCCCGCCGGCGGAGAACGTGCACGTGGACAACATTCTTCATCTGTCCATCGTGCCGGCCCGCATCTCGGACGAGGTGCGAGCCGAAGCGGAGCGCCTCGCGGTGTCCATCGCGGAGACGCTCGGCGCGGTCGGCCTGATCGCGGTCGAGATGTTCGTCGCATCGGACGGGACGCTGTACGTGAACGAGCTGGCTCCGCGTCCGCACAACTCGGGGCACTATACGATGGAGGCGTGCCGCACGTCGCAATTCGAGCAGCACATCCGCGCGATCTGCGACCTGCCGCTCGGCGATCCGTCGCTGCTCACGCCGGTCGTCATGGCGAACATTCTGGGCGAACACATTCCTCCGCTGCTTGCGTGGATGGAATCGCGGGACGCGGAAGCGGAGCGCCTGGGCGTTGAGCCGAAGGTTCACCTGTACGGCAAGGCGGAAGCCAAGAACAAGCGCAAGATGGGGCACGTGAACGTGCTGGCTGCCCATACGGAGTCGGCGCTCGCATGGATCTCCCAATCGAATATATGGAGGGTTTGATTTTACGATGATTGATCGCTACAGCCGCCCGGAGATGCGGGCCATCTGGACAGAAGAGAACAAATTCAAGGCATGGCTGGAAGTCGAGCTGTGCGCCTGCGAAGCGTGGGCCGAGCTGGGCCACATTCCGAAGGAAGACACCGTGGAGCTGCGCAAGAACGCGAAGTTCGATATCGATCGCATCTACGAGATCGAGCTGGAGACGCGCCATGACGTCATCGCCTTCACCCGCGCAGTGTCGGAGAGCCTCGGGCCGGAGCGCAAGTGGGTGCACTACGGCATGACCTCGACGGACGTCGTCGACACGGCGCTCGGCTACCTGCTTAAGCAAGCGAACGAGATTCTCGACCGCGACCTGGTGAACTTCGTCGAGATCGTGCGCGGCCAAGCGATCAAGTACAAGTCCACTCCGATGATGGGACGCACACACGGCGTTCACGCCGAGCCGACGACGTTCGGCCTGAAGCTGGCGCTGTGGCACGAAGAGATGAAGCGCAACCTGGAGCGCTTCCGCCGCGCGGCCGACAACGTCGAGTTCGGCAAGATGTCCGGCGCGGTCGGCACGTACGCGAACCTCGACCCGTTCGTCGAGGGCTTCGTCTGCGACAAGCTCGGCATCAAGGCGGCGCCGATCTCGACGCAGACGCTGCAGCGCGACCGTCACGCCGAATACATGGCGACGCTGGCGCTGATCGCGACGTCGCTGGACAAGTTCGCGACCGAGATTCGCGCGCTGCAGAAGAGCGAATTCCGCGAAGTCGAGGAGCCGTTCGCGAAGGGCCAGAAGGGCTCGTCCGCAATGCCGCACAAGCGCAACCCGATCGGCTGCGAGAACATCAGCGGCCTCTCCCGCGTCATTCGCGGCCACATGCTGACCGCGTACGAGAACGTGCCGCTCTGGCACGAGCGCGACATCTCGCACTCCTCGGTCGAGCGCATCATTCTGCCGGACGCGACGATGCTGCTCAACTACATGCTGAACCGCCTCGGCAACATCATCAAGAACCTGACGGTGTTCCCGGAGAACATGAAGCGCAACATGCGCAGCACATACAACGTGCCGTTCTCCGGCCGCGTGCTGACGAAGCTGATCGACAAGGGCTTCAGCCGCGAGCAGGCGTACGACACCGTGCAGCCGCGCGCGATGCAAGCGTGGGAAGAGCAGCGCGACTTCCGCGACATCGTCGCAAGCACGCCGGAGATCACGGAAGTGCTCTCCGCCGAGGAGATCGCCGACTGCTTCGACCCGAGCTGGCACCTGAAGCACGTCGATACGATCTTCGAGCGCCTGGGGCTGAAGTAAGCCTCGCGCCGCTGGGGCAGGAATAAGTGTATAAATGGACTTCATTAAATAATAAGCACGATCGCATGCAGCAAGATTAAGTTGCCACCCAAGGAGGCCATCATGTCCACCGTAACGCTGTCCACCGCCGAAGGGCTGATCCAAGCTCCGCTCCTCCACAAAGGCAAGGTGCGCGAGCTGTACGACCTCGGCGACCGGCTTCTGATCGTCGTCACCGACCGCATCTCGGCTTTCGACTATGTGCTGGACCCGCCCGTTCCGGGCAAGGGCTCCGTGCTGAACGGGCTCAGCTCGTTCTGGTTCGACCAGACGGCGGAGCTGCTCCCGAATCACGTCGTCCATACGGACGTCAACCTCCTGGGCGACCTCGTTGCCGAAGAGGACAAGCCGAAGCTGGCGGGCCGCATCATGGTGTCGAAGAAGGCGAAGCGCATCGACATCGAGTGCGTTGTCCGCGGCTATATCACCGGCGGCGGCTGGCGCCAGTACCAGACGACGGGCGAAGTGAACGGCATCAAGCTGCCGGAAGGGCTGCGCAAGAACTCGAAGCTCGAGCTGCCGATCTTCACCCCGGCTGGCAAGAACGATGTCGGCCACGACGAGGACATCCCGTTCGAGGAGATGGCCCGCCGCGTCGGCCAAGACCTGGCGGAGCAGCTTAAGCAGCTCAGCTTGAAGCTCTACTCCTTCGGGCGCGACTTCTGCGCGAAGAAGGGCATCATTCTCGCCGACTGCAAGTTCGAATTCGGCCTTATCGATAACGAGGTCATTCTGATCGACGAGCTGTTCACCCCGGATTCCTCGCGCTTCTGGGCCGAAGAGAACTACAAGCTCGACGTCGAGATCGACAGCATGGACAAGGAGCCGGTGCGCGCCTACCTCTCGAATTCGGACTGGGACAAGAACAGCCCGCCTCCGAGCTTGCCGGACGAGGTTGTTGCGGCGACTTCGGCCCGGTACCGGGACATTGCGAATCGCCTGATGAACGGTTGATTACCGGCTGATCGCCCCTTCAGACAGAACGCCCCGCCGCCCGCGACAAGCCGCACGGATGGGACAAGACCACACCTTTTTCCCCAACATAGGAGGAGAATCACTCATGAAAGCAACGGTATACGTAACGATCAAGGAAAACGTGCTCGACCCGCAGGGCAACGCCGTCCAAGGCTCTCTGCAGACGCTTGGCTTCAGCGAAGTCGCGAAGGTGCGCATCGGCAAGTACCTGGAGCTTCAGCTCGACACGACGGACCGCGCGGAAGCGGAAGAACGCGTCAAGGCGATGTGCGAGAAGCTGCTCGCCAACACCGTCGTCGAAGACTACCGCTTCGAACTGGAGGGCTGAGACCTCATGAAATTCGCGGTTCTCGTGTTCCCGGGCTCCAACTGCGACATCGACATGCTTAAGGCAGTCGAAGACGTCGTGCAGCAGCCCGTCGATTACGTCTGGTATACGTCCACCGACCTGTCTGAGTATGATGCGATTCTCGTTCCGGGGGGCTTCTCCTACGGCGACTACCTGCGCTGCGGCGCGATGGCCCAGCTCGCTCCGGTCATGCAAGAGGTGCGCAAGGCGGCGGAAGCGGGCAAGTTCGTCCTCGGAGTCTGCAACGGCTTCCAGATTCTCACCGAAGCGGGCCTCCTGCCGGGAGCGCTTATCCGCAACGACTCGCTGAAGTTCCGCTGCCACCAGGTCGGGCTTCGTGTCGAGAACGCCGGCACGGCATTCACGAACGATTACGAGCAAGGCGAAGTCGTCACGATCCCGATCGCGCACGGCGAAGGCAACTTCTTCTGCGACGAGGAGACGCTGGCCAGCCTGAACAAGAACAACCAGATCGTATTCCGCTACGCGGGGGACAACCCGAACGGCTCCCTGGACAACATCGCGGGCATCTGCAACGAGAAGGGCAACGTCGTCGGCATGATGCCGCACCCGGAACGCGCGGTCAGCGAGCTGCTTGGCTCGGCGGACGGCGCCCGGATGTTCACATCAGTACTCAACGCTTGGAGGGAACGCAATGGCGCAGCAAGTATCCGCTAAGGAGCCGACGATCGAGCAGATCGCCGAGCAGAAGATATACAAGCAATTCGGGGTATCCGACTCCGAGTATGAACTGATCTGCGGGTTCCTCGGCCGCAAGCCGAACTACACCGAGATCGGCGTGTTCAGCGTCATGTGGTCCGAGCATTGCGCGTACAAGAACTCGAAGCCGCTGCTGCGCCGCTTCCCGACGACCGGGCCGCGCGTCCTCATGGGACCGGGCGAAGGCGCGGGCATCGTCGATATCGGCGACAACCAGGCCGTCGTGTTCAAGATCGAGTCGCACAATCACCCGTCCGCGGTCGAGCCGTACCAAGGCGCGGCAACCGGCGTCGGCGGCATCATCCGCGACATCTTCTCGATGGGCTCCCGCCCGATCGCCTTGCTCAACTCGCTGCGCTTCGGCAAGCTTGAGAACGACCGCGTCCGCTACCTGTTCGAGCATGTGGTGAGCGGCATCGCCGGCTACGGCAACTGTATCGGCATCCCGACCGTCGCGGGCGAAGTGATGTTCGACGAAGCGTACGAAGGCAACCCGCTCGTCAACGCGATGTGCGTCGGCCTCATCGACCACGACCAGATCCAGCGCGGCGTCGCCAAGGGCGTCGGCAACCCGGTGTTCTACGTCGGCCCGGCGACCGGACGCGACGGCATCCACGGCGCGACGTTCGCTTCAGAGGACCTGACCGCGGAATCCGAAGCGAAGCGCTCGGCCGTCCAGGTCGGCGACCCGTTCATGGAGAAGCTCGTCATGGAAGCGACGCTCGAGCTGATCGCCTCCGGCATCGTGCTCGGCATTCAGGACATGGGCGCCGCAGGCCTCACCTGCTCCAGCGCGGAGATGGCGTCCAAGGCCGGCAACGGCATGGAGCTGTACCTCGACGAGGTTCCGCAGCGCGAAGAAGGCATGACGGCGTACGAGATGATGCTGTCCGAGTCGCAGGAGCGCATGCTGTTCGTCACCGAGCCGCAGCATGAGGAGCAAGCGAAGGCGATCTTCGAGCGTTGGGGCCTCCACTGCGCGAAGGTGGGCAAGGTAACCGACGACGGCCGCCTGCGCCTGTTCCACAAGGGAGAAGAAGTGGCCGACATGCCGGTCAAGGCGCTTGTCGACGACTGCCCGATCTACGAGAAGCCGTCCAAGGTGCCGGACTACTACCTGAAGAACGGCTCCGTCGACACGAACGGCTATGAGCAAGCGACCGATCTGACGGACGCGCTGCGCAAAGTGCTCGGCTCCCCCTCGCTCGCGAGCAAGGAGTGGGTGTACAGCCAGTACGATTACCAGGTGCGGACTTCGACTGCGGTCGTTCCGGGCTCCGATGCCGCCGTCGTGACGATTCGCGGCACGCGCAAGGCGCTGGCGATGACGACGGACTGCAACGGCCGTTACGTCTACCTCGATCCGGAAGTCGGCGGACGCATCGCGGTCGCGGAAGCGGCGCGCAACATCGTCTGCTCCGGCGGCGAGCCGCTGGCGATCACCGACAACCTGAACTTCGGTTCGCCGGAGAAGCCGGAAGTGTTCTGGCAGATGGAGAAGGCGGTCGACGGCATGGCGGAAGCTTGCCGCTTCCTCGAGACGCCGGTTATCGGCGGCAACGTCTCCTTGTACAACGAGAACTCGAAGGGCGCCATCTACCCGACGCCGGTCGTCGGCATGGTCGGCCTCGTTCACGACACGGACCACATCACGACGCAAGAGTTCAAGGCCGAAGGCGACGTCATCTTCCTGCTCGGCGAGACGAAGGCGGAGCTTGGCGGCAGCGAATTCCAGTACGCCGTTCACGGCGTCACGGAAGGCCGTCCTCCGGAGCTTGACCTTGCGACCGAGCAGCGCCTGCACAAGGCCGTTCTCGGCCTGATCCAGCAAGGGCTCGTCGCTTCGGCGCACGACCTGTCCGAAGGGGGCCTTGCGGCGGCGCTCGCGGAATCCGGCTTCGGCCGCGGCCTTGGCGCAACGGTCGACTTCCAGTCGAACCTGCGCCCGGACATCGCACTGTTCAGCGAATCGCAATCGCGCATCCTGCTGTCGGCGAAGCCGGACAAGGCGGAAGAGGTAGCTGCGGCGCTTAAGGCGGCCGGAGTGCCGGCTGCGCAGCTCGGCACGGTAGGCGGAGAGAACCTGACGATCAAGATCAACGGACATACGGCCATCTCGGCGCCACTCGGCGAATTCCGCAAGGAATGGAAGGAAGCGATCCCATGCCGGATGAAGTGAAGTCCATAGCGGCGACTCGCTTGGCTTACCCGCCAAGCAAGTCGGCTCTCGGGGAGCTTGCGCCCTCCGAGTCCCGCTTCTGGACCGGCGACCACTACAACCAAGGCAACTTCCAGGAAGACATCTTCGACAAGGCGAAGGAAGAGTGCGGCGTGTTCGGCGTGTTCGGCCATCCGGATGCGGCGGGCCTGAGCTATTACGGCCTGCACGCGCTGCAGCACCGCGGCGAGGAGAGCTGCGGCATCTGCACGACCGAGGACGAGACGTTTAACTACCATCGCGGGATGGGGCTCGTCAAGGAAGTGTTCGACCGCGAGCGCCTCGAAGCGCTGAAGGGCGATCGCGCCATCGGCCACGTCCGCTATTCGACCTCCGGCTCGAGCAAGCTCGCGAACGCGCAGCCGCTCGTGTTCAAGTACCGCGACGGCGATCTGGCCGTCTGCACGAACGGCAACCTCGTGAACGAGCCGATCATCCGCCGCGAGCTGGAAGAGCAGGGCTCGATCTTCCAGACGTCCAGCGACACGGAAGTCATCGCCCACCTCATCGCCCGCTCGCCGAAGGACCTCGTCGACGCGGTCAAGGATGCGTTCGCCCGCCTGATCGGCGGCTACGCGTTCCTGATCATGACGAAGGACCGCCTGATCGCGGCCTGCGATCCGAACGGCTTCCGTCCTCTCGTCATGGGACGCCTGGGCGACGCTTACGTGTTCGCAAGCGAGACGTGCGCGTTCGAGACGATCGGTGCGGAATACGTCCGCGACGTCGAGCCCGGCGAGATTCTTGTGCTCGACAAGAACGGCTTGCGCGAAGACCGCTTCGCCCCGATGGAGCGCCGCGCCGTCTGCGCGATGGAGTACATCTACTTCGCGCGCCCGGACAGCGACATCTACCAGGTGAACCTGCATTCCGCGCGCAAGCGCATGGGGCGGCATCTCGCGCTCGAAGCGTTCGTCGACGCGGATATCGTCACCGGAGTGCCGGATTCGAGCATCTCGGCGGCGATCGGCTATGCGGAGCAGACGGGCATTCCGTACGAGCTCGGCCTCATCAAGAACAAATACACCGGACGCACCTTCATCCAGCCTTCTCAAGAGCTGCGGGAGAAGGGCGTCAAGATGAAGCTGTCCGCCGTTCGCAAGGTCGTTGAAGGCAAGCGCGTCGTCATGATCGACGACTCGATCGTCCGCGGCACGACGTCGCTGCGCATCGTCAACATGCTGCGCGAGGCGGGCGCGACCGAGGTGCACGTGCGTATCTCGTCCCCTCCTTTTATGAACCCGTGCTACTATGGCATCGACACGCCGAACCCTCGCGACCTGATCGCGAACACGAAGACGGTCGAGGAGATCCGGAAGGCGATCAACGCGGACTCGCTGTACTTCCTCAGCAAGAACGGGCTGATGGAGGCGGTCGGCAAGCACGAGGGCGAGAAGAATCGGGGCTTGTGCCTGAGCTGCTTCGACCACGACTATCCGACGCAGGTGCAGTTCGAGCTGGCGAAGACGACGTCCTGCAGCTGCGATTAAGGGACAAGACTTATAGGGACAAGAATCATACTTAGAGGGGGACCTACTGTGTCCGAAGCGTACAAGCAGGCGGGCGTCGACATTGCCGCAGGCAACGAAGCCGTCGAACGGATGAAGAAGCACGTCAAGAAGACGTTCCGCCCCGAGGTGCTCACCGGGCTGGGCGGCTTCGGCGGCTTGTTCGGCCTGAACAAAGACAAATACGAGGAGCCTGTGCTCGTCTCCGGAACGGACGGCGTCGGCACGAAGCTGAAGCTGGCGTTCTCGCTCGACAAGCATGACACGATCGGCATCGACGCGGTCGCGATGTGTGTGAATGACGTCGTTGTGACGGGCGCCGAGCCGCTGTTCTTCCTCGACTACCTCGCTTGCGGCAAGCTGATTCCCGAGAAGGTCGAAGCGATCGTCAAGGGCGTGGCGGAAGGCTGCCAGCAAGCGGGCTGCGCGCTCATCGGCGGCGAGACGGCCGAGATGCCGGGCATGTACCAGGACGGCGAGTACGACATCGCCGGCTTCACCGTCGGCATCGTCGACCGTCCGAAGGCGATCGACGGCTCCGCGATTGCGGCGGGAGACGTCGTGATCGGCCTCGGCTCCAGCGGCGTTCACTCGAACGGCTACTCGCTTGTGCGGAGCCTCCTGATCGACAGGATGGGCTACTCCTATGTGGACGAGCTTCCGGAGCTGGAAGGCAAGAAGCTCGGCGACGTGCTGATCGAGCCGACCCGCATCTACGTCAAGTCCGTTCTGAAGCTGCTTGAGAGCGTGAAGATCAAGGGAATGGCGCACATTACGGGCGGAGGCTTCATCGAGAACATTCCGCGCGTGCTGCCGGAGACCGTCAACGTCGACATCGAGCTCGGCTCGTGGCCGATTCAGCCGATCTTCAAGCTGATGCAGCGGGACGGTAAGATCAGCGACCGCGACATGTTCACGACGTTCAACATGGGCGTCGGCATGGTGCTGGTGGTCCCGGCCGAGCAGGCGGACGAGGCCGTCGCGCTCGCGAAGGAGAACGGCGAGGCGGCGTACGTGATCGGCAAGGTAACGGAAGGCAGCCGGATCGTCACGTTCGGAGGAGTCGAGCTGCCATGACGGCGGCGGGGGCGGCGAGAGCGGCCGGAGCGGTCGGCGCGGGAAGTCCGCTGCGGATCGCGGTGTTCGCTTCGGGCAGCGGCAGCAACTTCCAGGCGCTCGCCGAGGCGATTCGCGACACGGGCATTCCGGCCGAGATCCGGCTGCTCGTCTGCGACAAGCCGGCGGCGCGGGTCGTGCAGCGGGCGGAGAGCCTCGGCATTCCGGCGTTCGTGTTCCGGCCGAAGGAATACGCTTCGCGCGAAGCGTACGAGACGGACATTATCGGGCGGCTTGAAGCCGAAGGGATCGAGCTGATTGTGCTCGCGGGCTACATGAGGCTTATCACCGACGTGCTCGTGCAGCCGTATTACGGCCGGATGATCAATGTGCACCCGGCGCTGCTGCCGGCCTTCCCCGGCGTGAACGCCATTCGGCAGGCGCTCGACTACGGGACGAAGCTTGCCGGGGTGACGGTTCACTTCGTCGACGGAGGCATGGATTCCGGTCCGATCCTTGCGCAGCGGGCGATCGAGATTCGCGAAGACGAGAGCGAGGAGTCGCTGACGGAGCGCATCCACGCGGTCGAGCACGAGCTGTATCCGCTGGCCGTCCGCTGGATCGCCGAAGGCAAGGTCGAGCTGGACGGCAGGCGCGTTCGCATACGAGAGTAAACAAAGTCGTCATCGAGACGGCCAACTATTCGCAATCGGCTTGTTCCGCGCATGTTCGGCGTCGGGGCGAGCCATCATTTTGGACAGGGAGTGAGAACCTTAATGGCAATCAGAAGAGCGCTTGTGAGCGTCTCCGACAAGACGGGGATCGTAGAGTTCTGCCGCGAGCTGGCGAACCAGGGCGTGGAGATCGTCTCGACCGGAGGAACGAAGACGCTGCTCGAGAAGGAGAACGTGCCGGTCATCGGCATCTCCGACGTGACGGGCTTCCCGGAAGTGCTGGACGGACGCGTGAAGACGCTGCACCCTGCCGTACATAGCGGGCTGCTCGCCATCCGCGACAACGAAGAGCACATCGAGACGATGAAGAAGCTTGGCCTGGATTACATCGACATCGTTATCGTGAACCTGTACCCGTTCCAGCAGACGATCGAGAAGCCGGACGTCAGCTACGAAGACGCAATCGAGAACATCGACATCGGCGGTCCGACGATGCTCCGCTCCGCGGCGAAGAACCATGCGTTCGTCACCGTTGTCGTCGATGCGGGCGACTATGCCAAGGTTCTCGAGGAAGTGAAGGCGGAAGGCGACACGACGCTCGAGACGCGCAAGCGCCTGGCTGCGAAGGTGTTCCGTCATACGGCCGCTTACGACTCCCTCATCTCCGACTACTTCGCCAAGGTGCTGGACGAGCCGCTTCCGGAGCGTCTGTCGGTCACTTACGAGAAGGTGCAGGAGCTTCGCTACGGCGAGAACCCGCACCAGAAGGCGGCTTTCTACAAGAAGCCGCTCTCCTCGGAGGGCAGCATTACGCGGGCGAAGCAATTGCACGGCAAGGAGCTCAGCTACAACAACATCAACGACGCGAACGCCGCTCTCTCGATTCTGAAGGAATTCGACGAGCCGGCCGTTGTCGCCGTGAAGCATATGAACCCTTGCGGAGTCGGCATCGGCGCGGACATCGACGAAGCGTACCGCAAGGCATATGAAGCCGATCCGACGTCCATCTTCGGCGGCATCGTGGCGGCGAACCGGACGATCGACACGGCGACGGCGGCGAAGCTGGGCGAGATTTTCCTCGAGATTGTCATTGCCCCCGACTTCACGCCGGAAGCGCTCGAGATTCTGCAGAAGAAGAAGAACATCCGCCTGATGACGATCGGGGAGCTGGATGCGGGCAGCAAGCGCGAATCGGAATGGCTCGTGACGAGTGTCGAAGGCGGCATGCTCGTGCAGCAGAGCGATGTTCACTCGCTGACCGAAGCGGACCTGACGGTTGTCACCGACCGCGCTCCGACGGCGGAAGAGCTGAAGCAGCTTCTGTTCGGCTGGAAGGTCGTCAAGCATGTGAAGTCGAACGCGATCCTGCTCGCTGCGGACAACATGACGGTCGGCGTCGGCGCCGGCCAGATGAACCGCGTCGGCGCGGCGAAGATTGCGATCGAGCAAGCGGGCGAGAAGGCTCGCGGGGCGGTGCTCGCCTCGGACGCGTTCTTCCCGATGGGCGACACGCTGGAGCTGGCGGCGAAGGCCGGCATCACGGCGGTCATTCAGCCGGGCGGCTCGATCAAGGACGCGGAATCGATCGCCGTCGCCAACGCGAACGGAATCGCAATGGTCATGACGGGCGTCCGCCACTTCAAGCACTGATTCGCGATATATGCGACACGCATGATGAGCATGGCGCGCATGATGCGCGGGATAAACGGGATTCGTTAGAAGCGAGATGCCGATTGGCTTAGATGATTAAGGGGGATTCCGACATGAACATTCTGGTGATCGGGCGAGGCGGACGCGAGCATGCGATCCTCTGGTCGCTCAAGCGAAGCGACAAGGTGAAGCAGTTGTACTGCGCGCCCGGCAACGCGGGAACGGCACAGATCGCCGAGAACGTGGATATTGGCGAGTTCGAGTTCGACAAGCTCGTCCAATTCTCGCTCGACAACGCCATCGACCTCGTGGTCGTCGGACCGGACGATCCGCTCGCGGCGGGCATCGTCGACGTCTTCGAAGCGGCGAAGGTGCCGGTGTACGGGCCGCGGAAGAACGCCGCCGAGATCGAAGGCAGCAAAATCTTCATGAAGAACCTGCTTAAGAAGTACGACATCCCGACCGCGAAGTACGAGACGTTCACCGATTACGAGACGGCGGCGGCCTACCTGCGGGAGCAGGCGATTCCGATTGTCATCAAGGCGGACGGCCTCGCGGCGGGCAAGGGCGTGACGGTGTGCTTCACCCGCGAGCAAGCGGAGGAAGCGCTTCGCGATACGATGGTCGACAAGTCGTTCGGAGCGGCGGGAGACAAGGTCGTCATCGAGGAGTTCCTCGAAGGCCAGGAGATGTCGATTCTCGCGTTCGTGGATGGAGAGACGGTTCGCCCGATGACCGCAGCGCAGGACCACAAGCCGGCGTATGACGGCGACAAGGGGCCGAACACGGGCGGCATGGGCACGTATTCGCCGCTGCCTCACATTCCGCAATCGATCATCGACGAGTCGATCGAGACGATCATCAAGCCGACCGCTAAAGCGATGGTTGCGGAAGGCCGCCCGTTCCGCGGTGTGCTATACGCCGGCCTCATGATCACGAAGGACGGGCCGAAGACGATCGAGTTCAACGCCCGCTTCGGCGACCCGGAGACGCAGGTGGTGCTCCCTCGTTTGAAGACGGACCTGGTCGATATTTTCCTCGCGTCCATCAACGGCCGCTTGCACGACATCGACATCTCCTGGAGCGACGAGGCGGCGGTATGCGTCATTCTCGCCTCCGGCGGCTATCCGGGCTCGTACGCCAAGGGCTTGCCGATCAGCGGCTTGGACGAAGCGGCTGCGGACGCTCTGGTGTTCCACGCGGGAACGGCGGAGAAGGACGGCGAGATCGTGACCAGCGGCGGACGTGTGCTCGGCATCGTCGGGCGCGGAGCGGACATCGCGGCGGCTCGCGCCAACGCGTATGCGGCGGCTGACCGCGTGCAGTTCGAGGGCAAGATGAACCGCACCGACATAGCGGCGAAGGCACTGGTGCGCGTGTAGCGGAAGAGACATGACCGCCCGTTAGCCGATGAATGCTGCTGTCCCCCGTCAGTTGCCAGGATTTTATGCGAAAATCCACATTGGAGCGGCACGAGAACGAGCAGGTTGAACGATTATATGTGAAAAATAGCATACATGGAGGGGATTCCGGCCGGAGTTTCCGTATATATGCTAAATTCTGCATAAAACGTCGCGATTCCGCCGAATCCAGACTGACGAATGTGATAAACCGCATAAATCGTCGTTTTCACAGTCATCCTCATTCAAAAGAACCGTCGAACACGTTCCCTCTCGGGAGCGTCCGGCGGTTCTTTTTTTGTCAGCATCCGTGTCAGTGTCATTCCTTCCAGAACAGCGCTTTGCGGTTCGCGAAGACGTACGAGACGGAGAACACGATGCCGAAGATCAGAATTGTCGTCAGCACGTGATGGGCGAGCCAATTCACGATTAGATCCATGCGCGATCACCTCGGTGTCGGTTGGTCTGGTTAGTTGGTTTGTATTAGCATAACCGAACCGATCCCTTGACATTCGCGCGAACAGCGTGTAAATTTAATACATAGTAAAATAATCGGAATTAACGGAATAGGGGGCGGTTCCATGCAGCGCGCATTGACGATCCGACACGAGGGACTGAACTTGGCGGCGACCATACATTATCCGAATGACATTCACCACCACAGCGGGGAGAAAAAGTGGCCGATCATCGTTGTCGCGCACGGGTTCGTGGGCAATCGGGTCGGCGTGGACCGCTTGTTCGTGCTATCCGCATCGGAACTGGCGAGTCAGGGCAATCTCGTCATTCGCTTCGACTATGCGGGCTGCGGCGAGAGCGACGGCGTCTACGGAGAGCATGGCCTCGACTCGATGATCGAGCAGACGCGGGCGGTGCTCGACTACGCGCTCGGCCTCGACATCGTCGACCCGTGCCGGGTGACGCTGCTCGGCCACAGCCTCGGCGGTGCGGTCGCGCTGCTGACGGCCGTGCGGGATCGCCGCGTGAAGTCGCTGATTCTGTGGGCGCCGGTCGGCTACCCGTTCAACGACATCGTGCGCATCGTGGGCCGCAGCACGTACGAGGAAGCGGTAACGAAGGGAGCGTCCGATTACCTCGGCTACGAGCTCCGGCCGTCGTTCTTCGACTCCCTGCTGAAGCACCAGCCGTTCCAGGAGACGCAGAAGTTCTCGGGCGACGTGCTGCTCGTGCACGGAACGGGAGACGACGTCATTCCGGTGGACTACACATTCCTGCTTGAGAAGACGTTCTGGCTTCGCGGCGAGGGGCGCTGCGACAAGGTTGTGATTTTCCAGGCGGATCATACGTTCACACGCGGCGAGTACAAGAAGGAGCTGTTCCGCGCGACGACCGACTGGCTCGCCGGCTACGAGCAGCGCCAGAGCGACTGGCAGCACTGGAGCATCTGACGCATTTCGCGGCGTATTCGGAGGAATGCGGGGGATGGGGCGGGAGGAGCAGATTGGCGCAGCGCCGCATGGAGCCCCAGGATGAGTCGTGGTTGCTCAATTAACAGAACACCCCGTCCCCGCGGCTTGCGCCGAGTGGGGACGGGGTGTTGTTCAGCCCGCCAAGCTGCCGGATTCGGCGGCGGGCGAACCGCTCTTCGAGCGGGCTTCCGCGATCAGGTGCACCGCGAGGATAAACATCGCGTGCGACCAGGTGAGCGGCACGACCCAGGCGGTGTCGCCGGAGTCGCGGTCGACTTGCTCCGGCAGCAGGCCGCACAGCGACTGGTGGCTCGCGGCCCAGTCGAGGTGCTTCATTGCTTCGTCAAGCTGGCCGTTCGTCGCGCGGTATTGCGCCAGCCACAGCGTCGTCAGAAGCCACGGATTGCCGCCGATGTAGCCGTCGTTCTCGTAGCGCTTGATGCCGCCGACACCGGGCACGGTAAGGGCACGCTCGACGGCGTCGGCCGTGCGGACGGCTTGCGGGTGGTCGGGAGCGACGACGGCGAACGGAACCGAGATGCCGAGCAGGCTCACATCGACGATCGGATCGTAAGCGACGCGGCAGCGCTCGTAGCCCTTGTCGTCGACGAGGCGGGACACGGCCATGCCTTCCAGCTCCGCCTGCTCCGCTCTCCAGCCTTCGACGGCCAGATTGACGCCGCGGTAGTAGGCGCCGCGCTCTTCATTCCAGCAGAGCGTTGTAATGGTGTCCGCGATCCGGTCGGCGACGGCGTTCCATTCACCGCCAAGCGCAGCCTCCCCCTTCAGCTCCGCGAGCGACGCGGCCGCCTTCAGGCCGGCGTACACCGCTGCGGAGGAGTATGTGTGCTGCCCGTTCCGCTCTTCCCACAGATCGTGGCTCGGCAGCGGCAGCCCGTTCGTTCCGTCAATGGAACGGACAAGGAACTCGGCGCCCTTGCGGACCGCAGTCCACACCGACTCCAGGAACGCGCCCCGTTCCGCCTCCGGCAAGGCCTGATAATGCTGGTTCATGCCCCACAGAATCGAGGACCCCTCGTCGATCTGAAGCCCCCATGAAGGCGCAAGCGTGCCGTCGTGGTAGTGGCGCTGCTGCCAGGAGCCGTCCGCGTCCTGCGCGGTCAGCGTCCATTCATAGAAGCGGGTCGACATAGCGAGCAGCCCCGCCTTGTCGAGCGCCGTCGTGATGAACGCGGCGTCGCGGCCCCAGCAGTACGCATAGCCGCCGCAGCGCGAGAAGCGTTCGTCGAATTCCGGAGCGGCGATAATGCTGCCGGTCTCCTCGTCGGTCATGAGCTTCATCGTGAGCAAGGAGCGTTCATACAACGCCTCCAGGTCGGGGCGATCGAGCGGGCATGCCGGGACCGAATCGAGGTACTGCTGCCAGTATTCCGCCGTACGGGAGCGCAGCTCGTCGGCGCCGATCAGCTTGGCGGTCCCGAGCGCGGCGAGCGCTTCCGGCTGGCGGCGGCCGGCGGCCAGGAGGACGGTCATGCGGACCGTCTGCCCCGGCGCCACGTCGCGGAATTCCCACTGCATCGCGCCTTCGGGAGACATCTGAATCCGGTCGCCGTTCAGGTTCCCCGCGTTCGCCGCATCCCAGGCGTATCCGGCCTGATACTTCATGCACACGTTTGCACCCGAGAACGCAAAACAATAATCGCGGCGGAAGTGAACGAGGGCGTCCGACTCCGGTACGAATTGCGTCGTATGGTAGTACGGGCTCTCGGCCGTCAGCACGGAAGCGTAGAAGAGGAACGAGAAGGAGAGCGGCTCGTCGCCTTTGTTCGTGAAGCGATAATCGAACACGAGAATGTCATCGTCCGGTACGGAGTACAGCTCGGAGCGCACCCCGACGGGACAATTCGCGGAATCGGCCCCCACGGCGAAAATATTCGTGCGAGGAACATAAGCGGCTTCATGCGTCCAGCCGTCTTCCGCTGCGTCGAACCAGGTGGTGCGCTCGGCTCCGCCGACCCGAAGGCCGGCGCGGATGGCGTCCGCGTGCTGCGGAATGTCGACATTGGGCCACCAGAACCGGACGAGCCGGCCCGTCTTCAGCACCGAAGCGAGGAATCGGGAGTTGCCGATTACGGCATCGATCAGGTAAGGCTTTTTATCCAACGAGAAGGTCATGAGGATCAGCTCCGTTTGTTTTTTTGCCCGAGGGACGATTCGCGAACGATCAATCGATGCGGCACGATAACGCACATCTGCTGCGGCTTGTCTCCCTGGATGGATCGGATCAGTTGCTGGGAAGCCATATAGCCGAGCTGGTAGATGCCGATGTCGATGCTGCTCAGAGGGGGCGATGACAGCTCGGCGAGCGCGATGTTGTTGAAGCTCACCAGGCTCAGGTCGTCCGGGACCTTGAAGCCGAGCTCGTTCAAGCCGCGCAGCACCCCGAACGTCACGAGATCGTCCACGACGACGAGGGCGGTCGGGCGCTCCGGAAGATTCATGAAGAAGGACATCGCGCGGTAGCCGCTCTCCTGAAGGAACTCGCCCTCGACGATCCACTCCGGCAGCACGTGCAGGCCGCTCGCGTCCATCGCCTGACGGAAGCCTTCCAGCCGGTCGAGCGACACGGTCAGGTTAGGCGGTCCGCTGACGAAGCCGATCCGTTCATGCCCCTGGGAGATGAGATGCTGGGTCGCATCGAACGCCGCT
This sequence comes from Cohnella fermenti, assembly GCF_004801405.1. Classification (GTDB taxonomy): domain Bacteria; phylum Bacillota; class Bacilli; order Paenibacillales; family Paenibacillaceae; genus Cohnella; species Cohnella fermenti. Next base: position 151,297 of record NZ_SSOB01000015.1, read on the forward strand.
TGCACGTTGTCGTTGTCCACGCACAGAATGTCCTCGTCCTCCCGGTTGTGACCGATGAGAATGAACGGGAACGCTTCTTTTTTCAGAAAATGAATGATGGGGTCGTTCTTGCGGGACTGCAGCAGAATAACTCCGTCCACGCGACGACCCTTGACGAGCCGGGTAACCGCCTCGAGCTCGCCTTGCTCCGAATGGCCAGCCGTCATCAGCAGGTCGTACCCGTTGCGCGAAGCCTGGGTGGTAATCCCGCGAATGTTCTCGGCGAAGAACTGGTTCTGGAACAGCTCCTCCGCCGGACGCGGAAGAATCATTCCGAGCGTGTATGTCTTATTGGAGACGAGGCTTCGGGCCATGATGTTGGAGTGGTAGCCAAGCTCCTCCATGATCTCCTTGACCTTCCGGGTCGTCTCCCTGCTGATTCGAGGATGGTTGGAGAGCACGCGGGAGACGGTGGAAGGCGAGACCCCGGCCTTCTTGGCGACGTCTTTGATTGTAATGGACATAAAAGGACCTCCACGAAATCTGTGCAATCGTTTGAACGACCGCCCTAACTATCTCTCATGTTACATGAACAAATCGGGGTTGTAAACGGTACCTTCCGCAAGTATGTCCCTAAATTAAATGTAAAATTCGTGCGGCGCCTCCTCTTTATTAATAGAAGAGAGAGGAATTTACATCTTTTGAACGACTAAGGAAATGGAAGAAAAATCGAGCATTCAGAAGAATAGAGGGGTGAAAATGGGCCTAAATGTTTGTGCAAACGGTTTCTCATTGGCGATGGATGTTGTATAGTGAAGGTGCGAACATGAAGCGCTTCCACCCCGATGCGAGCGGTTTATCTAGCGGAAATTGCCAAGAAACGGTGGGGGTTCCTTCGTTCTTGGCCGTATTCGTCAAGGTAATACAAACGTTTGCACAGATCTTAAACGACCAAACGAACCGAACAAACGAACCGAATGAGAGGGGAAAAGAAAAAGTGAAAATCAACAAAACGATTACCATGATGGCCGCACTTACGCTGATGGCCGGATCGCTCGCCGCTTGCGGCAGCAACAACAACGGCAACAACACCTCATCCCCGGAGGCTTCCTCCGCGGCACCGTCCTCCAGCGAGACGTCCTCCGCTCCGGCCTCCGAAGAGGCTGCCGAAGACGAGCTCGCGCCGGAAGCGGGCGCGACTCTCGTCGTATGGGAGACCAAAGAGATGATTCCTCGCATGGAGGCGATCGGCAAGGAATTCACCGATAAGTTCGGAATTCCGGTCAAGGTCGAGGAAGTGGGCGAAGCCGATCAGATCAACAAGCTGATCAACGACGGCCCTGCCGGCATCGGTCCGGATATCGTCATCTATCCGCACGACAATCTCGGCAAGGCGGTCGCCGCCGGTCTGATTCTGCCGAACGACTACTTCGAAGAAGAGACGAAGGCGGACAACTCCGATGCCGCGATCACGGCATTCACGTTCGACGGCGTGCTGTACGGCTATCCCCGTTCCGTCGAGACGTACGCGATGTTCTACAACAAGGACCTCGTATCGACGCCGGCCAAGTCGTTCGACGAGATATTCGAATTCGCCAAGACCTTTAACGATACGAAGAACAACAAGTACACCTTCCTGTTCGAACAGAACTTCTATTATCAGTACTCCTTCCTCGCCACGCCGGGCGGCTACGTGTACGGCAACGGAGGCGTCGACAAGAACGATATCGGCCTGAACAACGACGCGGCGATCAAGGGAGCCGAGACGTATCAGAAGCTTAAGGAGATCATTCCGATGAAGACGGCCGATGCGACGTTCGACATCAAGAAGGGCCTCTTCACCAGCGGCAACCTCGCCTATGACGTGAACGGTCCTTGGGCGATCGCGGATTACAAGAAGTCGGGCGTCAACTTCGGCATCGCTCCGCTGCCTTCGATCGACGGCAAGGCGAACGTCAGCTTCTCCGGCGTCAAGGGCTTCTCCGTCAGCGCGTTCTCGCAATACCCGAACGCCGCGAAGCAGTTCGTCCACTTCGCGACGTCGAAGGAACAGCAATTGAAGGACTTCGAGGAGCTCGGCACGCTGCCTTCCAACAAGGAAGCGGCTGCAGACCCTGCCGTTACCGCCGATCCGTTGCTCGTCGGCATTCTCGAGCAATTCTCGAATTCGACCCCGATGCCGGCTATTCCGGAGATGGGCAACGTCTGGACGCCGGCGCAATCCGCAATGGCCGATATCTGGGATAACAACAAGGACCCGAAGGAAGCGCTGGACAACGCCGTGAAGCAGATCCAGGACGCCAACGCCGCAACCAGCTAATTCATTCCGCGATTGAACATGGACGAGGGGCGCCCAGCCGCGCGGGCGGGTGCCCCTTATCCGCGTTCCTGCACGCTTCATGCTTTTTCTATGGGGAGGTCCTTCTATGCAGCGCAAGAGCACTCAAGCGGCCATTCTGTCGTTCCTCGCTCCCGGCCTCGGGCAGCTCTACAATAAACAAATTCTTAAGGGGCTTATCTTCCTGGCCCTCGACGTTCTCGGCATCTGGTACTTCGCCGGCCATCTGTATCGGGCGGTCTGGGGGATCGTCACCTTGGGCGAGACGGCTCAACAGCTCGTCAAGGTAGGCAAAGTGTACAAGAACATTCCCGGCGATCATTCGATCCAACTGCTCGTGGAAGGCCTTATCATCCTCATTATTTTCTTTATATTCCTCTGGTTCTATATCCTGATTGTTCGCGATGCCTGCTTGACGGGGCGGCTCCGGGAGAACGGCGGCACGCCTGCCCGCTTCTCGCAATCGATTGCCGCGTTATTCGAGAAGCAATTCCCGATCACGATGCTGACGATTCCCGCGATCGGAATCCTGTTCTTGACCGTTCTGCCGATTCTGTTCGGCGTTCTTATAGCGTTCACGAATTACTCCGGTCCTTCGCACGTGCCGCCGAAGTCGCTCGTCGACTGGGTCGGCTTCAAGACGTTCGTCGATCTGCTTACGCTCAAGACGTGGAGCCACACGTTCTGGAACGTGCTGCTCTGGACGATCGAATGGGCGATTCTCTCCACCGTCACTTGTTACTTCGGCGGCCTGTTCGTCGCTCTGCTTATCCAGCAGAAGGGCATCCGCTTCAAGAAGCTGTGGCGCACGATTCTGCTGATCCCCTTCGCGATTCCGTTCCTGGTCTCGGCGCTGATCATGAACAACCTGTTCAACGGGGAGTTCGGACCGATCAACCAGTATCTCGGCTACTTCGGCATTCCGAAGATCGGCTGGCTGTCGGACCCGAGCCTGGCGAAGCTGACCGTCGTTCTCGTCAATGCCTGGTACGGCATTCCGGTCACGATGCTGCTTATGCTCGGCGTGCTGACGACGATCCCGCGCGACCTGTACGAAGCGGCGGACGTCGACGGAGCGACCGCGTTCCAGAAGTTCAAGAACATTACGATGCCGCGTATCCTGTTCATTACGTCTCCCGTTCTCATTACGAGTTTTGCCGGGAATATCAATAACTTCAATGCGATCTACCTGCTCACCGCCGGCGGGCCGCTGACGGGCGAATACCAGTTCGCTGGCCATACGGACCTGCTCGTCACCTGGCTGTTCGGCCTGACGTATGCCAACAACAAGTTCAACTTCGCATCCGCGATCGGGATTATCGTCTTCCTGATGATCGCAACCGTCTCGATTGTGAGCTATCGTCAGACGAAATCGTTCAAGGAGGAGGATCTCGTCCAATGAGAGCATCCCGCATCGGTCTTACCTTCAGCTATGTGCTGCTCGTCATTCTGTCGATTGTCAGCTTGTACCCGGCGCTCTGGATCATCATCTCCGCGTTCCGCCCCGGCGGCGCGATCTACAGCCCGACGTTCCTCCCGGATCATTGGACGACGTCCCACTTCACCGAGCTGTTCACGGACAAGAGCTTCATGTTCGGCCGCTGGTACATGAATACGCTCAAGATTGCGGTCTTCAGCACGATCTTCGGCACGCTGCTTGTGACGCTTGTCGCCTATTCGCTCTCCCGGTTCCGGTTCAAGGGCCGGAAGAAGGTGCTGTCGCTGCTGCTTATTCTGCAGATGTTCCCGAACCTGATGGCGCTCACGTCCGTGTTCCTGCTGCTGAATCAGTTCAATCTGCTGGATACGCACCTGGCGCTCATCATCATCTATTCGTGCGGCGCTCCGGTGCTCGGCATGTTCGTGGTCAAAGGCTACTTCGATACGCTCCCGCTCAGTCTCGAGGAATCCGCCCGGATCGACGGGGCCAGCCATATCACGGTGTTCATGAAGATCATGCTGCCGCTCAGCAAGCCGATTCTCGTGAATTCGGCGATCGGTCTGTTCACGGGCTCATGGGTCGACTTCATTATGGCGCGGCTGGTGCTGCGGGCCCGCGAGAACTGGACGGTCGCCGTCGGCCTGTGGGAGCTGGCGACGAACTTCAAGACGGCGAACTTCACGATGTTCGCGGCCGGCTGCTTGCTGGTGGCGCTGCCGATTACGCTCCTGTTCATCTTCCTGCAGCGGTACATCGTCGAAGGACTCACCGCCGGGGCGAACAAGGGATGATCGGATGGAGGGGCGAATGGAGTCTCCGGAAGGCGCTGCGGACAGCTTCGGGCAAGGGAGGGGCGCTTCGTGGCATTCCGGGCAAGGCGCTGCGAGCTTCGCTTCTTCTCTCGACTGCCGCCTTGCTGCTGGCTGCGTGCTCTTCCTCCGGGAACGAAGACAAGTCCGGGCCGTCGAACGTCTTCTACGAGATCTTCGTCCGCTCGTTCGCGGATTCGAACGGGGACGGCGTCGGCGACCTGAACGGCGTGACGGAGAAGCTCGACTACGTGAAGTCGCTCGGAGCCGACGGCATCTGGCTGATGCCGATCAACCCTTCGCCCAGCTACCACGGCTACGACGTGACGGATTATTATGCCGTGAACCCGGACTACGGCACGATGGAGGACCTGCAGCGCTTGCTGGACGAAGCCCATAAGCGCGGCATCCGGGTCATCCTGGACCTCGTCGTCAATCACACGAGCTCGGAGCATCCCTGGTTCCTGGACGCGGCGACGGGCAAGACGAGCGAGCATCGCGACTGGTACGTCTGGTCGAGCGAGCGGGGAGGCCGCTCCCCGGCCGACGGCGCGGCGGGAGCTCCGCCGTGGCACGAGCTGGGCGGCGACGATTACCTCGGCATCTTCTGGGAAGGCATGCCGGACCTGAACTTCGACAATCCGGACGTGCGCGCGGAGCTGGTCAAGATCGGCCAATACTGGCTGAAGCAAGGCGTGGACGGCTTCCGGCTGGATGCCGCCAAGCATATTTACGGCGACTTCACTTCCACGGCGAGCACGCCCGGCGTGAAGGCGGCCAATCAGAAGTGGTGGCAGGAGTTCCGCTCCGGCCTGAACGAGGTCAATCCGGACGCCTATCTGGTCGGCGAGGTGTGGGATTCCACGGCCGTCATCGGGCCTTATCTGAACAAAGCGCTCGACTCCGCGTTCAACTTCGATCTCGCGGGCAAGCTGCTCGGCGCGGCGCAGAACGAGAGAGCCTCGGATCTCGGCTTCACCCTGTCGAGAGTGTACGAATTCTACGCCAAGGCCGCGGAAGGCTCGGCGTTCGTCGACGCTCCGTTCCTCTCCAATCATGACCAGACCCGCGTCATGTCGGCGCTAAGCGGCAATGTCGACCACGCGAAGACGGCGGCCGCGATGCTGCTGACGATGCCGGGCAACGCGTTCGTCTACTACGGCGAAGAGCTCGGCATGAGCGGCATGAAGCCGGACGAGAACATCCGCGAGCCGTTCCCGTGGACGCGGGAGCCGGGCGGGTCCGCAGCAGAGTCGGGCGAGACGTCCTGGGAGGCGTCCAAGTACCGCTCCGCGGACGGCTCGGTGTCGGTTGAAGCGGAGGATGGGGCCGCAGGCTCGCTGCTCGAGCGCTATCGGCTGCTCATCGATTGGCGCCGGCAGGACGTCGCGCTTCGCGAGGGCTCAATCGGCTCCTACGAGAGCGGCATCGACTCCGTCATGGCCTACACGCGAACGGCCGGCGAGGAAGAGCGGCTTGTGCTGCACAACCTGTCGGGAACGCCGCAGACGGTGACGCTGGAGACGACGAAGGCGCAGCCGACCGTCTACAAGAAGCTCGCCCGCACGACGGACGAGGCGGCGACGCTGAAGGACGGGAAGGCGGAGCTTCCGCCTTATGCGACCGTTATTCTGAAGCCGTGAGCAAGGCAAGCAAGTTGCGCAAGGCAAGCAAGAGCAAGGCGGCGAGGAGCGAGGCGCCGGGAGAGCGGCAGAATCGGCGCAACAAGAGGTCCAATACAACAAGAGCTCGGGATAACGAGACAACCGAATGGCATGTTGACCGTCATTCGGTTTTTTCGTACAGATTGATTAAACGTTTCATCAAGCTAGGGCAGCGAGGGCAGGCGAGGAAAATAAGACGAGGGAAATAAGGCGAGAGAGATCAGGCAATGGAGATCAGGCGAGAGGAGAGAGGAACGTGAGCGACATGAGAGTCACGATCAAGGATGTCGCCCGCTGCGCGGGAGTGTCCATCGCGACCGTCTCCAACGTGCTCAACGGCACGGGACGGGTATCGGCGGACACGATAAGCCTGGTGCAGCGGGCGATCAAGGCGCTGGACTTCTCGCCGAGCCAGGCGGCGCGCAATCTGAAGGCGAAGAAGTCGCGGCTGATCGCGGTGATCGTTCCGTTCGCGGGCCGAGGCGTTCTTCACGAGAACCCGTTCTACTGGGAGCTGGTGACGGCGATCGAAGCAGGAGCGCGTTCCTATCAGCTTCACGTTCTGCTTGTCGGCGCCGAGCCGGAGGAGTCCTTCTCGTTCGTCAAGGAGCGCCACCTGGACGGCGTTATCGTAATCGGAGCGTCCGAGGGGACGGAGGCGCTGGCGCGAATTCTGCAATTGAACGTGCCGACCGTGTTCCTCGACAGCTACCTCTCCGACGCCGCTCTCTATCAGGTGCTCGTAGACGATGAATGGGGCGGCTGCGAAGGGACGAAGCACCTGATCGGTCTTGGCCATCGGAGCATCGCGCTGCTGACGGGAGAACTCCGGCCGCGAGGCGTTCACGAAGCTCGTTACATCGGGTATCGCAAGGCGCTGGACGAGGCGGGCATCGGCTATCGGCCGAATCTGGTCATCGAAGCCCCTCCTTCGATGGAAGGCGGCAGCAGCGCGGCAGCCCGCATTGCGGAGCTGATCGGCGTTACCGCCGTGTTCGCGACGTCCGACGTGGCGGCGATCGGCTTGATGAGCGGCCTTGGCGAGCGGGGAATCGCCGTTCCGCGGGACCTGTCCGTGGTCGGCTTCGACGATCTGCACCTCGGCCGGTTCGCGTCGCCGCCGCTGACGACGGTGGCGCAGGATATCGGCGGGAAGGGCCGGGAAGCGGTGCGCCTGCTGCTGGCGCAGATGGAGAACGGCCGTGCGCCGAGCCGGCTGGAGAGATTGAAGGTCGAGATGAAGGTGAGGCGAAGCGCACGAAGGCTGGAGTAGGGGCCGGGAACGGCCAGCGATGAAGGGAGGTGATGGATAACGAGAACAGGAACGGAATGTTCAGCTTAGACCGATCATCATCGCCAAGACTTAACCAACAATCGGAGGAGATGAGAAGATGGGCAAGTGGAAAAAGAGCATTCGAGCAAGCACGGCGGCACTGGCGGTTACGCTGGTCTTCGGCGGGGGCTTCATTCCTTCGCAGCAAGCTTCGGCGGTAACGGCATCGGGGGCGCTCGGGCCGCTGACGCCGAAGGATGTCGTCTACCAGATCATCACGGACCGGTTCGTGGACGGGGATACGTCCAACAACGTTCCGTCCGGATCCAGCAGCGCATTGTTCGACGATTCGAACTCCGACGGCATCGGCGACGGAGACGATCTGAAGCTGTATCAAGGCGGAGACTGGCAAGGGATCATCGACAAAATCCCTTACCTGAAGGATATGGGAGTGACGGCCGTATGGATCTCCGCTCCGTACGAGAACCGCGACACCGCGATCAACGACTATCAGAGCGGGGGCGGAGTGGACGTCTGGACCAGCTTCCACGGCTATCATGTCCGGAATTATTTTGCCACGAATAAGCACTTCGGCCTGATGCAGCAGTTCGAGGAGCTGCGCGACGAGCTGCACGACAACGGGATGAAGCTCGTCATCGACTTCGTCACCAATCATACGAGCCGCTGGCAGAACCCGACGGACGGCTATTCCGCGGAAGACGGCAAGCTGTACGAGCCGGACAAGGACAGCAGCGGCAACTACGTGTTCGACACGAACGGCAACCCGGTCGACTACAACAGCGACGGCAACGTGGAGAACCTGCTCGCCGACCCGAACAACGACGTGAACGGCTGGTTCCACGGTCTCGGCGACCGCGGCACGGATTCCAGCCGGTACGGCTACCGGCACAAGGACCTCGGCTCGCTGGCGGACTTCTCGCAGGAGAACGGAGCGGTTGCGGCCTACCTCGAGCAGGCGGCGCTCTTCTGGAAGAGCAAGGGCATCGACGGCTTCCGCCACGATGCCACGCTGCATGAGAACCCGGCGTTCGTGAAGGGCTTCAAGGACGCGGTCGACTCGGCAAGCGGCGGTCCGGTGTCGCACTTCGGCGAGTTCTTCATCAGCCGTCCGGACTCGAAGTACGACGAGTACCAGTCGTTCCCGGACCGCACGGGCGTGAACAACCTGGACTTCGAGTTCTTCCGCGCGGCGACGAACGCCTTCGGCAGCTTCTCGGAGACGATGAGCGACTTCGGCTCGATGCTGACGCAGACGAGCGCCGATTACGAGTACGAGAACCAGGCGGTCACATTCCTCGACAATCATGACGTGACCAGGTTCCGCTACATTCAGCCGAACGACAAGCCGTATCACGCGGCGCTCGCCGCTCTGCTCACGAGCCGCGGCACGCCGAACATCTACTACGGAACCGAGCAATACCTGACGTCCGCGGACAGCAGCGATATCGCGGGCCGGGTGTTCATGCAGACGGAATCGACGTTCGATACGACGACGACGGCATACAAGACGATCAAGAAGCTGTCCGCGCTTCGCCAATCGAATGAAGCGATCGCCTACGGGACGACGGACATTCTATACAGCACGGACAACGTGCTCGTCTACAAGCGCCAGTTCTACGACAAGCAGGTGATCGTCGCAATCAACCGCCAGCCGGATACCTCGTATACGGTGCCGGCGATCAACACGTCGCTGCCGACGGGCACGTACAGCGACGCGCTGGATGGGCTGTTGTACGGCTCTTCGAACACGGTCAGCACGGTGAGCGGGCAGAACCAGTTGGCCTCCTTCACGTTGTCCGGAGGCGAAGTCAACGTCTGGTCGTACAATCCGGATCTCGGCACGACGGTGCCGCGCCTCGGCGACGTCGTCTCGACGATGGGCCGCGCCGGCAACACGGTGTACATCTACGGAACCGGCCTGGGCGGCTCGGTTACGGTCAAGTTCGACACGACAACCGCAACCGTCGTCTCCAACAGCGACAACGTGATCGAAGCGATCGTTCCGAGCGTTGCGACCGGCGTTCGTCAGATCACGGTCACGAAGGGCTCGAACGTCAGCAACCAATTCCGCTACGAGGTGTTGACGGACGACCAGGTGCAGGTCATCTTCAAGGTGAACGCGACGACGACCTACGGGCAGAACATCTACGTGGTCGGCAACATTCCGGAGCTCGGCAACTGGGACCCGACGAAGGCGACGGAGGCGTTCCTCAACCCGGATTATCCGGTCTGGTTCCTGCCGGTCAGCGTGCCGAAGGGAACGACGTTCGAGTACAAGTTCATCAAGAAGGACGCAGCGGGCAACGTCACCTGGGAGGGCGGCAGCAACCGGACGTTCACCTCTTCGTCCTCGTCCGCGGGCTCGTCGGATACGGGAACGCTGACGTGGCAGTGAGTCCGGCTCGAAAGTGACAAACAGCGGCATGGGGAGCTTCTCCCTGTGCCGCTTTGTCTCGTCAGCTTGCCGGCAGCCTTCTGCTCGCTTCGGATAACCGTTTTTATGTGGAAAACCGCATACAACCGCCTCTTTTTCCCCTTCGGATGGCCATTCTATGTGAAAAACCGCATAAAATCGGCGAGCGGAGGGAGTTCGGAGCGAGATAGGTGTGAAAAATCGTATAAAATCCGCGGATGGGGAGGGTTTGGGGTGTCACAAATATGAAAAACCGCATAAAATCGTCACCAAATCGTCGCCAAATCGTCGCCCGCAGGCTCCCTTCGGCCCCGCTTATTTTTGTCCGCGTATCCATGGAAAATTTATGATAGGATAGGAAGGGAAGAGGATCAATTCTCAAGTTGGAGGCGCTTACCCATGGAGCAATCGTTGCAGCAAGAGGGGTACTTCGGAGAATTCGGAGGGAGCTTCGTCCCGCCGGAATTGCAGGAAGTGCTTAATTATTTGAGCGAGCAATTTACGAAGTTTAAGGACGACCCGGCCTTCAAGGAGGAGCTTCGCTACTACCTGAGCGAGTACGTGGGCCGCGAGAACCCGCTCACCTATGCGGAGCGGCTGACCGAAGCGTGGGGCGGCGCCAAGATCTATCTCAAGCGCGAGGATCTGAATCATACCGGAGCACACAAAATCAACAACGCCATCGGGCAGATTCTGCTGGCCAAGCGGATGGGCGCCAAGCGGATCATCGCCGAGACCGGCGCCGGTCAGCACGGCGTCGCTACGGCGACGGCCTGCGCCATGTTCAATATGGAATGCGTCATCTATATGGGAGCCGAAGATACGCGCCGCCAAGCGCTTAACGTGTTCCGGATGGAGCTGCTCGGCGCGACCGTCGTGCCGGTCAACAAAGGGCAGGGACGTCTGAAGGATGCGGTCGACGAGGCGCTTGACGATCTGGTTCGCAATTACAAGAATACGTTCTACCTGCTCGGCTCCGCGGTCGGCCCGCATCCGTTCCCGACGATGGTCAAGCACTTCCAGTCGATCATCAGCGAGGAGTCGAAGCGGCAGATTGTGGAGAAGGAAGGCCGTCTGCCGGATGCGGTCATCGCCTGCGCGGGCGGCGGCAGCAATGCGATCGGCGCGTTCGCCCATTACATCGACGAGCCGAGCGTCCGTCTGATCGGCGTCGAGCCGGATCAAGCTCCTTCCTTGACCCAAGGCGTGCCGAGCATCATCCACGGCTTCAAGTGCCTCGTGCTGCTTGACGAAGAGGGCCAGCCGAAGAAGACGTACTCGATCGCCGCGGGGCTCGATTATCCGGGCATCGGGCCGGAGCACAGCCACCTGAAGGTGACAGGCCGGGCCGAATACGCGACCGTTACGAACGAGGAAGTGCTCGCCGCCTTCCAGGAGCTGTCCCGCGTGGAAGGAATCATCCCTGCGTTGGAGAGCGCCCATGCGATCGCCTATGCCAAGAAGCTGGCTCCGACCCTGGACAAGGATCGGATTCTGATCGTCAATCTGTCCGGACGCGGCGACAAGGATGTCGAGCAAGTGTTCCACATGCTTCAGAAGTAAGGGATAAGCCCCACCTGCACCAGGATTTTATGTGAAAAACCACATTGAAGCGGAACGATAACGGTCAGCTTGGGCGATTTTATGCGAAAAATCACATTCGTAGGGGCAGTTCCGACCGGAACTGTCCTTCTTTATGTGAAAAACCACATAAAACGCCGCGATTCCCCTTCCATCCGAGCCGACGAATGTGAAAAAACGTATAAAATCGACGCTTGAGCGATTTGACAATGAGAACGATTATCAACTAACATGACAATAGAGACAAGAAGGGGCGATGGGAGCGGCGCAGGCCGTTCGAGAAGGCAATCGAGAGGAGAATGGGAATATGCTCGTCATGACAAGAGCGATCGTCGTCGAGAAGGGCCATGCGGACAAGGTGATCGAACGGTTCAGCGGACCCAGCAAGTTCGACGGACGCGAAGGCTTGGTTGACGTCAACGTGATGGTGAACAAGCGGACGAAGGAGCACGACGAAGTTCTCGTGGTGATTCGTTGGGAATCCGAGGAGGCGTGGAAGGCTTGGGAGAAGAGCCCGGAGCATATCCAGGGCCACCGCGACAGCAAGGGCCAGCAGCCGCCGGAATACATCATCAGCACGACCGTGAACCTGTACGACGTGAAGGCGGTCAAGCAAGGTCCGGCGTCGCAGGGATAAGCATAGTATAGGTTCGACCGAATCAAGAGCCGCTCCGTCAAGTTCGTCGACTTGATGAACCGGCCGTGTTCCCGTTTACAAACTGCTTCCTTGCTGGTATACTCACAGCAACTTGAATTCATGTCGCGAAGCACGCGCATCCCTCGATATCCCGCCATACGGCGAGATGGGAGGAGGCGCGTGTTTTTTTATGTTATAATCGGGAGGACAAATGGATGACGAACGAACCAGCCATTGATGAAGGCAAGCCTGCGCTTGCGGCGGAGAGATTAAATCCGAAGAACGACTATCTGTTTCGGCGGTTATTCGGAGAAGAAGCGGGGAAGTGCCTGCTGATCAGCTTGCTGAATGCGGTGCTCGGACGCAGCGGCAGTCAGCGCATTGCGGACGTGGTCATTATCGGCGAGACCCAGTTGGGCGGCGAGTGGATCGGCGACAAGGAGGTTGTCCTGGACATTCTGTGCAAGACCGACAGAGGGGATAGCATTAACGTCGAGATGCAAATCCGGCGATTCCCGGTCATGGAGAAGCGGAGTCTGTACTACGCGGCGCAGATGATGGTCGACTCGATCCACAGAGGGGAAGCTTATGCCGATCTGAAGCGTGTGGTCAGCATCAACATTCTGGACCATCGTTATTTGCCGCTCGCCAGGTATCACAGTACGTTTCACTTGTATGAGGATGAGGAGAAGCACTATTTGTTGACGGATGCGCTCGAGCTGCATTACATCGAATGCCCGAAGTTTCAGGAGGTTGCCTTCGACATCGATGATCCGCTGCACCGCTGGCTAAGATTCCTGGAGCAGGACGTGACACCCGAACAATTGGAAGAATTGATGGAGGTGGATGAGATGATCAGAGAAGCGGAAGACCGCCTGAACCAACTCGCCAGCGACGAGGTGACGCGGCGGTTGTACCAGATGAGAGAGAAGGCGCTGCACGACCGGGCCACCTGGCTGGAGGATGCGACGAACGAAGGGATTGAGCGAGGGATTGAGCAAGGAATAGAGCAGGGAATAGAGACCCGAGATAAACAAATCGTGCTGCGAATGCTAGCCAGAGGCTTCACGGCTGACGACATCGCCGAAGCGACGGGGATCGACTTGCAGCGCATCGAATCATTGAGACGAAGCCGTGGTTGAGGACATCTCATCATAATCTCGGATGTTGAGATACCAATTCGCTCTGTTATCTATGTGCGATTAATAAGGATGCTGCCGATGCAGCGCTCCGAGAGCTCTCCGCCTGCGGGAGAGGAAGACGATCAGGCACAGGTTCGTCGCCAGCAAGCCGAGCGTGAGCAGGGCCAAGAGCAGGTACAGCCCGCTATTCGCGAAGTTAAGCTGGAACGGGAATAGCACAAGCGTTGCGGCTCCGAGCGCGAAGGTCCACCTCCACAGAGTTGCGGCGGTGCGAGCCAGGTCCCGAGCCCCTTCCGTCTGCAGCGCGGCCGTGCGGATGCCGTCGAGAATGCCGTAGCCGAGCAGCATCTGACCGGCGATGCCGAACATAACGACCGCCAGATCGATACCGCCCTGCCGGCCTTCCTCGAACAGCTCGTAGCGGGTGGAGACGCCAAGGAAGGGCAGAACGGAGTAGACGAGCAGGACAATGGAAGCCATCCAGGCGATGCGATATCCCGATTGGCGGTCCTTCAGCTTGGCGAGTCCCGCGAGAACGAGCGCGTACCCGACGATGTCGGGCAGCAGGTCGAAGCCGCCTATCCGCAGAGAGAACATGGCAAGGGCGAGGCCCCACGCGAGTTTAACGTAAGCTCGGCTCATTCCTTCCTCCCCCTCTCCGCTCGGACGAACGTCCGCATCTCGGCCTCCGTCGGGTGAGGATCGGCGCGGGCGAACACCACGTAGTCGCTTTGCTCGCCGTTCGGTTCTACGAAGTTCATCCTCAGCCTCAGCTCATAGGCGTTTATCCGCTCTTCATCGTCAAGCTTGAAGCGGTAATCCAGCCGGGCGCTCTGGCCCGATTCAAGATTGGCGGAGTCGCCAAGGGCCGGGTTCGGCGTCAACTCATACTCGAGAGAATCGCCCAAGCTCTCCAGCCAGGCCGAAGATACGCCTTCGAGGCGCACGGGGCGATCCGCCCTTACGGAGCCGAAGCCTCCGTTATCGCTTGATCCCCCGGCAGACAGCATCGTGACCGGGGATTGCCTCGACGCATCTGTCGATGCAGCGAGCGGCCAAGCCGACCGCTTGACTACGATCTCGCCAATGTCCTCCGTCTTCTGCTCGCCATTGCTGTAATGCACGTCAACGGTTCGCAGCCGAAGCGGCTCCATCGCTTCCCTATCCGCCATGGCTCCCTCGTTATAATAGCCGCGCAGAACATAGATCGTCTGCCTGCTGAGCTGCTGATGGACGTAAGGCGGATCGAACCGCAGCTCCGGAAGCTCCGCAACGGTGACGCTGAGAGGCGTACGATCATCATCCTTGTCGACAACGTAATAGAGATCGAAGGCCACGGCCGGAATCGTCTCCGTCTCGATGTAGTGCCGCAGGAAGACCAGATTCGGCAGGCTGTAATACTCGCGATACGAATAATTCCCCAGCCAACTGGCCAGAACGATTCCCGCAACCGCGCCATAGACCGCCTTCTTGATCAAGCTGTCCCCTCCCCCTCTTTGGCGTTGTTAAATTGTTCCACTAAATAATAAACGCCAATTGGTGGAAGATAGTTGCTTTATCGAGCGATTTTGCCGGGCTTAGGATACCACGTTCGCCGGAGCTCCGCCGGCGAAGCCCCGCAGGTTGGCAACGGCGATGTCCATCAGCCGCTTGCGGGCTTCCGCCGTCGCCCAGGCGATGTGCGGCGTGACGATGCAGTTGCGGGCGGACAGCAGCGGGTTGTCCGCGGCCGGAGGCTCCGTGGACAGCACGTCGACGGCAGCGCCCGCGAGCCGCCCTTCGTTCAGCGCGGCGGCAAGGTCCGCCTCCGCGATCAGCTTGCCGCGGGCGGTGTTGATGAGCCGGGCGCCGGGCTTCATGAGCGCGATGGTGTCGCGGTTGATCAGCCGCTCGGTCTGCGGCGTCAGCGGGCAATGGAGGCTTATTGCGTCCGCTTCGCGGAGCAGGACGTCCAGCGGCACGCGCGGCACATGCGGCGCGATGGCAGGCGGCGCTCCGGCATTCGTTCCGGCGGTGCCGGGGCGGCCCGAGGCGATGACGCGCATGCCGAAGGCGGCCGCGATCCGTGCCACGCTCTCGCCGATGCGGCCCATGCCGACGATGCCCATCGTCTTGCCCGCCAGCTCGGCGAGCGGGGAGTGCCAATAGCAGAAGTCGGGGCTCGCCGCCCACTCGCCGGAGCGAGCGGATTCGCTGTGGTCGCCGATCCGGTGGCACAGCTCGAGCAGCAGCGCCATCACGAATTGGGCGACCGACTCCGTCCCGTAGGAAGGGACGTTGGTCACCGTGATTCCGCGTTCCGATGCGGCGGTGATATCGATGATGTCGTAGCCGGTGGCCAGCACCCCGATGTAGGTCAGCTCGGGCAATAACGCGATCGTGTCCGCTCTCAGCGGCGTTTTGTTGGTGAGCAAGACGGAAGCGCCGCGGCTCCTCTCTGCGATAAGCTCGGCCGGCGTTCGGTCGTGCACGACGACGTCCCCAAGCTTGCGAAGCTCCTCCCAGCTTAGATCGCCGGGATTCAAGGCGTATCCGTCCAGCACGACAATGCGCATAAGCGATTCCTCCTCTGGCGGCGCCTGCAGGAAGCCGCGCCGCATGGTCGATATTCCCTCTATTATAGCAAACCCAACGCATCGAATCCGACTCGCAAGATCAACGGACATGGCACCAAGGAAACTTTTCCAGAACAGGAACGTTTATAAAGGAGACAAGCCGGTCGATCCGGGAGAAGGGGGAGCCATAGTTGAAGATACGGAGGAACGCTGCGCTGCTCGCGTTGGTCGCGCTGACCATCGGCCTGAGCGGCTGTCTGAATCGCACGAACGATTATGCCGAACTCATCGACAGCTCCAATGTGCTGATCCATTACGACAAGCAGGACCGCGACCGGATGGACAGCTTCATCGAGCGCGCGAAGCAGAAGAAGTACGATTATGTATTGGCTGTAGCGAATACGATCGAGGGCGGCAAGCTCATCTACGATCTCGTCTCCGACCAGCAGGACGGCCGAATTCATCTGAGGATGGATTATTCGCGGGACATCTATACCGGTCAGGACGATGCCAAACAGGAGTATGTATGCGAGAGGATCGATTGGGAGAAGGGATTCGGGGAACGCGGAGTGAGGCTGTCGAGCTGTGAGGGGCTGGATGCGGACATTCAATTGTTCGGGTTCAGCGAATAATCCTTGCTAAAACTAATGTCATTAGTTATTATAAAACTAACGACATTAGTTTATGGGCGAAGGGAATGATTCTGATGAAAATAACCCGCGAGGGGAATGTGGTCCAACTGGCTTTTATGCCTCGTTTCTTCCCGGTGAATGCGTACTTCGTGGAGGAGGACGACGGCCTGACGCTGATCGATACGGCGCTTCCGTTCAGCGCGAAGGGGATACGGGAAGCGGCGGAACGCCTGGGCAAGCCGATCCGGCGCATCGTGCTGACGCATGCGCACGGCGACCATATCGGCGCGCTCGACGCGCTGAAGGCGGCGCTGCCGGAGGCGGAGTTCGCGATCTCGGCTCGCGACGCCCGGCTGCTCGCCGGCGATGCCTCGCTGGAACCGGGAGAGCACGCGGGTCCGATCAAGGGCTCGGTTCCGAAGCTGGGCGCGATCCGGTCGAAGCCGGACATTCTGCTGCGAGACGGCGACCGTGTCGGCTCGCTGGAGGCGATCGCGACGCCGGGGCATACGCCGGGCTCGATGTCGTTCCTCGACACGCGCACCGGTGCGCTGCTCGCGGGGGATGCGTTGCAGCTCAGAGGAGGCATCGCGGTGTCCGGCAAGGTACGGCCGCTGTTCCCGTTCCCGGCGATGGCGACCTGGAGCAAGGAAGACAGCTTGGCCAGCGTCCGGCGTCTGCTCGAGCGCAAGCCGACCTTGCTCGCCGTCGGACACGGCAGAATGCTCGCGAGCCCGGCGAAGGAGATGGCGCGAGCCGTGGCGGAGGCGGAACGGGCATGGCACTCATGGCACACCGGACGGCAGGACGGGTCGCCCGGCGGAAGGAGGAAGAACGCTCATGTCCCCGAGAATCGGTCTTGATCTGGGCACGCTGCTGGACGCGGCGACGGAGTTGGCCGACCAAGGCGGACTCGAATCCGTCACGCTTGCGTCCCTCGCGGGGAAGCTGAACGTCCGCTCTCCGTCGCTCTACAACCACGTGAACGGGCTTCCGGAGCTTCGCCGCCAGCTTGCGCTGCGCGGCCTCGCCCTCTTCAACGGCCAACTGGCGAAGCAGCTTGCCGGGCTGTACGGCGACGAGGCGCTGAGGCGCTTCTGTTATGCATACATTGCCTTCGCGCGCGAGAATCCCGGCTTGTACGAGTCGGTGCAGCTCGTCGGCGAACCGGAGGACGCGGAGCTTAAGGCGGGGAAGGAGGAGCTCGTGAGCCGCGCGGCCGAGACGGTGGGGGCATACGGACTCGAAGGAGAAGCGGCGATTCACGCGGTCCGCGGCCTGCGCAGCCTGCTCCACGGGTTCGCGTCGCTGGAGCGGCAGGGCGCCTTCCGGATGAAGGTCGGCCTCGACGAGTCGCTGAGGCTGATGATCGACACGTTCCTCTTCGGCATGAAGGCGATGCGTGAGAGTGGAGACTAACGGATAGCTGCTGAGGGGATAGGGTTTTCCATAATATAGGTAATTCCTGTGTGCCAATCTGGGTTTCCCCCAAAGGGTGCCTTATCCCTGCCGTTCAGGGGTGGTCGGAATTTCCAATAATTAGGATTCTGATCAGAGGGGATAAGGCACCCTTTGGCGAAAAAGGGACAGCGGCGATTGACGGTGTGTGAGAATAATAGTATGATACTTACTAAAGGTAACTAAATTACGATTCGATTCGTTCCACACCCCAAGGAGGAGTTCTGCATGGCATCCATCCATCCCGCCGCCCGCATCGGTCTCGTAAGCATCAAGGTCGCCAGCCTGGAGCGTTCGATCCGGTTCTACCAGTCGTTAATCGGCTTCAACTTCGTGAAGGAGATCGGCCGCACGGCGGAGCTGTCCACGGACGGCGGCCGCCCGCTGCTTCTGCTTGAAGAAGTGCCGAACCCGGTTCCGCTTGCGCGCCGGCACGCCGGGCTGTATCACTTCGCGATTCTCGTGCCGGACCGCAAGTCGCTTGGCTTGACCGTCCGCCATCTTGCCGAGAACGGCGTTCCTCTCGGGCAGGGCGACCACTGGGTGAGCGAAGCGTTCTACCTGAACGACCCGGACGGCAACGGCATCGAGATCTACGCGGACCGTCCTCGGGACACTTGGGAATACGAACCGACCGGCGCTGTGAGAATGGGAACCGACCCCGTAGACGTAGAGAGCCTGCTGCAGCTCGCGGGCAACGAGCGATGGGAGGGACTGCCTGCGGGGACGACGATGGGGCATATTCACCTGCATGTGTCGGAGCTTCCGGCTACGCGCCGGTTTTATTGCGAGCTGCTCGGGTTCGACCTGATGGCGATGTACGGCGATGCCGCGATGTTCGTCTCGGCCGGCGGCTACCATCACCATATCGGCCTCAACACGTGGGCGGGCGTCGGCGCGAAGCTGGCTCCGGAAGGCGCGGTCGGCCTCAAGGATTACGAGATCGTCGTGCCCGATATCGCGGCTTTCTCGGAGATAGAAGCCCGGCTCCAAGCTGCGCAGTACCCCTGCGAGCACGAAGGAGCGGAGCTGCGCGTGAAGGACCCGACCGGCATCGCGATCCGGATAACGGCGCGATAAGTGAAGGCAGTCGTCGTTGGCGATTACCGATGGAGTCCGATGTTACCCGATTGCCACCAATTCGAGCAGACGAATGTGAAAAACCGCATACAATCGCATAAAACCCCAATCCCCAAAAACCAGCTTCCCGGTTATCGCCGAGGAGCTGGTTTTTTCTCGTTGCCGTTACTGTTATCCTTGATCCGTCAGAATGACCGGGCCGTCCTGCGTGATCGCGATGGTGTGCTCGTACTGCGCGGACAGCCGTCCGTCCGTCGTGCGGCAGGTCCAGCCGTCGCCGTCGATCTTCATGCGCCACGTGCCGGCGTTGACCATCGGCTCGATCGTCAGCACCATGCCTTCCTTGAAGCGGAAGCCCTTGCCGACATTGCCGACGTGGATGAAGCTCGGCTCCTCGTGCAGCTCGCGCCCGACGCCGTGGGCGGCCAACTCGCGGACGATGGAGTAGCCGTTCTCCTCGGCGTGCTTCTGGAGCGGAGCCATCGCGTCGCCGAGCCGGTTGCCGATGACGGCGTGCTCGATGCCGATGTAGAGGCATTCCTTCGTGATCCGCATAAGCTTCTTCACTTCTTCGGACACTTCCCCGACGCCGTAGCTCCAAGCCGAATCTCCGATCCAGCCATCGAGCTGGGAGACGATGTCGATCTTGACGAGGTCCCCATCCTTCAGCGGAGTCCTGTTGGGGAACCCATGGGCGATCACGTCGTTAACCGAAGCGCAGGTGGCGTACTTGTAGCCCTTGTAGCCCTTCGTGTAGGCTCGGGCTCCCGCGCGGTGCAGCATGTCGTCGACGAGCTCCTCGATGTCCCAGGTCGTGACGCCCGGACGGATCATCTTCGCGATCTCGCTGTGGCAGGCGGCGACGATCGCTCCCGCCGGCTTCATCTGTTCAATCTCGCTTGGCGATTTTAGTGTAACCAACGTTCAGTTCTCCTCTCGTTCGCTTGCGGTTTGCTTGATTCCGGCGAGCAGCAGGCGCGACGTGCGTTCCGCATCCGGAGCGGGGGAGCCGCGATAGAGCGCCAGCCCGGCGCAGCCGATCAGCGAGCCGAACAGCAGGCTGGCGATCTCCTCCGCCCGGCGAGAGGCGACGATTCCCGCGAATGCCGCCGCAATCGGCTCGAACAGCTCCGCCTCGAAGCGGTGTTGAAGCTCCGCAGTCGCTCCGACGGGCAATTGATGGAACTTCTCGGATGCCATTTTGTACAGAATAAAGGTTGCCGGCTCGCGGGCCCACAGGGCGAGAAGGTCGGCGGCGAATCGCTCCAGCGCTTCCCACTTGGCCATTCCGGGGGCGGCGCTTGCGGGAAGGCTTCGTTCCGTCAGCTCCCGGGCCGTCTCGAACGCTTCCCAGAGCAGGTCGCCGAGCAGCGTGAATTTATTGTTGTAATAATGGTAGACGGTTCCGTAACCGACTCCGGCCCGCAGCGCCACGTCGCGGATCTCGAAGGCGGTTCCTCTTGTCAGGTAAACGTCGGCGGCGGCGGCGCGAATCTGGCGGAAGCGCTGCTCGCGAATGACGTCGTTCTGTTCCTTCGTTCGGGGCGACATTGGAGACCTCCTTCGGATCGCACGTTTTTTGACCTACTGTAATGTCGATATAAAACAAGAGTACGCTTAACAGAGGCCCATGTCAAGGGGAAGAGGCGGAGGGAATCGGCTCATCAAGCCAGCCCATGGCAATCGGCACAGAAGCTTTAACGTCAGCATATGACGGGGGAGCGCAAGGAGTGCGGGGGTGGCTTGTTCACGATTCAGACAAACTAATGGGAAAGGGGGCGTTCTTTTGTGACGGTTCTGTCACTGCGTTCGCTTGCAATCGGCCGCGCCGGTCGAACGGCTCTTCCGTAAACGGTGCCAATTCCGAATTCCGTCCATTCGAAGACACAAAAGTTTGCAAAATTGTTTAGAATCATTTTCTGAAAATAATGCTATGATGATTCGTATAATAGGGGCAAGGAGGCGATTCTGCATGGTACTGGTGAAAATATACGGCATTCGGGACAAGCTCGGAGCCATTCGCCTGACGCTGTCCGACATGGTGCACATGAGTCTTGTCGACGCGTTCGGCATCCCGGAGGAGGACAAGTTCCAACGGTTCTTCTGGCTCGAGCGGGACGACTTCGTGTACCCTGCAGGACACTCGGAACATTATACGATTATCGAGATTCTGATCTTCGAAGGGCGCTCCGACCGCGCGAAGAAGGAACTGATCAACCTCATCTACGAGAGAACCGCAGCTTGCGGGCTGACGGCGAACGACCTGGAGATTGTGCTGATCGAGTCGCCTCGGGTGAACTGGGGGATCAACGGCTTGCCGGCGGACGAGCTGAAGCTGCCTTACCGGGTTGATATATAGATCGATATTTAGAGGAGTGGTGAAGCGGTGATACGGGCTATCGTGTTTGACTTCGACGGAACGATCATGGATACCGAATCGGTGGCCTACGACGCATTCCGCGGCATCTTCAACGAATATGGGCTTGAGCTCTCGCTCGCCAGATGGGCGAAGGGAATCGGCACCTGGGGCGGCTACGATCCGTACACGGATCTGGAGGAGCAGACGGGGCTGCTGCTGAACCGCGAGGAGCTGCGGCGGAAGTACGAGATGTCGTATGCGGAGAAGGTGCTGAACGTCGAGGTGCGTCCGGGCGTGCTGGCGGTTCTGGAGGAAGCATCGCGCCGGGGGTTCGGCCTTGCGCTCGCGACGAGCTCGTATCGGAGTTCGGTCATGCCCCATCTGGAGGAAAAGGGTCTGCTATCCTACTTCCAGGCGATTCACACGGCGGACGAGGTGGAGAAGGTGAAGCCGGACCCGGCGCTGTACAGGCTGGCGATCGCCTCCCTCGGGGTGCGGCCGGAGGAAGCGGTGGCGATCGAGGATTCGGTGAACGGCCTGCGGTCGGCGAAGGCCGCGGGCCTGTTCGGCGTCGCGGTCCCGAACGAGCTGACCGCATTCATGGACTTCTCGGAGGCGGACCTCCTCATTCCGACATCGCTCGCGCAGCTCCCGTTCGACGAGTGGATGGGCCGCTTGCACAAGCAAGGAGCTCCGAAGCCGGCCCGGGGTTGACAGATTACCCAGCATTGTCCATAATGATGGCAGGTACAAACGCGGGGAAGCACCCCGTCAGAGCTGAACACGTCATGTGTCGCTTTGACGGGGTGCTTCTGCTTAAAGGGGGATTGCTTGCGATGGATTCGAAGAAGGAACGGGAAGCGGCGATCAGAGAGAAGCGCGTGACTTACGACATCTACGCGGAGCTGCCGGAGGACGGACAGCGCTACGAGGTGCTCGACGGGGCGCTTGAGCGGATGGCGGGTCCGTCGCTTGTGCATCAACTGCTGGGCGGCAAGCTGACCTACCTGACCACGCAGAGCTGCGGCTCCGATTATTTTATTCTAACGGCGCCGCTTGACGTCATCTTAAGCCCGCGGAATGTCATTCAGCCGGACGTCGTCTTGGTTCATCGCAGCAGGACCGACATTCTGACGATGCGAGGCATCGAAGGCGCGCCCGATCTTGTCGTCGAGGTGCTCTCGCCCGGCTCCAGGAATAGAGACAAGGTGAGCAAGCTGGCTATCTACGGCAAGCATGGCGTGCAGGAATATTGGATTCTCGACCCGGTGGCCCGAACGTTGGAGCGTTACGGGCAGGACGGCGGCCGACTGACGCTGACCGAGCTGTTCGAGGGCGAGGACCGCGTCGTCTCGGACAAGCTGCCGTGCATCTCGTTTGCCTTGAGCGAGCTGTTCGCGGAGGAGCAGATCGGTCGCTTGCTCGCAGGCGGCTGAACCGCTTGATCTCCGTCTCCGCCCTGATCTCCGGCCCCGCCCGACCCCTACTCCTCGCCGCCCGACTTCCGGTACTGGTTCGGCGAGACGCCCTCCAGCTTCTTGAATACCTTGCTGAAGTACTTCTCGTCGGAGAAGCCGACTCTCTCGGCGATGTCCGCGATGCGTAGCAGCGGATTGGCGAGCAGCAGCTTGGCGCGTTCGATGCGGATGCGGCCGAGGAAGTCGGACAGGTTCTCGCCGAACTCCTGCTTGAAGCGGCGGGAGATATATTCCCGGCTCAGGTAGAATTGGCTTGCGATGTCCGCAAGGGTGAGCTCGCGGTCGTAGTTGTCCTCGATGTAGCGCGCGATATCCGCCATGACGTTGCGATCGCGGCCCCGCTCGCCCGGCTCCGGCTCATAGATGCAGGAATCGCGGCCATGAAGGTGACGCTGCTTCAGCGCCGCCCGGGCCGACTCGTACGAGATCGGGAGTCCGTCCGGGAACGCCTCGACCAAGCCGACTCCGAGGTCGAACCGGCACTTCAGCGTCGCTTCGAATCCCTGCTCGATCCGCTCGAGCAGCTCCGCCGTCTCCCCGTGCCGTTCCCACAGCAGAATCAGCGCCTCGTTCTCGCTGTTCCAGGAGCGGCACGCGAACCCGAAGGCGCGCCTCTCCGAGCGCAGGAACTCGTTGCAGACGTTCGTCACCGTGAAGAACAGCAGGTCGCGATTGCGGCTGTACTTGCTCATGACAATGCGGTTTGCCGTGTCCAGGCTGAGGATGACGACCCGCGCCTGACGCGCGCCTCCAAGCTTGAACTCCTCCTCCAGCGTCTCCCTAACGGCCCCGAACGACGCAGGCTCCGTCACGAGGTTCGAGAAGATTTTGTCCCAGTAGACCGGCTTCAATCGATTCATCTCGATATTCCGCTTCTGCGTCAGTCTCCGTTCGCGGCATTCCTGCTCGAGGCTTGCGACCGCCTTGCCAAGCGCCTCGCGAAGCTGCTCCGGGTCGACCGGCTTCAGCAGGTAATCCTGCCCGCCGTACTTCATCGTGCTGCGGACGAGATGGAAGTCGTCATGGCCGCTGACGACGATGCGCCGCCCCGGATAGTCGCGCTCCTTCATCCACGCCAGCAGCTCCACGCCGTCTCGCAGCGGCATCCGCATGTCGGTGACGACGATGTCGGGAGCCTCCCGCTCGATCGCCGCCATCGCATCCTCGCCGTTATCGGCTTCCAGAATGTCCGCGATGCCAAGCTCCTCCCAATCGACCAGCAGCTTGATCGCTTCCCGCACATGCCGTTCGTCGTCCACGAGCAATACCTTCATCTTTTCTCCTCCTCGTATAGTATGTTTTGAAAGCACTTGAAGGCTAGTTCCCAGCCCCCGAGGGGGCTGGGAATCGGTCGCCAAATTCCCAGTACTTCGTTCTTTGAAAATCAAAAAGGGACTGGACTTTCCGGCAT